>DYFK01000024.1 GCA_020725265.1 Hydrogenophilus sp. | reverse complement strand
GCCGCGGCATCTTCTTCGACCAGGACTGGGGCTCCATGCCCGGCGCCTTCGCCGTTGCTTCCGGTGGCATCCACGTCTGGCACATGCCGGCGCTGGTCACCATCTTCGGTGACGACTCCGTGCTGCAATTCGGTGGTGGCACCCTGGGCCACCCCTGGGGCAACGCCGCCGGCGCCGCCGCCAACCGGGTCGCCCTGGAAGCCTGCGTGGAAGCCCGCAACCAGGGCGTCGCCATCGAGAAGGAAGGCAAGGCCGTGCTGGAGAAGGCCGCCGCCAACAGCCCCGAACTGAAGATCGCCATGGAAACCTGGAAAGAGATCAAGTTCGAGTTCGACACCGTCGACAAGCTGGACGTGGCCCACAAGTGACCTTGCGCCAAAGCGCAAGGTCATCCCGGATCAAGCCTTTGGCTTGTCCGGGATCCAGTTACCGATTCAAGTAAAGGAAACCGACATGCAAGACTACAACTCCCGCCTGAGCGATCCCGCCAGCCGCAAGTTCGAGACTTTCTCCTATCTGCCCGCCATGACCGCCGACGGCATCCGCAAGCAGGTCGAGTACATCGTCAAGAAGGGCTGGAACCCGGCCATCGAGCACACCGAGCCGCAGTACCTGATGGACAACTACTGGTACATGTGGAAGCTGCCGATGTTCGGCGAGACCGACGTCGACAAGATCCTGGCCGAAGCCGATGCCTGCCACAAGGCCAACCCGAACAACCACGTTCGCCTGGTCGGCTACGACAACTTCGCCCAGTCCCAGGGCGCGGCCATGGTGATCTACCGCGGCAAAACGGTCTGATCCGCGCGGCGGACTGATGTATCAGCCCCCGCCGCGCGCGCGCGTGGCGGGGGCTTTTGTTTGAAATGCCTGTAGCTTGTAGCGAGTGGCTTGTGGCTTGAAGACGGCCGCGCTTCGCGGGCGAAATCCGGCTACCGGCTACTGGCTACCAGCTACCAGCTAGAGAGGAAGACATGAGCAACATCGTTGACCAGTACCGCATCACCCAGCAGCCCTATTACCGCCCCGTGGCCGACGAGGTGGAGCTGTTCGAAGCCGCCTACTCCGTGCGCATGCCCATGATGCTCAAGGGCCCCACCGGCTGCGGCAAGACCCGCTTCGTCGAATACATGGCCCACAAGCTGGGCAAGCCCCTGATCACCGTGGCCTGCAACGAGGACATGACCGCTTCCGACCTGGTCGGCCGCTTCCTGCTGTCCGCCTCCGGCACCGAGTGGCAGGACGGCCCGCTGGCCATCGCCGCCCGCCACGGCGCCATCTGCTACCTGGACGAAGTGGTGGAAGCCCGTCAGGACACCACCGTGGTCATCCACCCGCTGACCGACAACCGTCGGGTGCTGCCCCTGGAAAAGAAGGGCGAACTGGTCAACGCGCATCCGGACTTCCAGATCGTCATCAGCTATAACCCCGGCTATCAGTCGCTGATGAAGGATCTCAAGCAATCCACCAAGCAGCGCTTCGGCGGCCTCGATTTCACCTACCCGGAACACGCCATCGAGACCGAGATCGTCGCCCATGAGTCCGGCGTCGACGCGGGCATCGCCGGCAAGCTGGTGTCCATCGCCGAGCGCAGCCGCAACCTGAAAGGTCATGGCCTGGACGAAGGTCTGTCCACCCGTATGCTGATCTACGCCGGCAGCCTGATCGCCAAGGGCGTCGCCCCGATGGCCGCCTGCCGCGTCGCCCTGGTGCGGCCGATCACCGACGATCCGGACATGCGGGATGCCCTGGACGCGGCGGTTTCCACGTTCTTCTGATTTGGCGAGTGGCAAGTCGTGAGTCGCCAGTAGCGCCCGCCGCTCGCCACCTGCCAATTGCCACTTGCCACTCGCGAGAACAACCATGTCCATCCAACTCGACGACTACGCCGAACTGCTGGAATCCCTCTCCGACCACAGCCGGGCGGCGCTGAACGCCAACTGGCACGAAGCCACCAAGGTGTTGTCCCCCCGAGGGCTCGACAACTACCTGAAGGGCGTGTCCGCCATACGCGGCCTGGGGCGGGGCGACTCCCTGGTGGAAACCTGGATCGAACAAGCGCCCATGGTCGCCAAGGAAGTGGGCGAGGACGTGGTCAGCGATCTGGCCACCGCCTCCCTGATGCTGGCCTCCAAGACCTCCGGTTCGGTCATCGAACTGCTGCTGGCGACCGCCCCCACCGCCGCCAACCGGCTGGGCGACGCCGAGCTGTTCCGCAAGTACCTGCAATTCCTCAGCACCTTGATCGCCCAGGCGCCCCGGGGCGTGCGCCCCATGCTGGACAAGCTGGAAGTGCTGTTCCAGAACCTGACCCTCGGCGGCCTGCGGCGCTGGGCCATGTGGGGCGCCCACGCCCATCGCACCAATTACGAGGAACAGATTCGCTACTTCGGCCTGGAGAGCAAGGAATCCCTGGCCATGCTCCAGAAGGAGCGCAAGGGCACTTTGCTGGTGGACGTGCAGCGGCGCATCAACATGTACATGCGCGCCCTCTGGGCCCGGGACTTCTTCATGCGCCCCACCGCCGGCGACTACGAAACCCGGGAAGGCCTGAAGCCCTACATCGAGGACTACCTGCTGCATCTGCCGGATGCCTTCGACGACTTCGCCCCGGAAGGCCATGAACCTGTCAGCGGCCTCGAACTCTACCGGGCCGCCGCCGCTCATTGCGCCGCCCACGTGGTGGAAACCCGCCAGCCCATCTCCGCCGAAGCCCTCAACCCGATGCAGATGGCGGTGATCTCGGTGATCGAGGACGCCCGGGTCGAAACCCTGTCCATCCGCCGATTCCCCGGCCTGAAGGCGATGTGGGCCAAGCTGCACACCGTCACTCCGGAGCAGAACGCCAGCATGGGCGATTATCTGGATCGCCTGGCCCGGGCCCTGCTGGACGAGAGCTACCGCGACGACGACGCCTGGATCGCCCAAGGCCGCGCCCTGTTCGCCCAGGCCGTGATGGACGACAAGCTGGGCGACAACCAGGTGTCCTGGGACATCGGCGTCACCCTGGCGCACAGCTTCAAGGACAAGAACATCCCCTTCAACCCCCGCAAGGACGTCCTCACCGCGCCCTACCGGGACGACAACCGCTACTTCTGGGAATTCGAGGAATTCGATTTCGACAAGGCCGCCGCCGCCGGCTACGAGTCGGTCAAGCAGGTGCGCAAGTACGTCAGCCTCATGGAGATGGTGAACGAGGTCGACAACGAGCTGGCCACCGACGACGCCCAGGAAATCTGGGTGCTGCCCACCGAGTTCTACCTGGACCAGGAAGGTGTCAGCATCAACTCGCTGGAAGGCAAGGAACCCATCTCCGACCCCTTCCACTACGCCGAGTGGGACTACCAGATCCAGCTGGAGCGCCCGGCCTGGACCACGGTGCTGGAAAAGCGGGCCAAGCAGGGCGACCTGCAACTCATCAACGACATCACCAGCCAGTACAAGCGGGAAATCCACCGCATGAAGTTCCTGTTGGACGCCATGCAGCCGCAGGGCGTGCAGCGCATCCGCAAGCTGGAGGACGGCGACGAAATCGACATCAACGCCGCCATCGCCAGCTTCACCGACATCCGCATGGGCAACCAGCCGGACCCGCGCATCATGATGCGCAGCGTGCGCAAGACCCGGGATTTCTCCATCCTGGTGCTGCTTGATCTTTCCGAATCCACCAACGACATCGTCCTCGGCCAGGAATACTCGGTGCTGGACCTCACCCGCCGGGCCTGCGTGTTGTTGAGCGACGCCATCAGCAAGGTGGGCGACCCCTTCGCCATCCACGGCTTCTGCTCCGACGGCCGCCACGACGTCGAGTACTACCGCTTCAAGGACTTCGACCAAGCCTGGGACGAAGAGCCCAAGGCCCGGCTCGCCGGCATGACCGGCCAGCTCTCCACCCGCATGGGCTCCGCCATCCGCCACGCCGGCCACCACCTGAAATTGCAGCGCTCCGCCAAGAAGCTGCTCATCGTCATCACCGACGGCGAACCCGCCGACATCGACGTGCGCGACCCGCAATACCTGCGCTACGACACCAAGAAGGCGGTGGAGGAAGTGGCCAAGTTCGGCGTCACCACCTACTGCATGAGCCTGGACCCCCGGGCCGACAACTACGTCAGCCGCATCTTCGGGCAGAAGAACTACATGGTGGTGGACCACGTGCAGCGGCTGCCGGAGAAATTGCCGCTGCTCTACGCCGGGCTTACGCGATGACCCCAAACCCCGTCATTCCCGCGCGGGCGGGAATCCAGAAACAGCGCCATCACAGCGGCCCTCGCCGCGTGTGAAAGGTGAGGGTTTCCCTCATGAACACCCGGACGCATGACCGCCCTGGAACAGGCCGGTCTGGTGCAATAGATCGTGCAAAATAGCGCCCCCCCGTCCCCATCAGGATGAAAGCATGAGCGACAACAAATACGTCGGCTTCAACAACGACAAACACGGCATGACCCAACTGGGCCGCATCGTCCTGGATGGCTGGCTGTTCGGCTTCATCCCCGAGACCGAGGACTGCGCCGGCTGGGAAATGGGCCGCATGCAGATGCTCATGGACCGGGTCCAGGACGAATGGGACAAATACGGCAACCTGCCCAGCCGCCTGCCCGAAGACTTGCGCCAACGCCACGTGGAGCTGTACCAGAAGGCCATGGCCCTGGCCAAGACCAAGGGCTGGAACCCGGAACTGGGCGAGGACGACTGATCACGCCGGCTCCGGGTGCGAGCTCTCCAGCCGGAGACGCGCGATGCTTGTCGGTCGAAACCGACTGGTTTCAGGTGGTGGCTAGCATGGGGCTGGGGGGGGCGGCTTGTCGGCCAAAACCGACGTTGGCGGTGGCCTGGCGGAACGGCCGGTGTCGTGCAGGTTCCCGTCATTCACGGAGGGTTGCCAATTGGACTTTTACCGGCCTCCATCCGGGATGATAATTGGTAACTTTGCTGATATACGCGGAAACTCACTGACGCGATTTGAGCTCTATTGCCCGCGCCTGAAGCTCAGCCAGCCGTGCATTCTCAATCCCGCGCTGCTTAGCCAAGCCTGCAATTCTGATGACCTCATCAAAGTTTCCCTGCGCCAACTGCCATTCCATCTCCGTGATGAAAACTGGAAGGTATTTGCTACCCCTATTGATCATCCGTTGCCGTAGCAGAGAAGCCTCTTCGTTACGCCCTGCTTTGCACAGTGCTGATGCTCGCAATCCATTTGCGTATTCGTCGCCAAGTCCCCGTTCGTCGAGAATATCCAAAATTTGTAGAGCCTTTTCGGTTAGCCCCTGATCTAGCAACCATTTCGCTTCTGCTGAATAGAAGGTCCGATTGCAACTGTTTGCATCAATTTTCTCTGTTCGCAGTTTGGATGCCTCCATCCCCTTGCCGGAGGCTTCAAGTACAGATGCGCGGATGGACAGTGTGTAGTCGTCTGATCCACCGAATTCATCTACGCAATCAAGCAGTCGCGCAGCTTCATTGGGGTTGCCTTGTTCTAGCTGCCACTTTGCTTCGTCGTGATATATCGCCGCATCCCTACTGTTTCCGTCAATCAGTTTCATGCGGTATCTGGAGGCTTCAAACCCCTGGCCCATTTCACCAAGCACATGTGCACGAGCAGACGCGATGTATTCATTTCTGCACCCCCGTTTTTCTGCCTGCTCAACTAGCTTCTTTGCTCGATTTAGCCTGTTCTGACCGATTAGGTGCGCAATCTCTGCCGAGTAAATGGCTGGATTGCGAGTCCCCCGGTCAATCATTGCTTGGCGTAGCCGGGAAGCATCGGCCCCTCGCCCCAATTTTTCCAAGGCTGTGGCCTTGATGGATGCGGTTACCTCATCGCCACATCTTCTTTCATCAGCAAGTTCAAGGATACGCAATGCTTCGGCAGGATCGCCGTGCTCTAACTGCCAAGAAGCTTCAGCGCCGTAAAACGCAGCATGCCGACTGCCGGCGTTAATCAACTCAAGTCGCTTACGAGAGGCAGCCGCTGGGTCGGGCGATACAAGATCAAGACAGGCAAGCTCGACCGCCACAACGTAATCATTGACAGCGGTTGGGTTCTGCTTCCGTGCTAGATCGACTACTCCAATATATTCGCTGGCACCTTCCGGTCCTTGGGCCAGAAGAGAGACGCCAAGGTTTGTAAGGTTAGGCGGATGGGAAGGCTGTACTTCAAACGCACGTCGGAAAAGTTTCAGAGCTTCAGCGTCGTTCCGGCCGCGCTCGCGGCGTAGCGTCTCGCCTAGGAATCGAAGTGCCTTGGGATCATCTGGGCTTATCTGAAGAATGTATCTAAGTACGTGCTCAAGATAATCATCTCCTTTCTTTTCTTTGTGCAGTCGTCTACAGATTGTCCAGAGGCGGCCCAGTGCCCCGTCGTGATGGCCAGCAATCAAATCGATCGCAATTTCCCTTACAGCCCAAAGCTCACCAGCGGCAATCAAATGGTGAAATGCTTCTAGCGCCCGCTCGATGTTCACTGCTGTCACATGTCGCCTGCCGCGAACTTGCTCAAGCCAGCATTCCCCAATGGCCTGATGAAGCTCCTTCGCGAGGTGATGCTTAACCTCTTCATGGGCAGTCTGGTCGGCGTCCGAGCCATCCTCGCTTTGATATCCAAGTTTTTGTCGAAGCCACGCCGACAGAAAACCGTGAAGATAGAACCGCTCTTGTCGGCTATCCGCTGGCAATAAGCAGCGTTGGTCTAGTCCTGTCCATGCGCTGGCTACGGTTAGGCGCGCCTCCAGTGGTTCAATGTGGTCATGTGGAATTGCTCCTCTATACAGGCTCAATGCGAGCAGCAGTTTTTGTTCAGAAGCCGACAGCACATGATTGAACAAATCGGCCAGCAGGAATTGTTCGACTTTGTCTTCAGCTTGTTTCAAGAACCGCTGCCGTACCTCCATCGGCGACACACCCAAACCCTGTGCGACGTCTATCAGAAGCCTCGTGGCAAAAGGATGCGCTTGGTGTCCTTGTCCGCCACCAAGCCACTGATACAGGGCGCGCAGGTTATTGCCCGAAATTTGCCAATCCGCGTTATCGGTATCAGGCGACGAATTGGCAAGCCATTCCCTTAGTGAATCTTTATCAAGGCCAGCAACCTCGACTGCGCTCCCTTTAGGAAATAAGCCTTGGGGAGGTCGCTCTCGAAGCTCAAATATCCAACCCCACTGATCACCGACGACTCGCTGAAGCGCTGCAACCAACACGCCCAATTGAGGATTTCGCCAGTTATCGCGGTCAAACCAGAGATGTGCTTGATCGATCCAGACTACTGTCCGTCTTAGGCGACCAACTCTTCTTGAGATAGCTGCAATTTGTTCCTGAAGCGTACCTGTCGGCGGCTGTGGGCATTCGTCGTTGATACCCAACGCTTTGGCAATCCAGCGAAAGAAATCCGACGGCTCACGTACAACGCTGGCCACGATTCGAATTTCGGGGTCCCATGAGACCCAAGGTTCTTTGTCAAGCAACGCATCAATGACAGACGTCTTACCGTTGCCGCGCATTCCGTAGAGCAACAAACATCCTGTCGCGGCAAGATCCTTGGTAAGGCTTTCGAGCAGCTTTTCTCGGCCGTAAAGCCTTGGGCGCGAAGCGGAACGCTGTTTCTGAACGTCACTCTTGGCTAGAGATGACGCGCTCCCCGAATTTGATTCGCTAGTGAAAGGTGTGGGGCACGGGGTTTGTGACTTCGAATCTGTTTCCGAGTCGCTGTCGGTGCTGGCTTTGTTCGATGCACTATCACTCTGTGCTGCTGCGCGCCCTAGCCGGAAGCGATCAATCGCGGCAACGCACAATTCCGCTGCATTCCGGGCAGCATTAATCTGGTCCTGTTCCTTCTTGACTGGGTCTTCGTTCTTCTTGAAGCCCCAGTCGCAGATTGCCTTGACTATTAGCCAGTCAACCCGTCGCTCCCTCGTCCCTCGTAGTGCCATGAGGAGTCCGCTACCTTCCATCTCTCCGCCAATTGCCTGATGCTGATCCGCAGCGATGACTTTATTCCGATGTTGTTCGTCGTCGAACAGCGTTTCAATCGATATCAGCAACCCCTCGTGCGTGCGTTTGTCTGTCTGGTCGGCGGCAGCGAGGAATGTCTTCAGCAAGGTGCCATTCGCGGCTTCGATCGTTCCCCGTGGAATGATCTCCTCCGCGGTGATTTTGTGGTGCTGGGCGTCACGCAGGCGTGTGGAGAGAAGAATGTCGCCAATGCGCTGTCCATCAGTATTCTTGGCGCCCCATGCGATGCCCACAGCAATGATCACCTGGGGAGACAGGTCATCAAGGATATTGGTAACCGTGTCGAAGGATGCTCCTGATCCGGTCGAGCCGATCAATGACTTCGCGACCATGACGTGCTGCCCATTGATCTCGCCTGCATCGAGATAGACCTCGTTGCTCGCGCCTTGAATCGACACCAAGCGATGATTCAAATGGTGCTCGAGGACGGCTGTAAGCTGCGTCTGTTCATGTTTGTTGACCGTCAACAGCACGATGTCCGCGCTTATTTTTGGAATCATGGTCATTACCCCCCTCCCTTCTCGATGACGAGACAGCACGCATTCCTGTCCCGGACCGAGGAATTATCTGTCAGATTGCCGCTGCATCAGCGAGACCCATATCACCAGTTCTCAGTAACTGGCGGGAGCCACCACGTCACCGGCCGTTCTGCAGGGCCACCGCCAACGGCGGCTTTGGCCGAACAACCGACACAGCCCTCTCCCCGCCACCCGCTAAAATACCGCATCCTTCACTTGCCCACCCATCATGTCCGACACCCTGTTCGAATCCTCCATCCAGTCCCTGCCGCTCATCCACAAGGGCAAGGTGCGCGACATCTACGCCGTTGATGACAGGCGCATGCTCATCGTCACCACCGACCGGTTGTCCGCCTTTGATGTGGTGCTGCCGACGCCCATTCCTGAAAAGGGGCGGGTGCTGACGGCGGTTGCGGATTTCTGGTTCCGGAGGCTGGCGGACATCCTGCCCAACCAGTTGACCGGTGACGCGCCGGAATCGGTGGTGGCGCCTGAGGAGCGGGACCAGGTGGTCGGCCGCGCCATCGTGGTGAAGCGGCTCAAGGCGCTGCCCATCGAGGCCATCGTGCGCGGCTATCTGGTGGGCTCCGGCTGGGCGGACTACCAGAAGACCGGCATGGTCTGCGGTATCGCACTGCCGGCGGGCCTGAGGCTGGCGGACAAGCTGCCGGAACCGCTGTTCACGCCCTCGACCAAGGCCGCCGTCGGCGCGCATGACGAGAACATCGACTACCCGCGATGCGAGGCGCTGCTCGGTGCCGAACTGGCGGCGCGGGTGCGCGATGCCGCCATCGCGCTGTATCGGGCGGCCGCCGATTACGCGCTGACGCGCGGCATCATCATCGCCGATACCAAGTTCGAGTTCGGCCTCGACGAAAACGGCACGCTGACCTTGATCGATGAAGTCCTGACGCCGGATTCCTCTCGCTTCTGGCCGGTCGACCAGTACCGGGTTGGCGAGAACCCGCCCAGTTTCGACAAACAGTACGTGCGCGACTGGCTGACCACTTCGGGCTGGAACAAGCGGGCGCCCGGCCCGGAGCTGCCGCCGGACGTCGTCGCCCGTACCGCCGACAAGTACCGCGAGGCGTTGCGCCGCCTGACCACCTGACCGACCAGCCCGCGCGCGCGTATACTGCCGCCGGGAGTTGGCCAGGCAGCCGCCGCGCGATCCGTCGCGCGGAGGAAAGTCCGGGCTCCACAGGGCAGGGTGCCAGGTAACGCCTGGGCGCTATAAGTCCGACGCGCGAGCGCCGGGCCCAAGGCGACGGAAAGTGCAACAGAAACATACCGCCGATGGTTCAGAGATGAACACAGGCAAGGGTGAAATCGTGCGGTAAGAGCGCACGGCCGCGCCGGTAACGGTCGCGGCGGGCAAACCCCACCCGGAGCAAGGCCAAATAGGCGGACTTCGAGGCGGCCCGCTGAGTCCGCGGGTAGGCTGCTTGAGGCGATGGGCGACCATCGTCCCAGATGAATGGCTGTCCACGACAGAACCCGGCTTATCGGCCAACTCCCACTCCCTCCCACCATGCATCCCCGGATCCGTGCTCGCGCCGCGTTCGCGCGGTCTATCCGTCAGTTCGGGCATCAACTTAAAGTTCAACTTTAAGTTGATCTCCTATGTTCATATTCCCATTGGACATTCCAAATTCCCGGTTTGGATTCGTAAGTCCTTGAACCCATTAGAAAAAACTCCTTTTCGCGCTTGACGGTGGGGAATCCTGTTCTCTATAGTGGTGGCAGGTGGGCAAAAGTGCATTTTGGTGGTGGATGGTGGGCAAGGAGGGGTGAGGGTGACATTTCGGGGCTCGACGCAGCTGACGTTGGACGGGAAGGGGCGGTTGGCCATTCCCGCGCGTTATCGCGAGCGCCTGTCCGCGCAATGTGGCGGCCATCTGATGCTGACCGTCGACCCGACCAATGGCTGTCTGCTGCTCTATCCCTATCCGGAATTCGAGGCGCTGGAGCGCCAGATCAACAGCTTGCCCGGAATGCATCCGCTGACCCAGCAACTGAAGATGCTGGTGGTCGGCTCGGCCGAGGAAGTCGAGCCGGACGCGACCGGGCGCATCCTGATTCCGCCATTGCTGCGCAAATTCGCCCAATTGGAAAAGGGCGTGGTCCTGGTTGGCCAGGGCAACAAGTTCGCGCTCTGGAGCGAGACGGTCTGGCAGGCCAAGCTCGATGCCGCCGCCCAACTGCCGGAAATGCTGGCCGCCGCCGCCCAGAACGGCACCCTGCCCGAGGAGCTCAAGGATTTCACGCTGTGAGCGACGGCCACGTCTCGGTATTGCTGGAGGGCGCGGTCGATGCCCTGAAGCTCCGGTCGGATGGCGTCTATGTGGATGCCACGTTCGGCCGGGGTGGTCACAGCCGGTTGATCCTGAGTCGGCTCGGTGCCGGCGGACGCCTGCTTGCGCTCGATCGGGATCCGGCCGCGGTGGCCAGCGCGCGAACCTGGCGGGACGACCGTTTCGAGGTGGCGCACATGCCGTTTTCCCGGCTGGCGGAGGCCTTGCGCGAGCGCGGGATCGATGCGGTCGACGGCGTGCTGTTCGACCTGGGCGTGTCCAGTCCGCAACTGGACGAGGCGGCGCGCGGTTTCAGCTTTCGGCACGACGCGGCGCTGGACATGCGCATGGATACCAGCGCCGGCATGACCGCCGCGGACTGGCTGAATCAGGCGCCTGAAGAGGAGATTGCCCGAGTTGTCAGGGACTATGGCGAAGAGCGGTTTGCTCGGCAGGTTGCGCGGGCGGTTGTTGCGGAACGCGCGCGCGCGCCGCTCACGAGCACGCGCCAGCTTGCCGTGCTCGTCGCCGGCGCGGTCCGTACCCGCGAACGCGGCCAGGATCCGGCAACGCGAACGTTTCAGGCTGTGCGGATTTTCATTAACGGCGAACTTGAGGAAATCGAGGCGGCCCTGCCGAGGGCGGTGGACTGCTTGAGGCCGGGTGGCCGTCTGGTGGTCATCAGCTTTCATTCACTGGAAGACCGAATGGTGAAACGATTCATGCGTGGCGAAGCGGAAGGCGAGAAGCTGCCGCCGGAAATTCCGGTGACCGCCGATCGGCTGCGCCCGGGGCGCCTGACCTTGATCGGCAGGGCGGTCCGCCCCGATGCCGATGAATGCGCCCGCAATCCACGCGCGCGCAGCGCCGTCATGCGTGTCGCCGAACGCACCGCGCTTCCCGGGGAGGCGGCGTGGTCAAGCTGAACCTGATCCTGGTCATGGTGCTTGTCGCCTGTGCCTTATCGGTTGTCACGGCGCGCCATCAGGCGCGCAAATTGTTTGTGGCGCTGCAGGCGGAGCAGGCCCACGCGCGCGCCCTGGAAGTGGAATGGGGCCAACTCCAGCTGGAGATCTCGACCTGGCTGATGCACAACCGGGTCGAGGAAGTCGCGCGCGGCCGTCTGGGCATGACCATTCCCGGCCCCCGGCACATCCATGTCCTGCGCGCGGAGGAGCGGTCATGAGCGCGGGAGGCGGCCGATGAGCCATCACGCCCATCCGCTGTTGCGCCTGGATCTGCAACGCTGGCGCATGCGTCTGACCCTGGCCCTGCTGTTCGCCGGTTTCGCGGCGTTGTCGGCGCGGGCGGTGTATCTCCAGGTCTGGCAGAGCGAATTTCTGTCCGATCAGGGTGAAAAGCGCGCGCAGCGGGTCGAACCGATTCCCGCCTACCGGGGGGTCATCACCGACCGGCGCGGCGAACCGCTGGCGGTGAGCACGCCGGTGGAAACGATCTGGGTGAATCCGCGCGAAGCCGCCGCCAGCCCCGCGCAAATCCAGGCGCTGGCGAACATTCTGGGACGCGACCCGGATCAGATTGCCCGGCTGTTCGCGGACAAGAGCCGTGCCTTCGCCTATCTGGAGCGTCTGGTCGAGCCCGCCAAGGCGCGCCAGATCATGGCGCTGGGCATTCCCGGCGTGCATGGCAAGCCGGCGTTCCGACGTTACTACCCGGCCGGCGAGGTCACCGCGCATGTGCTTGGCATCACCAACATCGAGGATCAGGGTCAGGAGGGCATCGAACTTGCCTATCAGTCCTGGTTGACCGGCGAGGCCGGCGCCCAGCGCGTGGTCAAGGACCGTCCGGGCAACGTGGTCGAGGTGCTGGAGCGGATCAAGCCGCCGAAACCGGGCCGTGACCTGGCGCTGTCGCTCAACCAGCACATTCAGTATCTGGCCTACCGCGAACTGTCCGACGCGGTGCGCCAGCATCAGGCCCGCGCCGGTTCGGTGATCGTGCTCGATGCGCGCACCGGAGAAATCCTGGCGCTCGCCAACAGCCCCAGCTTCAACCCCAACAGCCGGGCCACCTACGTGCCCGACCGGTTGCGCAACCGCGCCATCACCGACGCGTTCGAACCCGGCTCGACCATGAAACCGCTGTTCGTGGCCGCCGCCCTGGAAGCCGGCGTGGTCCGCCCGGACACACCCATCGATACCGGTCCGGGCTGGTTCCTGCTTGGCGACAAGCGCATCACCGATACCCATCCCAAGGGGCTGATGACGGTGGCGCGCAGCATCCAGGTTTCCAGCAACGTCGCGGTCGCCAAGATCGCGCTGGAAATGCGTGGCGAGGATTACTGGCGCCTGCTCACACGCGCCGGTTTCGGCGCCCAGCCGAAATCCGGCATGCCCGGCGAGGCCAGTGGCCGTTTGCGGCCCTATTCGAGCTGGCGGCCGATCGAAAAGGCCACCATGTCCTATGGCCATGGCATTTCGGTCAGCCTGCTCCAACTGGCGCATGCCTATACCGCCTTCGCCAACGCCGGCGTCATGCCGCAATTGACCTCGCTGCGGCGCGAGGGCGCGGCGCCGGGCACCCGCGTGATGTCGGCGGAAACCGCCAATCAGATGCTGGCCATGCTGGAACTGGTCACCGAAAACGGCGGTACCGCTCCGACCGCGCGGGTGGATGGTTATCGGGTGGCTGGCAAGACCGGCACCGCGCACAAACTGATCAAGGGCAGTTACGACAGCAGGACCTACGTCAGCTCGTTCGTCGGTTTGGCGCCCGCGTCGGACCCACGCCTTGTGGTCGCGGTGGTCATCGACGAGCCGGGCGGCCGCGATTACTACGGCGGTCTGGTGGCCGCGCCGGTGTTCTCGCGGGTGATGTCGGGCGCGCTGCGCTTCATGGCGATCCCTCCGGACGCGCCCTTCGACATCGAGCGCAAGCCGGTCGACCGGGCCAACATCGTGGCGGAGGCGGTATGACCGGCGCCGCGGCTCTGATCGATCCGGTCGAAACCGCGCGCATGCTGCGGACACTGGCGCCGGGGGCCAGTCATCTGAGCGCGGACAGCCGACGTCTGGGCGCGGGTGACGTGTTTCTCGCCTATCCCGGCGCCAGCCATGACGGCCGCGCGTATATCGAACAGGCCATGCACGCCGGCGCCGCCGCCATCGCCTGGGAACCGGACGGTTATGCCTGGCGGCCGGAATGGCGTCTGCCGCATCTGCCGGTGCATGGCTTGCGCGCGCGCGCCGCCGGCCTGGCGGCGGCCTGGTATGGCCATCCGTCCACGCACCTGTGGATGACCGGCGTCACCGGCACCAATGGCAAGACCTCGGTGGCGCACTGGCTGGCCGCCGCGTTCTCCGAACTCGGTCGGGCGACCGCCACCGTCGGCACCCTTGGCAATGGTTTTCCGGGCGCGCTGGACGTCGCCAGCCATACCACCCCGGACGCGGTCAGTCTGCAACGCCTGCTGGCCGGATACCGCCAGGCCGGCGCCACCGGCGTCGCCATGGAAGTGTCGTCGCACGGGCTCGACCAGGGCCGGGTCGATGGCGTCGAGTTCGACGTCGCCGCCTTCACCAACCTGTCGCGCGACCACCTCGACTACCACGGCGACATGGCCACCTATGGCGCCGCCAAGGCGCGCCTGTTCCACTGGCCCGGCCTGAAGTTCGCGATCATCAACGCCGACGACGACTTCGGCGCCGGTCTGGCCGACCGGCTCGGTGGCGGCGTCCAGGTGCTGCGCTACGGCCTCGCCGCCGGCGATCTGCGCGCCGAGCGCTGCCAGGCCGACCGGCTCGGCCTGCGTCTGGAAATCGTCTCGCCGTGGGGGCGCGGCGAACTGGTCTCGCCGCTGCTCGGCGCATTCAACGCCCACAACCTGCTCGCCGCGCTGGGCGTGCTGCTGGTCAGCGACGTGCCGCTGGCCGATGCCCTGGCCACGCTGGCCCGGCGCGCGCCGGTGGCCGGCCGCATGCAGCGGGTCGGGGGCTCGGACGTCGGGCCGACCGTGATCGTCGATTTCGCGCACACACCGGACGCGCTCGACAAGGTGCTGACGGCCTTGAAACCGCTCACCGCCGGGCGGCTGATCTGCGTGTTCGGCTGCGGCGGTGGCCGCGACACCGGCAAGCGGCCGCTGATGGGCGCGGCGGTGGCCGCGCGCGCCGACCGCGCCATCGTCACCAGCGACAACCCGCGCCACGAAGACCCGGCGGCCATCGTCGCCGACATCCTGACCGGCATGCCGGCTGGTCAGACCGTGATCCTCGACCGGCGCGCGGCGATCCGCGCCGCCATTCTCGAAGCCGGCGCCGACGACATCGTCGTGCTCGCCGGCAAGGGACACGAGGACTATCAGGACATCCAGGGCAGCAAGCGGCCATTCTCGGATTACGAGGAAGCGCGCGCGGCCCTGAGCGAAAGGAATCCGCATGCGCCTGCATGAAGCCGCGCGCGCGCTGAGCGCCACCGCCGTCGGCGCCGACGTCGAGTTCGACGGCGTCGCCACCGACAGCCGCGACCTGCCCGCCGGTTGCCTGTTCGTCGCCCTGCGCGGGCCGCGTTTCGATGGCCACGCCTTCGCCGGCGCCGCGCTGGCCGCCGGCGCCGCCGCGGTGATGGTCGCCAACGGCGCCTGCCCGAGCCTGGCGCCGGCGCTGGTGGTCGACGACACCCGTCTGGCGCTCGGTCGCCTGGCCGCCTGGCACCGCCAGCGCATGAACGCGCGGGTGGCCGCTATCACCGGCAGCAACGGCAAGACCACGGTCAAGGAAATGCTGGCCGCGATCCTGGCCGAGGCGGTTGGCGCCGACGCCGTGCTCGCCACCCGGGGCAATCTCAACAACGACATCGGCGTGCCGCTGACCTTGCTGCGGCTGACACCGGCGCATCGTTACGCGGTGGTCGAAATGGGCATGAATCACGCTGGCGAGATCGACTATCTCACCCATCTGGCGCGACCCGACGTCGCCCTGGTCAACAATGCCTTGCGCGCGCACCTGCAGGGGCTTGGCGGGGTCGGCGCGATCGCCCGCGCCAAAGGCGAGATCTACGCCGGCCTCAAGGACGACGGCATCGCTCTGATCAACGCCGACGACGCCCATGCCGGTCTC
This sequence comes from Hydrogenophilus sp., assembly GCA_020725265.1. Taxonomy (GTDB): domain Bacteria; phylum Pseudomonadota; class Gammaproteobacteria; order Burkholderiales; family Thiobacillaceae; genus PFJX01. Next base: position 21,824 of record DYFK01000024.1, on the reverse strand, counting down.
TGGCGGGAGCTGGCGGCCGGGCACCGGATCATGGGTTTCGGCTTCGCCGTCGACGCCGATGTGCGCATCCGCGACCGCGCGCCGGTTCCGGCCGATGACCCGTCGCCGCTCCAGCTCGACACCCCCGTCGGCCCGATCGAAACGATGCTGGCGGTGCCCGGCACCCACAATCTGCGCAATGCCGCCGCCGCCGCCGCCGCCGCGCTCGCGCTTGGCATTGACGCCGGCGCGGTGGCGCGCGGCCTCGCCGCCTATCGCGGCACCCAGGGCCGGCTGCGTGAACGTCCCTGCCTGTTCGGCGGCCAACTGATCGACGACAGCTACAACGCCAACCCCGATTCCGTGCTGGCGGCCATCCAGGTGCTGGCCGCGCGCGCCGGCACGCGCATCCTGGTGCTCGGCGACATGGGCGAGCTCGGCGCCGAAGCGGCGGCCCTGCACGCCGAGGTCGGCGCCGCCGCGCGCGCCGCCGGCATCGATCGCCTGCTCTGTCTGGGTGAACTGTCGATCGAGGCGGTGCGCGCCTTCGGCGCTGGCGCCATGCATTTCGAGCGCATCGAGGAATTGCTGGCGGAAATCGAATGCGCGCTGGCGCCCGGTGTCACCGTGCTGGTCAAGGGCTCGCGCTTCATGAAGATGGAACGGGTGGTGAACAGTTTCGTCGACGTCTGTCCGGCGCCGGCGGATCGGGGAGGGCACGCATGCTTCTGACCCTGGCGCAATGGCTGGGCGCGGATTTCCGCCTGTTCAACGTATTCGGTTACATCACGCTGCGCGCGGTGCTCGCGGCGCTGACCGCGCTGATCATCTCGTTCATCGTCGGCCCGGCCATGATCCGCAAGCTGGCCGCGCTCAAGGTCGGCCAGCCGGTGCGCAACGACGGTCCGCAGACCCATCTGGTCAAGGCCGGCACGCCGACCATGGGCGGCGCGCTGATCCTGGCCTCGGTGATCATCACCACGCTGCTGTGGGCCGATCTCGGCAACCATTACGTCTGGATCGCCCTGGCCACCCTGGTCGGTTTCGGCGCCATCGGCTGGGTCGACGACTGGCGCAAGGTGGTGGAGAAGAACCCGCGCGGCCTGCCGTCGCGCTGGAAGTATTTCTGGCAGTCGGTGATCGCCGCCGCCATCGCGGCCTGGTTGGCCTGGTCGGCGCATCTGCCGGCGCAGACCGAACTGATCGTGCCGTTCTTCAAGAACGTGGTGATGCCGCTCGGCGCGATCGGCTTCGTCGTGCTCGCCTATTTCGTCATCGTCGGCACCAGCAACGCGGTCAACCTGACCGACGGCGCCGACGGCCTCGCCATCCTGCCGACGGTGATGGTCGCCGGCGCGCTGGCCATCTTCGCCTACGTCGCCGGCCACGCGGTGTTCTCCAAGTACCTGGGCATGCCGCATATCCCGGGCGCCGGCGAGCTGGTCATCTTCTGCGCGGCCATGGTCGGCGCGGGGCTCGCGTTCCTGTGGTTCAACGCCTATCCGGCCGAGGTGTTCATGGGCGACGTCGGCGCCCTGGCGCTGGGCGCGGCGCTCGGCGTGGTGGCGGTGATCGTGCGCCAGGAAATCGTGCTGTTCATCATGGGCGGCGTGTTCGTCGCCGAGGCGATCTCGGTGATGGTCCAGGTCGGCTCGTTCAAATTGCGCGGCAAACGGGTATTCCTGATGGCGCCCATCCACCACCACTTCGAGAAGAAGGGCTGGAAGGAAACCCAGGTGGTGGTGCGCTTCTGGATCATCTCGATGATGCTGGTGCTCATCGGCCTGTCCACGCTGAAGCTGAGGTGACACGGACATGAACCGGGAAGTCTCCAGTTTCACCGGCCGCAAGGCGCTGGTGGTCGGCCTCGGCGATACCGGCGCCGCCTGCGTGCGCTGGCTGATCGAGCACGACGCCGTCGTGCGCGCCACCGACAGCCGCGCCGAACCGCCGCACGCCCAGCACATGCGCGAGGCGTTTCCGGAAGTGCCGCTGCGCCTGGGCGGTTTCGACGCCGCCGATTTCGACTGGGCCGATCTGGTCGTGGTCAGTCCGGGTGTCGCCCTCGCGACGCCGGCGATCCAGGCCGCGATCGCGGCCGGCAAGGACGTTCTCGGCGACGTCGAACTGTTCGCCCGCGCCATCGCCGGCAGCCACGCCAAGGTCATCGCCATCACCGGTTCCAACGGCAAGAGCACGGTGACCACCCTGGTCGGCCATCTGTGCGCGGCGGTCGGCCTGGATACCGTGATCGCCGGCAACATCGGTCTGCCGGTGCTCGACGCGCTCGATGACCGCGAGGCGAGCGGTCGCGATCCCGACGTCTGGGTGCTGGAACTGTCCAGCTTCCAGTTGGAGACCACGCGCAGCCTCGCCGCCGACGCCGCCACCGTGCTCAACCTGTCGCAGGACCACATGGACCGCTACGCCACCATGGCCGATTACGCCGCCGCCAAGGCGCGCGTCTTCCTGGGCATGGGCGCGGCCGGCGTCCAGGTGCTGAATCGGGAAGACCCGCTGGTCATGGCGATGGCGCGACCGGGCGCCACTACCTGGACCTTCGGCATCGCCGAAACCGCGTCCGCCACCCACGCGCCCGGCCATTTCGGCCTGGCCATGCGCAAGGACCGCCTGTGGCTGGCGGAGGGCGAGGAAGCCATCCTTCCGGTCGACAAGCTGCCGATCGCCGGTCTGCACAACGCCGCCAACGCGCTCGCCGCGCTGGCGCTGTGCCGGGCCATCGGCCTTGGCTACGACGGCCTGGCGCCGGCCTTGAAAACCTTCGAGGGCCTGCCGCACCGGGTCCAGAAAGTCGCGGAAATCGATGGCCGCGTGTTCTACGACGATTCCAAGGGCACCAATGTCGGCGCCACCGTCGCCGCGCTCCAGGGCCTGACCCAGCCGGTGGTACTGATCGCCGGCGGCGACGGCAAGGGCCAGGATTTCGCGCCGCTGCGCGCGGCGGTGGCCAACGCCCGCGCGGTGATCCTGATCGGCCGCGACGCGCCGCTGCTGGCGGCGGCGATCGGCGACGCCTGCCCGGTCGAGCGCGCCGACGACATGGCGGCGGCGGTGCGCCAGGCCCATGCCGCGTCGCGGCCGGGCGATGCCGTGCTGCTGTCGCCGGCCTGCGCGAGCTGGGACATGTTCCGCGACTACACGCATCGCGCCCGCGTATTCGTCGAAGCGGTGCGGCAACTCGGCCCCGAGGTCGGCGGAGGCGGCGATGTTTCATAACGCCGCCCTCAAGCGCACCGCGCTGACGCCGTACGACTGGGGCCTGGTGTTCGCGGCCATGGCGCTGCTGATGATCGGCATGGTCATGGTCTATTCCGCTTCCATCGCCATCGCCGAGGCGCGTTCGCTGGATGGCCGGCAAAGTTTCTATCTGATCCGCCACGCCATGTGGCTGGTGATCGGTTTCGGCGTCGGCTACGCGGCCCTGCAGATCCCGACCCAGACCTGGCAGACGCTGGCGCCGTTGCTGTTCATCGCCGGCGCCATCTGTCTGGTGCTGGTGCTGATCCCGTTCATCGGCAAGGAAGTCAACGGCAGCCGGCGCTGGATTCCGCTCGGCCCGCTCGGCAACCTGCAACCGTCCGAACTGATGAAGTTCGCCACCATCCTGTACGCCGCCGACTACACCGTGCGCAAGGCCGCGCACATGCAGAACCTGACGCGCGGTTTCCTGCCGATGTTCCTGGTCATGCTCGGCATTGGCGCGCTGTTGTTGCTGGAGCCGGATTTCGGCGCCTTCGTGGTGATCATCGCCATCGCCCTCGCCATCCTGTTCCTGGGCGGCCTCAACGCCCGACTGTTCGCCGGCCTGATCGGCCTGCTGGCGATCGGTTTCGTGTTGCTGGTGGTGCTGTCGCCGTACCGGCTGGCGCGGGTGACCAGTTACCTGAATCCGTGGGCGGACCCGTTCGGCGCCGGCTATCAGCTTTCGCACGCGCTGATCGCGTTCGGCAATGGCGAACTCACCGGCGTCGGCCTCGGCGATAGCGTCGAGAAACTGTTCTACCTGCCCGAGGCCTACACCGATTTCCTGCTGGCGGTGATCGGCGAGGAGCTCGGTCTGGTCGGCGTGCTCACCGTCATCGTCCTGTTCGCCTGGCTGACCTGGCGGGCTTTCTCGATCGGCTGGCAGGCCGGCCTGATGGGCCGCAACTACGCCGCCCTGGTCGCCCAGGGCGTCGGCGTCTGGATGGGCGCGCAGGCCTTCATCAACATGGGCGTCAACCTCGGCCTGCTGCCGACCAAGGGCCTGACCCTGCCACTGATGAGCTACGGCGGTTCCGGCATCGTCGCCAACTGCCTGGCGCTCGCGGTGCTGCTGCGCGTCGACTACGAGAACCGCTGCCTGATGCGGGGGAAGAAGGCATGAGCAACGTGGAAAGTGGCAAGTGGCAAGTGGGGAGCGGGAATACCGCTTCCCCGCGCCCTGTTCCTCACGCCCTGCTTCCCAGCCGTACCGCCTTGGTCATGGCCGGCGGCACCGGTGGCCACGTCATGCCGGCGCTGGCGGTGGCGGAATCGCTGCGCGCCGACGGCTGGCGAGTGGTCTGGCTGGGCACGCGCGCCGGCATGGAGGCGCGGCTGGCGGTGGACAAGGGCTTCGACATGGCCTGGGTGCGGGTCGCCGGCGTGCGCGGAAAGGGCCTGCTGACCAAGCTGCTGCTGCCGATGAATCTGCTGGTCGCGTTCTGGCAGGCGGCGCGCGCGATCTTTCGCGAGCGGCCGGATGTCGCCCTCGGTCTGGGCGGCTATGTCGCCTTTCCGGGCGGCATGATGGCCAGCCTGTTCGGCAAGCCGCTGGCGATCCACGAACAGAACGCCATCGCCGGCCTGACCAATCGCGTCCTTGCCCATCTGGCCGACCGCGTGCTGCTGGGCCTGCCCTTGCGCGGCGCCGGCGACCGGGCGCCGGACGCGGCGCTGGCCAAGGGCGAATGGGTGGGCAATCCGGTGCGGCCGGAAATCGCCGCGCTGCCAGCGCCGGCAAGGCGTCTGGCCGGCCGCGCGGGACCGCTAAGGCTGTTGGTGATCGGCGGCAGCCTGGGCGCGGCCGTGCTCAACGAGACGCTGCCGCGCGCGCTGGCCGCGCTGGCGCCCGCCGAACGGCCCGAGGTTCGCCATCAGTCCGGCGCCCGCCATCTCGACAGTCTGCGCGCCGGCTACGCCGACGCCGGGGTCGCGGCCGAATGCGAAGCCTTCATCGACGACATGGCCGCGGCCTACGCCTGGGCCGACGTCGTGATCTGCCGGGCCGGCGCGCTGACCGTGGCGGAAATCGCCGCCAGCGGCTCGGCCGCCCTGTTCATCCCCTATCCGCACGCGGTCGACGACCACCAGACCGCCAATGCCCGCTTTCTCGCCGACGCCGACGCCGCCTGGCTGCTGCCGCAGACCGAACTGACGCCGGCCGCGCTGACCGCCTGGCTGCGCGCGCTCGACCGCGCCGAGCTGGCGCGCCGCGCCGACAAGGCGCGCGCCCTGGCCAGGCCGGAGGCCACCGCGCGGGTCGTGGCGATCGTCAAGGAGCTGGCGCGATGAAGCACAAGGTCCGGCACATCCATTTCGTCGGCATCGGCGGCGTCGGCATGAGCGGCATCGCCGAGGTGCTGCTCAATCTCGGCTACCGCGTCTCCGGCAGCGATGGCGCCAGCAACGCGGCGACCCGGCGCCTGGCCGACATGGGCGCCAGCGTGTTCCAGGGCCATGACGCCGGCCACGTCGCCGGCGCCGACGTGCTCGTGGTGTCCAGCGCGATCCGCGACGACAACCCCGAGGTGGTGGCGGCGCGCGCCGCGCGCGTGCCGGTGGTGGCGCGGGCGATGATGCTGGCCGAGCTGATGCGCTTCAAGCAGGGCATCGCGATCGCCGGCACCCATGGCAAGACCACTACCACCAGCCTGATCGCCAGCATGCTCAACGAGGCCGGTCTCGATCCCACCTTCGTGATCGGCGGCAAGCTGTTGGCGGCCGGCGCCAACGCCAAGCTGGGCAAGGGCGAGTGGCTGGTCGCCGAGGCCGACGAATCGGACGCCTCGTTCCTGCACCTGTCGCCGGTGATCTCGGTGGTGACCAACATTGACGCCGACCACATGGAGACCTACGGCCACGATTTCGAACGGCTCAAGAGCGCCTTCGTCGATTTCCTGCACCGTCTGCCGTTCTGGGGCATGGCCATCGTCTGCGCCGACGATCCGACCGTGCGCGCGCTGCTGCCGCGCATCGAGAAACCGGTGCTGACCTACGGCACCAGCGACGATTGCGCGTTCCAGGCGGTCGACATCCGCGCCGAAGCCGGACGCATGCGCTTCACCGCGCTGCGCAACGGCATCCGCTCGCCGATCGAGGTCGAACTCAACCTGCCCGGCCTGCACAACGTGCTCAACGCCCTGGCCGCGATCGCCGTGGCCTGGGAGCTGCAAATCCCGGACGCGGCGGTGCAGCGCGCGCTGGCCGGCTTCACCGGCGTCGGCCGCCGGTTCCAGCGCCATGGCGAGATTGTCCTGGCCGACGGCCGTCGCTTCTGCCTGATCGACGACTACGGCCATCATCCCGTGGAAATGCGCGCGACCCTGGCGGCGGCGCGCGGCGCCTTCCCGGACCGGCGGCTGGTGCTGGCCTTCCAGCCGCATCGCTACACGCGCACGCGCGACCTGTTCGAGGATTTCGTCGGCGTCCTGTCGCTGGCCGACGTGGTCGTGCTGACCGAGGTCTACGCCGCCGGCGAGGCGCCGATCGTCGCCGCCGACGGCCGCGCGCTGGCGCGCGCGGTGCGCGTCGCCGGCAAGGTCGAACCGATCTTCGTCGCCGACGTCGAGGCCCTGCCCGACAGCCTGCTCGACGTGGTTCGCGACGGCGACGTGGTGCTGCTGATGGGGGCCGGCTCGATCGGCCAGATCCCCGCCAGGGTGGTCGCGCGCGCGGCCGGAGGCAACGCATGAACACGCAACCGGAAACCCTGGGCATGGGCACGACGGCGACGCCATCGATGCCCACCGACATCCCCGGCCTGCAAGGGGAACTTCGTCTGGGCGTCGACATGAGCCGGCACACCAGCTGGCGGGTCGGCGGCAAGGCTGACCGGTTCTATACGCCGGCCGGCCTGGAAGACCTCGCCGCCTTCCTGAAGAGTCTGGAGCCGGGCGCGCCGGTGCATTTCCTCGGCCTGGGCAGCAACCTGCTGGTGCGTGACGGTGGTCTGCGCGGCAACGTCATCCATCTGCACGGCGCGCTGCGCCGGCTCCATGTCGAGAACCGCCGGCCCAACGGCAACAACGGCGGCCCGGCCGGCGACAGCCCGTTCGGCGTGATCTACGCGGAAGCCGGCGTGCCCAGTCCGAAGGTCGCGCGCTTCGCCGCCAACCATGATCTGGTCGGCGCCGAATTCCTGGCCGGCGTGCCCGGCACCATCGGCGGCGCGCTGGCGATGAACGCCGGCTGCTACGGCCACGAGACCTGGGAATTCGTCAGCCAGGTGCTGACCATCAACCGCGCCGGCGAGGTCACCCGGCGTTCGCCCAAGGAATTCCAGACCGGCTATCGCCACGTCAGCGCGCTCGAACAACGCGACGAATGGTTCGCCGCCGCCTGGTTCATGTTCCCGCGCGGCGACGGCCAGGCCGCGCGGGAGGAAATCCGCCGGTTGCTGGAAAAGCGCATCGCCAGCCAGCCGCTCAACCTGCCCAACGCCGGCTCCGTGTTCCGCAATCCGCCCGGCGATTTCGCCGCGCGCCTGATCGAATCGTGCGGTCTCAAGGGACATCGCGTCGGCGGCGCCCAGGTCTCGGAAAAGCATGCCAATTTCATCGTCAACCTGGGCACCGCCAGCGCCGCCGACATCGAAACCCTGATCGAAACCGTGCGCGCGCGGGTGCGCGAACGCACCGGCATCGAGCTGATCCGCGAGGTACGCATCGTGGGAGAACCGGCATGAACCCGCGCGCGTCACTTGGCAAGGTCGCCGTGATGTTGGGCGGCCGTTCGGCGGAACGCGAAATCTCGTTGCGCAGCGGCGCCGCCGTGCTCGCGGCGCTGCGCGCGCGCGGCGTCGACGCGCATCCGTTCGATCCGGCCGAGCGTCCGCTCGCCGACCTCGCCAGCGAAGGCTACGCGCGCGTGTTCGTGGCCCTGCACGGACGCGGCGGCGAGGACGGCAGCCTGCAGGGCGCGCTGACCCTGATGAACCTGCCGTTCACCGGCAGTGGCGTGCTCGCTTCGGCGCTGGCCATGGACAAGTGGCGCTGCAAGCTGCTCTGGCAGGCAGGCGGTCTGCCCATTCCCGACTACGCGCTGCTCGACGCCGACAGCGATTTCGACGCGGTCGCCGCGCGCCTCGGTCTGCCGCTGTTCGTGAAGCCGGCGCGCGAGGGCTCCAGCATCGGCGTGATCAAGGTCAAGCACGTCGGGGATCTGGCCGACGCCTGGCGCGCGGCCGCCCGCCACGACCCGCTGGTGCTCGCCGAACGCTGTCTGGACGGGGGCGAATACACCGTCGCCATCCTCGGCGAGGGCGCCGGCGCGCGCGCGTTGCCGAGCATCCGCATCGTGCCGGCGACCGAGTTCTACGACTATGAGGCCAAGTATTTCCGCGACGATACCCGCTACCTGTGTCCGAGTGGTCTGGACGCCGAGCGCGAGGCGGAAATGCGCGAACTGGCGCTGGCTGGTTATCGCGTCCTGGGTTGCCGGGGCTGGGCGCGCATCGATTTCCTGCTCGACGCCGCCGGCCGCCCTTATCTGCTCGAAGCCAACACCGCGCCGGGCATGACCGACCACAGCCTGGTGCCGATGGCGGCGCGCGCCGCCGGCATCGAATTCCCCGACCTGTGTCTGACCGTACTGGAGCAGTGCGATGTGGGATAACCCGAGCGCGCTCAACCGGCTGAGCGGCCTGCTGCTGATCGCCGCGCTGGCCTACGGGTTCTGGCTGACCGGGCGAGCCGCGCTGGAGACGCTGTTCCCGGTGCGCGCGGTCAGCATCGTCGGCGCGATGCATCCGGAGACCCGGCAGGGCGTGGAGGAACTGACGCCGCGCCTGCTCGGCGGTTTCTTCTCGATCGACCTGGAAGGCGCGCACGCCGCCTACGAACAATTGCCGTGGGTGCGCCAGGCGGAAGTCCGCCGGATCTGGCCGAACCGGCTGGAGGTGCGGCTGGAGGAGCATCGCACGGCGGCGGCCTGGAACGATCGCGCCATGCTCAACACCCACGGCGAGGTTTTCCTGGTCGCGCCGATCGACGGTCTGCCGCGGCTGTACGCGCCGGACGGCATGGAGCGCGAGGTCGCGCGCCGGTTCGGCGAATTCAGCGCGCTGGTCGCGCCGCTCGATACGCGCATCGAGCGCATCGTCGTCAGCGCGCGCCAGTCCTGGCGTTTGCGCCTGTCCGACGGCATCAGTGTCGAACTCGGCCGCGAACGCCTGGACGAGCGGCTGGCGCGCTTCGTCGAGTTCTATCCGCGCGCGGTCGGCCTGGTCGGGCCGATGCAGCGCGTCGACATGCGATATCCCAACGGTTTCGCGGGGGAGCCGCAAACCCCCGTGACCACGAAAGTTGAAGCAAGGCAGGCAAAACCGGCATGAAGAAAATCACCGAAAACAAGGATCTGATCGTCGGTCTCGACATCGGCACTTCCAAGATCGTCACCCTGGTCGCCGAAGTGCTGCCGGAAGGCGGGCTCAACATCATCGGCATGGGCCAGGCGCCCTCGCGCGGCCTGAAGAAGGGCGTGGTGGTCAACATCGAGGCTACCGTCGCCGCCATCCAGCGCGCGCTGGAAGAAGCCGAACTGATGGCCAACTGCAAGATCACCCAGGTCTTCACCGGCATCGCCGGCAGCCACATCAAGGCGCAGAACTCCAGCGGCATGCTGCCGATCCGCGATCGCGAGGTCTCGCAGGCCGACGTCGACCGCGTCATCGAGATCGCGCGCGCGCTCAACATCCCGGCCGACCAGCAGGTGCTGCACGTGCTGCCGCAGGAATTCATCATCGACGGCCAGGACGGCGTGCGCGAGCCGCTGGGCATGTCCGGCGTGCGCCTGGAGGTCAAGGTGCACATCGTCACCGGCGCAGTCTCCGCCGCCCAGAACATCGTCAAGTGCGTGCGCCGTTGCGGCCTGGAAGTGAAGGATCTGGTGCTGCAACCGCTCGCCTCCAGCCATGCCGTGCTCAACGACGACGAGAAGGACCTCGGCGTCTGCATCGTCGACATCGGCGGCGGCACCACCGACATCGCGGTGTTCACGCGCGGCGCCATCCAGCACGTGGCGGTGATTCCGATCGCCGGCGACCAGATCACCAACGACATCGCCATGACCCTGCGCACGCCGACGCGCGAGGCCGAGGATCTCAAGATCCAGCACGGCATCGCGCTGCGCCAGCTAGCCGATCCGAAAGAGATGATCGAGGTGCCGGGCATTGGCGAGCGCGGTCCGCGCATGCTCTCCAAGCAACTGCTGTCGGAGGTCATCGAGCCGCGCGTCGAGGAGCTGTTCAGCCTGGTGCAGGCCGAGCTGCGCCGCAGCGGCTTCGAGGAGCAGATCTCCTCCGGCCTGGTGCTGACCGGTGGGTCGAGCCTGATGAAGGGCATGGTCGAACTGGCCGAGGAGGTGTTCCACATGCCGGTGCGCATCGGCATGCCGGAATACGTCGGCGGCTTCTCGGAGCGGGTGCGCAACCCGCGTTTCGCCACCGGTGTCGGCCTGCTCATCGCCGGCCTGGAAAAGCACGACCTCGATCAGGCGGCGCGCATCCAGGGCGCCAGCCTCGGTCAGGTGCTGACCCGGATGAAGACATGGTTCCAACAGAATTTTTGAGTACCGGGCCCGTCCCGGCGTTTTCGTTTTTTCGTGTAGTGCGCGCGTAACCTCAGGAGGGATGCAACATGTTGTTTGAACTGGAAGAGATGCAGAGTCAGGAAGCCGTGATCAAGGTCATCGGCGTCGGCGGCTGCGGCGGCAACGCGGTCGATCACATGATCAGCCAGGGCATGAGTGGCGTGGAATTCATCGCCATCAATACCGATGCCCAGGCGCTCAAGCGCAACAAGGCGCCGATCCAGTTGCAGATCGGCAATTCCGCGACCAAGGGTCTGGGCGCCGGGGGCAAGTGGGAAGTCGGCCGCGAGGCCGCGCTCGAGGACCGCGAGCGCATCGCCGAACTGATCGACGGCGCCGACATGCTGTTCATCGCCGCCGGCATGGGCGGCGGCACCGGCACCGGCGCCGCGCCGGTGGTCGCCGAGGTGGCCAAGGATCTGGGCATCCTGGCGGTGGCGGTGGTGACCAAGCCGTTCATGTTCGAGGGCAAGCGCATGCGCTCGGCGGAAACCGGCCTGAAGTCGTTGTCCGAGCACGTCGACAGCCTGATCGTGATTCCCAACGAGAAGCTGATCCAGGTGCTGGGCGCCAAGACCAAGCTGACCGAAGCCTTCGTCGCCGCCAACGACGTGCTGCACAACGCGGTCTCCGGCATCGCCGAGATCATCAGCAACCCGGGCATGATCAACGTCGACTTCGCCGACGTGAAGACGGTCATGAGCGAGGTCGGCATGGCCATGATGGGCTCCGCCGCCGCCGCCGGTGAAACCCGCGCGCGCGAGGCCGCCGAGGCCGCCGTCGCCAGCCCGTTGCTGGAAAACGTCGATCTCAAGGGCGCGCGCGGCGTGCTGGTCAACATCACCGCCGACGACAGCCTGACCCTGGAGGAGTACTACGAGGTCATGAACACCATCCAGGGCTTCGCCGCCGAGGAAGCCACCGTCATCGTCGGCACCTCGTTCGACGAAACCATGGGCGGCAACCTGCGCGTGACCATGGTCGCCACCGGCCTCGGCAATCCGGTGCGCGCCAGCGCCAAGCCGCCGGTCATGCACATCGTCGAGCCGGTCATGCAGGCGACCGGCACCGATGGCCCGATCTACGGCGGCGGCTACGACCCGGCCAAGGATTACGACATGCCCACCACCTTCCGCTCCAATTCCCGGCGCGGCAGCCAGGCGGCGGTGGAAATGGCCCAGCACGCCGGTATCGACACCCTGGACATCCCCGCCTTCCTCCGCAAGCAGGCGGACTGACCAGACTCACGGCCGGCCGCGCACCGGCCGAACGGGAACCTCGCCGGGCGGCGCCCCCTCCTAGCCGCCCGGCGAGGTATTCTTGCGCCTGAAACCCAGGCCCCCGACACGATCCCGACATGCTCAAGCAACGCACCATCCATTCCCTGGTCAACGCCACCGGCGTCGGCCTGCACACCGGCGCGCGGGTGACCCTGACCCTGCGCCCGGCGCCGCCGAACACCGGCATCGTGTTCCGGCGGACGGATCTGCCGGAACCGCGTGATTTCGCGGTCGCGCCGGAACGCGTCGTCGATACCCGGCTGTGCTCGGCGCTGGAAGGCAACGGCGCCCGCGTCGCCACCGTCGAGCATCTGATGTCGGCGCTCGCCGGCCTCGGCATCGACAACCTGTACATCGATCTGGACGGTCCGGAAGTGCCGATCCTGGACGGTTCCGCCGCGCCCTTCGTCTATCTGCTGCAATCGGCCGGCATCGAGTCCCAGAACGCGGCCAAGCGCTTCATCCGGGTCAAACGCCCGGTGCGCGTCGAGGACGGCGACAAATGGGCGGAATTCACGCCGCACGAAGGCTATACACTGACCTTCCGCATCGATTTCGACCACCCGGTATTCCGCGCCTCGGCCAAGGAAATGCGCATCGATCTGGCGCGCCAGTCCTACGTGCGCGAAGTCAGCCGCGCGCGCACCTTCGGCTTCATGAACGAGGTCGAATACCTACGCAGCAACGGACTGGCGCTGGGCGGCACGCTCGACAACGCCATCGTCATGGACGAATTCCGCGTGCTCAACCATGACGGCCTGCGTTACGCCGACGAGTTCGTCAAGCACAAGGTGCTCGACGCGGTCGGTGATCTGTATCTGACCGGCCACCCGATTCTGGGCGCCTTCACCGCCTACAAGTCCGGGCACGGCCTCAACAACCGCCTGCTGCGGGCGCTGATGGCCGACGCCGAGTCCTGGGAATGGGCCACCTTCGAGGACGACGCGCGCATTCCGTTGGCCTTGCGCAACCTGCATCCGGAGCCGGCCTGATGCTGGCCATCCGTCTGCTCATCCTGCTGGCGCTGATCCTGCTGGTGATCACCCTGCTCGGCTACGCGATCAGCCGCGACCGGCGCTGGCTGACTTACGCCGGACTGGTGTTCAAGGGTGGCGTCGCGCTGACCATGCTGCTGATGCTGGTGTTCGTGATCCAGCGGCTGGTGATGGCGGTGTGAACTCCCGGCTCCGGACGCCTGGGCATCCGGGACCGGGGTAAGGATGGCCGGGCACCCCGGCCGTGCCGTCAGGCGGCGACCTTGGGCAGCCGTTCGAGCGCGGCGTGGATGGCTTCTTCCGGGTAGGCGTAATCCTCCAGCTCGCCGGAGAAATAGCGGTCGTAGGAAGCCATGTCGAAATGGCCGTGGCCGGACAGGTTGAAGAACAGCACCTTGGGTTCGCCGGTTTCCTTGCAGCGCAGGGCTTCGTCCATGCAGGCGCGGATGGCGTGACAGGATTCCGGCGCCGGGACGATGCCCTCGGCGCGGGCGAAGGCGACGCCGGCCTCGAAAGTGGCGATCTGCGGCACCGCCACCGCCTCGATCAGCTTCTCGTGATAGAGCTGCGACACCAGCGGCGAATCGCCGTGGTAGCGCAGGCCGCCGGCGTGGATGCCGGGCGGCATGAAGTCATGGCCGAGGGTGTACATCAACATCAGCGGCGTCATGCCGATGGCGTCGCCGAAATCATAGGCGTAATGCCCCTTGGTCAGCGTCGGGCAGGAGGTCGGTTCAGCGGCGACCAGACGCACGTTCTTGCCCCGCGCGCCGCCAGCCGCCTTGTCGGCGAGGAACGGGAACGCCGTTCCGGCGAAGTTGGATCCGCCGCCACAGCAGGCGAACACCATGTCCGGGTACTCGCCGATCTTCTCGAACTGCTTCTTCGCTTCCAGGCCGATCACGGTCTGATGATGGCAGACATGGTTGAGCACGGAGCCGAGCGCGTAATTGGTGTCGGCGCGGTTGGCGGCCTCCTCGACCGCTTCCGAAATGGCGATGCCGAGGCTGCCGTTGGACTCCGGATCGATCTCCAGGATCTTGCGGCCGGACACGGTGTTGGGCGTCGGGCTGGCGAACACCTCGGCGCCCCAGGTCTGCATCATCGAGCGCCGGTAGGGCTTCTGGTTGTAGGAAATCTTGACCATGTAGACGCGCACTTCCAGGCCGAACATCTGTCCGGCCAGCGCCAGCGAGCAGCCCCACTGGCCGGCGCCGGTCTCGGTCGACAGCCGCTTGATGCCGGCCTCGGCGTTGTAATAGGCCTGCGGGATGGAGGTGTTGACCTTGTGCGAGCCGGCCGGCGAGACGCCTTCGTACTTGTAATAGATCCTGGCCGGCGTGCCCAGCGCGGCCTCCAGCCGGTGGGCGCGGAACATCGGCGTCGGCCGGTACATGCGATAGGCCTCGCGCACCGGCTCGGGAATCGGAATCCAGCGCTCGCCGGAGACCTCCTGCTCGATCAGGCTCATCGGAAAGATCGCGGCCAGGGCTTCCGGCCCGACCGGCTTGCCGTCGGGTCCGAGTGGCGGCGCCGGCTTGTTGGGCATGTCGGCGACCACGTTGTACCAATGCGTGGGGATGTCGTTTTCTTCGAGCAAAATCTTGGTCTGGGGCATGACTGTCTCCGTATTGAACATGTCTGGCGCGGCGCCACTGCCTCCCCCGGCCGGCGCGCGCCGGGGCAACTATACTCGCGCGATCCGCATCCGGAAATTGACCATGACCAAACCCGCCAGCCCGCCCGACCTGACCGAACACACGCTCGATTCGCGAGATGAATATCGCGGCCGTCTGCTGCATGTGAAGAAGGATCGCGTGCGCCTGCCCGACGGCGGCGAGTCCAGCCGCGAGTACATCGTCCACCCCGGCGCGGCGGTGATCCTGCCGGTGTTCGACAACGGCGACATCCTCCTCGAGCGCCAGCACCGTTATCCGCTGCGCCGCGATTTCCTGGAACTGCCGGCCGGCAAGTTCGACCCGGGCGAGGATGAGCTGGCCTGCGCGCGGCGCGAACTCCAGGAAGAAACCGGCTACCTGGCGCGCGACTGGCGGCGACTGCCGACCTTCTATCCGTGCATCGGCTACTCCGACGAACGCCTGGTCTATTTCCTGGCGCGCGGGCTGGAATACAGCGGCGAGAACATGGATGAGGACGAGTTCCTGGAAATCCTGCGGGTGCCCTTCGATGAAGCCCTGGCGATGGTCGGCGACGGCCGCGTCGACGAGGCCAAGACCGTCATGGGTCTGCTCTGGTACGCGCGCTTCGGGACATGAACGGACCCGGCTTCCGCCCACCGGCGGCCGACGCGGCCGACGACCTCCATTACAATGCCCGGCCATGAAGATCGAACTGGTATCCAGCGAGGACCGCGGCCGCTATCTGGTCGACCATGCCGGCGAAATCCAGCGCATGCTGCGCGAGGTCATGGAAGCCAAGACCCTGGTGGCGATCTACGCCGCCGACGGCAAGTCATTCATCCTGTCGACGTTGCTCGACATCGACCCGAAGCAAGGCACGCTGTTGCTCGAACAGGGTGTTGACCCGACCCTGAACGCGCGCATCCTGGACAGCCAGGAGTGCTCGTTCGCGACCCACCACGACCACATCCACATCCAGTTTTCCGCGCGCCGCGTCGAATCGGCCCGCTTTGGCGACGAGGACGCCTTCCAAGTGCCGATGCCGACGGAAGTCCTGCGCCTGCAACGTCGCGAGTATTACCGCCTGGTCACCTCGGTCGTGAATCCGGTGAAATGCCTGATCAATACCGATGCCGGCCTGCTCGAATCCACCGTGGTCGACATCAGCATCGGCGGCGTCGGCGTCCTTGCCTACCAGAACAACGGGGAACTGAAGGCCGGCGAGACCTATCCGGGTTGCCGCATCGCCCTGCCTGGCACCGGCGAATTCGCGCTCGGCCTGAGCGTGCGTTCGACCTTCGACATCACTCTCAAGAACGGCCGCACCACCCACCGGGCCGGCTGCCAGTTCATCGACCTGCCGCCCAGCGTCGAAACCGCCATCCAACGCTACATCATCAGCGTCGAGCGGGAACGCCGGAACCGCTACCTGTAAGTCCGTCGGCTCACCGGTCGCCGGCCAGCCAGCGGGCGGCGTCGAGCGCGTAATAGGTCAGGATCGCGTCGGCGCCGGCGCGCTTGAAGCCGAGCAGGCTTTCGAGCACGCAGGCACGCTCGTTCAGCCAGCCGTTGCCGGCGGCCGCCTTGAGCATCGCGTACTCGCCGCTGACCTGGTAGACGAAGGTCGGCGCCTGGTAGGTATCCTTGACCCGGCGGACGATGTCCAGGTACGGCATGCCCGGCTTGATCATGACCATGTCGGCGCCTTCCCGCAGGTCCAGCCCGACTTCCCACAGCGCCTCGTCGGAATTGGCTGGGTCCATCTGATAGGTGTATTTGTCGCCGGCGCCCAGGTTGGCGGCGGAGCCGACCGCGTCGCGGAACGGCCCGTAGAAGCTGGACGCGTATTTGGCCGAATAGGCGAGGATGCGGGTATGGATGTAACCGGCCGCGTCGAGCGCCTCGCGCACCGCGTGGATGCGGCCATCCATCATGTCCGATGGCGCCACCACGTCGGCGCCGGCGGCGGCATGGCATTCCGCCTGGCGGGTCAGCACCGCGATGGTCTCGTCGTTGAGCACGTAGCCGCGCGGATCGTCGGCATCGATGAGGCCGTCCTGGCCATGGCTGGTATACGGGTCGAGCGCGATGTCGGTGATGATGCCCAGTTCCGGGAAACGCGCCTTCAACGCGGCCACCACGCGTGGCACCAGGCCTTTCGGGTTGTAGGCCTCGGCCGCGTCGGCGCTCTTCAGGCCGGCGTCGATCACCGGGAACAACGCCAGCGCCGGCACGCCCAGGGCCAGGCAATCCTCGGCGACGGCGTAAAGGCGGTCCAGCGTCAGCCGTTGTACGCCCGGCATCGAGGCGACATCCTCGACCCGATCGCTGCCATCGAGCACGAATACCGGCAGGATCAGGTCGGCCGGCGTCAGCGTGTGCTCGCGCATCAGCCGGCGCGAGAACTCATCGCGGCGCATGCGGCGCATGCGTTTGCGCGGAAAGCTGGACAGATCGAACATCGCGTAACCCTCCTGAAACGAAAATACCAGACTCATTCACCCGGCTTCGGGAACCTCGTCCGGGTTTGGCCAATCCATTCGCGCAGACGAACGCTTCGTCTCCCGCTTTTCCTCCCTGAGCGGGTGTCTTGACGCAACGTCAGGACAACCTTGACCCGGCTTATTCCCCTTGGGCCGGGTCTTTTTTTGCCTTTGACAAACCCAGCCAGTCACGCACGACGTTTTCCGCCTCCTCGGCGCCGGTCTTCTTCAGGCTGGAAAACAGCTGCGCGCTGACCTGAAAACCGGCTTCGGCCAATTCCGCGCGCACCGCGTTGAGAACCTGCGTGGCCGGTCCACGCGCCAGCTTGTCGGATTTGGACAGCAGGACATGCACCGGCCGGCCGGATGGCTTGAACCAGTCGAGCAGGGAGCGATCGAGCTCGGTGAGCGGATGGCGGATGTCCATGATCAGCACCAATCCGGCCAATTGCGGTCGGTCGGCCAGATAACCGCCGATCAGCGCCTGCCAGACATGTTTCTGATCCTTGGGCGCGCGCGCGAAGCCATAACCGGGCAGGTCGACCAGGAAACGTCCCTCGTCGGCGCGGAAAAAGTTCAGGTGCTGGGTGCGACCGGGCATCTTGCTGACGAAAGCCAGGCGTTTCTGGTTGCACAGCGTGTTGATGGCGCTCGACTTGCCGGCGTTGGAACGGCCGGCGAATGCGACTTCGGCCAGGCTGTCGGCCGGCAGATCGCGAAGATGCGCGACGGTGATATGGAAGGTGGCGTTGAGCAAGGTGGATACGGTTGACGCGGGGGCTCGCGCCACTCGCGGCCTGAAAGGCTGGCACTATAGCAAACGGGCCGCTAAAATGCCGCGATTTTCCCTTGCTGCCATTCCGGATTTAAGGAGCTTTTCATGAAGTCCAAAGCGTTGCTGACCGCGTTGCTGTTCGCCGCCATTGCCCCGGGCGCCGCCTGGGCCAACCCCGCCGCCAAGGGCGATCCGGCCCGGGCGCAGAAGCTGGTCAACGACGTTTGTGGTGCCTGCCATGCAGCCGACGGCAACAGCACCAACCCGACCTACCCGAGCTTGGCCGGACAGTCCGCCGAATACCTGGCCAAGCAACTCACCGAGTTCCGTTCTGGCGCGCGCAAGAACGCGATCATGGCACCCAACGCCGCCAAGCTCACCGATACCGAGATTCTCGACCTGGCCGCCCACTACGGCGCGCAACAGCCGAAGCCGCGCATGGCCAAGGATGCCGAGCTGGTCGTCGAAGGCCAGAAGATCTACAAGGGCGGCAACGCTGGCAGCGGCGTGCCCGCCTGTGCTTCCTGCCACGGTCCGGCTGGCGCCGGCATCCCGACCCTGTTCCCGCGTCTGGCCGGTCAGCATGCCAAGTACGTGCATAGCCAGCTGAAGAATTTCCGTAGTGGCGACCGCGCCAACGACGGCGGCAAGATGATGCAGGTCATCGCGCGCAAGATGACCGACCAGGAAATGAAGGCCGTGGCCGAGTACATTTCCGGCCTGCGCTGATCCCGCGATCGCTCGCCGACGGCCCGCCCGCGCGGGCCGTTTGCATTTTTGGCGTCCACCCGTGTCCAGCCACCTCGCCGGTCTCAATCCACAGCAACGCGAAGCCGTCCGCTATCTGGACGGCCCCCTGCTGGTGCTGGCCGGCGCCGGTTCCGGAAAAACCCGCGTGATCACGCGCAAGATCGCGTACCTGGTCGCGGAATGCGGGATCGAGGCGCGTCACGTCGCCGCCATCACCTTCACCAACAAGGCCGCCCGGGAAATGCGCGACCGGGTCGCCGAGCTGCTGCCCGGCAAGCAGGCCAAGGGCCTGACCGTCTCCACCTTCCACTCGCTCGGCCTGCGCATCCTGCGCGTCGAGGCACGCCGGCTCGGCTACAAGCCGCGTTTCTCGGTGCTCGACGCCGCCGATGCCCAGCAAATCCTGTCCGACATCCTGAAAAACCCGGACCGCGCCAGCCTGCGCCAGGTCGCCAGCCTGATCTCCACCTGGAAGAACGCGTTGCTGGCGCCAACCGAAGCGCGTGCCGCCGCCGGTGATGACGACGAAATCCAGGCCGCGCTCGCCTATCAGGCCTATCAGGACACCCTGCGCGCCTATCAGGCGGTCGATTTCGACGATCTCATCCGCCTGCCGGTGGTGCTGTTTCGCGAACATCCGGAAGCCCTGGCCACCTGGCGGAGCCGGTTGCGCTACCTACTGGTCGATGAATACCAGGACACCAACGGCGCCCAGTACGAGATCCTGAAGCTGCTGACCGGCGTCGGTGGCCGCTTCACCGCCGTCGGCGACGACGATCAGGCGATCTATGCCTGGCGTGGCGCCGACGTCGAGAACCTGCGCCGTCTCAACGATGACTGGCCGAACCTGCGCGTCATCCCGCTCACCCAGAATTACCGTTCCAGTCAGCGCATCCTGCGCGCCGCCAACAGCGTGATCCGCAACAATCCGCGCCTCCAGGAAAAGAACCTGTGGAGCGAGCTAGGCCTGGGCGACCCCATCGAAATCGTGCGCTGCCGCGATGATCGCCACGAGGCCGAAACCGTGGCGCTGCGCATTTCCGCGCACAAATTCGAGCATCGGACCCGCCACGCCGACTACGCCATCCTTTATCGCGGCAACCACCAGGCCCGGCTGTTCGAGGAAGCGTTGCGGGAAAACCGTATCCCGTACCAGATATCCGGTGGCCAGTCATTCTTCGACAAGGCCGAGATCAAGGATCTCACCGCCTATCTGCGCCTGATCGCCAACCCCGACGACGATCCCGCCTTCATTCGCGCCGCCACCACGCCACGCCGGGGCATCGGCGCGGCCACCCTGGAAAAGCTCGGCGACCATGCCGGCCAGCGTCACATCGGATTGTTCGCGGCGGTATACGAAACCGGCTTTCAGGAAAACCTGCCCGCGCGTCAGCTGGAATCGCTGCTGACCTTCGCCGATTTCATCGGCCGCCTGGCCGGGCGCGCCGAGCGCGAGCCGGCCGGGCGTCTGCTCGACGAATTGCTGGCCGCCATCCAGTACGAACAGTGGCTGTTCGACAACGAGGACGAGCGCGCCGCCCGCGCGAAATGGGCGAATCTGCGTGAATTCGTCGATTGGCTGAGCAAGAAAGGCGAGGAAGACGGCAAGAGCCTGATCGAACTGACCCAGACCGTCGCCCTGATGAACCTGCTCGAAGGCCGCGAGGACGAGGCTCCCGACGCGGTCCGCCTGTCGACGCTGCACGCCGCCAAGGGGCTGGAATACCCGCACGTTTTCCTGGTCGGCGTCGAGGAGGAAATCCTGCCGCACCGGGAATGCCAGGAGGGAAACCGGCTGGAAGAGGAGCGCCGCCTGATGTACGTCGGCATCACCCGCGCGCGCCGGGGTCTGACCATCACCTGGTGCGGGCGGAGAAAACGCGGTGGCGAGATCGTCGACTGCGCGCCATCTCGCTTCCTGGACGAACTCGATCCGGCGGAAATCCGGCGCGCGGGAGAGACCAGCGATCCCGGCCAGGATGCCCGCGAGGACGGTCGGCGCCGGCTGTCCGCGCTCAAGGCGATGCTCGGGCCCGGAAAATGAAGCCCCGCTGAGACAAACGCGGCCCGGGGAGTCACCTCCCCGGGCCGCGTTTGGCGTGGGCCGAAGCCGACTTACTTGCTGGCGACCTTGGCGTCCGCCGCGGTGATCGCCACGCGCGCTTCCTCGACCATGTAATCGACGGCGGCGCGGGTGTCGGCGTCCGAAAGCTTGTCGTTACCACCCTTGGCCGGGCCGCCGAAAGTGCCGTTGATGGCGGCGTGGTACAGGTATTCCTTGCCTTGCTTGATCAGCGCGGACCAGGCCTGAGCGTCATTCAGCTTCTGCGCGCCGGTGGCGCCGGTATCGTGGCAGTAAGCGCAGTTTTCCGCGTAGACGACGCGGCCGCGGGCCAGTTCGGCGGCGGTCGGCACCGGTTCCTTTTTCAGCGCCGCCTCGAAGCGGGCACCGGCGGCATTGGTCATGTGCACCATGGCGCGCGCCACTTCCATGTCGGTGAGATCGGGATCGCCACCACGCGCGGGCATCTGGCCGATGCCCTTGATCGCGTGCGTCAGCAGGGTGTCGTACCCCTGAGCCAGGCGCTTCGACCAGGCGCCGGCATCCTTGAACTTGGGCGAATTCAGCGCGCCGGATTCATGGCAGCCGCCGCAGACCTCGTTGTAGACCTGTTCGCCAGTGCGCTCGATCCTGGGCGCGTTGGGGTCGATCGCGACCGAGACGCCGAACGGCTGGATACGCGCTCGCACCGCCTGCTCGGCGGTATCGCCGCTGTCCGGTTGGCCCATCTGGCCCTGGATGCCCAGGAACAGCATGACGATCAGGAAGATCGCCAGGCCGGGGGCGAACAAACCACCCAGCAGCGCATAGATGAAATCCTTCGGCGTGGTTTTTGTCATTTGAAGATGATCGGCCATGGTGCAAATCCTTGTCGGATCCGGATAGGAAAACCGGTGGATTATAAGGGCTTTGCGCTGCCTGCCCAAGCGTGTCTGTGATATGCTGCGCAGCCTTTCCGCCCGTAGCTCAGCTGGATAGAGTACTGCCCTCCGAAGGCAGGGGTCGTGCG
>DYFK01000010.1 GCA_020725265.1 Hydrogenophilus sp. | reverse complement strand
CGGCGATGCGGCCGGCGTCCTTGGTGGCCTGGCGCTGGCTGTCGTTGAAGTAGGCGGGCACGGTGATGACGGCCTCGGTGACTTCCTCGCCCAGGTAGTCCTCGGCGGTCTTCTTCATCTTGCGTAGCACTTCGGCGGAAATCTGGGGCGGGGCCTTCTTGTCGCCACGCACTTCCACCCAGGCGTCGCCGTTGTCGGCCTGCAAGATCTTGTAGGGCATCAGGTCGATGTCCTTTTGCACTTCCTTTTCCTGGAAGCGGCGGCCGATCAGACGCTTGATGGCGTACAGGGTGTTCTTGGGGTTGGTGACAGCCTGACGCTTGGCCGGCGCGCCACACAGGATTTCACCGTCTTCCGCGTAGGCGACGATGGACGGGGTGGTGCGGGTACCTTCCGCGTTTTCGATGACCTTGGTCTTGCCGCCTTCCATGACGGCCACGCAGGAGTTGGTGGTGCCCAGGTCGATGCCGATGATCTTGCCCATTTTGGTGTCTTCCTCAGAAAAAATTGGCTTGTCTGCGATATGGGATTGTTGGGTCCGGTTTCAAGGGCCGAAGTCGCGGTGCCACTTCACTTGCCCGTCACTTGCCCTTGAGCACCATGACCAGGGCCGGCCGGATCACCCGCTCGTTCAGCAGGTAGCCTTTCTGAAGCACGGTGGCCACGGTATTGGGCTCGCCTTCACCGTCGACCATGCTGATGGCCTGATGGAGGTTGGGGTCGAATTTCTCGCCCAAGGGGTTGATCTCCTGGATCGCGTTCTTCTCGAACACGCCGACGAGCTGTTTCAGGGTCAGTTCCACCCCGCTCTTGACGCTTTCCAGACTGGCGTTGTCGCCAGTGGCAAGGGCCGCTTCCAGACTGTCCTTGACCGCCAGCAGGTCGCCGGCGAACTTGTCCAGCGCGAACTTGCGGGCTTTCTCGACATCCTCCAGCGCGCGCCGGCGGACGTTCTCGGTTTCCGCCTTGGCGCGCAGCCAGGCGTCGTGATGCTCCTGAGCGTTCAATTCCGCCTGGCGCAGCATGTCCTTCAATCCGGGGATCGAATCGACGTGGGGGGCGTCGTCGGTCCGGATTTCCTCGCCGTCGACGGCGTCATTGCTTGGTTTCCGTTGTTCGGGCACGTTTCGCTTCCTCCAAAAAACCCGGTTGTTTCTGGGGGCGTGGCGGACGATTTCAAGTCCTCGCGGCAAAATAGCGAACCATGTCCGTCACCCCGCCCCCGCTCGGCGTCGTCCACGCCGATCCACATCTTCTGGTGCTCGAAAAGCCGAGCGGCCTCCTGGCCGTTCCGGGGCGCGGCCCGGAACGCCAGGATTGCCTGAGCGCGCGCGCGCGAAACCACTTCCCGGACGCGTTGATCGTGCATCGGCTGGACATGGCCACGTCCGGATTGATGGTGATGGCGCGTGGCGCCGCCGCTCAACGCACGCTGAGCATCGCATTCGCGGAGCGCCGGGTCGGCAAGGGTTATGTCGCCATCGTCGATGGCTTCGCGCGCGCCGACGACTGGGCGCTGATCGATCTGCCGATCGCGCTCGATTGGCCGAACCGGCCCCGTCACGTCATCGACGCCGGGCTCGGCAAACCCAGTCTGACCCGTTGGCGCGCGCTCGGCCACGATGCCGCGGGCGGGGTGGCCAGCACGCGCGTGGAGCTGGAGCCGATCACCGGCCGTTCGCACCAGTTGCGCGTACACATGCGCGCCATCGGTCACCCCATCCTGGGCGACGACCTGTACGCGCCGGAAGCGGCGCGCGCGCGCGCCGGACGCCTGCTGCTGCACGCCCGCAGGTTGAGCCTGCCGCACCCGGTCACCGGCGAACGGCTCGACTTCACCAGTCCGGCGCCGTTCTGACCCGCGCCATGCCCACGACCTGGCACGTCTACATCCTGCGCTGCGCGGACGGCAGCCTGTATACCGGCATCACCACCGATCCCGACCGGCGCCTGCGCGAACACAACACCGGCGCGACCGGAGCCCGCTATACCCGGGCCCGTCGGCCGGTGACGCTGTTCTACCTGGAAACGGCGGCGGACCGGGCCGAGGCCAGCCGGCGCGAGCAGGCCATCAAACGGCTGAGGCGGGCCGACAAGCTCGCGCTCAGTGCCGCTGCCGCGCCGTTTCCGCCGGTCGATTGAATCGCGCGCCCGATCGTCCGCACTGAAATTTGCCTGTAATCAGTTTTGGCTCGTGACGCGCTTGCGGGAACCCGCGCGTCCCTTTATGTTGCGCAAGCCCATGCGCGGGAGATGGACAAACCCCGACTCCGATCACGAACATTCATCGGACGAGTCGTGCCAGCCGACCGGAAATATCGGGGAGATACCGGATTCCCGGCATGGCCCTCACCACCGCATTGCACAGGGGGAATTCCGCGATGGTCTTCATGACGCGTAGCCGGACCGACGACACGAATCCGCGCATCCGGCAACTGGAAGAAGAAAACACCCGACTGCGTCAGGAACTGGACGCGATCCTGTCGCACAACAGCGAACTGAGCGCCGATCAGAAGCGCCTGGCCAACGAGATCCACCGGCTGGCGAGCATGGCCAGCCACCTTGGCCATTTCAGCGACTCCCTGAAACTCTCGCAGGGTTCGCTGGCGGCACTGGCGACTGCGATGAAGAGCGAGATGGAACAGGTGGTCAGCAACGTCCACAGCGTCGGCGACAACCTGAACATCATCGAACGCATGTCCAGCAATCTGGAATCGTTCATCCAGCGGCTCAACGACACTTCCGAAGCGGTGGTGAAACTGCATGACCGCACTGGCCAGATCGGCGGCATCGTCCAGTTGATCAAGGAAATCGCCGATCAGACCAACCTGCTCGCTCTCAACGCCGCCATCGAGGCGGCGCGCGCCGGCGAGGCCGGACGCGGTTTCGCCGTGGTCGCCGATGAAGTCCGCAAACTGGCCGAACGCACGCGCAAGGCCACCGGCGACATCGGCGAACTGGTGCGCACGGTGCAGAACGAAGCGAGTTCGGTCAGGAATCAGGTCCAGATCGATCCCGACCACACCGACGCCTTCACGCTCGATGGCAAGCAGGCCTACACCGGCATGAAGAACCTGATGGAACTCTCGCACAACATGATCGAGACCATCACCGCCAGCTCGCTGCGCAGCTTCGTGGAAACCGCCAAGCTCGACCACCTGGTATTCAAGATGGAGGTCTACAAGGTGTTCATGGGCCTGTCCGACAAGCAGGCGCGCGATTTCGCCAGCCACAGGGAATGTCGCCTGGGCAAGTGGTATTACGAGGGCGACGGCCACCATTGCTTCTCCAAGCTCGGGGGCTACGCGGAAATCGAACCGCCGCACGTGGATGTGCACAAGAACGGCGTCGAGGCGATCGAACGCTACCGGGCCGGCGACATCGCCGCCGGCGTCGCCGCGCTCGGCCGCATGGAAGCGGCGAGCATGAAGGTGCTCGATCATCTGGAAACCCTGGCCGTCTCCGGAGGCCGCGTGAGTGCCAGCTGTGGCGATCGCGGCCCTCATTCCCACCAATAGCGGGGCGCCGTCGAGCGCGCCCGCTCCGGCTCGACGGGACCAGCGCCCAGACGCACGCTGACCGCGCCGTCGCGGTCGGTGCGCAGAATCCCGGCGCCGATCGCCCGATAACGCGCCAGCGCGTCCGGATGCGGATGGCCGAAGCGGTTGCGATGGCCAACCGGGATGATCACCCAGCGCGGTCGCGTCGCGGCCAGGAATTCGGCCGAAGACGAACCACCACTACCATGGTGCGGCGACACCAGAACGTCGGTCGGCGCCAGCGCGTCGCGCTCCAGCAGATTCATTTCCGCCAGCCGCTCGACGTCTCCGGGAATCAACAGGCTGTTTGGACCACCGGTGGCGGGCGTCGCCGATACCCGGACCACGCAACTGCGCGCATTGTCGGAAAAACCCGGATGCGCGTAATGATGCGTCGGCGGATGCAGGACCTGGAAGTCGACGCCGTCCCAATGCCACCGATGGCCGGCCTCGCAGACCACCATGTCGGGCCGCGCCGCGCGCAGCGCGCGTCCGGTCGGGCCCAGATCGGCCATGCCGGCGATCGAGGACAACAACCAGGCGGGTCGGTGGCTGCCCAGCAAGGACATGGCGCCACCGCTGTGATCGATGTCGTCGTGGCTGACCACCAGACCATCGAGCCGGCCGATGCCCAGATGCCACAACGCCGGCGCGACGATGCGCGCGCCGGCATCCTCGCCGGACATGAAGGCCGGCCCGGTATCGACCACCAGCGCATGCCGGGCGGTACGCACGAGCACCGCCGTACCCTGGCCGACATCGAGCACGGTTACCCAGGCCTGGCCTTGCGGAGGTGTCGGCAGGCGCGGAAACAACAACGGCAGGAACAGGACCACCCCCAGCCAGCGCGCCGGGAAGCCACGCGGCAACAGCCACAGACCGGCACCGAGCAGCGCCAGCAGAATCGCGGCCAGATCAGGCGTGGCGGCATGAAACAACGGCTGCGGTAGCCGCACCAGCCACTCCATGCAGGTCGTGACCAGCACGATGACGGCATGCGCGGCCCAGGCGATGCCATCCCAGGGCGACACCGCGGCCAGCAATGCCAGCGGCACCGCCAGCAGACTGACCAGGGGAATCGCGACCGCGTTGGCCAACGGCGAAACCAGCGACACCTCGTTGAACAGTGCCAGCAGCAACGGCGCCAGGGCGACGGTGACCGCCCACTGCGCGCGCACCCAGACCCGCCAGGGCGGCGGTGCGCGCAATCTGCCCATGCCGGCGTACAACAGCGCCGCGACGGCACCGAACGACAGCCAGAATCCGGGCGCGAACGCGGCCCAGGGATCGACCGCCACGACCACCGCCAGCGCCACCGCCAGCAAACGCGACGCGGTCGGCACCCGGTCAAACAGCGCGAACACGGCTCCGGCGGTCAGCATCAGCAAGGTTCGCTGGGCGGGGATACCGAATCCGGCCAGTGCCGTATAGCCAGTTGCCGCGCACCAGCCAAGCACGATGCCGGCGCGCGCGGCCGGCACTCTGGCGTTGAGACCGGGCAGGCTCCGCCAAATTCTACGCACGCCCGCGAACACCAGCGCCGAGAACAAGGTGATGTGCAATCCCGACACCGAAAAAAGATGCGTGGTCCCGGTGCGCCGGAACAAGGTCCACTGCGCGCTGGTGATCGCATCCTGATCACCAACCGCCAGGGCCACGACCACGCCCGCGTAGGGCGCGTCGCCCAGCGCGGCGCGAATACGCGCGCGCGTCCACTCCCGCGCCCGATCAAGGCCGGCGCGGGCGGCGCCGGAACAGGCGGTCGCCGACACCGGCCGGCCGATCAGACCGCCGACGGCGCGGATATTGCGTTCCAGCAGCCAGGCCGGGTAGTCGAAGCCGCCCGGATTGACGTTGCCGCGCGGTCGGTTCAACCGGGCGGTCAGACGCAGGCAGTCGCCACCGACCAGGATCGGCGGTGGTTCTCCCCGGTATCCGGACCAGACCAGACGGACCTGGGTAGGCACCCGCGCGCCCGGAGTCTCGACGGCGGCGACGCGAAAGACGAAACGCGCGCTGGTCGCGGTCGTCTCGGGCAGGCCGACGACACGGCCGACCAGTTCGACATCGCGGCCCTGCCAATACCGGGGCAGATCGTCGGCCAGACGCAGATCGGCGCGCCAGCCGGCATACAGGAACCCCAGCGCGCCGGCCAGCAGGACCAAAACGATCCGGCCCAGCCAGCCACGCCAGCCAGCATCGCGCCGAAACAGCCAGGCCGCGAGCGCCAACGGGAGCAGCAGCGTCATCCACGCGGACGCTGGCAGGGTGGCCTGTGTCCGCAGCCAGGCCGCCCCCAGCGCGAAAGCCAGAATCGCCCATCTCAAGCGTCTGTTCCCCCCTTTGTTTTCGTCGCCCACGCCACACCCGCGCTGGGTCGGGCCATTTCCGGTCTTTGCCGTCCCAGGCCTTTAGAATCGGCGCATGCCGAGAAAATATTTCCGCAAATACCTGCCCGATCACGAAACGGTGCGTGAACACCGCCATTTACGCTGGGTCCGCCCCCTGCTCAGGCATCCCAATCTGTGGCATCTGAACCGCCATTCCGTAGCTGGCGGTGTCGCCGCCGGGATGTTCGGCGGCCTGATTCCCGGGCCACTGCAAATGCTGACGGCAGCCATCCTCGCCATCCTGTTCCGGGTCAATCTGCCGGTGGCGATGCTCACCACCCTCTATACCAACCCGGTGACCTGGGGTCCGCTGATCCTGCTCGCCCTCGCGATCGGCAACCTGGTCACCAACGGCGACAGCGACCATACGCTGCCGGACATGTTCGACTGGCGCGCGCACGGCTGGAGCGATTTCCTGCCGGCATTCTGGGATTGGCTGCTGAGCCTGGGCACCACCTTCCTGATCGGCAACCTGATCCTGGCTTCCTGCCTGGCGGTTCTCGGTTATTTCGCCGTGCAGCTCGGCTGGCGGCTTTATCTTGTGTCCTACCTGCGCCGGCGCCGGCGACGCCGGCAGCCGGTGGCCTGAACCTTCAATCGCGCTCGCTCGGCACCGAAACCGGATAGCCGTTGGTCAGTCCGGTCAGGAAAACCTCCAGATCGGTATAGGCGCCACTGCCCGGCCGCAAGGGTTGGGTGCGGGTGTCCAGATTGCATTCCGCGAAGCGCAGATGCAGCGACTGCAACTGGTAACGGGTGCGATAGACCGGGTAGTGGGCCACGTCGCCGTAGGGCGTGGTCACCACCGTACCGCGCAGATGCAGGCCGACCTGATGGGTATGGCATGACGAGCAGGCCAGGTTGAAACGGCCCGCGCGGGTATGGAACAGCTTGCGGCCGCGCTCCCAGGCTTCCTTCATCGGCCCCTTGGAAACATCGATCCGGATCGGCATGCCGTTGCTCCGGCTGGCGATGTAGACCGAAACCGCGCTGTTGTCATAGCTGCCATTCTCCAGTTGGTGGCCCAGACGTTTGGCGCAAATCTCGATTGCCTCCTCCAGGCCGACGACGCGCTTGAGTTCGGCGCGATAACGCGGATAGCTGGCGCGCAGCCCCTTGAGATTGCCCTTGGTCGCGCCCAGGCAACTGGCGAAACGGCCCCGGGTATTCAGCTTCTTGTACAACGTCTCGCCGCGATCCTCGGCGAAATGACCACCATGGACCACCGGATTGAACGGCGGATCCATGAATTTCCAGTTGAGCTTCCAGTTCTCATCCGGATTACCGGCCATCTGCCAGTCCAGATTCTTGGGGTCCATCCAGTACTGATAGGTATTGGAATGTTTTCGATCACCAGCGACGTTCGGTTCGTAAGTTTCCAGTGGATCGTATTCGCGGTAGACGTCGTCCGAGGCACCGGCGACCCCCGCCACGAACACACAGGAAATCAGTGCTTGTTTCAGGATGCCCATGTCGTTCCCCTCATTCCAGGCTTTGCAGGTAGGCGACCAGATCGCGCAATTCCTGCTCGGTGAGAATGCCGAAGGTGCCGTACGGCGGCATCACGGTGTTGGGGTTGAACACCCGGGCATCGAAAATCTGCTGAAAGACCAGCTCGTCGGCATTGCGGTGCTGCTGGTAACCAGCCAGATTGACGCCCACCGTTCCCGGCCATTCCTCGCCCGGTAACGCATGGCAGGCGATGCAATAGCCCTTGTCGGGGCGCATCGCCAGCTCACGGCCGCGCGCGGCATCGCCATCCAGCGGTCCATTCAGCGTCGCCCGCACCGGTCTCGGCGTCGGCCGTTTGTCGTGATGGCTCAGGGTCGGCCAGGATGTCAGATCGCGGTGAAACGGCACCCATTCCAGCTTGCCGCTGTTGACCACGACTTTCGGCGCCAGGGTTTTCAAGGGTGCCCCCGGATCAAACACGGCGTCGGGCGGGGGAGCATCGGCCCGGGCCGATGCCGTGCCAGCCAGGAGCAGGGCCAACATGGCCAGGGTTCCGGCGGTACGCATGGTCGTTCTCCTCTTTGTCTCGATGGTTTTTGCCGACCCGGCAACCTTACTCCAATTTGCCGTCGCTGAGTCTGAGCGTCCTGTCCATGCGCGCCGCCAGATCGGGATCGTGGGTGACCACCAGGAACGCGGTGCCATGGCGCGCGGACAGATCGAGCAGCAGCTCCTGGACCCGTTCGGCGTTATGGCGGTCGAGATTGCCGGTCGGCTCGTCCATCAGCACGCAGGCCGGTTCGGTCACCAGGGCGCGGGCGATGGCGGCGCGCTGACGTTCGCCGCCCGAGAGTTCACCTGGCCGATGCGCGAGCCGGTGTTCCAGGCCGACCTCCCGCAGCCAGCGCGTCGCCGCTCCGGCGGCCTCGACACGATCCTGGCGCCGGATCCACAACGGCATGGCGACGTTCTCCAGCGCGCTGAATTCGGGCAGGAGGTGATGGAACTGATAGACGAAACCGAGCGCGCGGTTGCGCAAACGACCACGCGCGGAATCCGACATGGCCCACAACGATTGGCCGCCGATCCGGACCTCGCCGGCATCCGGCCGGTCGAGCCCGCCCAGGACATGCAGCAGCGTGCTCTTGCCGGAGCCGGACGCGCCCATGATCGCCACCCGTTCGCCGGCGCGCACCACCAGGTCGACCCGATCCAGCACCGGCACCTCGGTCGCGCCCTGCCCATAGCATTTTCCGACGCCGTCGCAACGCAACACTTCCGGCGTCATCGCGGCGGACTCATTCATAGCGCAACGCCTCCGCCGGCTGCACGCGGGCCGCCCGCCAGCTCGGGTACAAGGTCGCCAGGAAGGCCAGGATCAGGGCGACGCCACCGATCCAGCCGACATCGCCCCAATCGAGCCGGGACGGCAGTTCCGAGATGTAATAGACGTCGGCGGGGAACAGGTCGATGCCAATCGCCCGTTCCAGCAGCGGCACCACGGTCTCGATGTTGATCGACAGCAATACCCCGGCGGCCACTCCGGCGACCGCGCCGATGACGCCGATCAGGCTGCCCTGGATCATGAAGATGGTCATGATGCTGCCGGGTCCGGCGCCCAGCGTGCGCAGGATGGCGATGTCGGCCTGCTTGTCGGTCACCGCCATGACCAGCGTGGACACGATGTTGAAGGCGGCGACGGCAACGATCAGGGTCAGGATGATGAACATCATGCGCTTCTCGATCTGCACCGCCTGGAAGAAGCTGGTGTGGCTCATGGTCCAGTCCGACAGGTAATACTCGCCGGTCAACGTGCGCGCCAGTTCGCGCAACACCCAGGGCGCGCGTTCCAGGTCGGCCAGCTTGACGCGCAGGCCGGATACCGAATCGCCCAGCCGGTACAGCTTGCCGGCGTCCTCCAGATGGATCAGCGCCAGACCGGCGTCGTATTCGTGCATGCCCATGCGGAACACGCCAACCAGGGTGAACTGCTTGATGCGCGGCAACATGCCGGCCGGCGTGACCACGCCCTGCGGCGCGATCACCGCCACCTTGTCGCCGGGAAACACGCCTAGCGAACGCGCCAGATCCGCGCCCAGAATGATGCCGAACTCGCCGGCGCGCAGATCCTCCAGCCGCCCTTCCCGCATCTTTTCGGCGAATTCCGCGACCTTGCCCTCCTCCGCCGGCGACAGGCCACGCACCAGCGCGCCCTTGGTTTCTCCGCCCGCCGCCAGCAGGGCCTGGCCGGACACGAACGGCGCCATGCCGCGCACCTCGGGATGGCGACCAACTTCCGCCGCCAGCGCGGGCCAGTCATCCAGGCGGCCACCAGGGCCGGTGATTTCCATGTGCGAAGCCACGCCCAGAATGCGACTGCGCAATTCGGTCTGAAAGCCGTTCATGACCGACATGACGACGATCAGCGCCATGACACCCAAGGCGATCCCGGCCATGGAGGTCACGGATATGAAGGAGATGAAGTGGTTACGGCGCTTGGCGCGGGTATAGCGCAGGCCGATCAGGAGTTCGTAAGGCGGCACGGGGCGGAGTCTGCCACAGCGCGTCGCCGGCGTCAGTCATGCGCGTGACACGGACGCGAAGCGCGATCAGACCCCCAGCAAGTGGCCCGCGACCTGCCGGACATGGCCGGCGCGGCGATGCTCGTACAGATAGATCGCCTGCCAGGTTCCCAGCGCGAGGTGTCCGGAGCGAAACGGGATGGAGAGCTGGACCAGGGTCAGCGCCGCGCGTACATGCGCCGGCATGTCGTCCGGGCCTTCCAGGGTGTGGCGATAGAGGGGATCGTGCTCGGGCACAAGACGGTTCAGAAAGCGCTCCAGATCACCGCGCACGTCCGGATCGGCATTCTCCTGCACCACCAGGCTGGCCGAGGTATGTCGGACGAACAGGGTCAGCAAGCCATCGCTCAGGCCACTGGTGGCCAGCCAGGCGATCACCTCGTTGGTGAAGTCATACAGACCCTTGCCCCGGGTAGGGATTTCGAATGTGTGGTGAAATTGGCGCATGCCCGGATTTTAGGAGCATGCGCCGGAACGGGAAATTGACGGTCACCCGCCACCGCCCCTTCAGTTTTTCTCCACCAGATCGCGATAGGCATGCCAGGTGGCGTGCCCGAGCAACGGAAAGACCACGATCAGCCCGACCAGCCAGGTCGCCACGCCGAACACCGCCAGGACGGCTATCGACACGGCCCAGACCAGCATCGGCGCGGGATTGTCCCGGACCGCGCTCAGACTGGTCATGATCGCGGTGACGATGTCGACGCGGCGGTCCAGCATCATCGGCAGCGAGACGACACTCAGTGCGAACACCAGCACGGCCAGAACCGCGCCGAACAGCAGGTAGGCGATGACGAACGCGGTATGACTGCCATCGAACAGCAAACCCAGACTGAAATAGCCCAGCGCGACGATGTCGTTCTTCAGGAACAGACCGACCAGCAGCGCGGAGATGCGCTCCCAGGCACTGAGGATGAAGGCCAGCATCAGCGCGAACATGCCGATCGAGCCGGCATTCCGGCGAATCGCCGAAAAGGGCTGAAAGATACCTCGTGGCGCCCGTTTCTGTTCCAAGCGCCGGGACAGGCAATAGAAACCGATCGCCAGGAACGGCGCCACCAGCAGGAATCCCGTGGTCAGTGTCATGGCCAGGTGCGCGCGGTTGCCGACCCATTCCAGCAGTAACCAGCCCAGTCCCGTGAATGCGATTCCCAGACCCAGCGACCATGGCCATGACCGCGTCATGTCGTGCCAGCCCCGGCGCAGCCAAAGGAATGGCCTCGCCGCCTCGACCCGCCTGACTCCGGGCATGGCCGCGCCGGCCTCATGCGTCTTGATGGAAAGTGTGCTCATGGCGATCTCCTCCTCGGGAACCGGCTCATGCCGGCATGCATGGGACGAACGGCAATGCGAATAATTCCGACTGCCGCGTATAACCATAGGTCATATCCGGTCAATTGCCATCGATAATCCCGGCCATGAAACACCTGCGCATTCTCGTCCCGCTTCCCGGCGACCTCCTCGCCCCCGACCGGCTCACCCTGGCCGCGCCGCCATTTTTGGCCAGGATGTTGCGCGCGGCCGCCCGGGAACCCGCCGAAAGCAGCCTCGCCGCGGCCCTCTGCGACGCCTTCGGCATCGAGCGCGGCAACGACTGGCCATGGGCCGCGATCAGCGCCCGTGGCGACGGACTGGCCAGGCACGCGCCCGCCGACACATACTGGCTGCGCATCGACCCGCTGCACCTGGAAATCGGCATGGGGGGGCTGATCGCCCACGATCCGGCCACGCTCGACCTTAGCCAGCATGATGCCGGCAGCCTCGCCCGCCAGATCGAGGATGCCGTGCCGGCCTGGCGGATCCACTGCCCGAATCCGACACGCTGGTATCTCGGCCTGACCAGAGCTCCCGACTTGACGACGGTGGAACTGGATCGGCTGAGTGGCGCCTATCTGGGCGCGCATCTACCGACCGGCACCGACGCGCCCGCCTTCCTGCGCGCGATCAACGACGCCCAGATGGCCTTGCACGCGCATCCGCTCAACGACGCCCGCGAAGCCGCCGGGCTGCCGACCGTGAACGGCCTCTGGCTCTGGGGAGGCGGCCGCGCGCCGACACCCCGTACCGATTTCAACCTGGTCGCCGGCGGTTCCGCCGCGCTCACCGCGCTCGCCGATCTGGCCGGCATCGAACGCGCGTCTTGCCCGGCCGGGCTCGCCGACGTCGGTGTCTGGCGACGTACGCGGCGCGCGCTGGTCGTGCTCGATCTGGTGGACCCTGGATTGCCAGCGGACGAGTGGCTGGCGCGACTCGACAGTCAGTGGCTCGGCCCAGCACTGACGCGACTGCGCCTGGGCCTGATCGGCCGGCTCGATCTGCACCTGTTGAGCCGGCCCGGTCTCCGGCTGACGCTGACTCCGCTCGGCGCCTGGAAACCCTGAACGACCGGCGCGACCAACGGTGCCAACCGCGCCAACCGCGCGGGCTCAGCGCGGCACCGACACCAGCCGCATGCGTGCGGCGATGATGGCCTTGCGCTTGAGCAGCGCGCGACTGTTCCGGTTCTTTTCGTAGTAGCGCGGATTCGGAATCATGGCCGCGAGCAGGGCGGCCTGATCCGCGCCAAGCCGGTTCGCGCCGCCGCCGAAATAGCGGCGCGCGGCCGCCTCCGCCCCGTAAATGCCATCGCCCCACTCGATCACGTTCAGGTACACCTCCAGAATCCGGCGCTTGTCCCATATCCGTTCGATCATGACCGTGATGATCGCCTCCTGGAGCTTGCGCACCGGGTTCTTGGAGGGCGACAGGAACAGGTTCTTGGCCAGTTGCTGGCTGATCGTGGAACCACCGGCCGCGAACCGCCCCTTGCGCATGTTCTTCTCCACCGCCTTTTCGATCGCATCCCAGTCGAAACCTTCGTGCTCGAGAAAACGACTGTCCTCGGCGGCGATCACCGCGCGCTTGAGATGGATGGAAATACGTTCGTATTCCACCCAGCGATGCCTGAGCCCGGCCTCGGGGTCACGTTCCTGGATGCGCTCCAGTCCGGCCCGCATGAAGGCAGTGCTGGACGGATCGAAATATTTCCACCAGACGACGTGCCCGAGGAACCACGACTGCGCCAGCAACACCAGCGCCAGCAACAGCAGGACGAATTTGGCCAGTGTCCGCCACATCGCGCGACCTCGCGATCAAGCGCCGACAGCCAGACTCGCGCGCACGGCCGCGATCACCGGCGCCGTATCCGGGCGCACGCCACGCCAGATGAAAAAGGATTCCGCGGCCTGCTCGACCAGCATTCCCAAGCCATCCGTGACCCTGGCGCCGCGCGCGCCGGCCCACGCCATGAACGGCGTCTCGCGGCCATACATCATGTCGTACGCCCATGCGCCATCGGCCTGGATGCCCTCCGGCAATGGCGGCAGTTCACCTGCCAGGCTGGCCGACGTGGCGTTGATCATCAGGTCGAATACGCGGCCGGACAAATCGTCGTAACCACCGCCGGCGATCTCGACACCACCACGCTGGAATTGCCGGGCCAGCCCCTCCGCCCTGGCACCGGTGCGATTGGCGATGAACAACGCGGCCGGATCGCGTTCCAGCAAGGGCGCGACGACTCCGCGCGCGGCGCCGCCCGCGCCCATCAGCAGGACGCGCGCGCCCGCCAGCGACACACCCAGGTTACCGACCAGATCATTGACCAGCCCGACGCCATCGGTGTTGTCGCCGATCAGGCCATCGACGCCGAAACACAAGGTATTGACCGCTCCGGCATCGCGCGCGCGCGGCGTCAGGCGATTCCCGGCGGTCTCGGCAAGCTGGTAGGCCTGCTCCTTGAACGGTACGGTGACGTTGGCGCCCTTGCCGCCATGCGCCTGGAACGCGCGCACCGATTCGATGAATCCATCGCGCGGCGCCAGGATCGCCTCGTAGACGAGATCCTGACCGGTCTGGGCGGCGAAGGCGGCGTGGATCGCCGGAGAACGGGAATGTCCGATGGGGTTGCCGAAAACGGCGTAACGATCCTGCATGAGTCGATTCACGGGAAAAGCGCGGATTGTAAGCGCCGTGTTCGTGGCCCGGACATTCCGCGTCACCGACACCCACGAATTGCCAGCAGGTCGACAAATGCACCATATTGGTGCCACCCGGCTTCATCAACACCATATTGGTGCGAATTATTTTCCAATTTGCGCCAGCGGCCCTTATGGCACAATGATTCGTCCTGTTTCGGGGCATGGCATGGAACCTGCTAGCGCAGATAGTCAGCAAGACCCCGTGGATATCCACGCAGTACCAGTAAATCAGCAATCAGTCCCAGACAAGGAGTTTGAAATGGCGGTCGCCGATGTAATGAAGATGGTTCAAGAAAACGACGTCAAATTCGTCGATTTCCGATTCACCGATACCCGAGGCAAGGAACAGCACGTCACCGTGCCCGTGAAAGCGTTCAGCGAGGAAAAATTCGAATCCGGCCATGCCTTCGACGGCTCCTCGATCGCTGGCTGGAAGGGCATCCAGGCCTCCGACATGCTGCTGATGCCGGACGCCGACACCGCCAACCTCGACCCGTTCATGGACGAGCCGACCCTGATCCTGACCTGCGACGTCGTCGAACCCGACACTGGCAAGGGCTACGATCGCGATCCGCGTTCCATCGCAAAGCGCGCCGAGGCCTATCTGAAGTCGACCGGCCTGGGTGACACCGCCTACTTCGGTCCGGAACCCGAATTCTTCATCTTCGACTCCGTCACCTGGCACGCCGACATGTCCGGCACCCATGTCCAGATCGAATCCGAGGAAGCCGCCTGGTCGTCCTCGAAGAAATACGAAGGCGGCAACATGGGCCATCGGCCCGGCGTCAAGGGGGGCTACTTCCCGGTTCCGCCGGTCGACTCGCTGCACGACATCCGCGGCGCGATGGTCATGGCCCTGGAAGAAATGGGTGTGCCGGTGGAAGTCCACCACCACGAAGTCGCCACCGCCGGCCAGTGCGAGATCGGCACCGTCTTCTCGACACTGGTCAAGCGCGCCGACTGGACCCAGGTGCTGAAGTACGTCGTCCATAACGTCGCTCACAGCTACGGCAAGACCGCCACCTTCATGCCCAAGCCCATCGTCGGCGACAACGGTTCCGGCATGCACGTGCACCAGTCGATCTGGAAGGATGGCAAGAACCTGTTCGCCGGCAATGGCTATGCCGGTCTGTCGGAGTTCGCGCTGTATTACATCGGCGGCATCATCAAGCACGCCAAGGCGCTGAACGCCATCACCAACCCCGGCACCAACTCCTACAAGCGTCTGGTGCCCGGCTTCGAAGCCCCGGTCATGCTGGCTTACTCGGCGAAAAACCGCTCCGCCTCGATCCGCATCCCGCACGTAGCCTCCGACAAGGCGCGCCGCATCGAGACCCGCTTCCCGGATCCGCTGGCCAACCCCTACCTGTGCTTCGCCGCGTTGATGATGGCCGGCCTGGACGGCGTGCAGAACAAGATCCACCCGGGCGATCCGGCCGACAAGAACCTGTACGACCTGCCCCCGGAAGAGGAAAAGGCCATTCCGAAGGTTTGCCACAGCCTGGAAATGGCGCTGGAGCACCTCGACCACGACCGCGAGTTCCTGACCCGCGGCGGCGTTTTCTCCAACGAGTGGATCGACGCCTACATCGATCTGAAGAGCGAGGAAGTCACCCGCTTCCGCATGACCACCCACCCGGTCGAGTTCGACATGTACTACAGCCTGTGATCGGGCCGCGCCGGGCATCGCCCCGGCGCCACGATCCGGACACGAGGGCGGGCGTTCCCCGCCCTTTTTTCATCCCCGCGACCTTGGTTGCTCCCCGGTCACCGCCCTGTTTGTCGGAAAATTTGACGCTGGGCAAGGCAATGGCGCGCGTCTTCACGGAGGCTCCCGGTTCCATGCCAGAGTTATTGGCAGTCCACGCGTCACGCGCGACCTCCCCGCCCCCCCAGGAGCCAGTCATGCGATTTCTCGACAACCTCAAGATCGGCACCCGGCTGATCGCGCTGACCCTGATCACAGCGGGCATGCTGCTGGTCGGCGGCCTGCTTGGCGGCTGGGGTCTGTACCAGAGCAACCAGGCACTGACCACGGTTTACGACCGGCACCTGCTGTCGATCAACCAATTGCAGCAGGTCCGACTGACCCAGTTCCAGATGCGCAACGACATTTACCAGGCCCGGCTCGCGCAGGATGGTTTCGTCGCCCAGGAAATCTTCGATCAGGTCGACCGTCGCATCCGGACCATCAGCGAATCCCTGGAGGCTTACCAGGCCCAGACGCTGTCCTCGAAGGAACAGGAACTGCTCGATGCCTACATGGCCGCGCGGATTGATTTCGGCGTCAACGGCATCGAGAAGATGCGCGACCTGCTCAATGGCGAATTGTTCGAGGAAGCCGACCAGCACAGCAAGGAAGTCATGGATCCGGCCTTCGCCCGGGTGCTCGCCGCGACCGACGCCCTGATCGACCATCTCACCAACGAGGCCGGGAGCTATCGGCAAAACACCGAGCGGCTGGCCAAGGTGCTGATGACCCTTTACATCGTCGGCATCGGCCTCGGTCTGGCCATCGCCATCGCCCTCGGCCTGGTCATCCGCGCTTCCATCGTGCGCGGCGCGGATGCCCTCAGCACCGGTGCCGCGCGACTGGCGCAGGGCGACCTGACCGGCAACGTGCCGGTCCATGGCAAGGACGAGTTCGCCCTGGTCGCCGGCGCCTTCAACCGCATGTCCGGCGAATTCGGCCAGATCGTCGGCGACATCCGCGACGCCGCCGACCGCATCGGCGCCGCCGCCAGCCGGGCCACCGACAACAGCCGGGACGTCGCCGACGCCTCCAACCGCCAGGAACAATGCGCCAGCAACGCCAGCAAGGCGGCGGGCGCGCTGACCCAGACCGTCGGCGAGGTCGGCGAGAACATCGTCGCCATGGTCGCGGCGGCCGACCAGGCCAGCGAACTGGCGCGCCGGGGTCAGCAGGTGATCAGTGAAGCGGCTGCCGACATCGAATCGATCGCCCGCTCGGTCGACGACACCTCCACGGTGATCACCTCGCTGGGCAAGCATTCGGATGTCATCGGCCAGATCGTCGGCGTCATCCGCGACATCGCCGACCAGACCAATCTGCTCGCGCTCAACGCCGCCATCGAGGCTGCGCGCGCCGGTGAACAGGGGCGCGGCTTCGCGGTGGTCGCCGACGAGGTGCGCAAGCTGGCCGAGCGCACCTCGGGCGCGACCGGCGAAATCGCCGCGACCGTCCGTACCATCCAGGATGAAACCGCGCGCGCGGTCAGTACCATGAGCAGCGCGCGCGAGGAAGTCGCGCTCGGTGTCGACAAGGCGCGCGAAGGCGATCATGCCATCGCCGACATCAACCAGGCGGTCAGCGCCCTGACCGAACAGATTCATGCCATCGACGCGATCCGGGCCCGCCAGGACGAAGCCAGCCGGGACATCGTCAACCGGATCGAGCAGATTCTCGGCATGGCCGCCGGCAACCGCGCCACCGCCGAGAACTCGGCCACCGCGGCCGCCGATCTGGCCGACCTGTCGACGCGCTTGGAAATGGCGGTCAGCCGGTTCCGGCTGGAGGCGTAGACCGTCCGCGCGAATGGCCGCGGCAACGCGCGGCCGGCAACAGCGCCTCCCTTGAACGGCGCGCGTGGTTGCCGAGCTAGCCCGGACTTCCCTACACTGCCGCCATGCGCGCGCCCACCCGATTCCACCTGCTCGCGGTCCTTGTCGGCCTGACCACCGGCAGCGCCGCGCACGCGGAGATCTACAAATTCGTCGACGAAAACGGTCATGTCACCTACACCAGCATCCCGCGCCCTGGAGTCAAACCGCAACTGGTGATCCCGGATCTGCCACCGGCCACCGGCACCGTCACGAAGCCGGCCGCGAAAGCCACATCCATCCCCGCCAGAAAAACCGCGACACCCAGCCATTTCCCGCGCGTCGATCCCGGCACCCAGCGCAAGCGTGACGACATGCGCCGCCAATTGCTGGAAGAGGAGTTGCGCGGAGAGCAACGCAACCTGACCGCCGCGCGCGCCGAGCTGGCGGGCGCCGGCCGCAAGCCGGGCACGGATCTCTCGCGCCTGACCGAAGCCGTGCGCATGCATGAAAAGAACATCGAAATGCTCAACAAGGAGCTTTCCCGCATCCGCTGATCATGTCGCCATGCCGTCCCAGGCGGCTCCGGCCAGGGTTCCGGGCTAGAATCCGGTTTTTTTCCGACCCGAAAAATCATGCGGATTTCCCAGTTTTTCCTGTCCACCAGCAAGGAAGCACCGACCGAAGCCGAACTGGTCTCGCACAAGCTGATGCTGCGCGCCGGCCTGATCAAGCGTCTTGGTTCCGGGCTGTATACCTGGATGCCGCTCGGTCTGCGCATCCTGCGAAAGGTGGAAGCCATCGTTCGCGAGGAGATGAACCGGGCCGGCGCCATCGAACTGCTGATGCCGGCCGTGCAACCCGCCGAGCTCTGGCTGGAATCCGGCCGCTGGGCGGTGTTCGGACCGCAAATGTTGAAGATCAAGGATCGTCATGATCGCGACTTCTGTTTCGGACCGACCCACGAAGAAGTGATCACCGACCTGGCCCGCAAGGAATTGCGCAGTTACAAGCAGTTGCCAGTCAACTTCTACCAGATTCAGACCAAATTCCGCGACGAAATCCGTCCCCGATTCGGCGTCATGCGGGCACGCGAATTCCTGATGAAGGACGCCTACTCCTTCCACCTCACCGACGACAGCCTGGACGACACCTACCGCGCCATGCACGCCGCCTATTCCCGGATCTTCACGCGTCTGGGCCTGAAGTTCCGCGCCGTCGCCGCCGATACCGGCGCCATCGGTGGCTCCGGCTCGCATGAATTCCACGTGCTGGCCGACTCTGGCGAGGACGCGATCGCCTTCTGCCCGGATTCCGATTACGCGGCCAACGTCGAGATGGCCGAGGCCCTGGCGCCGGCGCAAGCCCGCCCTGCCCCGAAAGAAACGATGCGCGACGTCGACACCCCCAGGCAGACGACCTGCGAGGATGTCGCCGCCCTGCTCGGCATTCCCGTGCAGCGCACCGTCAAGCTGATCGCGGTGATGGCCGGCGACCGCCTCAACGTCCTCCTGGTCCGTGGCGACCACGGCCTGAACGAAGTCAAAGCCGGCAAGATCGAGGGACTTGCCGACTTCCGCTTCGCCACCGACGAGGAAATCCGCGCCGCCTTCGACTGCCCGCCCGGTTTCCTCGGCCCGGTCGGCCTCGATCGCGCCAGGATCCGCGTGATCGCGGACCGAACCGTGGCTGCCATGGCCGATTTCGTCTGCGGCGCCAACAAGCCGAAATTCCACACCGCCGGCGTCAATTGGGGCCGCGATCTGCCCGAACCGGATCTGGTCGCCGACATCCGTGACGTGGTCGAGGGCGACCCCAGCCCGGACGGCGCCGGTGACCTGCTGCTGTGTCGCGGCATCGAGGTCGGCCACATCTTCAAGCTCGGCACCAAATATTCCGAGTCCCTGGGCGCCACGGTCCTGGATGAGCAGGGCAAGACCCGCACCGTCATCATGGGTTGCTACGGCATCGGCGTTTCACGCATCGTCGGCGCCGCCATCGAGCAGGGCAACGACGAACGCGGCATCGTCTTTCCACAAGCCATCGCGCCATTCGAACTAGCCATCGTGCCGCTCGGCTACGGCCGGAACGAGGAAGTCCGGGCGGTCGCGGACGCGCTCTACAATGAAATGGTGGCCGCCGGCATCGACGTGGCGCTGGACGATCGCGACGAACGGCCGGGGGTGATGTTCGCGGACATGGAACTGATCGGCGTGCCGCACCGGGTGGTGGTCAGCGAACGCGGCCTCAAGGATGGCCAGCTCGAATATCAGGCCCGGATGGAACCTTCCGCGACCCGGATCCCTCAGTCCGGAGCGGTGGAATACCTCAAGGAGCGAATTCAGGCATGCGCGAACACGGTTTGATCCCGATCCGGCTCGGCGGCGCCCTGCTTCTGGCGCTGACGCTGTCCGGCCATGCCTGGGCAGGTGCCCAGAAATACGAGCCGCTGTCGGAAACCGTGCGTTATCAGCTTTCCAAGGCGGTGGCGGATACCGCCGTGCGCCGAGCCGCCTTCGCCGATTCACCGGCGGTGCAAGCCTGGTTGCAAGAAATGTCGCGCCGGCTGGCGCGTCGCATGCCGGACCAGGAGTATCGCGAGGATTTCCTCAACACCCTGCATTACGAGGCGGTACGCGCCGGCCTCGACCCGGAACTGCTGCTCGGCCTGATCGAGGTGGAAAGCGGCTTCCGCAAGTACGCGGTTTCCAGCGCCACGGCCATGGGCTACATGCAGATCATGCCGTTCTGGGTGAAGCTGATCGGCACGCAGGAACACAACCTGTTCCACCTGCGCACCAACCTGCGCTACGGCACCACCATCCTGCGCCACTACCTGGATATCGAACGTGGCGACCTGTACCGGGCGCTCGGCCGCTACAACGGCAGCTTGGGACGCCCCGAATACCCGAACGCGGTCTATGCCGCCTGGCGCGACAAGTGGA
This sequence comes from Hydrogenophilus sp., assembly GCA_020725265.1. Taxonomy (GTDB): domain Bacteria; phylum Pseudomonadota; class Gammaproteobacteria; order Burkholderiales; family Thiobacillaceae; genus PFJX01. The sequence goes on along the minus strand of DYFK01000010.1, from coordinate 126,810 downwards.
CTTACGGTGTGCAGCCTGGCGGCGCCCGATCCGCGCGCAAGCTGAGTGGCGCATCGACCGTCGCCGGCCGCGACGGCTGAAGTTCAGCGCAAGAAGCCTTCGTGCTCCAGCTTGAGCACGATCATCTGCACCGCTTCCTCGACACTGTACTTGTCGGTATCGATCGCCAGCTCCGGGTGCTCCGGCGTTTCATAGGGATCGGACACACCGGTGAATTCGGGAATCAGGCCGGCGCGTGCCTTGGCGTAGAGCCCCTTGCGATCGCGCTGTTCGCAAACCTCGATGGAAGTCGAGACATGGATCTCGATGAATCCGCCCCAGGGCTCGATCATGGCGCGCACATCCCGCCGGGTCTGACGATACGGCGCGATCGGCGCGCATACCGCGATGCCACCATGCTTGGTGATCTCGCTGGCGACGAAGCCGATGCGGCGGATGTTGATGTCGCGATGCTCGCGCGAGAACCCCAGTTCCGAGGACAGATGCCGGCGCACGATATCGCCGTCGAGCAACGACACCCGGCGATGGCCGATTTCCATCAACTTGACCGTCAGGGCGCGCGCGATGGTGGATTTTCCAGCCCCTGACAGGCCGGTGAAAAACACGGTGAAGCCCTGCCGGTTGCGCGGTGGATAGCTGCGCCGCAGTTCCTCGATGACTTCGGGATAGGTGAACCACTCCGGCACCTTCAGGTTCTGCATCAGCCGACGGGCCAGCTCCTGGCCATGCATGCTCTGCCGACGCGCGCCCTCCGGCACTTCATGCTCCGGCAGATATTCGTCGCGATCCTCGACATAGACCATGCGCGGGAACGCCACCAGCTTGACGCCCAGCGCCCGCAAGGCCTGGGCGAAACTACCCTCCTGGCCAAGGTAGGTGAGATCCTCGCCACGCCGGTGTTCGCCATGCAACCGACCGTTGACGGCCATTTCACCGCCGACCACCAGATGCGAGCAGCCGTGGTTGCGGGCAATCACCGCGCGCAGCAGGGCTTCGCGCGGTCCGGACGACAACGGCGCCATCGGCGTCAGCGCGAACAGGCTGGTGGCCGCCGGGAACCGCGGCATCAGGGCCTGGCAGGCGCGAACCAGGGTGAAATGGCCGGCGTCCATGACCGGATCGGAGCCGGCGACCGCGTGCACCAGCAGATTGGCCTCGTGTTCCACCGCCGCGCGCAGCACGAACTCGAACTGCGGCCGGTGCATGGGCTGCGCCGGCTGATAGGCCAGTACCCGCCGCCAGCCGCGCAACGCGAACTGCTCCCGGACCTGGCGAGGCGTCAGGCGCAACATCGGAAAATCGTAACGGGGCGGCGGCGCGATCCCCTCGACCCGGCCCGCCACGTAATACTGCCCGATCCGCGCCAGGGGCTGCGACAACGCGACGCCGGCGGCCTCGGCCACGCGCATCTCGTGATCGGGATCGGCCGCCCAGATTTCGGTGACATGCAGGATCGCGGGCATGTAGCCCTCACCGTCACGCAACGCCACCGATTGGCCGGGTTGAAGACCACGCGCGATTTTTTCCCCGACCGCGAGCATGACCGGCTGTGGCCAGACCAGACCATCCGGCAGCGCCATGCCCGAAAGAACGCTGTCCAGCTCGGCCTTGCCCATGTACCCAGCCAGTGGCGACAGCGCGCCGCCGAGCAACAGCTCCAGCCAGCACATCTGGCTCCAGTCGAGATCGATCGACGCCAGTTCCAGCGCCTCCCGGCGCAGGTCGGCGGCGCGCTCGGCGCCGACCATCAGTTCATTGAGCCGGCCACCATACGGGGAGATCAGGGTTTCCATGGATGTTCAGCCTGGGTAGGTTTCGAGGAAGGCGGCGATGAACGCAGGAATATCGGCTTCCGGCAGGGCATTGATGCCGGCCGCCGCCTTGCGGCCGCCACCGCTGGGAAAGCGCTTGCACAATTCGTCGGCGCCGGTCTTGTTGACCAGTGGAGCGCGCACGCTGACCACGAAATGCCCACGCGGGGAGCGGGTCAGCAGTGCATGCGCGCGCCGCGGATGCGCGGTCGCGAGCGCATTGGCGAACACGCCGGAGACGCGTCGCGCCCAGGCCGCGTCCGGCAGCGCGTAAACCGCGCCCGAGGGCCGTTCCTCGATCGGCCGGCAGGCCTGGGCGAGCGCCATGTCCTCGGCGTAACCCTGGGCGAGCCGCCGGAACTCCGGTGATTCGCGCAGGAAATCGAACGGATCGATGTAGTCGTGAAGCCCGCGATACAGCTCGGCCGGGTGAAAATGCAGGTCGTCCAGGCTGTCGCCATAACCGTTGTAATTGAGGCATTCGCCCAGTTCACGCAACTGATCTAGCCGGGCGTCGTCCAGTCCGAGCGGGCGCGCCGCCGCGCGCGCGGCGTCGGCCAGATTGTCGCCGAACGCGGCGGCCACCGCCCAGGCGCGATGGGCACCACCGAGATGGCGGTCGACCAGCAGACTGGTGCAGACATCGGCCGAGGTATCGATGATCGCCTCGAAGTTCGGATGCGAGGGCAGTTCGCCCGGGTTGTGATGGTCGAACCAGCGCACATGGACGCCGCGTTCCAGCAACGCGACCAGGGCTTCGACGTTCTTTTCGACCGCGATGTCGAGCGCGTTGACCTGATCCCCGGCCTCCGCCTGGATTTTCCGCAACAGGCCGATGTCGCGCTTTACACCGGTGATCAGGATCGAATCGACCGGTTCCGCCAGACGCAACTGATGCAACGCGCAGATGCCATCCGCGTCACCGTTGAACGCATCGTGGATCATGCCTCCCTCCCGCGCGTGTTATTTGGTTTCGACGGCCGCCGGGCTGGTTGCCTTGGCTGGATCGGGCTCCCCACCCTGTTCGTCGGCGGCCGTTTCCTTGCCGAGGTCGGCGTAGTCGCCAAGGTATTCGATCTTGGCCTTTTCCTTCAGTCCTTTCAGGTGCGTTTCGGCGATTTCCCGTTTTTTCGCGTTGATCAGGAACCGCTCGATCGCCGGCCGGGCCTGCTCCAGGTTGACCGGCTGGGTCTGAGAGTCGGAAATGACAACGACGTTGAAGATGTTGCCGGTGGTGAACGTGAACACCTGGCCATCCTTGAGTTGATGCAGGCGCGCCACCAGCTCCTGCGGCAGTTGCTCGGCCGCCTTCACCGACTGGCCCATGCGCGCCGGGATTTTCTCGGACTCCAGCCACTGGAGGAAATCGCCCAGATTCTTGGCCATCCTCAGACGCTCGCGGATCGCGTCCATGCTCGACGGCGCGGCCTGGATGCTGATTTCCTGAAGCCGGTAAATCCGCCGCTCGCTGAACAGTTCCGGGTGCTTGTCATGGTAGTCGGTGATTTCGGCCTCGGTCGGCGCCGGCGCATCGGCGGTCAGGCGCTGGACGTAGGCCTGCGCCAGAATCTGGCGACGCGCGTTTTCCATGGCTTCGACGACCTTGGGATCGGCATCCAGCTTGTCCTCGACCGCTTTTTTCGCCAGCAGGTATTGGTCGATCAGCGAACGCAGAGCCTGTTTCGCGGCCTGTCCGGCCTGTTCCGGAGAGGCCTCGCCAAGCTTGACCAGCGCCTGTTCGAGATGGGTGGAGGTGATCACGGCGCCATCGACCTTGGCGACCACGCTGGCGGTATCCGCCGCCTGGTCGGTTTCCGTCTTCTCGCCGCAACCGGCCAGGGACAGTGCGAGCGCCAGGGCCAGGGAGGACGTTCCGAGCAGGTGCATCTTGCGCATTTCGTTTTCCTTGTTGGAGTGTGGGGAACCGGCATCCGCCGGATATCGCGGATTATCGGCGCCGCGACGAGGATCGCTCAAGCATCGCTCGCGTCACAGGATACCCGCCGCGTAATCGGCCAGCCGTGATCGCTCGCCGCGCGCCAGGGTGACGTGGCCGCCGTGCGCCCACCCCTTGAAGCGGTCGACCACGTAAGTGATGCCGGAACTGCCCTCGGTCAGGTAAGGCGTGTCGATCTGCGCGATGTTGCCCAGACAGACCACCTTGGTGCCGGGACCGGCGCGCGTGATCAGCGTCTTCATCTGCTTGGAGGTGAGGTTCTGCGCCTCGTCGATGATCAGGAACTTGTTGATGAAGGTGCGGCCGCGCATGAAGTTGAGCGACTTCACCTTGATCCGGCTGCGGATCAGATCCTGAGTCGCCGCGCGGCCCCATTCGCCGGCTTCCTCGTCGGTCTTGTTGAGCACGTCGAGGTTGTCCTCCAGCGCGCCCATCCACGGCGTCATCTTCTCTTCCTCGGTGCCGGGCAGGAAACCGATGTCCTCGCCGACCGGCACGGTGACCCGGGTCATGATGATCTCGCTGTAGGTCTTCGCCTCCAGGATCTGCGTGAGGCCGGCGGCCAGCGTCAGCAAGGTCTTGCCGGTGCCGGCCTGGCCGAGCAGGGAGACGAAGTCGATGTCCGGATCCATCAGCGCGTTGAGCGCGAAGTTCTGCTCGCGGTTGCGCGCGGTGATGCCCCAGACGCCATTCTTGTGATGGCTGTAGTCCTTCACCGTGACCAGCGTCGCGGTATTGCCGGCGACCTCGATCACGCGCGCCTGGAACGGCGTCGGCGATTCCTGCCAGACGAACTGGTTGACCAGAAGCGCGGCCGCCACCGGCCCGGTGACGCGGTAATAGGAACGGCCATCCTTCTGCCACGACTCCATGCCCTTGGCATGCTTGTCCCAGAAATCCGGCGGCAGTTCCATGACGCCGGAATAAAGCAGGTCGGTGTCTTCCAGCACCTTGTCGTTGAAGTAATCCTCGGCGGCGATGTCGAGCGCGCGCGCCTTGATGCGCATGTTGATGTCCTTGGACACCAGCACCACCTGCCGCTCCGGCTGTTGCTTGGCCAGGTGGGCGACGACGCCGAGGATCTGGTTGTCGACCTTGCTGAACGGCAGCACGGCGGTGAGGTCGCCGGAAATCGGATGGGTTTGCAGGAACAGCCGGCCGGTCGCCGCCTTGTGGCTGTGTTCGGCGAGCGGCGCGCCCTCGTGGATGTTGAGTTCGGCGCCACTGACAATCTCGTCCAGGAAACGGGTGACCTGGCGGGCGTTGCGCGCCACCTCGGACATGCCTTTCTTGTTGTGGTCGAGTTCCTCCAGGGTCGCCATCGGCAGATAGATGTCGTGCTCCTGGAAGCGGTACAGGCAGGTGGGGTCGTGAAGGAGGACGTTGGTGTCGAGTACGAACAGCTTGGTCTGTTTCTTGCCGGTTTTACGCGCCATCGGTTTCGGTTCCGTTTCGGATTGAAGAACGCTGATCTCGGGAGGATGGTGTCACGCGCCCGTTCGCGCGAACGCCAGCACCGCCTCGGCATGTCCGGGGACCTTGACGCCGCGCCAGACCCGCGCGACGACGCCATCCGGCCGGATGGCGAAAGTGCTGCGTTCGATACCCCGCACCTGTTTGCCATACATGTTTTTCAGTTTCATGACGCCATACTGCTCGCAAACCCGCTCGTCGACATCGGCCAGCAGCGTGAACGGCAGGCCCTGCTTGGCCTTGAATCCTTCATGCGAGCGCACGCTGTCGCGCGACACGCCGAGGACATCCCAACCGGCCGCCTGGAAATCGGCGTACAGCGCGGCGAAATCACGTCCCTCGGTGGTGCAGCCCGGGGTGTTGTCCTTGGGATAGAAATAGAGGACGACACCGCGTCCCCGGTAGTCGCTCAAACGCACGCTGCCGCCGCCGGTGGCGGGCAGTTCGAAATCGGGCGCGTCCTGGTTTTCCATGTTGCCTCTCCTGGGCTGTCGCGGGCTTCCGGGCCGGCCAAGTCATGCCCGGTTCGCGGGCCATTATCCGGGACGCCGGGAACGCCCCGCAACCGACGATCCGGGCTTGCTCAGGCACGTTCGGCCAGGCGCGCCTGGCCGGTGCGGAAACGCTCGGTCAGACGCGCGCGCGTGAAGGTCAAGGCATCCAGGCCGTGCTCGTTGGTGAACAAATACATGCCGCCGACCGGGCTGATCCAGTTCAGCACCATCAGCCGATCGCGGCCATGCAGCGCGATGAGGACCCGGTCACCCGGCTTGAGCGCGGGCAGTCCGCCGTTGATCTTGCCGGCATCCACGACCTCCGCCGGCGGCGGGGTCAGTTCGGCCAGATCGGCGGACCGATCGGCCACGTCGTCGCCCGAGGAAAGATGGGTCATGGTCCGCATCAACCCGGCCTGGTAACGCAGACCCTCGCGCGCCACCGCCGCGTGCATCATGGCCAGCCGCTCGAACAGCGCGTCACGCTCGCCATCCGGAATCGCCAGCGCGGCGCAGCCTTCGTGCAGGCGTTCGAGCAGGGTGGGCAACATGCGCAACATACGTTCGGCGTCATCGCGTCCCTGCTTGGGCGCCAGGCTCCACAACAAGGCATTGACGGTGTCCCAGCCGGCGAACCAGTCGGCGTCCTGATTGCCCTTGGCCATGTAGATGCCGGTCATCAGGCGCGCCCAATGACGGGTCAGGAAATCATGAATCTCGTCCGGCGCGCCGTGGGTCTGGAGGTGCGTCGCCATCTCCGCGCGGATGCGCGCGTAGACGACTTGTTCATTGGCCCGCTGTTCGGTCATGTCCGGATAATACTATCGATATAGCGACGCATTCCCGATCCCGATGAAGCCAGCGGTTCGGATCGGTCACCGCTTCGGCGATAATCCCGCGCCATGATCCGACTGCGCGCACTTTCCCTCATGCGCGGCACCAAGCCTCTGCTGGACGCCGCCGACCTCAACCTCAATCCCGGCGAGAAAATCGGCCTGATCGGCGCCAACGGCTCCGGCAAGTCCAGTCTGTTCGCATTGCTGCGCGGCGAATTGCACGCCGATGCCGGCGACATCGATTTCCCCGCGACCTGGCGCATCGCCCACGTTGCCCAGGAAACCCCGGCGCTGGCGCGCGCCGCCGTCGACTACGCGATCGATGGCGACACCACCCTGCGTCGTCTGGAATCCGAACTGGCCGATGCCGAAGCCGCGCATGACGGTCTGCGCGCCGGCGAACTGCATACCGCCCTGGCCGATGCCGACGCCTACACCGCGCGCGCGCGCGCCGAAACCCTGCTCGCCGGCCTCGGCTTTTCCGTCGACCAGATGAACGAGCCGGTGGCGAGCTTCTCCGGCGGCTGGCGCATGCGCCTGAACCTGGCCCAGGCGTTGATGTGTCCATCCGACCTGCTGTTGCTCGACGAGCCCACCAACCATCTGGATCTCGATGCCATCCTGTGGCTGGAGGACTGGCTGAAGCGCTATGCCGGCACCCTCATCGTGATCTCGCACGACCGTGATTTCCTGGACGGCATCGTCAACGTCATCGCCCACCTCGATCAACGCAAACTCAAACGCTACGCCGGCGACTACTCCAGCTTCGAAAAACAACGCGCCATCCATCTGGCCCTGGGACAGGCCGCCTATGAGAAGCAAGCGCGCGAGCGCGCCCACCTGCAATCCTTCATCGACCGTTTCAAGGCCAAGGCCACCAAGGCCAAACAGGCGCAAAGCCGGATGAAGATGCTGGCGAAAATGGAGGAACTGGCGCCGATTCACGCGGCGGCGGCGTTCTCGTTCGAGTTCCGCGAGCCGGAGCGGGCACCGAACCCGTTGCTGCGACTGGAAGGCGTCACCGCCGGCTATGCCGGCGCGGATGGCGGCAAACCCGTTCTGGCCGGCATCGAGCTGTGCCTGCAGGCCGGCCAGCGCATCGGCCTGCTCGGCGTCAACGGCGCCGGCAAATCGACCCTGATCAAGACCATCGCCGGCGAACTGGCGCCGCTGTCCGGCCAGGCTGAATTCGGCAAGGGACTGGAGATCGGCTATTTCGCCCAGCACCAACTGGAAATGCTGCGTCCGGAACGGTCACCGCTCCAGCATCTGGCCGCCATCGCCCCGGACGCGCGTGAACAGGAATTGCGCAACTTCCTCGGTGGCTTCAACTTCCCGGGCGACATGGTAACCAGCGCGATCGCGCCATTTTCCGGCGGCGAAAAAGCCCGCCTGGCACTGGCGCTGATCGTCTGGCGGCGCCCCAACCTGCTCCTGCTCGACGAACCGACCAACCACCTCGATCTGGAAACACGCGAGGCGCTGACCGTGGCGCTGGCCCAGTTCGAAGGCACCCTGATCCTGGTTTCGCACGATCGCCACCTGCTGCGCGCGACCACCGACGAATTCATGATCATCGCCGATGGCGGCCTGAACCCGTTCGACGGCGACCTCGACGATTATCGCGACTGGCTGTTCAAGACCAAGCTGGCACGCCCGAGCGGCGCGTCGGCGCCGACCCCGGTTGCCGGCGCCGACGGCGAAGCGCCGCGCGATAGCGGCCCGCGCAAGGAACAGAAACGTCAGGAAGCGGAAGCCCGGCAACGCCTGAGCACGCTCAAAAAGCCGATCGAGGCGCGCATCCGCCGGCTGGAGACGCTGATGGAACGAGGCAACGCGCGCAAGGCGGAGCTGGAAAGCCTGCTCGCCGATCCGGCCCTGTACGCCGACGCCGACAAGGAAGCGCTCAAGCGCCACCTGTTCGAGCAAGCCGATCTGGTCCGCGAGCTGGAAACCCTGGAAAACGAGTGGCTGGAACAGCAGGCCGCGCTGGAAGCCATCGCCTGACGTGTTCCCGACGTTGCCCGTAGCGGGGCAACGTTTCGCGGAATTTTGCGGCCTCAGCGCAGCTTGAAACGATCGACCAGACTTTGCAGGGTGTTGGCGGTCGCGGTCAGGCCAACCGCGGCGGTGGCGATGTCGTGCATTCGACCGCTGTTGCTCTCGCTGATCTGGCTGATTTTTTCCATCGCCGCCGCCGTGCCGTGGCTGGCGTTGGTCTGCTCGGTGGTGGCGCCGGCGATATGCCGGATCAGACGGTCGACCTCGCTGGCCGCCGACACGATTTCCTCCAGCAACTGACGGGTGACCCGGCTGATCTCGGCGTTCTCGCCGACATCGGCGCTGACCTTCGACATCGCGCTGACGACCTGACCGGTTTTCTCGCCGACGCTGTTGACCGTCTCGTAGATCGACAGGGTGCTGGCGGCCGTGCGCTCGGCAAGCTTGCGCACTTCGTCGGCGACCACGGCGAAACCACGTCCCTGCTCGCCGGCGCGCGCGGCCTCGATGGCGGCGTTCAACGCCAACAGGTTGGTCTGATCCGCGATGTCGCGAATCACCTGGGTCACCTGCGTGATCTGCTCGATCTGAGCGCGCAATTCGTCGATGGCCTGACTGGATCGGGCCACGCTGTTGACGATGCGCTCGGTGGCGGCGACGCTGAGCTGCATCTTCTCGTTGCCCTGGCGGGCGACGTCGCGTGCCTTGTTGGCGGATTCGGCAACCGCGGCCGCGTCCTTGGCGACTTCGGCGATGGACACCCCCATTTCCCGCATGGCGCCGCTGACCTGGGCGACCTGTCCGGCCTGGCTGTCGGCCAGGCTGGAAACCTCGCCGATGGTGCCGGACAGGGTATCCGCCGAGGCCGTCACCTGATGCGCGGCACCGCTTGCCTGACCGATCAGCTCGGAAAGCGCGCCATTCATCTTGTCCAGGGCCTGCAACATCCCCGCCAGCTCGTCGCTACCGGAAACCACGACCCGTCCGCTCAGATCACCCTCGGTGATGCGCCGCGCGACCGCGGCCGCCTCGTTCAGGCGCCCGGTCAGTCCACGCGTGATCGCCAGGGCGATGAAGGTACCGGCGGCCACGGCCAGAAACCCCAGGATCAGCATCAGGATCAACGCCGAGCGGGAACCGATCGCCGCATCCTCGGCCAGGGCAGCGCTGTCCTGCTCCAGCTTGGACAGCATGGCCTCCAGCTTGCCGATCAGCGCCCGCTGCTGGCCGCGCACGACGTCCCGCACCTTTTCGCGCGCGGTCTCGGCGTCTTCCGACAGGGATGCATCCATGACTTCGGCGATGCCTTCGGCCGCCACGCTCTCGGCCTGCTCGATCTCGGCCAGCAAGGATTTTTCGTCGGCACTGGTAATCAGCGTGCTCAAGGCCTCGGCGGCATCCTGGTACGCCTTGCGCGCCTCGTTCATGAGCTTGGATTCGGTGCGCATGAACGCGATGTCTTCCTGCAGAACGACGTCGCGCAGCGCGATGCCGCGATAGCGCACGGAGTCACGCATCTTGTTGAGCAGCGTGATCTTGGCGTAGTTCTGGTTGACGATGCGGTCGAGGTTGTCCTGGGTCGCGGCCATGCGACTGACGCCGATGACCACGATGACCAGCAGGAAGGCGATGACGACGCCGAAACCGAGCAGAAGTCTCGGACCGACGCGCAAACGGTTGAGGCTGTTCATGACGCTATCCCCGGGAGCATGGCTGGATGGGCCCGGCCATCATGCATGGCCGGCGGCGCCCGGCCGGTCGCGACGAATTCGCGCCCGGAGCCGGCGGCGTCCGCGGAAAGGCCCGCCTCTATTCGGCGGTCACCGCGGTATGAATGACACCGATGACCTTACCGCCATCCATGACCGGCGCGGAAACATGCACGCTCTTGATCTGGGTGGTCGGGTCCGGCTTGATCTCGTTGGCGTTCCAGGGCTTGCCCTTCATCGCCTCCTTGACCGGCGGTCGCGCCGCGGCGTTGTAGAGCAGGCTCTTGGAGCTGCCGGCGACCATGTTGCCCTTCTCGTCGCGCACGAACAGCTTGTTGATGCCCTTGTCGCCTTCCCACTGGATGACCAGCTTGCTGGCCGGCGTGGACAGGATGCCGAGCACCTGCGGATCGTTGTCGGCGAGCGCGTCCCACTTGCCGTTGTTCATGCCCGGCAACGGACCGCCTGCTGCGTTGGCATCCTTGACCGCCTTGACGATGGTCGGATGCGCGGCCCAATCGACCAGCTTCTTCTTGTAGGTCTCGACCTTGGCCGCGATATTGGCCGGCAGATCGGCGCGCGCCGCCGAAATCTGCAAACCGGCGACGGCGACGAACAGCATCAACAACGTGGATTTCCGGACGACATGCATCATCTCCATTCCTTTCAGTCATTGGCACATCGACAAATGGTCCTGGCGCCGACATCGCGTAACCGTTGGCGAACGATGGCGTCGGCGTCGCTGGTTTTCGGCGCGCCGGCCGCGAACTTTATGCCGGCACGAAAAAAAGTATCGCGCTCACGCCGCCGCCAGTGCCTGACGCAGGTCGTCGAGCAGATCACCGGCGTCCTCCAGGCCAACCGAAAGACGGACCAGCCCTTCACCGATCAGATGCTCGGCGCGTTGCTCAGGCGTGTAGGTGGAATGGGTCATGCTGGCCGGATGTTGCGCCAGGCTTTCGGCATCGCCCAGGCTGACGGCGCGCGTGAACAGCCGCAACGCATCCATGAACCGGCGGCCGGCATCGATGCCGCCCTTCAGTTCGAACGCGATCATGCCGCCCGGCAGGGCCATCTGCCGACAGGCCAGCGCGTGCTGGGGAAAATCCGCCAGCCCCGGGTAATGGACGACCTCGACCCTGGCATGGCCGGCCAGATACTCGGCGACGGCGCGGGCGCTGGCGCAATGCCGATCCATGCGCAGCGCCAGGGTCTTGAGACCACGCAACACCAGGAAGGCATCCTGCGACGACAGCACCGCGCCGGTCATGTCCTTGAGCCCGTGGAAACGCACCTGGTCGAGCGTCTCCTTGGGACCGACGATGGCGCCGGCGAGCAGATCGCCATGCCCCCCCAGATACTTGGTGGCGGAGTGCAGGACGAAATCCGCGCCCTGTTCGATCGGCCGTTGCAGGTAGGGCGTGCAGTAAGTGTTGTCGACGACGGTCACGGCGCCATGCCGGCGGGCGATGTCGGCGACCGCGGCGATGTCGACCAGACGCATGTTCGGATTGGCCGGCGTCTCGAACAGGACCACGCGCGTGGCCGGCGTCAGCGCGGCGGTCAGATTGTCCGGATCGGACAGATCGACGTGACGGACACGCACGCCGAAGCGGCTCAGGCCGTGATTGAGGAAGGCGAAGGTGCAGCCGTACAGGGTCTTGTCGGCGATGACCTCGTCGCCGGCCGACAGCAGCGTCCACAGCAGGGAGGTGGTCGCGCCCTGGCCGGAGGCGGTGACCAGCGCCGCCTCGCCACCTTCCAGGTTGGCCAGGCGCGCCTCCAGCAACGCGGTGGTGGGATTGCCGACGCGCGAATACACGAACCCCGGCTGCTCGCCGGCGAAACGGGCGCTGCCGTCGGCGACCGTCGGGAACGTGTAGGTCGAGCTCAGGTACAGCGGCGGGTTCAGGGCGCCCGCGCCGGCGTAGGGATCATGGGCATGATGGATGGCGCGGGTGGAGAACCCCGCGCGGTTGGAATCGTGTTCGTCGGCGTGCATGGGATCGGTCGTTCGGATCGGGCCGCGGACGGCCCGGTCGCGTGCTGTGGTTGGTCGAGAGAGAAAGCCTGGCCCGGCCGGGCAGTCTCTCAGCGGAAGTGGTGGAAGGCCTGACCGAGCATTTCCGGCGTGACCAGGGTGACGCCCCGACCGGTGACGTGGAAACGTTTTTCGTCCTCGGCGCGATCGACGCCGATCATGGTGCCGGGCGGAATCTGGCAACCCTTGTCGATGACCACGCGCTTGAGCACCGAGCCGGCGCCGATGCGCACGTCCGGCAGCACCACCGCCTCCTCCAGCACCGAGCCTTCCTTGACCCGGACGTTGGAGAACAGCACGGAATGCTTGACCGTGGCGCCGCTGATGATGCAGCCGCCGGAAACCATGGAATCGACCGCCATGCCGCGTCGGTTTTCCTCGTCGAACACGAACTTGGCCGGCGGCAATTGCTCCTGGTAGGTCCAGATCGGCCAGTCCTTGTCGTACAGGTTCAGATCGGGCGTGACGTTGGCCAGATCCAGATTGGCTTCCCAGTAGGCGTCGACGGTACCGACGTCGCGCCAGTATGGTGGCTCGTTCTCGCCGTGCACGCAGCTTTCGTTGAAGCTCTGCGCGTAGACCCGGTAACCGGCCTCGATCAGGTGCGGAATGATGTTCTTGCCGAAATCGTGCTCGGACTTGGGATCGTCGGCGTCGCGCACCAGCTGTTCGAACAGGAAGGCGGCGTTGAACACGTAGATGCCCATCGAACACAGCGCCATGTCCGGCTTGTCCGGCATCGGCGCCGGATTGGCCGGCTTTTCCGTGAACCGGACGACGCGGCCATCGCTGGCGGTATCCATGACGCCGAAGGCGCTGGCTTCCGACAACGGCACCTCGATGCAGGCGACGGTCATGTCCGCCTCGTTGCGCACGTGGTTGGCGATCATCTCGCCGTAATCCATCTTGTAGACGTGATCGCCGGCCAGCAGCAGCACGTATTCCGGCTTGTAGACGCGCAGGATGTCGAGGTTCTGGTAGACCGCGTCGGCGGTGCCCTTGTACCAGGTATCCTCGTCGACCCGCTGCTGCGCCGGCATCAGCTCGACGAACTCGTTGAACTCGCCGCGCAGGAAACCCCAGCCGCGCTGGACGTGCTTGATCATCGAGTGCGCCTTGTACTGGGTGATCACGCCGATCCGGCGGATGCCGGAATTCATGCAGTTGGACAGCGGAAAATCGATGATGCGGAACTTGCCGCCGAACGGCACCGCCGGCTTGGCGCGCCAGTCGGTGAGCTGTTTCAGGCGGCTGCCGCGGCCGCCCGCCAGGATCAGGGCCACCGTGTTTTTGGTCAGCAGGCTGACGAAACGCGGATACTCTTTCTGCACGCTTATCTCCTCGTGATCATTCGATGTCGTATCAACCCGTGATCATAACCGATACATCTGTCCTGAATGCCATCCCCTAGCCGGTTCCCCGAATCGACAAGCCAACGTCATGGACTGGGGTTATCCTTCCGGGTTGATTTCATTCGCTCAGCCTTCATCACGCCTCCATGCACGATTCCCTGCAAAAACTGCTCGACGCCCGCCTGCACGATCCCTTCGACCTGCTCGGCCTTCACCCCGCCCCGGAGGGCTGGGTATTGCGGGTCTTCCGCCCCAACGCAACCCGGATCGAACTGATTCTGGCCGATGGCCGCGCCGAGCTGGGCGCCACCGAGGCGCCCGGCCTGTTCGAGTGGCGCGGCGCGCTGGCCCCGGCACGGCCCTGGCGGCTGGCCATCGAGGAAGGCGGTCAACACTTCGAGATCGTCGATCCGTATGCCTTCGGGCCGCTGCTGTCCGATCAGGAGTTGTACCTGTTCAACGAAGGCAAGCTGCTGGAAGCCTGGCGCAGCCTGGGTAGCCAGCCGATGAACATCGACGGCGTAGACGGCGTCCGCTTCGCGGTCTGGGCGCCCAACGCCGAGCGCGTTTCCGTGATCGGCGATTTCAACAACTGGGACGGCCGCGTGCACGCCATGCGCGTGCGCGGCGGCTCCGGCATCTGGGAACTGTTCGTTCCCGGCCTGCATGCCGGCGACCTCTACAAGTTCGAGATCCGCAACCGCGCCAGCGGGGAAATCCAGGTCAAGGCCGACCCGTTCGCGCGCCAGTTCGAGGTGCGTCCGGGCAATGCCGCCCTGGTGCCGGCCGCCAGCGACCACGTCTGGCGCGACGGCGACTGGCTGCGCGCGCGCGCGCGCAACGACTGGCTGCACGCGCCGATGAACCTGTATGAGCTGCATCCCGGCTCCTGGCGCCGGCATCCCGACGGCCGCTTCCTGAACTGGCGGGAGCTGGCGGAAACGCTGGTGCCTTACGTCGCCGACATGGGCTTCACCCACATCGAGCTGATGCCGGTCACCGAGCATCCGCTCGACGAATCCTGGGGTTACCAGACGGTCGGCTATTTCGCGCCGTCCTCGCGCTTCGGTTCACCCGACGACTTCCGCCATTTCGTCGACGTCTGCCATCAGGCCGGCATCGGCATCCTGCTCGACTGGGTACCCGGCCATTTCCCGATGGATACCTGGGCGCTCGCGCGCTTCGACGGCACCGCCCTCTACGAGCACGAGGATCCGCGTCTGGGCGTGCATCAGGACTGGGGCACGCACATCTTCAACTACGGTCGCGCCGAGGTGAAAGGCTTCCTGCTGGCGAGTGCGCATTACTGGCTGTCGGAATTCCATCTCGACGGCCTGCGCGTCGATGCGGTCGCCTCCATCCTGTATCTGGATTACTCGCGCAAGCACGGCGAATGGCTGCCCAACAAGTTCGGTGGCCGCGAAAACCTGGACGCCATCGATTTCCTGCGCGAAATGAACGCCATGGTCCACGAGCGCTTCCCTGGCGCGCTCACCATCGCCGAGGAATCGACCGCCTGGCCGATGGTCTCGCGGCCGGTCTACCTGGGCGGCCTGGGCTTCTCCATGAAGTGGAACATGGGCTGGATGAACGACACCCTGGCCTACATCCAGCAGGATCCGGTCTATCGCCGCTACCACCACAACAACCTGACCTTCGGCCAGCTCTACGCCTACTCGGAAAACTTCGTGCTGCCGCTGTCGCATGACGAGGTCGTGCATGGCAAGGGTTCCCTGCTCGACAAGATGCCGGGCGACGCCTGGCAGCAGTTCGCCAACCTGCGCCTGCTGCTGACCTACCAGATGACCTCGCCGGGCAAGAAGCTCAACTTCATGGGCAACGAATTCGGCCAGGGCCGCGAGTGGTCGGAACAATGGGGACTCGACTGGACCCTGCTCGACATCCACTGGCACGAGGGCGTGCGCAAGTGCCTGCGCGACCTCAACCATCTCTACCGTGACCTGCCGCCGTTGCACGACCTGGATTTCCAGGTCGAGGGCTTCGCCTGGATCGATTGCCACGACGCCGACCAGTCCGTGCTGGTGTTCCAGCGCCGCGACCGCCAGGGCCGGGCCGTCATCGTCGCCCTCAACTTCACGCCGGTGCCCCGCGATGGCTATCGCATCGGCGCGCCGGCGGCCGGATTCTGGCGGGAAATCTTCAACAGCGACTCGACCTTCTACGGCGGTGGCAATCTCGGCAACGGCGCCGGCCTGATGAGTGAACCGCAAGCCTGGATGGGTTATCCGCAATCGCTGGTGATCACCCTGCCCCCCCTGGCCGGGGTGGTGCTCTACCAGGACTGAGCGTGACCGGCCGCGTCTCCTGCCACCTACTGCGCCTGGGCGAACGGCGGGAAATCGCCATGGCCGGCGCGCGCGATGCCATCACTCGACGTGACGGGCTGGTCTGGCTGGAACTGCGGGATCCGGACAAAGCCACCCTGGAGCGGCTGCAACGCGAACTCGACCTGCACGAACTGGCCATCGAGGACGCCCTGTCCGCGCGCCAGC
Organism: Hydrogenophilus sp.; assembly: GCA_020725265.1. Taxonomy (GTDB): domain Bacteria; phylum Pseudomonadota; class Gammaproteobacteria; order Burkholderiales; family Thiobacillaceae; genus PFJX01. The sequence goes on along the minus strand of DYFK01000010.1, from coordinate 110,623 downwards.
GGCCCAAGGTCGAGGACTACCCGGGCGGACTGTTCATCGTGCTGCGCACCGCCCGGCTGCGACAGGACAGCATCGAGCATGGCGAAACCCACATCTTCTGCGGCGCCGGCTACCTGGCCATCATCCGGCACGATCGCGGCCCCGGCTACGAGCGGGTGCTCGACCGCCTGGTGGCATCGGGACGGGAACCATCCGGCGGCCTGGCCCTGTACGCGTTGCTTGACCACATCGTCGACGAACTGCGGCCGCTCGCCAGCCATCTGGAAGACCGTCACACCGACCACGAAGCCGCGATCTTCCAGACCGATTTCTCCGCCGCCAACCTGCGCGAACTGTTCGCGGCCAAGCGCGACATCCTGGTCCTGCTCGCCGCCGTGCAGCCGATCCCGGAAATCTGTGGCGACCTGATCCGACTGCATGGCGGCCTCGTCGAAAAGGAACTGCGCGCCTACTACCGGGACGTCGCGGATCACGCCATCCGCATGATCCACAGCCTCGACCGGCTGCGCGAGATGATCGCCGACGCCATGCAGCTGACGCTGGCCAGCGCCGCCATGCGGCAAAACGAATCGGTGCGAACGCTGGCCGGCTGGGGCGCCATCTTCGCCGTGCCGACCCTGGTGTTCAGCCTGTACGGCATGAATTTCGCGCACATGCCCGAACTCGACTGGCATTACGGCTACCCGCTGATCCTGGCCGCCACCCTGGCCGCCTGTTTCTGGTTGTACCGCCGCCTGAAGCAGCGCGGCTGGATCTGACCTTCCCTTCGCAATAACTGAAAACCCCATGACCGACCCGACCCGCACCGCCGCCTGGCTCGCCCTGAAAACCGAGCGCAAGGCCTGGACCAAGCTCAACCTGCGCGATCTGTTCGCGCGCGACCGTCAGCGTTTCGAGCGCTTCAGTCTGAGCCTGGACGATCTCCTGCTCGACTATTCCAAGAACCTGATCCGTCCGGCGACCATGAAGCCGCTGCTCGCGCTGGCGAGGGAAACCGGGGTGGAAGCCCTGCGCGACGCCATGTTCGCCGGCGAGCGGATCAACCTGACCGAAGACCGCGCCGTGCTGCACACCGCGCTGCGCAACCGTTCCGGGCGGCCGGTCCTGGTCGACGGCCGCGACGTCATGCCCGACGTGCTCGACGTGCTCGCGCGCATGCGCGCGTTCGCCGACAAGGTACGCACCGGCAGATGGAAGGGCCATACCGGCAAGCCGATCCGCGACGTCGTCAACATCGGCATCGGCGGCTCCGATCTCGGCCCGGCCATGGTCTGCCAGGCGCTCAAGCCCTACGGCGGCAACATCCACGCGCACTTCGTCTCCAACGTCGACCCCAGCCACCTGGCCGACACGCTGGAAGAACTGGATCCGGCGACCACGCTGTTCGTGATCGCGTCGAAAACCTTCACCACCCAGGAAACCCTGCTCAACGCCCAGGCCGCGCGCGCCTGGTTCCTCGACGCCGCGCGCGATCCGGCGGCGGTGGCGCGCCACTTCGTCGCGGTCTCCACCAACGAGCCGGCGGTGCGCGAATTCGGCATCGATCCGGCCAACATGTTCGGTTTCTGGGACTGGGTCGGCGGTCGCTATTCGCTGTGGAGCGCGATCGGTCTGCCGATCGCGCTATATGTCGGCATGGACGAATTCGAGGAACTGCTGGCCGGCGCCCACGACATGGACGAGCATTTCCGGAGCGCGCCGCTGGCCGAGAACATGCCGGTGATCCTGGCGCTGCTCGGCGTCTGGTACGCCAATTTCTGGGATGCCCAGTCCTGCGCCGTGCTGCCCTACGACCAGCGTCTGGCGCGTTTCCCGGCCTACCTGCAGCAGCTCGACATGGAAAGCAACGGCAAGAGCGTGACCCGCGACGGCAAGCCGGTGCGCGCGGCCACTGGCCCGGTACTGTTCGGCGAACCCGGCACCAACGGCCAGCACGCCTTCTACCAGCTCATCCACCAGGGCAGCCGACTGGTCCCCTGCGACTTCCTGGCCGCCGCCGAGTCGCACAACGATCTCAACGGCCAGCACGCCGTGCTGCTGTCCAATTTCCTGGCGCAGACCGAGGCGTTGATGCGCGGCAAGACGCCGAAGGAGGCGGAGGCGGAACTTGCCGCCGCCGGTCTCGGCAAGGCCGAGATCAAGGCGCTGGCGCCGCACAAGGTATTCCCCGGCAACCGGCCGACCAACACCCTGCTCTACCGCCGTTTGACGCCGCGTGCCCTCGGCCGGCTGATCGCGCTGTACGAACACAAGGTCTTCGTCCAGGGCGCGATCTGGGGCGTCAATTCCTACGATCAGTGGGGAGTCGAGCTCGGCAAGCAACTGGCCAAGGCCATCCTGCCGGAACTCGCCGGCGCCCGACCGGGCCGGCACGATGCCTCGACCAGCGCGCTGATCGAGCGCCTGCGCGTCGGGCGGACGCCAGACTGAGGGCCGCCGGCTGTCTGACAACCTGTCGGGCTGTCAGTCTCGACCGCTCGGCTCCACCTGGCGCAGATAGGCGCGGGTCTTGCCGGCCCACAGCCAGACGTAGCGCAGCCCGGACAACGCGACGACGGCGGCGGTGACCGCCGCGAACGGCTCGATCCAGGCATCCAGACGCCAGCGCAGCGCGAGATCGGCCAGCGTGAAGGTGACCAGCACGAACTCCAGCGCGGTGGCCAGCTTGCCGGACAGCGTCGGCCGCACGTCGAGGCCACCGGTCAGACGCCGGTAGGCTTCCGCGCCGGCCAGGATGACGATGTCGCGGACCACCACCACGGCCAGCAGCCAGAGTGGCAGCAGGCCGGTCAACGCGAGCATGGACAGCGTGGTCAGCAGCATCACCTTGTCGGCGATCGGGTCCAGCCAGGCGCCGAGCACGCTGCGCTGGTTCAGCCGGCGCGCCAGGAAACCGTCGAGCAGGTCGGTGAGCGCGGCCAGCGCGAACAGCCAGAACGCACCCTCGACATCGTGCAGATACAGCCGCCAGGCGACGAAAGGCGCCAGCAGCAGGCGCGTGGCGGTCAGCAGGTTGGGCAGGGTGAGCACGTCAATCCCAGGACTTCGCAGGCATTGCGCGTAGTCTGCCGCGCGATCTCGCCGACGGAAACCCCGCGCAACGCGGCCAGCGCGGCGGCGATGCCGGCCAGCTCGGCCGGCTCGTTGCGGCCGCGGCCGATCCATTCCGGCGGGATGTCCGGGCTGTCGGTCTCCAGCACCAGCGATTCGGCCGGCAGTTCGCGCGCCAGCGCGCGCAGCCGGGTCGCGCGCGGCCAGGTGCAGGCGCCGCCGAAGCCAAGCTTGAAGCCGAGCGCGAGAAAGGCGTCGGCCTGCTGGCGGCTGCCGTTGAAGGCGTGAGCGATGCCGCGCCGGATGCCGAAGCGGCGCAACTGCTTGAGGATGGGATCGTTGGCCCGGCGGCAATGCAGCAGCACCGGCAGGTCGTAATCACGGGCGATGCGCAACTGCTCGACGTAGTAATGCTCCTGGCTGGCGAAATCGAGCCCGGGCGCGAACAGGTCGAGTCCGATCTCGCCCACCGCCACCGGCCGCCAGGCCTCGATGCGGGCGCGCAATTCAGTCAGATGCGCCGGCGCGTGCGCGTGGATGTACATCGGATGCAGCCCCCAGGCCGGTAGGCAGCCGGCATGCCGGCGGCAGGTCTCGGCGACCTCGTCGAGGTTGTCGCGGGTCACCGCCGGCACGATCTGCAGGGCCACGCCGGCGCCGCGCGCGCGGGCATGGACAGCGGCGCGGTCGGCCTCGAATTCGCGCGCGTCGAGATGGCAGTGGGTATCGATCAGGTCAAATGGCGGCATGAAAGCATGCAACGGGGCCGGGTCTGGTCAGGGATGATCTTAAGCGAATGCGCGCTTTCGCGAATCCATGGACGGAGTAAAGTCTCCGCGTTCCGGAAAGGGTTTCCCGCGCCGGACACCGGACGCCCCGACACCGATCACAGGTCGCCATGACAACGCCGAACTTACCTCGCTGGACTGGCCTGGCCGCCCCACCCGGCCGCTTCGCGGCCTGCCAGGGAACGGTTTGCGACAGCGGTACCAGCTGCGTCACCAGCCCCGCCCTCGACCCGGCCGAGCGGGAAGCCCTGATCGGTCTGCTGCTCGATTCCAGCGCCGAGGCGATCTACGGCGTCGACGCGCGCGGCCGCTGCGTGTTCGTCAACCGCGCCTTCCTGCGTCTGACCGGTTACGACGACGCCGACGCGCTGATCGGCCGGCGCGTGCATGACCTCATCCATCACCGCCACGCCGACGGCAGTCCCTACCCCGCGAGCGAATGTCCGCTGGTGCGCACCTATCGCGACGGCGGCGAACTGCATGGCGACGACGAAACCTTCTGGCGGCGCGACGGCACGCCGTTTCCGGTCGAATACTGGTCGCATCCGCTGCGTCGCGACGGCAAGGTGATCGGCGCCGTGGTCTCGTTCTTCGACATCGGCGCGCGCCTGCGCGACGAAGCCCGCCTGCGTCAGGCCGCCGCCGTCTACGAAAGCACGCTGGAAGGCGTGTTGATCACCGATCCCGATGCCAACATCGTCGCCGTCAACCAGGCCTTCATCCGCATCACCGGCTACGCCGAGGCGGAAGTCATCGGCCGCAATCCGCGCCTGCTCGCCTCCGGCCGGCAGGCGCTCGGCTTCTATCGGGAAATGTGGCACGCCCTGACCACCGAAGGCGGCTGGGAGGGCGAGATCTGGAACCGGCGCAAGAATGGCGAGACCTACCCGGAATGGCTGGCGATCAACGGCGTGCGCGACGGCCATGGCCGCCTGATCAATTACGTCGCGGTGTTTTCCGACATCAGCCGGCTCAAGCAATCGGAAGCGCGCCTGGAGCAGCTCGCGCATTACGACCCGCTCACCGGCCTGCCCAACCGGCTGCTGTTCCAATCCCGACTGGCGCACGCGCTCAACATCGCGCGCCGGCGCGCCAGCCGGCTGGCGCTGCTGTACCTGGATCTCGACCGCTTCAAGAACGTCAACGACAGCCTCGGACATCCGGCCGGCGACGAACTGCTGGTCGCCATCGCCCGCCGGCTCGGCCAGCGCATGCGCGAGGAAGACACCCTGGCGCGGCTGGGCGGCGACGAATTCATCATCCTGCTCGAACGTATCGACGCGCCGGAGACCGCCGCGCTGGTCGCGCGGCAGATCCTCGATTTGCTGGCGGAACCCTTCCAGCTCTCGGACGGCCACGAGGTGTTCGTGTCCGCCAGCATCGGCATCAGCCTGTTTCCCGAGGATGGTGGCGACGTCACCGAACTGGTGCGCAACGCCGATACCGCCATGTACCAGATCAAGGACAACGGTCGCGACGGCTACCGCTTCTATACCGAATCGCTGACCCACGCCGCCAGCGCCCGCCTGGAGCTGGAAACCCGGCTGCGGCGCGCGCTGGAACGGCAAGAATTCGAACTCCACTACCAGCCCCAGGTAGCGGTGGCGGACGGCCGCGTGCTCGGCGTCGAAGCGCTGCTGCGCTGGCGACATCCGGAGCGGGGACTGATCGGCCCGGATCACTTCATTCCGCTCGCCGAGGAATCCGGCCTGATCGTGCCGATCGGCGACTGGGTGCTGGAACGCGCCTGCGCGCAGGCGCGCGCCTGGCTCGATCAGGGCCTGCCGCCGCTGACCATCGCCGTGAACCTGTCGATGCGCCAGCTTCGCCAGCGCGGCCTGGCCGGGCGGGTCGGCGAGATCCTGGCGGAAACCGGCCTGGAAGCGCGTTGGCTGGAACTGGAAATCACCGAAAGCATGATGATGAACCGGGCCGACCCGGCGCTGGAAACCCTGCGCGAACTGAAGGCGCTCGGCGTCGGTCTGGCCATGGACGATTTCGGAACCGGCTACTCCTCGCTTGCCCATCTCAAGCACTTCGCCATCGACCGGCTCAAGATCGATCGCGGCTTCGTGCGCGACCTGCCCACCGATCGCGGCGACCTGGAAATCGCCGCCACCATCATCGCGATGGCCCGCAATCTCGGTCTGGAAGTGCTCGCCGAGGGCGTCGAAACCCACGAGCAACTGGCGTTCCTGAGCGAACGCGGCTGCGACGCCTATCAGGGTTATCTGTTCAGCCGGCCACTCGACGCGGACGCCATCCCGGCGCTGCTGACCGGCGCCGGATGAAGCCCCGGAACGCTCAGGACGGGTCGCGCGGCGGCGGCGTCAGCGACTTCATGCGCAGATGCAGCGCCGCCTTGGCAAGCAGATGGCCGGACACCGGCGCGGTGATGAACAGGAACAGCGTCACCAGTACCTCGTGCAGGCTGACGCCGTCGCCACGCGTGCTGAAGTAGATCGCCGAAGCGATCAGCAGGCTGCCGACGCCCAGCGTGGTCGCCTTGGTCGGCCCGTGCAGGCGGGTGTAGAAGTCGCGCAGCCGGGCCAGACCGAGCGAACCGATGAAGGTGAAGACAGCGCCGGTCAGCACCAGGAAGGCCAGCAGCGCGTCGAGCAGCGTTTCCATGTCCCCGCTCCTATTCGATGATGTCGCCGCGCAGCAGGTACTTGCACAGCGCGACGGTACCGACGAAACCCATCAGCGCGATCAACAGCGCCGCCTCGAAATACAGCGCGCTCGACAGGTGGATGCCCAGCAGCACCAGCAACGCGATCGCGTTCACGTACAGGGTGTCGAGCGCCAGGATGCGGTCCGGCGCCGACGGACCGCGCAGCAGGCGCCACAGGGTCAGCGCCACGGCGCCGGCGACCAGGGCGAAGGCGATGGGCAGGACGGCGTTCAGCATGCTTCGAAAATCTCCTTCAGCGGCGCCTCGTAACGCGACTTGATCTCGGCCACCAGGCCGGCCGGATCGGGCGCGTCGAGCGCGTGCACCAGCAACACCCGGCGGTCCTCGCCGAGACTGGCGGACACCGTGCCCGGCGTCAGCGTGATGGTATTGGCCAACAGGCTGATGGCGAGATCGGTCTTCAGTTCCAGCGGCACCTCGACGAAGGCCGGACGCAGACTGTCCGGCCGGCCCAGGATCAGACGGGCGACGTTGAGGTTGGCAACCAGGATGTCGTACAGCACCACGGCGATGAAACGCAGCAGCGCCGGCACGCTGTGGATGCGCACCCGTTCCGGCCAGAAGCGCAGGGTGAACAGCGGCAGCGCCCAGCCCAACAGCAGGCCGAGCACGATCTGGCCGGGCGCCGCGCTGTTCACCAGCAGCAGCCAGACCACGGCCAGCGCCGGCGTCAGCAGCGGGTGCGGCAACAGGCGGAAAAGTCCCTGGCGTCGGCTCATGGCTGGCCTCCGAGCACGGCATGGATGTAGTGGTACGGCGCGCGCAACTGCTCGGCGATGGCGCCGGTGGTCTCATGCGCCGGCCCGGCCAGCACGGTCAGGCCGACGCACAAGGCGATCAGGCCGAGCACCGGCGCCAGCTCGGTCCAGAGCGCCCCGGTTGGCGCCGACGCGTTGCCATCACGCTGCGAGCAGGTCCGGAAGAACAGCAGGCTGCCGGTGCGCGCCAGCGCGATCACGCCGAACAGCGCGGCCAGCAGCACCGACGCCATCACCCAAGGCAGGGCCGGATGGTCGAGCGCGGCGCGCAGGATCAGGAACTTGCCGAGAAAGCCCGACAACGGCGGCAGGCCGGCCAACAGCAGCGCGGCGACGAAGAAGACCCCGCCAAGCAGGTAGGCCCGGTCGATGTCGGCGGCCGGCTCGAAACGGTCACCGATCTCGCCCCGCCGCCGGCCGATCAGATCGGCGAGCAGGAACATGGCGGCCGCCGCGAAGGTGCCGTGCGCCAGGTAATACAGGCCGGCGGCGATCCCGGCGCCGCTGCCCAGGCCGAACGCGATCAGCAGCGAGCCGACCGACGCGACCACCAGGTAGGCGGTCTGCGCGCGCAGCGAAGTCGCGGCCAGCGCGCCGAGCATGCCCAGGATCAGGGTCGCCAGCGCCAGCGGCAACAACCAGGCATCGAGCAGATTGGCCATCGGCCCGGCCTGGTCGCCGAACATCAGCGTCTGCGCGCGCAGGATGCTGTAGGCGCCCACCTTGGTCATGATCGCGAACAGCGCCGCCACCGGCGCGCTGGTATTGGCGTAGGCCGCCGGCAGCCACAGGTACAACGGCAGCAGCGCCGCCTTCAGCGCGAACACGCCGAACAGCAGCAGACCGGCGGCGCGCGCCAGGGCCAGGTTCTCGGCCGGTGTCGATGCCGCCTTGAGCGCCAGATCGGCCATGTTCAAGGTGCCGTACAGGCCGTACAGCGTGCCCACCGCGATCAGGAACAGCGACGAGCCGGCCAGGTTGACCACCACGTAATGCAGGCCGGCGCGCGCGCGTTCGCGGCCGCCGCCGTGCAGCACCAGGCCGTAGGAAGCAAGCAGCAGCACCTCGAAGAACACGAACAGGTTGAACAGGTCGCCAGTCAGGAAGGCGCCGTTCAGGCCGAACAGCTGCAACTGGAACAGCACGTGAAAATGCTGGCCATGGCCGTCGATGCCCCGGCTCGCGTACAGCAGCGCCGGCAGCGCCAGCGTGGCGGTGATCAACAGCATCCAGACCGCCAGCCGGTCGGCGACCAGGACGATGCCGAATGGCGCCGACCAGTTGCCGAGCGCGTAGACCAGGATGTCGCCGTCGGCCACCGCGCCGCTCAGCAGCAGGGCCAGGCCGAGCTGGCCGAGCGCGGCGGCCAGGCCGAAAGCGCGGGCGAAGCCGATGCCGGCGCCGCGCGCCAGCAGCAGGACGATGCCGGCGACCAGCGGCAGCAGCACCGGCGCGACGGTCAGGTGATCGGCCAGGCCGAGGCTGGCGGTTTGCGGCCAGGTGTTCATGACCGCCCCCTTCCGTCGACGTGGTCATTGCCCAGCTCGGCGCGCGCCTTCAGGGCCAGAATGATGACGAAGGCGGTCATCGCGAAGCCGATGACGATGGCGGTCAGCACCAGCGCCTGCGGCAGCGGATCGGTATAGCCGGCGGCGCCGGCGGCGATCACCGGCGGCTGGCCGATGGTCAGCCGACCCATCGCGAACAGGAACAGGTTGACCGCGTAGGACAGGAAGGTCATGCCCAGCACCACGGGAAAGGTCCGGCCGCGCAGCGCCAGATAGACGCCGCAGGCGGTGAGCAGACCGATGACGATCGAGAGCAGGGCTTCCATCAGCGGGTTTCCTTGGTCGGCCTGGCATCATGCAACAGGCCGAGATGGATCAGGATCAGCAGGGTGGCGCCGACCACCACCAGATAGACGCCGAGGTCGAAGGCCATGGCGCTGGCCAGCTCGAATTCGCCGACCAGCGGCCAATCCAGATGGGCGAAGGTGGAAGTCAGGAACGGGTGGCCGAAGGCCAGGCTGGCCAGGCCGGTCAGCGTGGCGATGGCCAGGCCGGCGCCGGCGACCGGATGCATATTCGCCGGCAGGCGTGACTGAGTCCAGGCCACGCCGTTGGCCATGTACTGCATGATCAGCGCCACGGCGGTGATCAGGCCGGCGATGAAGCCACCACCCGGCACGTTGTGGCCGCGCAGGAAGATGAACACCGAGACCAGCAGCGCCAACGGCAACAGCAGTCGGGTCAGCGAGGCCATGATCGCCGGATGGGTGTCGCGGCTCCAGGCGCGGCCCTCGGGATCGACGTCCGGCGCGTCCAGGCGCAGGCGATCGACCAGCGCGTAGATGGCCAGCCCGGCCAGCGCCAGCACGGTGATCTCGCCAAGGGTATCGAAACCGCGGAAATCGACCAGGATGACGTTGACGACGTTGCCGCCACCACCGCCAGGCACGCTGTTCTCCAGGAAATAGCCGGCGATGGTTTCATACGGCCGGGTCAGCACCGCCCAGGTCAGCGCGCCGACGCCACCACCGGCCAGCAGCGCCAGCGCCAGATCGCGGCCGCGCCGGGCCGGCGAGGATTCCGCCGGCGAGGACTGGGGCAGGAAATACAACGCCAGCAACAACAGCACGATGGTCACCACCTCGACCGAAAGCTGGGTCAGCGCCAGATCCGGCGCCGAGAACTTCACGAAGATCAGCGACACCACCAGACCGACCACGCCGATCAACACCAGCGCGATGAAGCGCTGGCGATGCAGGGCGACGGTGGCGATCGAGGCCAGGATCAGCCCGAGCACCGCCAGCGCGCTGACGCCATCGACCGGCAGGGTCGCGCGCGACCCGGTCAGCGCGCCGTCGACGCCGAACCAGCCGGCCGCGCCCAGTACCAGCGCGAACGCGACGAAGGCAAACACCAGCCGTTGCAGCGAGCCGGTATCGAGCCGCGTGGTCAGTCCCCGGGCGAATGCCAGCAGGGCTTCGAGCAGACGGTTGTAGAGCGCGCGCGCGTCGTTGCGGCCGGCCAGCCGGTCGGCCAGACGGAACAGCGGCGCGCGACCGGCGTAGACCAGCACGCCGCCGACCAGCGCGATCAGGCTCATGCCCAGCGCCGGATTGAAGCCGTGCCAGATCGCCAGGCTGTATTCCGGCGTCGGCCCACCGAGCACGGCGGCGGCGGCGACGTCCAGGATCGGCCCGACCGTGAGCGCCGGCAGCACGCCGACCAGCAGGCAGAGCGCGACCAGGATTTCCACCGGCACCTTCATCCAGCGCGGCGGCTCGTGCGGCGTGCGCGGCAGGTCGACCGGCTCGCCGTTGAAGAAGACGTCATGGATGAAACGCAGCGAATAGGCCACCGCGAAGATCCCGGCCACCGTCGCCGCCGCCGGCACCAGCCAGGCGCCGCGCATCTCCGGGCTCAGTTCGGCGACCTCGGCGAAGAACATCTCCTTGGACAGGAAACCGTTCAGCAGCGGCACCCCGGCCATCGCCGCCGCCGCCACCATGGCCAGCGTCGCCGTGTAGGGCATGAACTTCCACAGGCCGTTCAGCCGGCGCATGTCGCGGGTGCCGGTTTCGTGGTCGATGATGCCGGCGGCCATGAACAACGAAGCCTTGAAGGTGGCGTGGTTGATGATGTGGAACACCCCGGCCACCGCCGCCAGCGGCGTGCCGATACCGAACAGCACGGTGATCAGGCCCAGGTGGCTGACCGTCGAGTAGGCCAGCAGGCCCTTCAGATCGTGCTTGAACAGCGCGAAATACGCCCCCACCAGCAGCGTCATCATGCCGAAGCCGCCGACCAGATGGGTCCATTCCATGGTCCCGGACAGCGCCGGAAACAGGCGCGCAAGCAGGAACACACCAGCCTTCACCATGGTCGCCGAATGCAGATAGGCCGACACCGGCGTCGGCGCCGCCATCGCGTGCGGCAGCCAGAAATGGAACGGAAACTGCGCCGACTTGGTGAACGCGCCGAGCAGGATCAGGACCAGGGTCGGCGCATAGAGCGGATGCGCGCGGATGATGTCGCCCGCCGCCAGCACCTCGGTCAGCGCGTAGCTGCCGACGATCTCGCCCAACAGCAGCACGCCGCCGAGCAGGGCCAGACCACCGGCGCCGGTGATCGCCAGCGCCATGCGCGCGCCCTGGCGGGCCTCCTCGCGATGCCGCCAGTAACCGATCAGCAGGAAGGAGCTCAGACTGGTCAGCTCCCAGAAGATCAGGAGCTGGATCAGGTTTTCCGACAGCACCACGCCCAGCATCGAACCCATGAACAGCAGCAGATAGGCATACAGCCGACCCAGGCTGTCGCGCTCGGACAGGTAATAGCGTGCGTACAGGATGACCAGCAGGCCGATGCCCAGGATCAGACCCGCGAACAGCAGGCCGAGGCCGTCCAGACGGAAGGCCAGGTCGACCCCGGCCGACGGCAGCCAGGCATGGGTTTGCACCAAGGTCTCGCCGCCGAACGGCCACGATGCCACCGAGGCCAGGCCGGCCAGCGCCGACAACGCCACGCCACCGGAGATCCAGGCCGAATGCGAGCGCCCGAAACGGGCGCCCCAGGCCGCCAGGCCGGCGCCAAGGAAAGGGATGAGGACGATCAGGTAGAGAGGCATGGGGGCGGCATTTTATCGGCTATTGGATGAAACCGTCGTGTCGGCGGTGTCTGGCGTGTCGATTTCCCGCACCGGCACCCGCCACAGAAACAACAGCAGGACCAGCCCGAGCAGCGCGAGCATGCCCCGATGCCAGGGCGACTCCATCCACCAGATCGAGCTGCCGAACGACAGCGCCATCAAAACGTAGGCGAACCGCTTGGCCCGGCGCGGCATCGCCCGGTACTGATTCCACTCGCGGATCAGCGGCCCGGCCACGCGGTTGGCCAGCAGCCAGTCGTGGAAACGCGTGGAACCGCGCGCGAAGCAGGCCGCCGCCAACAGCACGAACGGCGTGGTCGGCAACACCGGCAGCACCACTCCGAGCGCGCCCAGCGCCAGCGCGGCGAAACCGGCGGTCACGCAGGCGACGCGGACCAGCCGGGAATCGTGCGGACGCGGGGAATCGGAGCCGGTGGGCGGGGGGGTCATGAAAGGACGGGGGAGCGGGTCATGGCGGGGTCTGGCAGCGCGCGCGCGCAAACGTTCCCATGCCGTCGCCGCCGGATCAAGCCATGGCCGGCGGTCGGCGCGCCGAATTCGCGGTGGAAAAAACGTACCCGAGGGATTAGATTACGGGCTTCCATGGAAACGGGCGGCGTAAGTGACGGTCGTTTCCGGATTTCACGTCCGACAGAAGGGGATCGAGCATGATGACGCGCAACACCGGGGAATCCGATTTCACTTTCCGCCTCGGCGGCTACCTGATGACCGCCGGCGGCCTCGGCCTCGCGGCCGGCGCGGCCAACGCCGCCGTCACCCAGATCAACGTCACGCAGACGGTGACCGCCAACAACGGCGTCCAGCAATATGACATCGACATCAACGGCGATACCAGCGTCGATCTTCAGGTCATGGTGTATGACAACGGCGTTGGCAACCCCGGCTACATCAGCATCCAGGGCCAGGACAACACCGTGGTCCACATCGCTCAACGCCAGACCTGTTCGGCTGGCGAGTATTACGCCGGCAATGTCGCGCCCGGCACCACGATCGATTCAACCTTGTTCGGCACGCCGACTCCACAAGCCTGGGGCTTTATCTGGAGCCCGAACCGGATCAACGACTGCAACAACTTCGTCACCGGCCAATGGGGCACCCTTGCCTTCCGCGAAGGCACGCCTGGGAACTACATCTACGGTTACCTGAACGTGCGCCCTGGCCTGGGCAGCACCATTCTGGAAATCGACGGCGGCGCTTATGAAAGCACGCCCAACGCCCCGATCGCCGTGCCCGATCCGGCCGCCGGCGAACCGAGGCCGGTGCCGGTCGGCCCGGCCGTGCCGCTGGGCATCAGCCTGTTGGTCGCCGGTGCCGCCGCGATGCGCCTGCGCGCCAAACGCAAGCCGCACTGATCCGTTGCGCTGACGACCGCCGGTCGGGCCGCCGACCGGCGGTTTTCATTTACCGTCCGCCATGACCGCTTCCCGCCAACGCCGTCTGCTGCTGGTCGCCTGGGCCGGCGCCGACTGGCGGATCGCGCGTCCGCTGCTGGACGCCGGTGAACTGCCGACGCTCGCCAGCCTGATCGCCGACGGCGCCGCCGGCAACCTGACCAGCCTGAACCCGCATTCCGCGCCGATGCAATGGGCCTCGCTGCTGACCGGCACGCGCGCCGACCGCCACGGCGTGCTCGGCGCGTTCGACGTGGTCGGCGACGAGGTCCGGCCGGTCTCCGCCGACAGCCTCGGGCGCAAGCCGCTGCCGACCCTGCTCGCCGACGCCGGCCTACGCGCGCGCGCGGTCGGCTGGCCGCTCAGCCATCCGGCCCGCGCCGACTCCGGCGTCGTGGTCAGCGACCTGTTCGCCAACGTCGTCGGCGACGACACGCCGCTGCCGGCGCCAGCCGACAGCGTGGCGCCGGCCGGACGACGCGCGGACCTGGAATCCCTGCGCGTCCATCCGGCCGAACTGGGCCCGGACGAACTCGGCTTTTTCGTCACCGACCCCGCCGGCGCGACCGATGATCCCCATCTGTATCGGCTGGCGCAGGCAGTGGCGCGCGCCGGTACCACGCACGCGGTCGCCACCGCGCTGATGGAGGACGGCGACTGGGACGCGCTGCTGGTCCACCAGGACATCCTCGATTTCCTCGGCCCCGCCTTCGTCGCCGCGCTGCCGCCACGCCTGCCCTACGTCGCCGCGACCTTTCACGAGCGTTACGGCGGCACCCTGGCGGCGGTCTATCGCTTCCTCGACATGCAGCTCGGCCGCCTGCTCGAACTGGCCGGCGTCGACGCCAACGTCATGCTGGTCTCGCAACGCGGCTACCGGACCGGCGGCCTGCGCCCACGCACCCCCGAGGTCGCCGCGCAAGGACTGGCCGCCCCCTGGCTGCGTGGCCAGGGCATGCTGGTCATGCGCGGCCCCGACGTCGCGCCGATGCCGCGACTGGAGGGCGCCAGCCTGCTCGACGTCGCGCCCACCGCGCTGGCCTTGCTCGGTCTGCCAGCCGGAAGGGACATGGATGGCCGCGTGCTGCGCGCCGCGCTGACGGCGCCGCCGCCCGAACGCATCGGCTCGCATGAGACGCCGGCCGCCAGCCGCGACACGCCGACCATGGACCAGCGTTCGCGCGCCGACCTGCTCGCCGCCCTCCATCTGACCGGCGAGTCACCGGCCGACGAACCGGTGCCGGCAGCGGAACAGGTCCGGCGCATGCGCGATTTCAATCTCGCCATCAGCCATCTCGACGCCGGCCGCGCCGACCATGCCGAGCCCCTGCTTGCCAGGCTGGCCGCCGACCAGCCCGACGACGACCGCCTGAAAATCCATCTGGCGCGGGCCCGCCAGGCGCTCGGCGACGAAGCCGGCGCGCTCGATCTGTACGCCCAGGTCACCGACCAGGATGCCGCGCGGCCGGCCGAGCAGATGCGCCTGGCCAGCCTGGCGCTGACGCGCGGCGAGCACGCGCGCGCCCTCACCCATCTGTTCCGCGCCGAGCAGGCGGAACCCAACGATGCGGCCGTGCACGCCCGCATCGGCGAGGTCTACCTGCGCATGCATCGCTGGAGCGAGGCGCACCGCGCCTTCGGCCGCGCGCTGGCGCTCGACGCCGACGACGCGGTCGCCCACCATGGCCGCGCCATCGCCTTCCTGGGCGAGCGACGCTACGCCGAGGCGGCGGAAGCCGCGCTCACCTCGGTCGGCCTGCGTCACCACGCGCCGCGCGCCCACCACCACCTGGGCGTGGCGCTGGCCGGTCTGGGCCGGATCGACGCCGCCAGGCGCGCGCTGGAAACCGCGCTGGAACAGGATGCCCGCCTGAAGATCGCGCGCCGCCGGCTGATCGATCTGCTCGCCGCCGAGGGTGGCGATCCGGACCGGCTCGCCCTACACCGGCGCGTGCTCGCCGAGCAGGATGCCACCGACATCCTGCGTCAGCGCCGGGCCTGAACCGGCATGGCCGCGCCGCCGCCGCTCAGCATCGGCCTGCCGGTCCACAACGGCGCCCGCTACCTGGCGGCGGCGCTGGGCAGCCTGCTCGACCAGACCTGGGGGGATTACGAGCTGCTGATCCAGGACAACGCCTCCACCGACGACACCGGCGAAATCTGCCAGGCCTTCGCCGCGGCCGATGCCCGCGTCCACTACCGGCGCAATCCGACCAACCTGGGCGCGGCGCGCAACTACATGCTGACGCTGGAACGCGCGCGCGGGCGCTTCTTCAAGTGGGCGGCGCACGACGACGTCTGCGCGCCGGGCTTCCTGGCCGCCTGCATGGCTGAACTGGCGGCGCGGCCCGAGCTGGTGCTGTGCCACGCGCGCAGTCTGCGCATCGATGCCGATGGCCGCGTCACCGGCGAGTACGCCAACGAGGTGGAAGCGCTCGACGAGCGGCCGAGCCAACGCTTCCGACGCATGATCCGGACGCCGCACTATTGCATCCCGGTATTCGGCATCCACCGGATCGAGACGCTCCGGCGCACGCCCGGCCACGGCGACCACGTCGGCGCCGACCGCAACCTGCTCGCCGAGCTGGCCCTGCTCGGCAAGATCCGGCTGTTGCCGGAACCGCTGTTCCAGCGGCGCGACCATGCCCAGTCCTCGATCAGCGCTTTCCGCGACGAGCGCGCCCGGCGCGCCTGGTTCGACCCGGCGCAGGCCGGCCGGCGGACCTATCCGACCTGGCGCCGGCTGCGCGAATACGCCGCCTCGATCCGGCGCGCGCCGCTGGCCCCGGGCGATCGCCTGGCCTGCCTGACCGAACTGGCCGGCTGGATCGGCGGCCGCCACCACACCGGCGCGCGCAACGCCCGCCTGCTCACCGCCGAACTGCTCGGCTGAACGCCGTCAAGGCGCATGCAACGCTGGCGCCAGGCCAAGCCCCGCCAGCGTGGCGGCGACTTCCTCCCGGTACAGCGCGTTCATCACCACCACATGCGCCGGCGGCATCCGCGTCAGCGCGGCTGGCGCCACCACGGGCAGGCCCAGACCCGGCAACCAGGCGCCCTGGCGCCGCGGATTGATGTCGACCACGGCGACCGGCGTCGCCAGCCGGCCGAGCGCGCCGAGAAAGGCAACCGCCTTGGAACCGCCGCCCCACACCGCCCAGGATTGGCCGGCCGCCGTCCAGTCGGCGACGCGCCCGCGCCAGCCGGCGACTCGTTCGCGCAGACGGTCGGCGAACGCGGCCACGTCCAGCGGCGCCGGCGCCGGGGTGGCGACGACACCGGCGCCGGCCGGGCAGGCATGCAGTCCGAGATACTGGCCGCCGTACAGGGAATCCAGCCCGGTCACCGTGAAACCGGCGCGGGTGAACAGCCCGGCCAGCGAGGCACGCGTGAAATAGCCGCAGTGCTCGTAGTAGACGTCCTCGAAGGCGCCCTCGGCGACGATGCGGCCGGCGTCCGGCACCAGGAAGAACAACCCGGTACCGGCTCGCCCGGCGCAGGCCCGGCGCAGCGTGTCGAGCAACGCGCGCGGCGCGTGCACGTGCTCCAGGGTCATCTTGCAGACGAAGAAATCCGCCGCCAGCCCGGCCTGCTCCGGGCCGTAGAAGGCACGCCGGACTTCGACGCGGCCATCGGCGCGCGGCGCCCGCGCCGGATCGAAACCGGGATCGAAACCGAGACAGGCGCCAACCCCGGCGTCGATCAGCAGACCGAGGAATTCGCCCTTGCCGCAACCGATCTCGAGCACGCGCCGGCCGCGCAGGCGATGGCGTTCGACCAGATCGGCGGCGAGCGCGGCATGAAACGCGCGGAAGGTCGGCGAATGGCTCTGGGTTTCCTCGTAACGCGCCGAATACTCGACCCGTTCCGGCGCGAACGCGGCGTTGAACAGATGGCCGCAATCGGCGCAGGCGGCCAGCTCCAGCCGGCCACGCGGAAAGGCGAGCGCGGCGGCGCGGTCATCGATCTGGACACAGCTGTTCACCGGCACCTCGCCGAGATCCAGCACCAGCGTGGTCCGCCCACCCAGGCAGACCGGGCAGCGCGCCGGCTCAGTCATCGGCGCCGACCAGACGCGGTTCGGGCAGCGGGATCAAAAAGCGTCCGCCGGCGGCCAGGTAGTCGCGCTGTTGTGCCAGGATTTCCCCGGCCCAGTTCCAGGCCAGCAGCAGGACCACGTCCGGCCGTCGCTCCAGCAGGGCTTCCGGCGGCAGGATCGGAATACCGACGCCGGGCATGCGCTTGCCGTGCTTGTGCGGATTGCGGTCGACCACGAATTCACACAGGCCGGCGTCGATGCCGGTGGCGTTGAGCAGGATGGCCCCCTTGGCGGCGGCGCCGTAGGCGGCGATGCGGGCGCCGCCGGCATGCAGGGCGCGCACCCTTGCCCGGATATCGGCGATCAGGGCTTGCACGCGCGCGCCGAAGCCGGCGTAGTAGTCCGCCCGGTCGAGACCGGCGGCACGCTCGGCGGCCAGCCATTCGGCCAGCGCCGGCGCGGGTTCCGCCGCCGCCGCCGCGACCACGCGCAGCGAACCGCCATGCCAGGGCAGCCGGGTCAGCGAGCGGATGCCGAAGCCATGCCGGGCGAACAGGCCGGCCAGCGCGCTCACCGAGAAATAGCAATGATGCTCGTGGTAGATGGTGTCGAACTCGACCTGCTCGATCAGGTCGCGCAGGTAGGGCGCCTCCACCGACAGCAGCCCACCCGGCTTGAGCAGCCGGGCGGCGCCCGCGAGCAACTGGTTCGGGTCGGGCACGTGCGCGAGCACGTTGTTGGCGACCACCAGATCGGCGCGGCCGTGGTCGGCGACCAGTTGTCCGGCCAGGGCCGCGTCGAAATACGCGATCTCGGTCGGCACCCCGACCGCCCGCGCGGCGCGCGCCGGCCCCTCGGCCGGATCGATACCGAGCACGCGCGCGCCGGCGGCGGCGAAATGACGCAGCAGATAACCGTCGTTGCTGCCGATCTCGACCACCAGGCTGTCCGCGCCCAGGCCCAGTTCGCCGGTCGTCGCGCCGGCGAAATCGGCGGCGTGCGCCGACCACTGCGTCGAATAGGAGGAGTAATAGGGAAAATCGCGGCCGAACAGGGCCTCCGGCGGTGGGCTTTCCAGCAACTGGACCAGATGGCAATCGGCGCAGTAGGCCATGCGCAGCGGATGGCGAGCTTCATTGGCAACATCGCCGGCACCATCGCCGGCGACCAGGGCGTCGGCCAGCGGCATGACGCCCAGATCGAGCACCAGGTTCAGGCGCGCGCCGGCGCAGCCCCGGCAGACCGGCGCGGGCGCGCTCATCGCCAGCGCAGCGTCGCGTCGAGCGCGCCGCTGGCGCGCAGGTGCCGGAGGTGGGCCAGACGCTGATAGCGCACCCCCTCGAATTCCTCCGAAGTGGGTGCCAGCGCGGCGAATGCCTCGGCCAGCTCGCGGATGCCATCGGCCGGCCGCCAACGCGGCCGCGCGCCGGGCAGCGTGGCGGCGATGCGGTCGCAATTGACCCGGTAGCTGCGGCGGTCGTGCAACGGCGCGTCGACCTGTTCCAGGCGCGCGCCAGGCACGCCGGCGCGCACCGCCTCGGCCAGTTCGCGCACCCGGTAGTTGTCGATGCTGGCGCCGACGTTGAAGGCGCGGTTGTGCACGCGCTCGGCTGGCGCCTCCAGCGCCGCCACGAACGCGCGCGCCATGTCCTCGACATGCAGCACCGGCCGCCAGGCGGCGCCGTCGCTCTTGAGCAGCACCACGCCGGTGGCATGCGCCCAGGCGGTCAGATTGTTGATGACCAGATCGAAACGGATGCGCGGCGACACCCCGTAGACCGTCGCCGCGCGCAGGAACACCGGCGTGAAGCGGTCATCGGCGAGCGCGCCGATGTCGCGCTCCATGCGCAGCTTGGACTCGGCGTAGGCGGTCACCGGGTTGAAGCCGGCGTCCTCGTCCAGCCAATCCTCGCCGGCGGCGCCGTAGACCGAGCAGGACGACGCCGCGACGAAGCGGGGGACACCGCGCTCGCGCGCGATTTCGGCCAGACGGACGGCGGCTTGGTGGTTGATCGCCATGGTGATGTCCGGATCGAGATCGCCGAGCGGGTCGTTGCACAGTCCGGCCAGATGGATGACCGCGTCGAAGCCGTCAAGGTCGGCCGGCTCAACGTCGCGCACGTCCTTGATCACGCCAGCCGGCGCCGGCGGTTGCGGACCAAAGCCGCAAGCGCGGAAGAAATCGGTGTCGAGGCCGGTGACCGCGTGACCGGCCGCCGTCAGCAGGGGCGTGAGCACGGTGCCGACATAGCCGAGATGGCCGGTGACCAGCACGCGCATGCTCAGTCCGCCCGCGCGCCAGCCGGCCGCCAGGGCGCCCGCCCCTGCCGGCACAGCCGATCCAGTTCGTCACGTTCGGCCGGCGTGTCCATGCAGCGCCAGAAGCCGGCATGGCGATAGGCCATCAGCTCGCCGGCGCGCGCCAGCCGGACCAGGGCGCCGCGTTCGAGCGACTCGTTGCCGTCGCCCAGGTAGTCGAACACGCCCGGCTCGAACACGAACCAGGCGGCGTTGATCCAGCCCGGTCCGTGCTCCGGCTTCTCCTCGAATTCGACCACCCGCTCGCCATCCAGACTCAGATAGCCGAAGCGGGCCGGCGGGCGCACCGCCGTGACCGTGGCCAGACGGCCATGGCGGCGGTGAAAGGCGAGCAGGTCGGCGAGCGGCAGATCGGTGACACCATCGCCCCAGGTCAGCATGAACGACGTCGCCGCCAACCGGGGACGCAGCGCGCGCAGGCGGGCGCCGCTCTCCAGGTCGGGGCCGGTGTCGACCAGCTCGACCGCGGCATCGTCCGGCAGCCGGCAACCGCCACTGGCGAAGAAGCGGGCGAAGCGGTCGGCGCGATGACCGGTGGCCAGCAGGAAGCGCCGGCAACCGGCGGCGACGTAATGGCCGAGGATGTCGCACAGCAACGGCCGGCCACCGACATCCAGCAACGGTTTCGGTGTCGTTTCGGTGAGCGCGCCCATGCGGCTGCCGCGCCCACCGACCATGACGACGGCGGGTGGAAAGGCGGGGTTCACGGGGGAAATCGGGGGAAAACCAGACACGGCGGCGGATTCTACCCGGTGAAGATACCGAAGTCGCTCCCTGAGTCCGAGTCGGCAACCGATCCCGCCAGCGCGGCGATCTCGCCGGCCAGGCGCCGGCGCGCCGCCGGCGCCTGGAGCGCGGCATGACGCGCGCCGAAGGCCATGGCGGCACGCGCGGGCTCGGGATCGTCGAGCAGAACGGCGAGCGCGCCCGCGATCGCATCGTCGTCGTCCAGCGCGGCCTCGCGGCCGGCGCCAAGCCGGATCAACGCGCGCGCGGTCAGCGCCTGCTCGGCGTAGCGCGGCAACGCCAGCACCGGCCTGCCGGCCAGCAGCATGGCGGCGGTGGCGTTGTGTCCGCCATGCAGGATGGCGAGATCGGCATCGCGCGCCGCCAGCCCGATGTCCACCGGCGCCGGCGCGCAACGCGCGCCCAGCGCCTCCAGGCGCGCCCGGGTCGCCGCGTCCAGATCGGGCACGTGCAACAGCGCGCGCGCGCCACGCATCGCCAGCGCCCGCGCCAGCGTCGGCAGTCCCGGCCAGGCTTGCAGATAGACGAACACGCGCGGTCCCGCGCCAGTCGGCCAGTCCGGCGCGACGCCGCCAGGCAGGGTCCAGTTGCCGCGATAGTCGCCACCTTCCCGGTCCGGGTAATGATCCAGTTCCGGCAGCGTCGCCAGCGCGTTGCGTTCGACCCGGGTGAACAACTCGGCGACCCGCGCCAGCGGCGTCTGACCGAAACCGGCGAGCACCGCGTTGAAGCTGTCCAGCATGCGCGCCTCGTTGAACGCCAGGCGGTCCGGGTAGTGGTCCTGCCAGGGCCGCAGCGACACCGGCGGCGCGCGATCGGGCGGGCAGGCGAAACCGGTCCCGAACAGCACCCGCGCCGCCGGCAGGCCCTGCGCCGCCAGCAGCGCGACCGGCGCGTAATCGAACACCACGACCTCGGCGCCAACCCGTTCGAACAGCGTCCGCCACGCGCGCGCGCGCGACGCCAGCAGGTCCACGTCATCGAAACCGAACTGGACCAGCACCTCGGCGAAACTGGCCGGCTCGGCGAAGGCATGGCGTCGCTCCTGATCCGGCGCCGCCAGCACGGGCAATCCGGGCGCGAGACGCGCCACCGTCGCCAGCGTGGATGCCGGACAGGCCAGGATCGGCGCGCGACCAAGCGCGGCCAGCTCGCGCGCCAGCGCCAGCAACCGACCGAGATGACCGAGACCGCCGCCCAGCTCCCAGGCCAGCAGGATGCCCGACATGACGGCTCAGGCCGGCTGGCCGCTGACCAGCACGTCGCAGTCCGAATACGCCAGCAGGTGCTTGGTGACGCTGCCGAGCAGGGTTTCCTCGATCAGGTTCTGGCCGCGCTTGCCGATCACGATCAGGTCGGCGCCCAGTTCCTGTTCCTCTTCCAGCACGCGCACGCTGGCCGGACC
This sequence comes from Hydrogenophilus sp., assembly GCA_020725265.1. GTDB lineage: Bacteria > Pseudomonadota > Gammaproteobacteria > Burkholderiales > Thiobacillaceae > PFJX01. Next base: position 88,759 of record DYFK01000010.1, on the reverse strand, counting down.
ATGCACGATGCGCCGGGTCAGACGCTCGGCGGGCACGTCGAGCCCGGCGATCAGGCGCTCCATGTCGGCCATGGCCTGCTGCTTGGCGCGCACCCGGTAGCGTTCGATCTCGCCGTCACCGACACCGGCGAACTGGAGCTTGGACTCGAACTCGACCTCGAAGGCGTGCAGCAGGGTGATGTCGGCGTCCGGCGCGATCCGGCGCGCCAGCTCGACCGCCGGCCGGGAATGGACGGAAAAATCGACCGGCACCAACAGCCGCCGGTAGGGTTCGTGCGGATGCTGCTTGACCGCCAGCACCGGTGTCCGGCTCTTGCGCAGGATGCGCTCGGTGGTGCTGCCGAGCAGGAATTCGCGGACGAAGTTGGCGCCGCGCGCGCCCATCACCAGCAGGTCGGCGTCGACCGCCGCGCAGGTGCCCTGGATCGCGTCGAGCACGCGCCCGACCGCCGCCTGGCTGGCCATGACCACGCCATGGCGGGCGCGCATCTGGTCGGCGAGCTGGCTCAGCTCGGCCTCGGCGCCAGCGATCAGGCGGCGCAGCGGCTCCGCCTCGGCGTCGGTATCGAGCAGCCGGCGCAGGCGGTCGATGGCGCCGGCGTTGACCACATGGAACAACAGGCAGCGCGCGTCCGGCCTCGCTTTCGCCAGCATGGCGGCGCGCTCGACGCCATGGCGGGCCGGCCCGGACAGGTCGGTGGCCGCTACGATATTGAATGGTCTGACCATGGCTGATTCCTCCGTCGATCATGTCGGGGTCATTCGGGCAGGCGCAGGCCGACCCGGGCGATGCGGTTGCCGGCAACCTCGCGCACCACCAGTTCCATGCCGCCGATCGGCACCCGGTCGCCGACCACCGGCTTGCCGCGCAGCGCGCCGGCCATGAAATCAGCCAACGTCCGTTCTTCCGCGCCAGCCGGCACGTTCAGGCCATACAGCCCGGCGACGTCGCCCAGACGGGCGTCGCCATGCAACACGAAATCGCCGTAGAACACCCGTTCGCGCAGATGCGTGGGCGCCGGCGGCGCGGCCAGGATAGCGCCGACCTCGGCGGCGGCTTCTTCCGGCGCCAGCACGTAAAGCAGATCGCCGGCCGCCAGTTCGCCGGCGGCGGCCGGCGCCAGCACCCGACCTGGCGCATCGTCGCCGTCGCGCAGTACCGCGACCAGATCGGTCCGATCGGGCAGGCGCAAGGTCTCGGCGCGGCGGCCGACGGCGTGGCCATCGGCGGTCAGCCGGTAACCGAGCAGCGCGAAATTGCCCGCGCGCGGGGCCTCCAGGTCGAAACGCTCGTCGGGGCCGGGCGCCGGCGGCACCTCCAGTCGCAACCGGCGCGCCAGCGGCGCCACAGTCCAGCCCTGCACGGTCAGTGAAACCAGCACCACGAAAAAGGCGACGTGCAGGATCGCCGGCGCCTCCGGCAAGCCGGCCAGCAGCGGAAACAGGCTGAGGATGATGGGCACCGCGCCACGCAGGCCGACCCAGGACACGTAGACCTGCTCGCGCGCCGGGAACCGGAACGGCAGCAGGCACAGCCAGACCGCCAGCGGCCGCGCCACGAACATCAGCACCAGGGCGATGGCGAGCGCGGCCGGAGCATAGGCGATCAGATCGCTCGGCGACGCCAGCAGGCCGAGCATCAGGAACATGCCCAGTTGCGCCAGCCAGGCCATGCCGTTGTGCACTTGCAGGATCTGCCGGGACTGGCGCACATGGCGGTTGCCGATGACCACGCCGGCCAGGTAGATGGCCAGGAAACCGCTGCCGCCGAGCGCGGTGGTCAGGCCATAGAGCGCGAGACCACCGGCCAGGATCAGCATCGGATACATGCCCTGTTCCAACCGCAACCGGTTGACCAGCCAGGCCAGCAGGCGGCCGCCGCCGACACCGGCGGCCAGGCCCAGGCCCAGTTGCCAGGCGAGCAACCCCAGCGTGTCCCAGCCGGGTACGCGCTGGCCGGCCAGGATCAGTTCGAGCAGCGCCACGGTCAGCAGCACGGCCATCGGATCGTTGCTGCCGGATTCGATCTCCAGCGTCGCGGAAACCCGTTGCTTGAGGTTCAGCCCCTTGGCGCGCAGCAGCGCGAACACGGCGGCGGCGTCGGTGGAGCCGACCACGGCGCCGACCAGCATGCCCTGGAGTAGGCCGAAATCGAGCGCCCAGGCGGCGAACAGACCGGTAATCACGCAGGTCAGCAGCACGCCCAGCGTGGCCAGCACCGCCGCCGGCCGCAGGCCGGCGCGGAAACTGTCGGCGCGGGTGTTGAGACCGCCGTCGAGCAGGATGATGGCGAGCGCGACGCTGCCGACCGCGTAGGCAATGCCGGCGTCATTGAAGACGATACCGCCGGGACCGTCCTCGCCGGCCAGCATGCCGACTCCCAGGAACACCAGCAGCAACGGCATGCCAATGCGGTAGGACAGCGCGCTGGCCAGAATGGCCAGCAACAGCAGCACCGCGCCGGCCAGGACGAGTTGGTCGATGGCGCTCACTCAGTACTTCCCACGCAGGCGCACGACGTATTTTTCCAGTTCGACGACGACGAACACCAGCATGCCGAACAGCACGATCCAGCCCCAGGTGGCGGCATCGAGCGGCGCCGTCTGGAACAGCTTGTGCATGATCGGCGCGTAGGTGAACAGCAGTTGCAGCGCGAGCAGGATGGCGATGGCGACCAGCACCCAGCGGTTGCCGGTGAAGCCGTCCCAGGACAGCACCGGCGCGATCAGCCGGCGGCAGTTGAACAGATAGAACACCTCGCCCATGAGCAGGATGTTGACCGCCGCCGTGCGCGCGCTCTCGACGCTGTCGCCGCGCTCCAGCGCCCACAGGAAGATGCCCAGGCTGCCGACCACCAGCAGCGCCGAGACGAACGCCACGCGCCAGGCCATGAACCGGCTCAGCAACGGCTCGCCGGGATCGCGCGGCGGCCGGCGCATGATGTCGCGCTCGGCCGGTTCGAACGCCAGCGCCAGCGCCAGTGTCACCGCCGTGACCATGTTCACCCACAGGATCTGCACCGGCGTGATTGGCAGTTGCAGGCCGAGCACGATGGCCGCCACCAGCACCGCCGCCTGGCCGCCGTTGGTCGGCAGGATGAAGACGATGGCCTTGCGGATGTTGTCGTAGATGGCGCGGCCTTCCTCGACGGCGGCCGCGATGGAAGCGAAGTTGTCGTCGGCGAGCACCATTTCCGAGGCCTCCTTGGCCGCCTCGGTGCCCTTCATGCCCATCGCCACGCCGACATCGGCGCGCTTGAGCGCGGGCGCGTCGTTGACGCCATCGCCGGTCATCGCCGCGACCTCGCCGTTGGCCTGGAGCGCTTCCACCAGGCGCAGCTTATGTTCCGGACTGGCACGCGCGAAGATTTCGGTCTCGCCGACCACGCGCCGCAACGCCGCGTCGTCCATCGCCTCGATGTCGGCGCCGGTCAGCGCATGCACCTCGCCACCGGTCCCGGCCAGGCCGAGCTGGGCGCCGATGGCGCGCGCGGTGGCGGCGTGATCGCCGGTGATCATCTTGACCCGGATGCCGGCGGCGCGGCAGTCGGCGACCGCGCGGATCGCCTCCTCGCGCGGCGGATCGGCGATGCCGAGCACCGCCAGCAACGTGAAGCCACCGGCCTCGACGTCGGCGAAGCCAAGCTCGCGGCGACCGTCCTCGGCCTGTTTCATGGCCAGCGCCAGCAGGCGCATGCCGCGCGCGGCGGCGGCGTCCATGGCGGCGTGCCAGTGCCTGGCGTCGAGCGGCCGGTCCTCGCCGTCCTGGCGCTGGTGGTGGCACAGTTCGAGCACGCGTTCGGGCGCGCCCTTCAGGAAGACGAAGGCGTGGCCGGCGTGGTCGTGATGCAGCGTGGCCATGAAACGGTGCTCGGATTCGAACGGGATCACGTCGCAACGCGGCAGCGCTTCCTGTTCGAAGCGGACATCCAGCCCGGCCTTCAGCCCGAGCGTGATCAGCGCGCCCTCGGTGGGATCGCCGGCCAGTTTCCACTGGCCGGCCTCCTGGCTCAGTTCGGCGTCGTTGCACAGCAGCGCGACGCGACCGATCTCGGCCAGCTCTGGATGGGCGTCGAGCCCGATCTCGCCACCGTCCAGGCTGAACCCCCCTTGCGGCGCGTAGCCGGAACCGGAGACCTCGAAACGGGCGCCGGCGGTGACGACTTCCTGCGCGGTCATCTCGTTTCGCGTCAGCGTGCCGGTCTTGTCCGAACAGACCACGGTCACCGAGCCGAGCGCCTCGACCGCCGGCAGGCGCCGGATGATGGCGTTGCGCCGGGCCATGGCCTGCACGCCGATGGCCAGGGTGATGGTCATGATCGCCGGCAGGCCCTCGGGAATCGCCGCCACGGCCAGGCCGACCGCCGCCAGGAACATCTCGCTGGCGCTGTAGTCGCGCACCAGGATGCCGAAGGCGAAGGCGAAGCCGGCGATGGCCAGGATCGCCCAGGTCAGCCACTGGCCGAACACCGCCATCTGCCGCAGCAGCGGCGTGGTCATTTCCTGGACCTCCGCGAGCATCCGGCTGATGCGGCCGATCTCGGTGCCGGCGCCGGTGGCGACCACCAGGCCGGCGCCCTGGCCGTAGGTGACCAGGGTGCCGGACCAGGCCATCGAGGCGCGGTCGCCAAGCGGCGCGTCGGCCGCCACCGGTTCCACCGCCTTCTCCACCGCCAGCGATTCGCCGGTCAGGGCCGCTTCCTCGATGCGCAGGCTCTTGACCTCGACCAGGCGCAGGTCGGCCGGCACGCGGTCGCCGGAAGCCAGGAAGACGATGTCGCCAGGCACCAGGTCGGCGGCGTCGATTTCCTGGCGACGGCCGTCGCGCAACACCTGGGCATGTGGCGAAAGCAGATCGCGGATCGCCTCCAGCGCGCGTTCCGCCTTGCCTTCCTGGATGAAGCCGATGATCGCGTTGATCACCACCACGCCGAGGATGACGCCACTGTCGACCCAGTGGCCGAGCACGGCGGTGACGGCGGCGGCGACCAGCAGCACGTGGATGAGCACGTTGTGGAACTGGAGCAGGAAACGCAGCAGCGGGCCACGCCGTTTCGGTGGCGGCAACAGATTGCGGCCATGGCGGGCCAGGCGGTCGGCCGCCTCGGCGGCGCTCAGGCCCTGCCGGCGCGAACTGCCCAGCTGGTCGAGCGCGGTCTGGGCGGGTTGGTCATGCCAATGTTCGGGCGGCGTGCCCGGGGCGGGAGAGCGAGTTTCGTTCATGTCGGACCCTGTGTTCTGGAAACGGCGCATCGGGGAAGGCTGAGAAAAGTCGCCGTCGTGACGAGTGTCGGCGCGGGCGTCGGGTTCCCGGCCGTTGTCGTCGGGCTAAGATACCATCATTCCCATAGCCGCCGACCGCCATGTCCAGCCCCTTTCCGGCCGTTCCAACGGGATCGCGCCCATGAACCAGCTCTCCGGCCTGCTCGGCGGCATCGGCCTGTTCCTGCTCGGCATGTGGCTGATGACCGAGGGCCTCAAATTGGCCGCCGGGCCGGCGCTGGAACGCATCCTGGCGCGCTCCACCGGCACCCGGTTGCGCGGGCTCGCCTCCGGCGCGCTGGTCACCTCGGTGGTGCAGTCGTCCAGCGCGGTCATCGTCGCCACCATCGGTTTCGTCAACGCCGGCCTGCTCACGCTCGGCCAGGCGCTGTGGGTGCTGTTCGGCGCCAACGTCGGCACCACCATGACCGGCTGGCTGGTGGCGGTGGCCGGCCTCGATTTCAAGATCGACGCGCTGGCGCTGCCGCTGATCGGCGTCGGCATGCTGCTGCAACTGACCGGCCAGCACAGCCGACGCGGCCCGATCGGCATGGCGCTGGCCGGTTTCGGCACGCTGTTCCTGGGCATCGACGTGCTGCGCGCGACGTTTTCCGGGGTCGGCGGCGACATGGGCCTGCCCCAGATCGACAACCGGACACTGTCGGTGCTCGCCCACGTCGCCGCCGGCATGGTGCTGACCGTGCTCATGCAATCGTCCAGCGCCGCTCTGGCGGTGGCGCTGACCGCCGCGCAGACCGGCGTGCTGCCGCTCACCGACGCCGCCGCCGTGGTCATCGGCGCCAACCTTGGCACCACGGTCAAGGCCCTGCTCGCCGCGCTCGGCGCCACCGCCAACGCCAAGCGCGCGGCCATGGCCCACGTCGTCTTCAACCTGCTGACCGGCGTGGTCGCGCTGCTGCTGCTGCCCTGGCTGGTGACCGGCATCGTCCTGCTCGGCCAGGCGCTGGACCTGGATACCGCGCCGGCGGCGACGCTGGCTCTGTTCCACACCGTGTTCAACCTGCTCGGCGTGGCGCTGATGTGGCCGTTGACCGAACGCCTGGCCACCTTCCTCAATCGCCGCTTCCGCTCCGCCGAGGAAGACGCCGCCCGGCCCCGCTTCCTCGACGCCAACGCCGCCGCCGTGCCGGCGTTGGCGCTCAACGCGATGGAACGGGAAATCCGGCGCATGGGCGGCATCGCCACGCGCATGGCCGCCACCGCGCTGGTCGGCCGGGGCGAGGATCTGTCACGTCAGGAAAACGTGGTCGTCCGCCTGCACCGGGCGGTCGGCGAGTTCGTAGCCCGCCTGCACCGCGCCGCGATGGCCGGCGAAAGCGCGCGCCGGCTGCCGGACATGCTGCGCTTGGCGCGCTACTACGCGACCGTCGCCGAAGTCGCCACCCTGCTCTCGCGCACACCACCGGCCGGCATGCCGCCGGCGCCCTGGCACGATTTCGCCGAACTGGCCGGCGACATCCTGCGCCGAGCCGAGCCGGAAGCCGGTCCCGACCCGGCGCTCGCCGAGGACGCCAGCGCGGACATCCTGGGCGAGCGCTATCAGGCGCTCAAGGCGGCTCTGCTCGAAGCCGGCGCCGAAGGCCGCATGGAAGTCGACGACATGGAAACCCTGCTGCGCGCCGCCAGCCTGACCCGGCGCGCCTGCGAACAGGCGCTCAAGGCCACCGGCCTGCTCGCCCGCCTGGCCGCGCGCGACGACAGCCCGGCCGACAGCGGCGAGCTGTCGAACGGCGCCGGCGAGGATTACTGACCGGCGCGCGCCTCCAGCATCTGGCGCAACGCCCGGATTTCCTCGCGCAGCGCGCGCACCTCGGCGTGCACGTCGGCCTCGATGTGCTCGCGCGCCTGCTCCACCACGCGCACCGTGTCGCTGTGTTCGCTTTCGCCAAAGGTCTGCATGGCGTTGACGATGATGGCGATGAACAGGTTGAGCATGGTGAAGGTGGCGATCAGGATGAACGGGATGAAGAACGCCCAGGCATAGGGGAAGGTCTCCATCACCGGCCGCGAGATGCCCATCGACCAGCTCTCCAGGGTCATGATCTGGAACAGCGTGTACAGCGAGCGGCCGATGTCGCCGAACCATTCCGGATGACTGACGGCGAACAGGTTGGTGGCGATCACCGCGAACACGTAGTAGATGATCGCCAGGACCAACGCGATCGACCCCAGGCCCGGAATCGCCGCCAGCAACGCGCCGACCACCCGGCGCATCGACGGCACCAGGGTCAGCACCCGCAGCACCCGCAGCACGCGCAGCGCGCGCAGCACCGAGAACTGGCCGGTGGCGGGCACCAGGGCGATACCGACCACGACGAAGTCGAACAGGCTCCAGGGATCCCGGAAGAAGGCGGCCCGATGCACGTACAGCCGGATCGCGATCTCGGCCACGAATACCGACAGGATCGCCTTGTCGAGCAGATGCAGCGGGCCGCCCACCACCGCCATCACGCCCGGCGAGGTTTCCAGGCCCAGGGTCACCGCGTTGATCAGGATCAGCGCCAGGATGACATGCTGGACGCGCGCGTTTTCGATGAACGCGCGCAAGCGCCCGCGGGCGCCGGCGGCGTCCGCCGTTACTTCGGCTTGCATGGCGCCCCCCCGGATCAGCGCGCGGACTTGAGGGCGGCGATGCGCTCCTCGAGCGGCGGATGGGTCATGAACAGACGCTTGAGGCCGGAGCCGAGACCGCCGGCGATGCCGAACGCGGCCATCTGGTCGGGCAGCGGCGCGGCGCGGCCGGCGGCCAGGCGTTCCAGCGCGGAAATCATCTTCTGGCGACCGGCCAGATTGGCGCCGCCGGCGTCGGCGCGGAACTCGCGCTGGCGCGAGAACCACATGACGATGACGCTGGCCAGGATGCCCAGCACCAGCTCGGCGACGATGGCGGTGACCCAGAACGCCGGGCCGTGGCCGCGCTCGGTCTTGAACACCACCCGGTCGACCAGATGGCCGATCACGCGCGACAGGAAGATCACGAAGGTATTGACCACGCCCTGGATCAGCGCCAGCGTCACCATGTCGCCATTGGCGACGTGGCTGACCTCGTGCGCGAGCACGGCCTCCGCCTCGTCGCGGGTCATGCTCTGGAGCAGCCCGCTGCTGACCGCGACCAATGCGTTGTTCTTGTTCATGCCGGTGGCGAAGGCATTGACCTCGGCGGCATCGTAGATCGCCACCTCGGGCATGCCGATGTTGGCCATCTGCGCCTGCCGGCGCACGGTCTCCACCAGCCACATTTCCATGGGCCCGTTCGGCTGCTCGATGACCCGGGCGCCGGTCATGCGCTTGGCCGTCCACTTGGACATCGCCAGCGAAATCAGCGACCCCCCGAAACCGAGCACCGCCGCGTAGATCAGCAGCGAGTTCAGGTTCAGGTCGACGCCTTCCGCGTCAAGGATGCGCTCGACCCCGAGCAGACGCAGGGTGATGCTGAGCACGACGATGATGGCGAGGTTGGTCGCCAGGAACAGGAGGATGCGTTTCATGGACGGTTTCCTTGTGGTTTGCGGCGGGTTTTGAAAAACGGCGTATTGGAATGATGACGCGAACAGGAGTTCCGGGCGAGTATCGCTCGTATCGGATGCTTGGCCGCATCGATGACACCCGCGCCACCCGGTCGTCGGGATCTCCCCGATTATCGCCCTGGCAAGATGATGGGCGCATGAAACCCCTGGACGAAACGCATGGATCGGGGGAAATTGAACCGGTCCTTTCAACGGCCCGCCTGATGTTCACCGGCATCACCCACAAGCAACTGCCCGGCATCGCGCTGATCGGCCTGGCCTATCTCGCCGGAGCCTGGCTGGGCGTCACCCAGACCATCACCCCCGAGGGCATCGCCATTCTCTGGCCGCCCAATGCCATTCTGCTCTCCGCCTTTCTGCTGCTGCCCCGTCGCCAGTGGCCGCTGGTGGCGGTGGTGGCGCTGATCGCCGAGTGCATCGCCGACATCCCCGCCTTTCCACTCTGGGCGGCGGTCGCCTTTGGCCTGATCAATCTGCTGGAAACAGCCCTGGCCGCCACCCTGATCCGCCGGACGGTCGGCGAACGCTTCGATTTCGACAGTCTCAGGCGGGGTGGCTATTTCCTGCTCTACGCGCCGCTGCTCGGTTCCGCGCTGGCCGGCGTCCTGGGAGCCACCGTGTACACCGTGCTCGGCCGTGCCGATACCGGCTTTCTTACCCTGTGGCGACTATGGTGGTTCGGTGACGCGCTCGGCCTGATGCTGCTCACGCCGCTGATCGTGGTGCTGTGGCGCCAGTTTCCACGCGCCCTTCCCCGCGTCCACTGGCCCCGGTTGATCGAGCTGCTTGTTTTGTGGGGGCTGGTGCTGGGGCTCGGATTCCAGATCTACACGTCGACAGGCCAGGATGCGTTCGGTTTTCATCTGACGCCGATCACACTGCTGCCGTTCGGGGCCTGGGCGGCAGCCCGGTTCGGCGTGCGCGGCGCGGCCATGACCGTGATCCTGATCGCCGTGATGGTCATCGGGTTCATGGTGCGCGGCCACCACCCCTACACCGATCTCGCGCCGGAACATGCCGTGTGGTTGATGCAGGAATATCTGGCCGTGGTCGCGGTGCTTTCCATCGGACTGGCCATCCTGCTGCATGAAATCCGCAAGCAGCGCGACGAACTGGAACTACGCGTGGCGGAACGCACCGCGGAACTGGAGACGGCCAACCGTCGGCTACAGGAAATGGCCACCACCGACCACCTCACCGGGATCGCCAACCGGCGTCACTTCCATGATCAGGCCACGCGGACACTGCGGCGCCGCGCCGGCGGCAACAAGCCGGCTTCCCTGGCGATGCTGGATCTGGATCACTTCAAGCGCATCAACGACACCCACGGTCACGAAGCCGGGGATCGCGTGATCAATCAGGTGGTGCGGATCGTGCGGGATACGATCCGGCCGTCCGATCTGTTGGGGCGCTTCGGCGGGGAGGAATTCCTGTTGTTGCTGCCGGATACGGATCCGGACAGCGCGCTGGAAATCGCCGAGCGCATCCGGCGCAAGGTACGGAACGCGTCGTATGACAACCGGGGCAGCCCCATCGACATGACGGTCAGTATCGGCGTGGCCGCGTGGGATGGCGAACAGAGTCTCGAAACCCTGATACGGGCCGCGGATTCGGCGATGTATCAGGCCAAGGAAGCGGGACGCGACCAGGTAAGGTCGGCGCCCGCCTCACTCGACGCGGCGGCGGCGGCCCGGCCGTGCCCGACCACTCCCGGCTGACCCGGAAACGGCGGTTGCGCGGTGTTCACGGCAGCCGCTCATGGTTGAGGCACGTTCGGCACGCGATCCGTTTCCGGGTTTCCGACCCGCTTCACCCCTCCCCGCGATCGTTCAGCGACGCGCCTCGGACGGCATCGGCCGGACCTTGCCGCATTGCGTGGACAGCCACTTGCCCTGGGTCTCGCTGCGCACGTCGCGAATCTGGTTGCCTTCGCGGATGCGCATGGTGACGCGGGATTTCCAGGCTTCCGGGCTGATCAGCTCGACCTCGCCCTCGCCTTTCGCCGGCGGGTCGGTGCATTCGGTCCTGAACGTGATGCGCTTGCCGGAACGCTTGTTCCAGGTGGTCTTGCAGCCGTCTTCCTCCTGGACCGGCAGCTCGTCGCGCTTGGCCTGTTCCGGCGTGACGCAGATACGGAAACCGCGCGGCGCCATGCCCAGACCCTGTTGCGCCATCATCGCTTCCATCTGCTTGCGCATCTCCGGTGGCACGTCCTTCATCATCGCCGCCATGTCCGGCATGGCCTGGCCGTCGATGCGCGTGCTGCTCTGGATTTCCCACAGCCCGGGCCGGGTTTGCTGGGCCTGGGCGCCGGTGCTCAGGGTCAGGGTGGCGAGGCATGCGACGAGCATGGGAAAGGACCGGCGTGACGGCATGATGGGGCTCCTGTATCGATGTTGAAGTGTGGATCGCGGTTGTTATCGAGGATCTTGGCCGGGATTGTCGCTCACTCCGGCATGCTCGGCTCAGGTCGATAGGCGACCAGCACCGTGCCGAGCCGGGAATTGAGCCCCTGGATCGGCAGCACCAGCCATTTCTCGCCATCCGCGCCCGGCCGGATCACGACCGCCGGTTCCGCGAGCAGCGCTTCCGGGAAATGGGCGGAGAAGGCGCCTCCCTGCAACTTGCGGTCGGTGGCCAGGCGCACCACGCCATCGGCGCCGGCGAGCAGGACGACGCGCACGCGGTCGTTGCGGATCAGCTCGCCGAAGAACTGGTCGATCTGGTCGAGGTTGTCACGGATCAGTTCGCCGCGCACCGCCCAGGCCAGCGTGGTGCCCATGAGCACGTGGGCGGCGTCGCTGTTGCGCGCCAGGAATTCGCCGGCCGCCGCGCGCACGTGCGTCTTCTCATCGGCCAGTTGCTGGGTCATGGTCATGCGTTCGCTGTCCAGCGCGCGTTGCGCCGCGCCCACCGCGAACTGTTTCCAGGCGAACGCCAGGATCAGCAAGGCCACCAGCGCCAGCGCCAGCCAGGCCGGCACGTGGCCCTCGCGCACCCAGGTTTTCAAGGTTTCCGCGCGGGTCGGCGCGGGCGGATTCGTGGAATCGCTGGGGGTTTCCTCGTACATGGCGCTCTCCTTGTCGTTGGCATCGCGGCCGGGCGGGCCGGGCCCTCAGAATAGCAAAAACCCCGCCGCCAGCAGGCACAGCCACAACAATCCGGTGGTCGCGCCGGCGCGCAACGCCCGCTCGCCGCGCGGCCAGACCGACAGTGATGGCGGAGCCAACCGGGGCGGCGACCACATCCACCGGACCCGGGTTGGCGGGCGGTCCGGAACCAGCGCCAGCACGTCGCCGGCCGGCAGCTCCGGCGCCCGCCAGCCGCGCCGGACGGCCAACCAAGCCAGGGCGGCGGCGGCCGGGAACGGCCACAGCGCGGTCGCCCACGCGGAACCTGGTCCAACAGCGGACACGAGCGGCGCCAGGCCGGCGATCAGCACCGCCAGCAGCGCCGCCGCCCAGGGCAGCCAGAGGCTGGCATCGGCGGCGGCGACGGCCGGGCGCGGCCGGCTCAGCAACCAGAACAGGCGCGCCATCAACAGCGTGCTACCGAGCGCGGCCAGTGCCAGCAGGCCGGGCAGCATCCCGACAAGCGACGGCACGAGTGGCGCATCCAGGCCGGCCAGCGCCGTCTTCAACTCCGCCTTGGCCAGGAAACCGCTGGTCAGCGGCGCGCCGGCCAGCGCCAGCGCCGGCAGCGCCAGCCCGGCCAGATAGGCCGGTCGCGCGCCGTGCCGCCGGATCAGGCCGACGCCGAGGAACAGCGCGCTCTTGGCCAGCGCATGATGCGAGGCGTACAGGCATACCGCCGCCAGCAACATCGGCCACGACGCCGGCGCCAGCAGCCCGGCGCCGACGCCCAGGGTCATGAAGCCCATCTGGCTGACGCTGGAATAGGCCAGCACCACCTTGGGCTGACGCTGCGTCAGGCCGACGCCGACGGCGAGCAGCATCGCCGCCAGTCCGGCCACGACCAGAACCATGCCCGCTTCCGACGAAGCGGTTTCGCCCAGCGGCAGAAAGCGCAGCCAGCCGAGCAGGCCAGCCTTGAGCATGACCCCGGACAGCACCGCGCTGGCCGGCACCGGCGCCACCGGATGCGCGAGCGGCAACCAGACATGCAGCAGGGGCAGGCCGACCTTGACGCCGAAGCCGATCAGCAGCGGCCAGATGCCGGCGGCGGCATTGCCACTGGCGGCGAGCAGCAGGCCGATCAGGATCGCGACCTCGCCGAACAGCGCCATGACCAGATAGACGCGGCCGGCACGCCGGGCCGCGTCGTCGCCGGCGTGGACGATGAGTCCGTAGGCGGCGAAGGTCATCAACGCGAACAACAGATAAAAACTGGCGGCGTCCTGGGCCAGGCAGAGGCCCAGATTGCCCGCCTGGGTCGCCAGGAAGAAGGTCCGGAAGCGCCCGGCCGCGGCATCGCCGCGCAGCCATGCACGCGCGAACCAGCCGGCCAGCAGCCAGACCAGGGCGGTGAAGATCAGAAACGACCGGCCGCTGGCGTCCAGCGCGTACACGCTGCCGAGCAGCAGCCAGGGCAATTCCAGGGTCGTGCCGACCGGCAGGCTCAGGGCCAGAGCCAGCGCCGGCACCGGCGCCCACGGCATCAGCGCGGCGCCGATACGACCGCGCGCGGCCAGGGCCAGCGCGGCGGGCACCAGCATGACGGCCGGCAACCACGCCGCGCCGTCGGTCATGATCACGCCACCAGGCCGGCGGCACCCACCAGCACCATCGCCAGCAGGCCCAACCAGAGCAGGCCAGCCACCGGCCAGGCGCGCAGATGCGCCTCCAGGCGCGGCGGCCGGCGCGCCGGCGAGGGCGGCGGCGCGCCGGCCTCGCTGTCCGGCCGGGTCAGGCGCTCGACGACAGCGCGCGCGCCAGCTTCCAGCCATACCAGCAGGTCGCCCGCCGGCAGGTCGGGCGCGCGCCAGCCCTGGCGACGCGCCAGCGCGGCCAGGGCAGCGGCCAGCGCCAGCGGCGCCAGCGCCACGACCCAGGCGGCCGGCGCCGACAGGGTCGCCAGCGCGGAGGCCGGCGCCAGCCACCAAGGCAACGCCAGCGCGACCGCCAGCAGGGCCAGGAAGGCTCCGGTACCGGCCTCACGCCGGTCGCCCGCCATCGGCGACAGCCGGAACAGCCGGACCATCAGCAGCGCGGTGCCGAGCACACCCAGCGCGAACAGCGCGCTCAGTGCGCCGGCCAGCGCGGCATCCGCCAAGCCGGCTTTCAGCGCCGCCTTGGCCAGGAACCCGCCGGTGAGCGGCGCGCCGGCCAGCGCCAGCGCGGCCAGCGCCAGCGCGATGCGCCCGGAGCGGCCGACACTGGCTGGAGCCAGACCAAGGAACAGCGCCGCCTTGATCAGGGCGTGATGCGCGGCATACAGCATCAACGCCGGCCACAGCGCCGGCCACAGCGTCGGCGCGGTCAGCGCGACGCCGATCGCCAGCGCGAAATGGCCCATCTGCGCGATGCTCGAATAGGCCAGCAGCGCGCCGACCCGGCGCTGGCACAGGCCGATCACCGGCGCGACCACGATCGCCAGCGCGCCGGCGACGCACAGGCCGGCGCCAAGCCCCGGCAGCGCGGCCTCGCCGAGAGGCAGGAAGCGCAGCCAGCCGAGCAGACCGGCCTTGATCAGGGCGCCGGCGAGCACCGCCGCGCCCGCCGCCGGCGCCACCGCGTAGGCCGGCGGCAGCGCGAAATGGAGCAGCGGCAGGCCGGTCTTGACGCCGAAGCCGAGCACCAGGAATGCGGCCGCCAGCGAACCGGCCGGCGTCATCGACGCGAAATCGGGCAACCGGCCGTCGTGGGCGTCGGCAAGCAGCCACAGGCCGATCAGCGCGAGCACTTCGCCAGCCACCGCGAAGGCCAGATAGACACGGCCGGCGCGGCGCGCCTCGGCATCGCCGGCGTCGACCACGAGACCATAGGCGGCGAAGGTCATCAACGCGAAGAAGGCATAGAAGCCAAGCCCGTCCTGAGCCAGGCAGACCCCCAGATTGCCGGCCTGGGCAAGCAGGAAGGAGACCTGGAAGCGGGACGTCGCCGGCTCGCCATTCCGGTCCTGGCGCGCGCGCCAGCCGGTCGCCAGCCAGATCAACGCGGAAAACAGCAGGAAGATGGCGCCGGTGGCGTCCAGGCCGAGCGGCGTACCCAACAACAACCAGCCGGTATCGACACCGGCGCCGACCGGCAACACGGCCAGCGCGGCCAACGCCGGCAACGGCGTCCACGGCATCAGACCCCGGGCCAGGACGCGGCCACGCGGCCACGCATGCAAGCCGGCGACCAGCAACGGCGCCAGCGGCGTCAGGATCAACAGGAATTCGGCGCTCATCACGGCACCCAGCGCAGGTACTCGCGCGCCGCGATCAGCTTGGCCCAGTCGAGCGGACTCAGACTGCTCGCCGCGAACACGCCCACGGCCAGCGTGGCGGCGGCCGTGGCCACCGGCGGCAACAGCAGCAGGCGCGAGGTTTCCCAGCCAGCGCGCGCGGGAATGTGTTCATGCGGCCACGACGCCGGCGCCGGCCGGAACCAGAGTCGATGCAGGATGGGCAGGAAATAGGCGGCGTTGAGCAGGGTCGAGACGGCCAGTACCGCCAGCACCCAGGGCATGTGCGCCTCCAGCGCGCCCAGGCCCAGATACCACTTGCTGATGAAGCCGGCGGTCGGCGGCGCGCCGATCATGCCGAAGGCGCCGATGGTGAACGCCGCCGCGCTCCAGGGCATGCGCCGGCCGACGCCATCCAGCTCGCTGACCTTGTGCAGGCCCAGGGTCTCGGCGAAATTGCCGGCGCAGAAGAACAGCGTGATCTTCATGATGCCCTGGTGCACCAGATGGACGACGCCGCCGATGGTGCCGACCGGACCGAACAGCGCCACGCCCAGCGCGATGTAGGACACCTGACTGACCGTCGAATAGGCCAGCCGTTTCTTCAGATCGTCCTGGCTCAACGCGCGCAGACTGCCCCAGATGATGGTGATCGCCGCCACCACCGCGAGCGGGGTGAGCAGATCCAGCGACTGCGCGAACTCGATGCCATAGACCTCGTAGACCACGCGCACGATGCCGAAGGCGCCGGCCTTGACCACCGCCACCGCGTGCAGCAACGCCGACACCGGCGCCGGCGCGACCATGGCCTGGGGCAGCCAGCCATGCAGCGGCACCAGCGCCGCCTTGACGCCGACGCCGGCGATCAGCAGCGCGAACACCAGGCGCAACTGACCGGCGGTCTCCGCCGGCAGCGCCGCCAGGCTGCCGCCCGGCACGAAATCGACCTGGCCGGCCAGTCCGTACAGCCAGATCGTGCCGACCAGCAGCAGCGCGCCGCCGGCCAGCGTGTAGCCCAGATAGAGATGGCCGGCGCGCATCGCCTGGGGCGTGCCCCGGTGCACCACCAACGGATAGGTGGACAGCGTCAGCAACTCGTAGAACAGGAAGAAGGTGAACAGGTTGCCGGCCATCGCCACGCCCACCGTGGCGGTCACGCAGACACTGAAGAAACCGAAGAAGCGGCTGCGGTTGGGCGCGTTCTCCAGATAGCCGATGGCGTACAGCGTGGTAAACAGCCAGAGCACCGCCGACAGGCTGACGAACAGCAGGGCCAGCGCGTCCGCCTTCAACACCAGCTCCACGCCCGGCAGCACGGCATGCCGGAACACGTACTCGTGTTCGTGCATCACCCCCCACAGCATGACCCCGATCAACGCCAGCTTGGCCAACGCGCCAGCCAGATTGAGCGTGACGCGCAAGCGCACGCGCGCCTCGTTCAGGAAAAAGATGGCAATGCCGGGCAGGAACGAACTCAGCACCACCAGCGGCGGCAGCCAGGCATCGGGGATCATCAGGGAAACGGGTTCGGGAGGCATGCGCGGCAACGGATCTGACAGCGGTGGCGGCACAATCTAACCCGGAAACCGGGCGCCGTCAGTCTTGGTGGGGATGAACCCCGATACGGTTCCACGCGCCGCGCCCACGAATCGGCCATCCGGCCCCACCGCCCGCCCGGAACAACGAGCCGGACCACGCCTGGTCCGGCGAGAAGACTGAACGGAGCCGTCCAGCCTTCTTTGTCGCATCGACGTGAAGAGCGGGGTCACGCCCGCCCTTCAGCCTCGTCAACCGAATCGGCGACGCAACGGATACAGCGCCAGGCCGATCAACCCAGACAGCAACATCAGTCCCCCCATCCCCAACACCGGCACCGGTCTCGGCTCGATGGCGAAATTGGCGACCACGGACACGTCCCCAGCGATCCCGTTCACGATGCAGACCGGGTTGGTCCCGGAACAATCACCGGACCAACCGGTGAAGACATAACCGGGATTGGCGGTGGCGGTACACGTACTGGAACCGCCGGAAGCCACCACCGCCGGCAGGCATTCGACGGCGCCACCAGCGGGCTCGTTGACGCCACCGCTGACGGTGTACGTGGTCGGAGCGCTCACGGTCACCGTGGCGCTGGCACTGTCGGACGCGCCATCGGCGGACCAGGTCGCGGTATTCATGGTGGTGACGTTGATCACCGCCGGGATGCTCAATCCCGCCGACACGGTATCGATGACCGACCCGGGCGTCAGGCTGTAATTCAGGCCGGAAAAGATGGTGCCGAGCTGATCGTCCACCAGATCATGCGTGGTCAATGTGGTGCTGCCGGTATTGGTCGCCGTGTAGCAGTAGTAGACCGTCGTGCCGGCCGCCACCGTGATGCTGTCGGTGGCGGCGCAGACCCCCTCCGCGGTACCGACGGTCTTGGTCAGGGAAAGCGCGAGCGGCGGCGTCACCGTGAAGGTGCCGAGGGAGGCCGCCCCCGCCGAGCTGTCCGGATCATTCGGCGCGGTCGCGCAGTTGTTGTTCGCGGGAGCGTACCCCGCATTGGGAGGCCCGGAAGTTGTGAATACCGTGGAGCCGCCCACGCTGATGCTCAGGGAACCAGAATTCCAGCCGTCGCCGAAACTGTCCCAGCCGGTCACCTCATACTGGCCGGGCGCGAGATCGAGAACGGTCAAGACCGGATGAGGTCCCGCGCCGGCCTGCCGGCACATCACGACCTCATTGGTCGCGGTATTGACGATTTCCCAACCCGGCTCACTCGGAAATGACCCTCCATTCCAGGTCACGGTGACACTGACCTGCGCCTGCGCGGCTCCCGAGAACGAAGCAAGCACGAGCCATGCGAGGAACAGCAGATTCCTGATGCGTTGGTGATACATGGAGACTCCAGGCGGATTCAGACGCAACCTCTTGGATTCGCGGTTGCCTTGCGAACGCCGTGAAATATAAGGGATTCATCTAATACATTCCATTGGTTCTGGCGTACCGGAACAAAAAACGCCCGACGACCAGCCCAGGGATACCCCTACGCATCACAACCGAACCGCCATCCGATCATCGCGCGCCGCGACGAAACGGAATCCGGCCCCTCAAACCGCCAGCAACGCCAATGGTCCGGCGCCGAACAATCCGAGCAGGATGCCGCCGACGGCGAGCGCGAAGCCGCTCCATTCCATGGCGCGCGGGACGCGGTGGACGAGATCGCCGGGCTCGGCCGGCGGGAACGCCTGACGCAGCACCTTGAAGACATAGGCGGCGGCGAGCAGGCCGCCGACCACCATGACCACCACCCACCACCACTGGCCGCTTTCCAGCGCGGCCATGAGCAGCAGCCACTTGGCCGAGAAGCCTCCCGAGGGCGGCAGGCCCATCAGGGTGACGCCGGCCAGGCCAAAGGTGAACAGGGTCAGCGGCACCCGGCCGGCGATGCCACCGAGCCGGGCGATGTCGTCGCGGCCGACGGCGACGATCATGCCGCCGGCCGCCGCGAACATGGCCGCCTTGGCCAAGGCGTGCGACAACGCCTGCATGACGCCGCCCTGGACCGCGGCCTCGGCGGCGGTGGCGGAAACTCCGGTGGCGAGCGGGAACAGCAGGAACAGGTAGCCGATCTGGGCCACCGTGGAATAGGCCACCAGCATCTTCAAACGAGTCTGGACCAGGGCCAGCGCCGAGCCCCAGAGGATGGCGCCCGCCCCGAGCAGACCGAGCAGTTGCGCCGCCGACACCGACACCAGCGGCGCGAACAGATCCAGCCAGAGCCGCAACAGCAGATAGAACGAAGCCTTGATCACCAGCGCGGACAGCAGCGCGGAGACCGGGCTGGCGGCGCCACCATGCGCCGGTGGCAGCCAGAAATGGAACGGGAACAGCGCTGTCTTCAGCGCCATGCCGGCCACCACCAGCGCCAGCGCCAGCGCGGCGGCCGGCGCCGGATCGGCGGCCACCGCCGGCGCCAGCACCGTCAGCGAGACCGAACCATGCGCGCCATAGAGCAGCGCGACGCCGAGCAGGTAGGCGCCGGAACCCAGCAGCGTGGCCAGCAGGTAGCGCAGGCCGGCGGCCACCGCCGCGCGATCGCCGGCGGCGGCGGTCAGGCCCACCGCCGCCAGGCCGAGCAGTTCCAGGGTGACGTACAGGTTGAACAGGTCGGCGGCCAGGAACAGCGCGTCAAGCGCGGCCACCAGAAAACCGGCGAGCGGCCAGAACCATTCCCCCCCCTTCGGTCTGGCGCGGAAATAGCCACGCGCGTAGATGGCGATGGGCAATGCCACCACCGCCGTCATCAACAGCATCAGCGCGGCCAGGCCATCCACCATCAGGTCGATGCCGAGCGGCGCGCCCCAACCGCCGACCGCGTGCGCGCGGGCACCGCCGGCCAGAACCTGCCCGGCCAGGATCAGCGCCAGCGCCAGTTGCGCGGCCAGGCCGGCGATGGCCAGGCGGGCACCGCGTCCGGGGCCGAGCGCGAAGGCTGCGGTGGCCCAGGCCAGCGGCAGCAGGATCAGCCAGGGCAGCGGATCGAACGCCTCAGGCGTCGGCATCGTCGTCCTCCCCCGGGCGGAGGCGTTCCCCCGGCAACACCATGTCGCCGGACAGCTCCAGCAGGCGCCGCGCCAGCGCCAGCGCCAGCGCGGTGGCGGCGACGGCGACGACGATGCCGGTCAGGACCATGGCCTGCGGCACCGGGTCGGCGACGCCGTCGCGGCTGCCCAGACCGACCAGAACCAGGAAGGCACCGCTGCCCATGACGTTGAAACCGATGATCTTGGCGAGCAGATGCGGGCGCAGGATCAATCCGGCCAGGCCGAGCGCGAACAGGCCGCCACCGAGCAGCGCGTAGAACAGGCCCAGGCTCATGGCGTGCCCCCGCCGTCCTCGCGGCGCGGCAGTTCCGGCCCGGCCAGGAACAGCCCGGCCAGAATCAGACCGAGCGAGAAGGTCAGGCCCGATTCGATGGCCAGGATCAGCGCGCCGGCGGATGGTTCCGGATAACGCAGCAGCGCGCCTTCGGTCAGGCCGAGCGCGGCGATCGCCAGAAACAGCGCGAAACCAGCGGCCAGCGCCATGCGCAGCGCGGCGCCCGGCCGGGTCCAGGCCGGCAGGAAGCCGGCCAGGCGCAGCAGCACGCCGGCCGCCGCCAGCACCGCGCCGGCCTGGAACGCGCCGCCTGGTCGGAACGCGCCGGCCCACAGCAGGTAGCCGGCCACCAGCACCATCAGCGGCGCCAGCGCGCGCGCCAGCGCGGCGAGCATGGACGAGGCGCCGAGCGGCGCGCTGGCGCGCGGAGCGACACCGGCGGCGAGCATGCCGAGCAGCGCCAGCAACAGCACGGCGATTTCCAACAGGGTGTCGTAACCACGGAAATTGAGCAGCACGGCGGTGACCGGATGCTCGACGCCGCTGCGTTCGAGCTGCGCGGCGACCTGTCCGGGCAGGCGCGTCGACGGCGCCGGCAGGTCGAGCATGGCCCAGGCAAGCGCGCCGGCCAGGCCCAGGCACAAGCCGACCACCGCCCAGGTCACGATCCGCGAACGGCCAGCACCCGGGCTCCCGCTCATCGCCCGTCCTCCTCGCGCGCGCGCCGCCGCGCGCGCAGATGGCCGACCGCGTCGAGCAGCAACGCCCCGGTCAGGCCGGCGCCGATGGCGGCCTCGGCCAGGACGATGTCGGGCGCCGCCAGACGCGCCCAGGCCAACGCCATGAGCAGGCCGAAGACGATGAACAACACCGTCGCCTTGAACAGATCGGGCGCCGCCAGCGCGCGCCAGGCGCTACCGAGCAGGGCCAGCGCGAGCAGCACGTCGAACACGCCGAAATCGGCCAGCTCGGTCATCGCTGGTCTCCATCGGCGCCCATCTCCGCCACCGGCTCGATGCCGCGCGCGAGCGCGCGCCGCGCGATCAGGTAGCTGATCGTGGCGCTGGCGAACAGCGCGAGCAGCCAGACCAGCAGCAACTTGAGCGCGCTCGCCAGGCTGTCGGCGCGCAACGCCAGACCGAGCGCGATGAAGCCGAGGCCGAGGTTGTCGACCTTGGCGAGCGCGTGCAGGCGGGCATAGACATCGGGAAAACGCAGCAGACCGATGGTGCCGGCCAGGAAGAATCCGGCGCCGATCCAGAGCAGCGCGGCGCCGATCGCGTCAATCCCGGTCATGATCGGCCTCCGATGCCGCCGGTGTTTCGTCGCGCCAGGCACGCTGCGCGAAGGCGGCGCCGGCGATGGCGGCGAGCAGCGCGAACACCAGCGCGGCGTCGAGCAGCGCCGGGCTGGCCATGGCTTCGTGCAGCAGCAACAGGATGGCGACACCGGTGGTGCCGAACAGCAGCGCGGCGAGCATGCGGTCGGCCTGGGTCGGCCCACGCATCACCCAGCGCAGCGCCACCAGCAGGTTGGCGAGCAGGAAGGCGGCCAGCCACTCAGGCACCGGTCACCTCCGGCCGTTCCAGTTCGAGGCCGAGCAGACCGGCCACCACCGCCTCGGCGGCACGCAAGTCAGCCTCGACCACCAGATCGCGGTCGAGCACGTGCAGCCGGAGATCATCCTCGCCAAACCCGGCGCTGACCGTTCCCGGCAACAGGCTCAGGGTATCGGCCAGCAGTACGCGGCCCGCCCCCGGTGGCAGCCGCAGGCGGAAGCGGCGGACCTCCGGGCGCAGCCGGAGGCGCGGGTGCAAGGCCAGGCGCGCCACCAGGACGCCGCCGCGCACCGACTGCCAGAGGAAGAAGACGAGGAAGCGGAGCAATCCGGATGGGGACAGCCGTGTCGTCGTCGGTGGCCATAGCCAAGCGCTGGTGGCCACCGCCAGGACCACGCTGACCAGACCGACACCCCAGTCGCGCGCCGCGCCCTCGGCGAGCGCCCACCACAAGCCGGCGAACAGCGCGGCGCGCCCGATCAGGGCGAGCATGGAGGGGGGTATCGGCATACCGGCGGGTTCGGCCATTTTTTGATCATCGCGTGTGGATCGTCATCAGCCGCCGGTGTTCCCGGTTCAGGGCCGGTTCGTACCCGGTCCGGCGGCGCGCACAGTCTAAACCGTGGCGGGACACCACGCACGGACGCATCCGCGCAAGCCTCGAACGGCTAGAATGAATCCATATCGTCGGCGGCGCCCCCACCGGCGGTGGTTCGATGAAATGGCCCGAGGAAGACCATGCGTCCAGTTTTTTTCGACCGGTGGCTTTTGAATTCCGGTCCCGCCATGTCCCACCCGCCGGCGCGTCGGAACGGCGGTTCCGGAGCGCCCGCCGGCGTCCGGGCGCTCGCCCTGTTTCTGGGCGTGCTGATGCTGATCGCGTCGGCGCTGGTCGGCGCCACCGAACGCACGCTCATCCTCGGCGTCTATGCCTTCCGGCCGAAACCGGTGATGGTCGCCCGCTACCAACCGCTGGCCGATCATCTCGGCCGGCAGCTCGGCGACACCCGCGTCGAACTGCGCATCCTCGACCAGACCGCGATGGAAGCGGCGCTGGCGCTCGGCGAGCTCGACCTGATCTTCACCAACCCCAGCCATTACCTGATCCTGCGCGCGCGCAACCGGCTCACCGGCGCGCTCGCGACTCAGGTCGACCTGGCCGACGGCATGCCCGCCGACCGGCTCGGTGGCGTCATCCTGACGCGCGCCGACCGCGACGACATCACCCGGTTGACCGATCTGCGCGACCGCGTGATCGCCATCCCCGGCGCCAAGCATCTCGGCGGCTATCAGGCCCAGGCCTATGAACTCCTGGAAGCCGGCCTGAGCGCCGCCGACGATCTGCGCCTGCTCCAGGTCGGCGGTCACGACGCGGTCGTCGAGGCGGTGCTGACCGGCCGCGCCGACGCCGGTTTCGTCCGCACCGGCATCCTTGAATCGATGGCGCGCGAATCCAGCCTGGATATCCGGCGCCTGCGCGTGATCGGCGCGCGCGAGCACCCCGGTTTCCCGTACCGGGCCTCGACGCGCCTGTATCCGGCCTGGCCGTTCGTCGCCCTGCCGCATGTCGACGCCAGACTGACCCGCCGCATCGCCAGCGCCCTGTTCGCGCTGGAAAGCACCGATCCGGCCGCGCGCGCGGCCGGCATCGACGGTTTCGCGCCACCGGCCGATTACCAGCCCGTGGAACAACTGGCGCGCGACCTGCGCCTGCCACCCTACGACGCGCCACCGGCATTCACCCTCGCCGATCTCTGGCAACGACATGCCCCCGCCATCCTGGTGGCGGCCGGTCTGCTTCTGGTGCTGATCGGCGGTGGCCTCGTCCTGGCCCGGCAGAACCGGCGCCTGCGCCAGGCCCGCCAGCGCTTTTCCACGCTGTTCGAGGAATCGCCGGAGCCGATGTGGATCCTGGTCGATGGCCACTTCCTCGACTGCAACCGGGCGGCGCTGTCCGCGCTCGGTCACGTCGACCGGCGGGCGGTGCTCGGCCATTCGCCAGCCGATCTGTCGCCGGCCCGGCAACCGGACGGCGAGGATTCCACCGGCAAGGCCGAACGCCTGCTCACCGCCGCCGCCGAAGGCACCATCCAGTTCGAATGGGTCCACCGCCGCGCCGACGGCGTGCCGCTTTACGCCGACGTCAGCCTGACGCCGATCCGGATCGACGGTCGCGCCGCCATCCTCTGCGTCTGGCACGACATCACCGAGCGCAAGCGCGCGGAGACCGCGCTGCACGAAAGCGAGGCCCGCTTCCGCCAGTTCTTCGAGAAGAACCATTCGGTGATGCTGATGATCGAGCCCGCCAGCGGCGTCATCCTCGGCGCCAACCACGCCGCCGCCAAGTTCTACGGCTATCCGCGCGAGGTACTGTCGGGCATGCCGATCGAGCGGATCAACATGCTGCCGCCGGCGGAAATCGCGGCGGAACGCGCGCGCGCGCTCAGCGAGGAACGCAACTATTTCAATTTCCCGCACCGGCTCGCCGATGGCGAAATCCGCGACGTCGAGGTCTATTCGACGCCGGTGGTCGTGGCCGGGCAGCGCATCCTGTTCACCATCGTCCACGACATCACCGAGCGCAAGCGCGCGGAAGCCCGCCTGCGCCTGGCCGCGAGCGTGTTCACGCACGCCCGCGAGGGCATCCTGATCACCGACGCCGACAACCGCATCGTCGAGGCCAACGACGCCTGTCTGCGCATCACCGGCTACTCGCGCGAGGAACTCCTCGGCGCCACGCCCGGCCTGTTCAAATCCGGCCGGCAGACCAGCGAGTTCTACGCCGGCATGTGGCGGGCGCTGGCGGAACAGGGATATTGGAACGGCGAAATCTGGAATCGTCGCCGCGACGGCGAAATCTACGCGGAACTGCTCACGGTCAGCGTGGTGCGCGACGACTCCGGCCGGATCCGCCATCACGTCGCCCTGTTCACCGACATCACGCCAATCAAAAGGCACCAACGGCAACTGGAGCGCGTCGCCCATCACGATGCCCTCACCGGCCTGCCCAACCGGATCCTGCTGGCCGACCGGCTGGACCAGGCCATGCGCCAGGCCCGCCGCCAGGGCCGGCTGCTGGCGGTGGCCTATCTGGATCTGGATGGCTTCAAGGCGATCAACGACGCGCATGGCCACGGCGTCGGCGATGAACTGCTGATCCAGCTCGCCCGGCGCATGGAAGCGACGCTGCGCGAGGACGACACCCTGGCCCGGGTCGGTGGTGACGAGTTCGTCGCCGTGCTCGCCGGTCTGGATGGCGACGACGACTGGCGGCCGGTGCTCGACCGCCTGCTGCGGGCGGCCTCGGAACCGGTCCGGATCGGCGGGATCGAGGCGCGCGTGTCCGCCAGCCTGGGCGTGACCCTGTACCCGCGCGACCCCGGCGACGCCGAGCAATTGCTGCGCCACGCCGACGCGGCCCTGTACCAGGCCAAGCAGGACGGCAGGAACCGCTACCGGCTGTTCGACGGCGCCGGCGCCGGCACCTGAGCCGGCGCGGGATTGCTGAAGCGCACGCTGTCCGGCGCGTTGGTGCCACCGGTCATCACGAAGGTCATCGCCTCCTCCACGCTCCAGTCGGTCTGCACCACGTCCGCCATCGGCACGATCTCGATGTAGCCGGAAGTCGGATTGGGCGAGGTCGGCACGTACACCGCCGCCAGCTCGCGGCCGCTGTCGACGTCGTGGAACACCTTGGTGACGAAACCCAACGCCTTCATTTCCGGCGACGGGAACGCGATCAGCACCACGCGCTGGCCGGATACCGGTGGCTTGCGCAGGGTGTGCAGGAAACGCTTGGTGGCGCCGTAGATGGTCTGCACCAGCGGCAACCGGCCGAGCAGGCCTTCCATCCAGGCGATCAGCTTGCGGCCGACCACGAACGATGCGGCGACACCGACCAGGTACAGGCCGGCCAAGGTGATGATCACCGCCAGCACAGTCTGGAACGCCGGGTTCAACAGCCAGTCCGCCAGCCACTCCGAAACCGGCCGCAGCACCCGTGCCGCCGCCCGCAACACCGGCGCGCCAGTACCGGCGAGCAGGCCGAGCAGGAAATCGAATACCAGCCAGGTCACCCACAGCGGCGCGACGGTGAAGAAACCGATCAGCAGATAACGCAGGAAATGCGGACGCGAAACTGTAGGGGCGGGCTGGATGTCCATGGTGAACCGAACCGTGTTGAGAAGTCGCTATGCTAACTGGATCGATCCCCGTTTATCGGAGGTGGTCCATGTTCCCCCTGCTCCGCGCCGGCCTTGCCGCGCTCCTGTTCGCCACCGGCTCCGCGCTGGCCGACACGCCAGTTCCGCTCGACCGCATCCGGCTGCCGCCCGGCTTCGTCATCGAGCACTACGCCAGTGTCGCCAATGCCCGCCAGATGGCGCTCGGCCGCGACACCCTGTTCGTAGGCTCGATGCGCGCCGGCGTGGTGCACGCCCTGCCCCTGCGCGACGGCAAGCCGGCCGGGCCGGCCAAGGTCATCGCCAGCGGCCTCGCTCTGCCGGTCGGCGTTGCCTGGCGCGATGGCGATCTCTACGTCTCGGCCGTCGACCGCATCCTGCGCCTGCGCGACATCGAGAGCCGGCTGGACACTCCTCCGGCACCGGAAATCGTCACCGCCGCCTATCCGACCGAAACCCACCATGGCTGGAAATTCATCGCCTTCGGCCCGGACGGCAAGCTCTACGTGCCGGTCGGCGCGCCCTGCAACATCTGCGCGCCCGACCCCGACCGCTACGCCACCATCACCCGGCTCGACCTCGCCACCGGCAACATCGAGGTGGTGGCGCGCGGCGTGCGCAACTCGGTCGGCTTCGACTGGCATCCCGGCACCGGCGAACTGTGGTTCACCGACAACGGCCGCGACTGGCTGGGCGACGACAGCCCGCCCGACGAACTCAACCGGCTCGACCGCCCGGGTCGTGATTTCGGCTACCCCTGGTGCCACGGCCGCGACACGCCGGACCCGGAATTCCGCCAGCGCGCCTGCCGCGAATTCACGCCGCCGGCGCGCGAACTCGGCCCCCATGTCGCCGCCCTGGGCATGCGCTTCCATCCCGGCACCGGCCTGCCGGCGGCCTGGCGGAACACGATCTTCATCGCCGAACACGGTTCCTGGAACCGCAGCCGCAAGATCGGTTACCGGGTCGGCGTCGCCCGCCTGGAGGGCAACCGGGTGGTCGACTACCGGCCGTTCGCCGAGGGCTGGCTGCAAGGCGAAACCGTGCATGGCCGTCCCGCCGACGTGCTGGTCATGCCCGACGGCAGCCTGCTGGTCTCCGACGACCACGCCGGCGCCATCTACCGCATCCGCCACGTCGGTCCGGCGCGCGGCCGCGACCGCTCATAGCACGAAGATCGCCAGCTCGGGGCGCGCGCCGATCCGGATCGGCAGGACGGAGGTGCCGATGCCCCGGGAAACGTACAGCGCGCGGACCGGCAGCGGATACCAGCCGGCGCGGAAACGCCCACTACCCGGTGGCGTCCAGACCGGCAGCCCAGGTAGTCGGACCAGACCGCCATGCGTGTGTCCGGAAAGGCACGGACGGAAACCATCCCTGCGCGCCCGGACCGGTTCCTGTTCAACCCAGCCAGGCGAATGCTGGACCAGGATGGTGTCCATTGCTGATCTGGCCTCCATTCCGGACGCGGTGTCCAGGATGCGCGGGTCCGGATCGCCGGCGGCATGGTCATCGAAGCCGACCACGCGTAACGAGCGCGTTCCGAACCGATAGGTCGTGGCCTGATTCACCAGCAGCCGGACGCCGCGTCGTTGATGGATCCGGCGCAGCGCGGTCAGATCGACCGCGCCCCAGTACTCCCAGTTGCCGAGCACCGCGACTTTCGGCGTCGGGCCAAGCATCCCCAGATATCGATCGAGGACTGGCAACGCCTCCGGCCGGTCGACGACATCGCCGGACAGCACGATCAGATCCAGCCGTTCCCCGGCCAGCCGCTCCGCGATGCCCCGTGCCCGGTCATCGATCGCGCGCGGATGCAGGTCCGACAATTGCGCGATCCGGATCGGTTCGCCAGCTTCCAGCGATTTCAGGTCGTGGTGGCTTACTTCCAGCCGGTTCGGCTCGATCCAGTACCCATGCACCGCCATGACCAAAAGGAGCAGGACAAGTCCAAGCCCGACCCGCGAGACCCTGCCGCGCGCCGGGTAGTGGCTGACGGGTACGGCCGGCGTCGGCCGGCGATCACGATGGCGGAAGCGCCTCAACGCACCAGATTGGACAACGGTTCGTCGGCCGCGCTCTGGTCGACTTCGCTCATGTGCCGGATCAGCTCGGTCAGTTCCGCGTTCAGGCTGGTCAGCGCGTCCTCCGGAATTTTCGAGAGGGCGTCGCTGACCGGTCCGGTCAATGGCTTGGGCGCCCGCTCGATCACGGCGCGGCCGGCTTCGGTCAGACGCAGGCGCACCACGCGTCGGTCCTCCTCCGCGCGCAGACGCTCGATCAAGCCGGCGCGCGACAGCTTGTCGAGCAGATTGCTGGCGGTGGAAACGTGAATCGACAGCGCCTGGCCGAGCTGGCTGACCGTGATATCCGGGGTATCGGCGATGGTCGCCAGGATCCAGACCTGCGCGCCGCTGATGCCGCAGGCGGTTTCCAGCGCGCGCGAATGCTGACGGACGGCGCCGATGATGACGCGGAATTTACGCAAGGTTTCCAGTACGAGCGGCGAAGTCATCGGACGATTCGGGCGAAGGATGAGTGAAGGACCATGGAGCGGCGGAATCGTACTGGTTCGGCCGCGATCGCGCATTATGTTTTACGCAAAACTATTTTGCGGGATAATGCGATGTCTTCCCCATCCATAGCCACCCCGGCCCGAATACCGGGCCATATCGGAGCAATCATCATGAATCCATACCAATCGCTCGGCCTGCTGGCCGCCCTGGCCATTCTTGGCGGCTGCGGAGACCCGCCCGCCGATCAAGCCTCGACCGCGCCGGATGAGCCGATCGAGGCCATCGCGCCGACCGACGAGCAGGCCACCACCGCCGGCATCGATGCCGGCGCGCTCTATACCCGACTGTGCGTGGTCTGCCACGGCGCCAACGGTGAAGGCGTCGGCGACAACCCGGCTCTGGCGGGGCTGAGCGGCGACGACATCCAGGCCAAGCTGGTCGCCTATCGCGCCGGCGAAACCGTCGGCCCGAAGAGCGCGATCATGGCGCCCATGGCCCGCAACCTGAGCGACGAGGAAATCGCCACGCTGGCGGCGCTGCTGGGTGGCTGAACATGGGATGACCAACGCGCGCGCGAGCATTCGCGACTTTCTTGGCGAACGCCCGGAACGCGGACCCGGCGCCTGCTCGACGATCCTGCTGTTCGGCGAACTGCTGGCCGACTGCTTCCCGGATCGCGAAATCCCCGGCGGCGCCCCGTTCAACGTTGCCCATCACCTGCGCGGTCTGGCCGGAGAACGGGGGCCGACGCCGATCCTGGTCACCCGGATCGGCAAGGACGAACGTGGCGAGCGCCTGCTCGAAGCCTGCCGGGCGGCCGGCTTGGCGATCGACGGCATCCAGCGCGATTTCCTGCATGCCAGCGGCCGCGTCGACGTCATCGTCGACCCCGCCGACGGCCGTCACCATTTCGAGATCCCGCCGGACCAGGCCTGGGATCACATCCACGCCGACGTCGCGCGCATGGTCGCCCTGGCGCGCCGCCCCGGCCTGATCTACTTCGGCACCCTGGCGCAGCGCGCGGCGTCGCGCCAGGCGCTGCGCTACCTGCTGGTGGACAGCCAGGCCGCCGGCTTCCTGGACGTCAACCTGCGACCACCATGGCTGCGCAAGGATGTGCTGCGCTGGTCGCTGGGCCGTGCCGAGACGGTCAAGCTGAACGAGGAAGAACTGTCCCGGATCGCCGAGCTGCTCGGCCTCGGCGCGGGCACGCCCGATCAACTCGGCGAGCGTCTGACGCACACCTTCGACATCCGCCGCCTGCTGGTCACCCGGGGAGAGCACGGCGCCTGGCTGCTCGATACCGACCACGGCCGCCTGGAAACCGGCACCGGCGCCGACGCCATCGAGGTGGTCGACAGCGTCGGCGCCGGCGACGCCTTCGCCGCCGTGTTCCTGCTCGGCCTGAGCCTGGACTGGCCGGCCGAGCTCGCGCTGGAACGCGCCCATCACTTCGCCGGCGCCATCTGCGGCCTGCGCGGCGCGGTGCCGGCGGACGCCGCCTTCTATGCGCCGTTCCGCTCGGCCTGGCGATTGACCGAGGAGACCGGAACATGAACCCCCTGTACATCCTGATGCTCAGCGTGCACGGCCTGATCCGTGGCCACGATCTGGAACTGGGGCGCGACGCCGACACCGGCGGCCAGACCCTGTACGTGGTCGAGCTGGCGCGCGCGCTCGGCCGCCACCCGGACGTGGAGCGTGTCGACCTGCTCACCCGGCTGATCGACGATCCCCAGGTTTCGCCCGACTACGCCCGGCCGGAGGAAGCGCTCGGGCCGAAGGCGCGGCTGGTGCGCCTGCCGTTCGGCCCGCGCCGCTATCTGCGCAAGGAAACCCTGTGGCACCACCTCGACCAGATGGTCGACCGGATCGTCCACTACCTGCGCCAGCAGGGCCGCCTGCCGGACGCCATCCACAGCCACTACGCCGACGCCGGCTACGTCGGCACGCAACTGTCGCAACTGCTCGGCATCCCGCTCATCCACACCGGCCACTCGCTCGGCCGCTGCAAGCGCCAGCGTCTGCTCGCGCATGGCCGCAAACCTCAGGCCCTGGAGCGGCAGTTCAATTTCAACCGCCGCATCGCCGCCGAGGAAGCGGTCCTGGCCAACGCCTGTCTGGTGGTTACCAGCACACCGCAGGAAAGCAGCGAACAATACGGCCTGTACGAGAGCTACCAGCCTTCGCGCGCGGTGGTGATCCCGCCCGGCACCGACACCTCTCGCTTCGCCCCGCCCGGCAAGGCGTCGGTGGAAGCCGGCGTGGAACGCATGATCGACCGCTTCCTGGATGAGCCGCGCAAACCCCTGATCCTCGCCATCTGCCGGCCCGAGGTGCGCAAGAACCTGAGCCGGCTGATCGATGCCTACGGCAGCTCGCCCAGTCTGCGCGAACGCGCCAATCTGGCCATCGTCGCCGGCCAGCGCGACGACATCCGCGACCTCGACGAGGATCAGGCGCGGGTGCTGACCGACCTGTTGCTGGCGGCCGACCGCCACGACCTCTGGGGCAAGGTGGCGCTCCCCAAACGGCACCGGCCCGAGGACGTGCCCCAGCTTTACCGGCTGGCGGCGCGCCGGCGCGGGGTGTTCGCCAATCCGGCGCTGACCGAGCCGTTCGGTCTTACCCTCATCGAGGCGGCGGCCAGCGGCCTGCCCGTGGTCGCCACCGCCGACGGCGGACCGCGCGACATCGTCGCCAACTGCGACAACGGCTTGCTGGTCGACCCGCTCGACACCGACGCCATCGCCGCCGCGCTGGAGGCGGTGCTCGCCGATCCACGCGCCTGGCAGCGCCGGGCCCGGCGCGGCATCACCGGCGTGGCGCGCCATTACACCTGGGACGCGCATGTCGGCAAATACCTCAGGGCGGTGCAACGCATGCTGCGCAGGGCACGCAAGCAGGTGCGCCGCGACCTGGCCGCTTACCTGCACCCGGACGGCGCCAACCCGCTGCCATTGGCCCGGCGAATGCTGGTCAGCGACATCGACAACACCCTGATCGGCGACCGTGAGGCGCTCACCCGCCTGATCGAGGTGCTGCGCGGCAGCGGCCGCGAGCTCGGCTTCGCGGTCGCCACCGGGCGCACGCTGGAAAGCACGCTGGCGGTGCTGCGTCAGTGGCGGGTACCGCTGCCGGACGTGCTGATCACCTCGGTCGGCAGCGAGATCCACTATGGCCGCGGCCTGCGCCCGGACACCGGCTGGGCCAATCACATCCGCCATCTCTGGCGACGCGACGCGCTGGCGGCGACGCTCGCCGAAGTCCCTGGCCTGACCCCGCAGAAACCGGAGAACCAGCGCGAATTCAAGCTCAGCTACAACGTCGATCCGGACACCATGCCGCCACCGCGCGCGCTGCACGCGCTGCTGCGCGGCCAGGGTCTGCACGCCAAGCTGATCTACTCGCATCAAGCCTATCTGGACGTGCTGCCGGTGCGCGCCTCCAAGGGTCAGGCGGTGCGCTACCTGGCCTACAAGTGGGGGTTGCCGCTGCGCGCCTTCCTGGTCGCCGGCGATTCCGGCAACGACGAGGAAATGCTGCTCGGCGACACCCTGGGCGTGGTGGTCGCCAACCACAGCCCCGAGCTGGCCGACCTGCGCGGCCTGGAACAGATTTACTTCGCCGAAGCCGACCATGCCGCCGGCATCCTGGAAGGCATGGCGCATTACGGTTTCGTCCTTGAACAAGGAGTGCCGACATGATCGATCATCTTCGCGCCTGGGCCGAAAACCACCGCGACGCCGTGCAGGCGTTCCTGCGCCACTGTTTCGCCGACGGCCGGCCGCTGCTGCTGCGCACCGACCTGCGCGACCACTACCGGGCCGGCGCCGAGGCCGGCGACAACCCGCTGGCGGCGGTGGTCCGATGCATGCAGGAAGCGGTGTTGCGGCCGCCCTGGGCCTGTTTCGCGGTGCGCGAGGACGCCGGCCGCTGGCACTACCTGCGCGCGCATCTCGACGAAGCCACCCCGGAACGCATCGGCATCGCCGATTACCTGCGCTTCAAGGAGCGCCTGGTCGCGCCCGAGGCGGAGACAGCCGATCTGCTGGAGGTGGATTTCGGCCCGTTCAACCGGGAATTCCCGCGCCTCAAGGAAATCCGTTCGATCGGACAGGGCGTGCTGTTCCTCAACCGACACCTGTCCAGCGCGATGTTCCAGAAGCCGGCCGAGGGCCACGCCCGTCTGCTGGAATTCCTGCGACTGCATGCCCTGGAAGGTCGGCAACTGATGCTGTACGAGCACCTGCGCGACGTGACCGCCCTGCGCGAGGCCCTGCGCGATGCCCAGGCATTTCTGGACACGGTGGCGCCGGATACGCCCTGGGCGGTCCTGGCCGAACCGCTCGGTCGGCTCGGCTTCGCACCCGGCTGGGGCGATGCCGCGACCCGGGTGGCCGACACCATGAGCCTGCTCACCGACATCCTGGAGGCGCCCTCGCCCCAGGTTCTGGAAACCTTCCTCGCGCGCATCCCGATGATCTCGCGCCTGTTGATCCTGTCGCCGCACGGCTGGTTTGCCCAGGACGGCGTGCTCGGCCGACCGGACACCGGTGGCCAGGTGGTCTACATCCTCGATCAGGTCCGCGCGCTCGAGCGCGAGATGCGCGATCGCCTGGCCGAACAGGGCGTGGTCGTCGAACCGCGCATCCTGGTGGTCACCCGGCTGATCCCGGATGCCGACGGCACCACCTGCGACCAGCCGCTGGAGCCCATCCACGGCTGCGAGCGCGCCGCCATCCTGCGCGTTCCGTTCCGCCGGCCAGGTGGCGAGGTGGTCCGGCACTGGATCTCCCGTTTCGAGGTCTGGCCCTATCTGGAGGACTTCGCCGCCGACGTCGAACGCGCCGCGCTGGCCGAATTCGGCGGCCGACCGGATCTGATCGTCGGCAACTACTCCGACGGCAACCTGGTCGCCTCGCTGCTCGCCCAGCGCCTGGGCGTGACCCAGTGCAACATCGCCCACGCCCTGGAGCAGACCAAATACCTGCACTCCGCCCTGTATTGGCGCGACAACGAGATTCCCTACCACTTCGCCTGCCAGTACACCGCCGACCTGATCGCGATGAACAGCGCGGACTTCATCCTCACC
Organism: Hydrogenophilus sp.; assembly: GCA_020725265.1. GTDB lineage: Bacteria > Pseudomonadota > Gammaproteobacteria > Burkholderiales > Thiobacillaceae > PFJX01. Next base: position 55,388 of record DYFK01000010.1, on the reverse strand, counting down.
AGCACCTTCCAGGAAATCGCCGGCACCGCCGGCACGGTCGGCCAGTATGAAAGCTACCGCGCCTACACCCTGCCCGGGCTGTACCGGGTGATCCAGGGTGTCGACCCCTTCGACCCACGCTTCAACATCGTCTCGCCCGGCGCCGACGAACGCGTCTACTTCCCCTATTCCGATCAGGAACGGCGCCTGCATTCCCTGCGCCCGGAGATCGACCGCCTGCTGTCCGGCGACGATCCCGGCGTGCCCTGGCGCGGCCACCTGACCGATCCGGACAAGCCGCTGATTTTCACCCTGGCGCGACTCGACCGGATCAAGAACCTCACCGGCCTGGCCGACTGGTTCGGCGCCAGCCCCCGTCTGCGCGCCGCCGCCAACCTGCTGGTGATCGGCGGCCATGTCGATCCGGCCGCCTCCGGCGACGCCGAGGAACGCGACGAGATCCAGCGCATGCACACCCTGATGGACCGGCACGGCCTGGACGGCGAAATGCGCTGGTTGGGCGCGCGCCTGGACAAGGCGCAGGCCGGCGAAATCTACCGGGTGGTGGCCGATCGCGGCGGCGTGTTCGCCCAGCCGGCGCTGTTCGAGGCCTTCGGCCTCACCCTGATCGAAGCCATGGCCTCCGGCCTGCCGGTATTCGCCACCCGCCACGGCGGCCCGCTGGAGATCATCCAGCACGGCGTCTCCGGCTTCCACATCGACCCCAACGACGGCGCCGCCGCCGCCGATCTGATGGCGGATTTTCTGGAGCGCTGCGCCACCGATCCGGAACACTGGCGGCTGCTGTCGCGCGGCGCCCTGGCGCGGGTGGAAGCGCGCTACACCTGGCGCCGCTACGCCGAACGGATGATGACCCTGTCACGCATCTACGGCTTCTGGAAGTTCGTCAGCAATCTGGAACGCGAGGAAACCGCGCTCTACCTGCGCATGTTCCGGCACCTGCAATTCCGCCCGCTGGCGCGGGCCATTCCCTGAAAGTGGACGCCATGGACAGCCTCGCCGTGCTGCTGCGCGATCTCGGCCCCTGGAGCGATCTGGTCCGCGTCCTGATCCGCGTCGGCATCATCCTCGCCATCGCCTGGGTGATGCTGTCGCTGTCGCGCCGACTGATTCCGCTGCTGCGCGCGCAGTTGCAGAAGCACACCGACGACCCCGAGCAGCACAAGCGCCTGGAAACCCTCGGCCGGGTGCTGCGCTACGCCGCCACCGTCGCCATCACGCTGATCACCGGCATGCTGGTGCTGTCCGAGCTGGGCATTTCCATCGCCCCGATCCTGGCATCCGCCGGCATCGTCGGCCTGGCCGTGGGCTTCGGCGCCCAGAGCCTGATCAAGGATTACTTCACCGGCCTGTTCCTGCTGCTGGAAAACCAGATCCATCAGGGCGACGTCGTCGAGGTCGCCGGCAAGGGCGGCCTGGTCGAGGAAGTGACCCTGCGCTACATCCGCCTGCGTGATTACGAGGGCAACGTCCATTACGTGCCCAACGGCGCCGTCACCACGGTCACCAACCGCTCGCGCGGCTTCGCCTTCGCGGTCATCGACGTCCGGATCGCCTACCGGGAGGATGTCGAGGAGGTGTTCGCGGTGATGCGCGAAGTGGCGGCCGGGATGCGCGCCGACCCGGTGCTCGGGCCGTTGATCCAGGAGGATCTGGACATCGCCGGCGTCAACGACTGGATGGACTCGGCGGTGGTGATCCGCGCCCGCTTCAAGGTCCATACCCTGCAACAGTGGACAGTGCGACGAGCCTTCCTGCTGCGTCTGAAGCAGGCCTTCGACGCGCGCGGCATCGAAATCCCCTACCCCCACCTCACCCTTTATCCCGGCCGGGACCGGCAGGGCCGCGCGCCGGCCCGGAGCCTGGCGCGTTCATCAGGGGAATAGCTCGAACCATGCCGGAAATCCCGAAATACAAAGCCTATTCACTGAGCAACTTCCGCGACATACCGCAACTGGCGGCGTTGCCGGAGTCGCTCCGGTTCGACATCGAAGTGGTCGGCCAGGTGCTGCCGTTCAAGGTCGACAATTTCGTGCTCGACCACCTCATCGACTGGCGGCGGGTACCAGACGATCCGTTGTTCACGCTGACCTTTCCCCGCCGCGCCATGCTGGCGCCGGCGCACCATGACGAAATCGCCGGCCTGCTCCGCGCCGGTGCCGACGCCGACCGGATCAGGGCGGCCGCCAACCGCATCCGGCTGACGCTCAATCCGCACCCCGCCGGTCAGATCAGTCACAACATTCCCACCCTGGAAGGCGAGCCGCTCGACGGCATGCAGCACAAGTACCGCGAGACCGTGCTGTTCTTTCCCAGCCAGGGCCAGACCTGCCACGCCTATTGCAGCTTCTGCTTCCGCTGGCCGCAGTTCGTCGGCCTGTCCGAGCTGAAATTCGCCAGCCGCGAGGTCGACCGCCTGATCGACTACCTGCGCGCCAATCCCCAGGTCAACGACGTGTTGTTCACCGGTGGCGACCCCCTGATCATGTCGACCCGCAATCTGGCCCAGCACATCGATCCATTGCTCGAGGCCGACCTGCCCAACCTGCGCCGCGTGCGCATCGGCACCAAGGCGCTGAGCTACTGGCCGTACCGCTTTCTCGGCGAGGACGGCGACGCGCTCATGGCGCTGTTCGAGCGGGTCGCCGCCAGTGGCCGCCATCTGGCGCTGATGGCGCACTTCAACCACCCGCGCGAGCTGGAGCCGGAACCGGTGCATCAGGCGATCGCCCGGGTCCGCCAGACCGGCGCCGTGATCCGCACCCAGTCGCCGCTGCTGCGCCACATCAACGACGATCCGGCGCTGTGGGCGGAAATGTGGAACCGCCAGGTCGATCTGGGCTGCGTGCCCTACTACATGTTCCTGACCCGCGACACCGGCGCCCGCGATTTCTTCAGCGTGCCGCTGGTACGCGCCTGGGAAATCTTCCGTCAGGCCTATCAGCGCGTCAGCGGTCTGTGCCGGACGGTGCGCGGGCCGAGCATGTCCGCCAATCCCGGCAAGGTGCAGATACTCGGCATCAGCGAGGTGGGTGGTGAAAAAGTGATGCAGTTGCGCTTCATCCAGGGCCGCAACCCGGACTGGGTGCATCGGCCGTTCTTCGCCGCCTATGACGAGAACGCCACCTGGCTGAGCGATCTGCGCCCCGCCTTCGGCGAGCCCCGCTTCTTCTATCAGGACGACCTCGAGGCCTATTACCGCGAGAACCTGCCGGCCAGCCACCCCGACGACTACGAGTGAGGCGTATCGTCCGCGCCGCGCCCGGCCAGTTCCGAGCTGGCGATGCGCGCGGCCAGGTCGAGGGCGGCGAAATCGGCGGCGTCGTCGTAAGGATGCAGCAGGTGCAGGTTGGATCCCGGATGCAACGCGCCGGGTGCGCGCGGATCATGGCTGACCACCGCGACCTGACCGGCGTAACCCCGCTGTTCCAACGCGTGCAGCAGCGCCCGGTTGCTCTGCGCGTCGGGAATGCTGCTGACCACCCAGGGCACGCCGTTGAGCGGCAGGCTGTCGACCAGATCGGGCGATTCGCCATCGCCGTAAAGCACGTTGAAGCCGCGATGTCGGAGCGCGCGCACCACTTCCGGATCGAAGTCGACGCCCAACACCGAAATACCGCTCTCGCGCAGCTTGCGGGACAGCCGGCTGCCGTAACGGCCCATGCCGAAGACGACGACATCGGGCCGCTCCTCGGCATGGCGCTGGCGCTCCACCGCCAGTTCCCGGTACGGTCGCGCGCGCTCGAACCAGCCCAGCCACGGCGCCAGGCGTTCATACAAGGGCTGTGAATACAGGATCATGTAGGTGGACAGCGTGATCGTGATCAGGCCGACCAGGGTGGTCAGGCCGAGCGCCTCCATGCCGACGTGGCCGAGCGTGATGCCCATGGCCACGAACACGATCGAGAACTCGCTGATCTGGGCCACGGTCAGGCCGGCCAGGAAACCGGTGCGCTTGCGGTAGCCCATGTAGCCCATGATCGCCAGGACGATCAGCGGGTTGCCGATCAGCACGAACAGCGCCAGCACGATGGACGGCACCACCTCCCCGCCCAGCGTCGAGAACTCCAGCTTGGCGCCGAGATCGATGAAGAAGAACAGCAGCAGGAAATCGCGGATGCTGGTCAGGCGCGCGTTGATCGCCTCGCGGTAGGCGGTCGAGGCCAGCGAGAAGCCGGCCAGGAAGGCGCCCGCCTCCTTGGAAAAGCCGATCCACTCGCCCAGCGCGGCCAGCGTCACGCCCCAGGCGATGGCGAAGATCAACAGCAGTTCCTGGGAACGCGCCAGGGTGTCGACCACGCGCGGCAGCACGTAACGCATCAACAGGAAAATCAGCAAGGCCGCGCCACCCAGACGCGCCAGGATCGACGCCGCCACCTCCCAGCCCTGCGAGGCATCGGCGCCGCGCAGCGCGCTCATCGCCATCATCGCCACCACCACGGCGATGTCCTGCACGATCAGGAAGCCGACCGCGATGCGGCCGTGCAGGGAATCCAGCTCGCGTTTGTCGGACAGCAGCTTGACGATGATGATGGTGCTGGAGAACGTCAACGCCACCGCGATGTACAGCGCCGTCAGCCAGTCCTTGCCGAGCGCGTAGGTCAGGATGAAACCGAACAGGATCGTGAAGGCGAGCTGGCCGAGGCCGGTGGCGAGCGCGACCGGCCCGATGTGACGGACATGATGCAGGTCCAGTTTGAGGCCGACCACGAACAACAACACGGTGACGCCGATCTGGGCGAGCAGATCGATCTGGCCATGCGCCTGGACCAGCCCGAACGCGGCCGGTCCGGCCAGGATGCCGACCAGGATGTAGGCGACCAACAGCGGCTGGCGCAAACGAATCGCAATGGCACCGACCACGGCCGACAGGCCGAGCAGCAGGGCGAATTCACTGAAATGGTTTTCCATCGGTTCGATGCGCTTTTGCAACAGTCGGATTATCCCATGTCCGACCTCCACCACCGCCGGTTGCCCAGCGCTACAATCCGCGCCGGTTCCATCCCGGAACGATTCCGGAATCCTCATCTCCAATCAGGATGTTGAAAACCCGCCTGCAACGACTGCTGCCCGATCCGCACCGCCTGCGCGAGCACCCGGCGTTGCGCCGGCTCGGCCCGGCCCTGCATCATCCGCGCCTGTGGCACATGAGCCGGCGCGGCATCGCCATGGGCCTGGCGGTCGGCATCTTCTTCGGGTTGCTGATCCCGGTCGCCCAGATTTTTTTTGCCGCATCGTTCGCGGTCATCCTGCGCGCCAACCTGCCGGTCGCGGTGGCCAGCACCCTGGTCACCAATCCGATCACCTTCGCGCCAATCTACTACGCTGCCTATCAGCTCGGCGCCCTGCTGCTCGGCCGGGTCGATCACGGCGTCAGCCAGGAAAGCCTGCACGTCGAAATCCAGGGCCTGAGCGACTGGGTCGCATTCTGGGTCGATCGTCTGGCCGGACTCGGCCTGCCGCTCGTCCTCGGCCTGTCGATCTTCGCCTGCGCGCTCGCGCTCGGCGCCTATCTGCTGGTGCACGGCGTCTGGCGCGCCCGCGTCGTGCTCGCCTGGCGCCAGCGCCGCCAGCGTCGCGCGACCGGACGCGTCTGACGGAACCCTCGGCGACGATCGCCGTCCATGTCCCGTGCGTCGGTCAACCGACTGGCGCGGTTACAATGGCGCCCATCCCAACCAGGAGTCCTCATTCATGCAACGCATCCTTCTGTCCCTGTTCGCCCTGTTCTTCTCCTTCACCCTGCCCGTTTTCGATGCCGAAGCCAAACGCATGGGCGGCGGCAAATCCTATGGCATGCAGCGCGACGCGCCGATGAAGCGCGACGCCGCGCCCAGCCGCGATCAGGGGGCTCAGAACACGCCGGCCCAGAATCCCGGCAACGCCGCCGGCCAGGCCGGCAAGCGCTCCTGGATGGGGCCGATCGCCGGTCTCGCCGCCGGTCTCGGTCTGGCCGCGTTGTTCTCGCACCTGGGTCTGGGCGAGGAAATGGCCAATTTCCTGATGATCGCCCTGCTCGCCTTCGCCGCGATCCTGCTGGTGCGCTGGTTCCTGCGTCGCGGCGCCGCGCCGGCGCCGGCACGACCGATGCCGTATGCCGGCCAGACCGCCGGGGCGCCCAGCCAGCCGGTCCGTTTCGAGGCCAGCCAGCCGCCTGTTGGCCAGGCCGCGCCCGGCAGCGTCGCCGCCAGTTTCGGTGAAGCCGCCAACCGGGCCGGAGATTTCCCGCCCGGCTTCGACGCCGCCGCGTTCGAGCGCCAGGCCAAGGTCAATTTCATCCGCATGCAGACCGCCAACGACGCCAGCAATCTGGATGATCTGCGCGAATTCACGACCCCCGAGATGTACGCCGAACTCAAGCTCGACATTGATGAGCGCAAGGGCGCGCCGCAGAACACCGAGGTCGTCGAACTGAACGCCGAAGTGCTGGAAGCGGTCGAGGAAGGCAACCGCCAGATCGTCAGCGTTCGTTTCAGCGGCCTGCTGCGCGAGGACAGCGACCAGGCCACCGCCTTCGACGAAACCTGGCACCTGACCAGCCCGAGCGACGGTAGCCGCGGCTGGGTGGTCGCGGGTATCCAGCAGAACGCCTGATCCGCCGTTGCCGTAACCGGAGCCGCCGAGCGCGGCTCCTTTTTTTTACCCCGCCAGCCGACACCACCGCCTTTCCCGGAAACCGCCGTGAACCCCGACTCCCCGATCGCCCGCGAAGCCGCCCGGCGCCGCACCTTCGCCATCATTTCCCACCCCGACGCCGGCAAGACCACGCTGACCGAGAAGCTGCTGCTGTTCGGCGGCGCGATCCAGATGGCCGGCACCGTGAAGGCGCGCAAGAGCGGCAAGTACGCCACCTCGGACTGGCTGGAGGTGGAAAAGCAGCGCGGTATCTCGGTGGCCAGCTCGGTCATGCAGTTCGGCTACGAGGACTGCGTCGTCAACCTGCTCGACACGCCCGGTCACAAGGATTTCTCCGAGGACACCTACCGCGTGCTCACCGCCGTCGATGCCGCCGTCATGGTGGTCGACGCGGCCAAGGGCGTGGAAGAACAGACCATCAAGCTGCTTGAGGTCTGCCGTCTGCGCGACACGCCGATCATCACCTTCATCAACAAGCTCGACCGGGAAGTGCGCGAGCCCCTGGAATTGCTGGACGAGATCGAGTCGATCCTCAAGATCCACTGCGCGCCGGTGACCTGGCCGATCGGCATGGGCAAGCGTTTTCAAGGGGTCTACCACCTGATCAACGATGAAGTGCTGCACTTCATCCCCGGCGAGGAAAAGGCCGATCAGGAGTTCCAGACCCTGCGCGGTGACGCCATCCACCGCCTGCGCGACGAATTCCCCCAGGAATTCGCCACCCTGGATGGCGAGATCGAACTGGTGCGCGGCGCCGGCGCCGCCTTCCATATCGAGGACTTCCTGAAAGGGCGACAGACGCCGGTGTTCTTCGGCTCGGCGATCAACAACTTCGGCGTGCGCGAAGTACTGAACGCGCTCAAGGACTGGGCGCCGCCACCGCAGCCGCACGCCGCCGATCTGGCCGGTGGGGACAGCCGTTTCGTCGATCCGGCCGAGCCCGCCTTCACCGGCTTCGTGTTCAAGATCCAGGCCAACATGGACCCCAACCACCGCGACCGGATCGCCTTCTTCCGGGTCTGCTCCGGCCGCTACACGCCGGGCATGAAGGTCAGGCACCGGCGCACCGGCAAGGAAATCAAGATCGCCAACGCCGTGGTGTTCATGGCCAACGAACGCTCGCGCATGGAAGAAGCCTATGCCGGCGACATCATCGGCATCCACAACCACGGCCAGTTGCAGATCGGCGACGTGCTCACGGAAGGCGAATCGCTGCGCTACAAGGGCATTCCCTACTTCGCGCCCGACCTGTTCAGCAAACCGCGCCTGCGCGACCCGCTCAAGTCCAAGCAGCTCAACAAGGGGCTGCGCGAACTCGGCGAGGAAGGCGCGATCCAGGTGTTCGCGCCACTGGTCGACAGCAACCTGCTGCTCGGCGCGGTCGGCCAGTTGCAGTTCGAGGTGGTCGAGCACCGTCTGAAGGCGGAATACGGCGTCGACGCGGTATTCGAGCGCGCCGGCATCCATACCGCCCGCTGGGTGACCTGTGACGATGCCGCCCATCTGGCCGAATTCGTCAAGGCCCAGCAAATGCGGCTGGCGCGTGATGTCGACGACAACCTGGTGTATCTGGCCGACAACCACGTCAATCTCAGCCTGGCCATGGAACGCTGGCCGAAGGTGAAATTCCACAACACCCGCGAGCACGGCCAGCAGCTGTCCTGACACCGGAGCGGGCCGGTCGCGGGCATGCCTCAGCCTCGTTCGCGCCGGCCGTGACGGGCCGCGTGAGCAATGCCACCGCGATCCAGGCCGAGATCGCGCAAGGCACGCTCATCCAGGGCGCGCAGCCCGGCCTCGGCGCGCGCGCGGACGAACGCGCGCGCCAGTCGGGCCCGCAGGCGACGCCACAGGCGCGCCAGCGCGCGCCGGATCAATCGCCGGCGCGCGGCTTCCGCGTGCCGGGCCAGGGCATCCGGGGAGCGAAATGGATCGGGCAATGGCGTCATGGTCGACTCCGACAATGGGGTCATCCCATGCTAGGCGCGCAACGCCAACCATTACAGAATCAGATATCCACGGATTGAACCGATACAACCAAGCCGCCCGTGAAACTGTATCGGTCGATTCCGGACCCGACTGTATCGTCGCGCGTGAACGCGCCGGCCGCACAATGCCGTTGCCTTGCCTCGCCATCATCGCCCGGAGCCGGCCATGAGCCTGTATGAAGAACTCGCCACGCAGTTGAAGGAACACATCCGCCAAGGTCTTTACGCGCCAGGCGCGCGGGTGCCATCGGTGCGGCGCCTGGCGGAGAGCCGGCGGGTCAGCCAGGCGACCGTGGTCGCCGCTTACCGCCTGCTGGAAAACCACGGCTGGCTGGAAGCGCGGCCTCAATCCGGTTTCTACGCGCGCCAGCCGGAAACGCCGCCGCCCGCGCGCGACTGCGAGGCCGCCGACGCTCCCTGCGTGGTGAACGTGACGGAACTGGCGGTGCGCTTGTCCCGACATATCGGACGCCGGGATCTGGTCGCCCTCGGCGCGGCGGTGCCACATGCCGAATTCCTGCCGCTGAAGGCGTTGCGCGCGGCGCTCGGCCGCAGCCTGCGCGCCGGCGGCGGTCTCGGCGAGCGCTACAGTTTTCCGCCTGGGGAACTGGTGCTGCGCCAGCGCATCGCCCGGCGCGCGGCGGAATGGGGTTGTCATCTGGGACCGGACGACATCGTCATCACCGACGGCTGCCAGGAGGCGCTCAATCTCAGTCTGCGCGCGGTGGCGCGGGCGGGCGACATCATCGCCATCGAATCGCCGGCCTTTTTTGGCACGTTGCAGGCGATCGAGTCGCTGGGCATGCGCGCGCTGGAAATTCCTTCCGATCCCGATACCGGCATCAGCCTGGAAGCGCTCGCGCTGGCGCTGGAACGCTGGCCGGTGAAAGCGGTGGCGGTGGTCGCCAACTTCAGCAACCCGACCGGCGGCCTGATGCCGGACACCAACAAGGCACGCCTGGTGAAACTGCTGGCCGCGCGCGACATTCCACTGATCGAGGACGACATCTACGGTGATCTCGCGCACGCCCGGGAGCGGCCGCTGGCGGCCAAGGCGTACGACCGCGACGGCAATGTCCTGCTGTGTTCGTCGGTCTCGAAGACCATCGCGCCCGGCTACCGGGTCGGCTGGGTGGCCCCCGGCCGTCATCGCCAGGCCGTCGAGCACCTGAAATACGTCAGCTCGATGGCCAGCGCGACCCTGCCGCAACAGGCGATCGCCGAATATCTCGCCGACAGCGGCTACGAACGGCATCTGACGCGGATGCGCCGGATCTACGCCGACAATCTGGCGCGCATGCGCGCGGCGGTGCGCCGCTATTTCCCGGCCGGCACCCGGACCAGCCAACCCACCGGCGGATTTCTGCTGTGGGTGGAACTCGCCGAGGGGCAGGACACCATGGCGCTGTACGAACGCGCCCTGGCGGCGGGAATCAGCTTCACGCCGGGGCGGCTGTTCTCGCCACGCGGCAGGTATGGGCACTGTCTGCGCCTGGCGGCGGCACAGCCATGGGAGCCCAGGATCGAGGCGGCACTGGCCGAACTCGGCCGGCTGGCGCGCCGCTGACCCGGAGCCAGGTCAGCGTTCGCTCAAATCGCGCAGCACCACGCGGGCACCCACCACCCGTCCCTCGCGGACCTCCGGCACGCCACTGACCTCGACCGGCAGGACACTGCCCGCCTTGGTCCGCAACGCGCAGGATTCTCCGCTCAACAGTTCACCCGCGCGCAGCCGGTCGAGTTGCACGCGCCCGCGCTCGCGCTGGCTTTCCTCGATCAGGTCGAGGGCGTGCATGGCGGTCATCTCGGCCAGGCTGTAGCCGAGCAATTCCTGGGCGGTGGCGTTGGTTTCGCGGATGTAACCGTTGTCGTCGAGCAGACAGATGATGTGTGGCGCCTCGTCGAACAGACGGCGGAAATGCAGTTGCGCTTCCTGCAACGCCAGTTCCGCGCGCTTGCGCTCGTCGATGTCGCGGACCACGCCGGTCATGCGTAGCGGGTGCCCGCGTTCGTCGCGCTGGACGTCGCCGGTTTCGGCGACCCAATGGGTGCTGCCATCGGGCCAGACCACGCGATGTTCGAGGTTGTAGGGAATACCGCGCTCGACACAGTCCTCGACCGCCCGGGTCAAACGCGGACGGTCATCCGGATGCACCAGTTCCAGGAACCCGGCGTAGCGATGATCGAAACTGCCCGGCGCAAGGCCGAACAGGGGTTCGATGGTCTCCGACCATTCCAGACTGTCGGCGGCGATGTTCCATTCCCAGACGCCAAATCGGGCGAAGCGCTGCGCCAGGGCATTGCGCGCCTGGGTCACGATCAGTTCCTGCTGGGCGCGCTTCAGGCCGGTGACCTCGACCATGCTGATGACCACGGCGGCGGTCGATTCGATGCCGATCCGGTAGGGATGCACTTCCAGCAGAAACCAGCGGCCGTCGCGGGTGCGCGCTTCGTGCTCCAGCGAACGCCGCTCGACCTGGACCCGGCGCGCCAACAGGACCAGATCGACGTCATCGAGCTGATGACAGACGTCCGCCACCGAACGGCCGAGGTCACCATCGGTGATCCGGCAGATCATGGTCATGGCCGGCGTGTAGCGGCGAACGCGCAGCTCCTCGTCCAGGAACAGGGTGGCGATGCCGGTGCCGGACAACAGGTTGTCGAGATCGTTGTTGAGCTGGGACAGCTCGGCGATCTTGGTCTGGTATTCGGCGTTGACCGTGTACAGCTCCTCGTTGACCGATTGCAGCTCCTCGTTGGTGCTTTGCAACTCCTCGTTGCTGGCCAGCAATTCCTCGTTGGTGGCTTGCAGCTCCTCGTTCGAGGTTTCCAGTTCCTCCACGGTCGCCTGGAGATTCTCGCGGGTGAATTGCAGCTCGCTCTCGAGATCGCGGATGCGCTGCTCGGCCTCGCGATCCAGGTCGTAGACCACCACCTCGTCCAGGCGCGCGCGGACCTCCATCGGCTCGATCAGGACCATGGCCAGCGGCGGCATGCCTTTCTTCTCCGGCAGCAGGCGCAAGCGCAGACGGACCACGCGGGTCTCGTCGCGGTTTTTGACGTGGACGTTGGTGTAGCCCAGCTCCTCGCCGGTGCGGAACACCTTCTGCAGGCCGGTGGCGATGGGGATCGCCAGATCCTTGACCGCGAGCCGGGTGACATCGTTATGCATCTTGCCCGAGGGCATGCCCAGATAGCCGGTCGCGTCGCCGATCACGTGCAGCAGCTCCATCTGCTCGTTGACCACCAGCGTCAGCGGGATGTAATCCGGCCCCAGGCTGTCGACCAGACGCGACAGCAGGCGCTCCTCGTCGCTCGGACGCATGCCGCCACGCATGCTGATGCGCATCGCGCGCAGCGGCGCGCCGCCATCCTGATAGACGTTGATTTCCTGGGCGTCGGACAGCCGCCGCTTGCCGCGGCTGCGGAACAATCGCAGCTTCAGATGCACCGGATCGTAGACATCGGCGGCGTCGCCGACCGTCTCGCTGCTGCCAAGCAGCAGCAGGCCGTCGGCGTTGAGCGAGAAACTGAACAGGTCGAGCACCTTCTTCTGCAGCACCGGTTGCAGGTAGATCAGCAGATTGCGACAGGAGATCAGGTCGATGTTGGTGAACGGTGGATCCTTGAGCAGGTTGTGCGGCGCGAACACCACCATTTCCCGGATGTGCCTGGCGATGTGGAAATTGTCTTCCTTGCGCTGGAAGTACTTGGTCAGCAGCTGCGGCGACAGGTCGGCGACGATGCTCTCCGGGTAGACGCCGTTGCCGGCGCGCTGCACCGCGTCGCGGTCGACGTCGGTGGCGAAGATCTTGATGTCGGCGTGCTTGCCGACGCGGTCCATCGCCTCCCGGCAGACCATGGCCAGGGTGTAGGCCTCCTCGCCGCTGGAACAGCCAGCCACCCAGAAGCGCAATTCACGCTGACCGCATTCGTCGATCATCCTGGGCAGAATCTCGTCGCCCAGGTATTCCCAGGTTTCCCGGTCCCGGAACAGGCTGGTCACGCCGATCAGCAATTCACGATAGAGCGTGTTCACTTCCGTCGGGTAGCGCTCCAGGAAGCGCGCGTAATCGCGCAGCTCGCGGATCTGGTTGACGGTCATGCGTCGTTCGATGCGGCGGATCACCGTGCTCGGCTTGTAGAAGGTGAAGTCGAGTTTGGAGCTCTCGCGCAGCAGCGCGAAGATGCGCGTGAGCGCGTCCTCGTCGGTCACCATCACCGGCGTGCCCTCGACCTTGGCCGCGTAGGGGTGCTTGACGAAGGACATCAGCAGGCGCGGCATTTCCTCTGGCGGCAGCACGAAATCCGGCAGGCCGGTGTTGATCGCGCTCTTGGGCATGCCGTCGAACTTGGCCGACTCCTCCGACTGCGCCATGATCATGCCGCCCTGCTCCTTCACCGCGCGGATGCCGCGGGTGCCGTCGGAGCCGGTGCCGGACAGGATGATCGCGATCGCCTTCTCGCCCTGGTCCTCGGCCAGCGAGCGCATGAAGATGTCGATCGGCAGGTTGACGCCGCGGCTGGGGTCCTGGTCGGTGAGCAGCAGCTTGCCGTGGAAGATGGTCAGGTTCTTTTTCGGCGGAATCAGGTAGACGTGATTGGCCTCCACCGTCATGCCGTCCTCGGAGCGTTGCACCGGCATGCGCGTGTGCTTGGACAGCAGCTCGGCCATCAGACTCTTGTAATCCGGCGACAGATGCTGGACAACGACGAAGGCCAGGCCGCTGTCGTGCGGCATGTTCTTGAAGAAGGTCTCGATGGCTTCCAGACCGCCGGCGGACGCGCCGATGCACACGAAGTAACTGGGTGAGCGGGGGGGGGTATTCCGGGGTGGTGTATTCAATTGCAACTCCTCGCCTCGGCGAATGCGCCAACCGGCGGTCTCGGGTTCGCGCCGGCGGGAACGCCAGCGGTGAATGGATCGATCAATGCAGGGCCGGACCCACCGGCATCCGGCCGGCATTGTAATCGGCGCACCACGCGGCGCATTCGTCGGCCGTCATCGGCCGGGCGAACACGTAGCCCTGGATCAGGCCGCAACCCTGGCGCTTCAGCAGTTCGAGCTGACCGGGGGTTTCCACGCCTTCGGCCAGATAGTCCATGCCCAGATGGCGGGCCATGGTGATGATGGTGTTGACGATGGCCAGATCCTTCTGATCGTGGGGCAGGCCGTTGACGAAGCTGCGGTCGATCTTGACGATGTCGATCGGGAAATTGCGCAGGCGACCGAGCGAGGAATGACCCGTGCCGAAATCGTCGAGCGCGACGCGCGCGCCCATCGCGCGGATTTCGATCAGGCGGTCGATGATCGCGTCGGAGTTGTGGCGGAAATGGTCCTCGGTCACCTCCACCACCAGTCGTTCCGGCGCCAGCCCGCTGCCCTCCAGTGATTCCCAGACCCAGGCCATCAGCATCCGGTGCAGTTGCAGGGGCGACAGATTGACCGACAGCCAGAGCGCGTCGGCACCCTCGAAGCGCCAGTCGTTCACCACCCGGCTGGAAGCCGCCAGCACCCAGCGCGCGATGTCGTGGCCGAGGCCGAGGTCTTCCAGCACAGGAATGAATTCGAGCGGCGACACCGGCCCATCCGGGCTGGTCCAGCGCAACAGCGCCTCGACGCCAACCACGCGCGCGGCCGCGACGTCGATCACCGGTTGATAGGCCAGGGTCAGTTCCTCGCGCCGGACCGCCGCGCGCAACGCGCTTTCCATGGAAACCCGCCGTACCACGCGCGCGTTCATCTCCGGTGAAAAGAACGCATGGCCGTTTCCGCTGTTGTGCTTGGCGTGGTACATGGCGATATCGGCGTGCTTGACCAGATCACTACAGGTCTCGCCATCGTCCGGGTACATGGCGATGCCGGTGCTGCAACCGGTGACGATCTCGTGGCCGCCGACGTGGAACGGCCGCGCCAGATGCTCGCGGATGCTCTCGGCCACCCGTTCGGCGGTATCGCGGGCGCTGGTGTCGTCCTCGAGATCGGTCAGGACCACGGTGAATTCGTCGCCGCCGAGCCGGGCGACGGTATCGTAGGTGCGCACCAGTTGACACAGGCGCTGCGCGGCCTGCTGCAACAACAGGTCGCCAGTCTGGTGGCCAAGGGTATCGTTGACCGACTTGAAGCGGTCGAGATCGAGATACAGCAGCGCGACCCGTTGCTTGTCGCGGTGCGCGCGGATCAGGGCATGCTTGAGGCGTTCGACGAACAGGGTGCGGTTGGGCAGATCGGTCAGCGTGTCGTAGAAGGCGAAGCGTTCGACCTCCTGGGTGCCTCGCTTGCGATCGCCGATGTCGCTGAAAATGCCGACGTAATGCCGAATCTGGCCGCTGGCGCCACGAATGGCGTTGATCTTCAGCCACTCCGGATAGATTTCGCCGTTCTTGCGGCGATTCCAGATTTCGCCCATCCAGCCGCCGGACTGCTCCAGGCGTTCCCACATGACCTTGTAGAACACGCTGTCGTGGCGCCCGGAAGACAGGATCGACGGTTTCTTGCCGAGCACCTCCTTCTCGGCGTAGCCGGTCACCACCGTGAAGGCGCGGTTGACCCGCTGGATGTTGCCCTTGGCATCGGTGATCACGACGCCCTCATTGCTTTCCTCGAACATGGTCGCGGCCAGCCGGCGCTGTTCCTCGGCCAGATGACGCTCGCTGATGTCGATGGCCGCGACCCGGAATCGCAAACCGCGATTGCCGCGATCGACCACCAGGGAAAGTTGCGCCGGGATTTCCCGTCCATCCCGACTCGACAGCGTGACGTCCAAGGTCCGGGACGGCCTGCCGGCGGCGGCCTCGACCAGGAACAGGTCGAATGCCTGGCGCTCGCTCGCGCCGATATGAAAGCGCATGGGCCGATGCACGATGGATACGCGCTGCTCGCCCAGCATCTGACAAGCGGTGAAATTGACCTCGACCACGGCGCCATGCTCGTCGAGCAGGAAATACGCGATCGGCGCGAAATCGAACAAATCCTGGTAGCGCCGGCTCGCTTCGGCGAGCGCCTCCTGAGCCTGCCGCAGATCCTCGTTCTGTGCCCGCAACTCCTCCTGATGCAGGCTCAGATCCTCGACCACCTTGACATATTCGGTCTGAACCGATTCCAGTTCGGCGATGCGCTCGCGCGCGGCGCCTAGCGCTTCCAGCAACGCGCGGCCATTCTCGTCGTCCATGTGGTCCATCATGAATCGCCTACCTCCAAGGTTGCCCATCGGCGAGGGCGCGATGAATGCCGACGGTATCGCTTGAGCGTCGACAGCCCGCGCGTGCTTCCGTTTGTTTTCGGGCAATGCGCGCAAGCATAACGCGATACCCATGTGGAAAAGTCGGAAATTTCCGATTTGGTTGACGACCGTCGGATCGACACACACCCAGCGACGGGCAACGCTTGGTCAAGCCCGCCCGCTTGGCTACACTCGCGTTCCGGTCTCGCCGCCCGGATCCGCCCGTCTCCTTGGACTTTCCAGCCGCCGGATCCTCGCGGCGGCCGCTTCCGCCAATACCCGATCACCACCCGATACCACCATGGCCCAATACGTAATGAGCATGCTCCGCGTGAGCAAGATCGTCCCACCCAAGCGTCAGATCATCAAGGACATCTCCCTGTCCTTCTTCCCCGGCGCGAAAATCGGTTTGCTCGGCCTCAACGGCTCCGGCAAGTCCACCGTGCTCAGGATCATGGCCGGTGTCGACAAAGAGTTCGACGGCGAGGTGCAATGGCTGTCCGGCATCTCCATCGGCTATCTGCCGCAGGAACCGGCGCTCGACCCTGACAAGACCGTGCGCGACGAGGTCGAGGCCGGCCTGGGCGAGGTCATGCAGGCGCAACAGAAGCTCGAAGAAGTCTATGCCGCCTACGCCGAACCGGACGCCGACTTCGACAAGCTGGCCGAGGAACAGGCCCGCCTGGAAGCCATCATCGCCGCCTCGGGCAGCGACGCCGAACACCAGATGGAGATCGCCGCCGACGCCCTGCGCCTGCCGCCCTGGGACGCCGTCATCAAGAACCTGTCCGGCGGCGAGAAGCGCCGCGTGGCGCTGTGCAAGCTGCTGCTGCAAAAGCCCGACATGCTGCTCCTGGACGAACCCACCAACCACCTCGACGCCGAATCGGTGGAATGGCTGGAACAATTCCTGGTCCGTTTCCCCGGCACCGTGGTCGCCGTCACCCACGACCGCTACTTCCTCGACAACGCCGCCGAATGGATCCTGGAACTCGACCGCGGCCACGGCATTCCCTGGAAGGGCAACTACTCGAGCTGGCTGGAACAGAAGGAAGCCCGCCTGGAGCAGGAAAACAAACAGATCGATGCCCACATGAAGGCCATGAAGGTGGAACTGGAGTGGGTGCGCTCCAACCCCAAGGCCCGCCAGGCCAAGTCGAAGGCCCGCCTGGCCCGCTTC
Organism: Hydrogenophilus sp.; assembly: GCA_020725265.1. Classification (GTDB taxonomy): domain Bacteria; phylum Pseudomonadota; class Gammaproteobacteria; order Burkholderiales; family Thiobacillaceae; genus PFJX01. The sequence continues at coordinate 38,361 of DYFK01000010.1, read as the reverse complement.
GAGGAAATGAACAGCCACGAATACCAGAAGCGCAACGAGACCCAGGAAATCTTCATCCCACCGGGCGAGCGCCTGGGCGACAAGGTCATCGAGTTCAACGGCGTGACCAAGGCCTTCGGCGACCGCCTGCTGATCGACAACCTGTCCTTCAGCATTCCACCCGGCGCCATCGTCGGCATCATCGGTCCCAACGGCGCCGGCAAATCCACCCTGTTCCGCATGATCCAGGGCAAGGAACAGCCGGACAGCGGTGAAATCGTCATCGGCCAGACCGTGAAAATCTCCTCCGTCGACCAGAGCCGCGAAGGACTGGAAGACAACAAGACCGTGTTCGACGCCGTCGCCAACGGTGCCGACATCCTGACGGTCGGCAAGTTCGAGATGCCCAGCCGCGCCTATCTCGGCCGCTTCAACTTCAAGGGCGGCGACCAGGGCAAGATCGTCGGCAACCTGTCCGGCGGCGAACGCGGCCGCCTGCACCTGGCCAAGACGCTCATCCAGGGCGGCAACGTCCTGCTGCTGGACGAGCCCTCCAACGACCTCGACGTGGAAACCCTGCGCGCGCTGGAAGACGCCCTGCTCGAATTCGCCGGCTGCGTGCTGGTGATCTCGCACGACCGCTGGTTCCTCGACCGCATCGCCACCCACATCCTGGCCTGCGAGGGCGACTCTCACTGGGAGTTCTTCGCCGGCAACTACCAGGAATACGAGGCGGACAAGAAGCGCCGCCTGGGTGAGGAAGGCGCGAAGCCGAAGCGGATTCGCTACAAGCCGATCAGCCGCTGATGGAAACCAGCCCGCGCATCATCATCGCCAGCTTCAACGGGGCAGGGAAAACGACGTTCGCGCGGGAATTCCTACCCAAGGAAACCAGATTGCCAATCCCGAATTGATTTCGACGCGCGCGCCCCACGCATGCCACAACCCGAACCTTTCGCTGGCGTGACACCGAACGCCCGTGGCAGCCACGGCCACGCACGCGCCGGCGACGGCATGACCGGAGCCACACGCACCTATCAGCTCATCATCCGGGTCGCCCGGCCGGTCGACGTCGTCGTCGGCCGGTTCGGCGCCTACACCTTCCCGGCCGGCGCCTATGTCTACACCGGCTCGGCGCGACGCAACCTGGAAGCGCGCGTCGCCCGCCACCTGCGCCAGGAAAAGACGCCGCGCTGGCATATCGATTACCTGCTGATGGCACCCGGCGTCACCGTGCGCGAAGTCCGGCGATCGGAGATCGACGAATGCGCGCTCAACCAGGCGACGGCCGGGACGATCCCCGTACCCGGTTTCGGCGCGTCGGATTGCCGGCGCGGTTGCGGCAGCCACCTGAAATACCTTGGGCCGGCGCGGTCATGATCCCGCGTCTCTACCCGGATTTCGATCCGGACTTCCACGATGCGCGCCGGCTGTTGCCGGCCTTCGCCTTTCTCGCCGGCTTCCTGTGGGACGCGGTCACGCTCGGCCGCGAGGTTGAAGCCATGGATTTATGGATCCTGGCCGGCTATCTGGGCGGCGCGGCGGCGCTGGCCTGGTTTCTGGGCCGTCGCGCGTTCCTGGCCAGCTTGCCGGCAACCGCGCCGGCAGCCCCAACGGCCTTGCCATGGTGGTGGGAATCCGGCCCCTATCTGCTGCTTCAGTTCTTTCTGGGCGGTTTGCTGTCGGCGCTGTTCATCTTCTATTTCAAGAGCGCCAGCCATCTCCTGGCGATCCTCTGGGCACTGGGCCTGGCCGCGCTGCTGGTGGCGAACGAGTTCCTGGTCGATAGATACCGCCGTTTCACGTTGACCTGGGCGATGTCCGGCCTGTGCGCGATGCTGCTGCTGAACTTCGTGGTGCCGCATCTGGTGGGCAGCATCGCCGCGTTCTGGTTTTTCCTGAGCACGTTCGCCGGCGCCGGCCTGGTCCACCTGATATGGCTGAAAACCCCTGGCCAACCCGGGCGCATCCGGCCGATGTGGGCGGTGGCGGCGGCGCTGATGCTGGCCTACCTGACCAACCTGATTCCACCGGTGCCGCTGGTGGCGCGCGACATCGCGGTGGGCCATCAACTGCTCAAGGTCGACGGCAAGTACCGCCTGCGCCAGGAAGCGGCGCCATGGTGGCGTTTCTGGCGACGCGCCGACGACACCCTCCACCCGGTGCCGGGCCAGCCGCTGTATTGCGTATCGGCGGTATTCGCGCCGGCCGGGCTCGACACCCGCCTGTACCATCACTGGCTGCGCCATGACCCGGAACGCGGCTGGGTCAGCCATTCGCGCATCGGTTTCAATCTGGCTGGCGGTCGCAAGGGCGGCTACCGGGGATATACCTGGAAACGCAACCTGCCGCCGGGTACGTGGAAGGTCGTGGTGGAAACCGAAAACGGTCGCACCGTCGCGCATCTTCGCTTCCGGGTCGAGCGCCCGGGCGAATCGCCCGCGCGACTGTTCGACGTTGATTTCTAGCGGCCTGTCCCGCGCGCCGGCTCGGGTAGACTTGCATCTCGTTGAACCTGACCGGATGGTTCGGCAACTGAAGCTCTCATGATGAAACGTCTCCGCGCTCCCGGCCTGCTGTTCCGCCACCCGATCATGATCGGCGTGCTGGCCGGCATGATCATCCTGCTGTTGCTGGAGTCCTTCATCCTGATCGAGCGGGACCGACGCCATCAGGCCGAAAAGGCCGCCAGTCAGGCGCATGTCGCGACCATCCGCGCGCGTCTGGAGTCCGAATTGAACGCGACGCTCTCGCTCAGTCTCGGCGTTTCGTCCTTCATCCTCAGCAAACCGGACTTCAGTCCGGATCAGTTCGCCCAGGTGGCGGCCGCGCTGATTCGCCAGCGTCCGAGCATCCGCAGCGTGGCGGTCGCGCCGGACAACGTCATCCGCATGATCCATCCGCTGGCCGGCAACGAGCGGGCGATCGGCCTGCGTTACATGGATACGCCCAGGCAACGCGACGCGGTGCTGCGACTGATGCGCGAGAAGCGGCCGGTGGTGGCCGGTCCCATCCCGCTGGTCCAGGGCGGCACCGGCATCATCAACCGCATACCCGTGCTGTTCACCGAGGCCGACGGCGATACCCGCTACTGGGGCCTGGTTTCGGTGGCGATCAATCCGATGCCGATCTTCAAGCAGGCCGGCCTGCTGGCCGAGCCCGGCCAGTTGGCGACCATGGAATATGCCTTGCGCGGCAGGGATGGTCTGGGCGCGCGCGGCGAGGTTTTCCTGGGCTCGGCCAACCTGTTCTCGGACGCCAGCGCGGTGCTGACCGACGTGGTCATCCCGGGTGGCGAATGGCAACTGGCCGCGCGCCCGGTATCGACCGGCGCGGCCGGCGCCTGGGCATGGCTGATCCACGGCCTGGCTCTGTCCATGGCCATCGCCGTCGGCGCGTTGCTGGCCGCGATCCTGTCCGCGCATTACCGGATCCGGTCGATGGCCCTGGAAGACAGCCTGACCGGTCTCGGCAACCGTCATCTGTTCTACCTGCGCGGCCAGGATCTGTTCAATCTGGCCAAGCGCAGCGGCCGCCACCTGACCCTGTTGAACATGGATCTGGACCGGTTCAAGGAAATCAACGACAGCCACGGCCACGAAGTGGGCGACAAGGTGCTGACCCATGCCGCCGACTGCCTGCGCGCCTGTCTGCGCGAAACCGACGTGCTGGCACGGGTCGGTGGCGACGAATTCCTGGCCCTGCTGCCGGACACCGGCACCGGCCCGACGCTCGACGCGCTGCTCGACCGGCTGCGCGCGGCCATCGAAGCGCCCATTCCCGGCCTCGATCCGGCCATCGTCGCCCGGGTCAGCATCGGCGCCGCCGCCTGCAGCGACGCCACGCCCGATCTGGAAGCCCTGGTCAGGCTGGCGGATCACGCCATGTACCGGCACAAGCGCGCGGTGGCCTGAGCCGGCCGGCACGGTTCAGCCGGCCGTCGCCTCCATGGCGGCGGCCAGCATCGCCCGCCGGCTGTCCGGAGTTTCCAGACTGACGCGGCCAAGCGCGCCGCTCCGGTAATCGGTCAGCAGGATCATGGCCGCCTTCTCCAGATCGTATTCACCCGGGCGACCGCGTACCACGCAGCCGCGCTTGCGCGCCACGGTTTCCAGCACGCCGGCGCCATCCATGTTCGAGGTCTCGAAGCGGTAACGCGCGGCCAGCGCGGCGGGATAGCGCGTGAGCAGGATGTCGGCCAGGAACACCGCGACTTCTTCCTCGCGCACCGCGTTGCGGCCGATGGCATGGCTGGCGGCGAGCATGTAGCCATCGCTGTCATGCTCGATCCTGGGCCACATCAGACCGGGGGTATCGATCAGAACCAAGCCCGGCCCGAGGACGATGCGTTGCTGCGATTTGGTGACCGCCGGTTCGTCGCCAACGGCGGCGACCTTGCGCTTGACCAGGGCGTTGACCAACGTCGATTTGCCGACGTTGGGAATGCCCATGACCATCATGCGCAACGGCTTGGTGTTGTCGTCACGATGCGGCGCCAGGGTCCGGCAGAGGCCGGGCACGCGGGCGACATCGCCGGCCTTGTGGGCGCACATCGCCACCGCCTTGACATTGGGCCGGGCATTGTAGGCATCGAGCCAGGCACGGGTGGCGACCGGATCGGCCAGATCCGACTTGTTCAACAGTTTCAGACAGGGGCGCTGCCGGAACCGACGCAATTCGTCGATCATCGGATTGCTGCTGGCCTCGGGTAGACGGGAATCGACCACCTCGATGACGACATCGACGTCGGCCAGGGTTTCGGCGGCCTTGCGGCGCGCCGAATTCATATGGCCGGGAAACCACTGGATGGGCATGGTTCGATCTCTCGGCCAGGGAAACGACGTCGACGCCGTCAGGCGCCGAGGCGGGCTTCCAGACCGGCGACGACCTGTTCCAGTCGCGCGATCCGGGCTTCCAGCCCGGCGATGCGTTCGTCGGCCGGCCCCGCGGATGGCGCGGCCGCCGCGTCCGTACCGGCTGGCGGTGTCGTGACCTCGGGCTGTCCGCACAACAGATGCGCCCAGCGCCGTTCACGGGCACCGGGCTGGCGCGGCAACTTGACCACCAGCGCGCCATCAGCGCGGCCGGCCAGTTCGTCCAGATAGGCCTCGACGGTGGAAGCGTCGGCGAAATGATGCAGGCGTTCACAATTGGCGCGCAGCTCGCTCGCGGTTTGCGGCCCGCGCAACATGAGCACGGCCAACAGGTCGGCGGCGGCCGACGGCAGGCTGTAGACCTTGGGAAAATTGTGGGCGTAGCGCAATACCCGGCCGGAAGCGCCGAAAGTTTCCATGACCAGGGCGCGCGCGCGCAACGCGTCGAGCGTGGCCTGGATTTCCGCTTCGTCCAGATTCATCACCGGATCGCGCGAGGTTTTCTGGTTGCAACCCGAAGTCAGGCTGTTGACGGTAAGCGGATAAACATCCGGCGTGGTTTTCGATTTCTCGACCAGCACGCCGAGAACGCGAGCCTCGACCGGCGTCAGCCCGGGCAGTTCGTTCGCCATCGGGTTCAATCAGGCAACTTCGAGGTGGGGCCCTTGTCGCGCGTCACCAGATACATGCCGACTCCGGCCAGCACCATCCACAGAACCATGGCCAGGGCGCCGATGGCCTCCCAGAGGCTGCCAAGGAAGATCAACATGACCAAGGAGACGCCGAGCAGGACATTGCCCAGCCAGAAGGAGGAGCCGTGATTCGGTTCGTTCATGCGTGGTTTCCGTCCGATCCAGTCAGGTTTAGGTGGCCTGTCCGAGCTGACGATCAGCGCGGCAGGATTTCGACGCGACGGTTCGGCGCCAGGCAGTCGATGACCGCCGCCGTCGGCTTGCCGGGACAACTGACCAGCGGATCGCTTTCGCCGCGCGCGACGACTTCGATGTCCGCCGCCTTCAAACCCTTGTCGACCAGATACTGGCGCACGGTCTCGGCCCGCCGCATCGAAAGACGCTTATTGTAAGACACCGGACCGATGCGGTCGGCATGGCCGACCACGCGCACGGCGATGCCCGGATGTGCCTGCGCCAACCAGGCATCCAGAACGGCGCGGCCGACTGCGGTCAGCTCCGCCTTGTCGAACTCGAAATGGGCAAAGGCATCCTCGATTTCCGCCGCCGTCGCGACCGGCGCGGCGGTATCCGCGTCGGGCGTGGCGGCCACCACCGTCGCCACCGGCGCGACGGATTCCGCTTGGGGTTGGGACGCGGCGACATCGTCGCCACCGCCCCGGGCCGGGCTGGAAACCGGTGGAGCCGCCACCACCGGATCGGCCTGGGCCACCGACGCGGTCGCGACTTCCGGAGTGACGGCGGCGCCGACAGTCCCGGCGGCCGGTGTCTCGATCCGGGCCACGACAGGCGGTGTGGGTTCCTGGATGGGCGTGACGGCCGCCGGAGCCGTGCCGCCCGTGCTCGGCGCCGACGGCAGGCCCGGCCACGTCATCCGACCATCGGGTGGAACAGGCAAGACCGGTGGCAAGCCCGCCGCCGCTCCCGTCGGCCACCCTGGTGGCATCATGCCGGGTGCCAGCACCGGTGGCTGTCCACTCCAGCCCGGCAACCCGGTCTGACCACCATAGGGCAGATAAGGCTGTGGATAGGGCCTGGGCATGTAGGGATTGTTGGCGTAGGCGTATTCCAGATACGGGTTGGGCGCGAACGGATTGGGCGGATAGGGCGACGGGTTGGGAGACGGCGTCGGTGGCGCCGGCTGCGCCAGGGGAATCTGTCGATAGGGCTGGGTTCCCGGCACCACGCAGGCCGGCGCCGGACCGACCACCGCTACCGGCTGGCAAAGCCCGCCGACGCCGTTGGCGAAGGCCCGGCAGACCTGATTGACGGCGTAGACGAACTGGCGCGCGCAGTCCTGGTCGGACTGAGCGGCGGCGGGTGGCGCGGCAAGGCCGGCGAGCGTCAGCGACAGGACTAGAACGCGTGGTCTCATGATCATTCCCTGGTCGTATCGAGGCAATCGCGAATTAAATAACAGGACGCCGGGGCGGCGCTTGGAATATTAACGAATTCGAATAAAGTCGGCCGTGCGTCGATGCGCGTTCGCGCGCCTGGGGAACAACATTCAGGGTTCGGACAATAGATGCAGGATCACGCCGCGGAACGTCCGGGCCACGGCTTCCCCATCGAGATCGGGATTGCGCACCACGCGCACGCGCAAGCCCTCGAACATCGCCGCCAGGGTCTCCACCATGCCGGCGATCCTCGCCTCGTCGTCGGCCCGGCCATCCGCCAGTCGCAGTGCCCTCAGGGTTTCCGTGAGGCTGCGCCGGCATTGCTGGTCGGCGGCGCGCACGATGTCGGCGATGTGGGGATTGCGCGCGGCCTCGGCGACGATTTCCAGTTGCAACGCGGCGATGCCGGGATCGAGATTCTCCGCGACACCCTGGACCGCGCATTCGACCATCGCCGACTTGACGTCGGCGGCCGCGCGCCAGCCGGCGGTCATCTCCAGCAGACGTTTGAGATCCTCGGCGACGATGTCGGCGATGATCGCTTCCTTGTTCTCGAAGTAGTGGTAGATATGGCCGGGGCTCATGCCGGCCTCCTGGGAAATCCGCGCGATGCTGGTGCCATGGAAGCCATGCTGGCGGAAGCATTCGGCGGCGGCGGCGCGAATCTGCGCCCGACGCGCTTCGGCGCGGGACGCTTCCGCCGTGTTTTCGTTTTCGATCCGCATGTAGGGTGAACTCCGGAATGCGCGCGATGACGCATCGCGCGGACGCAAGTCTTGCATCTTCACGCGCAAAAATATAGATTGAACGTTCATTCTATTTTCTGGCTCGCGCCCCGACCGCGCGCCACCGCACCGGAAGGCCATCATGCAACCGTACCCCCGCTACCGTTCATCGACACCGTGGTTCGCGCTGGCCAGTCTCCTGCTGGTCGCCGGCTGTGGCGACCAGCCAGGCCAGGCACCCGCCACCGGCGCTCCGGAAACGCCGGTGGTATCGGTGATCGAAGCCAGAACGGTATCGGTGCCACGGATCACCGAATTACCGGGTCGCACCAGCGCCTATCTGATCGCCGAACTGCGTCCCCAGGTCACCGGCATCGTCAAGGAACGGCTATTCCGCGAAGGCGGCACGGTCGAGGCAGGACAGGTGCTTTACCGGATCGACCCGGCGACCTATCAGGCCGCTTTCGACAGTGCCCGCGCCAACCTGGCGCGGGCCGAGGCCAACCTGGAAGCGATCCGGCTCAAGGCCGAGCGCCATGCCGAGCTGGTCAGGATCGACGCGGTCAGCAAGCAGGCCAACGATGAGGCCCAGGCCGCGCTGAAACAGGCGAGCGCCGAGATCGACGCCGCCCGGGCCGCGCTCGACAAGGCGCGCGTGGATCTCGACTTCACCCGGGTAACCTCGCCGATCAGTGGCCGCGTCGGTCGATCCTCGGTGACGCCAGGCGCCCTGGTGACCGCGAACCAGGAAACGGCGCTGGCCACCGTCCAGCAACTGGATCCGATCCACGTCGATCTGACCCAGTCCAGCGTCGAACTGCTGCGTCTGCGCCGCGAGGTCGAGTCAGGACGGCTCAAGCGCGGGGCGGACAGCGGCGTGCCGGTGCGCCTGATCATGGAAGACGGCCGTGAATATGAGCGAGAAGGCCGGCTGGCGTTTTCCGAGGTCACCGTCGACCAGGACACCGGCAGCGTCACCTTGCGCGCCACCTTTCCCAACCCCCGGGGGGAACTGCTGCCGGGCATGTACGCGCGCGCGCGCCTGGCCCAGGGCGTGAGCCAGGATGTCTTCACGCTGCCGCACGCGGCGGTTGGCCGCGACGCCCGCGGCCGGGCCCAGGTGATGGTGGTTGGCGCCGACGACAAGGTCGAGGCGCGGCTGGTCACCGTTGGCGAGTCGCGCGGCGACCAGTGGGTGGTGACCGAAGGCCTCGCCAATGGTGATCGGATCATCGTCGAAGGCTTGCAACGCGCCCGACCGGGCAATCCGGTCCGCGTTCAGGCGGCGGGCGCCGGGGATACCCCGACCCCGCCCACCGCCCCGACGCGCTGAGGCCGAAACCATGGCCCGCTTCTTCATCGACCGGCCGATCTTCGCCTGGGTCATCGCCATCGTCATCATGCTCGCCGGCGGCCTGGCCATCCTGGCCCTGCCGGTGGCCCAGTATCCGGCCATCGCGCCGCCAACCATCGCCATCAACGCGAATTATCCGGGCGCCTCCGCGAAGACCGTGGAGGACTCGGTGACGCAGATCATCGAGCAGAAGATGACCGGCCTGGATGGCCTGCTGTACATGAACGCGTCGTCCGATTCCTACGGCCGGGCGACACTGACCCTCACCTTCGACGCCGATACCGACCCCGACATCGCCCAGGTGCAGGTGCAGAACAAGCTCCAGCTCGCCCTGCCGCTGTTGCCGCTGGCGGTGCAGCAGCAAGGCGTGCAGGTGGCGAAATCGACGCGAAACTTCCTGATGATCGTCGGTTTCGTCTCCAGCGACGGTAGCCTGAGCCGTAACGATCTCGCCGATTTCCTGACCGCCTCGGTGCAGGATCCGCTGTCGCGCGTCCGTGGCGTCGGCGAGGTGCAGGTATTCGGCGCCCAGTACGCGATGCGCATCTGGCTCGATCCGGCCCGGCTCCACCAGTACCGGCTGACGCCGGCCGACGTCCAGGCGGCGATCCGCGCGCAGAACGCGCAGGTCTCCGCCGGTCAGCTCGGCGGCACGCCGGCGCTGCCCGGCCAAGGTTTCACCGCGACGCTGACCGCGCAGAACCGTCTGGAAACGGTGGAACAGTTCGAGCGCATCCTGCTGCGCGGCTCCCGCGAAGGCGGCGAGGTACGCTTGAAGGATGTCGCCCGCGTCGAGATCGGCGCCGAGAACTACGGCATCATCGGTCGCTTCAAGGGCCAGCCGGCCTCGGGCATCGGCATCCGTCTGGCCGCCGGCGCCAACGCGCTGGACACCGCCAAGGCGGTGCGCGCCAAGCTGGAGGAGATGAAGCCCTACTTCCCGGCCGGGGTCGAGGTGGTGGTGCCCTACGACACCACGCCGTTCGTCAGGTTGTCGATCCTGGGCGTGGCGAAGACCCTGGCCGAGGCCATCGCGCTGGTGTTCCTGGTGATGTTCCTGTTCCTGCAGAACCTGCGCGCCACCCTGATTCCCACCATCGCGGTGCCGGTGGTCCTGCTCGGCACTTTCGGCGTGATGGCGGCCTTCGGATTCTCGATCAACACCCTGACCATGTTCGGCCTGGTGCTGGCGATCGGTCTGCTGGTCGACGATGCCATCGTCGTGGTCGAGAACGTCGAACGGCTGATGACCGAGGAAGGCCTGTCGCCCAAGGAGGCGACCCGCAAGTCGATGCGCCAGATCACCGGCGCGCTGGTCGGCATCGGCCTGGTATTGGCCGCCGTGTTCGTGCCGATGGCGTTCTTCGGTGGCGCCACCGGCGTCATTTACCGGCAGTTCTCGATCACCATCGTTTCGGCCATGGCGCTCTCGGTACTGGTGGCGATCATCTTCACGCCGGCCTTGTGCGCGACCATGCTGAAGCCGGTCGAACAAGGCCACGGTCATGGCGAACACGGCTGGTTCTCCGGTTTCTTCGGCTGGTTCAACCGGATGTTCGCGCGCAACACCCGGCGCTACGAGTCGGCGGTCGACAAGCTGTTGCGCCGCGGCCTGCGCTTCCTGGCGGTCTACCTCGCCATCATCGGCGTGCTGGCGCTGCTGTTCGCGCGGCTGCCCACTTCCTTCCTGCCCGATGAAGATCAGGGCGTGATGTTCAGTCAGGTCATCCTGCCGGCCGGCGCCACCCAGGAACGCACGGTGGAAGTGCTGAAGAAGATCGAGCGGCATTTCCTGGAAGACGAGAAGGACAACGTCGAATCCATCTTCGCGGCGGCCGGTTTCAGCTTCGCCGGCAGCGGCCAGAACATGGGCATCGCCTTCGTCAACATGAAGGACTGGAGCCAGCGCGTGGCGCCGGGTTCGGACGTCCAGTCCATCGCCGCGCGCGCGCGGACGGCCTTCCAGGACATCCGGGAGGCCATGGTGTTCCCGTTCGTGCCGCCGGCGGTGATCGAGCTGGGCACCTCGTCCGGCTTCAACGTCCAGCTTCAGGATCGCGCCGGACTCGGCCACGACGCCCTGGTCGCCGCCCGCAACCAGTTCCTCGGCCTGGCCGGGCAGGACCGGCGTCTGGTCGGCGTGCGCCCGAACGGCCAGGACGATGTCGCCGAATACCAGCTCGAAATCGACCATGCCAAGGCCGGCGCGCTCGGCGTGCCGGTGGCGTCGATCAACGACACCCTGATGACCGCCTGGGGCGGCGCCTATGTCAACGACTTCATCGATCGCGGCCGCGTCAAGAAGGTCTATCTCCAGGCCGATGCCCACGCGCGCATGACGCCGGAGGATCTGGACAAGTGGTACGTCCGCAATGATCGCGGCGACATGGTGCCGCTGTCGGCCTTCACCTCGGCGCGCTGGGTGTACGGATCGCCGCGTCTGGAACGCTTCAACGGCCAGCCGTCGCTGGAAATCCTCGGCCAGGCCGCGCCTGGCCTGTCGTCCGGGGATGCCATGGCGGCGGTGGAGGAGATCATGACCAAGCTGCCGCCCGGCATCGGCCACGAGTGGAGCGGCACCTCGTTCGAGGAACGCCGGAGCGGCTCCCAGGCGCCGGCGTTGTACGCGCTGTCGCTGCTGGTGGTGTTCCTGTGCCTGGCGGCGCTGTATGAAAGCTGGTCGGTGCCGTTCTCGGTCATGCTGGTGGTACCGCTGGGTGTGTTCGGCGCGGTGCTGGCGGCCACCGGCCGGGGCCTGTCCAACGACATCTATTTCCAGGTCGCCCTGCTCGCCACCATCGGCCTGTCGGCCAAGAACGCGATCCTGATCGTCGAGTTCGCCAAGACCCAGATGGAGCAGGAAGGCAAGGAGCTGATCGCGGCGACACTGACGGCGGCGCGCATGCGCCTGCGCCCGATCCTGATGACCTCGCTCGCCTTCGGCTTTGGCGTGCTGCCGCTGGCGCTCGCCACCGGCGCCGGTTCCGGCGCCCAGAACGCGGTCGGCAGCGGCGTACTCGGTGGCACCATCGCCGGCACCCTGCTCGGCATCTTCTTCATTCCGCTGTTCTACGTGCTGATCAAGCGGCTGTTCAAGGACCGGCCGGCCGCGGTCACCGCCGCCGGCACCACGCGGGAGGCGCCATGATGCCCCGGTTCCATCTCCTGGCCCTGGCCTGCGCCACCGCGCTGCTCGGCGCCTGTTCCTCGCTGCCGGAGCCTGCGCGGCCGGCGGCGCCGGTGCCGGATCGCTTCCCCGGCGCCGACGCGACGGCATCGACCGCGCCGGCCGCCGACGCCGTCGCCTGGCGCGATTTCTTCACCGATTCCCGGCTGCGCGAAGTGATCGCGCTGGCGCTGGCAAACAACCGCGATCTGCGCGTGGCCGCGCTCAATATCGAGAAGGCGCGCGCGCAATACCGGATTCAGGGCGCCGACCTGCTGCCCTCGATCGGCATCGATGGCGGCAAGACCGCGCAACGCCTGCCGGCCGATCTGTCCGCCCGGGGCGAGGCCACCACCAGTCGTCAGTACAGCGCCACGCTCGGTTTCGCGAGCTACGAGCTGGATTTCTTCGGCCGCGTCCGCGCCCTGGAAACACGCGCGCTGGAAAGCTACCTGGCGACCGAGGAAGCCCACCGGGCGGCCCGGATCAGTCTGGTCGCGGAAGTCGCGCGGGCCTGGCTGACGCTGGCCGCCGAGCGCGAGCGGCTGAGCCTGGCCGAACGCACTCGCGACAATCGAACCGAGTCGTACCGGCTGATCCGGCGCGGTTTCGAGATCGGCATGGTTTCCGCGCTCGACCTGCGCCAGGCTGAAACCCTGATGGAAAGCGCCCGCGCCCAGGCCGCGCTGCACGCGGCGCTGGCGAGCCAGGCCGAGAACGCGCTGAATCTGCTCGCCGGGGCCACGGTTCCCGCCGAATGGCGGCCGGCGGAACTGGGTGATGGCGCGACCACGCTGGCCGGCCCGCCCGCTGGCGTGGCCTCGGAGGTGTTGGTCCGGCGCCCCGACATCCTTCAGGCCGAGCACGCGTTGCGCGCCGCCAACGCCGACATCGGCGCGGCGCGCGCGGCATTTTTCCCGAGCATCACCCTGACCACCGCCGTCGGTACCGCCAGCGCCGCGCTCGATGGTCTGTTCGCCGGCGGTTCCGGTACCTGGAGTTTCGCGCCGCGCATCCATCTGCCGATTTTCGAGTCCGGCCGCCTGCGAGCCGGCCTGGAGACGGCGACCGCGCAACGCGACATCCAGTTGGCCACATACGAGAAAGCCATCCAGACCGCCTTCCGGGAAGTCGCCGACGCGCTCGCCGAACGCGCCAGTCTGGCCGAGCGGCTCGACGCCCACCAGCGCCTGGCCGCCGCCGCCGCCGATGCCGCGCGCCTGACCGAAGCGCGCTACCGGGGTGGCATCGATAGCCATCTCGGTCTGCTCGACGCCGAGCGCACCCGCCATGCCGCCGAACAGGAGCTGATCGACATGCGCACGGCCGAAGCGACCAACCGGGTGACGCTGTACCGCGCGCTCGGCGGCGGCTGGCAATGACAACGTTCAGGCCGAGGTTGTCGGAGTCATCGATGGCGACCATCATTCGCGAAAAACCTTCTGCTCACAGGGAGTTCACCGTGCGACACCCAGTCGTTTTCCCCTTGCCATCCGTCCAACCGCGCGCCGTGGTCGCGCTCGCGCTCTGCGCCGGCCTGGCCCTGTCCGGCTGCCAGCGTGGCGGCGAGCATGGCGCGCCCGCCGGTGGCATGCCGCCGGCCATGGTGTCCGTGATCACCGCGCAGCCGGAAACCGTTCCTGTCGACTTCGAATACACCGGTCAGACGGTCGGCGTGCGCGACGTCGAAATCCGCGCGCGGGTCACCGGCATCCTGCAAAAACGCCTGTACGCGGAAGGCCGGCCGGTGGCCGCCGGCGCGCCGATGTTCCAGATCGACCCGGCGCCGTTCCAGGCCGCGCTCGACAAGGTCGAGGCCGAGCTGGCGCGCGCCGAAGCGGAGCTGGAACGCGCCCGGCGCGAGGCCGCGCGGTTGAAACCGCTGGCCGAGGCACGCGCGATCAGCCGCAAGGAGCTGGATGACGCCGTCTCGGCGGAGGCGATCGCCGCCGCCCAGGTGCTGGCCGCGCGCGCGCAGGTCAGCGAAGCACGCCTGAATCTCGGCTACACCCGGGTCGAGGCGCCGATTTCCGGTCTGTCCGGGCGCGCCCAGAAGTCCGAGGGCAGCCTGGTGTCCGGCGTCGAGGCGACGCTGTTGACCACGGTCTCCCAACTCGACCCGATTCAGGTGCTGTTCGGCATCGCCGAAGGCGACCGCCTCAAGCTCGATGCCGAGGTCGCCGCCGGCCGCCTGCGCCTGCCCGCCAACGGCCGCTTCGAGGTCGCCATCCGGCTGGCCGACGGCAGCCTCCACGGCAAACGTGGACACCTGGATTTCAGTGACCACCGCGTCCACCCGGAAACCGGCACGCTGGAAGGCCGCGCCGAGCTACCCAACCCCGGCGGCCGCCTGAGCCCGGGCCAGTTCGTGCGCGTGATCCTGTCCGGCGCGACCCGGCCGGACGCCATCCTGGTGCCACAACGGGCGGTGATGGAAGGGCCGGCCGGCAAGTTCGTCTACGTCATCGGCGCCGAGGACAAGGCCGAGCCCCGGCCGGTCGAGGTCGGCGACTGGCATGGCGACCGCTGGCTGATCCACGGTGGGCTTCGGGCCGGCGACCGGGTCATCGTCGATGGCGCGCTCAAGGTCATGCCCGGCGCGCCGGTCCAGATCGGCGAACCGGCGCCGCCAGCCGGCGCGGCGCCGGTTCCTGGCGGCCAAAGCTGACGGAGCCCGACGATGCTCTCCCGTTTCTTCATCGACCGCCCGATCTTCGCGGCGGTGATCTCCATCTTCATCGTGCTCGCCGGCCTGGCCGCCATGCGCGAGTTGCCGATCGCGCAATATCCGGAAATCTCGCCGCCGGTGGTCACGGTCACGGCGGTGTGGCCAGGTGCCTCCGCCGAAGTACTGGAACAGACCGTGGCGGCGCCGCTGGAGGAACAGATCAACGGCGTCGAGAAGATGATCTTCCTGTCGTCGACCAGCTCGGCCAACGGCACGGTGACCATCAACGTCACCTTCGACGTCGGCACCGACGTCGACGCCGCCGCGGTCAACGTGCAGAACCGGGTGCGCCTGGCCGAACCGCGCCTGCCGCTGGAAGTGCGGCGCATCGGCGTGACCGTGCAGAAATCGTCGTCGTCGTTCCTGCAGGTGATCGCGCTGCAATCGCCGGAGAGTCGCCACGACGCGGTCTATCTGAGCAACTACGCCACCATCCACCTGCTCGACAGCCTCAAGCGCATTCCCGGCGCGGCCAACGTACAAGTGTTCGGCGCCAAGGATTACGCGATGCGGGTCTGGCTCAGGCTGGATCGGCTGAACCAGCTCAAACTGGCGCCAACCGAGGTGATCGCGGCGATCCAGGAGCAGAACGCCCAGTTCGCCGCCGGCAAGATCGGCCAGGAACCGGCCGCCAACGGCCAGGAACTGACCTATACGCTGACCACCCAGGGCCGCCTGAAGGATGCCCGCGAATTCGAGAACATCATCCTGCGCGCCAATCCGGATGGCTCGCTGCTGCGCCTGAAAGACGTCGCCCGGGTCGAACTGGGCGCCAAGGACTATGACTTCAGCGGCAAGGTCAACGGCCAGCCGGCGACGCTGATCGGCGTGTTCCTGCAATCCGGCGCCAACGCGCTGGACACCGCGCGCGCGGTGCGCGCGAGCATGGATGAACTGTCCACGCGCTTTCCGGCCGGGGTGAGCTATTCCATCCCCTACGACACCACGCGCTTCGTCGAGGTCTCCATCCGCGAGGTGGTGAAGACCCTGGCCGAGGCCATGCTGCTGGTGTTCCTCGTGGTCTATCTGTTCCTCGGCAACTGGCGCGCCAGCGTGATCCCGTTCCTGGCGGTGCCGGTGTCGCTGATCGGCGCCTTCGCCGGGCTCTGGCTGCTCGGCTATTCGATCAACACGCTGACGCTGTTCGGCCTGGTGCTTTCGATCGGCATCGTCGTCGACGACGCCATCGTCGTGCTGGAGAACGTCGAGCGGCACATGAGCGAGGAAGGCAAGACACCGCGCGAGGCAGCCTACGCGGCGATGCGCGAGGTGACCTCGCCGATCATCGCCATCGTCCTGGTACTGAGTTCGGTGTTCATTCCAGTCGCCTTCCTGGGTGGCCTGGCCGGCGAGCTGTACCGCCAGTTCGCGATCACCATCGCCATCGCCGTGGCGATTTCCGGCGTCGTCGCGCTGACCCTGACGCCGGCGCTGTGCGCGGTGGTGCTGCGCGACGAACACAAACAGGAAGGCCGTTTCTTCGCCTGGTTCAACGCCTGGTTCGGCCGTGTCACCCGGCATTACACGGCCGGCGTGGCCTGGATGATGAAGCGCGCGCTGATCGCGCTGTTGCTGTTCGCCGGCATGATCGCGCTGACCTTCCAGCTCGGCCGCATGGTGCCCGGCAGCTTCGTGCCGCCGGAGGATCAGGGCTATTACATCACCGCCGCCATCCTCCCGGACGGCGCCTCGCTGCAACGCACCGAAGCGGTGATGGACCGGGTCGAGGCCATCGCCCTGGCCGACCCGGCGGTCAAGCACACGGTCAGCTTCGCCGGTTTCGACCTGCTCTCGAACGGCATGCGCACCTCCGCCGGCACCATGTTCGTGACCCTGAAGGACTGGGACGAGCGGCCAAGTCACGTCGACCAGCACATCGGCGGCATGTTCATCGGCGCCTCGGCGATCAAGGAAGCCATCGTGTTCGCCTTCAACCCGCCGGCGATCATGGGCCTGGGCGAGACCGGCGGCTTCGAGTTCTACATCCAGAACAAGGGCGAGGGCGGCGCCAAACGATTGGAACAGGTGACCCAGGAATTCCTCGCCAAGGCGCGCGACCGTTCCGAACTGGTCGGCCTCAACACCCTGTTCCGCGCCAGCGTGCCGCAGGTCTACGTCGACCTCGACCGGGAACGGGCAAAGTCGCTGGGCGTGCCGATCAACGCGGTGTACGACACCCTGGCGGCAACCCTGGGCAGCTACTACGTCAACGATTTCAACCGCCACGGCCGCACCTGGACCGTGCAGATGCAGGCGGAACCCGGCTTTCGCCGCAACCCGTCGGACATTGGCGGCGTGCATGTGAAAAGCACGTCGGGGGCCATGATTCCGTTGTCGGCATTGGCGCGCGTCGACTACGTCACCGGCCCGGAGATCGTGGAACGCTTCAACAACGCCCCCGCCGCCAAGGTCATCGGCTCCGCCGCGCCCGGCTACAGCTCCGGCCAGGCCATCGCGCTGATGGAACAGTTGGCGCGCGACCATCTGCCCGATGATTTCAGCTTCGACTGGGGCGGCGCCTCGTATCAGGAAAAGCGCACCGGCGGCGCTTCCAACCTGGCGCTGGGCATGGGCATCGTCATGGTGTTCCTGATCCTGGCGGCCCAGTACAACCGCTGGAGCCTGCCGCTGTCGGTGCTGCTGGCGCTGCCCTTCGGCCTGTTCGGCGCGCTGCTGGCGGTCTGGCTGCGCGAGATGAACAACGACGTCTATTTCCAGATCGGCCTGGTCACCCTGGTCGGCCTGGCGGCGAAGAACGCCATCCTGATCGTCGAGTTCGCGCTGCACAAACAGGGCGAAGGCATGGCCACCAGCCAGGCCGCGCTGGAAGCCGCTCGCCTGCGCTTCCGACCGATCCTGATGACCTCGCTGGCCTTCATCCTCGGCGTGCTGCCGCTGGCCATCAGCACCGGCGCCGGCGCCTCGGCGCGCCACGCCATCGGCACCGGCGTCATGGGCGGCATGCTCGCCGCCACCTTCCTGGCCATATTCTTCGTGCCGCTGTTCTATCGCCTGATCAGCGGCCGGGGCGACGACACGGCGCGGCCGGACGCCGCCCAGACCAACGACAAGGAGCAGGGCCATGCGTGACACCGTATTACCGATGGCCGTCGGCCTGTCTTTCCTTCTCGCCGGCTGCGCCAGCCTGCCGGAACCGAAGCACGCCAATCCGGAACTGCCCGCCACCTGGCCGGACGCGACGGCCGAAACGCCGGTCGCGGAGGACTGGTGGCAAGCCTACGGCGACCCGGTGCTGAACGCCCTGATCGAGGAAGCACTCGCCCACAACCGGGATATCCGCCAGGCCGCCGCCCGCGTCGAGGAAGCCCGCGCCGCGCTCGGCCTGGCCGAATCCGCGCGCAAGCCGCGCGTCGAGGCCGCCGCCGGCGCCGGCCGCTCGAAGATGAGCGAGCGCGGCAGCATGCCCATGCCCGAAGGCACGCCGGTGATCAACGACAGCTGGACCCTCGACCTGCGCGCCGCCTACGAGGTCGATCTCTGGGGCCGCTACCGCGCCGCCAGCGAGGCCGCCCGCGCCGAGCTGCTGGCCAGCGCCTACGCCCGCGAAGTGGTGCGCGCCAGCCTGGTCGCCGCCATCGCCCGCGGCCATTTCCGGCTGGCCGCGCTGGCCACCGAGCGTGAGCTGGTGACGACGACCCTGGAAAACCGGCGCGCCGCGCTGGCGATGCAGCGACTCCGGCTGGAAGGCGGCATCGCCTCGGAACTGGAAACGTATCAGGCCGAGGCCGAACTGGCCGGCATCGAAATCGATCTGGCCGCTCTCGATCAGGCCAGCCGACGTCAGGAAACCGCGCTCGCCATCCTGATCGGCCGTGAGCCGCGCGCCATGATCGAGCAACGCATCGCGCCCGGCACCCGTCTCGACGCCCTACCCGTACCACCGGCGGTTCCCGCCGGTCTGCCCGCCGACCTGCTGCTGCGCCGTCCCGACCTGCGCCAAGCGGAACAGACCCTGCTCACCCGGCAGGCACGCATCCGCGAAGCCCGCGCCGCGCTCTACCCCAATCTGTCGCTGACCGCCAATCTGGGATCGGAAAGCCAATCCCTCGGCGATCTGCTGAGCAAACCGGCCATGATCTGGGGGCTATCCGCCGGACTGGCGCAGACGATCTTCAACGGCGGCCGCACCGAAGCCGCCATCCAGGCCGCGAGCGCCCGCCAGGAACAGGCTCTCGCCGACTACGAAAAAGCCATCCGCGTCGCCTTCGGCGAAGTCCTGGATGCCCTGATCGACCACCGCCAAGCCAGGGAGACCGGCGCGGCCGAAGCCCGCCGCGCCGAGGCCCTGCGCCAGGCCACAGCGCTCGCCGAACTCCGTCACCAGCACGGCGCCAGCGGCTATCTCGAAGTCCTGGATGCCCAACGCAACCTGTTCCAGGCCGAGCGCAACCGCATCCATGCCCGCCACGCCCAACTGGCGGCGAGCGTTGACCTATTCAAGGCGCTGGGTGGCGGCTGGAACGCAAGCGCGGTATCCGGGCACTGAGCAGTACACTGGAGTACAGACTGGGGCACTACCTGTTCGAGAACATTGCCGAGGTCCAGGACTTCGCCACGGGGAAGACATTACGAACAACCGAGTGCTGAAGAACGGGCGACGATGATGCTGTTCATTGATCTATTCGCCTGATCGGGCGGCAATGTGCCGGACTGCTGACCTTGGCGCCCGGACAGGCTCGGCTTGGCTTCACGACTCTGTCTTGAAATAGACATCTAGCACGCCCCATGTGAATGACGTAGTATCTATTCACTCATCCATTCACATATCAATGCACATAATGCCATCGCCCGCTGAACGGCTACGGCTTCTTCTGGCTTCCGGGCCAGCTACGCCACGCCAACTCATTGAAATGCTGGGAGTCAGCCAGCCTACCTTGTCGCGCCTGATCAACGCGGCAGGCGATGAGATTGTGCGTATTGGTGCCGCCAGATCCATTCAATATGCTTTTCACGACAGTGGTCGTGGCTTTGACGACATTCCCATCTATCAAGTGACGGCGGAAGGTACGCTGCAACGACGTGGTGTACTGATTCCGGTTCGCGAGGATGGTTTTGTCATGCGGCAAGACAACGGCGTGACGCTATATAGTGACTCGCTACCCTGGTGGCTGCTCGACATGCGCCCGGCAGGCTATCTCGGCCGGGCATGGGCATCCCGGCATGGGCCGGGTCTAGGGTTGCCGGCGAATCTCGACGAGTGGACGGACAGCCACGCCCTACGGGCCTTGATTGCCGTGGGCCATGACGCGCCCGGAAACCTGCTGCTTGGCGACATCGCCCGCGATCTGTTCATCAACGCACCGTTCCCGGTGCCAGTCACGCCGGACGCATACCCGGCCCTTGCCGAGTCCGCCGAACGTGGTGACGTACCCGGAACGTCAGCCGGGGGTGAGCAACCCAAGTTCATCGCCTATGTTGACAACCGCCATGTCATCGTCAAGACGACTTCCGCCAATGACAATCCCGTGTCGCAACGCTGGCGCGATCTGGTTCTGGCCGAACACCATGCCCTGCAAACACTACGTGATCATGGCATCAAGGCATCGGCCAGCCGCATTCACGACATCGCCGGCCGGCGTTTCCTTGAGGTTGAACGTTTTGACCGGGTTGGCGCGACTGGCCGCAGGGCCATCCACTCGTTAGCTGCGCTGGACGCGGAGTTTGCCGGTAGGGCACCGTCACCTTGGCCCGAGATCACGGCGGAACTTGTCCAAGCCAACGTGGTGGTCGACTGCGCATTGGAGCACGCGGCGATCCTGTACGCCTTTGGGGTATTGATCGGCAACACGGACATGCACCACGGCAACCTGTCATTCGTGGCCGAGCACGGACGCCCGTATGAACCCGCCCCGGCCTATGACATGTTGCCCATGACCTTCATGCCGCGCTCTGGTGGCATGTTGCGAAACGAAGTCACGGCGGCACGTTTGCATTCGAGCGTGGGCACCATGATCTGGGTCCGGGCGGCAGAAATGGCTAGCGACTACATTGCCAATCTTGAACGCGATGATCGTTTTTCGGTGCAGTGGCAACCGTGTGTCGAGGCCCTGCACCGACACCTTGAGGATGCGATGAGCAAGATTGCACGTTTGGGTTAAATGCTTAGGCCCACCTCAAGCGCCGGCGGCATGAAAATCGCCAAGGCCATTGCTAACGAAGCATCCAACTGCACTGATGTACTGTCGGGCGCTGACCGCGCCCCATGAAGCGCGACGCCCAACGATCCGGAAGCCCAAAGCAAAAAGCCCCGCTCGATGCGGGGCTTCAGGCGACTTTCAAGCCCGTCAGGCGGGTTGAAAGAATTTGATCACTTGGCGGAGAGGGCGGGATTCGAACCCGCGGTAGGCTATTAACCTACACACGCTTTCCAGGCGTGCGACTTAAACCGCTCATCCACCTCTCCGCGCGAAGTCCGGCAGGATACACGCGGCTTGCCGGACAGGCAAGATTGACTCGCGTGGTTCCGCCAATGGTCACCAGTTGGTCTCCCGCTCCGGGCTCGCGGAGATCCGGTGGATCGACAGATCGGCGCCATCGAATTCCTGTTCCTGGTCCAGGCGGATGCCGACCGCCATCTTGAGCAGGCCGTAAACCAGCGCGCCACCGATCAACGCGACGGCAACACCGGCCAGGGTGCCGAGCAGTTGCGCCATGAAGGTGACGCCACCCATGCCGCCCAGCGCCTGGGCGCCGAAGATGCCGGCGGCGATGCCGCCCCAGGCGCCGCACAAGCCGTGCAGCGGCCAGACACCGAGCACATCGTCGATTTTCCAGCGGTTCTGGGTGATGGTGAACATGAGCACGAACAGACCACCGCCGATCGCGCCGGTGATCAACGCCCCGATCGGGTGCATCAGGTCGGAGCCGGCGCAGATCGCGACCAGCCCCGCGAGCGGGCCGTTATGGATGAAGCCAGGGTCATTGCGGCCGGCGGCCAGCGCGGCAAGCGTACCGCCGACCATGGCCATCAGGGAATTGACCGCGACAAGACCGGAAACCGCCTCCAGGGTCTGTGCCGACATCACGTTGAAGCCGAACCAGCCAACCGTAAGAATCCACGCGCCCAGAGCGAGGAAGGGAATGCTCGAAGGCGGGTGCGCGGCCACCATGCCGTCCTGGCGATAGCGTCCACGTCGGGCGCCGAGTAGCAACACGGCCGGCAGCGCGATCCAGCCACCCATGGCGTGAACGACCACCGATCCCGCGAAATCATGGAAGCGCGCGCCGGTAATCGTCTCGATCGCGTCCTGGAAACCGAGATTGCCGTTCCAGGCCATGCCTTCGAAAAACGGATAGACGAAGCCGACCAGGACGAAGGTCGCGGCCAGCTGCGGATTGAAGCGGGCGCGCTCGGCGATACCGCCGGAAACGATGGCGGGGATGGCGGCGGCGAAGGTCAACAGGAAGAAGAATTTGACCAGGTCATAGCCGTTCTTCTCGACCAGACTGTTGGCGCTGGCGAAAAAGTCGACCCCGTAGGCGATACCGTAACCGATGAAGAAATAAGCGATGGTGGATACCGAAAAATCCGTCAGGATCTTGACTAGGGCGTTGACCTGATTCTTTTTCCGTACCGTGCCCAGTTCGAGAAACGCGAAACCGGCATGCATGGCCAGCACCATGATGGCGCCGAGCAGTATGAACAGAACGTCGGCGCCCGATTTGAATGCATCCATGATCGTCTCCAGAAAAATTTTCCGGAGAAAGCAATACTCATGCCTTCTTTGGGTGCATTACAAATCAGCTACTTGCGCAGACGCACCAAAACCAAACGCCCCATATCGGGGCGTTTGGTTTTGGTGCGCACCGGAATAAAGCGGCTATTTGAGATCCTTCTGTTCCATCTCGATCCGGTCGAGCTCCGCGTCCAGTTCATCACCGGTCATCGGCACATAGGGCTGCTCGCTCTCGCCGTCGTCAACCCGCTTCTTGACCACCCAGCCGGCGATGATCACGCCAAGTTCGTACAGGAGCCAGAGCGGCACCGCCAGCATGAACTGGGAAATGACGTCCGGTGGCGTGACGATGGCGGCGATGACGAAGGCGCCGACGATGACGTAGGGGCGCGCCTCCTTGAATTTCTCGACTTCGACGAGCCCCATCAAGGCGAGCGCGACCACCACGATCGGCACCTCGAAGGTCAGGCCGAACGCCAGGAACAGCGTGATGACGAAATCGAGATATTTGTTGATGTCGGTCATCACCGCGACGCCCTGTGGCGCGATGCCAATGATGAAGCCGAAGACGACGGGGAATACCAGGAAATAGGCGAATGCCATGCCGACTGAAAAAAGCACGACGCTGGCCACCACCAGCGGCAGAATGAATTTCTTTTCGTGCGCGTACAGACCCGGCGCGACGAACGCCCAGACCTGATACAGAATGAACGGCAGCGCGACCAGGAAGGCACTCATCATCGCGACCTTGATCGGCACGAAGAATGGCGTTACCACTTCGGTCGCGATCATCTGCCCCCCCTGCGGCAGTTTTTCCAGCATTGGCTGGGCGAGCAGGGTATAGAGGTCGTTGGCGAACGGGAACAGACAGATGAAGACGAGTATCCAGGCGACCACGGCCTTGAGCAGGCGGTCGCGCAACTCGATCAGATGGGAGATGAAGGTTTCCGTGCCGTCCATGGAGTGTCAGCCGACCGAGCCGTCCGGATAGTCACGCCGCGCCGGCTGGCTGGAGGATTCGGGCGAGGCGGCGGATGCCTGCCCATCGCTGGCGGGCGCTTCGTCCGGCGATGGCTTGGTTGGCGAGGCGGCCTCGGCGAGCGGGCGGGCGCTGTCCTCCTGCTTGGCGACATCCACCTCCTCGGCCTTGATCCGATCCCATTCCTTCATGGTCAGACCACCATCCGTCGAGCTCATCGCCTGCATGACCTTGCTGATCTGCGCGCCTTCCCGTTCGACCGTGGTCTCCATTTCCCGAGCGGCGGTCTCCACATCGCGCGCGGTATCGTTCGCCATGATTTCGAAGCGTTGCGCCGACTCCTTCATCTCCTGCTGCATCTTGCGCAGCTCTTCCAGTTTCATGTCGCGATCGATGTCCTGCTTGACCTGGGCGACGTAGCGATTGAGCCGCCCCAGCCATTGGCCCGCCGAGCGGGCAACCTTGGGCAGCCGCTCCGGGCCGATGACGACCAGCGCGACGATGCCGATGACGAGCAGTTCTGAAAATCCGAGATCGAACATGGAGATATGGAAGCGGCAGGCGGCAAGTGGCTATTGGCAAGTGGAGAGTTGTCGCGCGCCTCACGCGCGGGCTTTGGCGACTTGCTACTCGCTACTTGCGGCCAGCTCTCAGCTTTGCTGCTTGTCCTTGACCTCGCCTTCGATGGTGGTGCCCTTGCCGTCGTCCTGACGCGGCAGTTCGGCGGTGGTGGAGGACTTGTTCTTCTCCTCGCCCATCGCTTCCTTGAAATTCTTGACGGCGCCGCCGAGATCGCCACCGATGTTGCGCAGTTTCTTGGTGCCGAACACGAGCAGCACGATGACCAGAACGATCAACCAGTGCCAGATGCTGAAAGAACCCATTTCCTTCTCCTTGCTGATGAATGTATCGGTGCCGGATGGCGCCGCGTCACATCGGACGCGGTCCGCCGCCGCCGATGATGTGGATGTGCAGGTGGAACACTTCCTGGCCACCACCCCGCCCGGTATTGATGATGGTGCGGAAGCCATCGGCCAGGCCCTGTTCGCGGGCCAGCAGCGGCGCCAGCACCAGCATGCGCCCGAGCAGGGTGGCGTGCTCTTCCCCGGTATCGGCGAGCGAGGCGATATGCGCCTTCGGGATGATCATGAAATGCACCGGGGCCACCGGGTTGATGTCGTGAAAGGCCAGAAGTTCGCCGTCCTCGTACACCTTGCGGCAGGGAATCTCTCCGGCCACGATCTTGCAGAAGATGCAATCGCTCATACGCTTTCCTTGCGTGCGGCCTTTTCGGCCAAACCCGACAATCCTTCGCGTCGCGCCAGTTCGTTCAGGACTTCATCCGGATGGATGCCCTGACGCGCCAGCAAAACCAGGGAATGAAACCACAGGTCGGCGGTTTCGTAGATGACTTTTTCGCGAACGCCATCCTTCGCCGCCATGATGGTCTCGGCCGCCTCCTCCGCGATCTTCTTCAGGATGGCGTCGAGCCCCTTTTGGTACAGCCTGGCGACATAGGAAGCGGCGGGATCGGCCTGCTTGCGCGCTTCCAGCGTCTCGGCGATGCGGGTAAGGATATCGTCGTTCATTTCCGGTAAATCTCGTGCGGATCCTTCAGGACCGGTTCCACCGTCTTCCACTCGCCATCCTCCAGCTTCTGGAAGAAACAGGCCCTGCGTCCGGTATGGCAGGCGATGCCGCCAATCTGTTCGACCTTCAGCAGCACCACATCCTCATCGCAATCCAGACGGATTTCCCGGACCTTCTGGGTATGACCGGACTCCTCGCCCTTGTGCCACAGTTTCTTGCGTGAACGCGACCAGTACACCGCCTCGCCGGTTTCCACCGTGCGCTTGAGCGCCTCGCGGTTCATCCACGCCACCATCAGGATGTCTCCGCTGGCGGCATCCTGGGCAATGGCCGGCACCAGGCCGTCTTCCGACCAGTTCACCTTGTTCAGCCAGGCTTCGCTCATTCCCGCACCTCGATGCCCTGCTCGGCCATGGCGCGCTTGGCCTGGGCGACGGTGTACTCGCCGAAATGGAAGATGCTGGCGGCGAGCACGGCATCGGCGCCACCCTGCTTCACGCCGTCGACCAGATGTTGCAGGTTGCCGACGCCGCCGCTGGCGATCACCGGAATATCGACGGCATCGGCGATGGCGCGCGTCAGGTTGAGATCGAAACCGATCTTGGCGCCGTCGCGGTCCATGCTGGTGAGCAGGATTTCGCCAGCGCCCAGCGCCGCCATCCGCGTCGCCCATTCCACCGCATCCAGGCCGGTCGGCTTGCGGCCGCCATGGGTGAACACCTCCCACTTCGGCGTGGCGCCCCAGACCACCTGCTTGGCATCGATGGCGACGACAATGCACTGGCTGCCGAAGCGGTCGGAAGCGTCCTTCACCAGTTGCGGATTGAACACGGCGGAGGTGTTGATCGACACCTTGTCGGCGCCGGCGTGCAACAGGCGGCGCACATCCTCGACCACGCGCACGCCACCGCCGACGGTGAGCGGAATGAACACCTGCGCGGCGACGTCCTCGATGATGTGCAGGATCAGGTCGCGGTCGTCGGAACTGGCGGTGATGTCGAGGAAGGTCAGTTCGTCGGCGCCCTGTTCGTCATAGCGGCGGGCGATCTCCACCGGGTCGCCGGCGTCGCGCAGATTGACGAAGTTGACGCCCTTGACGACACGGCCGGCGGTGACATCCAGGCAGGGGATGATGCGTTTGGCGAGGGCCACGTCAGACGCCGTTCAACTGATCGGCGAGGCGCTGCGCCTCGGTGAAATCGAGGCTGCCCTCGTAGATCGCGCGGCCGGTGATGGCGCCGATGATGCCCTCGTCGGCCACCGCGCACAGGTTGCGCACGTCATCCAGGTTGGTGATGCCACCGCTGGCGATGACCGGTATGGTCAGCGCCTGCGCCAGTTTCACCGTCGCCTCGACATTGACCCCGGAGAGCATGCCGTCGCGACCGATGTCGGTGTAGACCACCGATTCCACGCCGTAGTCCTCGAAGCGCCTGGCCAGGTCGATGACGTCGTGGCCGGTCACCTTCGACCAGCCCTCCACCGCCACCTTGCCATCCTTGGCGTCCAGACCGACGATGATGTGGCCGGGAAAGGCGGTGCAGGCATCGTGCAGGAAGCCGGGGTTCTTCACCGCCGCGCTGCCGATGATGACGTAGCTGATGCCGTCATCCAGGTAGCGCTCAATGGTGTCGAGATCGCGGATGCCGCCACCCAGTTGCACCGGGATTTCATCTCCGAGCGCGTCGGTGATCGCCTTGATCGCCTTCTCGTTGACCGGCTTGCCGGCGAAGGCGCCATTGAGGTCGACCAGATGCAGGCGACGCGCGCCGGCCGCCAGCCATTTTTCCGCCATCTCCGACGGATTCGCGGAAAAAACCGTGGCGCTGTCCATCTCGCCCTGCTTGAGGCGTACGCATTGGCCGTCTTTCAGATCGATCGCCGGAATGATCAGCATGGCTTACCCCTGATTCCCTTCCCAGGTGACAAAGTTGGCGAGCAGGCGCAGGCCGGCGGCCTGGCTCTTCTCGGGGTGAAACTGCACGGCGAACAGGTTGTCCCTGGCCACCGCGCAGGTGAACGCGAACGGATAATGGCTGAAACCGGCGACCACCGCCTGCTCGGCCGGCTCGCAGTAATAACTGTGCACGAAGTAGAAACGCGCGCCGTCGTCGATGCCGGTCCACATCGGATGCGCCGCCGTCCGATGCACGCGGTTCCAGCCGATGTGCGGCACCTTCAGACGATTGCCGGCCTCATCCTTCATGGCTTCGGCGGGAAACCGGCGCACGTTGCCGGGCAACAGGCCGAGGCCGGCGCAGTCGCCCTCCTCGCTGTGCGCGAACAGCGCTTGCATGCCCAGGCAGATGCCCAGGAAGGGCTTGTCGCGCGCGGCCTGCCTGACCACGTCGACGAGGCCGCGCGCCGACAGTTCGCGCATGCAGTCGGGCATCGCGCCGACGCCGGGAAACACCACGCGTCTTGCCGCCGCGATCACGGCGGGGTCGGAGGTGACGACGACGTCGGCTTGCGGCGCGACGTGCTCGAAGGCCTTGGACACCGACAGCAGGTTGCCCATGCCGTAATCGACGATGGCGATATCGGTCACAGCGTGCCCTTGGTCGAGGGCATGGCGTCGCCCATGCGCGGGTCGACCTCCAGCGCCATGCGCAGCGCGCGGCCGAACGCCTTGAACACGGTCTCGGCCTGGTGGTGGGCGTTGATGCCGCGCAGATTGTCGACGTGCAGGGTGATGCCGGCGTGATTGACGAAGCCCTGGAAGAATTCACGGAACAGATCGACATCGAAATCGCCGATGCGCGCGCGCGTGAACTCGACGTTGAATTCCAGACCGGGCCGGCCGGACAGGTCGATCACCACGCGCGACAGCGCCTCGTCCAGCGGCACGTAGGCGTGGCCGTAGCGGCGGATGCCCTTCTTGTCGCCGACCGCCCTGGCCAGCGCCTGGCCGAGGGTGATGCCGATGTCCTCGGCGGTGTGGTGGGCGTCGATGTGCAGATCGCCCTTGGCGTCGATGTCGATGTCGATCAGGCCATGGCGCGCGACCTGGTCGAGCATGTGATCGAGGAAGGGCAGGCCGGTCTGGAACGCGGCCAGGCCACTGCCATCGAGATTGATGCGCACGCTGATCTGGGTTTCCAGGGTGTCCCGGCTTACGGTGGCGGTTCGCATGGGAATCTTGCTCCAAGAACGCTGAATATTACCCGCACTGACCGAGGATTTCGCGCAGCGCCCGCGAAAGCGCGTCGCATTGAGGATCGGTGCCGATGGTGATGCGCAGGAAAGCGGCGATACGCGCCGGCCGCCGGAAATGCCGCACGACGATGCCACGCTCGCGCAGCGCCGCCGCCAGCGCCGCGCCGTCATGGCCGGAGTGGCGGGCGAACACGAAATTGGCGCCGGATGGCAGCACCTCGAAGCCCATGCCGACCAGCTCGCCGACCAGCCGATCGCGGCTGCGCATGATCTTCTCGCGGCTGGCGTCGAACCAGGCGCGGTCGGCCATGGCGGCGCGGGCACCGGCCTGGGCGAGACGGCCGAGTGGATAGGAGTTGAAGCTGTCCTTGACCCGGGTAAGCGCCTCGATCAGGTCGGCCTGGCCGATCGCGTAGCCGACCCGCAAGCCGGCCAACGCGCGCGACTTGGACAGGGTATGCACCACCAGCAAGTTCGGATATCGCTCGATCAGCGGCACCACCGACTCGCCACCGAAATCGATATAGGCCTCGTCGACCAGGACCACCGACCCGCTATTGCCCAGCAGCAGACGCTCGATCTCGGCGCGCGCCAGTAGGCGGCCGGTCGGCGCGTTCGGGTTGGGGAAGACGATGCCGCCGTTGGCCTGGCCAAGATAGTCGTCGACGCGGATCGCGAAATCGTCATCGAGCGGAATTTCCCGATATGGGATCTGGTACAACCCGCAGTAGACCGGATAGAAGCTGTAGGTGATGTCCGGGAACAAAACCGGCGCGTCCTGCTTGAGCAAGGCCAGGAAGGCGTGCGCGAGAACCTCGTCGGAACCGTTGCCGACGAACACCTGTTCGGTTTTCACGCCATGCGCGGCGGCGATGGCCGAGCGCAGTTCCTCGGCACCGGGGTCCGGGTACAGACGCAGCTCGTCGCCGACCGCGTCGCGCAACGCCGCCAGCACGGCGGGACCCGGGCCGTACGGGTTCTCGTTGGTGTTGAGCTTGACCAGGTTCGCGAGCTTGGGCTGTTCACCCGGCACATACGGCGTCAGGCCGCGCGCGATGGCGCTCCAATAGCGACTCATAAGGTTCAGGCCCGGCCGACGCGGTACTCCGCCGAACGGCCGTGCGCCTGCAAGCCCTCGCCATAGGCCAGCGCGGCGGCGATTTCACCCAGGGACTTCGCGCCCTCGGCCGAGACGTGGATCAGGCTGGAACGCTTCTGGAAATCGTAGACCCCCAGCGGCGAGGAAAAACGCGCGGTGCGCGAGGTGGGCAGCACGTGGTTGGGACCGGCGCAGTAGTCGCCGAGCGCCTCGCAGGTGTTGCGGCCCATGAAGATGGCGCCGGCGTGACGGATTTTCGGCAACAGCGCGTCGGGATCCTCGACCGACAGCTCCAGGTGCTCCGGCGCGATGAAATTGGCGATTTCCGCGGCCTCGTCGAGATCGCGGCACAGGATCAGGCCACCGCGATTGGCCAGCGAAGTGGCGATCACGTCCTGGCGCGGCATGGTCGGCAGCAACTTGCGGATGCTCGCCGCCACCGCGTCGAGGAAAGCGGCATCGGGCGACACCAGGATGGATTGCGCCAGCTCGTCGTGCTCGGCCTGCGAGAACAGGTCCATGGCGATCCAGTCCGGATCGGTCCCGCCGTCGCAGATCACCAGGATTTCCGAGGGGCCGGCGATCATGTCGATGCCGACCACGCCGAACACGCGCCGCTTGGCCTCGGCGACATAGGCGTTGCCGGGGCCGACGATCTTGTCGACCTGGGGGATGGTTTCGGTGCCGTAGGCCAGCGCCGCCACCGCCTGCGCGCCGCCGATGGTGAACACGCGGTCGACACCGGCCACCGCCGCCGCCGCCAGCACCAGATCGTTGCGCGCGCCGTCCGGGGTTGGCACCACCATGATCAGTTCCTTGACCCCGGCCACCTTGGCGGGAATCGCGTTCATCAACACCGATGAGGGATACGCGGCCTTGCCCCCGGGCACGTACAGACCGACGCGGTCGAGCGGCGTCACCTGCTGGCCGAGCACGGTGCCGTCGGCCTCACTGTAGGTCCAGGATTCCTGGCGCTGGCGCTCGTGATAGAGGCGCACGCGCTCGGCCGCCTGGCGCAATGCCTGTTCGAGGCGCAACGGCAGATTGCCGAGCGCGGCCTGAAGATCGGCCTGGCTCAACTCCAGTTCAGCCATGGCGGCGGTGTTCAACCGATCGAAACGGCTGGTGTATTCAATGACCGCCGCGTCGCCACGCGCGCGCACCGCGCCGAGAATTTCCGTGACGGCGCTGCCCACCGCGCTGTCGGTGGCGTCGTTGAAGGCGAGCAGATCGGCCAGGCGCGCGCGAAATTCGGGCGCGGCCGCATCCAGCCGGGTCATGGACAGGTCGATGGCGAGGTCGGACATGGGGAAACAAAAATGAAGCGGAGTGCGTGATTATAGTCACGGCGCACCCGCCACCGGCCGCGCGCGCCGGGATTATTTACCGGCGGCGCTCCGGAACGCGTCGACGATCGGCTGGATCGCCTCGTGCTTGAGTTTCATCGAGGCCTGGTTGACCACCAGCCGGGAGCTGATCGGCATGATTTCCTCGACCGCGACCAGGTTGTTGGCCTTGAGCGTGCCGCCGGTGGAAACCAGGTCGACGATGACGTCGGCCAGGCCGACCAGCGGCGCCAGCTCCATCGAGCCGTACAGCTTGATCAGGTCGACATGCACGCCCTTGCTGGCGAAATGCAGGCGCGCGGTATCGACGTACTTGGTCGCCACGCGCAACCGGGCGCCGCGACGCACCGCCGCCGGGTAGTCGAAACCGACCGGCGTGGCCACCATCATCCGGCACTTGGCGATATTGAGGTCGACCGGCTGATAGAGCCCTTCGCCACCATGCTCGACCAGCACGTCCTTGCCGGCGATGCCGAGATCGGCGGCGCCGTGCTGCACGTAGGTCGGCACGTCGCTGGCACGCACGATGATCAGGCGTACGTCGGCGCGATTGGTGCCGATGATCAGCTTGCGCGACGATTCCGGACTTTCGGCCGGGGTGATTCCGGCGGCCGCGAGCAGCGGCAGGGTTTCCTCGAAGATGCGGCCCTTGGACAGGGCCAGGGTGATCTGGTTGATCTGGTTCATGCGTGTTCCCGCCTGATACTGGCGCCCAAGGCGGTCAGCTTGGATTCGATGTGTTCGTAACCGCGATCCAGGTGATAAATGCGCTCGATGTGGGTTTCCCCCTCCGCCACCAGACCGGCGACCACCAGCGAGGCGGATGCGCGCAGATCGGTGGCCATGACGGTGGCGCCCTGCAATTTGGCGACGCCGGTCTGTACCGCCGTGTTGCCATCGATCTTGATGTCGGCGCCCAGACGCTGCAATTCCACCGCGTGCATGAAACGGTTCTCGAAGATGGTCTCGCGGATCACCGCCGTGCCCTCGGCGACGGCGTTGATGGCCATGAACTGCGCCTGCATGTCGGTGGGAAAGGCCGGATAGGGCGCGGTCCGGATCGAGACCGCGCGCAGCCGGGGCGGCGCGATGATGTGGATGGATTCGGAACGGGCTGTCTTCTCGCCAATGAGCTCACAGCCGGCGTCCATCAGCTTGTCCACGACCGCGTCGAGATAACCGGTGCTGGTGCCGGTCAGGCGCACGTCGCCACCGGTGATCGCGGCCGCGCACAGGAAGGTTCCGGTTTCGATGCGGTCGGGCATGACACGGTGTTCGCCGCCATGCAGGCGTTCGACTCCCCGGACCCGGATCACGTCGGTGCCGGCGCCGCTGATGCGGGCACCCATGGCGGTCAGGCATTGCGCCAGATCCACCACCTCCGGCTCGCGCGCGGCATTCTCGATCACCGTTTCGCCATCAGCCAGACAGGCCGCCATCATCAGGTTCTCGGTGCCGGTGACGGTGACCATGTCGGTGAACAGGCGCGCGCCCTTCAACCGCGTGGCCCTGGCGACGACATAGCCGTGTTCGACATGCACCTCGGCACCCATCGACTGCAAGCCCTTGATGTGCTGGTCGACCGGCCGCGCGCCGATCGCGCAGCCACCCGGCAGCGAGACCCTGGCCTCGCCAGCGCGCGCGACCAGCGGCCCAAGCACCAGGATCGAGGCGCGCATGGTCTTGACCAGCTCATAGGGCGCCAGAGGATTGTCGAGAGCACCGGCGTCCAGGGTCACGCGATCGCCAGCGCGCTCGACGCGCACACCCATCTGGGCGAGCAGGCGGAGCATGGTGTCGATGTCGTTGAGGGCCGGCACGTTGGTCAGCGTCAACGGCTCCGATGTCAGCAGACTGGCGCACAGGATCGGCAATGCCGCGTTCTTGGCGCCGGAAATCGCGACCTCGCCGGTCAGGCGGGCGCCCCCCGCGACGATCAGCTTATCCATGACGCAGCCGCCATTCGTCCGGGGTCAGGGTCTGCATGGACAGCGCGTGGATTTCTGATTTCATGCGCTCGCCCAGGGCCTGGTAAACCAGCTGGTGGCGTCCGACCGGAGTCTTGCCGGCGAAGGCCGCGCTGACCACGACCGCCTCGAAATGCTGGCCGTCGCCAGCCACCTGGACGTGCTCGCACGCCAGGCCGGCGCTGATCCAGTCCTCGATCTGAGTGGGGGTAACCATGGGGGATATCCGAAAAATTCAGTGGCGGAGTTTATAACCCGACCGCAACATCATCAAAGTCGCGACCGCGAGCAACAGCGCGAAGGGCAGGACCACCGCCATGCCCAACCAGGGGTCGACGTCGCCCTGGCCAAAAAAACCGTATCGGAAGCCATCAATCATGTAGAAGACCGGGTTGAAATGGGAAACCGACTGCCAGAACGCCGGCAGCGAGTGGATGGAATAGAACACGCCGGACAGGAAGGTGAGCGGCATGATCACGAAATTCTGCACACCGGCCAGATGGTCGAACTTGTCCGCCCAGATGCCGGCGAGGATGCCGATACAGGCGAATACGGTGCCCGAGGCGAGCGCGAATGCCAGAACCCAACCCGGGTGCCGCATTTCGATGTCGGCGAAGAACACCCCCACCAGCAACACGCCCACGCCGACAGCGAAACCGCGCGCCAGGGCGGCGACCAGGTAAGCCAGGAAAAACTCCAGATAGGACAGCGGCGGCAGCAGCACGAACACGATGTTGCCGGTGATCTTGGACTGGATCAGCGACGACGAGGAATTGGCGAAAGCGTTCTGCATCATCGACATCATGATCAGGCCGGGCATCAGAAAAGCCGTGTAGGACACGCCCGGATACACCTGCACATGGGCTTCCAGCACATGCGAAAAGATGAGCAGATAGAGCAGCGCGGTCAGGACCGGCGCGGCGATGGTCTGCAACAGCACCTTCCAGAAACGCAGGATTTCCTTGCGCAACAGGGTCATGAATCCGGTCATGCGCGACCTCCGCGCATGACCTTGAGAAAAACATCCTCCAGATCGACCTCGCGCAGGGCAAGATCGCGGACGCCGATGCCGGCGGCGCGCAATCCGGCCAGAATGGTTTCGAGTTCGGAAAAATCGGGCAGGTCGAGAACATGGCGGCCATCTTCCATGCCTTTCAGGCGCGCGCGCAGGAATTCCGGCAACGGCTGTTGGCCGATGTCCAGCAGCAGATGGCGCTCGGCGGCGCCGCGCAGCAGGTCGGCGGTACGGTCCAGCGCGACCACGCGTCCTTCCTTGAGCATTGCCACGCGCTCGCACAGCGTTTCCGCCTCTTCCAGGTAATGCGTGGTCAGCAGGATGGTGTGGCCCTGCTGGTTGAGGCGGCGGATGAACGCCCACAGGGACTGCCGCAGCTCGACATCGACCCCGGCGGTCGGCTCGTCGAGCACGATCACCGGCGGCTTGTGCACCAGGGCCTGGGCCACCAGCAGGCGCCGCTTCATGCCGCCGGACAACACCCGGGTATAGGCATCCGCCTTGTCGGCCAGACCCAGGTTGGCAAGCAACTCGTCGATCCAGGCCCGATTGTCGCGCAAGCCGTAATACCCCGACTGGAACACCAGGGTCTCGCGCACGGTGAAGAACGGGTCGTACACCAGCTCCTGGGGCACCACGCCCAACGCGCGACGCGCCCGCCGATACTCGCGGGTGACATCGAAACCCATGATTTCGGCGCTGCCGGCGCTGGCTCGCGCCAGTCCGGCAAGCAGACTGATCAACGTGGTTTTGCCGGCGCCATTGGGCCCCAGCAACGCGAAAAACTCGCCTTCCGCGATGTCGAGATCGACACCACGCAACGCATGCACGCGTCCATAGTGTTTTTCCAGGCCGCGCACGCGGACCGCCGGCGGCGTGCTCAAGGTTTCAAGACTGGCTCGGGAACTGATCGGCGATGCCGTACAGGCGCGCCAGACTGAGCAGGCTGTCAGGCATGGCGCGGAACGTCACCGCATCGCTGCCGGCGCCGCGTCGCAAGGAAAGCAACAGGCTCAGGGCCGAGGAATCGACATTGCCGACATCATCCAGATCGAACACCCGCGCGCCGGCGGCGAGCGCGGCGAGTCCCTCCGCCAGCAGGGCCGTGGCGCGGTCGAGCACGAGATCGCCACTCAGGTAGGCGACACCGGCATCCACCTTCATTGCCGGCTGGCCGCCCCGCCTTGGTTCCGCCGGGACAACGCGGCCATCAGGCCTTCGATCCCACCCTTGCGGACTTCCGAATTGAAGGAATTCCGGTACACGGTGACCATGCTCACGTTATCGACAAGCACGTCGTACACCTTCCAGTCCTCCCCTTGTTTTTCCATGCGATAGTCGATCGTGATCGGAGGCGACCCCGGCTTGCTGACTTCGGTGCTGACGGTCACGTCGGTACTGCCGGCAGCCATTCGCAATGGCTTGAAGTCGATCTTGTAATCGGCCACGCTCGACAGCGAAGCCGAGTAGGTGCGCACCAGCAGGGTCCGGAATTGATCGACCAGCGCCTCCTGCTGTTCCGGCGTCGCCCGCGACCAGTTCCGCGCCACCGCGAGCTGGGTCATCTTGCGGAAATCGAAATTGGGCAGGATTTTCTGCTCCACCAGATCCAGTATCTTGCGGGAATTGCCGCTCTTGATGTCGCGGTCCTGCTTGACGATACGCAACACCTCGTTGGTGGTTTCGCGCGCCAGCACGTCCGGGGCCGTGTTGGCGCCAGCGATCGGGGCGAAGATCATGACGCCGAGCACCAACGCCAGGGTGATCGGCAACCGCGTCCAGTCGTTCAAAGAAATCATCTTGGTTCCCTTCCTTTCATGGGGCACGGCCATCCGGCTCCCCGATATGTCACTGAGCCGGCGACGCGCCAGGAGTTTCCTCGGCCGCCTTGCTGTACAGAAACTGGCCGATCAGGTTTTCCAGAACCACGGCGCCCTGGGTCAGCCGGATGGTGTCGCCATTGGCGAGCATCTTGTCGTCGCCGCCCGCTTCCAGGGCGATGTACTGCTCGCCCAGCAGGCCGGAAGTCATGATCGCGGCGCTGCTATCGCGCGGAAACGGAAAGCGCGCGTCCAGATTCAGGGTCACCGTGGCTTCGTACAGTTCCGTATCGAAACCGATGTCGACGACCCGGCCGACGACCACGCCGGCGCTCTTCACCGGCGCCCGCGTCTTGAGGCCGCCGATGTTGGCGAACGTCGCCTTGACGGTATAGGTCTGGCCGGTTTCGAAGGCGCCCATGTTGCCCACCTTGAGGGCAAGGAACAGGACGGCGGCGATCCCCGCCACGACGAAGAAACCGACCCAAAGGTCCAGGGTTGCGCGCTGCATGGGTCAAACTCCACGGAACATGAATGCGGTCAGAACGAAATCCAGGCCAAGGATGGCCAGGGAAGAAGTCACCACGGTTCGGGTGGTGGCGCGGGAGACGCCTTCCGCCGTGGGCGGCGCGTCATAACCTTCGAACAGGGCGATGGCGGTGACGGCGACGCCGAACACCACGCTCTTGATCACGCCATTGAGGATGTCCTCGCGAAAATCGACGGCGGCCTGCATCTGCGACCAGAACGAACCTTCATCGACGCCGATCAGGACGACGCCGACCAGATAACCGCCGAAGATGCCCATGGCCGAGAACAGCGCGGCCAGGAACGGCATGGAGATGACGGCGCCCCAGAACCGCGGCGCCACCACCCGCGCGATCGGGTTGACCGCCATCATTTCCATGGCCGCGATCTGCTCGGTCGCGCGCATCAGGCCGATCTCCGCCGTGATCGCGGAGCCCGCCCGGCTGGCGAACAGCAAGGCGGCCACCACCGGTCCGAGCTCGCGCACCAGGGACAGCGAAACCAGCACTCCCAGCGCCTCCTCGGAGCCATAGGTCTGCAAGGTCTCATAGCCTTGCAACGCCAGCACCATGCCGACGAACAACCCGGATACCAGGATGATGATCAGCGACAGCACGCCGGACGAATAAATCTCGCGCACGATCAAATGGAAACGGCGAAACCCCTGACCGGAATACAGCAGCGTCAGCAGGAAGAAGCGGGTCGCCACCCCCATCCGCCAGACGCCGTCGACCACGCGCCGGCCGATACCGCGGATCACCTCGATCAGTGCCGTCATGCCGGCAACCCCAGATCCTCGGCATAGACCGGCGCCGGCACATGGAACGGCACCGGGCCGTCGGCCTCGCCATGCACGAACTGATGGACATAGGGCAGGTCCGACGCCCGGATCTCGGTGGGCGTGCCGCGCGCCACGATCACCCCATCGGACACGAAATAAACGTAATCGACCATTTTCAAGGACTCCTGGACATCGTGGGTGACGACCACGGAAGTCACGCCAAGGGTATCGGTCAGCCGGCGGATCAGATTGCCGGTGACCCCCAGGGAAATCGGGTCGAGCCCGGCGAACGGCTCGTCGTAGAGAATCAGGCTCGGTTCGAGCGCGATCGAACGCGCCAGGGCGACCCTCCGGGCCATGCCCCCGGAAAGCTCCGACGGCATCAGCGCGTGCGCGCCGCGCAAGCCGACCGCGTTCAGCTTCATGAACACCAGATCCCGGATCATGACCTCGGGCAGATCGGTATGCTCGCGAAGTGGAAAGGCAACATTCTCGAAAACCGTCATATCCGTGAACAGCGCGCCGAACTGGAACAACATGCCCATGCGCCGGCGCAAGGCGTAAAGCCCCGCCTGATCGAGACCGCCCATGTCGATGCCGTCGATGTTCAGGCTTCCACTGGTCGGCTTCAGCGCGCCGCCTATCAAGCGCAGCAAGGTGGTCTTGCCGCAACCGGAATTGCCCATGATGGCGATCACCTGCCCTCTTCCCGCCGTAAGGTTGATGCCGCGCAGGACCGGTCGGTCGCCATAAGCGAAGGACAGGTCACGGATTTCGATCAGGTTGTCGGGCACGTCGGGCGTTCGGTCATCGAATCGGCGGGGAGGTCGGGCATTTTATCAGGCGTCAAAGTCCCATCAGTTCAAGCAGTGTCCGGACACGTTCGATCTGGCCGAGATCGGCATCGCGGCTCAGTGCGTACCCGGGACGCGTCGGATCGTACGCGCGCAACCACGACGACAGCGATTTCAGATCGGTGGTTCGGTCGAACCAGACGATGGACGGATGATCCCTGGGCATCAGGAGAAACCGCTCATGCGCGATTGGTGCCTCACCGATTCCCGACGGCTCCGCAAGAAACAGGAAATGGTCATGGGTTTCCGACAGCCAGAACTCGATTTCTCCGGGACCGCGCGACTTCCAAGCCTCGCGCCCCAGATACACGCATGCGTGCTGGGTGTTATAGAAAGCCAGCCACCAGTCTTCCGGCATGTCGCCCGGGTAGAAGGACCCCAGCCATCCTGGGTGACGCCAACCCTCGACTCCTAGACGAATACCACCGACTTCATTGACCGGGGTCATGGCGCCCCCCTTGTCGAAGGTGGCGAAATTGCAACAGTGTGATATAGCTCATAAATACTTGTTATGACTTGCTTTACCTAAATTAGGATATACCGATATTCTCTTCGTGTCCCTTCGATTGCGAGCAAATCGCCGCAATGATGGCAGTCCAATCACTACCCCCTAA
>DYFK01000009.1:54777-148710 GCA_020725265.1 Hydrogenophilus sp. | reverse complement strand
GGCCGGGCTGGAACTGGGGTGACGGAAAAATCTGGGGTTCCGGCTTACAACCCCTCGCGGATCGTTATTGCGCTCATGGTCAGGCTCCTTGGGTTTTGTTCACGAAGGCGGCGACCTCATCGTCAACGCCGGCGGATGCGAGGCTGTTGCCGTCGAATGCCGGTGCGTCCTTTGTTGCGCTTGCCCGGATTGCGGAAGCCACCTGGCCAGGAACGCTCTTGCCGACGCCCTCCTGGAAGTCGGCCGCCAGTTGCGCTGCCTTGCCTTTCATCAGGTTGCCGACTCCGGCTGCCAGATTGGCCGCGGTGCCCACGGTCAACGCGGCAGCACGCCCCAAACTGTTGCCGCCGCCCTGGCCACGCTTGGCGTCGTTGGCCTTGGCTTGGCCGGTGCCGCCGGCATTCTTGCCCTTGGCGTCCCCGCCTTCCGATTTCTCGCCCTTCGTGTCGCTGCCAGCACTGCCAAAACCAGAGGATTCGCCGCCCATCGCGGAACTGCCCGAGAATCCGGCCGCTTGCGCGAATGGCGTACTGCCAGCGCTGCCGTCACCGCCGCCGCTGCTTGATCCGCCGAAGCTGGGCATCTGCCCGCTGCCGCTATCCATCCCGGCTTGCGCCTTTTCGAAAGCCGCCTTGATCGCCGAAGCGCCACCGGCGATGCTCTGCGCGCCGCCCATCACGGCCGCGCCAGCCATGCTCGCCGCCGTTGCCGCCATGCCGACTGCGCCCATCGCCGCGCCGGCGACAGCACCAGCGCCGAAGTTGCCGATGCCGGCATGACCGATGCCAGCGCCGGTGATGACGCCGGACAGCAGCCCCGGAACCTTGCTGACCAGCATCAGCAGGGCGAAGCAGAAAACCAGCATCACGCCCAGCTCTTCAAAGTTGAGCGCGCCCTTGTTCATTTTTGCGTAGAAGGTCGAAAGCAAATCGTTGCCGATGCCGACCAGGAGCACCATAGCGAAGAGCTGCACGGCCACCCCGAGGACGGTCTTGTAATAGTTGATCGCCATGTCGGAAGTCCAACGCGATCCACCGAAGCCGAGAAAGAAGATTCCGGCGTACATCAAGATCCAAGCCGACACCAGGATCAGCAGCATATTCACCGCGACGGCCGCCAGCAGAAGCATGATTCCGGCGCTCAAGGCCGTGCCGACGAAACTATCGATGGGGCTCCACAGCGACAAGCTGGTAATGGCCTGCTTCCAAATCATGAAGCCGATATCGACAATGCCCGAGGGCGTGACTGACGAAACACCAGAGGCTTGTTCGCCGAGTTGCTGCAAGGACCGGATGATCGAGGAGGCGAAGGCCGGCCCGTTCCTGAGCAGCCAGAGGAAGAAGCCGAAGAACATGATGAAGCGGAAGAACTCCGCGAAAAACTCGCCTATGTCGGCCTTGCGCAGAATGAGCATGCCGCCCGTCCACACCAGGCTGATAGTGCCCAGCGTCCAGAACAGCCACATGGCCGCGTTCAGCACCACGGTTTGCCAACTCGATGCGCGAGTAGCGAACTCTGTTACTACCTGGTCAAGCATGCCCTGATTGGTGAGCTGGGCAGCAGCGCTGGCCGAGTACAACATCAGGGCCGCGCCGATGAGTACCGCTGTTTTGATTTCCTTCATGGCGTCACCTCGTTGGGTCGGTCAGTTCGAGCCAGTTCTTCGGCTGCTCGGTTGGCGCGATACGGCTCTCGGTCGATGCCTTGTGCGCGCATTGCTGCCGCTCTTCCTGGTTGCGCGGGTTTCCGCAGTCCGGCTCGCGCTGATCGCACCCGGAAGCCAGTAGCACCGCGACCACGGCGGCAGCAAAAGGCGTGATGTGCTTGACGTACATGGCGTGCTTCTCCTGGTTAGCGGGTCAGTTCGAGCCAGTTCTTCGGGCTGATGGTTTTGCCGATCCGGCTTTCGGTCGATGTGGCGTGGGCAGCCGACTGCTGCGCTTCCTTGTCGGCGTCTGCCTGCATCTTGGTAGCCACCGCGTTTTGCTGGGCGATCAGCAGGCCGCGAATCTGCAAGAGCTGGTTCGCCTGCTGACTGGCGAGCTGGTTGGCGTAGCCTATGGCCTGCATCTGACCCGTCGCCCCTTGGGCGGCAGATTGCAGGCGCTGCAACGTCGATGCATCGCTTTGAAGGTTGTCTTGCTGCTTTTCCAGACCCCGGAAAAGCGCATCGTTCGCCTTCTTCTGCGACTGGCTGGCGAGCTGCTGCACTTGCTTCATGGCGTTCCACTCGGCGGCCGAACAACCGGCGTTGGTGAAGCACGGCGAGGACTTGTAGTAATTCACGTCCTGGAACTTGTCCAAGTAGCCGTCGATACTGCCGAGCTGCTGCTTGTAATAGTTCAGCGTGTTGGTCGCGTTCATCAGCCCGTTAATGGTCGATTGCGCTTGATCCCAAATGTAGGCCGCCGGCGCAGCGGTGTTTTGCAGCATGTTTTCGTACTGCTGCAACTGCGTCCGGTATTGCTCAATCTGCTTGAGCGTCTGCGCTACCGACTCAACGGCGGTCATGATGTTTTGCGCCAGGTTCGTGCCGTCGATGACGGGGATGCCCGCATGTACAGGCATCGACAGCGTGCCGGCCATCAAGGCGACAGCGACGGTTTTTTTAGCGGCTAAAATTTTCTGCTTCACTGGTTTTTCCTTTCGGTCTATCGGTGGATGCCCCGAGGGCGGTTCGCCGACAGCCGGTCGGCACGGTTGGCGGCCAGATGGACGAGCCGCCGCTTTTCGGTTTCCGGGTCGGCGAAACGCACTGTGAGATTCGCGGCGGCAGCCGCTTGCGCAACCTGCTCCTTGAATTCGGCCGTGCCGTTGACGGTGAGCGTCTGGCCATAGCGCAACGCGGCCATGCTCAGAACGGCGATCAATCCGTCCTGCGACGCACTCCGCGACACATTCAGCTTGTCGCCGTCATCGCGAATGGCGGTATTGCCGACGCGGTAGATCAGCGTGCCTTGCTTGGTGATGTGCTCCGGCGTCGCCAAGGGCGCATTGCTCCGGCGATACTGACCGGCGACGGTGTTCCCCTTGAGTCCCTGGGCGGCCTCGCGTGCGCGCAAAGCCGCCAACGCCTGCTGGTCGCCCGCTTTCGCCTGGTGTTGCAGCCAGTCGTTCCACGTGTGCCGCTGGCTTCGTTGGCGGATCGCCTGACTATCCTTGCGACGCTGCGCGTGGATCTCCTGGATGCGGTGGTGCAGCGCCTTGCTGGCGAGCGCATAAAGCAGCTTCTTGCTGACGCCCGGCCCGCCCATCAGCTTGATGGCCGCCCGTTTCAATTTGCCCGCCCGCTTGGCTGCGTCGATTTCGCGGGCCTTGCGTTCGCGCACGGTCAGTAACTCGAACGAGCGAGAATCGGCGATGGCTTGCTGTTCGGTCTTATATCGTGCGTAAAGCGCGCTTGTGTCGATGCGAGCGCGCACCGGCCGTGCCTCGTAGCGCCGTGTTGGTTCTACTTGGTCGGCATGCCCCACAGCAAGCCGGAACATGCCAAGACGCGCCTCCAGTTTCGATTTGGACAAGTCGCGTGATACGGAACTGGCCTTGACCATCGTTCCGTCGCCAGCCTCGATGACCAGGCCGTTGCCGCGTTCTCGAAGCATCAGGCCGTTGTCGTGCATGACCTGGTGCAAGGCCATCCAGGATGCCGCGCCCTGGATTTGCGGCAGGCATTCGCGCTTCACCCAGCCCAAAAGGCTTTCGACACCGGCCGCGTGTTCCATGTCGGCGGCGCGGTTTTCGGCTCCGCGCTTCCTGGCCTGGTGGTTGTCTGGCTCAAGCCCGTATTCGGCTTCCAACGCGGTGCACAACCCAACCAGCGTGCGGTAGGCGCGGAACGGCTCATGCATCGTGAGGCGCGTCGGGTGAATTTTGCTGATGGCGACGTGGACATGAAGGTTGTCGGTGTCGTGGTGGACGGCGCTGATCCGCTGATGCTCGCCAAACCCCAGCCCGACGCAAATGCGCCGCTCGATCTCGGCCAAGACGGTGTCCGGCGGCTGTTCGCCGGCGTGGAAGGAGATGATGAGGTGATAGGTCTTGTCCCCCTCGGCGCGGGTGTTCCGTGCCTGCGTCGCCATGACTTCAAGGACGGCGTCGGCCAACTCGTCGGCATGGCAATTCGCGATGCGAATGTCGCCGATACGCTCATTTCGCTCTTGCGGATCGGACAAGTAACGCGCCAGCTCGCCGAAATTGCTCTTGCGAACCGCCTTCATCGCGACGTGCTTGACGATCATGGCCGCCCCGTTTTTTTAGCGGCTAAAGGCATGACGACCTGCGCCATGATTTCGCGGATCGCGGTTTGGTTGGCGCGGATTTCGTCCAGCACGCCGACGATGGTCTTGCTCATCTGTGCCATGCCAAATGCGGTCAGCTTCGCGTCGTCGGTCAGCCAGAGTTTCAGCAGGCCGCCCAGCCGGCCAAGGTCGCCGTTGATCTTGGCCAGTTCCTCGACGCGCTCATAGTCGAGAATGCTGCGCATGACATAGCCCTGCCCGACCAGGCGCAGGTAGCTCGATGCGCTGTGCCCGCTTGCCTTCGCCATCGCTTCGATCTGCGCCTTCTCCTCGGGCAGGCAATAGACGTAGATCGGGGGGCACCCTTTGCGGGTGGCGGGCTTTTCACTCATGGCGTGCCACCTCTTGCGGCGTCAGCCGCAGGCCCCGCAGGGCAGGATTCCCGTTGAGCGCCGCAGGTGCGAATAAGGGATGTGTGAAGGACTCGAACCGGCTTGCCGGTGCGGGTACTTCACCTATCCTGCCCCGTAACCACCGCAGTTTTTCGCGCGACAAGCCTTGCATTGACCTGTGCATTTCGTGCAATTCGTGGTCATGTACGGTGATTGCACGGCATTTCGCCGCGCTGAACTGAAATTGAACGCCAAGGAATGGCTTTGCAACGCCAATGCAACAGCGGGGTGAACAGCGCAGAACAGGCATCAGCACAACTCCTCTTTGTTCGGGGAAGGGTTGAAACTGAAGCCGGGCACTGGTGCGACACTGCTTTTGAAAGCGGTTTTGCCGGTCTGCTTCCGCCTGCGTTTTTCGGGCGAAGTCCTGCCAAGGTGAATCTGATTCACATAACGCCGAAACGTCTGGTAGCTGAA
The DNA here is from genome assembly GCA_020725265.1 of Hydrogenophilus sp. Taxonomy (GTDB): domain Bacteria; phylum Pseudomonadota; class Gammaproteobacteria; order Burkholderiales; family Thiobacillaceae; genus PFJX01. The sequence continues at coordinate 143,603 of DYFK01000009.1, read as the reverse complement.
CGTCACCCGGCCCTCGTCGTGCAGCGTTTGGTGGACTGCGAGCACCGACCAGCCGTCGTCGAGCGCCTGCTGAATGTCGGCACGCAGCGCCAGCACGATAGCCCGGTTTGAATGCGGCGCACTGGCGGATTTCACGCGAGCGCGTTCGGCGATCCGCTCCGACAGGGTTTTCATCGGCTCAGACCTCGTAGCCGTGGGAGCTGAAAACCTGGGCCATGTTGGAACCTTCCCAGCTTCCGGGCCGGGTGATGACCATTGCGGCATCCTCGGCCAGCATCGTCATCAAGGCCGTTACGTCCAATGGGCCGTGGGTGGTCGCACCATCGCGGCGCTTGTTCTGCCGAGTGCAGGCCGATGCCAGGCTGGCAAGGCGGTCGGCGATTTCATCGCTGACTTGGATCGTGATTCGCTTCATGGGGACTCCTTCGTGTTGCTGTGTGGATATTGGCCGCCGAGTTGCTGGCGTAGCACGGCGAGGCGCGTCCGAGCCGCCTCGCGCGCCTGTGGGGTGGATTGCTGCTGGCGGTGCTGTTCATCGGTAATCCGTGCTTGATCTGCCCTGGCTTGGGATTCAAGCTTGCGCCGATGCTCCAGCGCGGCGGCCGGAACAAACTGTCCCTGCCTTGCGCGTTCCACGAGCTTGCGCAAGAGTCCGAGCGGATGGCGGACGGTGCCTCTGTCGGCCAAGCCGGCGATTTCATGAAGAACAAGTTGACGGTGGGCGAGAGGGCAATCGTGGAGGATTTGTCTGGCTGAGCCCTTCACGTCTTCCCGCAACGCGGGAGGCCAGACGAGTTCATCGTCATCTACTACTACGTCATGATCGTGTGCCAGCGGGGCAGGCGATGCCGCCTGGGTAGTAGTAGGTACTTGTTCAGTAGGTTCTTGTTGAATACCAGTACTTGGTAGTGTCGGTTTTTCCTGACTCGGAAAAACCGTACCCGGATTTACCGTATTCGGATTTTCCGAACGTGGTGGAATGCCAGCAGGGACGCCGCCTGCCGGCGAGTCGGTGACCTCCCAGACGACTTGGGCGAACCGGCCGGAGCGCCGTTCGCGGCGGATCGTGAGGTATCCGGCCGCTTCCAATTCTTTCAGGCCGGCTCGGGTTCCGTCTCTGCCCGTTGGTTTCTGCTTCGTGAGGTATTTCAGGTGCAGACGGAAATCGTCGGGGAGCGAGAGCACGTAGACGAGCAATCCGAGGGCCTTCCAGGACAGGCGCGGGTCGCGCACGACATCGTTCGGCAGGATCGTGAAATCCCGCTGAACGCGCCGGCGGACGATGATCGGATTGCTCATGATGCCGAGGTGGCCGTTTAACCGTTCGCCAGCAGGTCGGCGACTTGCGACGTGCGGAAGTACACGCGCCGCCCGATTTTCAGGCGCGCCGAGTTGATTTTCGTTGACCAGTCGCCGGGGCTGCGAAGGCTGATGCGCAGACCTTCGGGCGATCTGTCGAGCACGGTTGCCAATTGGCCGATGCTGAGCAGCGGGCCATAGCGATTCAAGAGCGTGTCTTCAATCGTCGTCATGCGATGTTCTCCGGTGGGTCACGTAAACAACGCACAGATTCGCGCACATGACGCCGAAAATTTGGGAAAATAAATTCCGGCGTGAGGGCGAGAAAATGAACGGCGATCAGGTTTGGAATGCAAAACGCGGGAGAGGGCGGCCATCTGGTGCGGTCAAATCGGATACAGCCCGCGTGGGCGATCAGGTTCGAACCGTGACTACGCTCTATGAGCTGTTTCTTCGTACCGGCCGCGTGAATAACGTAAACCAGTTCGCGTCCTGGTTTGATGGCACCATGCGTCGGCTACACCCTGGGCGAGCTTGGGAGACCGCCGCGAACAACAAGTGGCGCAAGAATTTTTCGGGCAAGGCGGCCCTGACCGCCGACTCCATCGATTGGCTGGGCGAACTGTTTCCGGACGCGGCTTCTTTATTCCACTGCGGGCCGGGAAGGCTGTGGGAAGCCTTGTGGGGGTCGGCCTCGTCCCCCTGCGATCTGTGGAACCTCTGCGCCGACGATGCCCCGTGGGGGGCGGAATGTTTCGACGCTGCCTTGGAAGCACTGCAAATCAAGGTTTATTGCAGTCTCGACTTCAATGATCCCCTGGACGAGGGAGACCTTGGCCGGGCAATCGTGCTCAAGAGATTGAACGAGCAGTTCGGAGTGGGCACGCCAGAAGATGGGGTCGAGTTGTACCTGTGCGTGAAGGCGGCCTTGGCGGACTCCGGTATCAAGTACAGCGACACCGGTGTTTTCCATGAGATCGCCGACCATCTCGCCGACAGGGAGCTATGCAAGGTCGAAGCGGATTGGGTTTATCGCAAGGCCGTCAAACAGCGCTGGGCGGGCGGGCGGCGGTTCGGCGAGTGCGGGTTGTGGGAATACGTGGAAAATCCCTTTCCACGAATGGCCGAATGCGCTCCGAGCCCGCATCTGGCGCACCGGTGGTGGTCGCTTGCGGCATTGACTCACGACAATTACCGGCGATCCGAAGTAGCTGCTCGGAAGTCGATCCGGATTGGCTGAAAACCGGAGAGGTTTCAGTTCTCGCGGCGGTTTGCCGAGGGTGCGCGATTGCGCGTGCCGGACTGGTTGGCAAGATTGTCCAGCCGCCCCACCAGGTCTTCGGCGCGAAGGTGGGTGTAGCGCTTCAGCATCTGCATGGACTTGTGCCCGCTGATGGCTGACACTTCCTGATCGCTCAGACCGGCTTCCACAAAGCGGCTGACGGCCTCATGCCGCAAGTCGTGAAACCTGAAATCGGCACAGCCGACAGAGCGCTTGATGTCGAGCCATACTTTGTTGAAGTTGTACGGCCGACGCTTGCCATCCTTCCCAGGTTCGCCAAAGAAAATCAGGTCGGTGTCGATGGGGCGGATCGGGTGCGCCAAGGCTTCCTGAAAAATCGCCGTGGCGGTTGTGGTCAGCGGCACGGTGCGCGGCAAGGTGTTCTTGGTTTCCAGAAGCCGCACGATGCGCCGCTCAAGATCGACCTGGTTGCGCCTCAGCGTGGCGATCTCGGAAGAACGCATGCCGGTTTCCAGAGCGACGCGAACGATCCAACGCAGCATCGGGTTGGAATGCGCGTCCACGGCCGCGAGGAGCCGCACCTCCTCGTCTGCATCAAGCCGACGATTTCGACCGGCACCAGGTGCAGGCCTGCGCACGTTCAGAACCGGGTTGTACGCCAAGCCAAGCCCCCATTCCTTGACCGCCACAGTAAAAAGGTGGCCGAGCAGCGCCAGTTCCAGCCGAACGGTGTTCGCGGCCCGTGGGATCGGCTTGCCGCCATCGTCCCTTCTGTCGTCGCCGGCCAGGCGTTTGTCCCGGTACTGTGCGATCAATTCTGGCGTGACGGCCGCCAGGGAGTATTTGCCGAAAAAGTCTATCAAGGGCACGGAGCGCTTGCGCTCGCCACTTTGCGTCATGGGACGCTTGATTGGCGTCACTTCGGCAAGGTAGCGCTGCATGGCCTTCTCGAACGTGAGGCGTTCGGCCGGCGCGCGTTGCACAAATAGCCCGCGCACCATTTCATCCTCGGTGCGTCGCGCCCAGTCCTCGGCATCCTTTTTCAGCCGAAAGGTTTTGATAGTGGTCGGAAAACCGGTCTTCCGAATGACCGCCTTCCACGTGCCAGAGGGTGTCTTGACGATGGTTGCCATGGGTCTCGGTACAGTGCTCGCATTTTGGCACTGTACCGAAACTGTACCGATCTGGCGAACATTGGGGATGTGGTGGGCCCTGCCGGGCTCGAACCGGCAACCGACGGATTATGAGTCCGCAGCTCTAACCTATTGAGCTAAAGGCCCTTTTTGATTTTTGACCGACTTCTATGTCCGGTTCTGGTTGCTTTCCTTGGCGGTCTCGCGTGGCTCGTGCTTGTGGATTATGAGTCCGCTGCTCTAACCAGGCATGAGCTAGAGGCCCGCGTGGAAATCAGTCGAGGAAGCTGCGCAGCCGCTCGGAACGCGACGGGTGGCGCAGCTTGCGCAGCGCCTTGGCCTCGATCTGGCGGATGCGTTCGCGGGTGACGTCGAACTGCTTGCCGACTTCTTCCAGGGTGTGGTCGGTATTCATCTCGATACCGAAGCGCATGCGCAGCACCTTGGCCTCGCGCGGCGTCAGGCTGTCGAGGATTTCCTGGGTGACGAATTGCAGGCTGCTGTACATCGCCGCCTCCGCCGGCGCCAGCGTGGCGGAATCCTCGATGAAGTCGCCAAGATGCGAATCCTCGTCGTCGCCGATCGGCGTTTCCATGGAGATCGGCTCCTTGGAAATCTTCATGATCTTGCGAATCTTGTCCTCCGGCATTTCCATCTTCTCGGCCAGCGTCGCCGGGTCCGGTTCGAGGCCGGTTTCCTGCAGGATCTGGCGCGAGATGCGGTTCATCTTGTTGATCGTCTCGATCATATGCACCGGGATGCGGATGGTGCGCGCCTGGTCGGCGATGGAACGGGTGATGGCCTGGCGGATCCACCAGGTCGCGTAGGTGGAAAACTTGTAGCCGCGGCGGTATTCGAACTTGTCCACCGCTTTCATCAGGCCGATGTTGCCCTCCTGGATCAGGTCGAGGAATTGCAGGCCGCGATTGGTGTACTTCTTGGCGATCGAGATCACCAGACGCAGGTTGGCCTCGATCATCTCGCGCTTGGCGCGGCGGGCCTTGGCTTCGCCGGTGGACATCTTCTTGTTGATGTCCTTGAGCTCCTTGACCGGCAGGCCGACGCGTTGCTGCAGGTCGCGCAGCTTGCTCTGATGCTCATTGATGGTGTGCTGATGGCGAACCAACTGCTCGACATAGCCGGCCTTGCCGGCGAGCTCGTTGGCCAGCCATTCGTCGTCCCCCTCCAGGCCCGGGAAGGTCTTGATGAAATGCGGACGCGGCATGCCCGACTTGTTGATGGCCAGATCCATGATGGCGCGTTCGTGGCCGCGCACTTCCTCGACGATGGTGCGCACGGTGTCGCACAGATTATCGACCTGACGGGCGGTGAAACGGATGCCCATCAGATGCGTGGTCATCTCTTCCTGGAGCTTCTGGTATTGCTTGCTGGCAAGACCGTATTTGGTCAGGGCCGTCTTCATCTTGTCGCTGCACTTGCGGATGGCGGCGAAGCGCTCCAGTGCGTCGATCCGCAACTGGGCAAGATTGGCGGCATTGATGGCGGCGCCGCCATCGTCATCCTCGTCGTCGTCCTCGCCGGACTCGACTTCCTCGGCGGCGGTCTCCATGACGATGTCCTCGCCGCTGCTGTCGACGAGGCCGTCGACGAGGTCGTCGACCTTGATTTCGTCCCGCTCGACCTTGTCGACCAGTTCGAGAATCTGCACGATGGTGAGCGGGCAGGCGGAAATCGCGCGCACCATGCTCTTGAGGCCATCCTCGATACGCTTGGCGATCTCGATTTCACCTTCGCGGGTGAGCAGATCCTTGGTGCCCATCTCACGCATGTACATGCGCACCGGATCGGTGGTGCGACCGAACTCGGCATCGACGCTGGAAAGCGCGGCCTCGGCCTCCTCGACGGCATCCTCGTCGGCCACCGGCGCCGGATTCTCGGACATCAGCAGTTCCTCGGCGGCCGGCGCCTGATCGTAGACCTGGATGCCCATGTCGTTGATCATGCTGATCACGCTCTCGATCTGCTCGGCGTCGAGCATTTCGTCGGGCAGGTGGTCGTTGACCTCGGCATAGGTCAGGTAGCCCCGCTCCTTGCCCAGCATGATCAGGTTCTTGAGGCGCGTGCGACGCTCCTCTACATCGAGCTTGCTGTCCTGCTGGCTGAGGGTCTGCGCCAGCAGCGCGGCCTTGTTGGCGGCCTCCTTCTTCTTGGAAACGCGTTTGGGCGCCTCGTTATTCGCCGGTGCGCCCTGTGGGGTGGTCTTGGTCGCCATCGCTGGGAGATCTCCAGAGAGAAACTGCGGAAAAACGCAATATTATACATGAACCCGAGTGGCCCGATCGAGACCACCCGCGGCGGTTGGACCAAGCCGGATCAGTCCGGTTTCCGCGCGCGCAGACTGGCGAGCAGACGGACCTTTTCCTCATCCGACAATTCACTCGGCTTGCGCCCGACCAGACCCTTGACGCTGGCGCGGCCGGCCTGCGCGCGCACCCGGGCGAGCGCGCCCTGGAAATCCGCTTCGACGTCGTAATCCTCATCCCAAACCAGCAGGGCGGCGGCGGCGGCTTCCAGGCTGGACTGCTCCGGCCGGCCACGGAAGTGCTCGACCAGATCGCGCGCCGTCATCTCCGGATGTTCGCGCGCGACGCTGACGACCGCCTGCAAAGCCTCGACATCGGCGCCGGCCACTTCCGGAAAGTCGGCTAGTCGGGCCGCGCGGCCCGGGTCATGCAGCAGGGCCTGAAGCAGTATCCGCCAGGGCGAGGCCCGCGCCGCGCCGCGACCGGACGGAACCGGCTGATGGCCGGTTGGAGCCCCGACGCGCGCCATTGGCGCGGCGGAGGGGCGGCGCTCGGCCAGCCCGGTCACCCCCGCCAGCCGTTGGCGCAGCGCCCGCGCCAGCAGCGGCGCCTGCGTCAGTTTGTCGAGATATGGGCGTGCCAGCGTCACCAGCCGCACCTTGCCCTCCTCGGAATGCAACTCGGTCTGAGCGGCAAGTTCGCCGAACAGAAAATCCGACAACGGCATGGCCGACTCGCACAGCGCGCGGAACGCGTCGGCGCCCTGAGCACGCACGAAACTGTCCGGATCCTCGGCATCGGGCAGGAACAGAAAGCCGATCAGCTTGCCGTCACGAGCCTGCGGCAGGCTGTTTTCCAGCGCCCGCCAGGCCGCCTTGCGACCGGCGGCATCACCGTCGAACGCGAAGATCACCTCGTTGGCCAGACGCAGCAACCGCGCCACCTGGTCCGGCGTCACCGCCGTGCCGAGCGTGGCCACCGCGTTGCCGATGCCATGCTGGTCGAGCATGACCACATCCATGTAGCCCTCGACCACCAGCACCCGGTCGGCCTCCTGGATCGCGCGCCGGTGTTCGTGCAAGCCGTACAGCTCGCGCCCCTTGTGGAACAGCGGCGTCTCCGGCGAATTCAGGTATTTGGGTTCGCCCTGGCCCAGCACCCGACCGCCGAAGGCGATGACACGGCCGCGCTCGTTGCGGATCGGGAACATGACGCGATCACGGAAGCGATCGTAGGGACGCCCCTCGTTATCGATGACCAGTCCGGCTTCCACCAGCAACGGATCGTCGTAGGCGGCGAACGCCGGCGCCAGTGGCTGCCAGGCGTCGTCGGCATAGCCAAGCGCGAAGCGGGCGGCGGTTTCACCACTCAAACCGCGCTTCTTCAGGTAGGCGACAGCATTGTCGGCGCCCTTCAGGGCCTGTCGGTAATGGCGCGCGGCGACCTCCATGCGCGCGTACAACTGCTCGCGGCGACTTTCTTCCTCGGGCGCCTGGCGGTTGCCGTCATCCGGCACTTGCAGGCCGACCTGGCCCGCGAGCTCCTTGACCGCTTCGACGAAGCCGTAACCGGCGTGCTCCATCAGGAAGGTGATGGCGGTGCCGTGGGCGCCGCAGCCAAAGCAGTGATAGAACTGTTTGGTCGGGCTGACCGAGAAGGACGGCGTCTTTTCGTTGTGGAAGGGACAGCGCGCCTGGTAGTTGGCGCCGGCCTTCTTGAGCGGCACATAGCGCTCGACCACCGCGACGATGTCGGTGCGGTCGAGCACCTGCTGGATGAAATCCTGGGGAATCATGGCCCGCCGATTCTACGTCCGGGCGGGGAAGTGGCGTTCAGCCGAGCGCGGTCTTGACCTGGGCGGAAACGGCGGCCATGTCGGCGCGGCCGGCCAGTCTCGGCTTCAGCCAGGCCATGACCGCGCCCATGTCGCGGGGACCGGTGGCACCGGTTTCAGCGACCGCCTGACGGACCAGCTCCGCGACCTCGGCCACCGACAGCGCCTGCGGCATGTAGGCGGACAACACCTCGATCTCGAAGCCTTCCTGATCGGCCAGATCCTGGCGACCGGCAACTTGATACTGCGATTGCGCGTCCTTGCGCTGTTTGATCTGCTTTTCGACGATGGCGACGATACCGGCGTCATCGAGCTCGACGCGTTCGTCGACTTCCTTCTGCTTGATCGCGGCCAGCAACAGGCGGATGGCGGCGAGACGCGCGCTTTCCCGGGCACGCATCGCGGCTTTCATGTCATCGCTGATCCGTTGCTTGAGGGTCATGGCGCGGCAAGTGAAAACGCAAGTAACGACAACCAAAGGGAAACGGCGCGGGGCCGAATGACTCGTCTCCGCGCCGTTGGATGCCGATCGATCTCAGTACATCTTGGGCGGCAGGGTCTGGCTGCGCAGCCGCTTGTGATGGCGCTTGATGGCGGCGGCCAGCTTGCGTTTGCGTTCCTGCGTCGGCTTTTCGTAGAACTCGCGCGCGCGCAATTCGGTCAGCAGGCCGGTTTTTTCGATGGTGCGCTTGAAGCGGCGCATGGCGACTTCGAAAGGCTCGTTTTCTTTGAGTCGAACGCTGGGCATGTATCCGTTCCTGGAGAATTTCTGGGTGGAAAAAAGGTGCGGGATTCTATATCAGGGCGCGCGCCGCGCACAAGCCCGCGGACAGAACCCACCAATCCCGCTCGCCGGCGCATCGCCTACAATGGCGGCCCTGCCCACACGCGCCGCCGATCATGAAAGTTCTGGGTGTCGAATCCTCCTGCGACGAAACCGGCCTCGCCATCCACGATAGCGAAGCCGGCCTGTTGGCGCATGCCATCCATTCACAGATCGCCATGCATGCCGACTACGGCGGCGTGGTGCCGGAGCTGGCCTCGCGCGATCACATCCGCCGGGTGATCCCGCTGACCCGGGAAGTGCTCGGTCGCGCCGGACTCGAACCGGCCGATCTCGACGCCATCGCCTACACCCAGGGGCCGGGCCTGGCCGGCGCGCTGCTGGTCGGCGCCGCGTTCGCCAATGCGCTGGCGGCGGCGCTCGGCATTCCGGCGATCGGCGTGCATCACCTGGAAGGTCATCTGCTGTCGCCATTGCTGGCGACGCCGCGGCCGGAGTTTCCCTTCGTCGCCCTGCTCGTTTCCGGCGGCCACACTCAATTGATGCGGGTCGACGGCGTCGGCCGCTACCGGTTGCTCGGCGAGACGGTCGACGACGCCGCCGGCGAGGCCTTCGACAAGACCGCGCAACTGCTCGGGCTGGGCTACCCGGGCGGCCCCGCGCTGTCGCGCCTGGCCGAGGGCGGCGACGCCTACCGGTTCCGCCTGCCGCGGCCGATGCTCAATTCCGGCGATCTCGATTTCAGCTTTTCCGGACTGAAGACCGCCGTGCTGACGCTGACCCGCAAGGAAGACGAGTCGGCGCGCGCCGACATCGCCGCCGCGTTCCAGGTCGCCGTGGTCGACGTGCTCGCCGGCAAGTGTCTGGCCGCGTTGCGCCAGACCGGTCTGCGTAGTCTGGTCGTGGCCGGCGGTGTCGGCGCCAACCGGGCATTGCGCGCTCGGCTGGACGCGGAAGCCGGACAACATGGGTTCTCGGTGTTCTATCCGCCGCTGGAACTGTGCACCGACAACGGCGCCATGATCGCCTACGCCGGCGCCCAGCGCCTCCGGCAAGGCGTCGTCGCGGACGGTCGCTTCGGCGTGCGGCCGCGCTGGGATCTGGCCGAGCTTACGGCACCGGCGTGAAGATCGGCTGACCGATCAGGCGCATCGCGTATTCCGGGAAAGCCAGGCCCAGCCCCAGCACCACCAGGATGAACAGCACCACCAAGGTCGAGAAGATGCTGGTCGGCCGCAGCCAGCCCCAGTAGCGCGCGGCCAGGAACACCATGTCCTTGCGATGTTCGGTCATGCGCAGCCAGCCGCGCGCCAGACTCACCACCAGCCACACCCCGTAGCCGCCAGCCAGCGAGGCGAGCACGACGCGGAATACCGTGAGCAGATCCCAGTCCTGGATACCCTTGTAGAACAGCGACACCGCGCCGACGCCAAGCGCGGCGGCGGTCGCCAGCACGATATTGAGGATCAGCCGCCGGCGCTCGCGCGCCAGATCGCGCTGGCGCTGGATGAAGAAATCGTCGATCTCGGCCTTCAGGTATTCGGTCTTTTCCTCGACCAGACCGGCGATCTCCCGGCGCATCGCGGCGATGCGATCGTCCAGCACCAGCGACATCCGGTCGGCGGCGTAATCGACCAGCTCGCGCACGTCATCCTTGGTCAGGCTGCGCTGGCTGTGCAGCTCCTGGGAAATCTTGTCCAGCTTCTCATCGATCGCCTGACTGGCGCCGGCGACCACGTCGCGCATTTCCTCGCCCGCCTGACGGACGCCGATACGCACCACCTCGCCAAGTTTGTCCCCCGCCTTCTCGATCGCCGCCTCGGAAGCAGCGGTCAGGCTGCCTCGCGCGTAGTCGATGGTTTTTTCGAACATGGTCAGTCCCGATGGGCCGTCCCGAGGGACTGAGCCACCCCCTCGGGGGGCAGCGAACGAAGTGAGCGTGGGGGTCGTTTCATCTCAGTCCCGATGGGCCGTCCCGAGGGACTGACCCGCCCCCTCGGGGGACAGCGAACGAAGTGAGCGTGGGGGCCGTCCATCCTAGCGTTTCCTGAACACACCTTCCTGGCCGGACAACAGCTTGCGGATGTTGCTCTGGTGGCGGATCAGCACCAGCAGCGACAACACCGCCAGGATGCCGGCAAGCAAGCCGCTTTGCGGACCGTGATCGAGCAGGTAATACGCGTAGACCGGCGCCAGCACGGCGGCGGTCAATGCCGACAGCGAGGAAATCCGGGTCAGCGCGAATACCACCAGCCAGGTCAGCACGGCCAGTCCGCCCAGACGCCAGTCCAGCGCCAGCAGCACGCCAAGCGCGGTGGCGACGCCCTTGCCACCCTTGAAGCCGAAAAAGACCGGATACAGATGGCCGAGGAAGGCACCCAGCGCGGCCAGATACGGCACATGCGCCGGCAATCCGTAGGCCTTGGCGGCCCAGGTCGCCAACAACACCGCGACCAGGCCCTTGACCGCGTCGCCGACCAGGGTCAGCGCGGCCGCCGACTTGCGTCCGGTGCGCAGCATGTTGGTGGCGCCCGGATTGCCGGAACCATGGCTGCGCGGATCGGGAAGGCCGTACAGACGCGCGATCACGATCGCGAAGGAGATCGAGCCGAGCAGATAGGCGGCGACGAGAATCAGCGTGGTTTCAATCATTTGCGTAGAATGCCGGCCTTTTCAGCAAGCCGCCCGCGAGGGACGGCGAATGACGATGGACATCTTGTTCCTGCGGGACTTTCGCCTGGAAATGATTATCGGACTGTACGAATGGGAGCGCAAAGCACCACAGCCGGTGATGCTTGATCTGGAGATCGGCCTGTACGACCACAAGGCCGGCCACACCGACGATGTCGCCGACACCATCGACTACGGCAAGGTCGCCGCGCGCATCCAGGAAGTGGTGGCGACCCGCGAGATCCGTCTGGTGGAAACCCTCGGCGAGCTGATCGCCGACATCGTCCGCACCGAATTCGGCGCGCCCTGGGTGCGTGTCGCCGTGCGCAAGCTGGCGATCCTGCGCGGCGTCAAGGAACTCGGCATCATCGTCGAACGCGGCTCGCGGCTTTGAGCCGGCCTCAATCCGGCCGCCGCGCCACCATCAGGAACACCGGGTAGGCGCGCGAACCTTCCGGCCGGTCCTTGACGATCTCGAACACGGTCTGGAAGCGAACCTCCGAGAATCCGGCCGCGCGTACCCGCCGTTCCAGCCCGGCGCGATCGAAGCCGTGATGCACGTCCACCTCGATACCGTGAAAACTGCCGTCCTCCTGGTCCAGATCGGCCACGCACAGCCAGCCGCCCGGATCGAGCAAGGCGTGGAAGGCACTCAGGATGGCGTCGGTGTCGGGCACGTGGTGCAGGGTCATCGACGAATAGATCAGGTCGTAACGCTCGTCCGGCAGCGCGGCGGCGGTCAGATCCATTAGCCGCGTCACCATGTTGGTGGCGCCGAAGGCCGCGATCTTCTCGGCCGCCACCGCCAGCATGCCGGCCGAAGTGTCCTTCAACGTGATCCGGCCGAGCCGCTCGCGCAGCGGAAAGCTGAGCATGCCGGTGCCGCAGCCGAAATCGAGCGCGCGCATGTCGGCGCGCAGCGGCACCGACTCGACGATGGCGGCGGCGATCCGGTCGGCGCGCGCCTGGAACACCGGGTTCTCGTCCCACTGACGCGCCTTGGCGTCGAAATGGGCCGCGTCGAGCGTGATCTTGCCGTCCGGTTCCGCGCCGCTCATCGCTTGCCCCCCAGCAGGGAACCGAGAACGCCGCGCAGAATGGCGCGACCGAGCTGGCTGCCAACCGATCGCGCCGCGCTCTTGGCCAGTGCCTCGACCACGCCTTCCCGCCGACTGCCACGCGCGCCTGGCGCGCCGCCGAGCAGATCGCCAAGCAGCCCGCCGGAGGCCGGCGCCGCCTTGGCCTGGGCGGCCGCCTCGCGCGCCGCCGCTGCCTCGCCGGCGGCCTGCTCGGCGCGCGCCCTGAGCACCTCGTAGGCGGATTCGCGGTCAACGGCCTGGTCGTAAACGCCGGCCACCAGCGAGGAAGCGATCAACCGCCGGCGACTGGCTTCGTCGATCGGCCCGAGCCGGCCCTCGGGCGGCACGATGTAAGCACGCTCGACCACATGCGGGCGCCCCTTTTCGTCCAGCAGGGAAACCAGCGCCTCGCCGACGCCCAGCTCGGTGATCACCGCCGCCTCGTCCAGATCCGGGTTGTCGCGCATGGTGTCGGCCGCCGCCCGCACCGCGCGCTGGTCGCGTGGCGAGAACGCGCGCAGCGCGTGCTGGACGCGATTGCCGAGCTGGCCGAGCACCTTGTCCGGCACGTCGGCGGGATTCTGGGTGACGAAATAGACGCCGACCCCCTTGGAGCGGATCAAACGCACCACCTGCTCGATCTTGTCGACCAGCGCGGCCGGCGCGTCGTTGAACAACAGATGCGCCTCGTCGAAGAAGAACACCAGCTTGGGCTTGTCCAGATCGCCCGCCTCCGGCAGGTTCTCGAACAGCTCGGCGAGCAACCACAGCAACAGCGTGGCGTAGACCTTGGGCGCCCGCATCAGCTTGTCGGCCGACAGGATGTTGATCACCCCCTTGCCGCCGACGGTCTGCATCAGGTCGGCGATGTTCAGCATCGGCTCGCCGAACAGCTGGTCGCCGCCTTGGCTTTCCAGCGCCAGCAGGCCGCGCTGGATGGCGCCGATGCTGGCGGCGGAAACATTGCCGTATTCGGTGGTCAGGGTCTTCGCGTTCTCGCCGACGTATTGCAGCATGGCGCGCAGATCCTTGAGATCGAGCAGCAGCAGACCGTTGTCGTCGGCCACCTTGAACACCAGATTGAGCACGCCGGTCTGCGTCTCGTTGAGTTCCAGCATGCGCGCCAGCAGCAGCGGCCCCATGTCGGAAATGGTCGCCCGCGCCGGATGCCCCATCTCGCCGAACACGTCCCAGAACGTCACCGGGAAGGCGCGCGGCGCATGCTCGTCCAGGCCCAGTTGCGCGACCCGCTCCGCGACCTTGGCGTTGTCGCCACCGGCCTGGGAAACACCGGACAGGTCGCCCTTCACGTCGGACATGAAGCAAGGCACGCCGATCGCGGAAAAACGTTCGGCCAGGGTTTGCAGGGTCACCGTCTTGCCGGTGCCGGTGGCGCCGGTGATGAGCCCGTGGCGGTTGGCCATCCTGGGCAACAGATGCAGCTCGGCGTGGGCGTTCTTGGCGATCAACAGGGGCTCGCTCATGACCTTCTCCATGGACGGGGACGCGGCATTCTAGACGATCGCCCGGAAGCCCCGGAGAACCCGGCGCCGGAGCGGGACACCCGCCCACCGCCGATCATGCCGTCCCCGTCCGCGACACCACCGCGCCGATGGCACAATGCCGCATCGCCACGCCTCCTCCCCGCCATGTCCGCGTCCACCTACACCCGCACCGCCATCGGCTTGCACTGGTTGATGGCGGCGTTGATCCTGACGGCGTTGCCGCTCGGGCTGTATATGACCGAGCTGCCGCTGTCGCCGCACAAGCTGAAGCTGTATGCCTGGCACAAATGGCTGGGCATCACGATACTCGGACTGGCCTGCCTGCGCGTGGCCTGGCGGCTGACCCACCGGCCGCCACCGCTGCCGGCCAGCCTGCCGGCCTGGCAGCGACGCGCGGCGGCGGTCTCGCACGCGCTGTTGTATCCGTTGATGCTGGCGGTGCCGCTGTCGGGCTGGCTGATGAGTTCGGCCAAGGGCTTTCCCACCGTCTATCTGGGATTGTGGCAACTGCCCGATCTGGTGGCGAAGGACACGCTGCTGGCGGAGCGGCTGGTCGAGCTGCATTTCGGCCTCAACGCGCTGTTGCTGGCGGTGCTCGTGGCGCATGTCGGCGCGGCGCTGAAACATGCACTGATCGATCGCGACGGAGTGTTCGCGCGGATGTGGCCAGCGCTTCGGCGGGGCCGGAAGTCCGGCGACACGGTGTAAAATCCGCCGGATTTTTATCGTGGAAAGTCATCATGGCGGGTCATTCCAAATGGGCGAACATCCAGCACCGCAAGGGGCGTCAGGATGAAAAACGGGGCAAGATCTTCTCCAGGTACGCCAAGGAAATCACGGTGGCGGCCAAGATGGGCGGCGGCGATCCGGGCTTCAATCCACGCCTGCGCCTGGCCATCGACAAGGCCAAGGGCGAGAACATGCCCAACGACAATATCGACCGGGCGATCAAGAAGGGCACCGGCGAACTGGAGGGCGTGAGCTACGAGGAAATCCGCTACGAGGGCTACGGCCCCGGTGGCGCGGCGGTGATCGTCGATTGTCTGACCGACAACCGGGTGCGCACCGTCGCCGATGTCCGTCATGCCTTCTCCAAGTGTGGCGGCAATCTGGGCACGGATGGCTCCGTGGTGTTCCAGTTCAAGCACTGCGGCCAGATCATCCTGGCGCCGGGCGCCGACGAGGACCGGGTCATGGAAGTGGCGCTGGAGGCTGGCGCCGAGGACGTCTTGAACAACGACGATGGCTCCATCGAAATCCTGACCGCGCCCACCGGCGACCTGACCACGGTGAAGGAGGCTCTGGAAGCGGCCGGCCTCAAGCCGGTGGTGGCGGAAATCACCATGAAGGCGTTGAACGAGACCGAAGTGGGCGGCGACGACGCGGTGAAATTCCAGAAGATGCTGGACATGCTGGACGATCTGGATGACGTGCAGGATGTCTATACCTCGGCGATCCTGCCCGAGTGAGAATCCTCGGCCTCGATCCGGGCCTGCGCGTCACCGGCTACGGCGTCATCGAAAAATCCGGCCAGACGCTGGCCTATGTCGCCAGCGGCGTGGTACGCACGGAAACCGGCGAACTGCCGCCGCGCATCAAGCGGATCTTCGACGGCGTCACCGAGGTGCTGCGCCAATACCAACCGGACGCCGCCGCCATCGAGAAAGTCTTCGTCAACGTCAACCCGCAATCGACCCTGCTGCTCGGTCAGGCGCGCGGCGCGGCGCTGGCGGCGCTGACCGCCGCCGGCCAGCCGGTATTCGAGTACACCGCGCTGCAGGTCAAGCAGGCGGTGGTGGGCAATGGCCATGCCGACAAGGAACAGGTGCAACACATGGTGAAACGTCTGCTCGCTCTGCCCGCCGAGCCACGCCCGGACTCCGCCGACGCGTTGGCCTGCGCGATCTGTCACGCGCATGGCGGCATGGGTCTGGCCGGACTGGTGACCGACGCCCGCCGGCGCCGGGCCGGGCGCATGTTGTGAGGCACGCGCCATGAACAGTCGCCCCGCCAGCCTGCCGGCCGAACCCAGCGTCGAGTCGCTGCCCCATCCGTTGCCGCGTTACCTGCTGGCGACCCGGCCGGCATTCCTGACCATTACCCTGGCCGGCTGCCTGCTCGGTTTCGCCGGTGCCCTGGACGCCGGATTTTCCTGGCCGCTGGCCGCGCTGACCCTGCTGCTGGCGCTGGCCGCGCACGCCGGCGTCAACGTGCTCAATGACTATTACGACCACCTGAACGGTACCGACGCCGCCAACACCGAACGCCTGTTTCCGTTCACCGGTGGTTCCCGTTTCATCCAGAACGGCGTGCTGACGCCGCGCCAGATGCTGGCCTGGGGCCTGGTCCTGTTCGCGCTGGTGATCGCCGGCGGACTCTGGTTGATCGACCACACCGGCTTCGGACTGTTCTGGATCGGTCTGGCCGGCCTGCTGATCGGCTGGGCGTATTCGGCGCCTCCGCTCAAGCTGAACAGCCGCGGCCTGGGCGAGATCTGCGTCGCCGCCGGCTTCCTGCTGATCGTCGCCGGCGCCGACTTCGTCCAGCGCGGCGCCCTGACCGCGACGCCCTGGCTGATCGGCCTGCCTTACGCCCTGCTGGTCACCAACATCCTGTACATCAACCAGTTTCCCGACCGCGCCGCCGACCTGCTCGCCGGCAAGCGCCACTGGGTTGCCCGCCTGGCGCCGACGGCGGCCGCGCGCGGCTACTGGCTGATCCTGGCGCTGGCGGCCGGCAGCCTGCTCGGTCTGGTGGCGGCCGCCACGTTGCCAGCGCTGGCGCTGGTTTCGCTGCTGGCGACCCTGCCGGCGTTCAAGGCCGGCCGCGAACTGAACGCTTTCACCAGCCAGCCGGCCCGGCTGGCGCCGGCGATCCGGCTGACCATCGTCGCCGCCCACCTGCAGCCGGTACTGCTGGCCGGCATCCTGGCCTGGACGGCGCGCTCATGATTGGCCGACTGACCGGCATCCTGGCCGAGAAACAGCCCCCTCAGGTGCTGCTCGACGTCGGTGGCGTCGGCTACGAGCTGGACGTGCCGATGAGCAGCTTCTACAACCTGCCGGCGCTCGGCGAACGGGTCACGCTGGTCACGCATTTCGTCGTGCGCGAGGATGCCCAGCAGTTGTTCGGCTTTCTCAGCCAGAAGGAACGCGCGGCCTTCCGCGAGTTGATCCGCATCTCCGGCGTCGGCCCCAAGCTGGCGCTGTCGGTGCTGTCCGGTCTGTCCGTCGACGAACTCGCGCAGGCGGTTGCAACCCAGGAAAGCGGACGTCTGGTCAAGATTCCCGGCATCGGCAAGAAGACCGCGGAACGGCTGCTGCTGGAGCTTAAGGGCAAACTGGCCGACGCACCGCCGAGCACCGGTGCCCCCGCCGCCGCCGGCATCGCCACCGACGCGCTGCACGCATTGCTGGCACTGGGTTATGCCGAGAAGGAAGCCCTGCCGGCGCTGAAGCAATTGCCGGAAGGATTGAGCCTGGAGGAATCCATCCGCCAGGCGTTGAAACTGCTGGCCCGCAAGTGACACGCGCCAACCTCTCGCGAACTCCGACACCATGCTCGAACCCGATCATCTCGTTCCCGACCGCCTGATCGCGCCGGCGCCCGTCTCGCGCGAGGAGGAGGCGTTCGAGCGGGCACTGCGGCCGCAACGGCTGGCCGAATATGTCGGCCAGGCGCGCGCGCGCGAACAGCTCGACATCTTCATCACCGCCGCCCGCCAGCGCGGCGAGGCGCTCGACCACGTCCTGCTGTTCGGCCCGCCCGGTCTGGGCAAGACCACGCTGGCGCACATCGTCGCCCGTGAAATGGGCGTCAACATGCGTCAGACCTCGGGCCCGGTGCTGGAACGCGCCGGCGATCTGGCGGCACTGCTGACCAACCTGGAACCGCGCGACGTACTGTTCATCGACGAAATCCATCGTCTGAGCCCGGTGGTCGAGGAAATCCTGTACCCGGCGCTGGAGGACTTCCAGCTCGACATCATGATCGGCGAGGGACCGGCGGCGCGCTCGGTCAAGCTCGATCTGCCACCGTTCACCCTGGTGGGCGCCACCACCCGCGCCGGCATGCTGACCAATCCGCTGCGCGACCGCTTCGGTATTGTCGCCCGTCTGGAGTTTTACACCGCCGAGGAACTCGGCCACATCGTCGGCCGTTCCGCGCGTCTGCTGGGCATGGATATCGATGGCGACGGCGCCGTCGAGATCGCCCGCCGCTCGCGCGGCACGCCGCGCATCGCCAACCGGCTGCTGCGCCGGGTACGCGATTACGCCGAAGTGCGCGCCAGCGGCCGGGTCGACGCCGAGGTCGCCGACGCCGCGCTGAGAATGCTGGAAGTCGACAGCGCCGGCCTCGACGTGATGGACCGCAAACTGCTCGGCGCCCTGCTGGAAAAGTTCGCCGGCGGCCCGGTCGGCCTGGAAAACCTGGCGGCGGCGATCGGCGAGGCGGCCGACACCATCGAGGACGTGCTGGAACCCTATCTGATCCAACAGGGATTCCTGGCGCGCACCCCGCGCGGCCGCGTCGCCCAACCACTCGCCTACCGGCATTTCGGCCTGATCCAGCCGGCCTCGGGCGGCGACCTGTTCCCCTGACAACCGGGTAGACCAACCCGGTTGCTGGACTCGTGCCCCGCCATCGCAAGAATCCGCGCATGAACCCTGCCGATCCGCACCCCCACCCCGCCCCGTTTTCCTGGCCGGTCCGCGTTTACTGGGAGGATACCGACGCCGGTGGCGTGGTCTATTACGCCAACTACCTGAAATTCCTGGAACGTGCTCGCACCGAGTGGCTGTCGCGCCTGGGCCTGGAACAGGATCAACTGGCCGAGCGGGAAGGCGTGCTGTTCGTGGTCCGCCGGGTGGAAGCCGATTACCTCCGGCCAGCCCGCTTCAACGACCGTCTGACCATCGACTGCGTGCTCGCCGAACTGAACAAGGCCAGCCTGGTCATGGTCCAGGCCGCGCGCCGCGCCGACCAGATCCTGCTGACCGCCCGGGTACGGATCGCCTGCGTCGAGCGTGACGGTTTCCGGCCGGCTAGAATTCCCGCCCTGGTGACTCAAGCATTCTCGAAAGCCCTCTGATGGAAATCGCACTGACCCAGGACATGTCCTTCATTGCCCTTGTCGCCCAAGCCAGCTGGGTGGTCAAGGGTGTCATGCTGTTGCTGCTGTTCGCCTCGGTGGCGTCGTGGTGGCTGATCTTCGAAAAGTGGTTCACGCTGCGCCGCGAGCAGCGCCAGTCGGAAGCCTTCGAGCGGGAATTCTGGGGCGGCGGCAGCGAAGAGATCATCAAGCGCGCCGACGACGAAGGCCGCCGCGGCAGCCTGGAGGAAGTGTTCCGCGCCGGTCTGCGTGAGTTCCGCATGAAACGCAAACTGAACATGGAACCACAAAGCGTGCTGGAAAGCGCGCGCCGTGCCATGCGCGCCGCCTACCAGCGGGAAATGGACCAGATCGAATCGCACCTGCCGTTCCTGGCCACGGTCGGCTCGGTGTCTCCCTACATCGGTCTGTTCGGCACGGTCTGGGGCATCATGAACGCCTTCCGCGGCCTCGCCAACGTCGCCCAGGCAACGCTCGCCCAGGTCGCCCCCGGCATCGCCGAGGCGCTGATCGCCACCGCCATCGGCCTGTTCGCGGCGATTCCAGCGGTGGTTGCCTACAACCGCTTCACCCATGACATCGACCGGCTCGCCAACCGTCATGACGTGTTCATGGAAGAGTTCTCCAACGAAATGCAACGGGAGATGGGACGCGCATGATTCCGCGCCGGACCCGCAAGGCGGTCAACCAGATCAACGTCGTGCCCTACATCGACGTGATGCTGGTGTTGCTGGTGATCTTCATGGTCACCGCGCCGTTCATCAGCCCCGGCCAGGTCGAACTGCCCAGCGTCGGCCAGAGTGCCAGCGCGCCGGAAGCCCCGCTGGAAGTGGTGGTGTTCGATGACGGCGGCCTGATGCTGCGCGACCGTGCCCTGTCCGAGGAGGGCGAACGCATCCCGGCAACGCGTCTGGCCCAGGCCGTGGTCGAGCGCATGCGCTCGACACCGGGGCGCTCGGTGGTGATCTCGGCCGACAAGCAGGTCCGTTACGAGTCCGTGATGCGGGTCATGGACACCCTGCAATCCTCCACCGGCGTCGGCCGCGTCGGCCTTCTGGTCAAGCCGGCCACGCCATGATCCCGGTTCCGCGACTTCAGCATGTCTCGGCTGGCGCGCTCGCCATTCTGGTCCACGCCGTGCTGCTGGGCGCCCTGATGTTCGGACTGTCCTGGAAGAACCCGCCGCGCGCACCGGTCGAGGCCGATCTGTGGAGCGCCCTGCCGACACCGACACCGACGCCACCCGCGCCGGAATCGCCACCAGAACCCATGCCGACCGCCATGCCGGAACCGGTCACGCCGCCTGAACCCAAGCCTGAACCCAAGCCTGAACCCAAACCAGCGCCCACACAGCCCAGCGAGGCCGAGATCGCGCTGAAGAAAGCCGAGAAACAAAAGGAACTGGAGAAAAAAAAGGAGGAAGCCCGTCTTCGGGAAGAAGCACGCCTGGCCGAGCTGGCCAGGCAGGTGGAGGAAAGGGAAAAAGCGGAAAAAGCCGAGCGGGAACTCGCGGCGAGGATCGAGGCGGAACGCCTGCTCGCGGAAAACGCCCGCCTGGAACGAGAACGCCAGGAACAAACGCGTCTCGCCGAGCAGAGACGCCAGCTGGAACTGGAAATGGAACGCCGGCAACGGGAACTCATCGAACAGGAAAACGCTCGGTTGCTGGCGATTCGGACGCGCGCGCTCGCCAAGGCAGTCGACGACGCCCGCGACAGAATCCGCAACAAGGTACTCGGCTACATCTCGCTACCCCCGAATCTGAAAGGCAATCCGGAAGTGGAGTTCAGGGTCAACGTTCTGGCCAATGGTGAAATCTCGCGAGTCTCGTTGTTGCGTGGCAGCGGCCAGAGTGGTTACGACGATGCCGTCGAACGCGCCATCAGGAAGGCCTCGCCGCTACCGCTGCCCGAGGATCGCGAGGCGGCTCGGGAATTCCGCGAAATCATCCTGAAATTCCGGCCATCCGAGGCCGCGCAAAGGGGCGTCTGACATTGCTGATAAAATCCCGACCGGACCTGATCGCCGCCACCATGCTCCCGCGCCTCTTTCTTGCCCTCCTGCTTTCCCTGGCCAGTCTGCCGACACTGGCGCAGATGACCATCGAGATCATCGGTGGCGCCGCCAACAAGATCCCGCTGGCGATCCTGCCGTTCGCCGGCAAGACCGGCGGCATGCTCGACCCGGCCGACGTGGTCACCGCCGATCTGGAGCGCAGCGGCTATTTCCGCGTCGTGCCGCACGCCGACGTGATTTCGCCCGCCGACCCCAACAGCCTGGCCTTGCCCTACTGGAAGGAGCGCGGCGCCGATGCCGTCGTGATCGGCCAGATCCAGCCGGCCGGAGCCGGCCGCGTCGAGGTGCGATTCTGGCTTTACGACAGCGTGCGCCGAACACGCCTGGCCGCGCTCGCCTACACCACCTCGCCCGCGGGCCTGCGCGCGGTGGCGCACCGTATCGCCGACGCGGTGCACGAAAAGCTGCTGGGCGAGCCTGGCAGTTACTCGGGGCGCATCGCCTATATCCTCAAGCGCGGCAACCGCTACGAACTGCAAGTCGCCGACGTCGACAGCCAGAATCCCGCGACCATCGCCGCCTCGCCGGAACCGATCATTTCGCCGGCCTGGTCACCAGACCGCCAGAAGCTGGCCTACGTCTCGTTCGAGGACAAGAAACCGGTGATCTACGTCCAGAACCTGGCCGACGGCAGCCGGCGAGCGGTTTCCAAGTTCCGCGGTTCCAATTCCGCGCCGGCCTGGGCACCGGACGGACGCCGCCTGGCCGTCGTCCTGTCCAAGGATGAAACCTCGCAGATTTACCTGCTGGAGCCCGCCAGCGGCGAAATCGTCCGCGTCACACGGGGCGGCTCTCTGGATACCGAACCGGTCTTCAGTCCGGACGGACGTTGGATTTATTTCACCTCCAACCGCGGCGGCTCGCCACAAATCTATCGGATACCGGTGGAGGGCGGCGTTCCCAGCCGCGTCACCTTCGAGGGGGGGTACAATGTTTCCCCGGCGATTTCGCCCGATGGCAAAACCTTGGCATTCATCCACCGGCGTGACGGCCGCTTCCATGTAGCCGTGATGGATCTGGACAGCAGGCAAATGCAGGTGCTGACCAATACCGCGTATGACGAATCGCCCAGTTTCGCGCCGAACGGCCGGTTGATCCTGTACGCGACCCTGGTCAATGGCCGTGGCGTGCTTGCCACCGTCAGCATCGACGGCAAGGTTCGCCAGCGCCTGTCCCAAGGCGGCGATCTGCGCGAACCAGCCTGGGCGCCGTGATGACCCGCGCCATGAAGGACGGTTTACCGACGAGATTTGAAAAGGAGTGTCCATGAAACGTTTGGCCCTAGCGACCCTGCTGATCGCCCTGTTGAGCGGTTGCGCCGACACCCCGACCGAGCAGGCCAGCATCGAGGATCGCGCCATCGCCACCGAAGCGGCGAAAGCGGCGGCCGATGCCGGAAAAACCGATACCGGTAGCCGCGTGTACGGCCCGATCGACCCGGCTTCCACCCGCCCCGATGGCCGCCCGGGTATCGATGAAGCACCGTTGGGCGAGCGGGCCGTCGCCGGCGAGCGCAAGACCGACACGCCCGTCGACTCTGGCGCCCGCGCCACCGTCACCCCTCAGTCCATCGAAACGGTGCGAACCCAGCCGTTGGAAACCCAGACCACCGAAATCGCGGCGATCGATCCGGCCACGTCGGGCGTCGACGCCACTGGCTCGGAAGCGGCGACAGAGGCCGCCGCGGTCGCGCAAGCCGTCGCCCAGGCGCGCGCCGGCCTGCGTGATCCGGCCAACGTCCTGTCCCAACGTCGCATCCATTTCGATTACGACAGCGCCGCCATCCGCGACGAATACCGCGCCGTGCTCGAAGCGCACGCCGAATACCTGCGGACCGACAAGGAAGCCAAGGCGCTCCTGCAAGGTCATGCCGACGAGCGCGGCAGCCGCGAATACAACCTCGCGCTTGGCCAGCGCCGCGCGGAAAGCGTTTACCGCGCCCTCAACCTGCTCGGTGTCGACGAAAACCAGATCGAGGCGGTCTCTCTCGGCGAGGAAAAGCCTTTGGTCGAAGGCCAGAATGAAGAAGCCTGGGCGCAGAATCGTCGCGTCGAAATCTACTATCAAGGCGAATGAAACCCCGCGCTTTCGCTCTCCTCCTGGCCGCGCTGCCCTTCGTGGCGGTTTCGGGCCATGCCTTTGGCCAGGATGCGCAGGCTCGCGCGTCGGAGACTCAGAAATCGAGCCGTGCCCTGGAAGAACGTATCGCCCGTCTGGAATCGCAATTGCAGAATCAGGGCCTGCTCAACCTGCTCAATCAGGTTGAATCACTGAAGGCCGAAGTCGCGCGCCTGCGCGGCATCCAGGAAGAACAGACCTACCGGCTGGACAATGCCGACAAACGCAGTCGCGACCTGTTCGCCGACCTCGATGATCGCGTCCGCGAACTCGCCAATCGCCCGGCCGCGGCCCCGGCAACCACCGACGCGGTTCGCCTGCAACCCACTCAGACCCTGATCGCGACGCCTCCGCCGGTGGCGCGCGCGCCGATCAATCCCGAAATCGAATCGCGCGCGTATGCCTCGGCCTACGAATTCGTCAAGACCGCCAAATACAACGACGCCATCCCCGCCTTCCAGGAGTTCCTGAACCAGTATCCAGATGGCGCGCTGGCGGCCAACGCCGCTTACTGGCTGGCGTTCTCGCATTCCGCCAACCAGGATTTCAGGGCGGCCATCACCGGTTACCAGCGCCTGATCCGGGATTTCCCGAACAGCGCCAAGGCTCCGGACGCCATGCTGTCACTGGCCCGCGCCTACATCCAAAACCAGGAAGTCGATGCCGGCCGGGCAACGCTGTACCAGCTGTTCGCCAAATATCCGCAGAGCAAGTCGGCGGAAAACGGCAAGAAGCTGTTGTCCACACTGAACTGAGGCCAGGCTCTCTTGTCGGCCTCGCGTTTGCGCGTCAGCGAGATATTCCTGTCCCTGCAAGGGGAAGCCAGCCGGGTCGGCTTGCCAACGGTATTCATCCGGTTGACCGGCTGTCCGCTGCGTTGCGGCTATTGCGATACCGAATACGCCTTCCAGGGTGGAGAATTTCTTGATCTCGACACCGTGGTTGACCGAATCCGCGCGCACCCGACCCGCCACGTCACGGTCACCGGTGGGGAACCGCTGGCTCAGGCCGCCAGCCTGGAATTGATGACCCGGCTGTGCGATCTTGGTCTTGATGTCTCCCTGGAGACCAGTGGCGCGCTCGATATCGGCAGCGTTGACGCGCGCGTCGCCCGCGTCGTCGACATCAAGACGCCCGGCTCCGGAGAAGTGGAACGCAACCGCTGGGAGAACATCGAGTTGCTGAGCCCACGCGATGAAGTCAAATTCGTTCTGGTCGACGAGGCCGATTACCGCTGGGCGAAACAGATCATCCAACGCCATCGACTAACGGAACGCTGCCCCGTCCTGCTTTCTCCGGCCTGGTCCCGACTGGCCGCCACCGACCTGGCCGAGTGGATACTGCGCGATGGCCCGCAGGTGCGCATGCAATTGCAATTGCACAAATTGCTATGGCAGGAGGCGAGGGGCCGATGACACGGGCGGTGGTTCTGCTTTCCGGCGGCCTGGATTCCGCGACCGCGCTGGCGGTCGCGCGCGCGGAGGGGCTCGTATGCCATGCCCTCAGCCTCGATTATGGCCAACGCCATTGTTCCGAGCTGGATGCCGCCGCCGCGGTGGCGACGCATCTGCGGGCGCGCGAACATCGGGTCATGCGCCTCGACATGGGTCCTTTCACCGGCTCCGCGTTGACCGATCCCGGCATCGCCGTGCCGGAAGCCCCCAGCACCGGTATCCCGGTCACCTATGTCCCCGCGCGCAACACGATCATGCTGGCGCTGGCCCTGGGCTGGGCCGAGGTACTGGACGCGGAAGCCATCTATATCGGCGTCAACGCTCTCGATTATTCCGGCTACCCGGATTGCCGTCCCGCCTTCGTCGAAGCCTTCCAGCACCTGGCTGACGTCGCCACCAAACGCGCCACCAACGGAAGCACGACCGCCATCCGGGCGCCTCTGATCAACCTGAGCAAGGCGGAAATCATCCGGCTGGGCACCCGACTCGGCGTCGATTACCACCTGACCGTCTCCTGCTATCAAGCCGATTCACTGGGCCGGGCCTGTGGCCGCTGCGATTCCTGCCGGCTACGGCGACAGGGGTTCGATCAGGCCGGACTGATCGATCCGACGCGATACATGCCCTGAAAAGGCATTGTCATCCTGCTTCCGAGCACCCAATAATCCGCCACCCTAACAAACAAGACACACCTCCGAGGAGACTGAGGATGGATACCGTGGAAAACCCGGCTCTGGTCGTTGCCTGGCTTGGCTTCTTTCTTGCGCTGATCTTTGGGTACGTCGCCAACAAGACCAGCTTTTGCACCATGGGCGCCGTTTCCGATGTCGTCAACATGAGCGACTGGGGACGCATGCGTGCCTGGCTGCTGGGCATTGGTCTGGCCATACTCGGCACCAATCTGCTTGTCTATTACAACTACATGGATGTCGGACAGACCTATTACACCCGCGGCACCATCCATTGGTTCGCCGCATTGGTCGGCGGCATCACCTTCGGCGTCGGCATGACCCTGGCCGGGGGCTGCGGCCAACGTACCCTGGTCCGGCTGGGTGGAGGCAATCTGAAGTCCGTGGTGGTCTTCCTGTTCCTGGGCTACACCGCCCTGGTCACCATGAACGGCATCCTGCGCATCTTCGTCGATGGCGTACTGCGCGCGGACATCTTCACCATCCACGTCGACGGGCTGCAAACCCTGCCCAGTCTGCTGGGCATGGCCGACAAAACCTCGCAACTGGGTGTCGCCATCGTCCTCGCACTGCTGATCCTGGCCTTCGTGTTCGCCAACAAGGAGTTCCGGCATAGCCGCGACAACATCCTGGCTGGCCTGGTCGTTGGCCTGGTCGTCGCCGGGGGCTGGTATGTAACCGGCTACCTCGGCTTTGGCGAGGATCCGGAAACCATGGAGCTGACTTATCTCGGCACCGACTCCAGGCTCGCGGAATCCATGACCTTCGTAGGTCCGCTCGCATACGTCATGGATCTGTGGGCCTATTGGCGCGACAAGCGCATCACCTTCGGTGTCGCCAGCGTGTTCGGAGTCGTGCTCGGCTCTTTCATCTATTCGGTCTACAGCCGGAGTTTCCGATGGGAATACTTCAATTCGCCCCAAGACATGTTCCGGCACATCATCGGCGCCGTGCTCATGGGTTTCGGCGGTATCACCGCGATGGGCTGCACGATTGGCCAGGCCGTCACCGGTGTATCAACTTTGGCACTCAGTTCCTTCATTGTGTTCTTCGGCATCGTCGCGGGATCGGCGATCACGATGAAAGTCCAGTACTATCTGATGATGCGCGACGCCTGATGCAAATGTTTCATTCAAGTGTCGGACACTGGCGCCGATAATGGATTCAAGGCCGCCCCTAGAGCGCGGTGAGATGGAAAGGAAACTTGATGCGTAAGCTGCTGGGCGTTCTCCTCGTCGGGATCGCCGCCTTGGTTGTTTCGCCGGCTCAGGCCAACGAGTCCCCCACGAAAGCGATCAACTTCGAGTTCACCGATATTCACGGCAAGAAGCTGAAACTCTCCGACTTCAAGGGCAAATGGGTCATGGTCAACTTTTGGGCGCCTTGGTGCCCGTTGTGCCGGGTTGAAGTCCCCACGCTGAACGAACTCAACAAACGCAAGGACTTCGTCGTGATCGGCGTCGCCTTGGATTACGGGCCGGATGAGAACCTCGTGCGCGAGACCGCGATGCGTCAGAACAAGGAACTGCACGCCATCGTCGCCGGAGGCTCCCGACGGAACCCGGACAGCCCGTTCCGTCAGGTCGGTCCGGTCGATTTCTACCCGACCTCGTACATCTATGACCCGGATGGCGAAATCGTCATGTTCATTCCGGGACAGGTGCGCATGAATCGTGTCCTTGCCTTCATGGATGACTACAAGACCAAGAATACCCAGTTCGCGGAAACGAAGTTGCCGGAACCGGCACCGAACTCCGCGATCAAGGAAGTCACTTACAGCAAGCCCAAGTCCGTGACGCCGGCGAAGCCCGCCAGGAATTCGAAAACCGTCACCTATTGACGGAGTGCGACGGGTATTTCCGGTTTGACCTGGATTCCCCGTCTCTGACATAATCGCGGTTTCGGCGGGTCGGTAGCTCAGTCGGTAGAGCAGCGGACTTTTAATCCGTTGGTCGTGGGTTCGAGTCCCACCCGACCCACCAATCGGGGTTGTTAGCTCAGTTGGTAGAGCAGCGGACTCTTAATCCGTAGGTCCACAGTTCGAGCCTGTGACAACCCACCAAATTCGAGGGTTTGGCCAAGCCAAACCCTTTTTTTTGGCGGCCAGCCCGGCTTGACCTGGCCTAGGGCGTTCGCTAGTGTTTCTCACCTTTTGGACTGCAAGAATCCACACCATGGCTGACAAGGAATTGACCGGTGCGGAAATCGTCGTGAGCTGCCTACGCGACGAAGGTGTCAAGCACATCTTCGGCTATCCGGGCGGCGCCGTTCTCAATATCTACGACGAAATCTACAAACAGAACGACTTCAAGCATATCCTCGTCCGCCACGAGCAAGCCGCCGTGCATGCCGCCGATGCCTATGCCCGAGCCACCGGCGAGGTCGGAGTCGCCATCGTCACCTCGGGCCCGGGCGCGACCAATGCCGTCACCGGCATCGCCACCGCCTACATGGACTCGATTCCGATGGTAGTCATTACAGGTCAGGTGCCAACCGCCGCGATTGGCCAGGACGCCTTCCAGGAAGTCGACACCGTTGGCATCACTCGCCCTTGCGTGAAGCACAATTTCCTGGTCAAGGACGTGCGCGAACTGGCCCTGACCATTAAGAAAGCTTTTTACATCGCGGCCACCGGCCGCCCGGGCCCGGTCGTCGTCGACATTCCCAAGGACGTCACCCAGCACGCCTGTCATTACGACTACCCGGCCAGCGTTTCCATGCGCTCCTACAATCCGACCAACAAAGGCCATGCCGGCCAGATCAAGAAAGCCGCGCAGATGCTGCTGGAGGCCAAGCGGCCGATGATCTACACGGGCGGTGGAGTGGTGCTCGGCAATGCCGCCAGCCAGGTAACCGAACTGGTCCGGCTGCTCGGGTACCCGGCCACCAGCACGCTCATGGGCCTTGGTGGTTACCCCGCGCCGGATCCCTTGTTCCTGGGCATGCTGGGCATGCATGGCACCATCGAGGCGAACATGGCCATGCAGCACTGCGACGTGCTGCTGGCCGTCGGCGCGCGCTTTGATGATCGCGTGATCGGCAATCCCAAGCATTTCGCCAAGGAAGCTCGTCGCATCATTCACATCGATGTCGACCCTTCCTCGATTTCCAAGCGCGTCCGCGTCGACGTGCCCATCGTCGGCGATGTCGCCCAGGTAGTCGAAGAGATCATCAAGCAGGTCAAATCCGGCAAGGAGCGGCCGGATGCTTCCGCGCTCAAGGCCTGGTGGGCGCAGATCGAACTGTGGCGTGCACAGGACTGCCTGAAATACGATCGCGCCGCGCCGGTGATCAAGCCGCAGTTCGTGATCGAGAAGCTGTACGAAGTGACCGGCGGTGACGCCTATGTCACCTCCGATGTCGGCCAGCATCAGATGTGGGCGGCACAGTACTACCAGTTCGCCAAGCCGCGCCGCTGGATCAACTCCGGTGGCCTTGGCACCATGGGCTTCGGCCTGCCGGCGGCGATGGGCGTGCAGATGGCCTACCCTGACGCGATGGTGGCCTGCGTCACCGGCGAAGGCAGCATCCAGATGAACATCCAGGAACTGTCGACCTGCAAGGAGTGGAACCTGCCACTGAAGATCATCCTGCTCAACAACGGCTATCTCGGCATGGTCCGGCAGTGGCAGGAGTTCTTCTACGAGGAGCGCTACGCCGAGTCCTACATGAATTCGTTGCCTGACTTCGTCAAGCTGGCCGAGGCCTATGGCCATGTCGGCATCACCATCGAGAAGCCGGAGGATGTCGAACCTGCGCTGCGCGATGCCTTCGGCAAGCACAAGGACAAACTGGTCTTTCTGAATTTCCTGACCGATCCGCGTGAAAACGTGTTTCCGATGATTCCGGCCGGCAAGGGCCTGTCCGAGATGATCCTGGTTTGAGGGCGGCGACATGCGACACATCATCTCCCTGCTGATGGAAAACGAATCCGGCGCGCTTTCGCGCGTCGCCGGCTTGTTCTCCGCGCGCGGCTACAACATCGAATCGCTGACGGTGGCCCCCACCGAGGACGCCACTCTGTCACGCATGACCATCGTCACGCGCGGCTCCGACGACGTCATCGAACAGATCACCAAGCAGCTCAACAAACTGATCGACATCGTCAAGGTCCAGGATCTCACCGACGGCAGCCACATCGAGCGCGAGCTCATGCTGGTCAAGGTTCGCGCGGTTGGCGACCAGCGCGAGGAAATGAAACGCATGGCCGACATCTTCCGCGGCCGCATCCTCGACGTATCGGACAAGACCTACACCATCGAGGTAACCGGGCCCGGCTCCAAGCTGGACGCCTTCCTCGACGCGCTCGATCCCGCCGTGATCCTGGAAACCGTGCGCACTGGCGCCTCCGGCATCGGTCGCGGCGATCGCATCATGAAAATCTGAAACCCGTCACCGCATCATCCGCGAAAGGACATCTCATGAAGGTTTACTACGAAAAAGACGCCGATCTCTCTCTGATCAAGAAGAAAAAGGTTGCCATCGTCGGCTACGGCTCTCAGGGCCATGCCCACGCCAACAACCTGAAGGACTCCGGCGTCAAGGTCACCGTCGGCCTGCGCAAGGATGGCGCCTCCTGGAACAAGGCCAAGGCCGCCGGCCTGACCGTCAAGGAAGTCGCGGCCGCGGTGAAGGACGCCGATGTGGTGATGATCCTGGTGCCCGACGAGCAGCAGCCCAGCGTCTACTACGGCGAGATCGAGCCCAACATCAAGAAGGGCGCCACCCTCTGCTTCGCCCACGGCTTCAACATCCACTACAACCAGATCGTGCCCCGCGCCGATCTGGACGTGATCATGATCGCCCCCAAGGGTCCCGGCCACACCGTGCGTTCCACCTACCTGGCCGGTGGTGGCGTGCCCTCCCTGATCGCCGTCTATCAGGATAAATCCGGCAAGGCCAAGGACATCGCGCTGGCGTATGCCGCCGCCAACGGTGGCGCCCGCGCCGGGGTGATCGAAACCAACTTCCGTGAAGAGACCGAGACCGACCTGTTCGGCGAGCAGGCCGTTCTGTGCGGCGGTGCCGTGGAACTGGTGAAGATGGGCTTCGAGACCCTGGTGGAAGCCGGCTATGCCCCCGAGATGGCCTATTTCGAGTGCCTGCATGAGCTCAAGCTGATCGTCGACCTGATCTACGAAGGCGGCATCGCCAACATGAACTATTCCATCTCCAACAACGCGGAATATGGCGAGTACGTGACCGGCCCCGCCGTCATCAACGAGACCTCCCGCGCCGCCATGCGCCAGGCCCTGAAGAACATCCAGAACGGCGAATACGCCAAGCGCTTCATCCAGGAAGGCAAGACCAACTATCCCGAGATGACCGCCCGCCGCCGCCTCAACGCCGAGCACCCGATCGAGGTGGTGGGCGAGAAGCTGCGCGACATGATGCCCTGGATCAAGGCCAACAAGCTGGTGGACAAGTCCCGGAACTGATCAGGCCTTTGACGGGGGGCGAGAGCCACCCGTCAGCCCCAATATTCCATCCCAGACCCGCCAAGATGTGCATCGGCATGGCCCCTCCGCGAAAAGCCCCCTGGCCCCATCCCGTGATTGCCCGGGAAGGATGGCCGTTTCTCGCCATTTCCGTGGTCGCCGCCCTGGCCGTGACCTTGCTGGCTGGATGGGCGTGGGCCACCCCCGTCTGGGTGATTGCCCTGTTCGTGCTCCAGTTTTTCCGCGACCCCGCGCGTATCGTCCCCATCGGGGAGGGACTCGTCTCCTCGCCCGCCGACGGACGCATCGTGGCGATCGAAAGAACCGAGGACACCTGGCTCAAGCGTGAAGCGCTCAAGATCAGCGTTTTCATGAACGTGTTCAACGTCCATTCCAACCGGGCGCCAGTCGACGGAATCGTCAGGCAACGCTGGTACAACCCCGGAAAGTTCGTCAACGCCGACCTCGACAAAGCCTCGCTGGAAAATGAACGCAACGCCGTCTGGTTCCAGACCACCGACGGCAAGGATGTCACCAGCGTTCAGGTCGCCGGCCTGATCGCCCGGCGCATTCTCTGCTATGTCGAGCCGGGTGATCGCCTCCAACGCGGGGATCGTTACGGTTTCATCCGCTTCGGCTCACGGGTCGACGTCTATCTGCCGGTCGACGCCCAGCCGCGCGTCGCACTCGGCGACAAGGTGCGCGCGGCCAGCGACGTGCTGGCCAAGCTCTGATCATGACAACGGAACCTGGCGGCGACGACGCGCGAACGCCGGCGACCGACGCTCCTGCCTGCGCCGAGGAAATCAAACCGAGCCGGCGCGGTATCTATCTGCTGCCCAATCTGTTCACCACAGGCGCCCTGTTCGCTGGATTCTTCGCCATCGTCCAGGCCATGAACGGCCATTTCGAACAGGCTGCCGTGGCGATCTTCATCGCCATGATCCTGGACGGACTCGATGGCCGGGTCGCGCGTCTGACCAATACCCAGAGCGCGTTCGGCGCCGAGTATGACTCGCTGTCCGACATGGTTTCCTTTGGCGTCGCTCCGGCGCTGGTGATGTACAGCTACGCGCTCAAGGATCTGGGCAAGCTCGGCTGGATCGCCGCTTTCGTCTATTGCGCCGGCGCGGCCCTGAGGCTGGCCCGTTTCAACACCATGCTCGCGGTCCAGGACAAACGCTGGTTTCTCGGCCTACCAAGCCCGGCCGCCGCGACATTGCTTGCAGGTTTCATCTGGGTGGTGGTCGACAATCGCATCAACCTGGTCGCCACCGACTGGCTGGCCTGGGCACTCACCCTGTTCGCCGGCATCTCCATGGTCACCAATTTCCGTTTCTACAGCGGCAAGGACATCAACCTCCGGCGCAGCGTGCCGTTCATTGTCATCGTTGGTATCGCGCTCTCGTTCACCCTGGTCTCGATCGATCCCCCCATTGTCCTGTTCATGCTGCTGCTTGGCTATGCCTGCTCAGGCTACATTTACTGGCTGCGGCGCCATTTCGGACGCCGACATGGTGACAAACAGTCCGAGTCGCGGTGAGTCCACGCCCGCCCAGAGGAGCCCATCATGCCCCCCCGCACGCAACCCGATCGCCTGATCATTTTCGACACCACCCTGCGCGATGGCGAGCAAAGCCCCGGCGCCGCCATGACGAAGGATGAAAAGATCCGGATAGCGCGCCAGCTCGAGCGGCTCGGCGTCGACGTCATCGAAGCAGGCTTCGCCGCCGCCAGTCCTGGTGATGCCGAAGCCATCCGCGCCATCGCCGGTACCATCACGCAATCAACCGTCTGTTCTTTGGCGCGCGCAAGCGAGCGCGACGTGCGCGCCGCCGGCGAGGCGATCCGGCCGGCCGCCTCCGGCCGCATCCATACCTTCATCGCCACCAGCCCGATCCACATGGAGAAGAAGCTGCGCATGCAGCCGGACCAAGTGGTGGAAGCCGCCGTCAAGGCGGTGAAGATGGCCCTGGAATATACCGACGACGTCGAGTTTTCCGCCGAGGACGCGGTGCGCTCGGAGCTCGACTTCCTGTGCCGCGTGTTCGACGCGGTCATCCAGGCTGGCGCGAAGACCCTCAACGTGCCCGACACGGTCGGCTACAGCGTGCCGGCGCAATGGGGCGAGCGCATGCGCCAGTTGATCGAGCGCGTACCCAACTCGGACAAGGTGGTGTGGTCGACGCACTGCCACAACGACCTCGGCATGGCGGTGGCCAACTCGCTCGCCGCCGTGATGAACGGCGCGCGCCAAGTCGAGTGCACCATCAACGGTCTCGGCGAACGCGCCGGCAACGCCTCGCTGGAAGAGATCGTGATGGCGGTGAAGACGCGGCGCGACGTGTTCGGCTGCGACTCGCGCATCGACACCACGCAGATCGTGCCATCCTCCCGCCTGGTGTCGCAGATCACCGGTTATCCGGTGCAGCCCAACAAGGCCATCGTTGGCGCCAACGCCTTCTCGCACGAGTCCGGCATCCACCAGGACGGCGTGCTCAAGCATCGCGAAACCTACGAGATCATGCGCGCCGAGGATGTCGGCTGGAGCCACAACAAGCTCACCCTCGGCAAGCTCTCCGGCCGCAACGCCTTCCGCACGCGCCTGCAGGAACTCGGCATCGTGCTCGACAGTGAGGAAGCACTCAACGCCGCCTTCGCACGCTTCAAGGAACTGGCCGACAAGAAACGGGAAATCTTCGACGAGGATCTGCAAGCACTGGTCTCGGTCGACGCCAACCTCGATGCCTGCGACCGCTTCAAGCTGGTTTCCCTGAAAGTCTGCTCGGAAACCGGCGAGACACCGCACGCCCATGTCGTGCTGTCCGACGGCGGCAACGAAATCCGCGCCGACGAATTCGGTGGCGGTCCGGTCGACGCCTCGTTCCGCGCCATCGAAAAGATGGTCGGCAGCGGCGCCACCCTACTGCTCTACTCGGTCAACAACATCACCACCGGCACCGACGCGCAGGGCGAGGTCACCGTGCGGCTGAACCGGGAAGGACGCATCGTCAATGGCCAGGGTGCCGATACCGACATCGTCATCGCCTCGGCCAAGGCCTATCTGAACGCGCTCAACAAACTGTACGGCGCGGAAGAGCGAGCCCACCCGCAAGTCTGAGCCATTCCATCCGTCGAGTCGCGACTTCCTCGCGACCAACGAAAAAGGCGCCAATTGGCGCCTTTTTCACGTGAATGCCGGCCGCTCAGTTTTCGCGATGCACGCAAGGAATCCGACCTTCGTTCTCGATGATGTGCTCCGGCACCCGATAGAACCACATCTGCCACATCGAGGTAATCCACATGATCGCGAACGAGAACCCCATCAGCGCGCCGCTGAGGATGACCACCCAGGCAAACCCGGTCCAGACCTTGGTCAGATACCAGGAAGCCACGTCGGTGATCAGGGTGGCGAACGGCACCGCCAGCACCACGCACTTCAGCCAGGTCGGACGCACGTGGGCATGGGTGTAGATGAAGCCGGTGATGAAGAAGATGAAAGTGATCGAGAACAGGTGGATATGCGAAACCCGGATCAGGGTATGCAGGTTCATGCCCTCATCCCTGGCGGTCACCTTGGCGACGCCTTCGGGCGAAGTGAAGTTGGGCAGATGCGGATTGGCATCCGGGCTGTGACACATGACGCAATGTTCCTGCAGGACCGGATCGATCTTGCTGGTGAACGTATCCTCATCGGCGCCGCTGTGCAGCCACTCGAAAATGACCTGCCGCTTTTCGTCCGGCAGCATGTCCGCCATCGAACCGCGCAGCGCGGTTTCCAGTTTTGTGCCGTCCGGGTTGCCGCTGTAAGCAATCATCAGATCCTTGGCGGACAGCATCGGGTCGCCATCCTTGCCGGCATGGTTCTCCCAGACCTGGATCATGGCCATCAGATACCCCACGCCGAACACCAGCAGGACCATGCTGAACAGTACCCGCATGGACATGGGGAGGAACTTGAAATGCACGAAATTGATCTTGGTCATGGCGCGTCCTGTGAGAAATTGCGGCGGAGTTTATTAGTGGATACTAATGTCGTCAATTCTCTTGGATACCGCAACAATCGGGGTTGACCTTGATCAATAGCGGGGCGCCCGGCGTGTGAAAAACGCAGCAGCCAGAAAAAACGCCAGGGACAGGCCGATCTCGATCATGGCCAGAACCGCCGATGCCCCCGTATCCGACCAGGCGCGCACCACCCCCTCGGTGAAATACAGCCAGATCATCAACGTCGACCAGCGATAGGTATAGAGCCGGCCGCGCAGGATTCCGAACAGCGCCGCCAGAAGGGGCAGTACCTTCAGGACCAGCCAGGAACCACCCGGGCGCAACGGTGCCAGCCAAAGTTCCCAGGCGACGCCCAGAAAGATCAGGCCGATCAGGCTGGCCGAAGCCAGGGTCTGGAGAATGCCCGGACTCATGCGCCAGCATCCCGTGCTTGCCGGGCGAGTTCGACCAGCATCCGGCGGGCGGCCGCGGCGTCGTCGACACGCTCGTCGAAATCGAGACGCAGGATGCGGTCATCGGCGCGCAGATCAAAACCATCCGGATCAATGCCGATCATCTCGACCTTCTTCGGCCCGACGCCATGCGCATGCCGGCAGTAGTCGGCGAGACTGGCGACATGATCGGCATTCATGTGCTCGATGATGCCGGTTTCCTGCCCGGCCAGCGCGGCCGGCGGCAACAGATAAGCATCCGGTTCGATCCAGTGGATCTTGCCGAAACCACCGATATAGCGGATGCGCACCGGTTCGATCCGGTGGAACCGGAAATCGTGCATCGCGAAATAGCTCCGCGCTTGCGGGTGATAGCGCAGATAACGCGTACCGATTTCCTCCTTGTCCGCCAGGGCTCGGGCGTGTCCGAGCACGGTGACCCGTCCGGTCGCCTGCATGTCCGGACTCCAAGGCTGGATGATCAGTGATACCCGTGGATCGGCCTGGATGTTGCGGGTGTGCTCGGCCAGGTCCGAGATCAGCACGATCGGGCAACCAGCGTGGTCGAGCACGAACGGCGCCACCGAGCCGAATGGAAATCCCTCGATCCGCGCGGACAAGGTGGACAGGACGCCGTGCTGACAGCCACGCGCGAAACGGCGGGCCTCGTTGCCAAGTCCGCTCATGCCGACAGCCTCGCGGCAATCTCGGCGAGGCGCCGCCCTTGCGCGATGGCCAACCGACGTTCTTCCTCGGTAACCGGCTCGCCCCCGTTCGGGCCAGCCCAATGGCTGGCGCCGTAGGGCGTGCCGCCGGCGCGCGTACCGTTCAATTCCGGGAGGGTATAAGGCAGACCGACGATGACCATGCCGTGATGCAGCAGCGGAGTCATCATGGAAACCAGCGTGGTTTCCTGGCCGCCGTGCAGGCTGGCGGTGGATGTGAACACGCAGGCCGGTTTGTCGACCAGGGCACCATTCAGCCAGAGACCGGAAGTGCCATCCCAGAAGTGCTTCATCGCCGCCGCCATATTGCCGAACCGGGTTGGCGAGCCGACCGCGATGCCGACGCATTCACGCAGATCATCGAGGCTGGCGAAAGGCGCGCCCTCGTCCGGCACCCGTCTGGCCGGCGCGTCGCTTTCGGTCATCACCCTTGGCACCGTGCGCACGCGCGCCAGCATGCCCGGCACCGTTTCAACGCCGTGCGCGATATGTCGCGCGAGCTGTTTCACCGAACCGTGCAAGCTGTAGTAGAGAACAAGAATTTCCTTCATGGCCAACCTTTCCAGAAATCTGGTAATGGTAACCAAGCACGCATGCGCGCCAGGATAATTCGACGGCCCGTCGACCGTTTCACGCCGCTTGAGTGGGGCTCACCGGCGTGCCAGCATGTCGCCCTCACCGAGCCGCGCGCCAGGCCGCACCGTTTCCCCATCTCATGACCACGTCTTCCGTTTCCCCCGCGATCGGCATCTACCTGTCGATCTACGCGCTGCTGATCGCGTTCGGCAGCCTGTACACCTCGGCCGGGCTTTCCCCGGAAGATACGTGGTCGCTGTCATTCCTGTTCGACCCGCTGCCACGCTACATCACGCGCACCGACATCTCCACCAACCTGCTGGTCTACCTACCGTTCGGTTACCTGCTGGCACGCCGGTTCGGGCTGCCACGGCAACGCGCGCGCGGGATCAGCCTGGCCTTGCTCGTCGGCGGGAGTTACAGCGTGCTGATGGAAAGCATGCAGGAAATGCTGTCGGACCGCATCGCATCCAACCTCGATGTCTTCCTGAACCTGCTCGGCGCCCTGCTCGGCGCGCTGCTGGCCCTGCATCACAATCGCTGGCGGCGCGCCGGACGCGCGCTGCGGCGCTGGCGCCTGGCCTGGTTCCGCGAATCGGCCTGGGCCAGCCTGGGACTCTGGTTGCTCGCGTTGTGGGGATTCGCGCAATTCTCGCTGCTGCCGTTTCCGGGCGCGGGCTGGCTTGGCCTGCACCTGCGTCCGTTCGACACGCCACCAGATCATTTCAACGACCTCAACTCGCTGTGGTTCCTGGCGACCTTCCTGGAAATGTCGGCGCTCGGCGCCTTCACCGCCTGCCTGCTGAAGCCACGCCGATACGTCGGGGGCATGCTCATGCTGTTCGCGGCGGCATTCGCCATGAAATTGCTCGTGGCCACCATTCTGCTGAAGCTGCGCGCGGTCGGCGGCGTGATGTCCCTGGAAACGCTGGCCGCCTTCCTGCTGGCCTTCTGGCTGCTGCTGATTCCCATGGTCTCGAAAAAGCGCCGGTCGATCGCCGTGCTGCTGTTGCTGGCCATACTGCTGATGCGCTGGCTGCTCGCGGATTATCTGCTCTGGCCAATCGCGAGCGTGTTCAACATCGCCGGCATGGCCAAGGCCGTCGCCTCGTTCTGGCCTTACCTGGCGCTCGCCGTGCTGGCCGCTTCGGCCTTGCCGCCGGCCAGACGCCCGACCCGGTGATTCAGGAGATTTCCGGAGTGGCGCAGGGATCACCAACCCCGACCGATGCCAGATCAAGATTGTTTTCAAGCCGACGCAGCAACGCATGGGTGCTCTGCCGGCCGGAATCCAGCACGATATCGGCCACCTGCATGTAAAGCCCGTGACGCGCGGCGTACAGATCCTTCAGACGCTTGAGCGGATCTTCCGTCTGCAACAACGGCCGGTTCTTGTCGTGGCGGGTCCGCTGATAGAGTTCCTGCGGCTGGCAGCGAAGATAGACCACGGTGCCGCGCGATTTCAGATTGGCTCGATTCTCCGGCGCCAGCACCGCGCCGCCACCGGTCGCGAGCACGATGCCACGCCGCCGGGTCAGTTCGTCGATGACGCAGGTCTCCCGCTTGCGAAAACCAGCCTCGCCCTCGATCTCGAAAATGGTGGGAATCGACACGCCACAACGCGCGACGATTTCATGATCGGAATCCACGAACTCAAGGCCGCGCTGGCGCGCCAGTAACTTGGCGATGGTGGTCTTGCCCGACCCCATCAGGCCGACCAGAAAGATGTTGCAGCTCGGAATCATGGCCGCGATTGTAGCCGGGTCACCTCTCCCGGCGACGCGCCAGCAGACGCTCTACCGCCGTCCGGAGGTCGCCCTCCGGCAATTCGTGGTCCAGCGCCTCGAATGCCCGCAAGGCGCTGGCGGGCAATTCACGCCGGGGCGGCGGCGGCGGCGGCGCCCAATCGGCTCGGACCTTCACGGAAACCGATCGAACCGGCGCGTCGTCGCGCGTCAGCGCGCGGGCAATTCCCTTGGCCTGG
Organism: Hydrogenophilus sp.; assembly: GCA_020725265.1. GTDB lineage: Bacteria > Pseudomonadota > Gammaproteobacteria > Burkholderiales > Thiobacillaceae > PFJX01. Next base: position 105,180 of record DYFK01000009.1, on the reverse strand, counting down.
GCGCGAACCCGGCTGGCGGCGGCGCCATTGGCGCAGAACAGCATGGCGGTATCGCCACGCAACGCCGCGACCCGGCAGGCGCGAGCGACCTCGCGGGGCACCACACCGGAGAAACGCTGATTCAACTCGCGCAGCGACTCGGCTTCAGGCAGGGCGGCCGCCAGCTGGCGATTTTCGCGCAACAACCCACGCACGCGGACGAGAGGGGAATGCAATGCGGCCAAGGCGGGAAACCAAGCGAAAAACGCCGGTATGGTAGCATTCGGCGGATTCACGGCATCCCCTATCTCCTTCATTTTTCATGATTTCCGACTTGCTCAAAAAAGTCTTCGGCAGCCGCAATGACCGCCTGCTGAAGCAATACCGCGCCACCGTCAACAAGATCAACGCGCTGGAACCGGAATACCAGAAACTCGACGACGAGCAGTTGCGCGGCAAGACCGCGGAATTCAAGACGCGGGTGGAAAACGGCGAAACGCTCGACAGTCTGCTGCCCGAGGCTTTCGCGGCGGTGCGTGAAGCCGCCGTGCGCGTACACGGCATGCGCCACTATGATGTCCAGTTGATCGGTGGCATGGCCCTGCACCAGGGCAAGATCGCGGAAATGCGAACCGGCGAAGGCAAGACGCTGATGTCGACGCTGCCGGCCTATCTGAACGCGTTGACCGCCAAGGGCGTGCACATCGTCACCGTCAACGACTACCTGGCCAGTCGTGATGCCGACTGGATGGGCCGGATTTACGGCTTCATGGGACTGACGGTCGGCTGCAACCTGTCACAGATGAGCCATGACGCCAAGCAGACCGCCTACGCCGCCGACATCACCTACGGCACCAACAACGAGTTCGGTTTCGACTATCTGCGCGACAACATGGTCTTCCATCCGTCGCAGAAGGTTCAGCGCGAACTCAGCTTCGCCATCGTCGACGAGGTCGACTCGATCCTGATCGACGAGGCGCGCACGCCGTTGATCATTTCCGGCCAGGCCGACGACAACGTCGCCATGTACCAGCAAATCAATCAGGTACCACCGCGCTTGTCCCGGATGGAACATGAACCCAAGCAGGATGAACCGGTACCGCCAGGCGACTACTGGGTCGATGAAAAGGCTCACCAGGTTCTGTTGTCCGAGGACGGCCACGAGAAGGTCGAGGCGATCCTAGCCGAGATGGGCCTGCTGCCGCCCGGAAGCAGTCTCTACGAAGCCGCCAACATCTCGCTGATGCACCACGTCTACGCCGCCCTGCGCGCGCATACCCTTTATCACCGCGACCAGCATTACGTGGTGCAGAACGGCGAAGTGGTCATCGTCGACGAATTCACCGGCCGCCTGATGCAGGGCCGGCGCTGGTCGGACGGTTTGCACCAGGCGGTCGAGGCCAAGGAGAACGTGCCCATCCAGCGCGAGAACCAGACGCTCGCCTCGATCACCTTTCAGAACTATTTCCGGATGTACAAGAAGCTGGCCGGCATGACCGGCACGGCCGATACCGAAGCCTACGAATTCCAGCAGATCTACGGCCTGGAGACCGTCATCATCCCGACCAACCGTCCGATGATCCGGATCGATCATTCCGATCGCGTCTACCGTACCGCCGACGAAAAATGGAAAGCGGTCATCGAGGACATCCGGGACTGCCACGAACGCGGCCAGCCGGTGCTGGTCGGCACCACCTCGATCGAGGTCAACGAATTCCTGTCCGGCCTGCTGACCAAACAGCGCCTGCCGCATCAGGTGCTGAACGCCAAGCAACACGCCCAGGAAGCCCAGGTCATCGCCCAGGCTGGTCTGCCAGGCGCCATCACCATCGCCACCAACATGGCCGGCCGCGGCACCGACATCGTGCTGGGCGGCAGCATTGCCCGGGAAATCGACGCAATCCAGCAGGACGCCGGCTTGTCCGAAGTCGAGAAAACCGCCCGCGTCGAGGCGCTGAAGGCCGAATGGCAACCTCGCCATGCCGCCGTCATCGCCGCCGGCGGCCTGCACATCATCGGCACCGAGCGGCATGAGTCGCGTCGGGTCGACAACCAGTTGCGAGGCCGTTCCGGTCGCCAGGGCGACCCTGGTTCATCACGCTTCTATCTGTCGCTGGACGACCCGTTGCTGCGCATCTTCGGAGGTGAGCGCCTGAAGATGATCATGGAAAAGCTGAAGATGCCGGAAGGCGAGGCGATCGAACACGGCATGGTCAACCGTTCGCTGGAATCGGCGCAACGCAAAGTCGAGCAGCGCAATTTCGACATCCGCAAGCAACTGCTCGAATATGACGACGTCGCCAACGACCAGCGCCGGGTGATCTACCAGCAACGCAACGAGCTGCTAGAGGCCTCGGATGTCTCGGAATCCATCGTCGCCATGCGCGCGCAGGTGCTCGAGGACACCATCAGCGAGTACATCCCTCGTGGCAGCATGGCGGAGCAGTGGGACACCGCCGGGCTGGAACGCGTCCTCGCCAGCGAATTCCTGCTCGACTGCCCGGTCCAGCAATGGCTGGCCAGCGACGACAAGCTGGCCGAGGACGGCCTGCGCGCGCGCATCGTCGACACCGCCAACCAAGGCTATGCCGCCAAGGAAGCCCAGGCTGGCGTGGAGAATCTGCGCAATTTCGAACGCGCGATCCTGATGCAGAGCCTGGACAGCCACTGGCGCGAGCATCTCTCGGCCATGGACCATCTCCGCCAGGGCATCCATCTACGCGGCTACGCGGCCAAAAATCCCAAGCAGGAATACAAACGGGAGGCCTTCGAGCTGTTCGAGCGCATGCTCGACACCATCTCCCGGGAAGTCACCCAGGTCACCCTGACCGTGCAGATCCGGAGCGAAGCCGATGTCGAGGCGGTCGAGCCCCAGGAAAATCTCGCCAATGTCCAGTACCACCACGCCGACTACGATGAAGCGCTGGCCGCCGGCCAATCCGAAGAAGCGGCGGTGCCCGGTCAGCAACCGGTGCAACGGCAATTCCCGAAGGTCGGCCGCAACGACCCCTGCCCATGCGGCTCCGGAAAGAAATACAAGCATTGCCACGGCGCCCTGAACTGAACCGGCCAGCCATCGGCCGCCGCCGGGGCTGACCCCCGCTGGAACGATCATGGCAGCCCGCAAGCCACGCGCCCACGACACCACGATCTGCGTCATCGACACCCAGACCCACGCCCTGGCGGCACGCGCGATGCGGTTGTCGCTGGCGGCCATGGACTTCGACGACGCGCTGTTCATTTCCGATGATGGCGGCGACACCGGCGGCGCCCGACACCTCGCCATTCCGCCACTTGACGGCCGCGCCGCCTACTCGCGCTTCGTCATCAAGGAACTCGGCCGATACATCGCGACCCGGCACGTGCTGCTGATCCAGTGGGACGGCTATCTGGTCAACCCGGCGGCCTGGGACGACCGCTTCCTAGAATACGACTACATCGGCGCCCGCTGGGGGGCTCATCGCGATGGCCATGACGTCGGCAACGGCGGTTTCTCTTTGCGTTCACGCCGCCTGCTCGATGCCCTGCGCGACCCCGACATCAACCGTCACGAGCCGGAGGACGAACTGATCTGTCGCCAATACCGGCCGATGCTGGAAGCGCGCCACGGCATCCGCTTCGCGCCGGCGGCGCTCGCCGACCGGTTTTCCTTCGAGACCACCTATCCGGAAGGCACGCCGCTTGGCTTTCATGGCCTGTTCAATCTCTGGCGCTTCGTCACCGACGAGGAGCTTCCCGGGCTGGTCGCGAACATGCCACGCTCGACATTGGGATCGATCCAGTTCCGGCAACTCGCCCGCAACCTGCTGGATCTCAAGCGGCCGGCCGGAGCCCGGACATTGTTGGCCGCCCGCCTGAACGCCTATCCGGCCGACGCCGAAAGCCGGCAGTGGCTGGCCGCGCTCGACGCATCGGCCGCGCCCACGCGCCCCGCCGTCGGTCGCAACGAACCCTGCCCCTGTGGCAGTGGCAAACGTTACAAGCATTGCTGTGGCCAGGCCGAAACCGCGCCCCCTCCCACCGATCCGGTCGAGACCCTGCTGCGCCAGGCCGCCGGCCAGCATCAGGCAGGCCGTCTGGCGGAAGCACGAGCGTCCTATCAAACCATCCTGAGCCAGGCCGACAACGCCATCGCCGAGCACTACCTCGGCGTCCTCGACATGCAGGAAGGCCGGCCGGCGGACGCCGAGGCGCGCATGCGCTCGGCCCTGGCCAAACGCGACGACCTGCCCGATTTCCACAACAATCTCGGACTCTGCCTGCGCGCCCAGGATCGGCTGGAAGAAGCCATCGCCGCCTACCGTGCCGCGCTCGACCGCCATCCCGGCTATGCGCCCGCCTGGAGCAACCTGGGTCTCGACCTGCATCGGCTGGGCCACCTCGACGACGCGCTCGACGCCTTCAATCGCACGCTCGCACTCGATGCCAACCTGGCGCAGGCCCGATTCAGCCGCGCCCTGGTCCTGCTGGCGCGCGGCGACTATGCCCGCGGTTGGGAGGAGTATGAATGGCGCGCCCGCTGCCCCGAGCATGCCGCCGGCTATCGTGCGCCACCAATCCAGGGAACGCCTCGCCCCTGGCGAGGCGAGCCGCTGGCTGGCAAACGTCTGTTACTGCTGGCCGAACAAGGCATCGGCGACACCTTGCAATTCATTCGTTATGTCCGCCAACTCACGGACCAGGGCGCGCGTGTCAGTTTGTACGTCCATCGTCCCCACATCGTCTCCCTGCTGCGCGGCGTGACCGGGCTGGTCGACATCCATGCCGGTGGCGGCACCGGTGGTACACCCCCCCCGTTGCCGGCGCATGATTATGTCTGCCACCTGCTGAGTCTGCCCAGGTTGTGTGGCACCCGCTCGCTGGCCGACATCCCGTCCCGGGTACCCTATCTGTCCGTGCCCGAAGCCCGGCGCCTACCCTGGCGCCAGCGTCTGGCCGACCTGCCCGCGCGCATGAAGATCGGCATTGCCTGGGCCGGCAGCCCCGGCAATGCCGACGACCGCAACCGCTCCTGCCCGCTTACGCATTTCAGCGCGCTGTTCGATCTGCCCGGCATCGTCTGGATCAATCTGCAACTGGGCGCGGGTCGTGAGCAACTGACGGCCGTTCCCAACCCGATCCTGGACTGGGGAGACGAACAGACCGATTACCTGGAAACCGCCGCTCTGATGAGCGAGCTCGATCTGATCCTGACCGTCGACACCTCGATCGCCCATGCCGCCGGCGCGCTGGCGGTGCCGGTCTGGGTCATGTTGCCGCGCGCCCCGGACTTCCGCTGGTTGCTGGAACGGGATGACAGCCCCTGGTATCCGAGCGCGCGGCTGTTCCGGCAACCCCGTCCCGGCGACTGGCCATCCGTCATGGCGGATATCCGCGCCGCCCTCGGTCAACGCCTGAATGCCCGATGACTCAGTCCATTGATCTCGATGCCGAGAGCATCGTCCGTTTCCATGCCGACGAACTGCTGCATCGCAAGGCCGGCGCGCCCGCGCCGATCCGGCCCGACACGCCGATCTGGCAAGCCATCGCACGCAACCATCACCACAACATCGAACTCTGGGACGAGGAAGATCAGGCCCGGCGCGTGGATGTCCCGGACAGCGCGATCGCCGCCTGCAAGCGTCGTATCGACCGACACAACCAACAACGCAACGATGCCATCGAGGCCATCGACGAGCATTTCCTGGCCAGCTCGCCGGTGTTGCCCACCACCGATGCCAGACTGCATTCGGAAACATTGGGCGCCCTGATCGACCGGCTTTCCATCCTCAGCCTGAAGCTCTACCACACCGATTGGCAGACCCGTCGCCCGGATGTCGATGCCGACCATGTCGCGATCAGCCGGGCTCGTCTGGAACGCCTGCGCGAACAGCATCACGACCTGACCGAATGCCTGGCCGCCCTGCTGCGCGGCTGCCGTGATGGCAGCCTCCATTTCAAGGTGTATCGCCAGTTCAAGATGTACAACGATCCACGCTTCAATCCCTGCCTGGCGGGCATCGCCACCGCGCCGACTACGGCTTGTCACCCGGAAGGCAATACCCGACAATAACAGTCAACAATATTCCGGAGTCTGACATGCCTTATTTCATCTACAAGATCGGCCCCATGAACATCCTGGAAAAACAGGGACAAGCGGATGCCTTCAAGGAGGCCAGGACGCTGGCCAACGAACTGCGCAAGCAGCTCGACCCCGGTCAGGGCCAGGTCATCAAGATGATCTTCGCGGACAACGAGCTGAATGCCGAGGACACCTTGCTGCAACCCCGGGAACTCGACCACTCGTTGGCCGGCGACGACTACTGATCCGTGAGTCCGGCAAGATGTCCGGTTACAACGAGGATGCCTATCGGCTCGCGCGCGAAAGCGCGATCGCCCTACCCTGCCCGTTCGAGCGCGCGCTGCTGGCGCGTTGCGCGAGCTGCGGCAAGGCGCGTCGACTGTTGCTGGCCGAGCGCGAGGCCATCACCTGCACCGAGGAACGCGCCAACGCCGACTGCCGGGACTTTCACCGCGCCTTGCACGACAACGCCCGCTTCGCGCTGCACATGGATCCTCGCCAGCCATGGCCATTCGGCAAGGAAATCCGCGCCCAATGCGGCGGCATCCAGGGATTGGCGCAATCCCTGGATGCCGCCGCCGGGGAAGCATCCGGCCTGAACCACGATCCCGATATCGCTTCACTGGTCGCCACCGGTTTGCAACGACATGGTGATATCGAACACTTCCCGTACTCGCTGATCATGCGCGCGGTCGTCCACTTCGAACCCCGGAAACGCCGGCGGGATCCCTGAGCACGATCAAGAAAACCACAAGATCCCGAACCGGAACAAACCGGGATTTGGCAACATCGCGCCGGGAGGAATGTCATGAAGCGCGAATTCAACGTTGGTCTCTATCAGTTCGTCTTTTCCGTATCGCAGGCACTCGATCTGATCAACCCGGTCATGTCCGACCGACATAAGCGCGTCGCCTATATCGCCATGCGCGTCGCCGAGGCGGTCGGCATGACCGGCAGGAACAAGGAAGACATCGTCGTCGCCGCCGCGTTGCACGACATCGGTGGCCTTTCGATCAGGAAAACCGACGGCGAACGCTCTTACGAAATGAACACGCGCAGCGCCCGTTTTGGTTATCAACTGCTGCAGAAATTCCGGCCGTTCCGAATACCCGCTCGCATCGTCCGCTTCCATCACGTCCCCTGGGCTCATGGCGACAACCGCGAAGTGGAAGGCATCGAAGTCCCTCTGGGCAGTCATGTCGTGCATCTGGCCAAGCGCGTCCATGATTTGATCGACAAGCACTCGCCGATCCTCAGCCAGGTCTCGCGGATTCGCTCAGAAATCCAGAGCATGCGTGGCGATGCCCTGATGCCCGACCATGTCGATGCCTTTACCGACCTCGCCCTGCGCGAGGCCTTCTGGCTGGACATCCACTCACCAGAGCTGATGCGGATCATGGCCGACCGCATTCCGTTCTCGACGGTCGAGCTGGATCTCGATGGGCTGCTTGATTTCGCGGAATTGCTGGCCCAGATCATCGATTTCCGCAGCCGATTCACCGCCACACATTCAAGCGGAGTCGCGGCCAGCGCGGCGACCCTGGCGCAATTGTTCGGTTTGCCGGAAGTCGACTGCAAACGCCTGAGCATCGCCGGCTACCTACACGATATCGGCAAACTCGCGATTCCAATCGACCTGCTGGAAAAGAATGGCAGGCTGACCGAGGAAGAATGGCATCTTGTCCGCGGCCACCCGTACTACACCTATCGGATATTGGCCCCCATCAAGGGACTTGAGGATATCGCCCTCTGGAGTGGCGCCCACCACGAACGTCTATGCGGAACCGGCTATCCCTTCCGTATCCATCAGGCCGATCTACCGCTGGAAGCGCGCATCCTGGCGCTGGCCGACATCTTCACGGCCCTGACCGAAAACCGGCCATACCGGACAGGCATGCGCGAAGCCGAGGTCATCGAAATTCTCGGGATGATGGTGGACAACCACGAACTGGATAGCCGGATTTTCAAGGTCCTGCGAGAACATTATGGCGAAGTGGATCGCAGTCGGGCCGCCGCGCAGGCGGAGGCCCTGGCCGAGTACAGTGGTTTCATGGAAGGCTTGGCCGTGCTGGATCTGTCCGCCGCCAGGGCCGCGCACCTGGCCTGGAAGCATCGATTGCGCGCCTTTCTGGATGGTGGCAATGCGTTGACCCTGGAGCAGGCAGTCAGTCATCACGAATGCGAGCTAGGCCGCTGGTACTACGGCGAGGGCCTGCACCATTACGGCCACATCCCGGAGATGCGCGCACTGGAGGAGCCACATGCGGCGTTGCACCAACTCATTCGCGCGGTCCTCAACCACCATGAGCGCGGGCGGCTGGTCGAAGCGGAAGCCTGTCTGGCCCGGGTCGAGCCGCTTTCGGAACAGATCGTGAGCCTGCTTGGCAGGATCGAGCACAAGGCGGCGAAACTGATCAGCGAAAGCATCGGCGCGGACCTCTGAGCTTGGCGGAATCTGCCAGAGCGTGCCTTATCCACTTGGTGGACAACACGAACGTGGCGGCGGTCAGGTCGCGACTTCAGTGCGGATCACCCAACCGGGGCCCCGCGACCCCGACCCGATCACCGACCTCGATACCCAGCAGTCCAGCCGCGCTGGCGCGGTTGGCTGCGATCTCCAGCAGGCCGACGCTGTTGCCATACCAGAACGCTTCGCCTTTTCCGGCTTCGTGAAAGACCCTGCGCCACCCCAGTTCATGCCCTTTCACGCGCAGACGGTCATCGGGTCCGGCCAGCCCGGCGCGGATGCCGGTCCAGGCATTGCCGTAATGATCGATGAAGATCACGCGAGCGAGATCACTGGCATCGAATTGCACCGTCAGCGCGGAAATCGGCGTCAGCAGGTCTCGAGGAAAATCCCCGATGGCAAGCCGCGCGGCGATCGGCGCGAACAAGTCACGACCATCGAAACTGACGACATCGGCGGGATCGGGACGCCAGTCGATGCGCCAGAAACGAGGTGCCGTGGCACGAGCAGCGAGGACCGAGAGCAGACCGTTGTCGGGACCGACGAACCAGCGGTCCTCCGCCTGCATGACCACCGCGTCACGGGGGCCACCGACACCGGGATCGACCACCGCGAATACCACGCTGCCCGGCGTCAAAGCGGAGACCAATGCGGCGATCAGATGAGCACCGGCATGTGCGTTGAAATCGGGAATCTCGTGCAGCAGGTCGATGACCGGCACGCCAGGGGCCTGACGGGCGAGCACCGCCTTGACCTGGCCGACGTAGGGATCACGCCAGCCATAGTCGGTGAACAGCGCGATGGCGGGCGCGACACCGAGAGCCGGATCAGGCTCGTTCGCCATCACCGCAGCCACAATCACCCGGCCTGGGCGCATCGGAATATTTTTCGTCTTCCAACGCCTCGCGACCCGCCAGATATTCGGCGCGCAACTTCTCGGCCTTGGCTTTCAGCCGTTCCATGCGCTGCTCATAGGCGCCATCGCGTTCTTCCAGGAATTTCTCGCCAAACAACGTGTGCTTGAGGAAGTTGTAACCAAACTCCATCAAAGCCTCGTCATCCGCCAGCAACGTGGCCATGACTTCCAGAGGCACGTCATAGGTTTTATTGAACGCATCGCTGGCGACGAAGGCACGGAATCGGTCGATGTCGTAACTGACCATGAAGAAGAGCTGGTTGGAGATAGCCGGAGGCTTGCCAATGCCCGGACCGGCGGATTTGCGCTTGAGCACGAGCTGCCGCCAGCCACGGCCCTTTTCATCGTAGACGTCGACGCCCTGTTCCTGGCGGTACTCGTCGATGGTCAGGGAACGTGGTTCCTGGTGGCCCAGACAGTGCTTCTCCTGCACCAGGGCAAAGGAAGTGCGATCCGTGTATTCATCCTGATTGCGCATCGACAGCAGCGCGACCGGGTAATACCGGCATGCGGTGGGACGATCCTCATAAACGCCACAGCCTTCCGGTTTCATGAACCGGCAGGCTGTGCCCCCTTCCACGGCACGCAACTTGACACCGGGCATGCCGTCCTGGTCCATCTCGTAGGGGACCGTGTATTCCTTGAGAAACTCGCCCGAGGACATTTCCAGCCGGTTCTTCAGGCGCAGGATGTCATAGGGGGTCAGGGTAATGTCGATATTGGAGCAGCAGGCGTTCCAGCAACCCACGTCCTTGTGGCAGCGGAACTGGATGACCTTGTCTCCCGCCAGCATGGTAGGCATCACCGGGCTCAGTTCGAAGGGGGCGTCCTCGGCCAGGTTCTTGAATGGGGAGTTTTCCATGGTCAACCTCGAAAATGCGGTACGGAAGAAGCGCTTAAATGGGGGCTCAAGCGCCATTGGCAAGGGCACACCCCCTTGCCAATGGGGTTTTGTTTCCCACAAAGAAAAAACCGGGCGCCTTGTGAGCGCCCGGTTCCGGAGCCTGCTATCGCTTAGTGAGCGGCCGGCTTGAACAGCTTGGACTTGTCCACCAGGTCGACGTGGCGACGCTTGAAGTTGGTCCACTTCTTGGTGTTCTTGTCGTAGATGGAATTGCCAAAGGCTTTCCAGTTCTCTTCATCGATGAAGTTCTTGTCGGTCCGGTAGTAGAAGCCCGGATAGCGAGACTCTTCACGGAACTGGATGTGCTTCATGTGGGCTTCCGCCGTCAGGATGCGGTGGTAGTTTTCCCAGGCGCGCAGCAGTTCGTGCAGATCCTTGGCACGCATCTTCATGGCGTCTTCCTTGAGCATCTCCAGCTTCTGCTCAGCCACTTCCAGCATCTTGTCGTTGGTGTTGTAGTAGGTGGCAACACCGGCAACGTACTCGTCCATGATCTTCTGCAGACGGAACTGCAGCATCTTGGGAGTGATGTAGTTGGGGTTGACGTCGATGGCGGTGGTGTAGTCCTTGAACTCCAGGTAGGTACGCACCGGGCGATAGATCTCCTCGACCAGCGTCTCCACCGGAGTGTCGAGTTCAACCTTCAGATCCTTGTTGTCGATGCAGTACTTGACCATGGCCTTGGCGGCCAGGCGACCTTCGGTGTGGGAACCGGAGGAGAACTTGTGACCGGAAGCACCCACGCCGTCACCGGCGGTGAACAGACCCTTCACGGTGGTCATGCCACGATAACCCCAGCTCCAGCCACGCGGCAGGTGCTCGGGAACACCAGGCAGTTCTTCGTCGGCGGCGGTGGGCGCGCCAACATCGGTCGGGCCGGAAACCCAGATGCCGCAGCAACCGGAGTGGCTACCAAGCAGGTAGGGCTCGGTCGGCATCAGCTCGGAGTTCTTCTTTTCGGGCTCGATGTTTTCGCCAACCCAGATACCGCACTGGCCGACGCACATGTCCAGGAAGTCTTCCCAGGCTTCGGCTTCCAGGTGCTTCACTTCACGCGGGGACAGGGTGTTGCGCAGGTTGCCCAGAGCGGTCACGGTGTCCATCCAGATCGGGCCGCGGCCTTCCTTCATCTCCTTCAGCATGACGTGGTTACGCAGGCAGGAGGCGGGAACGGCGGCTTGGCCGTACGGGGGGTACTGGTCCAGCATGGCCTTGTTCTTGGACAGGTAGTCCTCGCCATAGGCGTTGGTGGCCTTGGCCTTGAACAGCAGGAACCAGGCGCCGACCGGGCCGTAGCCGTCCTTGAAGCGGCAGGGCACGAAGCGGTTTTCCATCATGGTCAGCTCCGCGCCGGCTTCGGCGGCCATCGCGTAGGTGGAACCGGCGTTCCACACCGGGTACCAGGCGCGGCCGGTACCTTCACCGACGGAACGCGGACGGAAGATGTTCACGCAACCACCGGCGGCCAGCAGGATGGCCTTGGCCTTGTAGATGTGCAGGGTGTGGTTGCGGGTGGAGAAACCGACGGCGCCGGCGATGCGGTTGCTGTCGTTCTTGTCGTTGATCAGCTTGACGATGAAGATGCGCTCTTCGATGCGGTCCATGCCCAGGGCCTTCTTGGCGGCCTCGGCCACGATCCACTTGTAGGATTCGCCGTTGATCATGATCTGCCACTTGCCGGAACGCACCGGCTTGCCGCCGTCCTTCAGGGCGGGCAGGCCTTGGGAGCCGTCGTGGCGCTCGCCGTTCTCGTCGGTCTTCCAAATGGGCAGGCCCCACTCTTCGAACAGGTGCACGGAGTCGTCGACGTTGCGGCCGACGTCGTAGGCGAGGTCGTCACGGGTGATGCCCATCAGGTCATTGGAGACCATGCGCGCGTAGTCGGCGGGATCCTGGGTGTCGCCAATGTAGGTGTTGATCGCGGACAGACCCTGGGCCACGGCGCCGGAGCGGTCCATGGCGGCCTTGTCGACCAGCTTGATCTTCAGGTCGATACCGGCTTCGGCCTTGGCGGCTTCGGCCCAGCGCATGACTTCATAGGCGGCGCCACAGCAGGCCATGCCACCACCAATCATCAGGATGTCGACTTCTTCCTGGATGACGTCGGGATTTCCAAATTCAGCCATTTCTATACCTCTTCTCGATTACTTGCGGATCAGTTCGGCGGGGTTGCCGGCGCGGTAGCCGCCCGTGACGTCACGGGTGAAGGAACCCACGGCTTCGATATCGGCCAGCTTGGGCATGGGCTTGCCACCGAAGGGATCGATGGAGCCTTCCGGGGTGGTACGGATCGGGAACTTGAAACGCTTCAGCACGCCATTACGGAACTTGATGGTCCACATGATGGAGTCGGAACCACGCAGCGGCTGCACGGAACCGCCCAGGGGCACGACGTCGGCGTAGTGGCGGGCTTCGATGGCCTGCTGCGGGCAAATCTTCACGCAGGAATAGCATTCCCAGCACTGCTCGGGTTCCTGATTGAAGGACTTCATGGCGTGGCCGGTTTCCGAGCCATCGCGGTCCAGTTTCATCAGGTCGTGCGGGCAGATGTACATGCAGGCGGTCTTGTCTTGACCCTTGCAGCCGTCGCACTTGTCGGTACGGACGAAGGTAGGCATTCATTCACTCCTTGTTAGCTAACAATCCGCGTGGTCTCCCACACGGCCCATTCAGTCATTCCGGGCCCCACCTTGGCCGGGGGGCGTATCGCGAATCCGCTTCCGGCGGGCCCGGAGTCCCAAATTCCTTGGCAAGCGGCAAGTCGTGAGTGGCTGGTGGATACTCGCCACCCCGCTACTCGCCACCCGCCGCCTCAAGCGGCGGAATGCCCCTTGAGCTCGACCTTGACGTTCTGCTCGGCGCTCAGACTGGCGTAGTACTTCTTGAGCACGTTGGCCACCTCGGGGCGGCTGAACTCCACCGGCAGATCCTGGCCTTCGGAAAGCATGGCGCGAACCTTGGTGCCGGACAGCAGAATGCGGTCGTCCTTGGTGTGCGGGCAGGTACGCTGGGAAGCCATGCCACCGCACTTCTTGCACCAGAAGGTCCAGTCGATGTTCATGTTGACGGTTTCCAGCGAGCCCTTCGGGATTTCATCGAAGATCTTCTGGGCGTCGAAAGGACCGTAGTAGTCGCCCACGCCAGCATGATCGCGGCCGACGATCAGATGCGAGCAGCCGTAGTTCTGGCGGAACAGGGCGTGCAGCAGGGCCTCGCGGGGACCGGCGTAGCGCATGTCCAGGGGATAGCCTGCCTGGATCACGGTATTGGGGGCGAAGTAGTTGTCGATCAGGGTGGCGATGGCTTCGCTACGCACCTCGGCGGGAATGTCACCCGGCTTCAGGGCGCCGAGCAGGGAGTGGACCAGCACGCCGTCCATGGTCTCGATGGCGATCTTGGCCAGGTACTCGTGGGAGCGGTGCATCGGGTTGCGGGTCTGGAAGGCGGCGATGCGGCTCCAGCCCATTTGTTCGAACTTGGCGCGGGTTTCGGCGGGGGTCATGAACTGCTCGCCGTACTTGGCCTTGAAGCCACCGTCGGACAGAACCTTGACGGGACCGGCCAGATTGATGGGCCCCTGATCCATGACCATCTTGACGCCGGGGTGGGCGATGTCGGTGGTCTTGTAGACCATCATGCACTCGTGACCCTTGTCGATGCCATAGATCTCGGTGACCTTCATGGTGCCCATGATCTCGTCACTGTCGGCGGCCACCAGCGCCACGTCCTGACCCAGGCTCAGGGTCTCGGCGGTCTTGGTGTCGGTGGACAGGGTGACGGGGATGGGCCAGAACAGACCATTGGCCATCTTGTAGCCATCGCACACGCCCTGCCAGTCGCCGTGAGTCATGAAGCCTTCCAGGGGCGTAAAGCCACCGATACCCATCATGATCAGGTCGCCGGTTTCGCGGGAAGACATCTTGATCTTGGGCAGGGTCTGGGCCCGGGCCAGTTCGGCTTCACGCGCGGCGCCCTCGAGCATCAGAGGCTTGAGATCACCACCACCATGGGGGTTCACGAGATGGGACATGCGGACTCCTAGAAGGATTGATTAGGGAAGGCGGATGGAGCAGGTGGGCGGCGAGAATAGCACCCCCCCTCCCCCCTCTCTAATCAGACTTATTTCTTTCCGAATAAAATTTTTTTGGGAGCCAGGCATCCCAAATCGTCGGTGTTCCCGCCGACGCCGCTACAATCGCCGCGTCCCGACCGAGCAGGATGAAGCGCATGCGATCGCTGATCGTGATTTTCGTGCTCATGGCGCTATCTGGCTGCGCCAGCCAGACCATTCAACGCAAGGATGGCGGCTCCAGTTCTCGACCCTTCGCCCTATCCCATCTGGCCAAGGGCGAGGTCGACATGGTCGCCGAGATCCATCAGCGTGAACTGCTCAGAAGCCTGCGCGCGCTCACCGAAAAACTATATCGCCGCAACCCTCAGGAATACCGCAAGGTTGGGCTCGATTCCGTGGAGGCGGCCAGCGAACGGATATTCGAGCAGATCAACCGCTGGCCAGATGCGCCATTGGCCACGCTCAACTGGGAAGACAGTTTCCGGGTCGCATTCCTGGATGGCTACGCCGGTGATCGCGTCCACGCGTTCATGGGGGCGCTGACCAGCATGCTGATGGCCGCCTACAACCACAAAACCTCGTTTTACCTGCCCGACACCTTGTCCTCGCAGAAGCTCTACAACAGCGCGCGCAACATCGAAGTGGCTGTCTGGAAGTTATCGACCGCGAAAACCGCCGAAGGTGAGCGTTTCCTGCTCAGCAACAGCCTGGACGGGGATGCCGTCAATCTCAGCTTTGAACGCGAGTTCGGCAAGTTGATCGCCATGCAGGACATGCTGGCGCTGATCATGGAAGACAAAGGCAACCGCTCCATCAGCCGGGTTTTCCAATCCTTCGTATTCCTGCCGATCTGATCACCCACCAAGCGTCCATGCCATGCTGTAACAGTCTCAGGCTAGGCTGCCTGGTTTCTTCATGAGGGGAAACCGATGGACCTGATTCTTTGGCGACACGCCGATGCCAAGGACGGCACGCCCGACATGGAGCGGGAACTGACGACCAAGGGACAACAACAAGCCCGAACGGTCGCGGCTTGGTTGAACAAGCGCCTGCCGGAAGACACCCGTATCCTGGTCAGTCCGGCCGTCCGGGCGCGTCAGACCGCCGACATGCTGGAACGGGAATACCAGCTGGTTCCGGAAATCTCGCCCAGCGCCGACGGGGTTCATGTCCTCGCCGCGGCGGGCTGGCCGGACGCCAGCGGCACCGTGCTGGTGATCGGCCATCAGCCGACATTGGGCGAGGCGGCGAGCCTGCTACTGTTCGGGGAATCGCGCGCGCTAAGCATCAAGAAAGGCGGTCTGCTCTGGCTGACCAACCGTGTGCGCGGCAACCTGCCTCAAACCATCTTGAGGGCCGCGCTCACCGCCGATCTGATCTGAGCGGGATGTACGCGGCCGCCGCGGGGCGCCAACTCAGTCCAGGCCGAGCTGCTCCACCCAGGCCAGGGACTGCAAGTGCGCCTGACTGACCTGATCGGGCGCCAGCATCAGCGCCTCGGTCAGGTTGTCCAACTGCTCCCGGTCGCCACTCTCGATCGCCTCGGCCAACGCCAGGAACGGTCCATACAGACCCGTGCGATCGAGCAGGGCATCGGCGATCGATTCGGAGATGACCACCCGCTCCAGGACGTCCTCCATCGGCATTTCCAGAAAAGCCGGTAATAGCGAGAACACGCCGACGATGAACAGATTGTCCTGATCGCCCTTGGGCAGTTCATGCTTGCCAAGCAGTTCACAGAAGCGGCCTCGCGTGATCGCGGTGCGCGCCAATGCCGGCGATGTCGGTGAGCCACTGGCGGTAACCAGCAACAGCGTCAACCAGCGATACAGCGGCTGCATGCCCAGAATGCTGACGGCGTGGCGGATCGACTGGACCTCGCAGGACAAGCCGAACCCGGCGGAATTGATGTAACGCAGCAGCTTGAATGTCAGCGCCACATCCTTCTTGAACAAGGGTTCCAGGTCCTTGACGTCGGCGCCTTGCCGGACCTTGTCCAGCAGCATCAGCACGGTGCCATGGTTCGGATTGATGATCTTGGCGACCAGATTTTCCGGATGCGCGAAGTAATAGCCCTGAAAGAAATCAAAACCGAGTTCCTTGCAATGCCTGAACTGCTCGGGCGTCTCGACCTTTTCCGCGATCAGCTTGACCGGGTACCTCTTGATTCTCGCAACCATGGCGGCGAGATCGCCGGGGCTGTGCGCCAGGACATCCAGTTTGACGTAATTGACCATGGCCAGCAGCGGCTCGAACTCCGGCCCGTATTTGAAATCATCCAGCGCGAAACGGTAGCCCGCGACCTTGAGCTCTCGGATGCGCTCGATCACCTCCGGCGTCGGGCGCACGGTCTCCAGCACTTCGATCACGATGTTCTCGGCCGACAGCAGGGTCGAAAACGATGACATCAACATCGGTACTTCCATGTTGACGAAAGCCAGCTTGCCCTTGAGCAACCATTCCGTACCCATGTTGAACAGGGTATTGGCGATCACCGTGATGCCGGCGTCGGTATCGGAATCGATCAGCGCGCTGTCCGCGTGCGCGGAATGACGGAAAAGCAGTTCGTAGGCGATCAACTGGTGCTTGCCATCCACGATGGGCTGGCGGGCGATGTAGGCATTGGTGCTCATGAGCGGGGCCGGTTCCGGAACGAAAGAAGGCCCGGGACATCATCCCGGGCCGACGGTGATTCTAATGCAGGGGGATCAGACGCGTGTAAACAGGCTGTTGGGCGTATCGACGGTGACATTGCCCAGCAGATCCTCCATGTCCAGCACCAGGACGATGGAACCATCGCCGGAAAGCGTCGCCCCGGAGATCCCCTTGGGCTTGATATCGGACAAGGGCTTGATGACGACATCATCACGACCGACGAAACCATCCACCGCCATGATGAAGGTGGTATCCCCGGCATGCATCAGTACGCCGAAAGCGGGAGCCTGTTGCGCCTCCCAGCCGATCATCTTGGCCAGACTGCGAATCGGCAGAACCTCCTCGCGCACGACCATGGTCGCGCGGCCGGATACACGCTGGATTTCATCCTGCTTGATCGGGATGATCTCGCGCACCATGGACAAGGGCACGGCGAAGGATTGATTGTTGAGACGCACGACCAGGACCGGCAGGATGGCCAGGGTCAGAGGCAGCGAGATCGTGAAGGTGGAGCCCTGGCCGGGCACCGAAATGACATCGATCTTGCCGTTGAGCCTGGAAATATTGGTCTTGACGACATCCATGCCGACACCACGGCCGGATACGCTGGATATCTGATCCTTGGTCGAGAAACCGGGCAGGAACACCAGTTGGAGGCTTTGTCGATCATCGAGACTGTTGGCGGCATCCATGTCGATGATGCCCTTTTCGACCGCCTTGGCGCGGATCACGTCCGGACGCATGCCCTTGCCGTCATCGGAAATCTCGATGTAGATGTGATCACCGACCTGACTGGCCGACAAGGTAACGATGGCCTTCGCCGGCTTGTTCGCGGCGACCCGTTCCTCGGGCGTCTCCACCCCGTGATCAACCGCGTTGCGAACAAGGTGGACCAGCGGATCGTTGAGATCCTCGATCATGGTCTTGTCCAGTTCGGTTTCTTCTCCCGACAGAACCAGCTCGACATCCTTGCCCAGTTGCCGGGCAAGGTCGCGCGCCAACCTGGGATATTTCTGGAACAACCGGCCAATTGGCTGCATCCGGGTCTTCATCACCGCGTTCTGCAAATCCGAAACCAGCAGATCGAGTTGGCTGACCGCGACATCCAGGGATTTCAGGGTTTCCTGATCAGTGCGGCCATGCAGAATCTGGGTTTTCAAGTTGGCGATGCGGTTCTTGGTCAGGCCGATCTCGCCGGAAAGGTTGAGAACCTGATCGAGACGGGCGGTATCGATCCGGATCGTGGTTTCCTTTTGCAGGCTCTGCTGCGGAGGCGGACTCCCCGTGGCCAGCGCCCTGGCCTGCGAAGGTGTCGGCAAATCCTGCATCGGCACCGGCTGGACCACAGGCGCGGGCCGCTGCTCCGCGGCGGCCGTCACCGGCGGCGCGGCCGGAGCGGGAGCCGGGATTGGCATGCCGGTCAGGGCGGCATGCAGGGCATCCCAGTTGATATCGTCGATGGTCGCTTCCGGTTTGTTCTCCGGGGCTGGCGGCTCGGGCACCATGACGGATGTTGCCACGGTCGCGGGCTTGTTTTCCGAAGATTTCGCGGACGGTTGCCTGCCCGCCAGCGCATCTTCCAGGTGCTGGATGAGCGCGGGATCGGCCGGGTCCGGCTGCACGGCCTGGGAAAGCGCGCCAAACATGTGCCGAACGCTGGCGGTTGCCGCCATGATGGTGTCCATCAGGTCGGCATGCAGGGACAGTTCCCCATTGCGCAACTTATCGAACAGGTTTTCAGTGCGGTGACATAACGCGACCAGATTCTCGGCGTTCAGGAAGCCCGCTCCGCCCTTGATCGTGTGAAAGCCCCGGAAAATGTCGTTCAGGAGCTCGCGATCTTCCGGGCGCTTTTCCAGTTCCACCAGTTTGTTGTCGACCTCGGACAGCAGTTCTCCGGCTTCCAGCAGGAAATCCTGCAACAGCTCTTCCATCCCGGCGAAATCACTCATGTCTCTCTCCCGATCCGGTTCCGGATCTCAGAATCCCAGGCTTTCCAGCAAATCGTCGACCTGCTCCTGACTGGTCACCACATCACTACGGCCGGCGGCATTGATGACCGGGCCATTGAGCATGCCCGGATCGACCGCCTGTCGCTTGTCCTCCGGCGAAGTTTCGATCAGCAGGGCAAGAAGCTGGGTCTCCAGTCTTTGCGCGGCATCCAGAACACGCTTGATGACCTGACCGGTCAAATCCTGGAAATCCTGGGCCATGATGATTTCCATCAGGTGCGCGTTCGAAGCCTCGGCCTGAACAGGAACCTCGCCAAGATAGGCCCGCGTGTCGCGAACCAGATCCTTGAACTCGGTGACTCCGAGCTGCTTGTTGAACAGCCGGTCCCATTGGCTTGACAGGGCGCGTGCCCTGTCGCCCAGTCGGGACTGGATCGGCTGGGCTGCCTCGGCCGCGTTCAGCGTACGCTCCGCCGCCTTGGCGGTCATGGCGGCGATGTAGTTGAGTCGATCCCGATTATCGGGCAATTCGCTCGCCACTTTCTCCAGCGTCTTGTCGTATCCCAGTTCCTTCAACAGGTTGTTGAGCCCCCGGGTCATCTGGCCGAGCTGGACGAACACCCGTTCCGGGCAAGGGCCTTCGACATCGCCCTCCTGTCTGGAGACCGCGCTGGAAATGCTGTCGAACAGGCTTTCCAACCCAGGGGGCTCGTCGTCACTCCGCGCCTGTCCGGCGCCAGCGGATACAGGTTCTGGCAGGGGAGCCTGGACCAAGCTGTCGAACAGGGCTTCCAATTCCGGCGAATCGGCGCTCATCGTTTCTCCTTGTCTCGGTTTCTTCGCCTCACATCCCGTACTTCTCGAATATCTTGCCCAGCTTTTCTTCGAGCGTCGCGGCGGTGAATGGCTTGACGATGTATCCGGAGGCGCCATTCTGGGCGGCCTCGATGATGTTTTCCTTCTTGGCCTCGGCCGTGATCATGAGCACCGGCAGGTGCTTCAGGGTCGGATCCGCGCGAACCGATTTCAGCAACTCGATACCGGTCATCACCGGCATGTTCCAATCCGTCACGACGAACTGGAAATTACCGCCTTTCAGCTTCTGCAAGGCGGCCGAACCATCTTCCGCCTCATCGACATTGGTGTATCCCAATTCCTTGAGCAGATTGCGCACGATCCGGCGCATGGTGGAGAAATCATCCACCACCAGGAATTTCAGATTTTTGTCTGCCATCGTCCGTCCTCGTTATTCGCTGGCGCGCATTGTACCGACCGCCTGACTAGCGCCGCAGAAACGCGATCAGCGTGTCGGCGAGCACCGCCGGATCGAACTTCGCCACGTAGGCGTCGACGCCAACTTGCTGCCCCATGGTGCGATTGGCCTCGGAGGACAATGAGGAGTGCATGACCACCGGGATGCCGTCGAAGCGATGATCGGACTTGATGTTGCGGGTCAGAACATATCCGTCCATCTCCGGCATTTCCGCGTCAACCAGGATCAGTTGAATCTGATTCCTGAGCATGATCCGCTCGGCGGTGGCCCGGTTGGCGATGCTGGACAACTTTTCCCACGCCTCTTTTCCATCGTAGGCCTGGATGTACTTGATGCCGAGCTTATCGAGAACCGACACGATCTCCTTGCGCGCCACACTGGAATCGTCAGCGAAAAACACCGTGACGTCGCGACCAACCTCGACCTTCGGCAGGTTGGGCATGGCTTTCTCACCCAGTACTTCGACCAGCACCCGCTCGACATCGAGAATCGAAACCAGGCGCCCATCATCGAGCTCGGTAATGGCCGTGATCATTCCGTCCTGTCCGGCCAGCATGTTCTCCGGCGGCTTAACCTTGTCCCAGTCGACCCGGATGATGCGATCGACATCCTGAACCAGAAACCCCTGGGTATGACGGGAAAACTCGGTGACGATCATGGTGCCACCGATTCCTGCGGGCGCGCCGTCGAGCTTGATGAAACGCGCCAGCGATATCACCGGGATGATGCTGCCACGGAGGGAAATGACACCCTCGACACCCGCCGGCATGTTCGGCGTAAGCGTGATCGGCGGCGTGGGGGAAACCTCGCGCACCTTGAACACGTTGATGCCGAAAGTTTCATGCGTTCCCAGTGAAAACAACAGCAATTCCATCTTGTTGGAGCCAGCCAGCTTGGTTCGCGCGTCAACGGCTTCCAGCAGCTTGTTCGATTCCAGCGGATTCATGTGGCATCGCCCTTTTATTTGAGCATTCGGTTCAGCACTTCGGCCAAACGATGCGGCTCGAACTTGGGTACATATTCATCCACGCCAACCGACATGCCGAGTTGCCGATTGGCATCGGAAGATAGCGAGGAATGCATCAACACGGGGATACCGGCGAAGCGATGATCCGATTTGATGTTCTTGGTCAGCACGTAACCATCCATCTCGGGCATCTCGACATCGGTCAACACTACTTGAACGAGATCGAGCACAGGTCGACCCGCGATGTCAGCCTGCGCGGCGATCTTCTGCAACTCCTCCCAGGCCTGACGACCGTTTATGGCACCGATCCCCTTGACATGCAGGGCCTCCAGGGTACGTTCGATCTGATTGCGGGCAACCGAGGAATCATCCGCGTAAAACACGGTTCGATCCGGCTTTTCCAAGGGCACCAGACTGGCGAACAGATGGCTGTCATCGATCTGACTGGTGTCCGCCAAGATCTTTTCGACATCAAGCATCATCACCAAGCGCCCGTCCTTCAGTTCCGTCACCGCCGTCACCAGTCCGCCCATGCGCGCTGTCAACATGGAGGGAGGCACCTTCATCTCGGACCAATCCAGACGAAGGATGGTATCCACCTCGCCGACCAGAAACCCCTGCGTGTGGCCGTTGTATTCGGTGACAATCATGATGCTCGGAGGCATATCGGTGGAAATCCCGATATAACGAGCCAGGTCAACGACGGGAACCAGGTTGCCACGCAGACTGACCATGCCTTCGACCGCGGATGGCATATCAGGCGCGCGCGTGATTTCCGGGATGCGCATGACCTCGCGCACCTTGAACACATTGATGCCGAAAGTCTCCTTGCGACCGGTATTGACGTCGGTCCCCAGGGTAAACAGCAGGATTTCCAGCTTGTTCGCACCGGCGAGTTTGGTTCGCGCGTCAATGCGCCTCAACAATTCCGACATATCTACCTCAAGTGGTCACGCGGTCCGAACCCGAACCCGCCGGGGTGAGTGTGAATCTGGTCAGACATCGGCATGACCCCGGGAAACTTTAGGGGGCCATGGGTTAATATGTACCGGTCAAACAGGCATATCGTGCCACAATCAGCGGCGATGATGACCCCGAATTCAGAAGACGCGGAGCTTCGCCAGGCTTTCGCCCTGTTCAGCGAAACCTCCGAGAAACTGGCCGGCACCTATCTTGAATTGCAAGCACAGGTCGCCCGATTGACCAGCGAACTGGCTGACGCCAACGGCGAACTGGCCCGACGCGAGAGACTATCCGCGCTTGGCGAAATGGCTGCCCAGGTTGCCCACCAGCTGCGTACACCCCTTTCCGCCGCGCTACTCTATGTCGGCCACCTGACCCGGAGCGGCATCGCCGAGGCGGATCGAATACGCTACGCGGAAAAAGCCCTGTCCAGGCTACGCTATCTCGAGCGACTCATTCAGGACATGCTGCTGTTCGTGAAGGGCGCCCGCCTGAGCGCGGATACGTTCACCGTGGCCGCGATATTCGACGAGCTAGAACAAACCCTGGAGCCCCACGCCAGCCCACGGCAGGTTTCCCTCAACCTGACCGCGCCGATCAGCGATCTGACCCTGACCGGCGATCGGCAGGCGATCGTCGGCGCACTCATCAACCTGCTGGAAAACGCCATCCAGGCCTGCCCGGACGGAGGTGAAACCCACTTGTGGGTGGGCGGCCAAGGCAGCCCCTTCATCGCATTCCACGTCACCGACAATGGCGGTGGCATTCCGGAAGCCGCGCGCGAACGACTTTTCGATCCTTTCTTCACCACGCGTGGCGAGGGCAGCGGGCTGGGTCTGTCCATCGTCAGGCAAGTCGCGGAAGCCCATGGCGGCTGGATCGAATGGGCCGCCGGCGAGCAGGCGGGCAGCCATTTCACGCTTTATCTGCCCTTCCACCCGGCGGAACGCGACCATGCCTGAACGCCCCCCCATCCTGGTCGTCGAGGACGACACCGCCCTGCGCGAGGCGGTCGCCGACACTCTGGAAATCGCCGGATACCACGCCATTCCGGCGGCGGATGCCGAACAGGCATTGGCCTGGCTGGAAAAAAGCACACCTGGACTGGTTCTGACCGATGTCCAGATGCCCGGCATGGATGGCCACGCCTTCCTGCGCGCACTAAAGCAACGTCGCCCCGGTATTCCGGTCATCCTGATGACCGCGTATGGGCAGATCGAACGCGCGGTCGAGGCCATGCGTGACGGCGCCGCCGACTATCTCCCCAAACCCTTCGAGCCAGATCGGCTGCTCGCCGCTGCGGCGCGGCACTATCATCAGCCCGGCGACCGCCCCCTGGATGGACTGGTCGCCGAAGATCCAGCCAGCATTTCCCTCCTGAACCTCGCGCGGCGCGTGGCGCGGAGCGAGGCCACGGTATTGCTGAGCGGAGAGTCCGGGGTCGGCAAAGAGGTGTTCGCGCGATATATCCATGCCCACTCCCCGCGCGCGAAAGGACCGTTTGTCGCCGTGAACTGCGCGGCAATCCCGGAAAACCTGCTGGAATCCGTTCTTTTTGGACACGAAAAGGGCGCGTTCACGGGCGCCACCAACAGTCAGCCCGGCAAGTTCGAGCAAGCCAACGGCGGCACCCTCCTGCTGGATGAGGTCTCGGAAATCCCCCTCAACCTGCAAGCCAAACTCTTGCGCGTATTGCAGGAAAGGGAAGTGGAACGCGTAGGGGGCCGTGGCATGATCACCCTTGATGCGCGCATCATCGCCGCGAGCAATCGCGACCTCGACACTTGGGTGAAAGAAGGTCGGTTCAGGGAGGACCTTTACTACCGCCTGAACGTCTTCCCACTCGAAATCCCACCCTTGCGCGCCCGACCGCGAGACATCCCATCGCTCGCCAGACATTTCCTGAAGCGCTTCGAAACGACGATCGGTCGTGGCGGCTTCATCCTCTCGGAGGCCGCGCTCGCCGAATTGACGGGGTATGGCTGGCCCGGTAACATCCGAGAGCTATGTAATGTGATACAGCGTGCCATGATCTTGGCGCCTGGCTTGGAAATCGCTGCGGAGCATCTGATGCTGCCTCGCCAGCACGCCTTGCCCACGGCGGCGGCCCCCGGACAGGCCGGATCTGGCGAAGGTGGTCTCAAGGACATGGAACGGGATGCGATACTTGGTACCCTGCGCCGTCTGGATGGTTCCAGGCGGCGGACCGCCGAGGCCCTGAACATGAGCGAGCGCACCTTGCGGCACAAGCTCAAGCAATATCGTGAAGCGGGCTTTCTGGATGGAGATGACCTCCTATAATCGGTGAAGGAGGCAAGGCGATGAGCAATATCGATCAGATGGTCAACCAGCTTCGTGCCGTAGCGGCGCAAGCCACGCTCGTCCCCAACCAGCCGGAATCCACCGGCCAGGATTTCGCCGCGATGCTCAAATCAGCGGTGGACGAAGTCAACAACGCGCAGATGGACGCGCGTCAACTTACCCGCCAGTTCGAAGCCGGCAACCCTGACGTTGATCTACAGGATGTTGTGCTATCCCTCCAGAAAGCCAGTCTTTCCTTCCAGACCATGGTTCAAGTGCGCAACAAACTGGTTTCCGCATACCAGGAAATCATGAACATGCAGGTCTGATCAGGCACGGTTGACGGATGGCCTCCCAGGCTCAGCAGTATTTCTCCAACTTCGCCTATCGCTTCAACGAGCTTCCCGCCACCCGAAAGATGGGATTGGCGGCAGTCGTTGCCGCGTCCATTGCGCTGATCGTCGGACTTTTCCTGTGGTCGAGCACTCCGGATTACCGGGTGCTCTTCTCGAATCTGTCCGAGAAGGATGCCGGCGCTGTCGTGGCCGCGCTTCAGCAGATGAACGTCCCATACAAATCCGAGGCGGGTGGGACGCTCATGGTACCGGCCAGTCAAGTCTACGACCTGCGATTCAAACTCGCCTCCCAAGGCCTGCCCAAAGGGGGCGCGGTCGGTTTCGAACTGCTCGATTCGCCCCGCTTGGGCATGACCCAGTTTCAAGAGCAAGTCACCTTCCAACGCGGTCTCGAGGGCGAACTCTCCCGGTCAATTCAGTCGATCGCGCCAGTCGAATCCGCGCGCGTTCATCTCGCCATCCCCAAGCCTTCGGTCTTCCTGCGCGACAAGCAATCACCTTCCGCGTCCGTCCTGGTCAATCTTCACCCCGGTCGCGCCCTCGACGCCGGACAGGTACAAGCCATCGCGCATCTGGTCTCCAGCAGCGTGCCCGAGTTATCCCCCAGCAGCGTCAGCGTCATCGATCAGAACGGCAACCTGTTCACCTCCGGAAAGGATGGTCAGACTGGCCGAGGACTGAATTCGAATCAGCTCGACTATATCCGGCAGATGGAGTCCTACTACGCGCAGCGCATTGAAGCCATCGTCAAACCGATCGTCGGTGATGGCAACGTCAAGGCGGAGGTGCGTGCCGATCTGGACTTTTCCGAAACCGAGGCGACCAGCGAGACCTACAAACCCAATGCCACGCCGGATGCCCAGGCAATACGCAGCCAGCAGACAATGGAGGATCTCAACAATGCTGGCGGCCCCGGCGCCCAGGGTATTCCCGGCGCGTTATCCAACCAGCCCCCCGGCCCCGCCACCGCGCCTTTCTCGACCGCGCCAGGCGCCAATGCCGGGACCAATGTACCGGTTGGAAGCACGACCGCGGGCGGATCCAGTCGCCGGGAAAATACCGTCAACTACGAAATCGACAAGACCATCCGCCACACCCGCGAGCCGGTCGGCCGCATCAAACGATTGTCGGTCGCCGTTGTCGTCAATTACAAGGCGAGCGAGGATGAAAATGGCGAGCTTTCCAAACCGGGCCCACTCAAGGAAGACGAACTTTCCCAGATCAACAATCTGGTTAGGGAAGCCATGGGATACAGCCAGGAGCGCGGCGACACCGTCAATGTGGTCAACGCGGCCTTCTCGGAAACCCGGATCGAAAGCGAGATTCCGCTCTGGAAGGATCCCGAGACGGTTTCTCTCGCGAAAACCCTGCTGAAGAACCTGATCGTGTTCGGGCTGGCCTTTTACTTGGTGTTTGGTGTCCTGCGCCCGTTATTGCGCGATCTGGTCAAACCGCCCGAAATCGATCGCAGCCTCCCTGTCGGCGGCGAACCGGGTGGCTACGCCCATGCCACCGAGGGAACCGCCCAACGGGAAGATGGCTATGCCGAAGTGCTGACCAAGGTGAAGGACTTCACCAAGAGCAATCCCAAAGTCACCGCTGACATCGTCAAGGAATGGATGGGTAAGGAATGAGCGAGGACAGCATCAGAAAATGCGCGGTGCTGATGCTTGCCCTCGGTCATGAGGAAGCAGCCGAGGTCTTCAAGTACCTCGGCCCGAAGGAAGTCCAGAAACTGGGCACCGCGATGACCTCGGTCGGCAACATCAACCGTGAGCATATCGAAGCGGTCCTGCGTGAGTTCCACGACGAGACCGAGGGCCGGATCAGCTTGGCGGATTCCGACGAATACATCCGCTCGGTGCTGAAGAAAGCTTTGGGCGACGACAAGGCCGCGCATCTCATCGACCGCATCCTGCAAGGTAACGAAAGCGCCGGCATCGAGAGCCTGAAATGGCTGGATTCGGCAAGCGTCGCCGAGATGATCCGCAACGAGCACCCCCAGATCATTGCCACCATCATGGTCCACCTGGAACGGGACCATGCCAGCGAGATCCTCAACCTGCTCCCCGAACGTCTGCGCAACGACGTGATTCTCCGCATCGCCACGCTCGAAGGCATCCAGCCCATGGCCATGCGTGAGCTCAACGAAGTGCTTACACAACTCCTCTCCGGGGGCGAAGTCACCAAGAAAAGCTCGCTTGGCGGCGTCAAGGCCGCGGCGGACATCCTCAATTACATGGGGGGCGCGATCGAAGCCTCGGTGCTTGCCAACGTTCGCGAGCACGACGCCGATCTGGCCCAAAAAATCCAGGATCAGATGTTTACCTTCGACAACATCCTCGACTTGGACGACCGCTCGGTCCAGCTACTGTTGCGCGAGGTGCAATCGGAGACCCTGATCGTCGCGCTCAAGGGCACGAGTCAGGAACTCAAGGATCTGATTTTCAAGAACATGTCGACGCGGGCGGCCGAGGCACTGAAGGAGGATCTGGAAGCCAAGGGGCCGGTGCGTTTGTCGGAAGTGGAAGCCGAACAGAAGGAAATCCTCAAGATCGTGCGCAAGCTGGTCGACGAAGGTCAGATCGTGCTCGGTGGCAAGGGCGGCGAGGAAGGCCTGATCGAGTAAGCGGGCCGTTACGCCTTACAATCGGGCCACTCCATCGCCCACAGGCCAATACGCCCCGACATCGTGTCCAAGGTCATCCCCAAGGAACAACTCACCGCCTATCAGCGTTGGGAGCTGGGTGCCATCGAAGACCGGCGACCTCAGCCCCAGGCGGGGCATGCCGACGATACACGCATCGTCCTGCCCACCGCCGAGGAGCTCGAGCACATCCATCAGCAAGCCTGGCAGGAAGGCTACGCACTGGGCCTAGAAGAAGGACGCAAGGCCGGACACGACTCCGGACGCGGCGAGATCGATGCCAGGCTGCGAGCGCTGGACCAGTTAGCTCAAGCGCTTGAGACCGCACACCTACGCCAGAGCGAGGAACTGGCCCGGGAAGTTCTGGAACTGGCTCTGACGACTGCCCGCCACATGTTGCGCAACGCCCTGCGCATCAAGCCCGAGCTGATCCTGAACGCGCTGCGGGAGGCGTTGACTTCCCTACCGTCCCTGAACGGACACCATAAAATCTTCACCCATCCCGACCATGTCGAATTGGTCACCGGCTGGCTGGCGCGGGAACATGGTCACCTGTCATGGAAAGTCTTGGCCGATCCGGCAATGGAGACTGGTGGCTTCCGCCTCGAAAGCACGCATAGCGAACTTGACGCCAGTCTTGAGCGCCGCTGGCGCGAGATCGCCAACTGTCTTGGCGCCAGCAACGATTGGCTGGAATGAGCGCGAGCAAGCCGGTCGAAACCCTGTTGTCCTATCTGCGCGATTGCCGTGACGCGGTCACTCATGTATCGCCATGGCGGGTCAGCGGCAGGCTGACCCGGGTTGCGGGCCTGATCATGGAAGCATCCGGTCTGAAGCTGGCCACCGGAACGTCCTGCCAGATCGTCTTGGCCAGCGGCCAGGAAGTCGAAGCGGAAGTCGTCGGTTTCTCCGGAGAAAGACTGTATCTGATGCCCACCACGGACATCTTCGGACTGGCTCCGGGCGCGATCGTGGAAACATCGGTCAACTGCGGTTTCGAGGCGCCACGCATCGGCAAATCGTATTACCGGCATCGTCGCGTCGAGGATCGGGTCCGTCAGGTCGCGGTCGGACCGGAACTGCTCGGCCGGGTGATCGATGGCGCGGGCAGGCCGCTGGATCGACTAGGAGAGCTGACAGCCACGGCGCATGCCCCACTCTATGCCCGCCCACTCAACCCCATGGAGCGGGCGCCAATCAAACACGCGCTTGATGTCGGTGTGCGCGCCATCAACGCACTGTTGACCGTGGGCCGAGGCCAACGCATGGGTCTGTTCGCGGGCAGTGGTGTTGGCAAATCGATGCTGCTTGGCATGATGGCCCGTTACACCGAGGCCGATGTGGTAGTGGTCGGGCTGATCGGAGAGCGTGGTCGTGAAGTCAAGGATTTCATCGAGAACATCCTCGGTGAGCACGGACTTCGCCGCGCCGCCGTCGTCGCCGCACCCGCGGACTCCCCCCCTCTGCTCCGTCTTCATGGCGCGGCCTACGCCACGGCCATCGCCGAACATTTCCGCGATCAAGGACTTAATGTCCTGCTGATCATGGATTCACTGACACGCTACGCCCAGGCGCAGCGGGAAATCGCGCTGGCGATCGGGGAGCCTCCGGCGACCAAGGGCTATCCGCCTTCCGTCTTCGCGAAGTTACCGCAATTGGTTGAACGCGCCGGCAACGCCCGCGAAGGTGGTGGCTCGATCACGGCTTTCTATACCGTGCTCATGGAAGGAGATGACCAGCAGGACCCCGTGGCGGATGCGGCCCGGGCGATTCTCGATGGTCATATCGTGCTGTCGCGCCAACTGGCCGATCAGGGCCATTACCCCGCCATCGATATCGAGGCATCGATTTCCCGCGCCATCACGGATTTGCTCACCAAGGAGGAACTCGATCAGGTTCGACGTTTCAAGGCCCTCTATGCGCGCTACCAGCGCAGCCGCGACCTCATCACCATCGGCGCCTACGCGCGTGGCAACGATACCTTGCTGGATGAGGCCATTGCCTTGTACCCCGGCATGGAGAGCTTCCTGGCCCAGGATTTTCTGGATATCGAGAAATACTCGACCAGCCGGACTCAGCTGACCGATTTATTGACCACGGGCACCTAAACGGCACCCATGGTCATTTCGATCAATGAGGTTTGCGCTCTTCCTCATTCATGTTCTTGACCACACGCGCAAAAATGAAAATCGCCATCGCGATGATGAAACCGATGGTGAACAGGCTCAGAAGGCCAATCGGGGTATTGAAGAGTTCCTGCATAACAACGTCCATTTGCATGCTCCTTTCTTGAATACCCTTACGGGCATGAATCCCTTACGGGTGAGTGGATGAATCCGTATTCCCCGAGGTCAACGCAACCGTGCCGCCCCAGCCATGTTCCAAAATTCCTGCGAGGCGCCAGACACCGTCCTCGGGCTCCAGTATCAACTGACGCCGCCCCAGCTCACGATCTCCGATCCGCGCGACATAGATATCCGACTCGGCGCGCGTGAACTCGGCCAGGACATCCTGATCGGCCAACGTCGGGTGGACGAACGTCAACTTCAAGCGGTCGGGCCGCACCTCCGAATTACCGGTCAGTTCGACCCGCGCCTCGCCATCCGGCGTCATGGTCATGGCGGCGGAAAGTCCGAGCGTCTTCGCCAGGTCGTATCGGGCGGAATTCTGATCCACGGTCATGCCCTGCTTGGAATAATCCGCGCTGACCAGGCTATCCGCCTTGTGCGAAGCGATCATTACCGTCGCCAGGCCCGCGACGACAGCACTTGCCGGCAAACCCGCGATCAACCAGACCATCGGTTCCCGCCACCAGGCTCTGTTGTGTTCCGACATCGTCATTTCATTCCATTCAACGAAGGAAGCTGGATTTCGCCTCACGCGCGATCCTCGCCTCATCCTCGGCCTCGATCCTGAAGTACACCGGCTGGCTCGGTCGGTTCAACTCCGAGCGGGCCGCCCGCAGGGTCACGGTCACATCGGTCGTGCCCAAGGCCGGAATCTCGACGTTGTCGCCACTCGCAACCTTCAACCCCTCGATACCGCCGGCGGAAATGACGTAACGGTGTGGGCGGCCGTCCATGTTGATGATCTGCAGGCGGTAAAGGTTCTCGATTTCTCCGTTCTCGACTTCACGCGAGAGCGTGAGACGGTCCCGGATGACGTCGACCCGGAGTGGCACGCGCTGGGCCAAGGTATAGAAGAAGGCGATCAGGATGGCTGACAGCAATGCCGTGTAGACCAAGGTGCGTGGCCTCAGGACATGCTTGACGATCTCGCTGTCGGGATACTTGCCGTCGATCGCGTTTTGCGTGGAATAGCGAATCAGTCCCTTGGGGTACCCCATCTTGTCCATGACCTGATCACACGCGTCGATACAAGCCGCGCAGCCGATGCACATGTACTGCAGGCCGTTACGGATATCGATCCCGGTCGGGCAGACCTGGACGCAAATACCGCAATCAACGCAGTCGCCCAAGCCGCGGGCTCGGTAGTCGGCGCCCTTCTTGCGCGGCCCACGCGATTCCCCGCGCCGGTAATCGTAGGTAATGACCAGAGTATCCGGGTCGAACATCACGCTTTGAAAACGCGCGTACGGGCACATGTACTTGCAAACCTGTTCGCGCATGAACCCAGCGAAACCCCAGGTCGCGAACGCATAGAAAAAGATCCAGAACGTTTCCCAGGGTCCGAGATCCCAGACCATCACTTCGTGCCAAAGCACCTCGACAGGCGTGAAATACCCAACGAACGTAAAACCGGTCCATAGCGCCAACACCACCCAGGCAACATGCTTGCCGCCCCGGCGCAAGATCTTTTCCATGCCCCAGGGCGCGTCATTCAGTTTTTTCTGCTTGTTATGGTCACCCTCGAACCAGCGCTCGACTTGTGTGAACAGCAAGGTATATACGGTTTGCGGGCAAGCATAGCCACACCAGAGACGGCCCGCAACGGCGGTGAACAGGAACAGAGCCAACGCCGAGATGATCAGCAACGCGGCCAGCCAGACAAATTCCTGAGGCCAGAAGACCAGTTCGAACAGATAGAACTTGCGTGCGCCGAGATCGAACAGCACGGCCTGCCGATCATTCCAGCTCAGCCACGGCAAACCGTAAAAAATGATCTGTGTGAATAACAGCAGAGCGACGCGCCAGTTATTAAAGGCCCCGGAGACGGCGCGTGGATAGATTTTTTCGTGAACCGCGTACAGGGATTGTTCTTGCTCGCCCCCATCCTTGCCAAGGACGGGAATTTCATTGGGACCACGATCCGTCATGCTAACTCTCTCTGTAACTCCGTCGACTACCGGCGCGACATGAAACTTGCCACGTCAAAAGCATTCGGATATTGCCGGAAGGAATCCGGTCTGGGCACAAACCGGATTCCTTCCGGGACCGGCTGGAAGCCGGTCCCACGCAGCACAATTATTGCGCCGCGCCCTCTTCCATGGCCTCGCCGGCCGACTCCACCATCGGCGCCTCCTCGACCGGCGCCGGAGCGGGCCGGAGACCGCCTCCCAGCCCCCAGACGTAAGCCGTCAACAGATGAACCTTGGCCTCGCCCAGCGCTTCGAGCTGAGCCGGCATGCCACCCTTCCGACCCTTGACGATACTCTCGATGATCGCGGCCTCGGTGCCACCATATTGCCAAGCGTCATCGACGATGTTCGGGAAGCCGGCAGCGGGCATGCCCGTACCATCCTCACCGTGACAGCCCGCGCAAGCGGCGTATTTTTCCTTGCCGACGGCGGCCAGACCAGCATCATGGGGCTTGCCACCCAGGGCCAGAACATAGTTGGCGACCTCGCGCGCCCCCTGCTCGTCGCCCGCCAGCCCCCCCGGCATCTCCGCGACGCGGCCCTGGGCGATGCTGGCGTGGATGGAATCCGGATCACCCCCGAACAGCCAGAGGCCATCGGTCAGATCCGGGAAGCCCTTGGCACCCTTGGCATCGGCACCGTGACACTGCGAGCAATAGGTCATGAACAGGTTCTTGCCCATCTTGTTCGCCTCGGGATTGGCTGCCACCGTCATGACGTCCTGGCCGAGGAACGGCGCCAGCACGCGGTTGAACTCCGCGTCGATACGTTCGCGCTCCTGCTTATAGGCATCCGCCGACGACCAGTTCCAGACGCCACCGAACTTGCCGACACCCGGGTACAGAACGAGGTAGACGATGCCGAATGCCACCAGCAAATAGAACAACCACATCCACCAACGCGGCAGCGGATTGTTGAGTTCCTGGAGATCGCCATCCCAGGTCGGGTGCATCAATTCAGCCTGCTGTCCCGGCGCCAACTTTTGTGTCGTCTGGCTTTTCAGGATCCAGAGCGAAAAGAGAATGCCGAGAATGGTGAAGGCAGCGATGTAGTAATGCCAGAAATCGCTGACGAAGTCGGGTACCGCGTATCCTGCAATCATGTAACTCTCCTTGTTCAGTCAGGCTTGCGGATGTCCTCGGCGTCCTCCCGGAACGGGAGGTTCGCGGCATCGTCAAATTTCTGCTTGTTACCCCGATGGAAGGCCCACAGGATGATCAGCACGAAAAGTATGAAAAAGACGACGGTCACCACGGAACCGAGCACACCCGCATCCATCACGCTTCGTCCGGTTAGTTAGACTTGGGACCAGAAGTACCCAGAACCTGGAGATAGGCGATCAACGCGTCCATCTCCGTCTTGCCCTCCAGCATGGCCGGGGCCTCGGCGATTTCCTCATCCGTGTAGGGATGGCCCGCCCAGTTCTTGAGCACGGTCATCTTCTTCTGGATGGTGGAAGCATCCGCCGGCGCATCCGCAAGCCAGAAATACGACGGCATGTTGGATTCAGGCACGACCGAACGGGGATCCATCAGATGGACGTAGTGCCATTCGTCCGAATAGCGCCCACCAACCCGGTGCAGGTCCGGGCCGGTACGCTTGGAGCCCCACTGGAACGGACGGTCGTAGACGAACTCGCCGGCGACGGAGAAGTGGCCATAGCGCTCGGTCTCGGCGCGGAACGGACGGATCATCTGGGAATGGCAGGTGTAGCAGCCTTCCCGGATGTAGATGTCGCGACCGGTCAGTTGCAGGGCGTCGTAAGGCTTGAGCCCCTCGATCGGCTCGGTCGTCGACTTCTGGAAGAACAGCGGCACGATCTGGACCAAACCACCGATGGAGACGACCACGAAGGTCAGCACCATCAGCCAGCCGATGTTCTTTTCAAGGGTCTTGTGCGAAAACATGCGTGATCTCCTTGTCCGTTAGGCCGCGACGGCTTCGGGAATACGGGCGTCATTGACAGCCTTGCCCGCGGCGACGGTCTTCCACACGTTGTACGCCATCAACAGCATGCCCGCGAAGAACAGGGTGCCGCCGATCAGACGGATCGTATAGAAGGGATACATGGCGTTGACCGACTGCGCGAAGCTGTAGGTCAGGGTGCCGTCGGCATTGGTGGCGCGCCACATCAGACCTTGCGCGACGCCAGCAATCCAGAGCGCGGCGATGTACAGCACGACGCCGATGGTCGACATCCAGAAGTGCGTGTTGATCAGCTTGACGCTGTACATCTCCTCGCGACCGAACAGGCGCGGGATCAGGTAGTACAGGGAACCAATCGAGATCATCGCCACCCAACCGAGGGCGCCGGAATGCACGTGGCCGATGGTCCACTCGGTGTAGTGCGACAGCGCGTTGACGGTCTTCACGGACATCATCGGCCCCTCGAAGGTCGACATGCCATAGAAGGAAAGCGCGGTGATCAGGAACTTCAGGATGGGATCGGTACGCAGTTTGTGCCACGCACCGGACAGGGTCATGATGCCGTTCATCATGCCGCCCCAGGACGGCGCGATCAGCATCAGCGAAAACACCATGCCCAGCGACTGCGCCCAGTCAGGCAGCGCGGTGTAAAGCAGATGGTGCGGCCCCGCCCACATGTAGATGAAGTTCAGCGACCAGAAATGGACGATGGACAGGCGGTAGGAGAAGATCGGGCGACCGGCCTGCTTGGGCACGAAGTAATACATCATGCCGAGGAAAGCGGTGGTCAGGAAGAAACCGACCGCGTTGTGGCCGTACCACCACTGCACCATGGCGTCATGCACGCCGGCATACATGGAATAGGACTTGGTCAGGGTGACCGGAAACTCCATGCTGTTGACGATGTGCAGCAGCGCGATGGTGACGATATAGGCACCGAAGAACCAGTTGGCCACGTAGATGTGCTGGGTCTTGCGCTTGATGATGGTGCCGAAGAACAGCACCGCGTAGGCCACCCAGACCACGGCGATCAGGATGTCGATCGGCCACTCCAGCTCGGCGTACTCCTTGCTGGTGGTGATGCCCAGCGGCAGGGTGACGGCGGCGAGCACGATGACCAGTTGCCAACCCCAGAACACGAACGCCGCGAGCCCGTCGGAAAGCAGACGGGTCTGACAGGTACGCTGCACGACATAGAGCGAAGTGGCGAACAGCGCGGAACCGCCAAACGCGAAAATCACGGCATTGGTATGCAACGGCCGGATGCGCCCGTAAGAAAGATACGGGGCCAGGGGGCCCAGTGCTTCGGTTAGCGTTGGCCAGATGAGCTGAGCGGACAGAATGACGCCCACCAGCATCCCGACGATTCCCCATACGACTGTCATGATGGCGAATTGCCGGACGACCTTGTAGTTGTATGTTGCTTCCATACGGGTCTCCTTAAGCAGTTACAGGCTGGGTTGACAAAACGAACGCCGAAAAATCGACGTGCGAATCCTAAAAAGACACTTGACCAAAGTCAATCGATAGATTTATCCGATTTATCGGCGGTGGCTGGATTATCTGGGGGAACGGCCAGATCATCATCAAGCAGGATGCGATGCGCGGGTCCCTCCATATCTTCGAATTGCCCACTTCTGACCGCCCAGAGGAAAACCACGGCGATCACCGCCACGAAAACCAGACTGAGTGGAATGAGCAAGTAGAGGATGTCCATGAGCTGGCTTTATTCAAGTGCGCGCATGGTATTGATCACCCTGTCGCGTAGACAATCAAAATTCTTTATGGGCTTCGACATACCCGGGTATGCCTGGCTGATCCCCGGGGCGTGGTCTCGGCGAACCGTCGCGGGACAATCGCATCGCATTCAGGACTACCAGCAGGGAAGACAGCGACATGCCGATGCCGGCCATCCAGGGGGTCACATAGCCGAGCGCGGCCGCGGGGATGGCCAGCCCGTTGTAACTGGCCGACCAGGTCAGGTTCTGGCGGATCACCACCTGGGTCTTGCGCGCCAGGCGCACGCCGTCGGCCAATCGGCCGATCTCGCTCGACAACAGCACCATGTCGGCGGCCGCCTGCGCAGCCTCGGCGCCCTGATCGACGGCAATGGAAACCTGGGCCTGGGCGAGCACCGGGGCATCGTTGACACCATCACCGGTCATCGCGACGACGGCGCCAGCCGCCTGCAACGCGCGTACCGCCTCCAGTTTGTCGCCCGGCAACATCTCGCCGCGGGCGTCATCGATGCCCAGCTCCCGCGCCAGCGCGACGACGTTTTCGGCTCGGTCACCGGAATACAGGTGCAGACGCACGCCAAGCGATTTCAGGTCGGCGATCAGCTGGCGCGCCTGCGGGCGCGGCGCGTCGCCGAGTGCGAACCAGGCCAGCACGCCGTCCTCGTCCGCGAGTCCGACCACGGTGCGGCCGGGCGGGAAGCGGCCCGGCGCCGGCTCCGCGCCAACGAATTCGGGCGCGCCCAGACGGTAGCCGCGACCATCGATCTGGCCGGCGATGCCTCGACCCGGCGTGTAATGCAGTTGATCGGCCATCATCGCCGGCACGCCGTCCTCCTCGCCGGCCGCCTCGCGCAGCGCGGCGGCGACCGGATGGGTGGCGCCCTGTTCAAGGGCGCGGGCGGTGGCCAGCGCGTGGGCACGGTCGCCACGTAACATTTCGGCATCCAGCAGCCGGAACCGGCCAGTGGTCAGGGTGCCAGTCTTGTCGAACACGAAGTCGGTCGCGCGCGCCAGAGTTTCCAGGGCGTGACCGCGCGTGGACAGCAGACCCATGCGGGTCATGCGGCCGAGCGCGGCGGTCAGCGCGGCAGGCGTGGCCAAGGCCAACGCGCAAGGGCAGGTGACGACCAGCACGGAAACCGTGATCCAGAACGCGCGCGACGGATCGACCAGATACCACGCACCGGCCACCAACGCGGCGACGATCAGCAGCACCAACACGAACCAGGCCGCGACACGGTCGGCGATCTGGGCGAGTCGGGGCTTCTCGGCAAGCGCGCGGTCAAGCAGGCGGACGATGCCGGACAGCACGGTATCGCCGCCGACCTTGTCGACCCGCACCACCAACGGGCTTTCCAGATTGATGGTGCCACCGATCACCGGGCTGTCGGCATGCTTGGCCACCGGCATCGACTCGCCGGTGAGCAGCGACTCGTCGACGCTGGAACGTCCCTCGACCACGACGCCATCGGCCGGAAAGCTGTCGCCGGGGCCGACCAGGACGTGATCGCCAGCGCTCAGCTTGACCGCCGCCACCATCTCCTCGTCGCGGGTCGCCGGATAGCCGGTCAGGCGCGTGGCGGCGGCGGGAATCAGCTTGATCAGGCTTTCCGCCGCTTCGGCCGAGCGCTTGCGCGCGCTCATTTCCAGGAACCGCCCGGTGAGCAGGAAAAAGACAAACATCACTACCGCGTCGAAGTAGACCTCGGCGCTGCCGGTGAAGGTGCCGTAGATACTGGCCACGTAAGCCGCGCCGACACCAAGCGCGACCGGCACGTCCATGCCCACGCGGCGCGCCTTGAGATCACGCCAGGCGGTCTGGAAGAACGGCCAGGCCGAGTAGAACACCACCGGGGTGGTCAGGATCAGGCTGGCGAAACGCATCAGCGCCTCGATGTCGGCGGTCATCTCGCCCTCGCCGGCCAGATAGGCCGGCACCGCGTACATCATCACCTGCATCATGCCCAGACCGGCGATGGCCAGCCGGCGGATCGCGGTCTCGCGCTCCTTGCGGAACAGCTCTTCCTGGCGGCCGGTATCGAACGGATAAGCCAGATAGCCGATCTCCTGGATGCCCTTGAGGATGTCGGACAGGTGAATACGGCTGTCGTCCCAGCGCACGCGCGCGCGCCTGGTCGAAAAATTGATGTCGGCGGCGAGCACGCCCGGCATCCGCAGCAGATGCCGTTCGTTGAGCCAGACACAGGCGGCGCAAACAATGCCCTCCAGGATCAAGCTGGCCTCGCGCTGTTCGCCCTCGGCGCGCACAAAGCTCTGCTGGACCTCGGGCAGATCGTAAAGCTTGAGATTCCGGAGCTCTTCCAGCGCTGCTTCCGGCGTTTTCGGCAGATCGGTGCGCAACCGATAATAGTCGGCGTTGCCGGAATCGATGATGGTCTGCGCCACCGCCTGGCAGCCGATGCAGCAGGCCGGCTTGATCAAGGTCGGCGCGTCGGGCTGGCGGGATTCGCGGTAGCGGATCGGATAGTCGGCGCCGGATGGAACCGGTTCACCGCAATG
The DNA here is from genome assembly GCA_020725265.1 of Hydrogenophilus sp. Classification (GTDB taxonomy): domain Bacteria; phylum Pseudomonadota; class Gammaproteobacteria; order Burkholderiales; family Thiobacillaceae; genus PFJX01. The sequence goes on along the minus strand of DYFK01000009.1, from coordinate 67,164 downwards.
GAAGCAGGGCGTCGTGTTTTCAGTCATTCCGCATTCTATCCAGCACGCGGCTCAGGCCCCGCGCGCCACCAGATGATTGGCAAGTCCGGCGAACTCGGCCACCGACAACGTCTCGCCACGTCGCCCCGGATCGATCCCGAGCGCGGCGAAATCATTCGCGTCAACCACGCCCTTGAGCGTATTGCGCAGCGTCTTGCGGCGCTGCCCGAAAGCGCGCGCGACCAGATCGGCGAACACTGCGGCATCCCGGTACGGCACCGCCTCGGCCGGCAACGGCACCAGGCGGGCGATCGCCGAATCGACCTTGGGCGGCGGCTGGAACGCGCCGGGCGGCACGGTGAACAGACGGGACACCCGGAAGCGCGCCTGCAACATCACCGACAGCCGGCCGTATTCCGGCGTCGCCGGCGCCGCCGCCATGCGGTCGACCACCTCCTTCTGCAACATGAAGATCATGTCGCGGATCGACCCGGCGTGCTCGGCCAGATGGAACAGCAAGGGGGTGGAAATGTTGTATGGCAGATTGCCGACCACGCGCAGATCGGGACCAAGCTCGCCGAAATTCCAGGTCAAGGCATCCTGGTGATGAACGATCAGCCGGTCGGCGGGAAACTCCGCGCGCAGCCGAGCGACCATGCCAGCATCCAGCTCGACCGCGTGCAGGCATGGCAACACTTCCAGCAGCGGCCGGGTCAGCGCGCCCGGACCGGGGCCGATTTCGACCATGCGGTCACCAGCGGCTGGCTGGATTGCGGCGACGATGCGCTCGACATAATGGCGATCGACCAGGAAATGCTGGCCAAGCGATTTCTTGGCCTTGGGCAGCGGCATCACGCTCACCGCGCGCGTCCCATCCTGCAATCGGCCATGGCACGCGCGCTCGCGATGGCGACCCGCAGGCTCCCGGGATCGGCCCGGCCGGTGCCGGCCAGATCAAGCGCGGTACCGTGATCGACCGAGGTCCGCACCATCGGCAGGCCAAGCGTGATGTTGACGCCGGCACCGAAACTGGCGTGCTTGAGTACCGGCAGCCCCTGGTCGTGATACATCGCCAGCACCGCGTCGGCGCCCGCCAGATGCTTGCGTTGGAACAGGGTGTCGGCCGGCAGGGGGCCGACCAGATCGAGCCCGCGCGCGCGCAGGACATGCAATACCGGCTCGATCACCTCGATCTCCTCGCGACCGAGATGCCCGCCCTCGCCGGCGTGCGGGTTGAGGCCGGCGACCAGGATGCGCGGCGAGGCCACGCCGAAATCCCGACGCAGCGCGGCATCGAGAATGCCCAGGATGTCGGCCAGCATGTCGTGGTCGATCGCGTCGGCGACCGCGCGCAACGGCAGATGCGTGGTCGCCAGCGCCACGCGCATGCCGGCGCCGGCAAGCATCATGACCACGCGCGCGGCGCCGGTACGCTCGGCCAGGTATTCGGTATGCCCGGTGAAGGGCACGCCGGCCTCGTTGATGACACCCTTGTGCACCGGCCCGGTAACCAGTCCGGCGAATTCACCGGCCAGACAGCCATCGATGGCCCGGTCCAGACAGGCCAGCACATAGCCGGCATTGGCCGGATCCAGGCGGCCGGGTTGCGCGACCCGCGCCGCCGGCACATGCAGCAGGCTGACTGGTGCCGGCGTCGTCGACGGGTAATCGGGCGGCGCGAACGGCACCCCCATGCGATCCGCGCGCGCCGCCAGCAAATCGCGGTCGGCGACCAGCACCAAGGGCCCCATGTCGCCAGGCTCGGCGGCCAGGGCGACGCACAGGTCCGGGCCGATGCCAGCGGGTTCGCCGGGCGTGATGACCAGGGGAAGAGGCATGCGTGGAAACAAAAAAGGGGCGGCTCCAGGCCGCCCCGTGGCTGGGCAGGAACTCAGTCGCGCTCGCCCATGAAGGCACCGAGCAGATGCAGCAGGCTGGTGAACAGGTTGTAGATGGAAACGTACAAACCGACCGTGGCGAGCACGTAATTGGTTTCACCACCATTCACGATCTCGCTGGTCTGCCACAGGATCATGCCGCACATCAGGAAAGCGAACATCGCCGACACGGTCAGCGCCAGCGCCGGCATCGGATAACCGACCAGGGACGCCACCAGCGAAACGATCGCGGCGATGAAGGCAACCAGCACGCCGATCATCAGGAAGTTGCGCATGAAGCTGAAATCCTTGCGGCTGTACAGCACGTAGCCGGACAGACCGAGGAAGGCGGAGCCGGTGATGCCCAGGGCCAGCATGACGATCTGACCGCCGTTGCCCAGACTCAGGTAATGATTGAGGACCGGGCCGAGGCCGAAACCGAGCAGGCCGGTGACGCCGAACACCACGAAGATGCCGGCGGCGGAATTGGCGGTGCGCGGCACAACGAACCAGAGCAGGCCGAGCGCCACCAGACTGGTCACCAGGCTGACGCCGTAAGGCACGGCCATGGCCATGGAGACACCGGCGGTGACCGCGCTGAACAGCAGGGTCATGGCCAGCAGCATGTAGGTGTTGCGCAAGACCTTGTTGGTATCGCCAACGGCGATGGCGGCATCCATGCGCGCGACATTCTCGTATTGGGTTTGCATCGCTGGGAACTCCACTTGCGGGTTGAAAACGGGGCTAAGACTACTGGCGAGCGCAAAGAGTTTCAACGTCCGCGCGATGACAGGCCACGCGCATGCCATCCCGACCGCTATGGCGGGCGTTCACCGCACTCTGTAAAATCCTTTGTTTTTCGCGCGATCACTCCCAACATGGCCCTCATCGTCCAGAAATACGGCGGCACCTCGGTCGGTTCCGTCGAACGCATCCGCAACGTCGCCGAGCGTGTCGCCAAGTTCAAGATGCTCGGACACCAGGTCGTGGTCGTGCTGTCCGCGATGTCCGGCGAGACCAACCGACTGATCGCGCTGGCCAAGGAAATCCAGAAGGAACCGGACCCGCGCGAACTCGACATGCTGGTTTCCACCGGCGAACAGGTCACCATTGCCCTGCTCGCCATGGCGCTCAAGGATCTCGGTCTGAAGGCACGCAGCTACACCGGCCCCCAGATCCGCATCCTGACCGACAGCGCCCATACCAAGGCACGCATCCTGTCGATCGACGAGGAGCGCCTGCGCGCCGACCTGGACAGCGGCCACGTCGTCGTGGTCGCCGGTTTCCAGGGTGTCGACGAAGCCGGCAACATCACCACCCTTGGCCGTGGTGGTTCCGATACCACCGGCGTCGCCCTGGCCGCCGCGCTCAAGGCCGACGAATGCCAGATCTACACCGACGTCGACGGCGTCTACACCACCGACCCGCGCATCGTGCCGGAAGCGCGCAAGCTCGCCACCATCACCTTCGAGGAAATGCTGGAACTCGCCAGTCTCGGCTCCAAGGTGTTGCAGATCCGCTCGGTCGAATTCGCCGGCAAGTACAAAGTCAAACTGCGCGTGCTCTCCAGCTTCCAGGATGAAGGCGAAGGCACGCTCATCACTTTCGAGGAAGACAGCATGGAACAACCAATCATCTCCGGCATCGCCTTCAATCGCGACGAAGCCAAGCTCACCATCGTCGGCGTGCCCGACAAGCCCGGCGTCGCCGCCCACATCCTCGGCCCCATCGCGGAAGCCAACATCGACGTCGACATGATCGTCCAGAACGTCGGCATGGACGGCACCACCGACTTCTCGTTCACGGTCCACCGCAACGAAATGAAGAAGGCCATGGACGTGCTTGGCATGGTCAAGACCGCGATCGGCGCCCGTGACGTGATTGGCGACGACAAGATCGCCAAGGTCTCCATCGTCGGCATCGGCATGCGCAATCACGCCGGCGTCGCCGGCAGGATGTTCAAGACCCTGGCCGACGAGAACATCAACATTCAGATGATCTCCACCTCCGAGATCAAGATCTCCGTGATCGTCGACGACAAATACATGGAACTGGCCGTGCGCGCCCTGCACCAGGCTTTCGAACTGGAAAAACCGGTCACTGCCTGACATTGCTTTAACCAGGCCGCGCGGGTATCCTTGCCGGCTCTTGCCCGGCCGTGTGGCCGGGTTTTACCGAGTTGGGTTTCACCAAGTTCGGAGACGTGGCCGAGAGGTCGAAGGCACTCCCCTGCTAAGGGAGCATGCGGGCCAAAACCTGCATCGAGGGTTCGAATCCCTCCGTCTCCGCCAAGCATTCATGCAAAACGCGGCCGTCGGGCCGCGTTTTGTTTTTCACCGGCATGGGAACCACATCCATGCCGGCCACCAGTCGTTCACGCCAGATCGAAACGATCCAGGTTCATCACCTTGTTCCAGGCGGCGACGAAGTCGTCGACGAACTTCACCCGGTTGTCGTCGCAGGCGTAGAACTCGGCCAGAGCCCGCAGCTCGGAGTTGGCGCCGAACACCAGATCGACCCGGGTCGCGGTCCACTTCAGCGTACCACTCTTGCGATCGCGCCCCTCGAAAACCCCGGCCGCCGGGTCGATGGGCGTCCATTCGGTGCCCATGTCGACCAGATTGACGAAGAAATCGTTGGAGAGCGTACCCGGACGGTCGGTCAGGACACCGTGACGCCGATCCGCGTCGCTTTCGCCAACGTTGATGTTGATGGCGCGCAAACCACCGATCAGCACTGTCATTTCCGGCGCGGTCAAGGTCAGCAGCTGGGCCTTGTCGAGCAGCCGCTCCTCGGCCGGCGCGCCCGCGCCCCGGAGGTAGTTGCGGAAGCCATCGGCGACCGGCTCCAGCACCTCGAAGGAGACCACGTCGGTCTGTTCCTGGCTGGCGTCGGTGCGTCCCGGGGCGAAAGGCACCGTGACGTCGTGGCCGGCGGCCTTGGCGGCCGCTTCCACCCCGGCGCAACCGCCGAGCACGATCAGGTCGGCGAGCGAAACCTTCTTGCCATTCGCTTGCGCGGCATTGAAGACATCGCGTACGCCTTCGAGCGCGGCCAGCACCCTGGCCAACCGGGCCGGCTGGTTGATTTCCCAATCCTTCTGCGGCGCGAGACGGATGCGCGCGCCGTTGGCGCCGCCCCGCTTGTCGGAACCGCGGAAGGTGGCGGCCGATGCCCAGGCGGTGCCAACCAGATCGGCCACCGAAAGACCGCTGGCGAGCAGCCGCGCCTTCAGGTCGGAAATATCACCGGCATCGATCAACGGGTGGTCGACGGCGGGTACCGGGTCCTGCCAGATCAGCACTTCCGCGGGCACTTCCGGACCGAGATAACGCGAGCGCGGCCCCAGATCGCGGTGGGTCAGCTTGAACCAGGCGCGAGCGAAGGCATCGGCGAACTGATCCGGGTTTTGATGGAAGCGCTGGGAAATCGGCTTGTAAGCCGCGTCCATGCGCAATGACAGGTCGGCCGTGGTCATGATGGTGGTGACCTTTTGCGACGGATCGTGCGCGGCCGGGGCGAGATCCTTGTCGGCGGGGTTGACCGGCACCCATTGCCAGGCACCGGCCGGGCTCTTCACCAGGTTCCAGTCATAGCCGAACAGCATGTCGAAGTAGCCGTTGTCCCATTGCGTGGGGTTGGGTGTCCACGCGCCCTCGATGCCGCTGCTGGTGGTATCGCCACCCTTGCCGCTACCGAGACCGTTCTTCCAGCCCAGGCCCATCTGTTCGATGGGCGCGGCCTCCGGTTCCGGGCCGACCAGCTTGGCGTCGCCCGCGCCATGGCACTTGCCGAAAGTGTGACCACCGGCGACCAGCGCCACGGTCTCCTCGTCGTTCATGGCCATGCGTCGGAAGGTCTCGCGCACGTCACGGCCGGACGCCACGGCATCCGGCACGCCGTTGGGGCCCTCCGGGTTGACGTAGATCAGGCCCATCTGCACCGCCGCCAGCGGGTTCTCCAGCTCGCGGTCGTCACTGTAGCGCTTGTCGCCCAGCCACTCGGCCTCGCCGCCCCAGTAGACGTCCTCTTCCGGTTCCCAGATGTCCTCGCGGCCGCCGGCGAAGCCGAAGGTCTTGAAGCCCATCGATTCCAGCGCCACGTTGCCGGCCAGGATGATCAGGTCGGCCCAGGAGATCCTGTTGCCGTACTTCTTCTTGATCGGCCACAGCAAGCGGCGGGCCTTGTCCAGGTTGACGTTGTCCGGCCAGCTGTTGACCGGCGCGAAGCGCTGGTTGCCGTGGCCGGCGCCGCCGCGTCCGTCGGAGATGCGGTAGGTGCCGGCGCTGTGCCAGGCCATGCGGATGAACAGACCGCCGTAATGGCCCCAGTCGGCCGGCCACCAATCCTGGGAATCGGTCATCAGCGCGGTGAGATCCTTTTTCACCGCCGCCAGATCCAGCTTCCTGAATTCCTCGGCGTAATTGAAATCCGCGCCCATGGGATTGGACTTCGCGGAATGCTGATGGAGGATTTTGAGATTGAGCCGGTTCGGCCACCAGTCACGGTTCGACTGGGCGCCCGCCGTGGTCCGGGCTCCGTGCATCGCGGCAAACGGGCATTGGGATTCGCTGGACATGGGTCGCTCCTTCTTTGTTGATTGCGGGGGTGGGGTTCCAATCTAGCTTCCCCACCCCGGCCCATCCAATGCTTTCTATTGATCGAAGCCATCGACGCACTCGTTCGCCTTCGACCGACCGAGCGAATCCATCGAACGCCCGCTCCGCGAAGCGACCGTCACCCAGACTCAGAGATCGAAGCGGCCGTTCGCTTCCGGCTGATAGGGGATGTCCAGAATGCGCACGCCAACGGTGCCGCCACCAGGGACCGACCACTCAATGCGCTGACCGACCGAAAGCCCGAGCAACGCCGCGCCAACCGGAGCCAGGATGGAAATCCGGTCCGGCGCGCCGTCGAGATCGCGCGGGTAGGCCAGCGAGCGCTCGAACTCGCCGCCGGTGGGCTCCATCCGGAAGCGCACGCGCGAGTTCATGGTGACCACGTCGGGCGGCATTTCCTCCGGTTCCAGGACACGGGCGCGGTCGAGTTCGGCCCAGAGCGCCTCGGTGGTCGACGCGTCGTCGGCTTCATGCGAATCGAGCAACGCCTCCAGACGGGCAAGGTCAAGCGAGGAAATCGTGATGGTGGGGGATGGGGTCATCGGGATGTCTCCTTCCGAATGGCGTGAAACGCGGGTTACAAAAAGCAAAACCGCCCGGGCCGGAGGCGCGGGCGGAGTTACCGAGACCATACCAGAAATCGCGGCGGTTTTCAGCCCGTCGGGATACCGTCCCGGCGGGTGGAGATTTCGTAGAGGCCGCCGATCACGACATGTTCATCCTCGCCCCGGAGCAGGCCAGGCAACAGATGCTGGTGGAAAAAGATCTTGGCGAGTGGCACCCGTGTTTCCAGGATGACATCGCCGAATTCGTCGGCGCGTTCGCGCGACGGCGTGAACGACACCAGGCTGTTGAGCAGCACGACACGCCGGCCGTCGGCGCCAAGCCAGAGTGTTTCGTGATCGCCAACCCGGTTGACGCCCCGGTACAGGGTGAAGTGGGTCACGCCCGGGTTGCGGCGGTGCAGCTCGTACTGACAGTAGGTGTAGAGCAGGTCGAGCTGGGCCTCCAGCCCGTTGGTGCCGTACACGCCGCGCGCGCGCATCTCCAGGTAACGGCGATAGATCTCGCCCGAGAAGTCGCGAATCGCACCGCCGTGCCAGCGCGGCAGCAGACCGAAGCGGGACTCCACCCAGCCCTTGAGCACCGCGCCCTCGCGGCCGTCGGGATCGAACGCCCAGCCGCGCGCCATGCGCAGATAGCTGGCCTTGCCGCGCGCGACCAGGGCGCCCGGGCTCCAGCCGGCGGCCTCGGGCGCGTCCAGACTGAAGACGGCGGCCATATGGCGGGTGAACAGCCCGGCGCGCACGGCCGGATCGGTTTCCTGGTCCAGACGCCGGAACAGTCCCTGATGCAGTTCCAGTACGCCGTCCAACGCCAGTGGCACCGGATGGCGCTGGTAGGTCAGGCTGCCCAGCAGCACCGCCGGCAGACTGCATCGGTTGATCGGCAGGCGCGCGTCGCGTGGCAGCGCGGGCGGTGTGTCGCGACTTGTGGACACCCCGACAATGGCGCCGTCATTGTCGGGTCCGACACGCGTATCAGGATCGTCTTGTCCTGATTCAATTCCTTTTGATTCAATCACTTATGTGTCACCAACAAGGCTGGCACGCGCATTGCGAAGTCATGGTCGCGAGCGACTTTTTCATTCGCATCCCTGTGTGACGTGTCAGAGGAGAATCAAGATGGCTTTGCGTCAATGCGCGATTTACGGCAAAGGTGGTATCGGCAAATCTACCACCACCCAGAACCTGGTGGCGGCCCTCGCCGAGGCCGGCAAGAAAGTGATGATCGTCGGCTGTGATCCGAAGGCCGACTCCACCCGTCTGATCCTTCACGCCAAGGCTCAGAACACCATCATGCACCTGGCCGCCGAGGCCGGCTCGGTGGAAGACCTGGAGTTGGAAGACGTGCTCAAGGTGGGCTACGGCGGTGTCAAGTGCGTCGAGTCCGGTGGTCCGGAGCCGGGCGTCGGCTGCGCCGGCCGTGGCGTCATCACCGCCATCAACTTCCTTGAGGAAGAAGGCGCCTACGAGGAAGACTTGGACTTCGTGTTCTACGACGTGCTCGGCGACGTGGTGTGCGGCGGTTTCGCCATGCCCATCCGCGAGAACAAGGCCCAGGAAATCTACATCGTCGTGTCCGGCGAGATGATGGCCATGTACGCCGCCAACAACATCGCCAAGGGTATCGTGAAGTACGCCAACTCCGGTGGTGTGCGCCTGGCCGGCCTGATCTGCAACAGCCGCAACACCGCCCGCGAGGATGAGCTGATCACCGAGCTGGCCACCAAGCTGGGCAGCCAGATGATCCACTTCATCCCGCGCGACAACGAAGTGCAGCGCGCCGAAATCCGCCGCATGACCGTGATCGAGTACAACCCGGAAGCCAAGCAGGCCGACGAGTACCGCGCCCTGGCCAACAAGGTCGTCAACAACAAGAACCTGGTGATCCCCACCCCGATCACCATGGACGAGTTGGAAGAAGTGATGATGTCCTTCGGCATCCTGGAAGAGGAAGACGAGTCCATCGTCGGCAAGACCGCCGCCCAACTGGCCGCCGAAGCCGCTGCCGCTTGACGACTGTAGCCCCTCCCCTCGGTGGGGAGGGGTTGGGGAGAGGGCGTCCGCCAACCTGACACCCCCTCTCCCCCGGCTCCTCTCCCGCTCTTGTGCCCTCTGGGTATGCGGGAGAGGGGGGATAACCACCCCAACATGTCGTCCACGGATTGGTGGCGGCGTGAAAGGAGAAAGAAATGGCAAATCTGACCCGTGAAGAGACCGAAGCCCTCATCGCCGAGGTGCTCGAGGTCTATCCCGAGAAGGCCCAGAAGGACCGCAAGAAGCACCTGGCCGTCAACGACCAGAGCATCGAGCAGTCCAAGAAGTGCATCACCTCCAACCGCAAGTCGCTGCCTGGCGTGATGACCATCCGCGGCTGCGCCTACGCCGGTTCGCGCGGCGTGGTCTGGGGCCCGATCAAGGACATGATCCACATTTCCCACGGCCCGGTCGGCTGCGGCCAATATTCGCGCGCCGGTCGCCGTAACTACTACGTCGGCACCACCGGCGTGAACACCTTCGCCGAGATGAACTTCACCTCCGATTTCCAGGAGAAGGACATCGTCTTCGGCGGCGACAAGAAACTGGCCAAGCTGATCGACGAGATCGAGGGCCTGTTCCCGCTGCACAAGGGCATCTCCGTGCAATCCGAATGTCCGATCGGCCTGATCGGCGACGACATCGAAGCCGTCTCCAAGAAGGCCGCCGCCACCCTGAACAAACCCGTGGTGCCGGTGCGCTGCGAGGGCTTCCGTGGCGTGTCCCAGTCCCTCGGCCACCACATCGCGAATGATGCGATTCGGGACTGGGTGCTCGACAAGCGCGACAACAAGCCATTCGAGTCCACCCCCTACGACGTCACCATCATCGGTGACTACAACATCGGCGGCGACGCCTGGTCTTCCCGCATCCTGCTCGAAGAGATGGGTCTGCGCGTGATCGCCCAGTGGTCCGGAGACGGCACCATCGCCGAGATGGAGAATACCCCCAAGGCCAAGCTCAACCTGCTCCACTGCTACCGCTCGATGAACTACATCAGCCGGCACATGGAAGAGAAGTACGGCATTCCCTGGATGGAATACAACTTCTTCGGCCCGACCAAGATCGCCGAATCGCTGCGCAAGATCGCCGCGTTCTTCGACGACAGCATCAAGGCCAAGGCGGAAGAAGTCATCGCCAAGTACCAGCCCATGGTCGACGCGATCATCGCCAAGTACCGCCCGCGCCTGGAAGGCAAGCGCGTCATGCTGTACGTCGGCGGCCTGCGTCCGCGCCACGTCATCGGCTCGTATGAAGACCTGGGCATGGAAGTGGTCGGCACCGGCTACGAGTTCGCCCACGGCGACGACTACGACCGCACCATCAAGGAAATGGGCAACGCCACCCTGCTCTACGACGACGTCACCGGCTTCGAATTCGAGGAATTCGTGAAGCGGGTGAAGCCCGACCTGATCGGCTCCGGCATCAAGGAAAAGTACATCTTCCAGAAGATGGGCATCCCCTTCCGCCAGATGCACAGCTGGGACTACTCCGGCCCCTACCACGGCTACGACGGCTTCGCCATCTTCGCCCGGGACATGGACATGACCCTGAACAACCCGTGCTGGAACAAGCTGACCCCGCCCTGGAAGAAGGTGGAAGAAGCCGAATCCCTGGCCAAGGCCGCGTGATGCAACCCTCTCCCGCCCGCGGGAGAGGGGAGTAAACCCGACAAACCTGTGCCCGTGTCCGCGGATTGGCGGCTCGGGTTAGGAGATGAAGATGCAAGTCGTTGAAAAGATTGTTCCCTCGTTTCCCTTGTTCCGTCAGCCCGAGTACAAGGAATCCCTCAGCAAGAAACAGGAACTGTTCGAGGAAAAGTTCCCCCAGGAGAAGATCGAAGAGGTCTTCCAGTGGACGACCACCCTGGAATACCAGGAACTCAACTTCAAGCGCGAGGCGCTGACCGTCAACCCGGCCAAGGCCTGCCAGCCGCTGGGCGCCGTGCTCTGCGCCCTGGGCTTCGAGAAGACCCTGCCCTACGTGCATGGCTCGCAAGGTTGCGTGGCGTACTTCCGCACCTACTTCAACCGCCACTTCAAGGAGCCGATCTCCTGCGTGTCCGATTCCATGACGGAAGACGCGGCGGTGTTCGGTGGCCAGAAGAACATGTTCGACGGCCTGGAAAACGCCAAGGCCCTGTACAAGCCGGACATGATCGCCGTCTCCACCACCTGCATGGCGGAAGTCATCGGTGACGACCTCAACGCGTTCATCAACAACGCCAAGAAGGAAGGTCACATCGCCCAGGAATTCCCGACCCCCTTCGCCCACACCCCCTCCTTCGTCGGCAGCCACGTCACCGGCTGGGACAATATGTTCGAAGGCATCATCCGCTACTTCACCCTGAACCACATGGAAGGCAAGGAAGTCGGCGGCAACGGCAAGATCAACATCGTGCCGGGCTTCGAGACCTATCTGGGCAACTACAAGGTCATCAAGCGCATGCTCACCGAAATGGGCGTACCCTTCACCTTCCTGGCCGATCCCACCGAAGTGCTGGATACCCCGGCCGACGGCCAGTTCCGCATGTACGCCGGCGGCACCACTCAGGCCGAGGTCAAGGACGCCCCCAACGCCAAGACCACCTTCCTGCTGCAACCGATCCAGCTCGACAAGACCAAGAAGTACGTCGAGGGCACCTGGAACCACGAAGTACCCAAGCTCAACATCCCCATGGGCCTGGAGTGGACCGACGAGTGGCTGATGAAGGTATCCGAGGTGACCGGCAAGCCGATCCCCGACTCCATCGCCAAGGAACGCGGCCGCCTGGTCGACATGATGACCGACAGCCACACCTGGCTGCACGGCAAGAAGTACGCCCTCTACGGCGATCCCGACTTCGTCATGGGCATGGCCAAGTTCCTGCTGGAACTGGGCGCCGAGCCGATCCACATCGTCTGCAACAACGGCTCCAAGCGTTGGGACAAGGCCATGAAGAAGATCCTGGCCGACTCGCCCTACGGCGTGAACTGCAAGACCTACCCCGGCGCCGACCTCTGGCACCTGCGCAGCCTGCTGTTCACCGACAAGCCGGACTTCCTGATCGGTAACAGCTACGGCAAGTACCTGCAGCGCGACACCGTGCACAAGGGCAAGGAGTTCGAAGTCCCCCTGATCCGCCTCGGCTTCCCGATCTTCGACCGCCACCACCTGCACCGCCAGACCACCCTTGGGTACGAAGGCGCCATGCAGATGCTCACCACCCTGGTGAACGAAGTGCTGGCCCGTCTGGACGACGATACCCGCGGCATGGGCACCACGGACTACAACTACGACCTGGTGCGCTGACGCGCAGCCGAGAGTTGAGAG
>DYFK01000009.1:0-54677 GCA_020725265.1 Hydrogenophilus sp. | reverse complement strand
CACCACGGACTACAACTACGACCTGGTGCGCTGACGCGCAGCCGAGAGTTGAGAGTAACCTCTCTCTCGACTCACGGCTCTCGGCTCTCAACTGGAGTTGAAAATGGCCAACATCATGATTCGGCAAGGCGACAAGGGCGAATACGTGTTCTACCTGCCCAAGCGCGATCTCGAGGACACCATCACCTCGATGGAGTTCGACACCCCGGAAAAGTGGGGCGGCGAGATCAAGCTCAACAACGGCGGCGCGTACTACATCGAACCCCAGGCCAAGCCGGAACGGCTCCCCTACTCCGTGCGCGCCAAGCGCCTGGATGCCGCCGAATGAGCGCGGCACGACCCGAAAGGAAACCATCATGGCTCTGAAAATCATTGCCGACCTGTGTACCGCCTGCGGCGATTGCGAACCGGACTGTCCGACCGCATCGATCAAGCCGAAGAAAGGCGTTTACATCATCGACGCGGACACCTGCACCGAGTGCGAGGGCGATTTCGACAAGCCCAAGTGCGTGGAGCTGTGCCCGATCGACAACTGTATCCTGCCGCTGGCGGCCTGAGCACGGGGGTGTAGGGGAGAGTGGGGAATAGGGAGTAGGAAGTGGGAAACCACACCCGACCCCCTCCCCCACTACCTACTACCCGCTCCCCACTACCCATCCTCTCCCAGACACGGAGTCTTGCCATGACGACGATCACCAAGGGCGCCGCGTTACGCATCGCGCTGGCCGCGCGCGCGATGGAAGGCATCGACCCGCGCGGCTTCACGCTCAAACTGGCCGAGAAAATCGGCCTGCCGATCACCGAGGACAAACTCGCCGCCGTCACCGTCGCCGAAATCAAGGTACTGCTCACCGGTGAGGAAACCGTCGAGCCGGACCAGGACATGGCCTCCATCAAGCTGGCCGTACGCTATCTGTGGGGCGAGAACGGCGACGATTCCGACGTCCCCAAGCCCGAACCCTATGTCGAAGGCGAAATCCCCGACAGCCTGCGCGTCGCCGTCGCCTCCAACTCCGGCGAAAACCTGGACGGCCATTTCGGCTCGGCGCCGCGCTTCCTGATCTATCAGGTCGGCAAGGACGCCACCCGGCTGGTCGATGTGCGCCCCACCCTGATCGCCGACGAGGCCGAGGACAAGAACGTCGCCCGCTCCGAACTGATCAACGATTGCCAGATCGTCTATGTGCAATCGATCGGCGGCCCGGCCGCCGCCAAGGTGGTGCGTGCCGGCGTGCATCCGGTCAAGATTCCCAAGGCCGGACCGGCGCGCGAGGCGCTGGTCAGCCTCCAGGCCGTGCTCGACGCCCCGCCGCCCTGGCTGGCTCGGATCATGGGCGTCGAGGCGCGCAGTCTGGCCCGCTTCGCCGAGGAGGCGGAAGAATCATGAGCGCGCCCACCCCGCCCGCGCCCGGTCCGATCACCGCCGATTTCCTGGCCGGCATCCTCGCCCGGGTCAATGCCGAGGGCGCCAGCGACGCCACCGTCGCCGCCCTGCGTCAGGCCTGCCCGGGCGTGCATTTCACGCTGTGCTCGGAAGACGACGTCCCGGCCCGTCTGAAGCCGGCGGCGTCGGGCACCGGCTACGACCTCTACCTGGTCAGCGGCGCCGATCACTGCGTCGCCTTCACCGACCACCTCGAAGCCGCCACCGGTCTGGTTCTGGCGACGGTTTCCGAAGATGACTGACCCGGCGGGATTTGACATGCCTCAACCCCATGCGGTTTTTTTTCGCGTACCGTTATGCAGTTGCGCGACATATCGAAAGAACCTCCCATGACCTTGAACTCCGCCATGCAAGTCCTACCCGCGCTGAGCCGGGGCAAACGCTGGGACCATCTGGAACTGCTGGAACGCATCGATGCGTCCGGCTCGATCTCCGCCGCCGCCAACGCCATGGGCATGAGCTACAAGGCCGCCTGGCAGGCGGTGGAGGCGATGAACAATCTGTCCGAGGAAGCGCTGGTGGAACGCCATCCGGGCGGCAAGCACGGCGGCGGCACCAGCCTCACCCCATACGGCCGCCGCGTGGTGGCCGCCTACCGCCGTCTGGAGAAGGAACGGGAACGCGTGCTCGCCAACCTGGGCCGGATCATGGACGACTTTGACCAGTACTACCGCATGATCCGGAGATTCGACATGCAAACCAGCGCCCGCAACCAGTTCCTTGGCAAGGTCCAGTCGGTGAAGACCGGCGCCGTCAACGCCGAGGTGATCCTCGACATCGGCGGCGGCGATTCGCTCGCCGCCATCATCACCAACGACAGCGTCGAACACCTGGCGCTGCAACCCGGCATGGAGGCCTACGCGCTGGTGAAAGCGCCGTGGGTCATCCTGACCACCGACGACAGCCTCAGGACCAGCGCCCGCAACCGCCTGTGCGGCACCGTCGTGCGTTGCCAGGAAGGCGCGGTGAACGGCGAGGTCATCGTCGAACTGACCGGCGGCAAGACCGTCGCCGCGATCATCACCAACGACAGTATCGAATCGCTCGGCCTCAAGATCGGCGTGCGCGCCTGCGCGCTGATCAAGGCCTCGCACATCATCCTGGCGGTATCCGCATAAAGCGCCGCCTGAATACTTTCCCAACATCCAAGGAGTGTTGAAATGCAACCGTTCCGTTTGCTCGCGCCCCTGCTGGCCCTGTTGCTGGCACTTCCCGCCCAGGCCGCCGAAGTCAATGTTGCCGTCGCCGCCAACTTCACCGCGCCGATGAAAGTCATCGCCGCAGAGTTCGCGAAGGACACCGGGCACAAGGCGAATCTGTCGTTCGCTTCCACCGGCAAGTTCTTCGCGCAGATCAAGAACGGCGCGCCGTTCCAGGTGCTGTTGTCGGCGGATGACACGACCCCCGCTAAACTCGAAGCCGAGGGGCTGGGCGTTCCCGGCAGCCGCTTCACCTACGCCATCGGCACCCTGGTGCTGTGGTCGGCGAAGCCCGGGCTGGTGGATGACAACGCCAGCGTGCTGCGCTCGGGACGTTACAACAAGCTGGCCATCGCCAATCCGCGCCTGGCGCCCTATGGCAAGGCCGCCGAGGACGTGCTAGCCAGCCTGGGCCTGCTGGCCGGCGCGCGGAAGAAATTCGTGATGGGCGAGAACATCGCGCAGACCTACCAGTTCGCGCGCACCGGCAATGCCGACATCGGCTTTGTCGCCCTGTCGCAGGTCATGAAGGACGGCAAGCTCATCAGCGGCTCGGGCTGGATCGTGCCCGCCAACCTGCACACGCCGATCCGCCAGGATGCGCAGTTGTTGTCGCTCGGCAAGGGCAACGCCGCCGCCAGCGCGCTGCTCGACTACCTGAAAACCGACAAGGCCAGGGCGATCATCCGCGCCCATGGCTACGAGATCTGAGCGGGAGGCCGCATGACCCTGTCCGAAGGCGATCTCGCCGCCATCTGGCTGACCCTGCGCCTGGCCGGCATCACCACCGTGTTGCTGCTGATCATCGGCACGCCGATCGCCTGGTGGCTGGCGCATACCCAATCGAAATGGAAAGGCCCGGTCGGCGCCGTGGTGGCGTTGCCGCTGGTCCTGCCGCCCACCGTGCTGGGCTTCTACCTGCTGCTGGCGATGGGGCCGAACGGCCCGGTCGGCCAGTTCACCCAATGGCTGGGCATCGGCACCCTGCCGTTCACCTTCTGGGGACTGGTGGTGGCCTCGGTGTTCTACTCCATGCCGTTCGTCGTGCAACCCATCCAGAACGCCATCGAATCGCTCGGACCGCGTCCGCTGGAAGTGGCCGCGACCCTGCGCGCCGGCCCCTGGGACCGCTTCTGGAGCGTGGTGCTGCCGCTGGCGCGGCCCGGCTTCGTCACCGCCAGCATCCTCGGCTTCGCGCATACCGTCGGTGAATTCGGCGTGGTGCTGATGATCGGCGGCAACATTGCCGGTGAAACGCGCGTCGTCTCGGTGCAGATCTACGACCACGTCGAGGCCATGGAATACGCGCAGGCGCATGGCCTGGCGGCGGTCATGGTGGTGTTCTCGTTCCTCGTGCTGCTGGCGCTGTACACCTGGAACCCTGGCAAGACCCGGGTGGGCATGCCATGAGCGCGTCCTCTATCCAGGCGCGTTTCCGGCTCGCCTACCCCGAGTTCACCCTTGACGTCGATCTCGACCTGCCGGGACGCGGTGTCACCGCGCTGTTCGGCCACTCCGGCTCCGGCAAGACCACGCTGCTGCGCCTGATCGCCGGGCTGACCCGCGCGCCGGACGGCCATCTGTCGATGAAAGGCGAGGTTTGGCAGGACGGACGGACGTTTCTACCCACGCACAAACGGTCACTGGGCTACGTGTTCCAGGAAGCCAGCCTGTTCCCGCACCTCACGGCGCGCGGCAACCTGCTCTACGGCATGAAGCGCGCGGCCGAGCGCCTCGACCCCGCCGCCCTCGATCACGTCATCGACCTGCTCGGCATCGGCGGCCTGCTCGAACGTCGCCCGCACCAGCTTTCCGGCGGCGAACGCCAGCGCGTCGGCATCGCCCGCGCGCTGGCGGTGAAACCGCGCCTGTTGTTGATGGACGAACCCCTGGCCGCGCTCGATCTGGCGCGCAAGCAGGAAATCCTGCCCTATCTGGAACGTCTGCACGAGGAACTGGATATTCCCGTGCTCTACGTCAGTCACGCCCCGGATGAAGTCGCGCGTCTGGCGGACCATATCGTGTTCATGCGGGCCGGTCGCGCCGACGTCGCGGGTCCGCTGAGCGAAACGCTGGCGCGGCTCGACCTGCCGATCCACCTGGGCGAGGATGCCGGGGTGGTGCTGGATGCGGTCGTCACCGAGCGCGATGAACAATGGTATCTGGCGCGCGCCACGTTCACCGACAACCCCGATGCCGGTGTCTGGGTACGCGATAGTGTCAACCCCGGCGGCCACGCCATCGGCCACCCTGTCCGCGTCCGCATCCTGGCGCGTGACGTCAGCCTGGCGGTCACCCGCCACAGCGGCACCAGCATCCAGAACATCCTGCCCGGCGTGGTCGAAACGCTGGCGGACGACAACCACCCAGCCCTGGCGCTGGTGCGCGTCAATGTCGGCGGCGCGCGCGTGGTGGCGCGGTTGACGCGGCGCTCGGCGCATGACCTCGGACTGGCTCCGGGCAAGATCGTCTATGCCCAGATCAAGGCGGTGGCGCTGATCGGGTGAATCGGTCAGGCGGTGTGGGAATCCAAAAAGAGGCAGCAGCATGCCTTGTTGTACGACATCTATCGACACTTATCTGCCCGCCATTTGAGGCGCTTGGCGGTCGCGGCGTCGGTCGCTGCCGACTTTCGCCTACGCTAGGAAGCGACCGCTGGGGAAAGACTGCTCACCCCCACCCCGTGGATCACCGCTCCCGACCCGTAGCGGTCTGTAGCCTTGACTAGCAATCGGGCAGCAACCGCCTTGGAACCGACCTACAGGTAAGGATGCAAAAGCATTTCTGCCAGCAATGTCCGCGAATGGCGGACTGCTGCCTGACGCGGGCGTCACTCCGTTGCTGACGTTCACGCAAACTGCGATCGGCCTCACCACTGGCCGCGCCTGAACCGACCCGGCCATCCAGGGGCCATCTCTCCTTGACAGCAACAGGGAGGTAGCTTCGACGGCCAATTGCCGTAAACCCTGGACGCCTTCAACGATTACATCTAACAGGCGGCTTGAAGCCCCTGTTGCTACATGATATAAACCCTGGTATATACCATCAACGGTGAGGTACCCCATGCAAACCGCCAAACTATTCAAGAACGGTCGCAGCCAGGCCGTGCGCCTGCCGGTCGAGTTCCGCTTCGAAGGGGATGAGGTCTATATCCGGCGCGACCCGGTCACCGGCGACGTGATCCTCAGTCCCCGTAACCGCAAGTTCACCGAATGGCTGAAGCGGCGCGACGCACTGCTCGCCGGCATCCCCGAGGAAGAGCTTAGCGTCCTCGACAACCTGCGCGACGCCGGCCCGTCGGTGGAGAGGGACTGGCCGTGATGGACGTGCTGATGCTAGACACCAACGCCGTCTCCGCACTCGTCAAGGGCAGGGCGGACAGCCTGGCGGCCCGCCTCGACGGGCAGGTGGGCTGCATCTCGGTGGTTACCGAGGCGGAACTGCGATTTGGCCTGGTTCGGCGCCCGGTGAATGCCGACCTGCGCCGCATCGTGGAAGACTTCCTGCGCACCGTGGACATACTGTCCTGGAATTCGGCCTGTGCCGAACGCTATGCCGCCCTGCGCCATGAATTGGAAACACGCGGTACACCGCTTGCGCCCATGGACCTGCTTATCGCCACCCATGCCTTGGCAGAGCACTGCATGCTGGTCACCGCCGACCGCGCCTTCGCCCAGGTACCTGGCCTGCGGGTGCTCGACTGGACTACCCTCGGCGACAACTGATCGCCCATGACCACCCACGACATTGTCGGCAAGCTCTGGAAACGCTGAATTATTCGTGTCGTGTCATTGCGCGCGTAGCGCGGCAATCCAGTCTGGCTAGAAAATCAACGACTTCTGGATCGACACGTCGCTACGTGCCTCGCGATGACTGAACAAATCAGCGTCTCCAAAGCTGGCATTTCCAAGTAGCCACGAGGCGGTCACCCTCGCCGCCGCAACGGTTCAAGGATCTCCTTCAAACCGTTGTGATCGATCTCATGCATCAACGCCAGCAGTCGGCCGATTTCGCCGGGCGGGAAGCCTTCGCGGGCGAACCAGTTGAGATAGTTGCCCGGCAGGTCGGCGATGCGCCGGCCCTGGTATTTGCCGAAGGGCATCTCCCGGCTGAGCAGCAGGAGCAGGTCCTGGGGAGCGACACCGTTCAGGTTGTTCATGTGCGGAATCCGGGCGATGGACGCATGGCGGGCGGGGAGGCCGACAAAGTACCATCCCGGCCAGCCACCCATCCAGCCGCTTTCAGGGAACCATGACCGTCAGAACCCTCCTTCGCATGGGCGATCCACGCCTGCTTGAAACCGCCCGGCCGGTGGCCGAATTCGGCACGGCGGAACTGGATGAACTGATCCGCGACATGTTCGACACCATGGCCGATGCCGGTGGCGTGGGCCTGGCGGCGCCGCAGATCGGGGTCGGCTTGCAGGTGGTGATCTTCGGCTTCGACAGCAGCGAACGTTACCCGGAAGCCGAACCGGTGCCGATGACGATCCTGCTCAACCCGGTCGTCACGCCCTTGTCCGAAGAAGAGGAACTCGGCTTCGAGGGCTGTCTGTCGGTGCCCGGCCTGCGCGGCGAGGTGCCGCGCTTCCGGCGCATCCGCTACCAGGGTTTCGACCCGCGGGGCGGCGCCATCGACCGGACCGTCGAGGGCTTTCACGCCCGCGTCGTCCAGCACGAATGCGACCATCTGATCGGCATGCTGTACCCGATGCGCATGCGCGACCTGAGCCGGCTCGGCTTCACCGACGTTCTGTTCCCGGCCGCCGGCGCTGCCCAGCCATGATCCCGCGGTGGCTTACATTGTGATCTCCGTGTATATCTTTTCGGGCCATGACCGACCCCCGCATCGACTTCGCCACGCCCGACGACCTGCCGGCGCTGGCCGATCTGCTTGCCGAACTGTTCACGCTGGAGGCGGACTTCCAGCCGGATCGCGCGCGCCAGCTTGCCGGGCTGCGGCTGATCCTGGACAACCCGGCGCTGGGCCGCCTGTTCGTGGCGCGCGCCGACGGCGCGGTGGTGGGCATGGTCAACGCGCTGATCACGGTGAGCACCGCCGAAGGCGGCCGGGTGCTGTTGCTGGAGGATGTCATCGTGCGCCGCGAGCGGCGCGGCGACGGTCTCGGCCGGCGGCTGGTGGAACACGCGCTGGCCTGGGCGGCGGCCGAGGGCATGACCCGGGTGACGCTGCTCGCCGATGCCGGCAACGCGCCAGCGCTGGCGTTCTACGCCCGCCTGGGCTTCACGCCCTCGGCGATGCGGGTGCTGCGCCGACGCTTGCCGTGAGCGTCCGGCCGCTCAGGCGGCGCGCCGGTGTTTCACCTTCTTGACCACCTTGGCGGCAACATAGGCGGCGAATTCGTCGACGTTGGCGTAGTCGCGCGCCAGCGCCAGTTCGGCGAGTTCGTCGATCAGACGGCGGGCGGTTTCGATCTCCGCGAGCGAACGGCCACAGGTCAGGCAGGTCTGGCCGTCATCGCGGCAGGCGGTCTGGCCCTTGCAGGCGACGAACGCGCTCATGCCGCCGCGTCCGGGTAGTCGATCACGGTGCGCTCCTCGTCGAGGTCGGTGATCTCGACGCGACGGACCCGGCCGCTGGCGTGGTAGGCGTAGCGGTGGGCCAGTTCGATCTCGCCATAGACCATCTTGTCGAAGCCGGTCAGACGCCCATCGGCGTCAAACCAGCCCTTGAAGTAGGTGTTGCGGTTTTCGACGTCGGCGGCGGTCAGCGGAGTGATCAGCCGGAACGGCAGGGCGACGCCGGTGTAGCTCAGGAAATACCGGCATTCGCCGGCGGCTTCGGGGGCTTCGTTCATATCTGTCTGACCTTGATGTTGAGGGTCTGGATGCGGTAGGCGATCTGGCGCGGCGTCATGCCCAGCAGGCGGGCGGCCTTGGCCTGCACCCAGCCGGCCTGTTCGAGCGCGGCGACGACGCGTTCGCGCTCGTCCAGATCGGGATCGTCGAGATCGATGCCACGCGGCGCGGCGCGGCTGGACGAGGCCATTTCCTCGATGCCGGTGAGCAGCACGGCGTCGCGGTCGATGATGCCGTTCTCGCTCATCACCGCCGCCCGCTCCAGGCAGTTTTCCAGTTCGCGCACGTTGCCGGGCCAGTCGTGATGCATGAGCACGCGCAGGGCGCAGTCGGTCAGTTCCAGCGTGCGCCCCTGCTGGCCGCCAACCTTCTCGATCAGATGGCGGGCGATGCCGGGAATGTCTTCCATGCGCTCGCGCAGCGGCGGCAGGAAGATGGGCATGACGTTGAGCCGGTAATAGAGATCCTCGCGGAACTTGCCGGCCTCGACGTCGGCTTCCAGGTCGCGGTGGGTGGCGGCGATCATGCGCACGTCGATGCGGATGGTGCGGGTGCCGCCGACCCGCTCCAGCTCGCCCTCCTGAAGCACGCGCAGCAGCTTGGCCTGGAAGGCGGGCGAGACCTCGCCGATCTCGTCGAGGAACAGGGT
This sequence comes from Hydrogenophilus sp., assembly GCA_020725265.1. Taxonomy (GTDB): domain Bacteria; phylum Pseudomonadota; class Gammaproteobacteria; order Burkholderiales; family Thiobacillaceae; genus PFJX01. Next base: position 45,566 of record DYFK01000009.1, on the reverse strand, counting down.
GCCGCCATCGGCCTGTTCGAAACGGCCCTTGCGCTGGGTCATGGCGCCGGTGAAGGCGCCCTTCTCGTGACCGAACAGTTCGCTTTCCAGCAGATTCTCCGGCAGCGAGGCGCAGTTGAGCTTGACGAAGGCGTTGCGCGCGCGCGGCGAGTTGTAGTGGATGGCGTTGGCGATCAGCTCCTTGCCGGTGCCGGTCTCGCCGCGGATCAGCACGGTGGTGTTCCACTTGGCGACCTGGCGCACCTGCTCGAACACCCGGCGCATGCTGGTGGTGTGGCCGACGATGTTGTCGAAGCCGTACTGGCCGCGCACGGTGCGGCGTAACTGGTCGCGTTCGTCGGCCAGGGCCTGGCGCTCGCGCTCGACTTCCCAGGACAGGCGCACGCTCTGGCCGATCAGGTTGGCGATCATTTCCATCAGGCGCCCGCGTTCCGGCAGCAGGCTGATTTCGTCCGATGCCGGCTGGGCGGCGAGCACGCCGACCACGCTGTGCTTGACCCGGATCGGCACGCCGATGAACGGCCCGACGCTGTCGTAGATGCCGAGCTTGCCGCGAAAACGCGGTTCGTCGGCGATGCGCTTGAGCACCACGCTGTCGCCACGCTCCAGGACCAGGCCGACCACGCCCTCGCCGGGCTGGTAGCGGATGTCGTCGACGCGCAGGGTGCCGGCGCCATGCACCGCCACCACCTGCTGTTCGCCGGAATCCGGGTCGGCCAGGGTGACCATGCCGCGTTCCATGCCGCCGTTCTCGTGCAGGGTGCGCAGCACCGCCGCCAGGGTTTCGCGCAGATCGAGCGAGCGCGACAGCACCTGGCTGACCTGGAACAGGGTGTCCAGATCGGCGGAGAGTTGTTCGTATTTCCGGCGGATGCCGGTGTCCGGGCTATAGAGATTGGTCATTTGGGAAACTGCACGCGTATCCGGCAGCCCTGACGGCAGGCCGGGTCGATTTCGATCAGGCCGCCATGCCCGGCCACCACTTCCTGGGCCGAGGTCAGGCCCATGCCGATGTGTTGCTGGTCGGCGCCCTTGGTGGTGAAGAACGGCTCGAACACCTTCAGACGCCATTCCTCGGGCACGCCGCCACCGCTGTCCTCGATCAGCACTTCCAGGCGATCGACGTGGTCGATGGCGCACACCTTGAGTTCGCGGCGATCGCCACGCAGTTCGTGGATCGACTCGACGGCATTGTCGATCAACTGCTTGAACAGGCCGGCCAGTTGCCGGGCGCGGCCGTTCAGGATCGGCGCGTCGCGGCTGGGCAGCCATTCGACGACGATGCCCTCGGCCAGCATCCGGGGCGTGGCGATGCGCAGCACGTCGTCGAGCAATTCGTTGAGATCGACCGGGCCGACCGGTTCGCTGGTTTCACTGGGAATGCAGGCGCGCAAGGTATCGAGGGTTTCGCTGGCGCGGCGTTGCGCTTCCTCCAGGCTGGCGCGCAGGGAATCGGACGGCTGGTTTTCCTGACGCCGCTCCAGGATGCGCATGGCCGCCGCCAGCAGGTTGATCGGCCCCTGCAACTGGTAGACCGCGCCGGACAACGCCTCGCGCAGGCTCTGGATGCGTTCCTGTTCGGCCAGCAGCGCGCGCAGGGCATTGACCCGGATCGCCTCCTGCTGCGCCTTGACCGGCGTGATGTCCTGCATGGTCAGCAGCAGGTACTGGCGCTGGCGCGGTTCGTAGAAAGCATCCGCGCTGGCGTCCAGTTCCTCGATCCAGGTACCGGCGCAGGCGAACCAGCGGGTTTCCCGGCCGGGCGACTCGACCGACCACTCCTCGCCGCCGAAGCCACGTCCGCTGGCGCGCGCCCGTTCCCAGGCGGCACCCATGCGCGCGCGCAGGTCGGCGAGCACGTGATGCGCCGGTTCCGGACCGAGGTCGCCGATCAGGCGCTTGTATGCCTGGTTGTCGAGCACCACCCGGTCGTCCTCGTCGAGCACGGCGATGGCGACACCGGCGGCGTCGACCACCGATTCGATGAAGTTCTTCTGGTTCTGCACCCGCCGTTCCAGGCCGTGCACCTCGGTGACGTCGCGGTGCATGCCCAGGTAATGGCTGAGCCGGCCGTCGGTGTCGAGCACCGGCGTGATGGTCAGGTCGGCCAGATAACGGCTGCCGTCCTTGCGCCGATTCACCAGCAGACCGTTCCAGGGCCGGTTGCGCAGCAACTGCGCCCACATGGTCTCGTAGACGATGGCCGGCGTGACCCGGTAGGACAGGATGGATTCCTTGTGGCCGATCACCTCCTCGCGGCGGTAACCGGTGACCCGCTCGAAGGCCGGGTTGGCGTACAGGATGCGGGCGCGCGGATCGGTGATGGAAATGGCCAGGGCCGATTGTTCCACCGCCTGCCGGAAGACCTCCGGCGGGACTTCCACGTCGCCCGGAAGCTCGGGCATCTCGTCCATGTGAGTGTGGTTCGCGTTGGGCATGGTCTGGATTAGCAACTCCCATGCCGGCTACCGGCGAAGCCTGGCCGGGGCACGGCCGCGCCCGTGTCTTGTCGGTTTCGCGACAGTCGCGCCCGGCTCGGCGCACCCGCGACAAGACCACGGCGCACCAAACCGGTGCCGATTTCCGCGAAGCCGCGATTTCGCGCGCTTCATCGACGTGCGCGGGGATGGCACGCCACGTGCAATGGCCAGGGCGGAGGCTGATGACCGTGACCGAATATCTGCTGCTACTGATCTCGACCGCCCTGGTGAACAACGTCGTTCTGGCCAAGTTCCTCGGGCTGTGTCCGTTCATGGGCGTGTCCCGCAAGATGGACAGCGCCCTGGGCATGGGCATGGCCACCACTTTCGTGCTGACCCTGGCCACCGCCGCCGGCTGGATGCTGGAACACTGGCTGCTGGCGCCGCTGGGCATCCAGTACCTGCGCATCCTGTCGTTCATCCTGGTGATCGCCGCCACCGTCCAGTTCACCGAGATGGTGATCCGCAAGGTCAGTCCCGGCCTCTACCAGGTGCTGGGCATCTACCTGCCGCTGATCACCACCAACTGCGCGGTGCTCGGCGTCGCCCTGCTCAACCTTCAGGAAGATCACGTCTTCCTGGAAAGCCTGCTCTACGGTTTCGGCTCGGCGCTCGGCTTCACCCTGGTGCTGCTGCTGTTCGCCGGCCTGCGCGAACGCCTGGCGCTGGCCAGCGTGCCGGACGCCTTCACCGGCGCGCCGATCGGCTTCGTCACCGCCGGCCTGCTCGGCCTGGCGTTCATGGGTTTCGCCGGACTGGTCTAGGAGAACACGTCGATGATCGCAGCCATCGCCAGTCTCACCGCGCTCGGCCTCGCGCTCGGGCTCGGGCTCGGTTTCGCCGCGCGCAAGCTGAAAGTGGAAGGCAACCCCCTGGTCGCCGAAATCGAGGCCCTGTTGCCCGGCAGCCAGTGCGGCCAGTGCGGCTATCCGGGTTGCACCGGCGCCGCCCAGGCGCTGGCCGATGGCGGCGCGCCGGTAACGCTGTGCCCGCCCGGCGGCCGCGACCTGGTCATCCAGCTCGCCGCCAAACTGGGCGTCGAGGCCGATCTGTCCGGCGTCAAGGACAGCGTGCCGAGCATCGCCGAGGTGCGCGAGGAACTGTGCATCGGCTGCACGCGTTGCTACAAGGTCTGCCCGACCGACGCCATCCTCGGTTCGGCCAAGCACATCCACTCGGTTTTCCGCGAGGCCTGCACGGCCTGCGGCAAGTGCGTCGACGCCTGCCCGACCGAGGCGATCCTGATGCGGCCGATCCCGGTGACCATGCAGACCTGGTACTGGGGCAAACCGGCGCTGGAGGCGGCATGAACCTGCTGGCCCGACTCCGGCTGCGCGGCGGCGTCCATCCCGACGGCCGCAAGGAGCTTTCCGCCGAGGCGCCGATCTGCGCGCTGCCGCTGCCCGAACGGCTGTACGTCTCCTTGCAGCAGCATATCGGCGCGCCGGCCAACCCGGCCGTGGCGGTCGGCGACCACGTGCGCAAGGGCCAGTTGATCGGCACCCGTGTCGGCATGGTCTCGGCGCCGGTGCACGCACCCACCTCCGGCCGCGTGATCGCCATCGGCGACTACGCCGCGCCGCACCCGTCCGGCCTGCCGGTGCCGACCATCACCATCGAGTCGGACGGCGACGACCGCTGGCTGGATTTCGAAACGCCCGCCGATCCGATGGCGCTGGCGCCCGAGGACATCGCCGCCCGGGTCGACGCCGCCGGCATCGTCGGTCTGGGCGGCGCCGCCTTCCCGTCGGCGGTCAAGCTCAATCTGTCGCGCGGCAGCGGCGTCACCACGCTGATCATGAACGGCGGCGAGTGCGAACCCTTCCTGACCTGCGACGACCGCCTGATGCGCGACCGCGCCGGCGAGGTGGTGGCCGGCATCCTGCTGATCCAGCGCGCGGTCGGCGCGCCCGTCGTGCTGGTCGGCATCGAGGACAACAAACCCGAGGCGATCGCGGCGATGCGCGCGGCGGCCGCCGGCACCGGCGTCGAGGTCCGGGCGATTCCGTCGATGTATCCGATGGGCTCGGAAAAGCAGCTCATCCAGGCGCTGATCGGCAAGGAAGTGCCGGCCGGTGGCCGCGCCGCCGACATCGGCGTGCTGGTGCACAACGTCGGCACCGCGTTCGCCGTGCATCAGGCGCTCAGCCTGGGCCGGCCCCTGGTCAGCCGGATCGTCACGGTCAGTGGTGGCGCGATCGGCGTGCCGCGCAACCTGGAAGCGCCGATCGGCGCGCCGGCCGAGGCCCTGTTCGATTATTGCGGCGGCTTCCTCGACACCCCCGCGCGCCTGGTGATGGGCGGTCCGATGATGGGCCAGGAACTGACCGACCCGCGCGTGCCGCTGATCAAGGGCACCAGTGGTTTGCTGGCGCTGACCCACAAGGAAATCGGCCAGCCCAGCCCGGCGCCCTGCATCCGTTGCTCGACCTGCGTGCGCGCCTGCCCGATCGGCCTGCTGCCGCTGGAAATGGCGGCGCGCATCCGGGCCGGCGATCTCGCCGCCGCCGTCGATCTCGGCCTCAAGGACTGCATCGCCTGCGGTTCCTGCTCCTACGCCTGCCCGGCGCACATCCCGCTGGTGCATTACTTCAACTACGCCAAGGGCGATCTGGCCGCCAAGGAACGCGCCAAGCTCAAGCAGGAAGCCACCAGGAAGCTGGCCGACGCGCGCAACGAGCGCATGGAACGCATCGCCCGCGAACGCGAGGAGGCCGCGCGCCAGCGCGCCGCCCGCAAGGCCGCGCAGGACGCCGCCAAGAAAGCGGCGGCGGAAGCGGCCAAGGCCGGAACCCAGGAAACGGAGACGGCATGAACATGCCCGCGCATTCCCCGCACGCCCACGCACCGGTCAGCGTCGGCAAGGTCATGGCCACGGTCATGGTGGCGTTGATTCCGGCGACGCTGTACGGCTTCTGGCTGTATGGCTGGCCGGCCGTGTTCCTGTGGGCGACCACCATCCTCAGCGCCCTGCTCGGCGAGGCCCTGATGGTCCGGCTCCAGGGCCGCGCCGCCGGCCGCGCCGTGATGGACGGCTCGGCGGCCCTGACCGCCTGGCTGCTGGCGCTGTCGCTGCCACCGTTCGCGCCCTGGTGGATCGCCGTGGTCGGCGCCCTGTTCGCGGTGGTGGTGGTCAAGCAGGTATTCGGCGGCCTCGGCCAGAACGTGTTCAACCCGGCCATGGCGGCGCGGGTGATGCTGCTGATCTCGTTCCCGCTGGAGATGACCCAGTGGACCGCGCCGATTCCGCTCACCGCCGAGCACGCGCCCGGATTCATGGCCGGCCTGGCGATCACCTTCGGCGCCGGCGCCGGCGGCGACGCCATGGCCAGCGCCACGCTGCTCGGCCACGCCAAGACCGAGTTGAGCCGAGGCATCGATCTGCTGCACAGCCTGCCCGGCCAGTTCCAGTCCACCGACGCGGTCTGGGGTTACCGCGCCGGCAGCCTGGGCGAATCGGCGGCGGTGTTCATCCTGATCGGCGGCCTGTACCTGATCGCCCGCCGCGTCATTCCCTGGCAGGCGCCGTTGGCGCTGCTGCTGGGCGTCGCGCTGCCGGCCCTGATCGCGCACGCCATCGACCCGGCCCGCTTCCTCGGCGTGCTGCCGCACCTGCTGTCCGGCGGTCTGATGCTGGCGGCCTTCTTCATCGTCACCGATCCGGTCACCTCGCCCAACACCGGCGCCGGCCAGTTCGTGTTCGGCCTTGGCTGCGGCCTGCTGACCTGGGTGATCCGGAGCTTCGGCGGTTATCCGGAAGGCATCGCCTTCGCGGTGTTGCTGATGAACGCGGCGACACCGGTGATCGACCGCTACGTCAAACCGCGCATCTACGGCCGCACCCGCCAGGGCGCGCCACTGCCGGCGAAGGAGGGCTGAGATGGCCGATGTTCGCGACAGTGCCGGCCGGCGCGCGCCGAACCGCGATCCGGGAGCGCGCCATGACGCTTGAAACCCTGCGCGCCCGGCTGAGCTACCAGACCCTGCTGCTCGGCACCGCCGCCCTGCTCACCAGCGGCGCCCTGGCCCTGGCCGCCCGGGTCACCGGTCCGGCCATCGAGGCCGCCGCCGCCGAGGATCTCAAACAGTCGCTGGCCCAGGTGCTGCCCGGCGGTCACGACAACGACCTGCTCGCCGACACCCTGACCCTGCCGGGTCCGGACGGCAACGTCACCGTTTACCGCGCGCGCCGCGACGGCAAGGTCGACGCGGTGGTGTTCAAGGTTCAGGGCAAGGGCTATGCCGGCGCCATCGTCAGCGTGATCGGCGTCGACCACGACGGCCGCCTGCTCGGCGTGCGCGTGATCGCGCATCGGGAAACCCCGGGCCTGGGCGACAAGATCGAACCGGCCAAGGACGCCTGGATCCACGCCTTCAAGGGCAAATCCCTGGGCGACCCGCCGGCGGCCCGGTTCGCGGTGAAGAAGGACGGCGGTGATTTCGACCAGTTCGCCGGCGCCACCATCACGCCGCGCGCGGTGGTCGACTCGGTGCGCGGCGGCCTGGAATTCTTCGCCAGGGAAAAAACCCGCCTGCTCGACCTGCCGGTGGCGGCGGCCGCGCTGGCCGGGAGCGCGGACGCCCCGGCCAGCGCACCGGCGAAGGCGCCGGCCGCCGAGGCAGCGACCGCGAAACCCTCGAAAGGAGTCCGATCATGACCGATTACGCCCGCATCAGCCGCGACGGCCTCTGGGACAACAACGTCGTGTTCGCCCAGATGCTGGCCCTGTGCCCGCTGCTGGCGGTGACCGGCACCGCCACCAACGGCCTCGGCATGGGTCTGGCCAGCATGGCCGTGCTGATCGTCTCCAACGTGGTGATTTCCCTGATCCGCAAGTTGATCAGCCCGGAAGTGCGCATTCCGGTCTACATCGTGGTCATCGCCACCCTGGTCACCCTGGTGGACATGGCGCTCAACGCCTGGGTCCACGAGTTGTACAAGGTGCTCGGCCTGTTCATCGCCCTGATCGTGGTCAACTGCGCCATCCTCGGCCGCGCCGAGGCGTTCGCGTCGAAGAACGGCGTGCTGCCGGCGGCGGTCGATGGCCTGATGATGGGCCTGGGCTTCACGCTGGCGCTGGTGGCGCTGGGCGGCGCGCGCGAAATCCTCGGTTCCGGCACCCTGTTCGCCCAGGCCCACCTGTTGCTGGGCGAATCCTTCGCCTTCCTGGAACTGACCCTGATCCCCGATTACAAGGGCTGGCTGCTGATGATCCTGCCGCCCGGCGGCTTCCTGGCCCTGGGTTTCCTGCTCGCCGGCAAGCGCGTGCTCGACCGCCGCCGCGCCGCCCGCGCCGAGCCGGTCGAAGCGGCGCCGGCCGCCGCCTGAGGACCGCCGCCATGCAAGTCTCCGTCGCCTATTCCGAACCCGGCCAGCAACTCTGGCTGCGCATCGAAGTCCCCGAGGACAGCACGGTCGAGCAGGCCATCATCCAGTCCGGCATCCTGCGCCAGTTTCCGGGCATCGATCTGACCGAGCAGAAGGTCGGCATCTTCGGCAAGCTGGCCAAGCTCGATGCCGGCCTCCAGGCCGGCGATCGCATCGAGATCTACCGCGCCATCACCGCCGACCCGCGCACCGTGCCGCGCCGCAACACCGGCGACGACGACGACGATTGAGCGGCCGGCGCCGGCGTCAGGTTCCGCGCTCGCCGCCAGTCGCCGTCATCCGGCTCAGCGCCAGGCTGGCGGCGGCGGTGCGCGTCTCCACGCCAAGCTTCTCGAACACGTGTTCGAGGTGCTTGTTCACGGTGCGCGGACTGGAGCCGAGGATGTCGCCGATGTCCTTGCTGGTCTTGCCCTTGCTGACCCAGTACAGCACTTCCGCCTCGCGCGCGGTCAGGCGGAAGGCGGCCATCAGCGCATCGACGGCGGCGGCGTGGTTTTCCTCGCGCAGCACCAGCAGCCATTCCCGCTCCTGGGCCTCGCCTTCCGGCCCGGCGCCGGCCGGGTCGTGCAGGCTGGCGAGCAGGCGGCGGCCGTCGCGCGGCGCCGCCAGCGGCATCTCGCGATTTTCCATGCCGGTCCGGCGCGCCTCGCCAATCCACGTCATCAGCGCTTCGGGGGCCCGTTCCAGGGCCGGGTCGAGATCGAAGTAGGTTTTCAGCAGCCGGCGCGCCAGCGGCGTCTGCCAGAGCAGACGGCCGTCGCGCGCGCGCACCGCCACCGTGGCCTGGCCAAAGGCGTCGAGCGCGCCGCGCGCCTGCCGCATCTGACGGGCATTGGCCATGTGCGCGGCGATGCGCGCCAGCACTTCCATCGGCCGGATCGGCTTGGTCACGTAATCGGCGCCACCGGCGGCGAAGGCGGCGACCACGTGTTCGGTCTCGGTCAGGCCGGTCATGAAGACGACCGGGATCGGCTGGCTGAGCGGATCGGCCTTGAGCCGGCGCGCCACCTCGAAGCCATCCATGCCGGGCATCACCGCGTCCAGCAGGATCACGTCGGGCCGGCTCTGGCGCGCCAGCCGCAACGCGTCATCGCCATTGGTGGCCACCAGCACGGTATAGCCGGCCTCGTCGAGCGCGTCGTGCAGCAACGCCAGGTTTTCCGGGATGTCGTCGACGATCAGGACGATGTCGCCGTTCAGGTGGTCAAGCGTCGGCATCGGCCCCCTCCAGGCCCTGGCGCAGGATTTCGCGCATGGCATCGAACTGGAAGCGGCCGGCGAGCTGGCGCATGGCCGCGACGAATTCACGATGGCCGGCGTCGAGCGCCTCGATCTCGTCGAGCCGGGCCTGGATGCCGCGCGGAAACCCCAGATCGACCTGCGCGGCCAGCGCGCGCAATTGGTCGACGGGCGGCAATGTCCAGGGCGCCGGCGCCGCCGGGGGGGGCGCCGGCGGCGTTTCGGTGGCGGTCGCGAACACCCATTCCAGCGCCAGCCGGCGGCCGATCCAGTCGAGCAGTTCGTCCATGCGCACCGGCTTGGTGAAGAACTCGTCGGGGCCGATGCCGACCTCGTTGTCCAGACCCTTGTCGAACGCGTTGGCGGAAATGATCGCGATTTCAGCGTCGTCGAACCCGGCCGCGCGCAGCCGGCGGATGGTTTCCCAGCCATCCAGGCCGGGCATGGCCAGATCCATGAAGATCAGATGCGGCCGGAACCCCGGCGCCAGCTCCAGGCATTCCTGGCCGGACGCGGCCCGCGCCAGATCGAAGCCGAGCGGTTCCAGGACGCTGGCGAGCAGTTCGCGATCGGCCGTCTCGTTGTCGACGATGAGAATGCGCCGGCGCGCGCCGACATAGCCGACGCGACGCGCGGCCGGCCGCGCGTCCATGGTCTGGGCGGCGGTCAGATGCGGCAGGAACAGGCGGACGCGGAACCGACTGCCGCGCCCGGGCGCGCTGTCGACGGTGAGTTCTCCGCCCATCAGGTCGGTGAGCATCCTGGCGATGGTCAGCCCCAGGCCGGTGCCGCCGGTGGCGCCGGCCGCCGTCCGCCCGCGCGAGAACGGCTCGAAGATGCGCCCCAGTTCGTCGGCGGGAATGCCCGGGCCGGTGTCCTCGACCTCGAAATGCGCGATCTCGCTCTGATATTTGACGCGCAGCGTCACCGCGCCGCGCGCCGTGAACTTGACCGCGTTGCCGAGGATGTTGATCAGAATCTGGCGCAGCCGGCGCTGGTCGGCGCGCACCGCCGCCGGCAATTCGCCGATCGGCTGGTAATGGAACGCGAGGCCCTTGGCGCGCGCCTGCAATTCCAGCATGCCGACGATCACGGCGAGGAATTCCGGGAACGCCAGTGGCTTGACGTCCAGCGACAGCTTGCCGCTCTCGATGCGGGCGATGTCCAGGGTGCCCTCGATCAGCGACAGCAGATGCTCGCCGCTCTCGCGGATGACGCTCACGCCCTGGCGCCGGTTGGCCGGAATGGCCTGGTCGCCGTCCAGGATCTGGGCATAGCCGAGGATGCTGTTGAGCGGCGTGCGCAGTTCGTGGCTGATGGCGCTGATGTAGCGGCTCTTGGCCTGGTTGGCCTGATCGGCGGCCTGCTTGGCCTTCTGCAACTGCTCGTCGGTGCGCCGGTGCGATTCGATCTCGCGCATCAGCAGGCGCGTCTGCCGGTTGGATTCCTCCTGCGCCACCAGCCGGCTCTTGTGGGTCAGCACCAGCCACCAGGCGACCACGCCGAACACCAGCAGCAGCACCGCGAACGCGCGCAGCAGCGATTCGCGCAGGCGATCGAGCAGGCCGGCATCGGTCAGCGCCATCGCCTCCTGGTAATAGAGCAGGCCCATGAGCAGGGCCAGGAACGGCACCACGCCGGCCATCAGCAGCAGGTAATGGCCGAGGCCGGCTTCCAGATAAGGCCGCGCGCGCCGGGGCAGCAGGCGTTCCAGCAGCCCGGCCCATTGCCCGGCCAGCCGCGCCGTCGGCTTGCACAGGTCGTGGCAACGGGCATCGAGCGTGCAGCACAGCGAGCAGATGTGGTCGCGATAGGCCGGGCAACGCGCCATGTCCTCGGCCTCGTACGCCTTGCCGCAGATGCAGCAGGTCCGGCCGCCGACGGCGGCGGCATCCGGTTGCCGGGCGATGTAGTAACGGCCGCCCGTGGCCCAGGCGATCAGCGGCGACGCCACCAGCGCCGCGCCCAGGGCGATGAAGATCGCGAACGGTTGCACCGACGCGCCCAACAGGCCGACATAGGCCGCCACCGACAGCCCGGACGCGATCAGCATGGCGCCGACGCCGACCGGATTGATGTCGTACAGATAGGCGCGGCGGAACTCGATGCCGGGCGGCGACAGGCCGAGCGGCTTGTTGATCACCAGGTCCGCCACCACCACCATCATCCAGGACACCGCCACCATCGAATACAGCCCGAGCACCCGGCCCAGCGCCTGGAACAGGTCCAGCTCCATCAACATCAGCGCGATCAGGGTGTTGAACACCACCCAGACCACGCGGCCGGGATGGCTGTGGGTCAGGCGCGCGAAGAAGTTCGACCAGGCCAGCGAGCCGGCATAGGCGTTGGTGACGTTGATCTTGAGCTGGGAAATGATCACGAACAGCGCGGTCGCCGCCACCGCCCAGGTGTAATCCGGGAACACGTATTCCCAGGCCGCCAGATACATCTGGTTGGGATCGACCGCGCGCTCGACCGGCACCGCGTGGCGGATCGCCAGATACGCCAGCAGCGCCCCGCCCAGCATCTTGACCACGCCCGGCACCACCCAGCCGGGACCGCCGACCAGCACGCCGGTCCACCAGCGCCGGCGGTTGGCCGGGGTACGCTCGGGCATGAAGCGCAGATAGTCGGCCTGCTCGCCCATCTGCGTGATCAGCGCCAGCGCCACCGCCATGGCGGCGCCGAACAGATGGATGTCGAACTCCGCGCGGCCTTCGCCGGCGTAACCGGTGATGCCGGCGAAGGCATCCGGCTCCTGGGCAAGCAGGAACACGTAGGGCAGCACCAGCATCGCCAGCCAGACCGGCTGGGTCAGCGTCTGCAACGCGCTGATGACGGTGACGCCGTGGGTCACCAGCGGGATCACCACCAGCGCGCAGAGCAGATAGCCCCAGGCCGGCGGGATGTCGAACGCCAGCTCCAGCGCGTAGGCCATGATCGCCGCTTCCAGCGCGAAGAAGATGAAGGTGAACGACGCGTAGATCAGCGAGGTGATGGTGGAGCCGAGGTAGCCGAAGCCGGCGCCCCGCGTCAGCAGGTCCATGTCCAGGCCGTGGCGGGCGGCGTACACGCTGATCGGCAGGCCGGCCAGGAAGATGATCAGGCCGGTGGCCAGGATCGCCAGCGCCGCGTTGACGAAGCCGTACTGCACCAGCAGCGTCGCCCCCACCGCCTCCAGCACCAGAAAGGCGGCGGCACCGAACGCGGTGTTGGCGACGCGGCCCTCGCTCCACTTGCGATAGCCGCGCGGCGTGAAACGCAGCGCGTAGTCCTCCAGCGTCTCGTTGGCGACCCAGGTGTTGTAGTCGCGCCGCACCTTGACCACGCGCTGGACGGCGTCGGGTTCGGTGACGGCTGAGGAAATCGGCTCGGGACGCATGGCGGCGGCAACAACGCAACCGGCGAATGGTTGCGCCGGACAGCCCGGCTGGCAAGGCCGGCATTCAACCAGACGGTCCGATCAAGACCTCCGCAAACCCTTCCGGGCCTCGGCCACGCGCCGGCCGACCCGGCGCTCAGGTGCGTTCAGATTGCCGGGCGTGGCGCAGGCCGAGGAAGGCCATCAGGCCGGCAAGCATCAGCATTCCCCAGCCGGAAAGGCTCGGAATCGGCGCGTTCGCGCTGAACACGACCACCCCGCTCGGATCGTGAATGATGCCCACGGTCGGGTCGCTGTCGGCGGCCGGATCGTTGTCGGTCAGGGTGAAGGTCACCGTGTTGCCGCTGATCGTTGCCGGATATAGGTCGTACTGGCCGCCCATCAACTTGTAGAACACCGCGCCCTCGGGCAGCTCCTGCGAATAGACGATGCTGACCGTCGCCGTGGCGCCGCATCCGCTCAGGGTGAAGTCGAGCAGGCCATACGGAAAGCCGGCCTTGGGCAAACCCGCCGGCGCGGCGATGAACACGGCGTTGTCGACGTTGGCGCAGCCATCCACCGCCAGGTTGGCGGTCACGCCTGGGGTCAGGGTGGCGATGCCGGGCTGGGCCGCCGACGCGGGCAGCACGTTGCCGGCGAAGGCACGGGTGCCGGCGAAGGGTGCATCCGGTCCGGTGCTGCTGTCGGTGGCCTGGATGGTGAAGCCATACGCGCCGGCGCTCGTCGGCGTGCCGGTCAAGGCACCGCTGGCGGTGTCCAGGATGAGTCCGTCGGGCAGCGCGCCGGCACTGACCGCGTAGGTGTAGGGACCATGGCCGCCGCTGGCGCCGAAGCTCTGGCTGACGAAGGGCACGCCGGCGGTCATGGCGTTGAGGACCAGCGCATCGACGCTGACGGTGGGCGCCGGGCCTACCGTGACGCCGATGCTCCGGCTGGCGCTCGCCATGCCGTCGCTGACCTGGACGGTGAAGCTGTCGGGGCCAACGTAGCCGGGGGTTGGCGTGTAGGTGAGCGTGCCGCCCGGGGCGATGTCGGTGCCGCCGCTGCCGGCGGTCGCGCCGACGATGGCCAGGGTGCCGTGACCGGGGGCATCGGCCTCCGTCCAGGTGAGGGTCTGGGCGGCGTCTTCATCGCTGACATGCAGCAGGCCGGCGATGCCGGTGGCGCCGGCGCTCGGGGCCACGGTCAGGGTGGTGGTCGCGCCGACAAAAACGGGAGCGGTGTTGGCGAGCGCGAAGGTCGCGCCACAGGCCATGTCGGCGGTCATGACGAGCACCAGAGGATTGCTGGTTCCCGAGCAATCGCCGCCCCAGCCGGAGAAGACCTGGCCGCTGTCGGCCGTCGCGGTCAGCGTGACCGAGGCGTTGGCGACGTAGTAGCCGGAACAGCTCGCGCCACAAGCGATCCCGCCAATGTCGCTCGCCACCGAGCCGTTGACCGGAGGCGTGATCGTCAGGGCATAGGAAGGCTCGGGATCGTCCTCGCGCCAGATGCCGTCGCCGGAAGCCAGCAGCAGCTTGCCGCCACTGAGCACGATGCCGGGCTGAAGGTAGGGCGCCGTCAGCCCAGTCAGGGATTGGGACGTCCAGGTCGTGCCGTCCGTGGAGGTATTCAGGGACAGGCCGGATGTGCCGCTCAGGTAGAGGGTGGCGTTGTTGTTGACGAAATCGTAGGAACCGCCCGAACGCGCCAGCGTCCAGCTCTCGCCGCTGTCGAAGGACCGCCAGAGGCCGCCGCCCATGGCGAAATACAGCGCGCCGTCGTAGTGGAGCAATCCGCTGACGGCGCTGCCGGTGGCCGGCAGCCCGGTCGACACGCGCGTCCAGTTCGCGCCATCGTCCTCCGACTTGAAGACGCCATCGTTGCCGTTGTTGCTGGCGTCCGCCACGAAAATGACGGTCCCGATCTGGGCGAATCTTGCCGGAATGGATTGCGTGGTCATGCCGGTATTGGAGAGAGTCCAGCCGGTGCCGTCGTTCGTGGTGCTCTTGTAGACGCCCCTGCCGCCGGCCGCCACGAAGGTGGCGCCATTCATCAGGGCGATGGCGCGGATGCTCGTCGCGCCGCCCCATGCGGTCAGATCGGTCCAGGTGTTTCCGGAATCGGTGGAATAGGCAAGGTGCGCGGCACCGCTCTTCGCGCCGCCGACATAGAGCACGCCACCGATCCGGGTCACGACGTTCGGCGTCCAGAGATCGAAGGTCGTGCCGAACGCGGTGGTCCAGGACGCGCCATCGTCGGTGGACTGGTACAAGCCACCCGCCAGGGCGCCGGCGTAGAGCGTCGTATCGATCTTCGACATGGACACGAAGCGGATGCCGGAAGTACCGGTCGCCTGCGTCCAGGTGGCCCACGCCGACAGCGGCTGGAGCACCAGAATCAGCAGGATCATGGCCAGGCTGGCCACCAACGCGCCGCGCGCGGCCGGCGGGCGCGAAGTGTCGAACGAAGCGCGGCGGCCGTGGATGGTGTTCATGCCGATATCCCTGTGGCTGTTTGGTGAACCCCGATGATAGGAACCACGCCGCCCGCCACGCCGGCCGCGTTCCACGAATTCCGTCCCGGTATCTACGAATTCATGTCACACACATCATGCCGCGCGTCGGTCCGCGTAGACTTTCGACATGCAATCCAGAGCGCGCATCGCTTCCTACACGCTGGACTGGCTGCTGGCCTCCGACAATGAGGAAGCCGGCCGTCTTGATGCCGGACCCGAGATCACCCGGCTGCCTTACGCCCTGCCGCCGGAAGTCGGCGAAGCCTGGGCGGAATCGCTGGCGCTGCGCGACGGCATCGTCCTGTTCCGCGCCGTGCACGCGCTGGCGCCCTCGCCACCGGGGCAACTGGTGCCCCTCATGGATGCCCATACCGTCGCCGATGAGCCGATGTTCAATGCCCAGATCTGGCTGTCCGGCCTTGGCTGCCACCACGAGTACCCGCTCGGAAACCATCGACCGCCGGTGGAAATCGTCGCCGGGCCGGGGCGAGACACCTTCCGCCTGTATCGAAAATGGCGCGCGCGCATCCTGGTGGAAGGCGGCGGGATCTCGGAAATGCGCTCGGTGATCATGCCCGATGCCATGTTGCGGTCGTTGCTGGGCGAGGCCGCCGGCCAACACCTGCTCGACAGCCTGGGCCTCGGCGAAGCCCGTCCGACCGTGGTCCGGCCGATGCCGGCGCACATCAGCGCCCCCTTGCTGGCAGCCATGTCCGACCAGTATCTCGGCGCGGCGCGCAAGCTCTATGCCCAGGCCCGGGTGCTGGACTACCTCGCGAGCCTGTACTGCCACGTCTCGGCCGACCTTGCCGGGCGCGCGGAGCGGCCCCACCACGAACGCATTCAGGCACTGCATCACCATCTGACCCATCTGGAAGGCCGCATGCCGACCTTGAGCGATCTGGCCGGCGAATTCGGCTTGCCGGCACGCCGCCTGAACGCGGAATTCACGGCGAAATACGGCCAGTCGATCTTCTGTTTCGTGATCAACCATCGCCTGGAACTGGCGCACGCTTCGCTGTCGTCGAGCGCCCTGCCGATGAAGGTGCTGGCCGCGCGCCTGGGCTATTCGCACGTCAACCACTTCATCGCCGCCTTCAAGCGCAAGTTCGGCTATCCGCCGGGGAGCCTGCGCAAGAAATCCCCCGGCATACCAAAATCAAAACCGGGCATCGGGACTGGAACTGACCGGCCGGATCGAGGATGACCGGCCCACGGCCAGACCGACCCTCTCCCGCTGAAACCGGCACTAAGCCGCCGTCGCCTCCTGGTCCAGGCCGCGGAATACCGCGCAGCGCCGGAACACTTCCAGGCTCGGGTCGACCCGCTTCTGGTTGCAGTATTTGGCGGTCAGCTTGGCCAGGCCCTTGATGTCGCGGCCAGAAGCCCCGGGGAAGGTGTCGGCCAGTTCGTCCACCAGTTCCGGCGCCAGCGCCAGCTCGAACTGTTCCGCCATCACCCGCCAGATGGCGCGCCGGTCGTCGCGGTGCGGCGGGTGGAAGCGGATCAGCGCGATGCAGCGCGAGACGATCGCCTCGTCGATGTCGTCGACCCGGTTGGTGGTCAGGAACAACAGGCCGTTGAAGTATTCCAGTACGCGCAGGAACACGCCGACCACGGCATTCATGGTGATGTTGTCGTCGCGCCGCTTGATGTAGACGTCGGCCTCGTCGATCAACATCACCGCGCCCCAGCGCTGGGCGCGGGTAAGGACATCCTTCAGCGCCGTTTCCATGGCCGCCACGTTCAACCCGAGCTGGCCGGAATGCACCCGGTACAGCGGCCGGCGGATGATCTCGGCGTAGACCTCGGCGGTCAGCGTCTTGCCCACGCCGGGGGGGCCGGCGCACAGCACCGTGGTGCCGCCCGACTTGCCGGCGACGATGTCGTCCATCAGCACGTCCATCTCGGCGGTGAGAATGTCGATCAGGTCGGTCTGTTCCGGCGGCAGCACCAGCTTGTCCTTCAGCTCAGGCTGATAGCGGTAGGGCGACATGTCGTCGACGTGCACCCAGACGTAGTGGTGCAGATCCAGGTGGAACATCAGCAGATAAAAGTGCACCGGCAGCTCGGTGAACAGACCGGTCGGCAAACCGTCACGGGTCGCCTCCACCGCGTCGTCGGCCTTGTAGCGCAGGCTCTTGGCCGCCTTGCGCAGGTATTTGCCGAGGATGTCGCCGCTGGCATCCAGCGTGGTCACGCGCTCGCCCAGGATGCCCTCGTCGTTGACCAGGCGAGCTTCGCCGCCGCTCGACGACAGCACCACCACGTCCTTGCGCGACCAGTCGGAATCGCGATGCGTGGCGTTGGGGTTCTCCGCGTAGATGCCGGTGCCCCGACCGGAAAACTGCTCGCCGTAACGCGCCCGCCAGTCGAAATAACGCCCGGCCGCTTCGTCATAGGCCGCCAGCAGTTCCGGCGTTTCCCTGACATAGCCCATGGCGGCGAGAATCCCGGCCACCGTGCGGTTGGCGATGTCGGTGGCGCCGATGCGGATCGTCCGCGTCGCCATGCGCGCCCGCGAGTTGGCCTTGATCTCGATATACACCTTGCCGGTTTCATCATCCGACGGCGGCGTGTAATCCAGCCGCGTCACCACCCAGGCCAGCGGCCTGCCGGTCACCTGGGCGGAAAACAGCCAGCCCCGGCGTGCGGCCTCGGCCAGATAGCGCGCCAGTGCCGGCACCAGCGATTCCAGATCATCGGGATCGAAGCGCGGCCCTTCATCCGCGAGTACCCGGCGCAGGGTCGCCAACTGCGCCGCCCGCGCCCGTGACTCCGGACCGCCCTCGTTGAAACGCGCCTCCAGCCAATCCAGCGCCGGCCCGGAAAGCCGCTCGATCGCCACCTCGGCGCGATGGCCGAACCGCAACTGCTCGCGCAGCCCGGCCTGATCGGAAAAAGCCTCGGCCAGGCCCTCGGCATGCGCGTGTTCGAGCGACAGCTTCATGGCCGCCGCTCCGGGCGGGACGAAGGGAATACCAGATTGCCGGCTTGCATGGGACCTCGCGTAATGGATGACTGCCAGCCATCACGCAGGAATGGTGCCAAGCGTCCGTCGACCCGGACGCCGGGCACGGTTTCAAACCTAACCCCATGAATCGACGTATTCGGGAGATACGGCACCAAGATGCGGCCCCAGGTGGGAATGGAGGATTTTGTGTGATGCCCGACAAATCGGCGGAACAGTTGGTTGGGTCGCCCGACCCAGCCCTTCCCTGGTCGATTACCGCAAGCAGGCGCCGCCGTCCTGCCTGTATCACGTGTACCTGACGGAAACCAACGAGCCCATGTTGTTCAGCGATTTCATGCGGCCTGTGGCTTACTCATGGCCAAGCCCAGAGCTTCTCTCCTGACCGCTCGCGGCGGCATCAACGCGATGTTGGCGGCCGGCCGCCAACCCGCGCAGCAAATGGTCCAGGCCGAATTCCAGATGATTGATGCCATCGTATTCCCCCGCCGCCACGCGCCGGCCGAGCGCCGCGAAGTGCGGATAGCGCTGTTCGTCCAGGCCGGGCAGGAAGCCGCGCGCGGCTTCGGCGTAGTCCTCCGGGGCGAGCGGAAAGCTGCGTTCCAGCAGGTGGAAGCCGTAGACGTAGCTGTCGATGGCGTTCATCACATGATCGGCCTCTTGCGGGTCGAACCCGGCGTGCGCCAGGCAGCCCAGCGTGGCGTCGATCAAGGCCAGCGTGGCGGGGCCGGTATGGATGCGCCCGACGATCAGCGGCGGCGCCCAGGGGTGGGCGAGAAACACCCGGCGCATGGACAGCGCCCGCCGCCGCATCTCGTCCCGCCAGTCCGGCCCGATGCGGGGTCGCTCGATCTCGGCCACCACCGCCTCGACCAGGGCATCGAGCAGATCGTCCTTGTTGCGCAGGTGATGGTAGAGCGACATCGCCTCGACCCCCAGCGCGCCGGCCAGCGCGCGCATGCTGAGCTTGTCGCAGCCAACGCTGTCGGCCAGCGCGAGCGCGCTCGCCACGATGCGCTCGCGGGTCAGCGCGGGGCGCGGGGTAGGGCGGTTTGCGGGTGGCATGACAGTCCCGGGGATTGACGGACTTACACTGTAAGCCCAGAGTGGCGGGCGTCAACTTACAGCGTAAGCTTCACCAGGGGAACATCATGCGCGAGACGCAGCTTGTCACACCAATCCACATGAAAAACACGATGAAGGCCTGGGTGGCACAGGCCTACGGCGGACCGGACGTGCTGGCGCTGGTCGACCGTCCACGCCCGGAGCCCGGCCCCGGCATGCTGCTGATCCGCGTGCGGGCGACCACCGTCGCCTCGGCGGACCGGCGCATCCGGGCGATGGATTTCCCGCCCGGACTGCGTCTGGTCGGGCGGGCGGTCTTCGGCTTGCGTCGCCCCCGGCGCGCGGTGCTGGGCGTGGAGATGACCGGCGAGGTGGTGGCGGTCGGCGCGCGGGTGCGCCGCTTCAGCGTCGGCGACGCGGTGCTGGGGATGTGCGGCACCCGCCTGGGCGCACACGCCGAGTACCTGGCCTGGCCCGAGTCGGCGGCCCTGGCGGCGCGCCCGGCGGACATGCCGCCGAGCGTCGCGGCGGCCTTCGCCTTCGGCGGTCTCACGGCGCGAGACTTCCTGCGTCGCGCCGGGCTGCGCGCCGGCGAGCGCGTGCTGGTGATCGGCGCGGCGGGAACCGTGGGCAGCGCGCTGGTGCAACTGGCGACGGCGGCCGGCGCCGATGTTACGGCGGTGGCCAGCGCCGCCAACCGCGCGCGCGTGCTCGCCCTGGGCGCGACGGCGTTCATCGATTATCAGACGCAGCCGGTCAGTCGTCTCGACCAACGCTATGCGGTCATCGCCGACGCGGTCGGCACGCTGAGCTTCGCCCAGGCCGTGCCGCTGCTCGACGCGGGTGGCCGTTTTCTCGCCATCAACGGCGGCTTGCCCGACCTGTTGGCGCGCCCGCGCGCGGGCCGCCGCTGCGTGGCCGGCCCCGCCGCCGAACGCGCCGATGACCTCGCCCACCTGATCGACTTGTGGCGCGCCGGCCAGTACACGCCAATGATCGATTCCGAATGGGCGTTCACCGCCCTGCGCGAGGCGCACGCCCGTGTCGATAGCGGCCACAAGCACGGCAGCGTGGTGGTGTGGTTGGACAAATAGCGGGCAGTCATCTCGACCCTGGCCTTGACCGCTTCGGCCGACTCGGAAAAATGTGCGCGGCCTGGGAGCGGAATCACATCGCTTGTCGTAGACCCCAGGATGGTTCCAATGGCGCCGATAGCGTGTCCAACCTACGCGCCCGCATTTCAGTCCACCCATTTTTCCAGGCGAAGTCCGCCTATCCGCTCGAACTTGGTGATGTTGTTGGTCACCAGGACGCTGTCTTCGGCCAGCGCGTGGCAGGCGATCCATAAATCGTTGCCGCCGATGGGCGTCCCGGCCAGGCGCAGTTGAGTGGCATGGTGCGCATAATGCGTGCAGATGGCCGGCTGCGTGGCGTAGCTCACGGGGATTTGGCGGGTAAGGTTATCCAGACGGCGCAGAACGTCGGTCTTGCGTGTGCTGCGCTCCGCGCCTTTCAGCAACTCGGCATAAGTCACAAACGACATGCAAAGACCATCATCCACATCCAGCTTGTTGATGCGATCGGCCACAGCCGGGGGTTTGTTCTTGATGAAGTAAATGACGATGTTGGTGTCGAGCATGTACTTCATAGCGGTTCCCGTTCCTGCACCGGCGCTTGTGCAAGACGGTCGTTTTCCAGGATGTCGATAAATTCCTCGTCGAACCCCTCCAACGCCTCCAGCAAGGCCTGTCCACGATCAGACGGCAGCGGATGAATGACCAGATCGCCCGCGTCATTGCGCGAGATTTCAACGCGACTGCTGGCGAGCCTGAATTCCTGAGGAATGCGAACCGCCTGGCTGTTGCCGTTCATGAACACACGGCTGATTTGAGTACGCATAATGACACTCATGTGTGTACTTGACGGTATGCATCGTAGTGGATGACTTGTGCGGCGGCAATGGACATCCGGTAATCCCTCCTAAAACCCATCGTTGCCAGAAGTAGAATTTTCTCCAAACCGGACGCGGAAGTTTTACATGAAGCGATCCCGATTCACGGACAGCCAGATCATTGGCATCCTGAAGCAAGCCGAGGGCGGCAGCCCGGTGCCGAAGCTTTGCCGCGAGCACGGCATCAGTTCCGCAGCCAACGCCCCACCTCATAAGCCAGCCTCCCCCACTAACCAACACGCGTAACCGTCCCCTCCGGTTTTTCCACCCCCCTACGCAATCTGACGTATACCCCCCGCCCCGCCGGCTCCGTAATCTGGTCGCGAACCCGAACCCGTTCGCCCCCACCGATCCAAGGAGCCTGTTATGCAACGTCGCGATTTCCTCAAGCTTTCCGGTCTGACCCTGGCGATGACCGCCGCCGGTCTGACCAGCCTGCCGGTGTATGCCGCCGATCCGATCAAGGTCGGCATCCTGCATTCGCTGTCCGGCACCATGGCTATTTCCGAAACAGCGCTGAAGGAAACCGCGCTGATGACCATCGACGAGATCAACCGCTCCGGTGGCGTGATGGGCCGCAAGCTGGAGCCGGTGGTGGTCGATCCGGCTTCCAACTGGCCGCTGTTCGCCGAGCGCGCGCGTCAGTTGCTGACGCAGGACAAGGTGGCGGTGGTGTTCGGCTGCTGGACTTCGGTGTCGCGCAAATCCGTGCTGCCGGTGTTCAAGGAATTGAACGGCCTGCTGTTCTACCCGGTGCAGTACGAGGGCGAGGAACTGGAGAAGAACGTGTTCTACACCGGCGCGGCGCCCAACCAGCAGGCGATTCCGGCGGTGGAGTACCTGATGAGCCGCGACGGCGGTTCGGCCAAGCGCTTCGTGCTGCTGGGCACCGACTACGTCTATCCGCGCACCACCAACAAGATCCTGCGCGCCTTCCTGAAGTCGAAGGGCATCGTCGACGCCGACATCATGGAGGAGTACACGCCGTTCGGTCACAGCGATTACCAGACCATCATCGCCAAGATCAAGCGCTTCGCCGGCGAGGGCAAGAAGACCTGCGTGGTGTCCACCATCAACGGCGATTCCAACGTGCCGTTCTACAAGGAGCTGGGCAACGCCGGCCTGAAGGCGACCGACGTGCCGGTGGTGGCGTTCTCGGTGGGTGAAGAGGAACTGCGCGGCGTCGATACCAAGCCGCTGGTCGGCCACCTGGCGGCGTGGAACTACTTCCAGTCGATCAAGAATCCGACCAACGACAAGTTCATCAAGATGTACCGCGACTGGGCGCGCAAGAACAAACTGCCCAACGCCAGTACCGTGGTCACCAACGACCCGATGGAAGCCACCTACATCGGCATCCATATGTGGAAGCAGGCGGTGGAGAAGGCCAAGACCACCGATGTCGACAAGGTCATCGCCGCCATGGCCGGTCAGACCTTCAAGGCGCCGTCCGGCTTCGTGGTCAAGATGGACGAGAAGAACCACCACCTGCACAAGCCGGTGTTCATCGGCGAAGTCCGGGCGGACGGCCAGTTCAGCGTGGTCTGGAAGACCAAGGGACCGATCCGCGCGCAACCGTGGAGCCCGTTCATCCCCGGCAACGACAAGAAGAAGGACGTGCCGGAAGGCGCCTGACCCCGCGCCGCCCCTCCCGCCCGGGAGGGGCACCGCATTTGAAGCGAAGCCCATGAAATCGACGCTGTTCTCCCTGCTTCTCTGGTTCCTGGCGCTGCCGGCGCTGGCCGCGCTCGATCCGGGCGTGGTCCGGCAACTGGCGGCCGAGGATTCCGACGACAAGATCACCGCGATCCGGCAACTGGGCGCGAGTGGCGACGCCGACGCGCTGGCGCTGCTCAAGGCGCTGGCCGACGACGCCCTGCTGACGACGCCGGACGGCCGCGTGTTCCTGATGCCGGAAGACACCGCGCTGGACGCCGCCACCGGCGCGGCGATCGATCCGGCGCCGGAGGAATACGAGTCGATTTCCATCAACAACCGCATCCGCGCCGAGCTGGCCAACGCCATCGCCGGCCTGCGCCTGCTTAGCGCCGAGCGCGCCACGCGTCTGGCCGCCGCGCGCGAACTGCAATCGAATACCGGCATCGAGCTGGTGCCGATCCTGGAACGCGCGCAGTCCCTGGAAAACGATGCCGCGATCAGGAAACTGCTCGGTTTCGCGCTGGCCCAGGCCAATCTGGCCAGCCCGGACCCGGCGATCCGGCTGGCGGCGGTGAACGTGCTCGCCGACAGCGCCAACCCGGCCACCAGGAACCTGCTGCTGCCGCTGACCGACGCCGCCACGGAAAGCGATCCGGCGGTGCGCGAGGCGGCCGCCGACGCCATCCGCGCCATCGAATCCCATCTGGTCATCGGCCAACTCCTCGGCCAGATCTTTTCCGGCCTGTCGCTCGGCAGCATCCTGCTGTTGGCGGCGCTGGGCTTGGCCATCACCTACGGCGTCATGGGCGTCATCAACATGGCGCATGGCGAGCTGCTGATGATCGGCGCCTACACCACGTATTTCATCCAGACCCTGTTCCGCGCCCATCTGCCGGAATGGCTGGACTGGTACGTGCTGGCCGCCATCCCGGCCGCCTTCGCCACCGCCGCCCTGGTCGGCATGCTGCTGGAACGCACCGTCATCCGCCGCCTGTACGGCCGGCCGCTGGAAACCCTGCTGGCCACCTGGGGCCTGTCGCTGATCCTGATCCAGGCCGCGCGCGTGCTGTTCGGCGCGCAGAACGTGGAAGTCGCCAACCCGGCCTGGATGTCCGGCGGCGTCGAACTGATGGCCGGTCTGGTGCTGCCCTGGAACCGTATCGCCATCATCGGTTTCACGCTGTTCGTGCTCGGCCTGATGTGGGCGCTGATGCAGAAGACCCGGCTCGGCCTGTTCGTGCGCGCCGTCACCCAGAACCGGCCGATGGCCGGCTGCGTGGGCGTGCCCACCGGCCGCGTCGATACCCTGGCTTTCGGCCTCGGCGCCGGCATCGCCGGCCTCGGTGGCGTGGCCCTGTCGCAGATCGCCAACGTCGGCCCGGACATGGGCCAGGGCTACATCGTCGATTCCTTCCTGGTGGTGGTGCTCGGCGGCGTCGGCCAGCTTGCCGGCGCGGTCTGGGCGGCGCTCGGCCTGGGCGTGGTGACCAAGTTCCTGGAAGGCTGGTCGGGCGCGGTGATCGCCAAGATCGTGGTGCTGCTGATCGTCATCGTCTTCATCCAGAAGCGTCCGCAGGGCCTGTTCGCCCTCAAGGGCCGGTTCGTGGAGAACTGACATGCGCACGCCCTTCATCGTCCGCTTTCTCGACGCCACGCCGCGTTCCGGCTGGATCGCCCTCGGCCTGTTCGCGGCGGTCACGCTGGTGCTGATGCCGGCGTTGCATCTGTTCGTGCCGGAAGACAGCCCGTTCCACGTCTCCACTTACGTGATCACGCTGACCGGCAAGATCCTGTGCTACGCCATCGTCGCCGTGGCCATGGATCTGATCTGGGGGTACGCCGGCATCCTGTCGCTCGGCCACGGCCTGTTCTTCGCGCTCGGCGGCTACGCCTTCGGCATGTATCTGATGCGCCAGATCGGCCGCGACGGTTCCTATCAGTCCGATCTGCCGGATTTCATGGTCTTCCTGGACTGGAAGGAGCTACCCTGGTACTGGACCGGGTCGGATTCCATCCTGTGGTCGCTGTTCCTGGTGCTGGCGCTGCCCGGTCTGGTGGCCTATGTGTTCGGCTGGTTCGCATTCCGCTCGCGCATCAAGGGCGTGTATTTCTCGATCATCACCCAGGCCCTCACCTTCGCCGCCATGCTGCTGTTCTTCCGCAACGAGACCGGCTTTGGCGGCAACAACGGCTTCACCGATTTCAAGCGCATCCTCGGCTACGACATCACCGCGCCGGAAATGCGCGCCGCGCTGTTCGCGCTGTCCGCGCTGGCGCTGATGGGCACCCTGGTGCTCGGCCGTTACCTGACCACTTCCAAGTTCGGCCGGGTACTGGCGGCGATCCGCGACGCCGAGAGCCGGGTGATGTTCATCGGCTACAACCCGCTGCACTACAAGCTGTTCATCTGGACCGTCTCGGCCATGCTCTGCGGCATCGCCGGCGCGCTCTACGTGCCCCAGGTGGGCATCATCAACCCGGGCGAAATGTCGCCGGCCAATTCCATCGAGATCGCGATCTGGACGGCGGTGGGCGGGCGCGGCACGTTGATCGGCCCGGTCATCGGCGCCGGCTTGGTCAACCTGTTCAAGAGCTTCTTCACCGTCGCCTTCCCGGAATACTGGTTGTTCTTCCTGGGCGCGCTGTTCGTGGCCGTCACCCTGTGGCTGCCGGAAGGCGTGGTCGGCCTGTGGAAACGCCTGCGTGCCAGGAGGGCGGCATGAATACCGTTGCCGGCGTGGATACCGGTTCCGGCGTGGATACCAATCTCCCGCCGCCCGCCGCCGATGCCCCGGGCTGGGAAGAGGAATCGCGCGCGCTCGGCCATCTGCTGGCGCCAGGCGTCGACGTCTCGCACAAGGTCATTCTCTATCTGGAAGACATCTCGGTCAGCTTCGACGGCTTCAAGGCGCTCAACAACCTGACCCTGGCCATCGACGCCGGCGAACTGCGCTGCATCATCGGCCCCAACGGCGCCGGCAAGACGACGATGATGGACGTCATCACCGGCAAGACGCGGCCGGACAGCGGCACCTGCTTCTTCGGCCAGACCATCGACCTGACCACCCTGCGCGAGGCGGAAATCGCCCACGCCGGCATCGGCCGCAAGTTCCAGAAGCCGACCATCTTCGAGAACCACACGGTGTTCGAGAACCTGGAACTGGCGATGAAGGCCGACAAGCGCGCCTGGACCAGCCTGTTCGCCTGGCTGTCCAGCGAGGGCCGCGACCGCATCAGCGACACCCTGAAGCTGATCCGCCTCGACACGCAAGCCGAGCGCCAGGCCGGTCTGCTGTCGCACGGCCAGAAGCAATGGCTGGAAATCGGCATGCTGCTGATGCAGGAACCGCAACTGCTGCTGCTCGACGAACCGGTGGCCGGCATGACCGACGAGGAAACCGAGCGCACCGGCGAGCTGTTCAAGTCGCTGGCCGGCAAGCACAGTCTGGTGGTCGTCGAACACGACATGGCCTTCATCGAGCAACTCGGCGGCAAGGTCACCGTGCTGCACGAAGGCTCGGTGCTGGCGGAAGGCGACCTGGCCACGGTGCAGGCCGACCCGCGCGTGGTGGAGGTGTATCTTGGGCGGTGACTTTTCCATTCGTCATTCCCGCCCCCGATCACAGTCGAGGGCAGGCTGCGGCGGGAATCCAGAACGTAAATCTGAATGCGGTTTGATCAACAACCTGGATTCCCGCCTGCGCGGGAATGACGGTTCAAGTGTGATTCCATGCTGAAAGTCGACGCCCTCAACCAGTACTACGGCGGCAGCCACATCCTCCGGGACCTGTCCTTCGAGGCCCGCACCGGCGAGGTGACCTGCCTGTTGGGACGCAACGGGGTGGGCAAAACCACCTTGCTGAAATGTCTGATGGGCCTGGTGCCGGCGAAGACCGGCACGGTCACCTTCGACGGCGCCGATCTCACCCGCGCGCCCTCCCATGCCCGGGTGAAGGCCGGCATCGGTTACGTGCCGCAGGGACGCGAGATCTTCCCGCGCCTGACCGTCGAGGAAAACCTGCGCATGGGCCTGGCGACGAAGCCGGGCGGCACGCCCATCCCGGAACGCATCTACGAGATGTTCCCGGTGCTCAAGCAGATGCTCAACCGGCGCGGCGGCGACCTGTCCGGCGGCCAGCAGCAGCAACTGGCGATCGGCCGCGCGCTGGCCTTCGGTCCGAAACTGCTGATCCTCGACGAACCCACCGAAGGCATCCAGCCGTCGATCATCAAGGACATCGAACGCGCCATCCGCACCCTGGCGGAAGAAGGCAGCATGGCCATCCTGCTGGTCGAGCAGTATTACGACTTCGCCCGCTCGCTGGCGGACCAGTACCTGCTGATGGAGCGCGGCGAGTTCATCAAGCGCGGCGCCGGGGCGGACATGGACAAGGACGGGGTGCGCGAACTGCTGTCGGTATGATGCGCCGATGAATCTCGCCGAACCCGTCACCGCCGCCTGGCAGGCCCGCCTTGCCCTGGGTTTCGAACGCCGCGACGCCGCGACGATCCTCGCCCGCCGCGAACACCTCGGCCCGCTGCGCGTGCAGAAGGCGCTGTACCCGGAGGGCGCGGCGGTCTGCCACGCCATCGTCCTGCATCCGCCCGCCGGCATCGTCGGCGGCGACGCGCTGGACATCGACATCGCGGTCGGCGCCGGCGCGCATGCCCTGCTCACCACGCCGGGTGCCGGCAAGTGGTATCGCAGCGCCGGGCCGTTGGCGACGCAGCGGCTGGCCTGCGCGGTGGCGGCCGGTGGCGCGCTGGAATGGCTGCCGCAGGAGAGCATCGTCTTCGATGGCGCGCGCGCGGCCATGAGTGGCCGCGTCGAACTGGCCGGCGACGCGCGCTATCTCGGCTGGGAGGTGCTGTGCCTGGGGCGGCGCGCGGCCGGCGAACGCTTCGCCAGTGGCGACATCCGCCTGGAAACCCGCATCGCGCGCGACGGCCATCCGCTCTGGCTGGAACGCGGCGCGCTGGCTGGCGGCGGGCCGTTGCTGGAATCGCCGGCCGGCCTGGCCGGCTTCAGTGTCTGCGGCACGCTGCTGGCCAGCGGCCCGGGCCTGGACGCCGGCCTGCTCGCCGCCTGCCGCGCCGTGCCCGGCCGGGAGCCCGGCGCGCGCCAGGCGGTGACCCTGCTGCCCGGCCTGCTGGTGGCCCGCTACCTGGGCCATGCCGCGGAAGCCGCGCGCGCCTGGTTCGCGGCGTTGTGGCAAGTGCTGCGCCCGGCGTTGATCGGGCGCGCGGCGCTGATGCCGAGAATCTGGAACACTTGAAATAACGTCATTCCCGCGAAGGCGGGAATGACGGAACGGAAAAGGAAACGCACCATGGAACTGACGCCGCGCGAGAAAGACAAGCTGCTGATCTTCACCGCCGGCCTGCTCGCCGAGCGCCGCCTGGCGCGCGGCCTCAGGCTCAATTACCCGGAAGCGGTGGCCTATATCAGCGCCGGCATCCTGGAAGGCGCGCGCGACGGCCGCACCGTCGCCGAGCTGATGAGCCACGGCACCACGCTGTTGCGCCGCGACCAGGTCATGGACGGCGTGCCGGAGATGATTCCGGAAATCCAGGTGGAAGCCACCTTCCCGGACGGCACCAAGCTGGTCACCGTGCATCACCCCATCGTTTAACGCCAATGCAATCAGGCAAGCCATCTCCACGCGCGCTCCCCTCCCCCGCAAGCGGGGGAGGGGCTGGGGGAGAGGGCGCCTCGACAAGCATGATTCTTCGCGGAGCAATGCCATGATTCCCGGCGAATACGCCATCCAGCCCGGCGACATCGAGCTCAACGCCGGCCGCGCCACACTGACCCTGGAAGTCGCCAACACCGGCGACCGGCCGATCCAGGTCGGCTCGCACTACCACTTCGCCGAGACCAACACGGCGCTGACCTTCGACCGCGCGGCGGCGCGCGGTTATCGTCTCGACATCGCCGCCGGCACCGCCGTGCGCTTCGAGCCGGGCCAGACGCGCAGCGTGCGGCTCGTCGCCCTGGCCGGCGATCGCCGGGTTTTCGGCTTCGCCGGCGAGGTCATGGGGGCGCTGTGATCGCGATGATGGCTGTCGGCGCGCGTCGGTCTCCGGGCACCCACATCGCCTGGCGCGGCTTCCTGATCGGCGTGATGGCCCTGCTCGGGCTGGCCACGGCCCACGCGCAGAACACCCGCGTCCTGCGCGTGGACGATGCCAGCCCGCGTCACGCCCTGGTCATCGGCATCGATGACTACCGCACCATCGACAAGCTGGAAAAGGCCGGCAACGACGCCCGCGCGGTCGGCGCCAAGCTGGAACGCATCGGTTTCCAGACCACCCTGCTGATCGATGCCAACCGCCGCCAGATCAACACGGCCGTCAACGATTTCGTCGAACGCATCGCCGGCGGCGGCGAGGGCGTGCTGTTCTTCGCCGGCCATGGCGTGCAGATCAACAACCAGAACTACCTGTTGCCGGCCGACATCGAAAGTCCGCGCGGCGAGGCGGACATCGACGACCAGGCCATCAGCCTGCAAGGCATTCAGGACAAGATCGCGCGCGCGCATCCGCGTTTCACCCTGCTGATCGTCGACGCCTGTCGCGACAATCCATTGCCGCGCCGGGCCGGCCGCGCGCTCGGCGCCACGCGCGGTCTGGCGCTTGCCGGTTCGGCGGAAGGCCAGATGATCCTGTTCTCGGCCGGCGCCAACCAGCAGGCGCTGGACAAGCTGTACGACGACGATCCCGATCCCAACGGCCTGTTCACCCGCGAACTGCTGCCCTGGCTCGACCAGCCCGGCGTCAGCGTGCGCCAGGCCATGCAGGAAGTACGCCGGGCTGTCCACGCCCGCGCGAAAAAGCACCATCACAACCAGTTTCCGGCCATGTATGACCAGGTGCTCGGCGAGTACTACTTCGTGCCGAAGCCCGCGCATTTCCTGCCGCTCGACGTCACGCCGCCGGCACCGGTACCGGCTTCCGTTCCGGCCCCCCGTCCGCCGCCGGTGGTGCTCACTCCGGTTGCCCCGGCGACGGAGGCGCCGACCGGGCCAGTGCCGACCGCCGCCATGACCACGGCACCACGCCGCCCGGTTCTGGCCCATGCCGGCATCGGCGTACCGACCTACCGCGCGTTCTGGAGCGGGGAAAATCGCGCCGGATACAGCCAGCGCATCGACGACGCGCTGGCGCGGCTTGGCGCCGAAGGTCTGGGCATGGCCGCGCACGCGTTGCATCTCGATGCCGCCGCGTTCGACACGCTCTGGAACGAGCCGGCCGACGCGCCACGCGCCCGCGCGCTCTGCGCCGACACGCCGACGCCGGCCCGGCTGCTGTTGGCGCGCGTGGAAACCCCACCGGTCCATTTCACCGACATCGAAAGCGCGTATTGGCCGGAGTTGAAATTGCGCCTGATCGACTGCGCCGATTTCAACATCCGCCACCACGCCAAGATCCTGGCGCCGCGCAACGGTGAAGCCTGGCCGTTCGCCGCCGAATTCCACCAGGAAGTCGCGGCCTTCCTGCGCCGCGAACGCGACGCGACCCAGCAAGGAGTAACACCATGACCGTCCGGATTTCCCGCCAGGCCTACGCGGAAATGTTCGGCCCCACCACCGGCGACCGCGTGCGCCTGGCCGATACCGAGCTGTGGATCGAAGTCGAGCGGGATTACACCGTCTACGGCGACGAGGTGAAGTTCGGCGGCGGCAAGGTGATCCGCGACGGCATGGGGCAAAGCCAGCGGCTGGCCGCCGAGGTCGCCGACACGGTGATCACCAACGCGCTGATCATCGACCACTGGGGCATCGTCAAGGCCGACGTCGGCCTCAAGGACGGGCGCATCTGGCGCATCGGCAAGGCCGGCAACCCGGACGTGCAGCCCGGCGTCAGCATTCCCATCGGCGCCGGCAGCGAGATCATCGCCGGCGAGGGCATGATCCTCACCGCCGGCGGCATCGACAGTCACATCCACTGGATCTGTCCGCAGCAGATCGAGGAAGCGCTGATGTCCGGCGTCACCACCATGCTCGGCGGCGGCACCGGCCCGGCCACCGGCACGCTGGCCACCACCTGCACGCCGGGGCCGTGGCACATCCAGCGCATGTTGCAGGCGGCCGAGGCGTTCCCGATGAATCTGGGCTTCTTCGGCAAGGGCAACGTGTCGCTGCCTGGCCCGGCGCGCGAACAGATCGAAGCCGGCGCCATCGGCCTCAAGCTGCACGAGGACTGGGGCACCACGCCGGCGGCCATCGACAACTGCCTGACGGTGGCCGACGCGATGGACGTGCAGGTGGCCATCCACACCGATACGCTGAACGAATCCGGCTTCGTCGAGACCACCCTGGCGGCGTTCAAGGACCGCGCCATCCACACCTTCCATACCGAGGGCGCCGGCGGCGGCCACGCGCCGGACATCATCAAGGCGGTGAGCCGCGCCAACGTGCTGCCCAGCTCGACCAACCCGACGCGGCCGTACACGGTGAACACCATCGACGAGCATCTCGACATGCTGATGGTCTGCCACCACCTGGACCCGGCCATCGCCGAGGACGTGGCCTTCGCCGAATCGCGCATCCGCCGCGAGACCATCGCCGCCGAGGACATCCTGCACGATCTCGGCGCGTTTTCCATGATGAGCTCCGACTCGCAGGCCATGGGCCGCGTCGGCGAGGTCATCACCCGCACCTGGCAGACCGCGCACAAGATGAAGACGCAGCGCGGCGCGCTGCCCGGCGATGGCGCCGCCGACAATTTCCGGGTGAAACGCTACATCGCCAAATACACCATCAACCCGGCCATCACCCACGGCATCGCCCATCTGGTCGGCTCCATCGAGGCCGGCAAGCTGGCCGACCTGGTGTTGTGGAAACCGGCCTTCTTCGGCGTCAAGCCCAGCCTGATCATCAAGGGCGGCATGATCGCGGCGGCGGCGATGGGCGATCCCAACGCTTCCATCCCGACGCCGCAGCCGGTGCATTACCGGCCGATGTTCGGCAGCTACGGCGGCGCGCTGAACACCTCGGTGACCTTCGTCTCGCAGGCGGCGCTGGGCAACCCGGCGCTCGCCGCGCTGGGCCTGGCCAAGCCGCTGGAAGCCGTGCGCGGCTGCCGCGTGGCGCGCAAGACCGACATGATCCACAACGCCGCCATGCCGGTGATCGAGGTCGACGCGGAAACCTACCAGGTGCGCGCCGACGGCGAACTGCTGGTCTGCGAGCCGGCGGCGGTGCTGCCGATGGCGCAGCGCTACTTCCTGTTCTGAGCATGCTGCTGATCGAACACCCCGCGCCCGCCGACGCCGCCGCCAGCGAACGGCTGACGCTGTCCTTCGAGCTGCGCTGCAAGGCGCGTTTGCGCACCCGTCTGGATTCCGGCGAGGAGGTCGGTCTGTTCCTGGAGCGCGGCACGCTGCTGCGCGCCGGTGACCGCCTGCTCGGCAACGATGGCCGGGTGGTCGAGGTGGCCGCCGCGCCGGAAGCGGTGATGGAGGCACGCACCGACGATGCCTTGCTGCTGGCGCGCGCCGCCTACCATCTCGGCAACCGCCACGTGCCGGTGCAGGTGGAAATGGACGCGGCCGGCGGCCTGCTGCGCTTCGGCCGCGACCACGTGCTCGGCGAGATGGCGCGCGGACTCGGTCTGCGGGTGAGCGAGGCCGAGGCGCCGTTCCAGCCGGAAAGCGGCGCCTACGGCGGTCATGGCGGTCATGCCCATCCGCACGGCCACAGTCCGGACGGCGAGGGGCGCGGGCCGCGCATCCACGACATGCTGCGCGCCGGCCGCCGATGAAACGCCGATGAACCCGTCGCTGATCCGCCTGCTGCATCTGGCCAGCCCGACCCTGCCGGTGGGCGCCTACACCTATTCGCAGGGTCTGGAATGGGCGGTGGAATGTGGCGCGGTGCGCGACGAGGCCGGCGCCGCGCGCTGGATCGGCGACTGTCTGGAATGGGGCGTCACGCGCTGCGAGGCGGTCTACCTCGCGCACATGCTGGCCGCCTGGGGCGACGGCGACGCGACGCGGCTGGCGGCGCTCGACGCGGACTTTCTCGCCAGCCGCGAGACCGCCGAACTGCGCGCGGAGACGCTGCAAATGGGCCATTCCCTGGCGCGCTTGCTGCGCGAGCTGGCGGATTTTCCCGCCGACGCCGCGCTCGACCGTGATGAAATCAGCTTCCCGCTGGCCTGGAGCCGTGCCGCCGCCGCCTGGGGCATCGCCGGCGAGGACGCGGTAGCCGGCTACCTGTGGGCCTGGCTGGAAAACCAGGTGATAGCCGCGCTCAGGGCGGTGCCGCTCGGCCAGACCGCCGGCCAGCGCCTGCTGGCGCGACTCGGCGCGCGCCTGCCGGCGCTGGCGCGCGTGGCCGTCGCCGCGCCGATCGAGGCCAGCGCCAATTTCCTGCCGGCGTTCGCCATCGCCAGCAGCCTGCACGAAACCCAGTACACCCGGATATTCCGCTCATGAGCCCTGCTTCCCAACCCCTGCGCGTCGGCATCGGCGGCCCGGTCGGCTCCGGCAAGACCGCGCTGACCCTGGCGCTGTGCCTGGCGCTGCGCGAGCGCTACGAAATCGCCGTGGTCACCAACGACATCTACACCGAGGAAGACGCGCAATTCCTGGTGCGCAACCAGGCGCTGGAGGCGGCGCGCATCCTCGGCGTGGAGACCGGCGGCTGTCCGCACACCGCCATCCGCGAGGACGCCAGCATCAACCTGGAGGCGGTCGACCGCTTGAGCAAGCGCTTTCCCGGCCTCGACCTGATCTTCGTCGAAAGCGGCGGCGACAACCTCGCCGCCACCTTCAGCCCGGAACTGTCCGACCTGACGATCTACGTCATCGACGTCGCGGCCGGCGAGAAGATCCCGCGCAAGGGCGGCCCCGGCATCACCCGTTCCGATCTGCTGGTGATCAACAAGATCGACCTGGCGCCGCTGGTCGGCGCCTCGCTGGAAGTGATGGACGCGGACGCCCGGCGCATGCGCGGCGAGCGGCCGTTCGTGTTCAGCAACATGAAGACCGGCCAGGGCCTCGCCGCCATCGTCGAGTTCATCGTCCGCCAGGGCATGCTCGCCCCGGCACGCTCATGACTGGCTGGTGTCCAGGCCGCGCGCGGACTGGACGATCGCCGTCAGGCCGTGGACATTGAGCTCCTCCAGCCGGTAGCGGCCACTGGCGATGCCATCGGCCAGACGGCCGAGATTCTGTTCGTCGAGCAGGTCGAACAACCGCTTCTTCACCGGCTGCCACTGGCAATGCATGGCGCAGGCGGTATCGTCCGAGCAGGTTTTCAGGCCGAGCAGGCATTCCTGGCTCATGCGCCCGGCGCTGACCACGTCGGCCACCTGCCGGAGCGTGATCGCGTGGGGATCGCCACGCAACCGGTAGCCGCCGGCGCGGCCGCGCGTGGATTCGAGCAGCCCGGCCTGGGTGAAGCGCAGCATCAGCTTGCTCAGATACGATTCCGGCAGGTTCAGGCGCGCGGCCAGCACCCGGCTCATCACGAAATCGCGGCCGGGATGTCCGGCCAGCACCACCATGGCCTGGATGGCGTATTGCGTGCTGCGCGAGAAAATCATGTGGCCACCCCATCCAGACCCATCAGATCGGCCGCCTGGCGCTGGCAGGCGGCGCGTGTTTCATGGTCGAGCGCATTCAGCCAGGCGGGCGGCAGCGCGTCCGGGCCATACAGGGCGCCGGCGAGCATGCCGGCGATGGCGCCGGTGGTGTCGGCGTCGCCGCCACGGTTGACCACGTCGATCAGACAGGCGCGGAAATCATCGGTGGCGGCCAGCGCCTGGAATACCGCTTGCAGGGTTTCCACCACGTAACCGCTTGGGTTTTCGCGTCGGCGCGCGCGGTATTCGAATTCCGGATGGCGGGCGATCAGGGCCTCGGCGTGGCGATCCAGCAGTTGGTCGCGGCCGGCGCCGGCAAGCGCGTCGCGCGTCATCAGCGCCAGACATTCGCAGGCGGCGTCCGACAGCGGGTTGTGATGGGTGACCCGAGCCTGGGTCCGGCACCATTCGCGCAGCGTCGCCTCCGGCCGGCGATGGCCGGCCAGCGCCACCGGCAGCACGCGCATGGCGGCGCCGTTGCCGGCGTCGTGATCGCTGACCGGCGCCACCGGCACGCCACGGGTCCGGAAACCGATGATGCCGCGCCGCACGGTGTTGCCGATGTCCACCGGCTTGGCGCGCATCCAGGCGTCGAACGCGCGCGCCACATAGAGGGCGTCGACGGTGCCGGCGGTCAGGATCGCCTCGCCCAGCGCCAGGCTCATGGTGGTGTCGTCGGTGACCTGGCCAGCGCGCAGTCGCAGCCAGCCACCGCCGCGGATACGGTCGTGGACGCCATGCGCGGCGACGATTTCACGCGGGGTCATGAATTCCACGGTGGCGCCCAGGGCATCGCCCAGGGCCAGGCCGAGATAGGCCGCGATGGCGCGACTCAACGATTCCGGCGCGGGCGCGCCGGTCATCGCGGTCGCCGTCCATCCGCCGCCCACCACCGGCTCCGTCAGTCTTCCGGGCCGAAGCAGTTGGCGTAGTCGGCGCAGACCTGGCAGGACGGTGCCTGGCAGACGTGGATGCCTTCCTGCTGGCAAAGCTGTTTGTAGAGGAATTTCTTCCACTTCATGTCGTGGACGTTCTTGTCCGCCAACGGCTTGAAGTTGTCGGTCATCAGGCGCGACAGGTCACGGCGCGACCACAAGCCCAGATCCTGCCAGAGATGGTCACCGCCCATGCAGGCGGCAACCACGACCGAAGCCATCCAGATTTCCGATTCGTCGGCGCCGCTCCGGTGCGTCAGCAACAGGTCGAGCAATTCCTGGCGTTCGAGCATGCGCGCGGCATCGTCGCCGGTGCCGGGGTGGAGCTCCAGCAACGGACTGCAACGCGGAAAGTGGCGGACCAGCAGCCGGGCGAAGGATTCGGCATCCAGACCCAATCCGGCTGGCAACGCGCCGACGCCGGCCGCCTGGCTGGCCAGCAGCTTGGCGAACAGTTCGTCGTTGGGCAGGCCGGCGGCGTGCGTCATCAGATGGCCATAAAGGCCGGCCAGTTGTTCCGGCCGTTCGGTCAGGGCGGTGGCGCTGGTCATGATGGACTCCTGTGCGGATCGATCGGGAGGGTTCGCCCCACCCACGCCCACCCGCGGGCGGGCCGAAAGCGGGGCGGGATCGTTCACTGGTTGGCGCTGGGGTACTCGACGGCGATGTCCTCGTCGCGCAGCACCATCTGGCAGGCCAGGCGCCAGGCGGTGCGCGGAACATCGTCCACGACCATGGCGTCGATCTCGGCCTGGGTGATCTTGCCGACTTCCTTCAACACCTTGATTTCCCGCTCGGTCAGCGGCCCACCCATCGGCCCCTTGCGCGACAGGTTGGTGACCTTGACCACGCAGGTGCCGCATTCGCCATCCTGGCAGTTGAAATCGATGGGGATGTGGTTTTCCTTGGCCAGCGTGAGCAGGGTCTTGGTATGGCTGCCGGCCACCGCGTAGACGGTCTTGTCCTTGTGCAGTGGGCTGGTGAAGGTGACGTTGGGCATTGCTTGCTCCTTGAGTAGTGGGGGTGGGTGGGTAATGGGGAGTGGGTGGTAGGGAGTGGGTTGGGTTTTCCTACTACCTACTACCCACTCCCCACCGATCAACCCGGCCTGACCACCACCTCGCCGCCCAGGACCTGGGCCTGGCAGGCGAGACGGTTCTGGCGGCCGGCCATGATTTCCTTGAGCACCTGGTCTTCCAGGACCGAGCGTTCCGACATGTTTTCCATGCCCGAAACGATCTTCATCATGCAGGTGCCGCATTCGCCTTCGCGGCAGCCGTAGGTGATGCCGGCGCCGACTTTTTCCGAGATTTCAATCAACCGGGTGCCGGCCGGCACGGTGACGGTGACGCCGATATCCTCGAAGGTGACGTTGGCCTTGGGCATGGGAAAACTCCTGCTGGGTGGATTAAGGGGTCGCCGTGGGCACGGCCTTGGCCGTGATGGCCGGGTTCGTGGCCGGAGCCGCGCTCAACAGCTCTTCCATGGAGATGACCTTGCGCGCGGCGCGCCCGGTCAGATGCAGGGCGAGCTCGCGGCCGTAGTCGCGACACAGCGCGAGTTCGGCATCGGTGGGGATGAGCTTGACCTTGATGCCGGAAACCGGCACCCGCAGCTTGAGGCCGCGCAGGCGGTCCTCGATCATGGCCACCGCTTCGCCGCTCCAACCGTAGGAGCCGAACGAGGCGCCGAGCTTGTCGCCAACCTTGATCACGGCCAGCGAAGACAGCAGATCCCAGATCGGCTTGACCGCGTCGCCATTGATGGTGGGCGAGCCGAAGGCCAGGCCATCGGCCTCCTCGACCAGATCGACGAATGGCGTTACCTCGCCGCCCTGAAGATCGAACAGCGAAACGCGCACGCCGTCGACGCTCTCGGCGCCGTCGCGCACCGCCTCGGCCATGCGCGCGGTGTTGCCGTAGGCGGAGATGTAGAAGATCAGCAGGGTCTTGTCGCGCTCCGCCTCGTTGGCCAGTTGCGGCGACGCCAGTTGCCGGTAGCGCCGGGGATAGGCGCTCGGCGCGTCGCGCAGGACGGGTCCATGCGCGGGCGCGATCAGCGCTGGGGCCAGTGGCTCGATCAGGTCGAGCGCGGCGAGCACGTGCTCGCGGAACGGCCGCATGATGTGCCGGTAGTAGTACTCGAACGAGAAGCGGAAATCGCCGACCCGGTCGTTGAACAGGCGGGCGTCGCAGAAATGGCAGCCGAACACGTCGCCGGAGAACAGGATGCGATCCTCTTCCAGCCAGGTGCACTGGGTATCCGGCCAGTGCAGGAAAGGCGTGTGCAGGAAGCGCAGGGTACGGTCGCCCAGGCTGACGCTGTCGCCGGTGTCGACCGGGGTGTAGGCGAGCGCCTCGCTTTTGAGCAGGCCCTTGAGCATGGTCTGCGCCTTGAACGAGATGAACAGACGGGCGTTGGGCGCGCGCCGCATCAGTTCCGGCAATGCGCCGGTATGGTCCGGCTCCAGGTGGTTGAGGACGATGGTGGTGATCTCGTCGTAGCCGGCCACCTGTTCCAAACGCCGGAAGAACTCCCCGGCGTGCGATTCCTTGACCGTGTCGATCACCGCCACGCCGCTGGAACCGCGCACGCAATAGGCGTTGTAGGTGGTGCCGTTGGCGGTCTTGAGGATGATGTCGAAATCGCGCATGCCCGGATCGAGCGCGCCGATCCAGTGCACGCCAGGCGCGACTTCGACCGCCTTCATGTCGACTCCGGCACCTTGCACGGCGTGGCGGAGGGACCACGCGGGCAGGTTTCCAGGTCGCCGCCGGCCCACGCGCCGCCGAGTCCGATCCAGGCATCGACGGCCACCGGATCGAAGCCGACCCGGCAGTCTCCGTCGACTTCCATCAGCGGCCGGCGGATCAGCAGCGGATCGGCCTGCATCAGCAGCAGCGCCTCGGTTTCGGTGAGCCGGGTCGGATCGATCTCGCCGCTCTTGATCCTCGGCGCCGACAGGTTGAACCAGTCGACGACCGGCAGATCGCCGAAGAACGGCCGCAGCCTGAGCGGCGTCCAGCGCTCGGTGAGCAGGCTACGGGCCCAAACGGTATGGCCGGCGGCGGCCAGCAGCACCTTCTGCCGGGTATTGTTGGCGCAACCCGGTTTTTCGTGGAAGACGACGGTAGCCATGACGCGGAGCCGGCCGAAGGTCAAAGCACGGCCGCCGTGCCCTGCTGATCGATGGTCGCCAGCAGTTCCGGGGGAATGCCGGTCAGCGATCCGGGCGCGTTCAGCGCCACGCCCAGTTCATCGACGATGGCGCCTTCGATCGGGCAGATGCTCGCGCACTGGGCGTCCATGTAATCACCGATGCACTCGGTGCATTTGTCGGCGTCGATCAGGAAATGCGGGCTGGCGGCATGGATCGCCTGGTTCGGGCATAGTGGCTCGCAGGCATGGCAGTTGACGCAGGTTTCGACGATTTCGAAGGCCATGGTGATTCTCCTCAGGCGACTTTCTGTTCGGCGACGGCCTGCGCGTCCAGCTTCCCGGCGACGCGCATTTCCTGGTACACGGCCGCGACCGCGTCCTCGATCGGCTCCATGGCGTGCTCGCCGTTCGGCGCGATGCCGGCGGCTTCCAGTGGTTGCCAGGGCTCGTAGCCGATCTTGGAACAGAGCACCACTTCGCAGCCCTTGAGCACGCGCAGGGTCTGGTCGAGCGCGCTTT
The DNA here is from genome assembly GCA_020725265.1 of Hydrogenophilus sp. Classification (GTDB taxonomy): domain Bacteria; phylum Pseudomonadota; class Gammaproteobacteria; order Burkholderiales; family Thiobacillaceae; genus PFJX01. Next base: position 6,728 of record DYFK01000009.1, on the reverse strand, counting down.
CGCCATCGCCGCAGGTATCGCCACCCTCGCAGTAGGGCGTGGTCTTGCGGTGGCCGATGAAGCGGACGCCGGCGGGCGAAGCCTCGTAGATCAGGAATTCCGAGGCATGACCGAAGTGCTCGTTGATGACACCGCCACCCTTGGTGGCCACGGCCATCAGCACCGGCCGGGTGGCGGGCGCATCGGTCCTGGCGCCCTGGATGGCGACCAGTTCGGCGCGCGCCGCGCTGGCGGCCTGCTTGATCTCCAGCTCGCGTTCGATCTGGGCATGCACCTCGGCACGCTTGACCATGGCGGCCGCGTAGTCGATCTCCATGTCCTCGATCTTGTCCATGGTGAACTCCTGGCCGCGATCCTCGCCCAGCAGGCCGACCGCGTCGGCCCGGCACTGCCGGCAGTGGCGCATCATGTTCATGTCGCCGGCGCAGGCATCCTGAAGCTTCTGCAACTCTTCGTGGGTCGGACCGCGCTGGCCCATGACGCCGTAGTAGGTGCCATGTTCGGCCTCGGCGATCAGCGGCATGACGTTGTGCAGGAAGGCACCCTTGGCCTTGACCACCTTCGACACCTCGGCGAGATGCTCATCGTTGATGCCGGGGATCATCACCGAGTTGACCTTCACCAGAATGCCGCGCTCGGTCAGCATCTCCAGGCCGCGCTGCTGGCGCTCGATCAGGATCTCGGCGGCTTCACGGCCGCGGATACGGCGGTTCTGCCAGAAGATCCACGGATAGATCCTGGCGCCCACGTCCGGGTCGACACAGTTGATGGTGATGGTGACGTGGTCGATGTTGTGCTTGGACAATTCCTCGACGCAGTCGGGCAGGGCCAGACCATTGGTCGACACGCACAGCTTGATGTCCGGCGCCTTCTCGGACAATTCGCGGAAGGTCTGGAAAGTGCGCTCCGGATTGGCGAGCGGGTCGCCGGGGCCGGCGATGCCGAGCACCGTCATCTGCGGGATGGTGGCGGCCACCGCCATCACCTTTTTCACCGCTTGTACCGGGCTCATCACTTCGGACACCACGCCGGGCCGCGATTCGTTGGCGCAATCGTATTTGCGGTTGCAGTAGTTGCACTGGATGTTGCAGGCCGGCGCCACCGCCACGTGCATTCGGGCGAAATAATGGTGCGCCTGTTCGGAGTAGCAGGGATGGTTGTAAACCTTCCGCCGGATGTGCTCGGGCAGGTGGCCCATCTGGTCATCGGTTGAACCACAGGAGTGGGAAGCACAGCCGCCCTTGGCGGCGCCTTCCTGGCTGGCATTGAGTACGGGCAGGTCCACGATCATCCTCCATAGAAGTTGCGGAGGACGTTCCGCAAGTCCCGTGCCGACCCCGCGCGGCCGGACGATTCCATTTGGAAACAATGACTTGAAAAACCATCCGGGGATTTCCGATGTCGCGAACGACACATTTCCCGGCTTTCCCGTTGTGACGAATTCGACAACCTCCGGAACCGGCCCGGTTTGTCCGAAAAACGACAAAAACAGCTCTGGATGTCGGCTTTGCAGCCCGCCACCGGCCACGCGAATGGGCGCGGACCCGCGCCGGGCGCGGACGCGCCGGGGATGGCACGCGGGTTGCTGTTCCGGTCGAACCGCCACTCCGCACAGGATTTCCCCTTGCCAGGCATGCGCACGCCTCTGACCCTGGCCAGCCGACCCGCGCCGGACTGCGCCACCTGCCCGCACCATGCATTGCGGATCGACCGGCAATGCGTACCGGGCGATATCTGCGCGCGCGCCCACAGCGGCCGCCAGATCGACCGGTTCCTGCGCCGCCACCCGGAGCTGGCCGCCGACTACCTGACCGACGGTTTCTGGGAACGGCGCGCCATCGCCGCCCGCTATGCGCCGCTGGCGGATGTCCGAGCACGGATCCACGACAGCGACGAGGTGGTGCGCAGGGCGGTGGCGTTACGCCTGCCGGCCGATGAGCTGGATGCTCTGTCGCGTGACGGTGACCGGGAGGTCCGGATCACGGTGGCGGCGCGGCTGCCGCCGGAACGACTGGGAACGCTGATGGGCGATCCCGATTACCTGGTCCGCCAGACTGTCGCCGAACGCCTGCCGCACGGCCGTCTGTCGGCCATGGTGCGAGACCCGGACCGGGAAGTACGCAAGGCTGTGGCACGCCGGCTGCCGGCCTTCGCGCTCGGCAGACTGGCCGACGATGCCGACGCCGAGGTCCGGCGTATCGCCGCCAGCCGCATGCTGCCGGCCGACGCCGCGCGCATGCTCGCCGACGAGGACTGGCTGGTGCGACTGGAAGCGGCGCGCCGAGCCGAACCAACGGCGTTGACCGTCTTGCTCGACGACCCCGAGGTGGACGTTCGCGATCTCGCGCGCGAACGCCTGCAAGCCATCACGACACACGAGGAACCAAGATGATCGAAAGCGCCCTGGATGACGAAACCCTGCGTCGTCTGACCCTCGAGATCGAGCACACCCCCCCGCGCCCGCACCATGCAGCCTTGCTCGCCACCCTCGGCCGACTGTTGCCTCGTCGCGAATTCCGCCACGCGCTCAGCCGGGGCGGCTGGCATCGGCCCGGTGGCGTGGTACGCGCCGATGGGGAGCGTCTTGACGACGATCTGCTGAGTTGGCTGGAAACCGAGATGGCGGATTGCGACGAGGATTTCGAACTTTTTCTCGACCGTCATGCCGATGCCGGATTGATCGCCACCCGCCATGAAGGCCACAGCCACTACTTCGTGCTGGCGCTGGGCCCGGACCCCGCCGCCTTCCAGCAACTGGAAATCGAGGAACTTCGTGAAACCCTCTGCCGGCTGCTGATCGACCCGGAGCGGCCGCCAGAGGATCCGGCCGAACTGCTGGATCCGCTCGCGCCGCTGTCGGTAACGCCGCAAGCCGTGGGACGGCCCCGCTACCGCTTCCGCCGGCTGGTCGACATGCGCCAGATCGTCGCCCGGCAGCCGGCCCGGATCGGGGACCAGGCCCCGCTCAGTCGCTTCCTGGATGACTGGCGTGCCAGCAGTGCCGGCACGCGCGGCCATTTCTGCGACCACTGGATCATCGCGCTGCGCGAGCACCAGGATCGCTACCGCAACCTCCAGATCAGCGCCACGCCGGTCTCTCGACACGCCCGCGAGCTGCGCCACTTCCCCTGGCGCGCCGATGCGCGCGGCGTCGCCCTGTCCGAGCAGCTGCACGCCTTCGACCGCGCCGCCGGCTATCCCGCCTCCTGGTATTTCCATCTGGTCGCCGGCGCGCTGACGCCGCGCGATATCGCCTTCGCGGCCGGCCACGATCTGGACGACGGCTTTCGCTATCTGCCCGACGCCGAACGGAAACTGCTGGAAGCCTGGTTGCGGGCGCCTTATTCGATCTGAGCCCTCCGACGACAGTTCGCGCCATTTTTTGTCGGCTTGGCGACAAAACGGACCACCAACCACAATGAATCAAAGACTTACGTTCTGGCACGCGCCTTGCGGAATGTGGTCATGACCACCGGATGACGATGCCATGCAAACCACCAGACAGATCGCCGAGCTCCTCAACGAACCATCCTGCGCGCACAACGCCAAGGAAAAATCCGGCTGCGCCAAGACCAAGCCTGGCGCCACCGCCGGTGGTTGCGCCTTCGATGGCGCGCAGATCGCCCTGCTGCCGATCGCGGACGTGGCCCACATCGTGCACGGTCCGATCGCCTGCGCCGGCTCCAGCTGGGATAACCGGGGCACCCGCTCGTCCGGCCCCACGCTCTACAAGATTGGCATGACCACGGATCTGACCGAACAGGACGTGATCATGGGCCGTGGTGAAAAGCGCCTGTTCCACGCCATCAGGCAGGCGGTGGAGGAATACGCGCCGCCCGCCGTGTTCGTCTACAACACCTGCGTACCGGCCCTGTCCGGTGACGATGTCGACGCGGTCTGCAAGGCAGCTTCGGAGAAGACCGGCGTACCAGTGATCCCGGTCGACGCCGCGGGCTTTTACGGCACCAAGAACATGGGTAACCGCTTGGCCGGCGAGGCCATGTTCAAGCACGTCATCGGTACCCGCGAACCCGACCCGGCGCCAGCCCGCGCCGATGGCATCAAGACCCATGATGTCTGTCTGGTCGGTGAATACAACATCGCCGGCGAGTTCTGGCATGTGGCGCCCCTGTTCGACGAACTGGGCTTGCGCATCCTCGGCAATCTGTCCGGTGACGCCCGTTTCCGCGACATCCAGACCATTCATCGCGCGCGGGCCAACATGGTGGTATGCGCAAAGGCGCTGCTCAACGTCGCGCGCAAGTTGCAAACCAACTTCGGCGTGCCCTTCTTCGAGGGCAGCTTCTATGGCGTCACCGACACTTCCAACGCCTTCCGCGAATTCGCCCGTCTGATCGGTGACCCCGACCTCGGCGCGCGCACCGAGGCCATGATCGCCCGCGAGGAAGCCAGGGCGAATGCCGCGCTGGCCCCCTGGCGCGCCCGTCTCAAGGGCAAGCGCGTTTTGCTGTATACCGGCGGCGTGAAATCGTGGTCCATCGTCTCGGCCCTCCAGGATCTGGGCATGGAAGTGGTTGCCACAGGCACCGGCAAGTCCACCGAGGAAGACAAGCAGCGCATCCGCGAACTGATGGGCGAGAAAACGAAAATGATCACCGACGGTAGCCCCAAGGCGCTTATCGGCATCGTCGAGGAATACCGTGCCGACATCCTGATCGCCGGCGGCCGCAACATGTACACCGCGCTGAAAGCCCGCATCCCCTTCCTCGACATCAACCAGGAACGCGAATTCGCCTATGCCGGTTACACCGGCATGCCGGAACTCGCCCGACAACTCGCCCTGACCATGGAAAGTCCCATCTGGGCCTCCGTGCGCAAACCCGCGCCATGGCGAAAGAGCGATGTCACCGGCGTCGAACTGGTGAGCTGACCTCACCGTCATACGCTGTCACCCAGGCTTGCGCATCGTATTCGCGCCGCCCGGCACTAGGATCGCGCCTCAGCTGGAATAAGCGGGATTCCAGGTTGATCAGACCGGGGCCCCGGTTTGCATGGCCAGTCAGCCATGTCCATTCCAACCTGTGCATAACCCTGTGCATAACTTATTCCCATATTGAGCATTGCATGATGACATCGCGATCAAACACGATGCGATGTCAGCCTGCTCCGCCAAATCCCACCAATCGATCAATATGTTATGGCGCCGCCCTGACAGTCCGGTGACATCATGAATTTTCCATTCATGATCGCAAGGCTGTGGATATCATTCAGCCCAAGCTCAGCATTTCCCTTCATCCACCAGCCGCGCTCCATGTCCATCCAAGCCATTCTTTCCATTGGCGAGCTCAACCTCCTGGTCCGCCAGACTCTGGAACGCAATCTGCCTATTTGCTGGGTCTCCGGGGAAATTTCGAATTTCACCCGTGCCGCCTCCGGCCACTGGTATTTCACATTGAAGGATTCCAGTGCTTCGATCCGTTGCGTAATGTTTCGGACACGCGCGCAATTCGTTGACTGGTCACCACGGGATGGTAACCACGTGGAGGTCCGCGCCCAACCGACCCTCTATGAACCCCGTGGAGACTTGCAGCTGGTTGTCGACGCCATGAGACCCGTGGGTCGGGGACGGCTTTATGAGGCGTTTCTGGAAATCAAGGCCAGGCTGGAGCGGGAGGGTCTGTTCGATCCGGCACGCAAACGACCGATTCCCAAATACCCGACCCATATCGGTATCCTGACTTCCGAGCGAGGCGCCGCGCTATGGGATACCCTGAAAACGCTTGGCAGCCGCTGGCCTTCCGCGACCTTGGTGCTATATCCCACCCCGGTGCAAGGCATGGAAGCCATCTCGCGAATTCCGCAAGCACTCCGCGCCGCCGAGCAGCATGGCTTGTGCCAGATGCTGCTCATCGTTCGTGGGGGTGGGTCTCTAGAGGATTTTCAGGCGTTCAATGACGAACAAGTCGCTAGAGCCATCGCGGCTTCACCGATACCGACAATTGCCGGCATTGGGCACGAAACCGACTTCACCATCGTGGATTTTGTCGTGGATGCACGCGGACCGACGCCAACCGGCGCGGCTCAGCTGGCATCCCCCGAATTGGGTGAAGTCACACGCCTGATCGCCAATCTTAATGGCCGGTTGAAACAGTCGACGATGCGCAGGATCGAGCTAGCGACGCAACAGCTGGATTCATGGAGCATGCGCCTCCCTCACCCCGATGAACGCCTGGACAGACAAAGACGCCATCTCGGGTTTACAACGTTACGCATGAGGTCCGCCCTTGGCACGCGGATCTCGCGCTCGCAGGCCATTGCCTCGCGACTGATCCAAAGGGTACGCGGACCCGACGTCCTCCAACTGAACAGCAACTTGAGCAGACTCGAGAGGAAACTCGCGGACTCCTGGCATCGGACAACTTCCACATGTCACCAGCGACTTCAATCGCTGGAATCCAGCTTGGCCCATTTAAATCCGGCATCGGTACTAGCCAGAGGCTACGGCCTCATCCGAGACTCCCACGGACACATCATCATTTCGGAAAATGATGTGGCGATTTCCGACATCGTCACCATCACTCTGGCCGACGGCATCCTGGATGCAAGGATTATCGGAAAGATGGCAGATCGCCAATGCACGCATCAGTGACGATGGCCGCCAAGCATGGACCGGCAACAGGCCTGGAGCATCCTGTTCTCGACGAGATACCGTAAATAGCAACGCCCACCTTGGAGGTGGGCGTTTAGGAGTTGGGGTGTCTGGCGAT
>DYFK01000008.1 GCA_020725265.1 Hydrogenophilus sp. | reverse complement strand
ACCGTTCAGAAATGGGTTGGGGGTGTTGATCATGGCTTTTTCAACGGCCTGTTAGTGGTATCACTCAATCCCTTCGAGTCGTTCGCCGGGCGGCGCCCGGGCAACGGCCCGCCCATGGAGAGAGGCGGCCCGGGTGGCTTTCCGGGCCAGAAGCACACATAACCAGCGGCCGCCCGGCGGCCATCGGAGTGGGCATGCGCAAGATCTGGGAAATCATGTTCGGACGGTCGATCCTGCTGGGGCTGGCCTTCGCCCTGTTCGTGATCACCACCATCGGCGTCGGCGGCATCGCCACCTCGGTATTCGTCGCCGAACAGGTGCAGGGCAGCGGCAGCGCCATCAACGTCGCCGGCAGCCTGCGCATGCAGAGTCACCGGATGGGCAGCATGGTGCTGTCCGACGCCGAGAACGACACCGTCGAGCATCGCTATCTGCTGGCCGCGATCGACCGCTTCGAACTGAGTCTGGCCAACGAGGCTCTGCTGCGCGCGGTCGGCCGACCTCCCGATGGCGCGCTCGCGCGCCGCTATCAGGCGGTGCGCCTGGCCTGGCTGGAACAACTGAAGCCCCTGCTGATGGAGGAGGCACTGCCGGGCAATGACCTGCATCCGGTGGCCCGTCACAACCATCTGTTGCGCACCATCGACGCCTTCGTCGACGACATCGACACCATGGTCGCCCAACTCGAAGCCGATACCGAAAGACGCATCCGGCATCTGCGCAACATCCTCGGCGCGGCGCTGATACTGACGCTGGTCGCGGTGCTTGGCGTGATGGCCGGCGTCCATCGCGGCGTCCTCAGGCCGCTCGCGGACCTGCTCGCCAATGCCCGCCGGATCGCGCGCGGCGATTTCTCCGCGCGCGCGCGCCACGTCGGCCGCGACGAACTCGGCCAGCTCGGCCAGGCCTTCAATTTCATGGCCGAGGATCTGTCGAAGCTCTATCGCGGTCTGGAGCTGAGAGTCGCCGAGAAAACCACCGAGCTGACGCGCAGCAATCAGTCCCTGGACCTGCTCTATCGCTCGATCGCCCGGCTGCACAAGGCGCCGCTGGCGCCGGAAACCTACCGCGAGATGCTCGCCGAGATGGAGCAGGTCATGCATCTGAATGGCGGCATGGTCTGCCTGCTGCCCAAGCATGGCGGCCCGGCGCGCGTGCTGGCTTCGTCGCTGCCGGCCTGCCGGGAGCGGGATCATGGCGATTGTCCGCATTGCGCGCGCCAGCCGGATCGGGATGAGTTCTGGCAATACCGGCTCGTCGGTGGCGACCACATGCTGACCGTACCGCTGCGCGATCTCGACGGCCTGTATGGCGTGCTGCGCCTCACCCTGCCGGCATCCGCGCGCCTCCAGGACTGGCAGACGCAATTGCTGGAGGCGCTCGCGCGTCATATCGGCACCGCCCTTGGCACCTCCTTCAAGACCGAACAGGAGCGTCTGCTCGCGCTTCAGGAAGAACGCTCGGTCATCGCCCGGGAATTGCACGACTCGATCGCGCAATCCCTGTCCTACATGAAGATCCAGACCAGTCTGCTGCAACCGACCCTGGCCGAGCCGCCGCGTCTGGCCGAGGCACGGGTCATCCTCAACGATTTGCGCGAAGGCATCAGCGCCGCCTACCGGCAGTTGCGCGAACTGCTGGCCACCTTCCGCTTGAAGATGGAAGGCGACTTTCTGGCGTTGCTGACCAATACGGTGCTCGAATACAGCCATCGCGGCGGCCTGCCCATCCATCTGGAAACCGATCTGGCCGGTTGCCATCTGTCGCCGAACCAGGAAATCCACACCCTGCAGGTCGTGCGCGAGGCGTTGTCCAACGTCCTCCAGCACGCCCATGCCCGACAGGCCTGGGTCAGCCTGCGTCATGCCGGCGATGGCGACATGATCGTCCGCATCGAGGACGACGGCATCGGTCTGGACAATCCGCCCGCGACCGATGGCGCCGGCCACTACGGTCTGGCGATCATGCGCGAGCGCGCGCTGACCCTGGGCGGTTCCGTTGCGACGACGCCGCGCGAGGAGGCCGGCACGCGCGTGACCCTGCGCTTCCGCGCGGAACCGGTCTCCGACCCGTTCGGCGCGATTTCCCCGATTTCCCCGTCAACCCCGATCTCCACGACATGAGCCCAGGAAAATTCCGCACCGTCATCGTTGACGACCACCCGCTGTTCCGGCGGGGTCTGGTTCAGTTGCTGAACGCCGCCGAGCGTTTCGATTTCGTCGGCGAGGCATCGAATGGCCGGGAAGGCATCGCGCTGGTCAAGAAGGCCCGGCCCGACCTGCTCCTCCTGGATCTGAACATGAAGGACATGAGCGGCCTCGATGTACTCAAGGCGATCCGCGCCACCGATCTGGAAACCCGCGTGGTCATGATCACGGTCTCCGATCTGGCCGACGATCTGGTCGCGGCCCTGCGCGGCGGCGCCGACGGTTATCTGCTGAAGGACATGGAGCCGGAGCGGATGGTCGAGAACATCGAAGCGGCGGCGCACGGCCGGGTCATCGTCTCCGATGCCCTCACCCACCTGCTCGCCGCCGCGCTGCGACGCCAGCAACAACCCGGATCGCCTTTGGAAGCGGGGCTGACCGACCAGGAGACGCGCATCCTCGACCTGATCGCCAACGGCCTCAGCAACAAGGTGATCGGCAAGGAACTCGACATCACCGAAGGTACCGTCAAGGTCCACGTCAAGCACATCCTGCGCAAGCTCGGCCTGCGTTCGCGCGTGGAAGCGGCGGTCTGGGCGGTGGAAAAACTGCACAAGTCGAGAACACCCTGAAGACAGGCGGGAAATTCTTGATCCCGGACAAGAATTCCGCGTCGTCCGCCGCCAGACCGTGATACCCGCTTGTAAGCTACGCCGGCTTGGCATGACCCATGAGGACACGATGACATACCCGCAACGCCTGACCGCCCCCACCCTGGCCCTGCTCCTGTTCGGAATGGCTGCCGGCGCCCCGGCGGCCGACGCCGGCAAGGGCGCCGAGATCGCCACCAATGTCTGCGCCGCCTGCCATGGCGCCGACGGCAACAGCCCGGTGCCCACCTTCCCCAATCTGGCCGGCCAGCAACCCAGTTACCTGACCAAGGAATTGCAGGATTACAAGAGCGGCAAACGCGCCAGCGAGGTGATGGCGCCGTTCGCCGCGTCCCTGAGCGACGCCGACATCGCCAACCTCGCCGCGCATTTTTCCACCCAGAAACCGGCGCCCGGCACGGTCACCCGGCCGGAGCTGCTGACGCGTGGCAAGAAGCTGTACTTCGAGGGCAATCCCGATAGCGGCGTGCCATCCTGCGACTCCTGCCACGAGGCCAACGGCGCCGGCGCCAACAACGGTGGCTTCCCACGCATCGCCAGCCAGCACGTCGACTACACGCTGGAACAGTTCAAGCTGTACGCCGGCAACAAGCGGATGAACGGCAAGCGCGTGATGCGCACCATCGCCAGCCGTCTGAGCGAGGAAGAAACCCTCGCCCTCGCCGAATACCTGGCCAGCATGCCCTGAGGACCAACCGACCATGAAACGCAACCTGCTCCCCCTGATATTGCTTGGCTTGACCACCCTGCCCGTCTCGGCCCAGCCGACCGCGCCAGCCGCTTCACCCTGCCCGGACGGCAACCTGATCGCCGCGCTGGCCGCGCCCGGCGACCGCGCCAAGGGCGAAACCGCCTACCGGACCTGCCGGGGTTGCCACAAGGCCGACGGCGGTGGCCGCACCGATGGCATCTACCCGCAACTGGCCGGCCAGCATGCCTCGGTGCTGGTAAAACAGGTACTCGACGTGCGCGCCGGCCGCCGCGACAGCCACAAGATGGATCCGTTCATCGAGGAAGACACCGTGCCCGGTGGCCAGATCACCCACATCGCCACCTATCTGAGCTGTCTGCCGACGCCGACCGAGAATGGCAAGGGCAGTGGCCGCGATCTGGCGCGTGGCAAGACCCTGTATCAACGCGATTGCGCCAGTTGCCACGGCGATCAGGGCGAAGGCGACGCCGCCCGCTTCTATCCGGTCGTGGCCGGTCAGCACTACGCCTATCTGCGCCGGGAGTCGGTGGAAAGCCGTGATCTTGGCCGGCGCAACGCCAACGCCGAAATGGTCAAGGTGATCAAGCCGTATTCCGACCAGGACATCGATGCGGTCAGCGACTACATGTCGCGTCTGGTCGCGCCCGCCAAATCGCACTGCAAGTAAACCCGACCGGCCCGGGGCGCCATGCCCCGGGCCGCGGTGCTCGCGTCCTCATCCCGCCAGCGCGTCGCTGACAATCCCTTGCGCCTCCGAGACGATCTCGGCCAGGTGCGCCTCGCTCAGGAAGCTTTCCGCGTACAGCTTGTAGATATCCTCGGTGCCGGACGGCCGCGCCGCGAACCAGCCGTGGTCGGTGGTCACCTTGAGGCCGCCGATCGGCGCGTCGTTGCCGGGCGCCCGGGTCAGACGCGCGGTGATCGGATCGCCGGCCAGGGTCGCGGCGCCGACCCGCTCGCCGGTCAGTCCCTTGAACGCCGCCTTCTGCGCCGGCGTCGCCGGCGCGTCGATGCGCACGTAGCAAGGCGTGCCGTGCTCGGCGGTGAGTTCCTGGTAGTGCCGGCCCGGGTCCTTGCCGGTGACGGCGGTGATCTCCGCCGCCAGCAGGCCGAGGATGATGCCGTCCTTGTCGGTGGTCCAGACCGTGCCATCACGGCGCAGGAAACTGGCGCCGGCGCTCTCCTCGCCGCCGAAACAGATCGAACCGTCGAGCAGACCGGGCGAGAACCACTTGAAGCCGACCGGCACTTCCATCAGCCGGCGTCCGAGCGATGCCACCACCCGGTCGATCAGGCCGCTCGACACCAGGGTCTTGCCGACCGCCGCGTCGGCCGGCCAGCCGGGCCGGTGGCCGAGCAGGTAACGGATGGCGACCGCCAGATAGTGGTTGGGATTGAGCAGACCGACCGAGGGCGTGACGATGCCGTGACGGTCGACGTCGGCGTCGTTGCCCCAGGCGATGTCGAACCGGTCCTTCAGACCGACCAGGCTGGCCATCGCGTACGGACTGGAACAGTCCATGCGGATCTTGCCGTCGTGATCCAGGGTCATGAAGGCGAAGGCCGGGTCCACCTTCGGATTCACCACCTCGATGTTCAATCCGTATTTCTCCGCGATCGGTGCCCAGTAGGCGACCGCCGCGCCACCGAGCGGATCGACGCCGATGCGCGGGCCGGCGGCGCGGATCGCGGCCATGTCGATGACGTTTTCCAGATCCTCGACATAGGGCATGACGAAATCAATCGCGCGCGCGCAGGACGCCGCCAGCGCCTGTTCCAGCGGCAGCCGGCGTACCTCGCGATTGCCCGTTTCCATCAGCGCGTTGGCGCGCCGCTCGATCCAGCCGGTGGCGTCGGTATCGGCCGGCCCGCCATGCGGCGGGTTGTACTTGATGCCGCCATCGCGCGGCGGATTGTGGGACGGCGTGATGACGATGCCATCCGCGCGGCGGGCGCCGGATTCGCGGTTGTGCGCCAGGATGGCGTGTGAAATCACTGGCGTCGGCGTGTAGCCGCCGTCGCGCTGGTAACGGGTCTCGACACCGTTGGCGGCGAGCACCGCCAGCGCCGTGGCCTGCGCCGGCGCCGACAGGGCATGGGTATCCATGCCCAGGAACAGCGGACCGTCGATGCCCTGGCCGGCGCGGTACTCGCAAACCGCCTGGACGATGGCCAGGATGTGCGCCTCGTTGAAGCCGCCGGCGAGCGCGCTGCCACGATGGCCGCTGGTGCCGAACGCCACCCGCTGGGCGGGGTCGGCCGGGTCCGGCGCTTCATGATAGGCGCGCAGCAGCGCGACGATGTCGGTCAGGGATTCGGCGGGCGCGGGCTGGCCGGCGAGCGGGTGCGGCATTGCGGACTCCAGGTTGGGTTGGCGGCGTGAATATGGGATGGTACTTCGGCGACGCCATCGGGAAAAACCGGGCCACCGTAACAAATGGTTACGCCTTGAAACCCGGCGACCGGCGCCGTCCGCCTAGCATGAAGCATGAGCAGCCCACCGCCATCCGGCGGGACTCGCCAGCAAGGAAAGGAGTCCATCATGCGCACGCATACCCTGATCGGCACGTTGTTCGGCATCGCCGTCCTGGCCCTGTCGACCGCCACCCAGGCGCGCGATTTCGATCGCGACCATCGCTGGTCGTCGCCACCGCCGACCTGGAACCATCAACGCCACTGGGATCGTGACGATCACCGCCGCGGCATTCCCCCACGCTGGCGGGATGAACGGCGCTCGAGCAGGCCCCCCATCGTCCGCGAGCACGTGTACTTTTATGGCCCGCCGCCCTACTACCCCGGCTATCGTGGCTACCATCCCGCCACCTATTACCGGTATGGGCCGGAACCGTCGCTGATCATCAACCTGCCGCCGATCGTGATTCGCTAGGTCCCGGCACCCCGCATCCGCCCGACCGGGCGGATGCGGCGGTTACCTCGGGCGCCCGCGAAACTCGATGATCTGGCGGCCGTCCTCGATGGTTCGCCTGGGCACCGCCCAGGCATGGCCGTAGACCACCTCGTAGGTGGCCGGCAAACGGCCGTCGTCGCGGCGGAAGCGCTCGTAATTCGCGCTCAGGCGCCGCCAGGTGGCCTTGCCCATCAGGCCGGCGCGCCGGCCCTCCACCACGGTATCGGCGCCAATGGCCTTGAGCTCGCGCAGCAACGCCGGCAGATCGGCGTAGGTCAGCGTGACGCGCTCCATCTCCATCACCGGATTGGCGAAGCCGGCATGCACCAGGGCGTCGCCGACGTCATGCATGTCGACGAAGCGGTTGACGTGGTTGTAGCCATCCAGATCCGCCGACGCGGCGCGTAATTCGGTCAGGGTATCGGGACCGAAGCTGGCGAACAGGAACAACCCTTCCGGTCTCAGCACCCGATGCACTTCGGCGAAAGTGGCGGCGAGATCGTCGGTCCATTGCAGTGCCAGGTTCGACCAGGCCATGTCGCAGCACGCGCGCGCCAGCGGCAGGCCGCGCATGTCCGCGCGCACCGGCGCGAAACGCTCGGCCGTGCCCCGCAACCGCGCCAGCAGGCCACGCCAGCCGGCGCGCGCGCCGTGCCGGTGACGCGCTTCCCGGAGCATGGATTCGGCGATGTCGAGGCCGATGACGGTGGCCTCCGGATAACGCGCGCGCAGCAGGCCGGCGCCGAAACCGGTACCGCAACCGATGTCGAGAACGCGGGCCGGCGCGATCTTCATGCCGTCCAGATGCTCGTCCAGTCGCCGGGCGATTTCCTGTTGCAGGAACGCGGCCCGGTCATAACTGGTCGCGGCCCGCTCGAACGCGCGCCGGATCGCGCGCCGGCGCGCTTCATCCATGGGCGAACTCCCGTATTTCACGCGCGAACCAGTCGGGGTGCGACAGGAACGGCGCGTGCGCGGCATGGGCGTGCAGGGCCAGACGCGCGCCCGGAATGTGCTCGGCCAGCCAACGCCCGGCCCCGGGTGGGCACAGCCCATCGTGGGCACCGTGCGTGACCAGGGTCGGGCAACGCACGCGCGCCGCCAGCGCGCGCAGATCGACGCTGGCGAGCAGTTCCAGGCCAGCGGCGAGCGTGGCCGGCGACGGCTCGCCACGCGCGAACACGGTCTCGCGCAGTCGACCGATCACCGTGCGCGCGGCGTCGTCGCCACGTGCCTGCAAGGCCAGGAAACGTAGCAACGTGCCTCGGTAATCGTCGCGCAGGGCGGCGGCGAAACCGGCCAGCACGCCGGCGTCCAGGCCGTCCGGCCAGTCCGGCCGACGCAGGAAGGCCGGGCTGGCGCCGACCAGCACCAGCCGCGCCACCTTGTCCGGGTGCCGTGCCGCCAGCGCCAGCGCGACCATGCCGCCCATCGACCAGCCGATCAGTTCCACCGGCGCGTCCAGGCCGACGGCAAGCGCGTCGGCCAGGGTCTCGGCGTGGTACGGGGCAACCATCGGACTGGCGCCGTAGCCGGGCAGGTCCGGCGCCGCGCCGGGCAGCGCGGCCAGGGTCTCGGCCCAGATGCCGCCATGCAGGCCCCAACCATGCAGGAAAACGCGGGGGGGCGTGGACCGGGAATGCGCCATTCCGACCTCACCCGCGCGCCAGCTCGCGCAACGCGGCCAGCAGTTCGTCGACATCGTCCGGCGTGTGCGCGGCGGATAGCGATACGCGCAGGCGCGCTTCGCCATGGGGCACCGTCGGCGGCCGGATCGCCGGCGCCAGGATGGCGCGCGCGCGCAGCCCCTCCGCCAGCGCCACGGCGGCTTGGCTGGTCCCCACCAGCAACGGCTGGATCGGTGTATCGGAAACCGGCGACGGCCATGGCAGATCGGCGACGCCGGCCCTGAACCGGGCGATCAGCGCCCGCAGATGCCGACGGCGCCAGGGCTCGCCGGCGATCAGATCCAGGCTGGCACCGACCGCCGCCGCCAGCAACGGCGGCTGGGCGGTGGTGTAGATCCAGGTGCGCGCCCGGTTGACCAGCCATTCCACCAGCTCCGTCGAGCCGGCGACGAAGGCGCCGGCGACGCCGGCCGCCTTGCCCAGGGTGGCGAGATAGATCAGGCGGCGCGGCGGCGACGCCAGCCCGGCATGTTCGAGGATGCCGCGCCCCTGGTCGCCGAGCACGCCAAAGCCGTGGGCATCGTCGAGATACAGCCAGGCATCGTGCTTTTCCGCCAGTTCCAGCAGCGCCGGCACCGGCGCCAGGTCGCCGTCCATGCTGAACACGGTATCGGTGGCGATCAGTCTGGTGGACGCCGTGCTCTCGCCGAGCTTGCGGTCCAGCCAGTCCAGGTCGAGATGCGGATAGCGGGTCAGCCGCGCGCGCGCCAGGATCGCGCCGTCGATCAGCGAGGCATGGTTGAGACGATCCTCGAACACTTCGGCATGGCGGTCCAGCAAGGCCGGCAGCACGCCCAGACTGGCCATGTAGCCGGTCGAGAACAGCAAGGCCGCCGGCAGGCCGACGAAGCCGGCCAGACGGGTTTCCAGATCGTGATGCAGCCGGTGATGGCCGGTCAGCAGATGCGCCGCGCCGGCGCCGACGCCGACCCGTTCGATCGCCGCGATGGCGGCGCGGGCGACGTCGGCATGACCGGCCAGGCCAAGGTAATCGTTGCTGGCGAACGACAGGCAGGCGCGGCCATCCAGGCTCACGCGGGCGCCCTGGGCGCCGTCCAGCACGTGGCGTCGGCGCGCGAGTCCGAGTTCCGCGAGTTCCGACAACGCGGCGGCAATGCGATCAGGCGTCATGCGGCGCGCTCGCGTCGGCCATGCCCGCGCGCGGACGGGGCTGCCCTGGTCAATGTCCGGCGCAGCGCCGTCCGCTCACCGGCTCGGCGCGCAAGCCCAGCCTGGCGAACAGCGCCTGATCGGCGGTCACGTCCGGATTGCCGGTGGTGAGCAGCTTGTCGCCGTGGAAGATGGAATTGGCGCCGGCCAGGAAACACAGCGCCTGCACGCCCTCGCCCAATTCATGCCGGCCGGCCGACAGGCGTACGTGCGAGGCCGGCATGGTGACGCGGGCGACGGCGATGGTGCGCACGAATTCGAACGGGTCGAGATCGCCATTCAATGCCCCCTCGCCCCCCTGTTCGGCAGCGTCGGCGAGCGGCGTGCCCGGCACCTTCACCAGCATGTTGATCGGCACCGATTCCGGCTGCGGGTCGAGGTTGGCCAGTTCCAGGATCAGGCCGGCGCGCACCCGGCGCGATTCGCCCATGCCGACGATGCCGCCGCAACAGACGTGGATGCCGGCGTCGCGCACCTTGGCCAGGGTGTCCAGCCGATCGGCATGAGTGTGGGTGGTGACGACCTGGCCGTAGAACTCGGAGGCGGTATCAAGATTGTGGTTGTAGTAATCCAGGCCGGCCGCCTTCAGTGCCTCGGCCTGGCCGGGCTTGAGCATGCCCAGGGTGACACAGGTCTCCAGACCGAGCGCCTTGACCTCGCGCACCATCCCGGCGACCGCGTCGAGATCCTTGTCCTTGGGGCCGCGCCAGGCCGCGCCCATGCAGAACCGGGTGGCGCCGGCGTCCCTGGCGGCGCGCGCGGCGGCGACCACTTCGTCGACTTCCATCAGTTTCTCGCGCTCCAGGCCGGTGTCGTGACGCGCCGACTGCGAGCAATAGCCGCAATCCTCGGAACAGCCGCCGGTCTTGATCGACAGCAGCGTCGACAACTGCACCGCGTTGGCGTCGAAATGTTGGCGGTGCACGGTCTGCGCCTGGAACATCAGGTCGTTGAATGGCAGCGCGAACAGCGCCTCGACCTCGGCCAGGCTCCAATGCCGGGCCACGCCGGCCCGGGCTTGCGAAAGATCACTCATCAATGCGCTTCCTTTTCGATCGTGATGTCACGCCAGTCTTCCTTGCCGGCTTTCCAGATGTCGAACAGCGCCCACGGAATCAGCGCCAGCAGCATCAACCCCCAGACGCCGGTCCAGCCGGTGGGCAACTGGGCAAGATCGTTGGACAGGATGGTCAGGGTGCCGACCACCGCGTAATAGCGGTAACCGGCCCACTTGTTGTAATGGCGCACGGTCAGGTCGGGGTGGTGCGCGATCGAGGCATAGACGAAGATGGAGGCCGCCAGCCAGATCATGATCGGCGGCAGCGACATCGCCATCGGCAAAAAGGCCATC
This sequence comes from Hydrogenophilus sp., assembly GCA_020725265.1. Classification (GTDB taxonomy): domain Bacteria; phylum Pseudomonadota; class Gammaproteobacteria; order Burkholderiales; family Thiobacillaceae; genus PFJX01. The sequence goes on along the minus strand of DYFK01000008.1, from coordinate 141,198 downwards.
TTCTTGTCGGCGATCAGTTGCCCGAGGCCGAACAGCGACGCCGCCAGCAGCGTGGTGGCGACCGCCAGCATGTTGAAGAGCCGTGCGCTGAGCTTGCAGGACGCGGCCGTGAGAATCCGGGTTTCCGCCATGATCAATCCGTCAGGGTGCGAAGCGAGCCGGCGATGGTGCGGGAGGGCGCCAGACATGTCAATTTTGAACAACGATGTTTTGAACAAGTGCGTGAAATTTATTCAAAGGCGGCTACCGCAAGCGTGTCTGCTGTGCGCGGCGGCAACCCATGGCGGGCACAGCCACGCCCTGATCTGCGCCGACTGTCTGGCCGACCTGCCGCGCTTGCCGACCGCGCGCTGCCCGGTCTGCGCGTTGCCATCGGCCACCGGCCAGGTGTGTGGCCACTGTTTGCGACGGCCTCCCGCCTTCACCCGCGCGCGCGCCGCGCTGGCCTACGATTTCCCGCTCGATGCGCTGGTGCAAGCCTGCAAATACGGGGGCCGTCTCGCCATCGCCGATCTGCTCGCCGTGCTGTTGGCCGACATGCTGACCGACGCGCGGGCGAACCAACCGATCGACGCCGGGCCGCCCGACCTGATCCTGCCCATGCCCCTGCATCCGAAACGCCTGGCCGAACGCGGCTTCAACCAGGCCATCGAGATCGGTCGCCGTCTGGCCGCGGCCACCGGCATCGCCTGGCGGCCGGACGCCTGCCGGCGCGTACGCGACACACCGCCGCAAGCCGGCCTGGATCTGGCCGGCCGGCGCCGCAACCTGCGCGGCGCCTTCGAATGCCGGATCGATCTGGCCGGCCGCCGGGTCGCGCTGGTCGACGACGTCATGACCAGCGGCGCCAGCCTCGACGAACTCGCGCGCGAAGCGCGTCGGGCCGGCGCCGTCGAGGTCGAGGCCTGGGTGGTGGCGCGGACGCTGTAGCGCGGCCCCGGAATCAGGATTCGGCCGGGCCGGCGCCAAGCCGGCGGATCGCCGCCGCGTTGCTCCAGGAAAAACACCGCTCGGCCGCCTCCCGCCAGGGCAGCCAGACCTGGGCCAAATGCTCGCGCGGCGCCAGCCTCACCGTCACCGGTTCAGGCAGACACAGGCCGAACACGTGCTCGGTGTTGTGCGTGACACCGGGCGCGTAGCGGTGCCGCCAGCGTTCGAAAATCTCGTAGCGGTTCTCGATGCCCCAGTCGGTCAGCGCGTGCGCCTCCGCGTCCAGGCCGGTTTCCTCGGCCACCTCGCGGATCGCGGTCTCGCGCAAGGACTCGCCGGCATCCTGGCTGCCGGTCACCGACTGCCAGTAGCCGGGCGCGTCGGCGCGCTCCAGCAGCAGCACGCGGGCATCCGGGCTATGGATGACGACCAGGACGGAAACGGGAATCTTGTACATGGCTGGCGGCCGCTCGGCGGCGCGTGCCTTAGGCGTCAGGGATACTCGGCGACCTCGATCAGGTTGCCATCCGGATCACGGAAATACAGCGAAATCATGGCGCCGCGCGCGCCGGTGCGCTGCACCGGCCCGGCCTCGACGGCGACGCCGGCCGCCGCCAGGCGGACCAACCAGGCCGCCACCGGCAAGGCGCTGACGAAACAGAGATCGGCGGCTCCCGGTGTCGGCCGGCTGGCGTGCGGCGCCAGCGGGTGCGCGGCCGGATGCAGGTTGATCTTCTGGTCGCCGAATCGCAGCGCGACCCGGCCGGCGCCGAAATCCACCCGTTCCAGGCCGAGCACGCGCTGGTAGAACGCGGCGCTGGCCTCGACATCGGCCACCGTCAGCACGACATGATCGAGCGCGGTGACCCACATCAGAACAGCTCGACGTCGGAAGCGCCGCCGGCCCGGTCCTGGCGGTCGCGGGCATAGTGCTGGAGGGCGGCCTGGACATCGCCGGTGCGCACGACTTCGTCGAACATCGCCCGTTCTTCCTCCATCGTGTATTTGGCCCGGATTTTCTGTTGCAGGGCGTGCCAGGCGAACGGACTGTAGAGTCGCTCGGGTTTGCTGACGATGTCGCCGAGCTCGTCCAGACCACGACAGACATGGGTCAGGCGCTGGCTCATGCGGTCGTAGAACTGGAAGGCGACGATGGCCTGGCTCATCTGGCGCGAGACGCTGGCGCCGCTTTCCTCGATCGCCACCTTCACCGGTGAATCCGGCAACGCCCCGGCGGCCTCCACCAGCGCCATCAGGTTGCCGTACATGCCGGTGAACGAATCGGTGAGGACATCGACCGAGCCGTTGGAATCGCGCAACGCCAGTTCGATCTGGGCGACCGCCAGATTGAGCATCAGGATGGTTTCGCGCACCTGGCTCCAGTCCAGGTCCGGATGCGCGGCCGAGGACGGCGGAACGATATGGTTGGGTGGAACGCTGGCTTCCATGCTCGATGTCTCCCGGTGGCTTCTGGTCTAAGCGGCGCCGATTCTACTCCCGCCGCCACGCCGGGCTACTCGCGGAACGCCTCCACCTCGATCGCCAGCCGAACCTCGTCGCCGATCAGCGGAATCCCGTAGTTCATGCCGAACTCGGAGCGGCGGATCACGGCATGGACGTCGGCGCCGCAGAAATGCCGGAAGCTGGGGAAATGCCGGCCACAGGCGAACTCGCGGATTTCCAGGATGACCGGACGGGTCTCGCCGAGCAGGGTCAGCTCGCCACGCGCGAGCACCGGCCTGCCATCGCGGAACTCGATGTCGCGGGCGACGAAACGGACTTCCGGAAACCGGGCGGTCTGGAAAAAGTTGGCGCCGAGCAGCTTGGCGTTGAGGCCGTCATGGCCGCTGTCGACCGAGGCCGGGTCGACCACCACCTCGATCAGGTTCTCCGTGCCGCCCGGATCGAGCGCCACCCGGCCCTGGCTGCGATTGAACTTGCCGCGAAACCAGGACACGTGCTGATGGCGGATTTCGAAACTCGGGAAGGTGTGTTCCGGGTCCAGCACGTAACGCTCGGCGGCGCCGGCGGGGACCACGGCGGCGAATGCCGCGAACAGCGCGAACGCGCGCATCGACTGCGTTTGCATGGGCGACTCCTCAGGGGGTGAGCAGGAAGCGGAAGCGAATATCGGCCTGATCGGCGACCACATCGTTCCATTCGCCGGCGCCAATGCCGAAATCCGAACGTTTCAACGGGAAGCCGCCTTCCGCCAGCCAACCGTTGCCCTCGCGGGTCAGCGTGAACGGCACGGTGATCGCCCTGGCGCGACCCTTCACGGTCAGGTCGCCGTGGGCGGCCAGACGGCCATCGGCCAGCCGGGTGATCCGGCGCGATTCGAACACCGCCTTGGGGAAACGCGCGCTGTCGAACCAGATCGGCCGCCGGACCTCGGCGTCACCCTCGGCGGTACCGGTATCGATGCCGGCGATATCGACCTCGATCCGCAACGACCCGGCCTCCGGCCGCGCCGGATCGAACGCCGCGCGCGCGCTGAAACGCCGGAAACCGCCCTCCATCGGCACGTTCATCTGCTTGATCGTGAAGGCGATCCGGCCGCGCGCCGGATCCAGTTTCCAGTCCTGGGCCAGCGCCAGCGTCGGCAGCAACAGCCCCATCCACAACCATGCGCGCATCGAATGCTCCTGAATTTGCGGCGATGTTAATGCTCGGTGGCCGGCTCGACATGCAGCGTGCGGGTCGGGAACGCGATCTCGGCGCCGTGCCCGGCGATGATGTCGGCGACCTTGAGCAGCACATCCTGCTTGATCCCGTGGTACGTGGTCCAGTCGATCGTGCGGGTGAAGGTATAGATGAAGAAATCCAGCGAGGATTCACCGAAGGTATTGAAATTGACGATCAGCGTGGTGTTCGCGTCGATGTCCGGATGCGCGCGCAACATCGCCTTCACGTCGGCGACGATCGCCGCCATCTTGCCGACATCCTGGTAGCGGATGCCGATGGTCTCCTTGATGCGCCGATGGGTCATGCGCGACGGGTTCTCCACCACGATGTTGGTGAACAGCGCGTTGGGCACGTAGATCGGATTGCGGTTGAACGCGCGCACCCGGGTGTGGCGCCAGCCGATGTACTCGACCGTGCCCTCGATGTTCTTGTCCGGCGACCGGATCCACTCGCCGACCACGAACGGCCGGTCCAGGTAGATGGTCAGGCCGCCGAAGAAGTTGGCCAGGATGTCCTTGGCCGCGAAACCGACCGCGATGCCGCCGATGCCGCCGAAGGCGAGCACGCCGGTGACGCTGACGCCCAGGTTCTGCAGGATCAGCAGGCTGGCGATGATCACCACCGAGACCCGGCCCAGCTTGCTCATGGCGTCGAGCGTGGTGCGGTCGACACTGTCGGCCAGACGCAGGCGGTTGGTGACGATGTTCTCGACCATGTAGTTGATCAGCCGGATCAGGAACCAGGCCAGCGCGGCGATGACCACCACCAGCCGCGCCGGCGCGACCAGATCGAAATACGGCAGGCTGACGTGGCGATTGACGATGGCCAGCGCGTAGGCGGCGCCGACCACCCACAGGATCAGGGTCAGCGGCCGCCGCGACGCCCGGATCAGGGCGTCGTCCCAGACCGCCGCGGTGCGCGCGGCCACCTTCTCGATGTGGCGCAGCAGGTAATAGGCGCCGACGTTGATCGCCAGCACCGCCACGACCACGGTCGCCACCTGCCACAACCAGGGGCCGGCAAGAAAACCAAGGCCCAGCGCCTCGGCGAGTCGATTCAATTGGTATTCCATGGGCATTCCGTCCCGATTCCAGTACCGTCCGCGCGGACATCCGCTTTCAGTGCCGCCAGGATCACCAGGGTTCCCGGAGATTTCCGCGATTCCACTTCGAAACCGTTCAAGTTCGCGATGGAATTGCCGTAAAGCCCGCATCAATAGAACACGGATGAGAGAGACCCCGATGAGACTCAAATCCTGCGCCCGCACGGTTACATCCAAGATACTCGTTTTCACGGCGATGCTGTTCCTGGTTCTGCTGACCGCTTCGCTGATGCATGCCTATTTCAGCGAAAAGGGCATGGCCGAGCGCTTCACCACCGACCAGACCCGCGCCATCGCCGACGGCTATTTCGACGGTCTCAACAAGCTGATGCTGACCGGCGGCATGGACAGCCGGCACGAACTGCGAGAGCAGATCTCCGCCCAGGACAACGTCATCGAGGCCCGGGTCATGCGCGGCGACGCCGTGGCCGGCCAGTACGGTCCCGGCAAGGAAGACGAGAAACCCGTCGACGATCTCGACCGCGCCGCGCTTGGCGGCGAGGACGTGGTCCGTATCGAAAGCACCGCCGACGGCCGGCGGCTGACCGTGGTGCGTCCCTACCGCGCCACTGAAAACACCCGTGGCGCCAACTGCATGGGCTGCCACACGGTACCGTCCGGCACCGTGCTTGGCGCCATCCGCGTCAGCTACGACCTGAAACCGGCCGACGCCGGCATCCGCAACTCCGGCCTGGAAAGCTTGGCCATCCACCTGGCCCTGTTCGTGATCGGCATGGCGCTGCTGTCGGCCGCGCTCAAGCGCGTGGTCGCCCAGCCGATCAACCGGCTCACCGACCACATGAACCGGGTCGAGCAGCAATCCGACCTGTCGTTGCGCGCGCCCATCGAAGGCCAGGACGAGATCGCCTGCGCGGCCACCGCCTTCAACACCATGCTCGAACGCTTCTCCGGCATTCTTGGCCAGGTGCGCGGCGCCACCCACAACCTGACCCAGGTCGCCAGCGAACTGGTGCGGGTATCCACCCAGACCCAGCAGGGCGTCGAACGGCAGTTGTCGGACACCGAGGAACTCGCCGGCGCCCTGCATCAGCTCGCCGGCACCGTCCAGGAAGTCGCCAGCAACACCCGCGAGGCCGCCAATGCCGCCGACCAGGCCAACGGCGAAGCGCGGGAAGGCGCGCACACCGCCACCAACGCGCTCGGCGCGATCTCGGCGATGTCGCAGCAACTCGAACAGGCGGTTGCCGTGATCCAGCGGCTGGACACCGACAGCCGCGACATCGGCCGCGTCATCGGCCTGATCCGCGAGATCGCCGAACAGACCAACCTGCTCGCCCTCAACGCCGCCATCGAGGCCGCCCGCGCCGGCGAACAGGGCCGCGGTTTCGCGGTGGTCGCGGACGAGGTGCGCACCCTGGCGCAACGCACCCAGTCCGCCACCGAGGAAATCGAGACCATCATCGTCAAGGTCCAGGGCCGCGCCCAGGAAGCCGTCGGCGCCATCCAGAACGCCGAGGAAAAAACCGAGTTCAGTGTCCACAGTGTCGAGGAAACCGCCGAGGCGCTCGGCACCATCGCCGCCTCGGTCGACACCATCAGCCAGCTCAATACCGGCATCGCCGCGCGCTCCGGCGAGCAAAGCTCGGTGGCCGAGAACATCAGCCGGAAGATCGGCGACATCGGCAGCGTCGCCCGGGAAGCCACAGGCCACGCCCACAACACCCAGGACGCCAGCCGCAAGCTCGACACCCTGGCGCGCGAACTGGACGAGCTGGTCGGCCAGTTCCGGATCTGACCCCGCGTCCGGCGCGCCCGGCCTTGGCCCGCCGGGCGGATGGCGACTCGCGCTAGAATCCCGGCGATCATGAAAATCGCCCTCGCCCAGATGAACCCCACGGTCGGCGACCTCGCCGGCAACGCCGACCGCATCCTCGAACTGGCCGGGCAGGCCACGCTCGCGGGCGCCGACCTGATGGTCACCCCGGAATTGGCCCTGTGTGGCTACCCCCCCGAGGATCTCGCCCTGCGCGCCGATTTCCACGACGAGAACCTGCGCGTGCTGACCGAGCTGGCCGCTCGCCTGCCCGCCGAACTGGCGGTATTGATCGGCCATCCGCTCGCCGAGGCCGGTGACCGCTACAACGCCGCCTCGCTCCTGCGCGGTGGCCGCATCGAACGGACCTACCGAAAACAGAAACTGCCCAACCACTCGGTGTTCGACGAAGTCCGCACCTTCATGCCCGGCGCCGAAGCCTGCGTGTTCGAATGCGGCGGCCTGCGCCTGGGCGTCAACATCTGCGCCGACATCTGGGAAGCCGGCCCCGCCGAACAGGCCGCCGCCGCCGGCGCCCAGGCCCTGCTGGTGCTCAATGCCTCGCCCTTCCACCTGGACAAGACCGGCGAGCGCATGCGCGTGGCGCGCGAACGCATCGCCGCCACCGGTATTCCGGTGGTCTACGTCAACATGGTTGGCGGCCAGGACGAACTGGTGTTCGACGGCGCCTCCTTCGCGCTCGCCGGCGACGGCGCCCTGGCCGCGCGATGCCCGGCGTTCGAGGCCGGCCTGTACTTCGTCGAACTCGATGCCGACGCCCGCCCGCGCGGCGATCTCGCCGAACCGGCGACGACCGAGGCCGCCGTCTACCAGGCCCTGGTCCTGGGCGTGCGCGACTACGTCGCGAAGAACGGCTTCCCCGGCGTCCTGGTCGGCTCCTCCGGCGGCATCGATTCCGCGCTGACCCTGGCGATCGCCGTCGACGCGCTCGGCCCCGAACGCGTGCAGGCGGTGATGATGCCGTCGCAATACACCGCCAGCATCAGCCTGGAAGATGCCGAACAGCTCGCGCAAAACCTGGGCATTCGCTATGACGTGCAACCGATCAAGCTGATGTTCGACGCCTTCCTGTCCGAACTGGCCGACGAATTCGAGGATCTGCCGTTCGACCAGACCGAGGAGAACATCCAGGCGCGGGTGCGCGGCGTGATCCTGATGGCGCTGTCGAACAAGTTCGGCCAGCTGGTGCTGACCACCGGCAACAAGAGCGAGATGGCGAGCGGCTACGCCACCCTGTACGGCGACATGGCCGGCGGCTTCGCCGTGCTCAAGGACGTCGCCAAGACCCTGGTCTGGCGTCTGGCGCGGCATCGCAACACGCTCTCGCCGGTGATTCCGGAACGCATCATCAACCGCCCGCCCACCGCCGAACTGCGCGCCAACCAGTGCGACCAGGACAGCCTGCCACCCTACGACGTGCTCGACGCCATCATGGCCTGCTATGTGGAACGCGACATGGCGCCGCGCGACATCGTCGCCGAGGGCTACGCCGAGGCCGACGTGCGGCGCGTGATCGGCCTGATCGACCGTTCCGAATACAAACGTCGGCAATCACCGCCCGGCATCCGCATCACCGCGCGCGGCTTCGGCCGCGACCGGCGTTATCCCATCACCAACAAGTACCGGGCGCCGTTCTGACCCGTTCCGCACCAGGAGACCCGACCATGAAGAAGATCGAAGCCATCATCAAGCCGTTCAAGCTCGACGAAGTCCGCGAAGCCCTGTCCACCCTCGGCGTCAGCGGCCTCACCGTCACCGAGGTCAAGGGCTTCGGCCGCCAGAAGGGCCACACCGAGCTGTATCGCGGCGCCGAGTACGTGGTCGACTTCCTGCCCAAGGTCAAGGTCGAACTGGTGGTCGCCGACAGCATGATCGACACCGCCCTGGAAGCCATCGTCAAGGCTGCCCGCACCGGCAAGATCGGCGACGGCAAGATCTTCGTCACCAACGTCGAACAGGTCATCCGCATCCGCACCGGCGAAACCGACGAAGCCGCGGTCTGAACCCCCGCCGCCGGCGGCCGGTCACGCCCTCGGACGGAAACTCGCGGTGATGCCTGGGTCGCCAGGGCTTTTTCTCCGTCGCCACCGACGCTTGCTCGGAGTTCTGGCCGTCTGCGCCCTGCCCCTGTCCGGCGCCCGCGCGACGGTGGTCGAGCCGGGCCCGGCGGCGGCAACGCCGCATGTCACGGCCACGCTGCTGGCCTCCGCCGATGCCGTCCGGCCGGGCCGGGAAATCCTGCTGGGTGTACGACAGCGGATCATTCCTCACTGGCATACCTACTGGAAGAACCCCGGCGACTCCGGCTCGCCGACCACCATCACCTGGCGCCTGCCCGAGGGCGTCGAGGCCGGCGACATCCGCTGGCCCACCCCCGGACGCATCACGCTGGGGCCGATCACCAACTACGGCTACGAAAATGAAGTCACGCTGCTGACGCCGGTCAGGCTGCCGGAAACGCTGCCGGACAACCGGCCGTTCGTGGCGCGCGCCACGGTCAGCTGGCTGGTCTGTCGGGAAGAATGCATTCCCGAGGAGGTCGAACTCGCCATCCGGTTGCCGGTACTTGGCGCCGAGGCACGGCCGGGTCCGGGTGATCCGGCCATCGAACAGGCGCTGGCGCGCCTGCCGCGGCCAGCGCCGGGGCCGGCCTCCTTCCGACGAACCGCCGACGGTGGTCTGCGCCTGCATCTCGACGGCCTGGATATCGGCCGCCCCGCCAGCGCCTGGTTCTACCCGGATCAGTGGGGCGCGATCGACCAGAGCGCCACCCAGGTCTTTTCGCTGAACGATGGACGGCTGACGCTCGAACTGCCCCCCGGCGAAACCCCACCCGCCGACGGCGAACGCCTGCGCGGTGTCCTGGCGCTGACTCCGGATGGCGGCGCGGACGACGCATCCGTCGGCTACGAGATCTCCGCCGATCACGCCGTCATACCCGCCGCTCATGGCGGACAACCGGCGCCGGTCATGGCGATGGCGCTCGCCTTCCTCGGCGGCATCCTTCTCAACCTGATGCCCTGCGTGTTCCCGGTGCTGTCGATCAAGGCCTTGTCCCTGCTCGGGCACACCGGACACACGCCCGCGCGAACACACCGGCTGGGCTGGGCCTATGCCGCCGGCGTGCTGGCCAGCTTCGCGCTGCTGGCGCTGGCGCTGATCGCGCTCAGGGCGGGCGGCCAGGCGATCGGCTGGGGATTCCAGTATCAGTCGCCGGTATTCGTCGTGCTGGTCGCCTACCTGATGTTCGCCGTCGGGCTCAACCTGTCCGGCCTGTTCACCATCGGCGCCTCGGTGGCCGGCGTCGGCTCGTCGCTGGCCGGCCGCGGTGGCTACACCGGCAGCTTTTTCACCGGGGTGCTGGCCGCCGTCGTCGCCACGCCATGCACCGCGCCGTTCATGGGCGCGGCGATCGGATACGCGGTCAGCCAGCCGACGGCGATCCTGTTCGCGGTGTTTCTCAGCCTCGGCTTGGGCCTGGCGCTGCCTTACCTGCTGCTCAGCGCATGGCCGCGACTGCAACGCCTGCTGCCACGGCCCGGCCCATGGATGGAACGGCTCAGACAGACGCTGGCATTTCCGATGTATGGCGCGGCCATCTGGCTGGTCTGGGTGCTGGCCAGGCAGGCTGGCGCCGATGCCGTGCCGGTGGCGCTGACCGGCATGCTGCTGATCGCGCTGGCCGGATGGCTGTACTCGATCACCCGGCAAGGCTGCGCGCGCGTACGTCTGAGTGGGACCATCGGTGCCGGACTGGCGGTCGCCACCGCGCTGCTTGGCGGCGCACTTGCCCTCGATGGCTGGCGCGAGACGGCCCGCGACGCCGCATCGACGGACGGAGGCGCGCAATGGCGGGCCTATTCCGCCGAACGTCTCGCCGAGCTGCGTCAGAACGGCACGCCGGTGTTCGTGAACATGACCGCCGCCTGGTGCATCAGCTGCCTGGTCAACGAACGCGTCGCGCTACGCGACGCCGACATCGTCGACACCTTCGAGGCGCGCGGCATCGCGTACCTGAAGGGCGACTGGACCAACCGGGATCCGGAAATCAGCCGCTATCTCGGCGAATTCGGCCGCGGCGGCGTACCGCTGTATGTCTATTACCCGGCCAACGGTGGCGAGCCGGTGGTGCTGCCACAACTGCTGACGCCACGCATCGTCCGCGACCATCTGTTCCCCGCCGCCGGCGTTTCTCCACCCCCCGATCCGAAGGAGTCTTCATGAAATCGCGCCCATTCATCCCGTCGGCCGTCCTCGGCCTCGCGCTCGGACTGCTGGCCGGCGGCGCCGGCGCCGCCGCCAATCTGGATCAACCGGCGCCGGCGTTCACCGGTACGCTGGCCGGCGGCGGCATGGCCAGCCTGGAACAGTATCGCGGCAAGACCGTCGTGCTCGAATGGACCAACCATGACTGCCCATACGTCAGGAAGCATTACGACAGCGGCAATATCCCGGCGATGCAGAAGGAGGCCGCCGGCAAGGGCATCGTCTGGTTGCAGGTCATCTCGTCGGCGCCCGGCACGCAAGGCCATGTCGACGGACCGACCGCGCGCAAGCTCAACGCGGAGCGCGACGCCCAGCCGGCCGGAGCGATCCTCGACCCGGATGGCCGGATCGGCCGGCTGTACGAGGCACGCACCACCCCGCACATGTTCATCATCGATCCGACCGGCCGGCTGGTCTACAAGGGCGGAATCGACAGCATCCCGTCGGCCAGGAAGGAAGACATCGCCAAGGCCGACAATTACGTGAAACTGGCCCTCGACGATCTGGCCAGTGGCAGGAAGATCGCGCGGTCGAACACCAGACCCTACGGTTGCTCGATCAAGTACGCGGACTGAAGCGCGCGCAACGCCGCCGCTCAACCCCTGAGGAACAGCGCGCCGACGGCGACCAGCAACGCGCCTCCGCCGACCGCCAGCGCCAGCGTCAGGGTTTTCACCCTGGCCCGCAAACGCGCGATTTCATCGGCCAGACCGGCGTCAATGGGCGCGCCGGCCGATGGCGTGGCCGCCTCGGTCACGGCTTCTCCGGCGTCGACGGATTCGACACCGTCCAGCTTTCCGGCCAGGGATTCCAGATCACCCGCCAGTTTCGCCTGCTGCTCGGCGAGACGGTCCAGGCGCGGGTCACGATCGTCTTCAAGAATGGCGCGCACGGCCTCTCCCTGGGCGGACAGATCGGCGCGCAAGGCATGCTGGTCCCGCCTCGCCGACTCGGCCTGATCACGCAACGCGGCGAATTCGACACGCAAATCGGCCAGCGCCACGGAGATCTCGGCCGAAGCCTCCTCGCGCGCGGTCTCGGACGGCGGTGACGCACGTTCCCGGATATGGGCGAGCAACTCGGCCCGGGTTTCCTCCAGCCGCGCCGACAGCCGTTGGTCGAACGCGGCCAGCAGGGCTTCGGCATCGGTTCCGGCGCTGGCATCCGCGATCGCGGCGAACCGCTGCTCCAGAACCTGACACCGCCCGGCCAGCTCGGCCCGTGCTTCTTCCCGCTGGCGATCCAATCCGGCGATGCCTTCGCCGAGCCGGGCATCCAGCGCGGCCAGCCCGGAGTCGACCCGGGTGGAGAGTTCGTCCAGCCTGGCCCGCCAGGTCGCATCCAGTTCGGCGGCCATCGAGGCGACGTCCGCCGCAAGCCCGGCGCGCAGGCCATCGACATCCGGGCCGGGCGCGGCGATTTTCGTCTCCAGATCGGCCAGGCGCGTCTCGAAGCGCGTCTCGAAGCGCGTCTCGAAGCCCGGATCGACACCCGGACGATGACCAACGAGCCGCGCTTCCAGCCGGACATCGAATTCGGCCAGCAACTCCTCGCGCAACGGCTCCACGGCGGCGCCCAGCAGCTGCTCGACCAACGACTGCACGGCGGCCCGGTCCATCGCCATCGTCGGAGCAGGCGTCGACGGCGCCGGCTGGGCAACCGGAGGTGGCGCGGCCGCCAGCCGCGACGCGGCGCTGGCGAGATCCGCGAGGATGGCTTCCAGGACGCCTGGCGGCGGCGGTTTGGTGATGGCGTCGATGGCGCCGGCGGCACGGGCCTGCTCGACGAAGGCCGGCTCATCGTTGCCGCTGACGATGATCACCGGGAGATCCTGAATGATCGGTGTCGCCTTGATCCGCCGGGTGACCTCGAAGCCGTCCATCTCCGGCATCATGTGATCCATGAAGATCAGGTCCGGTCGCTGACGGCCAAGGTAATCCAGCGCCTCCGGGCCGGATTCCACCATATCCACCTGGATGCCGATCGCCTCCAGTTTCTTCCGCATGGTCAGTCGACCGACTTTCGAGTCGTCGACCACGAGAGCGCGCAGTTCCGCCACGTCGCGAGTCCTAAGCAAAGAGACACGCCGACGTTACCATCAAAACGCCCGTCAGCGTCGACATGGCTTGATCGGCGTCGCCTCGCCGGCCATCGACCGGGCCGACCGGTCCACCCCAGCCGCCGGCGATAGAATGGACCACCCCGTCAAGGAGAAATCTCATGGCATTCATCATCGAAGTGGACAACATCAAGTGCGGCGGCTGCGCCAACACCATCCGCAAGCGTCTCCAGGCCCTGCCCGGCGTGGACGCGGTCGAGGTCATGATCGAGGAAGGCAAGGTACGGGTGGAGGCCGACGATTCCCGACGCGCCGCCGTGGTCGAGAGCCTGCTCCAGGCCGGCTATCCGGAAACCGGCAGCGCCCAGGGCGTAGCCTCGCTGAAGGCCAAGGCCACCTCCTTCGTCAGTTGCGCCATCGGGCGCATGGGCGACAAGGGTTGACCCGGCGCCGGCGGCCTTCGCGCGCGCCCTGGCCAAAGCTGGCGGCGGCAGTCGGGCGGATGTCGGGCGGCCGCGCGCGTCGGCTCAGTTCGGCAGACCGTTGTTGATCGCCGTCCAGGTGGCGCAGCCGTCGGCGCTGGCATGCACGCCCGCCTCGCTGCCGGCGTACAGCGTGCCGTTACCGCTCCGGGCCAGGGACAACAGGTTGAGATTGCCGGGCTGCGTGACGCAGGCGGTCCAGTCGACGCCGGCATTGCCGCTCTTGAACACGCCGCCGCCGTGGCTGGCGGCATACAGCACGGTGGCGCTTTCCATCAGCAGCGCCCTGATGTCGAGGTGGGTGGGCTGGGTGGCCGCCGCGCTCCACTGACCGCCGCCATCGGTGCTCTTGAAGATGCCGGCGCCGTGGATCGCGCTGTACAGGGTGGCCGGCGCCGTCGCGTCGACGACGAGGCTGCTCACCGTCAACGGCGTGACGCTGTCGGCGACCATGAAGCTCCGGCCGAAATCCAGCAGGCCGCCGTTGAGCCCATCGCCGTTGGCATTGTGGATCGACGTGGTCCCGCAGACGAACAGCCGGTACGCGCCGGCCGGCAAGGCGCCGCCACCGTTCAGGTTCAGGGTTGCCTGGAACGGCCCCGAGCCGCCGCCGTCGGCATACGCGACGCTGTCGATCGTCACCGCCACGTCGCCGCCGGCCACGCCGCCCGCGCAGGCGCCGGTCTGAAAGCCGTTGCCGCCGGCGCGCGCCAGCAGGTAGTTGGCGGGATTGTTGGCCGCGCCGGCGCCACCGTCGGCGAGTACTTCCTGGTCGAAATCAACGATGAGTTGCGTGACGCCGGTGGTGATGCGCTGGTTTTCCAGCACCGGAATCGCGCCGGGCAGGGTCAGGCCGGTCACGACCGGCGGCGTCGGCGGCTTGTATTCGAAGGCGCCGATGTCGCAGGTGCCCAGTTGCGGACGCGTCACGCCGCGCTGATCCCTGGCGGCGCAACCGATGGGCGCGCCGGCGTTGACCGCCGGCGAACCGGCCGGCAGGGAATGGGTGAGCGTGGAACCGCCGTTGTTCGCCAGGCCGCCCAACTGGGGATCGACGCCGACGAGGTTGCCGTTGACCCCGTTCTGCGCGCCGCAGGCGTGGGCCGCGTCCTCGATCAGGTTGTAACTGGAAGCGGCATCGAGCCCGGCGCCGCCGAAGCTGGTGTCGGACATGCAATCGCCGCCGGTGCTGTTGGCGATGATCACATTGTCCAGTCGCATCGTGCCAAAGATGTTGTTGATGCCGCCGCCCTTGTTGGCGGCGGCCGTGTTTCCGGTGAACGTGACGTTGAGCAGGGTGACGACGCCGCCCAGCATCTCCATGCCGCCACCCTGGCCGCTGGTGGTGTTGTGGCTGAAGGTTGTGTTGACGATGGCCGGGCTGGCATTTTCATTGGCCATGCCACCCCCAGAGTTGACCGCGCTGTTGCTGCTGAAGGTGACGCCGTCATAGGTCACCGCCGAGGTGTTGTAGTTGTAGGCGCCGCCCCCGAAATTCGCGGCATTGCCGTCGAAGGTCACGCCCGTCTGCACCGGAATGCTGTTCTGGTTGTTGAACATCCCGCCGCCGAAATTCGCCTTGTTGCCCTGGAAAACGACATTCACGTACTCGGAAATACTGCCCGGTTCATTGCGCACCGCGCCGCCGAGGGCCGAGGAATCGTTGCCGGTCACCTTGGCGTTGCTGATCCTCAGCACGCCGCTGTTGATGATGCCGCCACCGCCGCCGGCCGGGTTCGGCAAACAACCGCCGGAGCAGCGACCATGGCGCACGGCGGCTCCGTCCAGCGACAGATTGCCGGTGGCGGCGACTTCGAACACGCGGTATTCGTGCGTCGCCGTCGCGGGCGACTGGGTCACCGGGTTGTTGACCGAGGCCTGGATGAGGGTGTTGTCGGCGCCCAGGCCCTCGATGACGATGGTGCCGGTCACGGCGGGAAGCTGGCTGCCGGCGAGCGTGATGGTGTACGGCGCGGCGAAGCTGATCGTGTCGTCGCCGGCGCCGGCGACGCAATCCACCGAACCGGCCTGGCTGTCCTGGTTGGCGTTGACGATGGCCTCGCGCAAGGTGCAGACGCCATCGTCGGCGACCACATCCGATGCGCTGTTCACCACGATCCGCGCCGCGTGCGCGGACAGTCCGGCCATGGCGCCGGCGAGCAGGGTCGCCAGCAGCGCGGATGCGCGGGCGGGCCGAAACGGATGGCTTCTCATCGGTGCATCTCCAGCGGTTGTTCTTGAGCCGCGCGACGTCGGCGCGGACCGATTCCGGCCATCCGTGGGATCGAGCCGGTCGCTCGCCGACCTCGATCCGGCGTAGCCTCCACGGCGCTGGCGGATGTCCGCGCGGCCGGCATGGTAGCCCGTTTCGGGAAGGTCAAACATGGTTCGGTCACCCGCGCGATTCGGACGCCGACGAGCCGCCGATGGCTTCCCCGGCGCGGACTCCGGCCACGCCGATCCGGCGCCTTCCCGCGACCACCGTGACCGGGCATCCGAAAGCCCACCGGAGTCCCGACGCCAGCCCGGCGATCAGTGGTCGCCCACCGGCAGCGCCGTCCGGTCCATCACCCGTCGCAGCACGAAGCTGGAATGCACCCCGGTCACCCCAGGGATGCGGGTGACGCGATTGAGCAGCAGGTCCTGGTAGGCATCCATGTCGCGCACCACGGCCTTGAGCTGGTAGTCGGCGGCCTGACCGGTGATGAGCAGACATTCCAGGATTTCCGGGATGTCCCGCACGGCCTTCTCGAAGCCCTCGAAGCGTTCCGGCGTGTGCTGGTCCATGGAGATCTGGATCAGCGCCATCAGGCTCAGGCCCAGGGCCTTGGCATCCACCATGGCGCGGTAGCCGGTGATGAGGCCGGCTTCCTCCAGGGCCCGCACCCGGCGCAGGCAGGGCGACGGCGACAGGCCGATGCGGTCGGCCAGTTCCTGGTTGGTGAGGCGGCCGTTGTCCTGGAGCAGGCGCAGGATCTGGCGGTCGTAGCGGTCGAGTTCCATTGGCGGCGGTCTCCAGTCAACGTGCGGTACCGTAGGGGGCGCCATCCCCGCGCGGGCGGGATCCAGTTTTTTGCGGACTGGGTTCCCGCCCGCGCGGGAACGACGTCATTGGTTTCCGCCGAATTCGTGAAATTATATGCCAACGCATAACTTGAATTTGGCATTAAATAGCTTTCCAGGCTGGAATACTGGCTATTTTTGCAATCATTCGCCTCGCCGCCCCGGCTAAGATTTCGCCATCGAAATCGCCGTCCCCCGGAGGCCCGAAATGATGCAAGACCCCGCCCGCAAATACCGCCCCTTCCAGCCCGTCAACCTCGCCGACCGGCAGTGGCCGAACCGGGTCCACACCGCGCCGCCGATCTGGATGAGCACCGACCTGCGCGACGGCAACCAGGCCTTGTTCGAGCCCATGAACGGCGAGCGCAAGATGCGCATGTTCCGCGCCCTTTGCGCCATCGGCTTCAAGGAGATCGAGGTGGCCTTCCCGTCCGCCTCCCAGACCGACTTCGATTTCGTGCGCGAGTTGATCGAGGGCGGCCACGTGCCGGACGACGTCACCATCGAGGTGCTCACCCAGGCCCGGGAACACCTCATCCGCCGCACCATGGAATCCTTGCGCGGCGCCCGCCGGGCCATCGTGCACGTCTACAACGCCACCTCGCAGCCCTTCCGCGACATCGTCTTCGGCATGACCAAGGACCAGGTGATCGACATGGCCGTGGCCTCGGTGCGCCTGATCCGCGAGTTGGCGGCCGAGCAGCCGGAAACCGAATGGGTGCTGGAATACAGCCCGGAGACCTTCACCGCCACCGAGCTCGACTTCGCCAGGGAAGTCTGCGATGCCGTCACCGCCGAGTGGGGCGCCACGCCGACGAACAAGGTGATCCTCAACCTGCCCAGCACGGTGGAGGTGTCGTCGCCGCACATCTACGCCGACCAGATCGAGTGGATGCACCGTCACCTCGCCCGCCGTGACAGCGTCATCCTCAGCGTGCATCCCCACAACGATCGGGGCACGGCGGTGGCCGCCGCCGAGCTGGCCATGCTGGCTGGCGCCGACCGGGTGGAAGGCTGTTTGTTCGGCAACGGCGAGCGCACCGGCAACGTGGATCTCGTCACCCTCGCGTTGAACCTCTACACCCAGGGCATCCATCCGGGGCTTGATTTCTCCGACATCAACGCCGTGGCCCGCACCGCCGAGCATTGCACCCGCTTGCCCATCCATCCGCGCCACCCCTATGTCGGCGACCTCGTCTTCACCGCCTTCTCCGGCTCCCACCAGGACGCCATCAAGAAAGGCTTCGCCGCCCAGCGGCCGGATGCGCCGTGGAATGTGCCCTATTTGCCCATCGACCCGGCCGACCTCGGCCGTGGCTACGGCGCGGTGATCCGGGTCAACAGCCAGTCCGGCAAGGGCGGCATCGCCTATCTCCTCGAAACCGAATACGGCGTGGTCCTGCCGCGCCGTTTGCAGATCGAGTTCTCCGCCGTGGTGCAGCGCCACACCGATGCCCACGGCGGCGAGATGAGCGCGGCCGACATCTGGGCCTTGTTCTCGCGGACCTATCTCGAATCGGGCGCGGGCATGCGCTACGTGGAGCACCACCTGTTCGAACATGACGGCAAGCAGGGCATCCGCCTGAGCGTGGAGAAGGACGGCGTCACCCACCTCCTCGCCGGCGAGGGCAACGGCCCCATCGACGCCGCCGTGCATGCCCTGCGCGGCCTCGGCATCGATCTCCAGGTGCGCGGCTACGAGGAACGCGCCATGAGCGACAGCGTGGACGGCGGCGATGCCCGCGCCTGCGCCTTCGTCGAGGTGGCCCACGGCGGCGGCCGGACGGAACGTTACGGCGTCGGCATCGACGACAACATCGTGACCGCGTCCATCAAGGCCTTGATCGGCGCCGGGACCCGGCTCGGCATAGCCGAAACCCGGGCAAGCAAGGCGGCATGATGGACCAACCCGCCCTCGTCGCCCGCCAGTTCGGTGGCGCCGCCGCCGACTACCTCGCCAGCCCCGTGCATGCCCGGGGCGCCGACCTGGAGCGCCTGGGCGAACTGGCCCGGGCCGCGCCGGGCCTGGTGGCGCTGGACCTGGGCTGCGGCGCCGGCCACGTCGCCTATGCCCTGGCCGAGGGCGGCGCCGACGTGACCGCCTACGATCTGGCGCCGGAGATGCTGGCCGTGGTGGCCGCCGAGGCCACCCGGCGCGGCCTGAGCCTGCGTACCCGGCAAGGCCCGGCCGAACGTCTGCCTTTCGCGGACGCCGGCTTCGATCTGGTGGCGAGCCGCTATTCCGCCCACCACTGGGCCGACGTGCCGGCCGCCCTGGCCGAGATCGCCCGGGTGCTGAAGCCGGGCGGGCGCCTCATCCTCATCGACGTGGTGGCGCCGGAGGCGCCCCTGCTGGACACGCTCCTGCAGACGGTGGAGATCCTGCGCGACCCCTCGCACGTGCGCGACTACCGGGTATCCGAATGGCGGACGCTGTTCCAGGAGGCGGGCTTCCAGACGCCGGCCTCCCACGCCTGGTCCCTCACCGCCGGTTTCGCCTCCTGGATCGAGCGCATGCGCACGCCGGAACTCCGGACTCGGGCGATCCTGGACGTCTTCGCCCGGGCTCCGACCGAGGCAAGGGACTACTTCCGCGTCCGCCCCGACGGTTCCTTCGACTTCGACGTGGCCTGGCTGGAGTCGGCTCTGGGCATGGGCGCGGCGGCTTGAGGGCGGGGCCGCGCCGCCCTGTGTAGCTTTTGCTACGGACCGCCGGGCCGGCGCTGGCTAGCCTGGGCACCGCTGCCAATACCGCAGCGTCAACCCAGGAGAACACCATGCAACAGATGCGCTTTTTCATCGACACCCACGACCGCGCCACCGGCACTTTCCCGGAGCAACTGTCAGTGGATGATTTCAAGGGTTTCTATGCCCAGTACGAGGCCGCGTGCCAGGAAGAAGGCGTGGTGCCCCTGAGCACCCACGTGGGCTTCGCCGACGGCCGCGCCTTCTGCCTCAACCTGGCCCCCGACGCGGAAGCCGTGCGCCGGGTGCACCAGAAGGTGGGTTTGCCCTACGATGCCATCACCGAAGTCACCTCGGCCACGCCGGGAGACATGTTCTTCCAGCGCCACCGCGCCTGAACCGGCTCCCTCCCCCCGCCTCCCGGAGGGGCCAAAAGACAGGGGGAGGGGGAACACTCAACACGCATCGAGGCACACCCGACATGACCGCGCTCGCCGACATCCAGCGTTTCGAACCCTTCCACGCCCTCAGCGAGGAAGGCCGGCGTCTGTTGGCCCAGGGCCTGGCGCGCAAGGCCTGCGGCCGGGCCGAAGTGGCCCTGCACAAGGGCCAGCCCGTGTCCGGCGCCTACGTGGTCCTGGCGGGCCGGCTGCGGGTGTTCACCCTGGCCCCCAACGGCACCGAAGCCACCCTGTACTTCATCGAGCCCGGGGAAACCTGCGTGCTGGCCCTCAACTGCCTGTTCAACGACCTGCTCTACCCCGCCTGGGTGCAAGCGGAAACCCCCGCCACCATCGCCCTCATCCCCGGTCCGGTGTACCGCAAGCTGTTCGAGCGGGAACCCGCCATCCAGAACCTCACCGTGCACGCCCTCTCCACCCTGGTCTTCCGTCTCATGTCGGAACTGGAGCTGATCCACTCCAGCCACCACAAGCAGCGGCTGGCCAACTTCATCCTCATCCAGGCCGCCTCGGACGGCGTGCTGCGCATGACCCAGCAGCAACTGGCCCAGCACCTGGGCACCACCCGGGAAGTAGTGGCCCGCCTGCTGGGGGAATTCGTCGCCACCGGCCTGGTGCGTACCCGGCGGGGGGCGGTAACGATTCAGGATTTGTTTGGCTTGCGGCGGGTGGTGGCGGAGTCGTTGGGGTGAGGGGCTTGGTGAAGCACTGTCGCTTGATGCCGGCGTTGTACGTTCTTGCGGCTGGTGTGTTCTAGTCTGGCGGGGGGGCGTGAATCGGGGGGCGGGTTGTCGGCCTGAGCAGCCCTTGGCTCCCGGCAGTACAGGCGCCTAAAAATTAGCGGTTACAAGCCCCCGCGTTTAGAACATCAATAATTCCCTGGAAATCGCCGTGTGCGGCTAGTAACGATCATGGCCCAGCCTTCGCGTGCAAGGGCTATCCATCAAGCCCATCTTTGTCTTTCCAGAACGTTGCAGGACAATCGCAAAAACCCCAATAACAATCAGGCAGTGATTTCCAGCTACCACACCAAATATCTCGCCTATGAGCTAACCCGCCGCTGCCCGCCCGACAGCGTCGAGAAGTTTGCTGGCGCTTTGGTCGATGCCCAGGTGGACCTCAACCCGCATCAGGTCGATGCCGCGCTGTTCGCCTTTCAGTCGCCGCTATCCAAGGGTGCCCTGCTGGCCGACGAAGTTGGCCTTGGCAAGACCATCGAAGCAGGCCTGGTTCTCTCTCAGAAGTGGGCGGAGCGCAAACGACGCATCCTCATCATTACGCCCTCCAACCTGCGCAAGCAGTGGTATCAGGAACTGGCCGAGAAATTCTTCCTGCCCTGCCGCATCCTCGAAGCCAAGTCCTACAACGCTGCCATCCGGCAGGGCCATTTCCGCCCCTTCGAGGCGCTCGAGATCGTTATTTGCTCTTACCAGTTCGCCAAGAGCAAGGCCGGCGATGTTCATGCCGTACCTTGGGACCTGGTGGTCATCGACGAAGCGCACCGGCTGCGCAACGTCTACAAGCCGTCCAACGTCATTGCCAACACGCTCAAGCTGGCGCTCGCCGGCAAACACAAGCTGTTGCTCACCGCCACGCCGTTACAGAACTCACTGCTGGAGCTGTTCGGCCTGGTGAGCTTCATCGACGAACACACCTTTGGCGACCTGAAGAGTTTCCGCGAGCAGTTCGCCAACCTGGAGCAGGAACGGGTATTCCAAACGCTCAAGGCCCGCCTCAAGCCCGTCTGCCACCGCACGCTTCGCCGCCAGGTCACCGCCTACATTCCCTATACCAAGCGCCTGCCGCTGGTGGAGGAGTTCACCCCGGAAGAAAGTGAAGACCGGCTCTACCATCTTGTTTCCGAGTACCTGCAACGGGAAAACCTCCAAGCCCTGCCAGCCAGCCAGCGCTCCCTGATGACATTGGTGCTGCGCAAGCTGCTGGCCTCGTCCACCTTTGCCATCGCCGGCGCGCTCACTTCCATTTCCAACCGGCTCAAGGCCAAGCTGCGCAAGCAGGAACCCGCCGAATCTCTTGAAGATGAGCTGGACCAGGACTACGAAGCCCTGGATGAGACCGCTGAGGAATGGACGGAAGACGATTCCGGCGAATACCTGAGCGAAGCCGACCGCCAGGCCATCGAGCGTGAAATCGCCGACCTCGACGCATTCGCGCAACTGGCCGCCTCCATCGAATCCAACGCCAAGGGCAAGGCCCTGTTGAAGGCGTTACGCATTGCCTTCGCCAAGGCGGAGGAAATCGGCGCGGCGCAGAAGGCCATCATCTTCACCGAGTCCCGCCGCACCCAGAACTACCTGCTGCGCGTACTGGCGGACAGCCCCTTCGCCGAGGGCGTCGTCCTGTTCAACGGCTCCAACACCGACGAAGGCTCCAAGCTCATCTACAGCCAGTGGATGGAACGCCACCAGGGCAGCGACCGGGTCACCGGATCGCGTACCGCCGACATGCGCTCGGCCCTGGTGGACTACTTCCGCGAGCAGGGCCGCATCATGATTGCCACCGAGGCGGGTGCCGAAGGCATCAACCTCCAGTTCTGCTCGCTGGTGGTCAACTACGATCTGCCCTGGAACCCCCAGCGTATCGAGCAGCGCATCGGCCGCTGCCATCGCTATGGCCAAAAGCATGACGTGGTGGTGGTCAACTTTCTCAACCGCAAGAACGCTGCCGACCAGCGCGTCTTTGAACTGCTGCGCGACAAGTTCCAGCTCTTCGAGGGCGTCTTCGGAGCCAGCGACGAAGTGCTGGGTGCCATCGAATCCGGCGTCGATTTCGAGAAACGCATCGCCGCCATCTACCAGACCTGCCGCAAGCCCGACGAGATAGCCACCGCCTTCAACCAGCTCCAGCTCGAACTGAGCCTGGAAATCAACGAGTCCATGACCCGCACCCGGCAAAAGCTGCTGGAAAACTTCGACGACGAAGTGCGCGAAAAGCTCAAGGTGCGCGATGAAACCTCCAAGGCGTACCTGAACCGCTATGAACGCCTGCTCATGCAGCTCACCCGGCACGAACTGGATGGCCTGGCCGAGTTCGTGGACGATGCATCCTTCCGGCTTGCCGCCAACCCCTTCCCCGAGCAGGCCGACGCCATCCCCCTGGGCCTGTACGAACTGCCGCGCCGCACCGGCGAAGCCCATCTATACCGCCTCAACCACCCCCTGGCCGAGGCCATCGTCGCCCAGGCGAAGGGCCGCGACCTGCCCTCCGCCGAGATCCACTTCGATTACGGCCGGCATGATGGCAAGGTCACGACGCTTGAGCCATTCATCGACAAATCCGGCTGGCTTGCCCTGACCCAGTTCAGTGTGGAATCACTTGACCAGGCGGAAGACCACTTGATCTTTTCCGCCATCACCGACGAAGGCCAGATGCTGGAGGAGGAGGTCGCGCAGCGGTTGTTGACATTGCCTTGCGTCTCCACCCCCCAACCATGCGCGGTAGAGGCGGAAATCAACGAATCCATCGGGCGGCATGCCCAGAACCGCCAGGCCGCCATCCAGCGCACCATCTCCGAACGCAACGCCCGTATTTTCGAGGCCGAAGCCGACAAGCTCGACGGCTGGGCGGATGACCTCAAGGTGGGTCTGGAGCGGGAAATCAAGGAGATCGACCGCCAGATCAAGGAAGCCCGCCGCGCGGCCACCACCGCGCTGACACTGGAAGAAAAGCTCGCCGGTCAGAAGCAGATCAAGGTCTTGGAGGCTCAACGCAACCAGAAACGCCGGGCATTGTTCGATGCTCAGGATCAGGTGGACAGGCAGCGTGATGAACTTATCGAGCAGATTGAACGCAAGTTAGGCCAGCAAACCGTCACGGAAAATTTGTTTTGCCTGCGCTGGAGGCTCGCGTCTTGAGCCTGAGGGCTGGTTACCATTTGGATCATATAAACTGCGGCGTCCGGGCAAATTCGTGGGGATGATAAGGGTGCCGACAATGCGAGGAGAACATCATGGCGAGCGGTAAGGTATTGCGGCAATTGATAAAGGCCGGGGCCGGGGGTGATCTCGCCGCCTTCAAAGCGGCATCGAAATCCATCATCGAGGAAGAACGGCAAAAGCAGCACCATCTGCTGGCCAACGATTTGGAGCGGATTCTGTATGGCGAGTCTAAACCTGCCCCCGCCTCCTTCCTGCGCATTCCGTCCAGCGTCCCGACTGACAAGGAACGCGGCCTCCCGTTATTGGATATCCGGCAATCCCAACGCTCCCTTGAAGAGCTTGTTTTGTCCAAGGCGGGAATGTCCGCCATCGAAGATTTGCTTGAAGAGCACCGGCGTGCGGACGTCCTCCGTTCCTATGGCTTGCAGCCGGCATCCAAAGTGCTGTTTTTCGGCCCCCCTGGGTGCGGCAAGACCATGGCGGCGGAAGTGATCGCCTCGGAATTGGATCTGCCTCTCGCAATTGTCCGTCTCGACGCCCTGGTTTCCTCCTATTTGGGCGAGACCGCCGCCAATCTGCGCAAGGTATTCGACTTCATCGACCAGAACGAGGTAGTGGCCCTATTCGACGAATTCGATGCATTGGGCAAGGAGCGCGCGGATAGCAGCGAGCATGGCGAACTCCGGCGAGTGGTGAACGCCGTCCTGCAAATGATGGATGGCTATCGCGGCAAGAGCCTGCTCATCGCTGCCACCAATCACGAGCAAATACTGGACAGTGCCGTATGGCGACGTTTCGACGACACCCTCGAATTTCCCGTGCCTGGAACTGATTTGCTGCCCCAGATACTGCAATTGAAGCTGCGTGGGGTGCGGCGCCAGTTCGAGACCGACTCCCAATCCTTGCTGAAAATATTCAAAGGGCTCAGCCCGGCGGACATCGAGCGTATCGCTCGACGCGCCATCAAGCGCATGATTTTGCGCAACCAGGAATTCCTGGCACTCAAGGATTTGACCAAAGCCAGGGAAAGGGAATCGGCTTTTTCTTCTATTACATAACGATGAGACGCCCTGGGGAGGAGGAACCGAACGATGAAACACGAACCTGTCATGGGCATCCAGCCCGCAATTTTCCGGTGGGCCAGGCAGTCAGTCGGGCTAGATATCATTGATGTTGCCAGCAAGTTAAAGCGGCAACCCGAGGAGATCGAGGCCTGGGAAGATGGGACCGCCGCACCCACTTATCCGCAATTGGAAAAACTGGCATACGAAATATATAAACGGCCATTGGCGGTGTTTTTCTTGCCGACCCCTCCGGAGGAAACTCTTCCGCAACGCGAGTTCCGGACGTTACCGGAGGCGGATTTGCAGACGCTTCAACGCGATACCTATCTGCACATCCGCCGCGCCCACGCCTACCAACTTGCCTTGCGTGACCTGTTCGACGGACACAACCCCGCCGAGCGGCATATCTGGAAAACCGTATCTCTTTCGCTGTCAAAAGACATTGCCGGCCAGGCCCAGGCCATTCGCGAGCAATTGGGCATCACGCTTGAACAGCAGGCCGCCTGGAAAACTGACGAGCAAGCCCTCAAGGCATGGCGGAGTGCCATCGAGGCTTGCGGCATCTTCGTTTTCAAGGCCGCGTTCAAACAGAAGGACATCTCCGGCTTTTGCTTGATGGACGAGCATTTGCCGGTTGTATATCTCAACAACAGCACCACCAAGACCCGACAGATATTCAGCCTGCTCCACGAACTCGCCCATCTGCTCCTGAGCATGAACGGCTTGAGCAAGTTCGACACCGCCTACATTGAGCAATTGCCGCGCAATGAACGGAAGGTCGAGCAGTTCTGTAATGCCATCGCCGCGGAAGTCCTCATTCCGGCACAGGACTTCGCAGACCAGGCAGAACAGTTTCCCGCGAACTTGGAGCAGGCCACGGAGGCCCAGTTTGCCGCCCTCGCCAATCGCTACGGAGTCAGCAGGGAAGCCATCCTGCGTCGCTTTCTCGATCAGGGCAGGGTTGGCCAAGCGTTTTATGAACGCAAGGCCAAGTATTGGGCCGCCCAGAAAAAAGAAGCCGGTGGCGGCAACTGGTATCTCAACCAGGGCGCTTACATCAGCGACCGTTTCGCCAAGGAAGTGGTCAGCCGCCATTACCGACACCAGATTAGCCTTGAGCAGGCCGCCGATCTTTTGGGCATCAAGCCTAAGAACTACGCCGGTTTCGAAGAGCGGATTCTGCAAGGGGCCGAGGCATGAGCTATGTCTTCGACACTAGTTCCATTCGCTCCCTCCAACATTTCTACCCACGCGTCTTCAAGAGCATCTGGGATGGCCTGGACGACCTCGTTGCCTGGCAAGAACTCCTCTCCACGCGCGAGGTGTACAACGAACTGGAACGGCAGGCGGTCAGCGAAGAAGTCATGAAATGGGTGAAGGGCAACAAGGCTTTATTCACCACGCCGACCGGGCCCGAACTGCTGTTCGTGGCCAAAATATTCAAGATCAAGCACTTCCAGGGCTTGATCGGCGCCCAGCAGCGGCTCAAGGGCACGCCCGTCGCCGACCCCTTCGTCATCGCCTGCGCCCGGATCAACGGGGCAACGGTGGTCACCGAGGAAGGCTGGCAGCGCGGCGGCAAGCCGCTCACCCTCAAGCCTAATGCGGCCAAAATTCCCAACGTCTGTGCCCACTTCAAGATTCCCTGCATCGACCTGGAAGAATTCATGCACCAGCAAGGCTGGACGTTCTGACCGCTAATTAGCGCATACGCCATGTCACAAACCAGCCGTATCGAGTGGACTGAAGCGACCTGGAACCCGACCGTGGGTTGCAGCAAGATTTCCGCTGGCTGTAAGCACTGCTATGCGGAGGCCATGGCCAAGCGGCTCAAGGCCATGGGAACGCCCGGCTACGAGAACGGTTTCCAGCTGACACTCTTGCCGAACAGATTATCGGAACCGATCAATCGAAAAAAACCCGCCGTCTATTTTGTTAACTCAATGTCGGACCTTTTCCATAAGAAGGTTAGCGACACCTACATCGAACAGGTCTTCGATGTCATTGAGCGTTGCCCTCAACATACTTTCCAGATACTCACCAAACGTGCGGAGCGGCTGGCCTCGTATTTCAGGCCTCGTACCGTGCCATCCAATGCATGGATTGGCGTGACAGTTGAAGACAAATTGAGTGGCCTAGCGCGAATCGATTGCCTAAGGAAAGTGGAAGCGCGCATACGCTTCCTATCGATTGAGCCGCTACTAGAAGATCTGGGCAAGCTAAATCTTGACGGCATCCACTGGGTAATCGTGGGAGGGGAATCAGGGCCGAAGGCCAGGCCGATGAAGGTCGAATGGGTGGAAAATATCCGCCAGCAATGCGAAGCACAGAAAGTGCAGTTCTTTTTCAAACAATGGGGAGGGTGGGGGGCCGATGGCAAGCGGCGCTCCAAGAAAGCCAATGGACGGCTACTCGCAGGCCGTACTTGGGATGACATGCCCGCAGTATCCGCCTTGCCTTGAAGGAAGTTATGTCTCGCAAGCCATACAACTGGAAAAATGGGCCCGATCTCATACAACCGCATAGTATTGCCAAACACCGGATACTGCAGTCGTATCTGGCCGCGTATTTCCAGACCTTGGTCAGCTCGCCCAATCAGGATGTTCTTCGACTCACACTTGTGGATGGTTTCGCCGGTGGTGGTCAATACGTCCACAGCGATACCGGTGAACTCGTCAAGGGTTCCCCCTTCATCTTTCTCGATGCTACCCGCGAGGCGGATTTTCTGATCAACCAGGGGCGCAGGAAGCCCGTTGACCTGAAGGTTGACTATTTTTTCATCGAAGCCGATCGCCATGCTCACGCGCATCTCGACAAGGTGTTGCGGGAAGAAGGACATGGCGGTCATATCGGAAACAACATCCAGCTCCGCCATGCCAAATTTCAGGACGAAGCTGACGACATCATCGATTTCATTAAACGGAAAAGCCCAAAAAATGGCCGGTCGATCTTCGCACTGGATCAATATGGTTACAAAGACATACCGGCTCCACTGGTCCGAAAGATCTTTGCCCAATTACCAAGCGCCGAAGTCATCCTGACTTTCGGCGTCGACTCATTCCTGAATTTCGCCGGCGTAGGCGAACTCACGCAGTCGTTGCTTGATGAAATCGGCATACCGGACATCCTGCAAGGCCGCTCTATCGATGAGATCAAAAACTCCGAAAAAGACTGGCGTCTGTTCATACAAAGCGGACTTTACCGCTCATTGGTAAATCGATGTGGTGCCAAGTACTACACGCCCTTTTTCATCCGGAACAAGAAAGGGCATGGCGATTACTGGCTTATCCACCTTTCGCAGCATCACCGGGCACGCGACGTCATGACCGAGGTGCACTGGAATAACAACAATTACTTTATCCACTATGGTGGTCCAGGGTTGGAGATGTTCCAGATGGTCGGCTACGACCCGGATCATGACGATGAACGCAAGGGCCAAACCTGTTTGGGGTTCGAGTTCGACGATGTCGCCCGCAAAGCCAGCATTGCCGCTTTGAATGAACAGATACCCCGCCTTGTTTATGCCAATGCTGAAGGCCTCAGCTTTGGTGAGTTGTTTGCCACGACCTGCAATGAGTCGCCAGCTTCGGCGATTATTTATCGGGACTCCTTGGGGCAACAGCTTGAGGGGAGAGTGGTTGAGATCATCAGTCCGGGGGGGGTGAAACGCCGTTCTGCCCAGCAAATAAAATCGAGCGATCAAATTATTGCGCCGCCCCAGCGGTCACTATTTTTCCCATGAAAAACAAGCAAAAACTCGAACTCACCTGGATCGGCAAGGAGAGCCGGCCTCGGCTGGAGCCGCGCATCCTGCTGGAAGAGCCGGCGCGGAGTTATCACGCCGGGCATCGGGTGAGCGACAACGACCTCTTCGACAACCGGCTGATCTTCGGCGACAACCTGCTGGCCTTGAAGGCGCTGGAGGCGGAGTTCGCGGGGCGGGTGAAGTGCGTGTATATCGACCCCCCATTCAATACCCAGCAGGCCTTTGAGCATTATGAC
Source organism: Hydrogenophilus sp. (assembly GCA_020725265.1). Classification (GTDB taxonomy): domain Bacteria; phylum Pseudomonadota; class Gammaproteobacteria; order Burkholderiales; family Thiobacillaceae; genus PFJX01. The sequence goes on along the minus strand of DYFK01000008.1, from coordinate 112,705 downwards.
GATGGTTACGAGCACTCGATCTGGCTCGGCTTGATTCGAGATCGCGCTGAGTCCCTACGCCGCTTGATGTCTGATGACGGCACGCTGTTCGTCCATATTGACGATAACGAACTTGGCTACCTGATCGTCCTGCTTGACGAAGTTTTCGGACGGGCCAATCGGGTATCAGTCGTCTCGTTTAAACAGGGATCAGCGACCGGGCATAAGTCGATCAATCCTGGTGTTGTCAGCACCACCAATTTCATCCTGATTTACGCAAAGAATAGGTCGGCGTGGGCTCCCAATCGTGTTTTCACAGCGCGTGCCGAGCGAGATAAGCGATATGGCCAGTTCATTGAAAATTTCGCTGATCCCTATGCGATGTGGCGCTTCACGACGCTAACAAGGGCTTTCGCACAGAGCCTTGGCATTTCAGAAAAAGGCATCAAGAAGGCCCTCGGCGACGAGTACGAAGATCTGCTCTCTGATTTCGTGATGACTCACGCGCAGCAAGTGGTTCGTCTTGCTCGTCCTGATTACAACGCAGTAAGCAGTGAAGCACGCGGCATGATAGACCAGTCAAAAGCCACGCCTAACGAAGTTCTCCTGCTCGAACGTGATGCTCATTCAAACATGTACTTCACGAATGGCGAACGCATCCTCTTCTATTCTGACAAGCTAAAGCTGATTGACGGCCAATATGTGGCAGGCGAGCCGCTCACCAGTCTTTGGGATGACATTCTGTCCAATAACCTTCACAACGAAGGTGGTGTTGAATTTCCAAAAGGAAAGAAACCTGAGGCATTGATCAAGCGGTGCTTCGACCTAGCAACGAAACCAGGGGATATTGTTCTTGATTCGTTTGCAGGTTCGGGCACCACCGGTGCCGTAGCCCACAAGATGGGGCGGCGCTGGATCATGGTGGAACTGGGGGGGCACTGTCACACCCACATCATTCCGCGCCTGAAGAAGGTCATCGACGGCGAAGACCAGGGCGGCATCAGCAAGGCGGTGAATTGGAAGGGCGGCGGCGGGTTCCGCTATTACCGGCTGGCGCCGTCGCTGCTGGAAAAGGACAAGTGGGGCAACTGGGTCATCCACCGAGACTACAACGCCGCCATGCTGGCGGAGGCGTTGTGCAAGCTGGAGGGCTTCACCTATGCGCCCTCCGACGCGGTGTACTGGCAGCACGGCCATTCCACAGAGCGGGATTTCATCTACGTCACCACCGCCACCCTGAGCCATGAGCAGTTGCAGCAGCTTGCCGACGAGGTGGGGCCGGAGCGGACTTTGCTGGTGCTGTGTCCGGCCTTCCGCAGCCGGGAGGAGTTCGCCAATCTCACGGTGAAGAAAATCCCGAAGCAGGTGCTGTCGCGCTGCGAGTGGGGGCATGACGATTATTCGTTGCGGGTGGAGAACCTGCCGGCGGCGCCGGAACCCCCCTCTCCCCCGGCCCCTCCCCCGCTTGCGGGGGAGGGGAGAAGGGCACCGGGGCAGCAATCGCTGTTCGATGGGGGAGAACCATGAACAAGAAGAAGGAGGTCTCGCTGGTTCGCTCTTCGGCGGCGGAGTACCTGACCTTTGTAGCGGCCACCGGGCAGGGGGGCGTGGAGGCGGTGTATGCCGATGAAAACGTCTGGATCAGCCAGAAGATGATGGCGCAGCTCTACGACGTGGATGTGCGAACCATCAACTACCACTTGAAGAAAGTCTTTTCCGACAGCGAGTTACAAGAGGAAGCAGTTATCCGAAATTTTCGGATAACTGCCGCCGACGGTAAGACCTACGACACCCGCCATTACAACCTGGCCGCCATCATCGCCGTGGGCTACAAGGTCAATTCGGAACGTGCGGTGCAGTTCCGCAAATGGGCCACCGGCATCGTCGAGGAATTCGCCATCAAGGGTTACACGATGGACGACGAGCGCCTGAAAAGCGGCGGCTCCGTCCTGGCGGATCAGTACTTTGAAGAACAGCTCCAGCGCGTCCGCGAGATACGCCTGTCTGAACGCAAGTTCTACCAGAAGATCACCGATATCTACGCCACCGCCATCGACTACGACGTCACGGCCCAAGCCACCAAGCGGTTCTTCGCCACGGTGCAGAACAAACTGCATTGGGCTATTCATGGGCAGACGGCGGCGGAAGTCGTCTTCACCCGCGCCGATGCGACGCAGGAAAACATGGGCCTGACGACCTGGAAGGATGCGCCGCGCGGAAAAATCCAGAAGTTCGATGTGTCGGTGGCCAAGAATTACCTGACGGAATCTGAACTGGCCCAGCTTTCCCGGCTGGTCAATGCCTATCTGGACGTGGCCGAGGATATGGCGTTACGCAAGATGCCCATGACCATGCAGGACTGGGAGACGCGCCTGAACCGCTTCATCGAGGCCACCGACCGGGCGGTGTTGCAGGACGCGGGCCGCGTGACGGCCGAAATCGCCAAGGCCCATGCCGAAAGCGAATTCGAGAAATACCGCATCGTGCAGGACAGGCTGTACGAGAGCGATTTCGATCGACTGGTGCGGCAGTTGGAACAGAACGAGAAGAACAAGGGGGACGGCCAATGAACCGCCACGTCAACGCCATCGCCGGCCGCCTGAGCCTGCGTCCGCCCCAGCGTCGCTCGCTGGAAATCCTGGACCGCATCACCGAGATTGCCCCGCCGGGCAAGGGCGTGGACCTGGCGGCGGTGTTGGAGACCATCAGGAGCGAGTTTCCGTCAGTGACGGACTTCGAGCGGGAGTTTCCATCCCTGTGTTTCGCTCTGGCCACGGGCGTGGGCAAGACCCGCCTGATGGGGGCCTTCATCGCCTATCTGCACCTGGCCCACGGCATCAACAACTTCTTCGTGCTGGCGCCCAACCTGACCATCTACAACAAGCTGATCGCCGATTTCAGCGACCGCAACCATCCCAAGTACGTGTTCCGGGGCATCGCCGAGTTCGCCATCGACGCACCTTCCATCATTACCGGCGACAACTACGACCAACGCGACCCCATGAGCGGCACCCTGTTCGGTGGGGTACGGATCAACATCTTCAACATCTCAAAGATTGCGGCCGAAGTGCGCGGCGGCAAGTCGCCGCGCATCAAGCGGCTGTCGGAATACATCGGTGAGAGCTATTTCGATTACCTGGCCGGGCTACCGGACCTGGTGATGCTGATGGATGAGTCGCACCGCTACCGCGCCAATGCGGGCATGCGCGCCATCAATGAGCTGAAACCGATCCTCGGGCTGGAGCTGACCGCCACGCCGTTCGTCGAGACCAGCCGGGGCGCGGTGGCCTTCAAGAACGTGATTGTTGACTACCCGCTGGGCCGGGCCATGGCCGATGGCTTCGTCAAGGAGCCGGCGGTGGTCACTCGGAAGAATTTCAATCCGGCGGGCATGTCGGTGGAGGAGATTGAACGGCTGAAACTGGAAGACGGGGTGCGTCTGCATGAGTCCGTGAAGGTGGAACTGGAAACCTACGCCCGCGAGAGTGAGAACCCCATCGTCAAGCCGTTCCTGCTGGTGATTGCCCGCGACACCACCCACGCCGGGCAACTGACCGAGCTGATCAAGTCCGATAACTTCTTTGAGGGGCGCTATCGGGACAAGGTCATCCAGGTGGATTCCAGCAAGACCGGCGCGGAAGAGGAGGAGATGATTTCTCGTCTGCTCAAGGTGGAGCACACCGACGAGCCGACGGAGATCGTGATTCACGTCAACATGCTCAAGGAGGGCTGGGACGTAACCAATCTCTACACCATCGTGCCGCTGCGCGCAGCCAATGCCCGCATCCTCATCGAGCAATCCATCGGGCGCGGTCTGCGTCTGCCCTATGGCAAGCGCACCGGCGTCATGGCGGTGGACCGGTTGAACATCGTTGCCCACGACAAGTTTCAGGAGATCATCACCGAGGCCAACAAGCCGGATTCGGCGATTCACTTGCAGGCGGTGGTACTGGATTCCGAAGACCTGGGCCAGAAGACGGCCACGGTGGTGTCGCAATCCCAATTGGCCTCCAAGCTGGGCCTGAAACCCGCCCAGGTAACCAGTAGCACCGTGGTGGCGGGTGGCGACACCGTGCCTGTTTTCACCAAGCCCGAAGATCAAAAAGTGGCGCAGATCACCTACGAGGTCATCCGCAAGCTGGAAAACCAGCCGCAGACGCTGCCTACCGTCGAATACCTGAAGAAGCCCGAAATCCAGGCCGCCATCATCAAGGCTGTAGAAGAACAGCACCAGCCGACGCAGTTGGAACTGGAAGGGGTAGCCGAGAAACCCGACATCGCCGCCGTAGTGGCGAAGACGGTGGAATTGGTCACCCAGCAAACCATCGATATTCCCCGCATTCTGGTGGTGCCCAAAGGTGAGGTGAAATCAGGCTTCAAGCCATTCGAACTTGACCTGGCCACGCTGAAGTATCCGGCGGTATCCGACGAACTTTGGATTCAACACCTGCGCACGAATCAGCTTGAAGTGGTTTCCCTGGGCCGTGGCGGCATCGAGGAAGCCCGTCTGGAAGACTACGTGGTGAGTGGTCTGGTGGACTTTGACGACATTTCCTACGACCACCACGCCAACTTGCTCTATGACCTGGCAACGCAGACCGTGGCCCACTTCCGGACCTATCTTTCCGAAGACGACGCGCGCAAGGTGTTGCGTTGTTACCAACAAGACATCGCCCGTTTCATCCACGCCCAGATGCAGGTCCATTACTGGGAGGATGTGGCCGGCTACGAGGTGAAGATCAACAAGGGCTTCTCCGAGCTGAAGCAGAGCGCCTACACCTATTCGATGCAGGAACCGCCCGCCAATTACCGGGTCGAGCCGGCGGACAAAAGCAACATGGCGAAGTACCTCTACGGCGGTTTCGAGAAATGCCTGTACCCCGTGCAGAAGTTCGATTCGGACTCAGAACGCAAGCTGGCGGTGATTCTGGAGCGGGACGCGATCAAGTGGTTCAAGCCTGCGAAGGGACAGTTCCAGATTTATTACCGGGATGGGGCGGATCATCGGGAATACCAGCCGGATTTCGTTGCCGAGACGACCGACGCAATTTATATGCTAGAACCCAAGAAGCGCACGGAGCTGGAAGACCCCATTGTTCTGGCCAAGAAAGAGGTGGCTGTGCAGTGGTGCGCGAATGCTTCAGATCATGCGGCGAGTTACAGCGGCAAGCCGTGGCGCTATGTGCTGATTCCCCATGATGAGATTGCTGAGAACATGACGCTTGAGGGCGTGGCGGCGCGGTTTGGTTGCACTTGATAAATCGTCTGCGCTGATCATCGTATGAAGCCGAAAGACCGCAAAGCAATGCATTTCAGGTCAAGAGAGACCGTCGTAGACTCAAGGTCAGCCTTGGCCGAACAACCGCCACCCATGCAGTTCCGCGAAAAGTAATCCAGCGCCGCCAACAGCAACTCCGACCACAGCCCGCCTTTCCTCCTCCCTCCGTATCTTTTGCTACTGATCCCCTGATCCACCCGTCCCATCCTGCCGCCGTTGATCACCTCCACGGAAGGGCTGGGCATGACTTCGGTGTTTCTTCTTCCCCGCCGCCGGGCTGGCGGCCTGGGCCTGGCTTGGTTCTTTCTGGCTGCGAGCCTGCCGGCCGCTCCCGCCCTGGCCGATTGGCAGGCCTTGCCCCAGGTGGCGCCGGTGCCCGCGGGCAAGCCCATGTCCGCGGCCCGGGCCGCCCTGGGGCGACAGTTGTTTTTCGACAAGTCCTTGTCCCGGGACGGCAAGGTGGCCTGCGCCTCCTGTCATGACCTGGAGCGGGGGGCGGGGGCGGACGGCCGGGCAGTGTCCACGGGCGTGGGCGGGCGGCGGGGCACGCGCAACGCGCCCACGGTGTGGAACGCCGCCTTCCAGGCCCGCTTGTTCTGGGACGGACGGGTCGGGAGCCTGGAGGAGCAGTCTCTGGGGCCTTTCACCAACCCGGTGGAAATGGGCCTGCCGGATGCCGCCGCTGTGGAGCGCCGGGTGGCCGCCCGGGCGGATTACCGGCGCGCCTTCGCCCGGATATTCGGCGGCCCCCGGCCGGTGCGCATGGACAACATCGCCGCCGCCATTGCCGCCTTCGAGCGCACCCTGATCACGCCGGATACGCCCTATGACCGCCATGTGCGGGGTGACGCGGACGCCCTGAGCCCGGCTCAGCGGCGGGGTATGGCCCTGTTTGAATCCTACGGCTGTCGTATCTGCCATTCCGGGCCCAACTTCAGCGGCGCCAGCGTGTTCGACACCGCCCAGCCTTACCGCGCTTTCCCCGCCCTGCCCATGTTCGCCACGGCCTTCGTGGCCCGCTACCGTCTGGCCGATGACCCGGGGCGGGCGCCGCCGGGCAGCCGCCAGGGGCTGTGGCGGGTACCTTCCCTGCGCAACGTGGCGCTCACCGGGCCCTGGTTCCACAACGGCGCCGTGACCCGCCTGGAGGATGCCGTGCGCATCATGGCCGCGGCCCAGTTGGGCCGGCCCACGGACCGCCTGGATCGCAACACGGTTTCCGAGCGGGACGTGGCGGACATCGTGGCCTTCCTGGAAGCATTGAGCAGCGATCGGCTGGTGGCCGCCCGGCGCTAAGCCGCCTGCCCGGCCTTGTGTAGCGATTGCTACAGATGGCGCCCTCTGCCTTGCCCATCATGGCTCCACCCTTACTTACAGGAGACGAGTCATGGACACGGATTTGTTGTGGCATGTGGGCATGGGCGCGGGCATCACCCTGCTGGCCTGCATGGCCCTGCTGTTCATGGTTTACCGGGAGCTGGCGCCCACGGGAGAGTTGGGGGGCCGGGGCCGGGTGTATCTCACGGCGGCGGTGGGCCTGGGGGTGCTGGCCTTCGCCGCCAAGGTGGCGGTCCTGGCGGTGATGTCGGCAGCGCCGCACCTCACCCTGGCACCCCTGAGCACCCTCCACGAGGCCGTCCGCCATGGCCCGCCCCGCCCGCGGGAACAGGTCACGTCGCCGGAACTGCTGCTGTTCCGGCCACATTATGTCTGGCGCGCCCTGCCCGGGTCTGTGGCGACGGAGGTGACGCCGCTGGCGGTGGCGCGGGCGGCCCTGGGCAAGCGCCTGTTCCATGATGCCGATCTTTCCCTGGACCGCACCGTGGCCTGCGCTTCCTGCCACGACGTGGAGAGTCGCGCCGGGACGGACGGCCGGCCCACCTCCCGGGGCATCGGCGGCCAGTTGGGGGACCGCAACGCCCCCACGGTATGGAACGTCGCTTACCAGGCCAGATTGTTCTGGGACGGCCGCGCCCCATCCCTGGAGGCGCAGGCCAAGGGACCGCCGGTGAATCCCGTGGAAATGGGCATGCACAGCCTGGAGGACGTGGCCGCCCGGGTGGCGGCGCGGGTCTCCTATCGCCGTGAGTTCGCCCTGGCCTACGGCGCGTCGGGCATCGACATCGAGGCCATTGTCACCGCCATCGCAGCCTACGAGCGCACCCTGGTCACGCCGGACACCCCCTACGACCGTTATGTGCGCGGCGACACGGCCGCCCTCAACCCGGCCCAGAAGCGGGGCATGGCGCGCTTTGCCGAACTGGGCTGCGTGGTGTGCCACCTCGGCCCCAATTTCAGCAGCGCCAGCCACTTCGACCCCCGGGCCCCCTACCGGCTGTTTCCCGCCTTCTCCGGCGGTGCGGGGCGGCCTGAATCCGGGGCCGCGCTGGTACGGCGCTACCGCCTGGACGAGGACGGCGGCCGCCTGCCCGCGGGAGCGGGGCGGGGCCTGTGGCGGGTGCCTTCCCTGCGCAACGTGGCCCTCACCGGGCCCTGGTTCCACAACGGCGCGGTGACGCGCCTGGAAGACGCCGTGCGGATCATGGCCGCCGCCCAGCTGGGCCTGGAAGTGGGAGAGGTCCGCAACGGCCGGCGCTTCACCGAGGCGGACATCCGCGACATTGCCGCTTTCCTGGAAGCACTGGGCAGCGCACACCTGGCGGCGGCCAGTGTAGCCAAAGGTACATACCGCCCGGGGCGGGCTTCCTAGCATGGAGCCGTCGCCGTGCTCCGACCCGGATGCTTGGCGACACCCTCCACAATTTTCAGGAAAGGCATGATCGCCAACGGTGTTTTGACTACCGCGCAGGCGGTGCAGGCCCTGGGCCGCTGAGGCAAGCCCGTGCGAATGGCATCAACTGTATTGCCCGGAACGGCCCGAACTGTCCGGTTATCCGCCCGGACAGCCGCGCTATGCTTTTACCGGGTCGGCATGGTTTGCCGGCAATTGGGAGAACCGCATGGACGACCAACAGAAGCACTACGCCGACAAGCTGGCCTACGAGATCGATGCCTGGGACCTGATGCAGGCCCGGGAGCGGGGCGAAAACGTCATCGTCATCGACACCCGCTCGCCCGAGGCCTTTGCCGCGGGACACATCCCAGGCGCCCTGTCGCTGCCCCACCGCGCCATGGACGCGGCCAGCACCGCCGGGTTCGACCGCCAGGCGCTGATCGTCACCTACTGCGACGGCATCGGCTGCAACGCCTCCACCAAGGGGGCGCTGAACCTGGCCCGGCTGGGTTTCCGGGTGAAGGAGCTGATCGGCGGCCTGGACTGGTGGCGCCGGGACGGCCATCCGCTGGAGGGCGGCGCCCCGGGCGCCGGCTGTGGCTGTGGCGAGGCAGTGAGACCCGGGGGGCCGGGGGCCACGAGACTCCCCCTCTATCAGGTGGACGCCTTCACCCACCGGGTGTTCGCGGGCAATCCGGCCGCCGTCTGCCCCCTGCCGCGCTGGCTGCCGGATGCCGTGCTACAGGCCATCGCGGCGGAGAACAACCTGTCGGAGACGGCTTTCATCGTCGCCGAAGGGCGCGGCTGGCGGCTGCGCTGGTTCACCCCCGTGGCCGAGGTGGACCTGTGCGGTCACGCCACCCTGGCAACGGCCCACGTGCTGTTCAACCATCTGGGCCATGCCGGCCCGGAGGTCACTTTCGAGACCCGCGGCGGCCGCCTCACGGTCTGGCGAGAGGCGGACCGGCTGGTGATGGACTTCCCTGCCCGGCCGCCAGTCCCCTGTCCGGCTCCGGAGGCGCTGGTCGCCGGCCTGGGCTGCCAGCCCCTGGACGTATTGGCCGCTGACGACTATATCGCCGTGCTGGCGGACGAGGCCGCCGTGCGCGCCCTGGCCCCCGACCTGGTCCGGCTGGCCGCCCTGGACCGGCGTGGCGTCTGCGTCACCGCCCCGGGGATGGAAACAGACTTCGTCAGCCGCTTCTTCGCGCCCCGTCTCGGTATCCCGGAAGACCCGGTCACCGGCTCGGCCCATTGCGAGCTGGCCCCCTACTGGGCCGGGCGCCTGGGCAGGACCGCGCTGTCCGCCCGCCAGGTTTCCCGCCGGGGCGGCGAGATCACCTGCCGGCTGGAGGGCGACCGGGTGTTCCTGGCCGGCCAGGCGGTGACCTATCTGGTCGGCGAGATGGACCTGGGGGCCTGATCCGACAAGGCGGATACGGTTCCAGAACCCCTGCGGCGAGGTTCATTACCGGAGCGTGGGCACCCGCGGTTGCTAGTGCTTACGTGCGGAAGTCCGCGTTGCGAGTGGGGATGCCAGGCGGCTCGAATGTAGTGAGACTTCCGCAAGTAAGCACTGGTGTGCGCTGTAGCACGCTAGTCGCGCTGAAGCAGACCGGCCTCGAACAACGCCAGCAGCCGCCGGGCCGAGGGCAGTACCTCGCCGGGGCCGAAGCGGGCGATGAGCTCCGAGACAGGCAGTTCCGGCAGGCCGGCGCCGGCTTCCACCAAGCCTGGGGCCAGCAGGTTGCGGGGCAGGGGCGTGACCGCCAGGCCGGTGGCGACGGCGTGGCGCAGGGCGGTGTAGCTGCTGGCCACGAAGGCTGCCCGCCAGGGAATGCCGGCGTTGGCCAGGGTGGCGATGGCGGCCATGCGGAACACGCAGCCTTCGTGGAACACGGCCAGGGGCAGGGGGCGCCGGTCCGGGGCGTTGCTGCCTTCGCCGGCCAGCCAGACCAGGGGGTCCCGGCTCAGGCGGCGCCAGTGGAGAGATGCTTCTGCCTCCTTGCCGTCGGGCATGCGCTTGGCGATGGCCAGATCCAGCTCGCCGGCGTCCGCCAGGACGGTGAGGCGCGCGGACAGGTCGCAGCGCACGCTGAGTTCCACCCGGGGATAGTCCCGGCTGAAGTCCGCCAGCACCCGGGGGAATACGCTTTCCATCAGCTCCTCCGGCAGCCCCAGGCGCAAGCGGCCAGCCAGGTCCGGCCGGGCGAAGCAGGCCCAGGCCTCGTCGTTCAGGCGCAGGATGCGGCGACTGTAGTCCAGCAGCAACCGGCCTTCGGCGGTGGGGCCGACCACCCGGCCCTGGCTGCGCTCCAGCAGGGGCTGCCCCAGGGCGTCCTCCAATCGTTTGATCTGCAGGCTGACCGCCGACTGGGTGCGACCCAGCCGGCTCGCGGCGGCGGAAAAGCCGCCGCTGTCGGCAATGGCCACCAGGGCGCGCAGCAAGTCCATGTCCAGGGTGCGGGGAATGGGGGCCGGCACAGGATCGATCATTGCATTCGTAAATGTTGGATTGATATATATGAATTTCACAAATCATGCGCCCATCCCTACCCTGACGGCAATCCCAACCGCTTTTGGAGATGGCCATGTCCGCCCCCAGCCTGTCCCTGAGTCCCGTTCCCGTCTCCTTGCCTCGCCTGGCTCTGGTGGGCGGGCTGTTCAGCCTGGTGTGGAGTTCGGCCTTCATCGCCGGCAAGATCGGCATGACCGCCACCGGTCCTCTGACCTTGCTTTCCCTGCGTTTCCTGCTGGCGGGGGCTTTGCTGGTGCCGCTGTATTTCTGGCTCGGCGGGGGGCGTCGGCAGGCCCCGGCGGACCGCTCCGCCTTGCGCGCGGCCCTGGCCGCCGGGGTGCTCACCAACGCCGTGTACCTGGGCCTGGCCTACACAGGCATGCGGACCGTGCCCGCCGGGTTGACGGCCATCCTGGCCAGCACCAGCCCCCTGTGGACCGCCGCCCTGGCGGCCCTGTGGCTGCGGGAGCCCTTCGGCTGGCGGGGCGCCCTGGGCCTGTTGGCGGGCTTCATCGGCGTGGTCTGGATCATGGGCGGGCGGGCCTCGGCGGCCGTGGATGCCGGGGTGGACAGTCTGGGCGCGGCGCTCATCCTGGCGGGCACCCTGGCCCTGGCGGCTTCCACCCTGCTCAATCGGCGGGCCGTGGCGGGCGGTCTGGACCCGGTTCGCATCGCCCTCATCCAGCTGCCGGCCAGCGGCCTGATCCTGCTGCCCCTGGCCTGGTGGCACGAAGGCCTGGCCATCCGCTTCGATGCCGCCTTCTTCGGCAGCCTGGTCTATCAGGCTACGGTGGTGTCCATCGGCACGACCCTGATGCTGCTCTGGCTGGTGCGCCACGGCGGCGCCGCCCGGGCCGGCGGTTTCCACTTGCTCAACCCGGTGTTCGCCACCCTGCTGGCCATGGCCCTGCTGGGGGAGGCCGTGCCCGCCTCGGACCTGGCGGGGGTGGTGCCTATCATCGCCGGTCTGGCCCTGGTGCTGCGGCCCGGGCGCTGAGTCGTTCCGTCACACCATTCCTTGGGCCAGGCTGTCGGGGGTCGCCGCCGCCTGCGTTATCCGATTTCAATCGTCCGTCCACCGTGCTTCCATACGGGTGGGTTCTTGTCGCCCACCGCCTGAAAGGAGTTGCCCATGCACACCCCCGCCGCCACACCCGCGCCGCCCTATTACGCCGTCATCTTCACCTCCCTGCGTACGGCGGAAGACCAGGGCTATGCCGAAACGGCGCGACGCATGCTGGAACTGGCCAGGGCACAGCCCGGTTTCCTGGGGGTCGAGTCGGTGCGCGACGGCCTGGGCATCACCGTGTCCTATTGGGAAAGCCTGGAGGCCATCCGGGCCTGGAAGGAAAACGCCGAGCACCGTCTGGCCCAGGCCCGGGCGGGGGAGTGGTATGCCACCTTCCGGGTGCGGGTTTGCCGGGTGGAGCGGGAGTACGGTTTCTGAGAACCACGCCCGGCAACTGTGTCTTTTGCTGCGGAGGCGGCCCCGGAGTCACCTGGCCAGCGTCCTCCAACTCCCATGCGCCACTGCCCGCCTGCTGGTCCCGGCCGGCTTCCACGCCCGGCATCCCGAGTCGGCGGCCCCCGCGCGCGCCACGAAGGATGCCGATCCGGCCGCATCTTCGCTGATTCTGACGCGCGCATCCGTCGAATCGCGCCCCCATCCTTCGGTTCACTCCACGAAATGCGCAATTCGTCGCAACACACTGACGACTGAAAGGGCTTCCCTCCTATCGTAGGCCCATCCAATCGCCAAGGAGAGGCCATGAACCGACACGCCAGCACACCGGCCAGCGGCATCTCGTCGGTGACCAGCATCGACGCCCTGATCCGCCTGCGCGACATCCGCCGCCGCTTCATGCTGGGGGAAACCGCCATCGACGCCTTGCACGGCATTTCGCTGGACATCCACGCCGGCGAGTTCCTCGCCGTGTGGGGACCGTCCGGTAGCGGCAAATCCACCCTGATGAACCTGATCGGCCTGATCGACGGCCCCACCGCCGGCACCCTCCATTTCGAAGGGCTGGATACGACCGCTCTGGACGACGGCGCGCTCACCGATTTTCGGGGCCACCGGATCGGCTTCGTGTTCCAGAGCTTCAACCTGGTGCCGGTGCTGTCGGCGCTGGAGAACGTGATGCTGCCGTTGCAGATTCGCGGCGTGACGGAACGGCACGCGCGGGAACGCGCCCTGGCGGCCCTGGCCGACGTGGGTCTGGAGCGTTTCGTCGCCGCGCGGCCGGACAAGCTGTCCGGCGGCCAGCGCCAGCGCGTGGCCATCGCCCGCGCCCTGGTCATCGAGCCGCGCCTGGTGATCGCCGACGAGCCGACCGCCAATCTGGATTCGGAGAACAGCCGCATGATCGTCGACCTGATGCGGGACATGAACCGCGCCAAGGGAGTGACCTTCGTGTTCACCACCCATGACCCCCGCCTGCTCGAACACGTGGACCGCAGGATCCTGCTCCGGGACGGTCTCGTCGTCAGCGACGAGGCGATGGCATGAACGCGCGCAAGCTCGCCCTGCGCGGCCTGGCCCGCAACCGCAACCGCTCCCTGGTGACCCTGCTGGCCATGGCCTTCGGCTTCGCCGCCATCAGCCTGTTCGCCGGCTACACCCACAACGTCTACGACGGCCTTTCCCGCCAGGCCATCTACGGCGAACTGCTGGGCCACCTCACCATCCAGAAGCGCGGCATGGACACGGCCGGCAAGCTGGACCCGGAACGCTACCTGCTCACCGGCGACGAGGTCGCCCGCATGACCGCCCTGATCGAGGCGGAGGCGCACGTGAAACTGGCGACGCCCCGCCTGGCTCTGTCCGGCCTGGCCAGCAACGGCCGCGCCAGCACCATTTTCCTGGCCGAGGGCATCACCCCGGAGGCCATGGCCGCGCTTCAGGAAGGCGGTCTCACCGAGTACGAAATCGAACACGGCTTCGACACGCTCATCGCCAGGAAACTGGACCCGGAACGGGTGCAGGTGGTGAACGTGAGCGACGGCCTGCTGGAACTGCTCGACCTGGAAACCGGCGGCGACGCGGCGCTGCTGGTGAACACCCTCACCGGCCAGGCCAACGCCCTGGATGTGCGCGTGGGCGGCGGCTTCAACACCGGTAACGCCGGCACCAACGACAAGTTCATCTTCATGCCCCTGGCCCTGGCCCGGAACCTGCTGGACGCGGAGGGCCGGGCCGACCGCCTGACCGTGTTGCTGGACGACATCGACCAGACCGGCCCGATGGCGGAACGCCTGCGGGAAACGCTGCAAGCCGCCGGCTTCGACGTGGAGATCAAGACCTGGGTGGACCTGTCCGCCTTCTACCGCCAGGTGCGCGGCATGTTCGACATGATCTTCGGTTTCATCTTCGCCATCGTGCTCACGGTGGTGGTGATGAGCGTGGCCAACTCCATGGGCATGGCCGTGGTGGAACGCACCCGGGAGATCGGCACCCTGCGCGCCATCGGCCTGAAGCGGCCGAGCGTGGTGCGTCTGTTCGCCACCGAATCGCTGTTCCTGGCCCTGATCGGCTGCGGTGTCGGCGTACTGATCACCCTGGCGGCGCGCTGGGGCATCAACGCCGCCGACATCGCCTACATCCCGCCCAACTCGGTGCGCCTCGTGCCCCTGCTGGTGGACCTGGACCCGCCACGCATGCTGCTGACCCTGGCCATGATGTTGGCCGTGGGCACCCTGGCCGCCCTGCTGCCCGCGCGCCGAGCCGCCCGGCAACCCATCATCGATGCCCTGGGGCATATGTGAGGACTGGTAGAGGAGAAATGACGATGCGCTCTTGGCTATCTGCTTTGCAAAACCAGACCCTCTCCCGCGCTGCCGCGCACCCCTCCCCCGCTTGCGGGGGAGGGGCCGGGGGAGAGGGTGCCTTTGGCCTAGTCCCCACCCTGCTTCTGATCCTGGCCACCCTGCTCAGCCCCCCCGTCCTGGCCGACCCCGACCCCCAGACCCTGCTGAAGGATGCCGACACGGCCCGGGGCGGCGGCCTGCCGGGCATCGCCTGGCGCATCGACCTGGTCTCCCGGGACGGCGACAAGGCCCCGGACGAACAACGCCTGGAAGTGCGCGCCGTGGCCGACGCCAGCGTGGCGGAAACCCTGGAGCCCGCCCGCTTCAAGGGCTCGAAACTGCTCCAGGTGGGCCGCAACATGTGGCTCACCCGGCCCGGCCTGGCCAAGCCCATCCCCATCTCGCCCCGCCAGCGCATGAGCGGCCAGGCCGCCAACGGCGACATCGCCGCCACGAACTACGCCAAGGACTACGACGCCGCGCTGGCCGGCGAGGCGGTCCTGGAGGGTGAGGCCTGCCATGTGCTGGAGCTGCGTTCGAAGCACAAGCGCACCACCTACGACCAGGTGCGCTACTGGGTATCGAAAAAGCGCCAGGTCGGGCTGAAGGCGGAGTTCCGCTCCGTGTCCGGCAAACTGCTCAAGACCGCCAGCTTCACCTACGGCAACCGCATCGCCTACCGGGGAAAATCCCTCCCCTTCGTCAGCCGCATGGTTATCCGCGACGCCCTCACCGACGCCGAAACCGTCATGGAGTACAGCGCGGTGACGGTGCGGGACATCCCGGCCGCCGAGTTCGATTTGGGGCAGATGTAGTGAATATGCCCATCTCGGTCTGGACGGCCGTCCTGATGGCCGGTCTGTTCGTCAATCCGACGTCCCGGGCCCAGACCAGCGACTGGCAAGTTGGCTGGAACGCCACCCTGTACGGCTACGGCACCACCCTGGACCTGAACCGTACCAGCGTGCTGAATCCAGACAACCGCCTCGCCGATCTGTCCGAACGGGATGGCGTGGCCGAGGTCCGTCTCGACCTGAAGGCGGAAAGCGGCCGTGTGCGCCTGACCCTGCGCCCCATCCTCGGCGTCCGAGCCGACTCGTCCGGCGACCGGGCCGCCGGCGAGGCCTGGCTCGGCCAGGGCCAGGTGCGCTGGCGTCTGGACGAGGCCTGGAACCTGGCCGCTGGGCGGGAGGTGCTGAACTGGGGGCCAGCCCAGTTCCGTTCCCCGTCCAGCCCGTTCTATTTCGACAATGGCCGGGGCAACCCCCTGGCGGAGTTGTCCGGCGTGGACGCCCTGAAGCTCGCCTGGACGCCGGATACGGAGCGCGGCCTGGCCCTGGCCTATCTGGCCGGTGACGGCCACGACGCCCACGGGCTGCGCGGAAGCTGGCTGTTGCATGGGGAACAGCGTGGCGGCGACTGGGCCGCCGGCCTGGCCCTGGCGAAGACGCCGGGCCAGGGGCTGTTCGCCGGGCTGCATGCCCGCCATACCTACAGCGACGCCCTGCTCCTCTACGGCGAGTTCGCCAGTTCCACCCGGGCCGACGCCCTGGTCTCCCCGGCGGATGCCGGCCAGCCTTTTCGGCTGGCGCCCCGCTCGCCCCGCCACGGCACCTTTCTGGCGGGCGCCACCTACACCTTCGAGAACGGCCGCACCCTGAATCTCGAATACCTGCACGACGGCCACGGCTACCGGGCGGGAGAGGAGGCCGCCTATTTCAGCCGCGCCGCCGCCGCGCCGGCCCTGGCCGGCCTGGCCCTGGGCCACGCTCCGCCCCTGCTGGGCCGGGATTACCTCCACCTGGTCTGGCAGAGCAATCTCATGGACATGGACGGCTACTGGCGCCTCATGTTCACCCGCAACCTCACCGACGGCAGCCACGAACTGGCGGGCTACGCGGAACGCAGTCTCGACGACCGCGCCTCGGTCTTCATCCTGGCCCGGCTGGCCGATGGCGGCGACCACGACGGAGCACGCGGCGAATTCGCCGCCATCGTGGCATCCAGCCTTACCCTGGGCGTGAAGCTCGCACTACCATGAGCGTCATGACCCAGCTCCCGATGACCGCCCCCCCGCGCTACTGGCTGATCTCCCTGCTGGCGACGGCGGTCTTCAACACCGCGATCGCGGGTCTGCTGACCCAGGTCGGATTCGGTTACGGTTTCTGGGTCAACTGGAGCTATTCCCAAAGCATCGGCCTGTCCATCTGCGCCGCCAACGCGGCGGTGATGCTGCGGGTGCGCGACTGGCGCCGCTGGCCCCTGCTGGCCTTCACGTTCCCCGCCAGCGTCCTGTTCGGCGTCAGCCTGGGCGCCTGGGTCACCGGCGAAGGCGGCTGGAGCGATCCCAGGGCCTGGACCGCCGTGCTGATCGGCCTGTTCTTCGGCGGCCTCGGCGGCATCGCCTTCTACCTCAACGAGCGCGTGCAGCGGCTGGATGCCGAGGTCAAGCAACGCCAGCTCCGGCAAAGCGAAATGGAACGAAGGGAACTGGAGGCGCGGTTGCGCATGCTCCAGGCCCAGATCGAACCGCATTTCCTGTTCAACACCCTGGCCAACGTGGCCGGACTGATCGACGCCGACCCGGCCCTCGCCCGCCGCCTGCTCGAACGCCTGAACGACTGGCTGCGGGTGGCCCTGGCCCGCGCCCGGAGCGATCGGGGCACCCTGGACGACGAACTGGACCTGCTGACCCGCTATCTGGACATCCTGGCCGTGCGTTTCGGCGACCGGCTGCGCTGGCGCATCGACGTGACGGACGATCTGCGGGACCTGCCCTGGCCGCCCATGCTGCTGCAACCGCTGGTGGAAAACGCGGTGCGTCACGGCATCGAACCCAAGCCGGGCGGTGGCGCCCTGCTCATCCGGGCGCGCCGCGAAGACGGCCGCCTGACCATCCGGGTCACGGACGACGGCGCCGGCCTGCGGGACAGCGGCGGCGGCGCCGGCCTGGACAATGTACGCGCCCGCCTCCGGATTCTGTACGGCGAAGAGGCCCGCCTCACCCTGTCCGCCAACCCCGGACACGGCGTCACCGCCACGCTGGAGATTCCGCGATGAAGGCACTGATCGCCGAAGACGAGCCCCACCTGGCCGAAGACCTGCGGCGGCGCCTGGCGCGCCTGTGGCCGGAACTGGAAATCGTCGCCCTGGCCCACGACGGCCAGGCCGCCATCGAAGCCCTGGCCGGCCTGCGCCCCGACATCGCCTTCCTCGACATCCGCATGCCCGGCCCGAACGGCCTCGACGTGGCGGCCACCGCCGCGCCGGATTGCCGGATCGTCTTCGTCACCGCCTACGACGAACACGCCGTGCGGGCCTTCGACCAGGCGGCGGCGGACTATCTGCTGAAACCGGTATCGGACGAACGCCTGGCCCGCTGCGTGGAACGCCTGCGCCGCCAGTCTGGAACCGCCCCGGACGCGCTGCTGGCCCGCCTGCGACAACTGCTCGCCGGCCACGACCGGCCGGAACCGCTACGCTGGCTGAAAGCCCAGGTGGGGCAGAACGTACACCTCGTGGCGGTGGACGAAGTGTGCTATTTCCAGTCCGCCGACAAATACACCAGCGTGGCGACCCGCGACGCCGAACTGCTGCTGCGCACCCCGCTCAGGGAACTCATCGCCCGGCTCGACCCGGCGGAGTTCTGGCAGGTACACCGGGGCACCGTGGTCAACGTGCGCCTGATCGCCGCCGCCCACCACGACCTGCTCGGCAAGGTCAGCCTCAGCCTGAAAAACCGGCCCGAGAAACTGGCCGTGAGCCGGACCTACGCGCACCTGTTCAGGCAGATGTGACGCGGAATCGGGGATAACGGGCCTTGAGTGATCGAGGACCGGGAGGCCGTACGGTGCGCTGGGGAACCGCGGGGGGCATGGGCTTTGTGCCCATGTTGGCTGGCTGCTGACGGCCTGAACGGTCAGTGGCTGCTGCTACATGGCGACCGTTCGGGAATGTCCGCTTCCTTGATCCTCGGCTGGCTCTTTCCGAGCCGACGCCGTCACTGGTGAGGGGTAGTCGACCGTCTGAAACTCAGAACCGACGAGTATTCTGTCTATACGGGTAGCCGGTGATACAGGTATTGCCCTGCTCGCTGAACAGCCTGCCGTCCCAGCCTGGAAGGTAGGTCGAGTCCCCAGCGGGAAAGGCGATCTGGCGGGTCGAGCCGGCGAGGAAACAAAGCCACCGGACCAGACGCGGCAACTCGGTCTGGGCTTGCTTGGCCTGGGTGTTGGCCCATTCGACGATATGGGAGCTGGTGACTCGCATGATTGTTGTTAGGTGTTATCCACGGCGAGAATTGGCGTGCTTTCGCCAGGATTATCGAATCTCGATGACGCTCCCACCGTCATCCAGCAATGTCCGCAAGTCGGACAGCAAAGTGGCGAAGGCTTGCAGCAAGGCTGCCTTGCGGCAATTACCCAAACGTACCCACACGACCCGAGGCGGAATGCTTCCCTGTCTGTCCGCCATCAATGGGAAGTCTTCATCCTTGGTGACGATGGCCATGTCATGGACCTTCGCGTATTCCCAGATCACCCAATCATCCGTCGCACCCATGCCGAGGTCCTGGACATGCTGGCAATCGAAACTGTTGGCAGCCAGGAATTTCGCCAAGGCAAGGGGCAACTGGTTATCCACCAGCAGCTTCATGCTACGGTCAAAATGGCGTGATCAGTCTGGATGGCCGCGTAGTCGAGGGCGGCGAGGATGTCTTCGTCTTCGAGGAAGGGGTAGTCCTCAAGGATTTCGGCATGGGAAGCGCCGGCGCCCAGCAGGCTGAGGATGTCGCTAACACGGATGCGATACCCACGGATACAGGGGCGCCCTCCACACTTACCGGACTCCAGGGTGATGCGTTCTAATCTTTGACGATTCATGGATGACTCCTGTGGCTGGATTCTCATGCATATATCATTTGTGGCAAAACAAATATTTCTCTCTGCTGGAAATTAGGACCAGCCTCGGTAATGCGCCGGGGTGTGAAAAGCTGTTCACCAGCAATAGGGGACATTAAAACACGCCCCACCAACCGTCGGCTTCTGGCCGACAGTAGCATTTCCGACGCGCCCACAAAGCAGACGTTCAATACGAATTGCGCGGCCAATCTGGATGTCGGTTCAAGCCGAAAGCAACCTCCAACCGCCCCCGACCTCTCCCTCGGAATCTTCACATCCCCTGCCACTGTTTCGGCTGACAACGGCTCACCATGCCGTTACCCCTTTCAGGACGGCGGCAAGGCCTTGTGCATGGCCATCGGCCGCCGCTGGCGGCTGGCCATTTCCATCATCTGCTGGCGGATGGCGTCGCGCCAGCCGACGCGCGGCCGGTAGCCCAGTCTTGCCTCCGCGCGCTGGTTATCGGCTCCGGTTTCTTCCAGCAGGTGCACGACGCTGCGGGTAACCAGGGGCGGCCAGGGGGCAATCCGGTCGAGTTGTTCCATCAGCCAGGCGAAGGGATAGGCCACGGCGAAGGGTACGGAGAAATGCGGCCGGGGCAGGCCGTATTCCGCGTGCAGGAAGTCGATCACTTCGCGCACCGTCGGGACGGTCGGGCCGACGATGTTGAAGCCTTCGTAGCCGGACAGGTCCGGCGCCGTGGCGGCCAGGGCCATGGCTTCGCCGATGTCTTCGCCGGCGGTGATGGGCAGGCCGCTGCGGCCGCCCGCCACCCAGGGCACCAGATGGGCCTTCAGGCGCGGCGCGAGAATGGGCAACAGGCCCAGGCCGTAGCGCCGCCCGGCGAAGATGCCGAAGCGCAGGTTGACCATCGTGGTGGCGCCGCCGGCCCACGCCCGCAGGGCGTCCTCGATGGCGACCACGCTGGCCAGATGCGGCCAGAACGGGCGCGGGATGCCCCGGCTCATGGGGTCGGCCGAGTGTTCCGGCGCGGCGGCCGAGGTGGTGCTGACGTTGATGAAGCGGCGCGTGCCGCGCGCCACGGCCCGCTCCAGCAGGGCCAGGGTCGGTTCCCGGTAGAGGTCGCGGCTGCGTTCGCCATGGCCGAACAGGGCGGTCCAGGCCATGGCGTGGCAGACCACATCGACGCCGTCGAGCAGGCGTTCGCGGCAGTCCGGGTCGCGCAGGTCGCCCGCGCGTACTTCGCCCGTGAAGTCTTTCGGCAAACGGGCGGGATCGCGGCAAGCCGCGACCCGTTTCAAGGCCGGCCGGCGCATCAGGGCTTCGAGGGCGTGGCTGCCCACGAAGCCGGTGGCGCCGGTGATCAGGACCGTGGTCATGGCCGCCTCAAACGAACAGGCAGATGTCGGCGTTCTTCGCCTCGCCCAGATAACTGGTGGCGCCGATCCATTCCGCGATTTCCGGGATGAACTCGTCCTGGCTGTAATTGAACAGGTCCACCGTCATCTGGCAGGCCACCAGGCGCACGCCGGATTCGACGCAGATGTCGCGCAGTTCCTGGATGCTGGGCACGCCCTTGGCCTTCACGGTCTGTTCCATCATGGCCGTGGCCAGGCTCTCGAAGCCGGGCAGGTTGGCGGCCAGGGTGGGCACCGGCATGTTGATGCGCTTCAGCCAGTCCGGACCGAACGGCATTTTCATGGGCATGGCCGGGTTGCCCAGGGGCGAGACCTTGATGTCGAGCTCCTTCTTCACCAGTTCCAGGCCGTAGAAGGTGAAGAAGATGGACGCGTTCCAGCCCAGGGCGGCGGCGGTGGAGGCCAGGATGAAGGGCGGGTAGGCCATGTCCATGGTGCCCTTGGTGGCGATGATGGCCAGGGACGGAATCCTGTTGGCCTCGCGCTCGGCCAGTTTCTCGTCCAGGCGGCGGTCGAACCAGGCTTCCAGCCCGGCCAGAACTGTCGGCATGGCGGCGTTGTCCTGAACGGCATGCAGTTTCGCGACGCTCATGGCGGTCTCCTCAGGCCTTGCGGATCATGAATTCATAGTCGTCGCCGCTTTGTTGCGACGACAGCAGCGTGTTGCCGGTCTGGGCGCAGAAGGCCTGCATGTCCTTGAGCGAACCGGGGTCGGTGGCGACCACCTTGAGGGTGTCGCCGGACGCCATGGCGTTCAGCGATTTCTTGGTGCGCAGGATGGGCAGCGGGCAGTTGAGGCCGCGGGCGTCGAGGGTCTGGTTCGAATCCATGGTGCTTCTCCTTATTGAGTAGACCGGTCGGTCTAGTGCTAACTCAAAAAAAAGCCCGGATGGGCGGGTGGGGTCATTCCCGCCTGAGCGGGAATGACGGAAAAAACTCAGTGACTCATCTCGATCCTCAAGGTCTTGATGGCCGGTCCCAGGCGCAGGATCAGGTCCGGATCGGCGCGGGTCTTGGCCAGTAGGATGACGCCTTCCAGATAGGCCAGCATGGCCGTGGCCGTGGCTTCGGCATCCAGCGCCGCCAGGGCGCCGGTGGCCACCGCCTCGTCCAGGGTGGCGCGGAAACGGTCGCGCGCCTTGTCGAAAACGTAGTTGAGCTTGGCGCGCATGACGTCGTCGCGCGTGCTCATCTCCAGGGCCAGATTGCCGAACAGGCAACCGCGCATGCGCCCGTCCAGGTCGGCGGTGGCCTTCTGCCAGTAGTAGGCGGCGTCGATCATGTAATCCAGCCGGTCCATGGGCGGCAGATCCTGGTCGAAGGCCTCGGCCACGAAACCGTGAGCCCAGTCCTCCGCCATGTCGTCGATCACCGCCAGGGCCAGATCGCGCTTGGACGGGAAGAAGTGATAGAAGCTGCCCTTCCGCACCTTGGCCGCCTCGCAGATCTCCTGGATGCCCACGTCGGCATAGCTGCGGCCGTGGAACATCTCCCGGGCGGTGGTCAGGATGCGGGTGCGGGTGTCGGTTTCGGGTTGCATGGCTCGCATTGTAGTTGACCGGTCGGTCTAGTCAAGCGACACATAGCACGTCATCTCCCGATCCCGCGCCGGATATTGCTGGATAACAGGACGGGGCCGGTCCGCAATCGGCCGGCCATGACGGCCGCGCGCGTCAGCGCGGTCCGACGAGGCGTTTCATGCGCTCCAGGATATCGTCGAGCTCGTGCCAGGCTGGGCGGATGCGCGTGAAATCGGGGGGCTGGCCGGTTTTCCCGGCTTCGTCGAGGACCGCGTCGAGGTCGCCGGTGAAGCGGTTGACGCGGCTGTCGATGTAGAGCGTGACCAGCCAGGCGGCCAGGAACGGTGCCGGCGTCATCAGCAGCAGGATCATCATCAACAGTTTGCGGGTGTCGTCGATGAAGCGGTCGAAGCTGGCTTCGACGGTGATGGCGCCGAGCACGTCGCCCTTCTTGATGCCTGCGTGACAGGACAGGCAGCGCTCGTCGGCGACCAGCGGGTAGAAGTAGCGGCCGCCCTTGTCGCCCGCCACCTCGCGCGGACGGCCGCTGGCCATGACCTTGGCGAGGTCGTCGTTCATCGCCGCCTGGGGGACTTCGCCATACTGGCGGCTGACCAGTTCGCTGCGATGGAACTCGATGCGCATCGGCGATTCTCCGAGCGAATCCACCGCGCTGTCGGTGAAGGCGATAACCTGATCGCGCGTCCAGCCCTGGTTCATGAGCTGGAACATGCTGGAAAACGTGAGTTTGGCGACCACGGCGGATTGCGAGAACGCGGCCTTCTGCATCATGCGATCGCCGAAACCGGAAAACAGCAGGTAGATACCGAACACCAGGAGCACCGAAACCGCCGCCGCGACCAACAGGATCATTCTGTTCAGGGATTTCATGTCGTCTCCTCGATTCTCGTGTCTGTTCAAAACCACGTCGCAATATCGGGGAATACCCCAGCCCTGTAAAGGGGCGCGCGCGGCGCCGGACGCTCAGGACGGGTCAGGCAGTTTCTTGCCCGGATTGAGGATGCCGTTGGGATCGAACCAGCGCTTCAGGTCGCGCATCAGGGCCAGGGTCTCGGCGTCCAGTTCACGCGCCACGTAACGGCGTTTCTCGCTGCCGATGCCATGCTCCCCGGACAGGCTGCCGCCGAGACCGAGCACGGTTTCGATCAAGGCATCGTGACAGGCGCCGGCGCGCGCCATTTCGTCGGCGTCGTCCGGATGCACCATCAGGTTGACGTGCAGGTTGCCGTTGCCGGCGTGGCCGAAACTGACAATGGGCAGCCGCCAGGTCGCCGCCAGCGCGTCGATGGCGCCGACCAGTTCGGCCAGACGCGAGACCGGCACGACGACGTCCTCGTTGATCTTGAGCGGCGCGATCTTCTTGACCGCGTGCGACAACGACTTGCGCGCGGTCCACAGCCGGGCGATGTCGGCCGGCGTGAAGCCACTGCGGATTTCCAGCAGGCCGGCGCCGGCCAGCGCTGCTTCCAGCGCGGCGATCTGGCGTGGCAACTGATCGGCGGCGCCGTCCGCCTCGACCATCAGCAAGGCGCGGGTACCGGCCGGCAGGCCGTCGGCGACGCCGTATTCGCGGATCGCGTCGATCGCGCGCCGGTCCATGAATTCCAGCGCGCAGGGCAGCACCGGCTGGGCCATGATCCGGCCAACGGCGGCGCAGGCGGCGGTATCGCTGTCGAAGCAGACGCGCAGGCTGGCCACCGCCTCCGGCGCCGGCAGCAGGCGCAGCGTGGCTTCGGTGATCAGCGCCAGGGTGCCTTCCGAACCGACCAGCAGGCGGCTGAGGTCGTAGGCGGTGGCGTATTTGGTGGTGCGCGCGCCGACCCGGATCTCGCGGCCGTCGCCGGTGACCGCGCGCAGACCGAGCACATGATCGCGGGTGGCGCCGTATTTCACCGCGCGCGGCCCGGCCGCGTTCATGGCCAGATTGCCGCCGATCCGGCAGTAGCCGCCGGAGCCGGGATCGGGCGCGTACATCAGGCCGGCGCTGGCGGCGAGCGCATCGATGTCGTCGGTGACCACGCCCGGCTGGGTAACGATCAGGCGGTCGGCCGGATCGAATTCCAGGATGCGGTTCATGCATTCGAAGCTGACCACCAGACTGCCGGGCGCCGGCAGCGCGCCGCCGACGTTGCCGGAACCGGCGCCGCGCGGCACCAGCGGCAGAAGATGACGGTTGGCGAGACGCACGATGCCGACCACCTGCTCGTGCGTGGTCGGAAACAGCACCGCCTCGGGCAGGTAGGATTTCGGCGTTTCGTCGGTGGCGTAGAGCGCGCGCGTGGCGTCATCGCGGAACACGCGTTCGGCGCCGAGCAGTTCGCGCAACGCCTGAAGGACTTCCCCGGTGATCATCGCGCGCGGATCAGCCCAGCGTCGCCTCGATGACTTCCGCGACCTGGGCAAGCGCGTCGGAATCGGCATGGCGGCCATGTACTTCCTGGACCGCAGCCTCGTAGAGGACGCGGTTGAACGGCGCCGCCGCCTGTTCGGTCATGGCGTGCTTGAGCGCCTGGGTCATCACCTTGTCCAGCGAGACGATGCGCTTGGCGCGGATGACGCCGCCATCGGCGTCGACCAGGGTCATGCGCAGGCGGCCGCGATCGCCGGCCGGCTCGGTTGGCAGCTCGCGTTCGGCTTCCGGCACCAGATGGACGTTGAAGGCAACGTCCGACCATTCGCAGACATCCTTGATCTTGTAGAGCAGGAACGCGGCCGGCCCGTTGGTGTACAGGCCCACTTCCACCGGATTGAAGCGGAAGCCCTCGATCTCGGCGGCCGTCGGGCCGCGCCAGAACAGGGTCAGCTCGTGGCCTTCGCGCGCGTACAGGTAACGCGCGCCCTCGTCATACTGGCTGTGGTCCGGGCTGTAGACATCGCCGACCTGGCGGGTGGCGCTCATCGGGTTGGCGTTCACGGGGGTGACGTTCGATGAGGTGGCGTTCACTGCGCCTCCTCGGGCAGCACCGAGGCCAGCATGGCGACCATGTCCGGGTCGAAGTCGAAACCGAGGTCCAGGCCCGGATTGATCGACAGCGAGACGTTCTCGCCCATGCGCCGCAACAACCAGGACACTTCCACCAGCAGGCCGCCGCCGTAGCCGGGATAGTCGGTCACGAAGCCCTTGGCGTGCTCGGGCGCCGAGAAGGCGATCAGGACGCGATTGCCGTCCTCGTCCTCGACCACAAGCGGCTGGGCCTTGGTCGACATCTGGAAGCCGGCGATCTGGTGTTTCTCGTCCTGGATCGGCATGAAGATTTCCATGTCGACCAGCCGGCGGGCGAAGGTTTCGGGATCGATTCCGCCGTCCTGCATTTCGGTCAGCAGCTTTTCGAGATCGTTACGGGGAACAAACGTGGTCATGGCGCGGGCATCACGGTTTACGGCGATGCAGCATACCACCGCGCCGCGCCGCCCCGGAAGCCGACTAGAATTTCGTCGTCCAGCCAACGGGAAGGCCGTCATGACCGGAACGCCAATCCACATCGGCATCGACCTGGGCGGCAGCAAGATCGAGATCGCCGCCTATGGCGCTGACGGCGTCGAACGCCTGCGCCGACGGGTGGCCACGCCGGCCGGCGATTACGCCGGCACGCTCGCCGCCATCGCCGCGCTGGTCGCCGACGCCGAGCGCGAGCTGGGCGCGCGCGCCACGGTCGGCGTCGGCATGCCGGGCGCCGAATCGCGCGTCACCGGCCTGATCAAGAACGCCAATTCCACCTGCCTGATCGGCCAGCCGCTGCGCCGCGATCTCGCCGCCCGGCTCGGCCGCGAGGTCCGGCTGGCCAATGACGCCAACTGTTTCGCGCTGTCCGAGGCGGTGGATGGCGCCGGCGCTGGCGCCGAGGTGGTGTTCGGCGTCATCCTCGGCACCGGTTGCGGCGCCGGCGTGGTGGTGCGCGGCCGGGTACTGACCGGGGCCAACGCCATCGCCGGCGAATGGGGCCACAACCCGCTGCCCTGGCCGCGCGACGACGAACGTCCGGGTCCGACCTGCTACTGCGGCGGCCGCGGCTGTCTGGAAACCTGGTTGTCCGGCCCCGGGCTGGCGCGCGAGTACGCGGCGCGCGCCGGCGTGGCGGCGAGCGCCGCCGAAATCGCGAGCCGCGCCGAGGCCGGCGATGCCCTCGCCCGAACCTGCCTGGCCGACTACGTCGATCGCCTGGCGCGCGGCCTCGCCCACGTCATCAACGTGCTCGATCCGGACGTCATCGTGCTTGGTGGCGGCCTCTCCAACATCGGCCGGTTGTACGACGAGGTACCGCGTCACTGGGGCCGCCACATCTTTTCCGACCACGTCGCCACCCGCCTGGTGGCGCCCCGCCACGGCGATTCCAGCGGCGTGCGCGGCGCCGCCTGGCTGTGGCGCGATGATCCCGACGCGGGGCCGTGATGAAGCGGCTGCGAATCCTCGGCGCCGCCAGTGGCGCTGGCGCGCCCGACCCGGGTTGCGCGCGCGGCCCCTGGGCCTTGCGCCACAGCCACGCCTTCCACGCCATCGCCCGTCATCCCGCCGTCGATTGGATGGATCCCCTGCACGACCGGCCCGGGCGGGCCGACACCCCCCTCGGCCGCGTACTCGACCTGTGCGCGCGACTGGCCGAAGCGGTGCGCGCCAGCCTGGATGCCGGCACGCTGCCGGTGGTGATCGGAGGTGACCATGCCTGCGCCATCGGCACCTGGAGCGGCGTGCGCGCGCATCTGGGCGGCGCCGGCGAGCCGGGCCTGCTCTGGCTGGATGCGCACATGGACAGCCATACGCCGAACACCACCTATAGCGGTGCCCTGCACGGCATGCCCCTGGCCTGCCTGCTCGGTATCGGCGACCGGCGTCTGGTCCACCTGGCCGGCATCGCGCCCAAGCTGCGTCCGGCCACCACCGCCCTGGTCGGCGCGCGCAGCTACGAGCCGGAGGAAGCCGCCCTGCTGACGCGGCTGGGCGTGCGCGTGTTCGACGCGGCGGAGATCGACCGGCGCGGTCTGGCCGCCTGTCTGGACGACGCCCTCGCCATCGTCCGCCGGGCACCGGCCGGCTGGGGCATCAGCATCGACCTCGACTTCTTCGACCCGGCCTGGGCGCCCGGCGTGGGCAGCGCGGAGCCGGATGGCGCCTGCCCGCCGCCGGTGCTTGCGATGCTGCGCTCCGCGCGCGAGGATGCCGGCCTGCTCGCGTTGGAAATCACCGAATACAACCCGCATCGCGACATCGCCGGCCGCACCGCCAACCTCGCCTCGGCGTTGGTCGCCAGCCTGATCGAGGACTGACGCGCGCGCCGCTCTCTGGAGGAATACACAAGATGACCCTGATCGATCCGCGCTTCGACTTCGATCGCGACATCGTCCGCGAAGGCACGCACGCGCTCAAGTACGACGGCCGCGCCGGACAGTTCGGTCGCGCCGACGTACTGCCACTGTGGGTGGCGGACATGGATTTCGCGGTGCCGGAAGCGATCACGCAAGCGTTGCGCGCGCGCGCCGAACACCCTATCCACGGCTACACGCGGCATCCGGCATCGATGATCGAGGCGCTCGTCGGCTGGCTGGCGCGTCGGCACGGCTGGCGGATCGATCCGGAATGGGTGGTCATCGTGCCCGGCGTGGTGCCCTCCCTGCACGCGGCGACGCTGGCCTTCGCCCGGCCCGGCCAGGGCGTCATCGCGCAGCCGCCGGTATACGCGCCGTTCTTCTCGGCGGTGACCACCACCGGCCGGCAACTGCTGGAGAACCCGTTGCGCCTGGAAGACGGCCGTTACCGGATCGATTTCGACGACCTGGAAGCCCTCGCCGCGCGGGCCCGCCTGATGTTGCTGTGCTCGCCGCACAACCCGATCGGTCGGGTGTGGACGCGCGCCGAGCTGGAGCGGCTGCTCGACGTCGCCCGCCGGCACCGGCTGGTGGTGCTCAGCGACGAGATCCACCATGACCTCGTCCTGCCTGGCCATCGCCACGTGCCGCTGGCCAGCCTGGCCGACGACGTCGAGGTGATCACCGCGCTGGCGCCGAGCAAGACCTTCAACATCCCCGGCCTCGGACTGTCGGCGCTGATCGCGCCGAAACCGGAGCAACGCGCCGCGCTGCGCGCCGCCTTCGACCTGCTGCGCGCCGGCAACCACAATCCGTTCAGCATCGCCGCCTTCGAGGCCGGCTACCGCGAGGGTGATGCCTGGCTCGACGCCCTGCTCGGCTACCTGGCCGGCAACCGCGATTTCGCGCTCGACTTCGCCACCCGCGCCCTGCCCGGCATCCGCGCCATCCCGTCCGAAGGCACCTACCTGCTCTGGCTGGATTGCCGGGAACTGCGCGCCGAGCGCGGCTGGGACGACGCCGGGCTGCGCGATTTCTTCGTCGAACGCGCCGGTATCGGCGCCAGCGACGGTCGCCAGTTCGGCCATGGCGGCGAGGGTTTCATGCGCCTCAACCTGGGCTTGCCACGCGCGCGTCTGGGCGAAGCCCTGGACCGTCTCGCCCGGGCCCTGAAAAATCCATGAAGGACAAGGGGATTCACTAGGCGGAAACAAGTAGAATCAGCCCGCCCGGGAGCCTCCGCCATGACACCCGCCCACCCCGACACCCTGCCCTTGCCCTCCCGCCGCGACTTCCTCGCGGCCGCTGGCGCTTCGGCACTGGCGCTCGGCCTCGGTGGCTGCGGGGCAGGCCGGGAACCGGTGTTGCGCATCGCCACCAACCAGTGGCCTGGCTATGAGCTGTTGTATCTCGCCCGCGACCTCGGCCATCTCGACGACCGCGCCGTGCATCTGGTCGAGATGCTGTCCACCTCCGACTCCATCCAGGCGCTGGCCGCCGGCACCGTCGAAGGCGCCGGCCTGACCCTGGACGAACTGCTGATCGCCCGGGCGATGGGCATCGAGCTGCGCGCGGTACTGGTCTTCAACGTTTCCGCCGGCGCCGACGCGTTGTTGGCGCATCCGGACATCGCCAGCCTGGCCGACCTGAAAGGCCGGCGCGTCGGCGTCGAACACACCGCGGTCGGCGCGCTCATGCTCCACTCGGCGCTGGAACGCGCCGGCCTGCGTCCAAGCGACATCCGCATCGTCGGCCTGACCGTGGACCAGCATCCGCAAGCCTACCGGCGCGGCGAGGTCGACGCCGTGGTCAGTTTCGAACCACGCGCCAGCGAGATCGAGGCAGCTGGCGCCAGGCGCCTGTTCGACAGTCGCGCCATCCCCGGCAGCATCGTCGACGTGCTGGCGATCAAGCCGTCGGCGCTGGATCGCGCCCCCGACGCCGCGCGTCTCGCCGTGGCCGCCTATTTCCACGCCCTGCCCCACCTGCGCCGACAGCCAGCCGACGCGGCCCTGCGCATGGCGCCGCGGTTGGGCACGACACCGGAAACCCTGCTGCGCGCTTTTGACGGCCTGGAGCTTCCCGACCTGGCCACCAATCGGCGCCTGCTGCAAGGCAATCCATCGCCGCTGGAACGATCGGCGGGCACCCTGGCGGAGATCATGACCCGCGAAAACCTGCTGCCGCGCCCGGTCGCGATCGCGCCGCTGGCCACCGACGCGTATCTGCCGGAGTCGATGCCATGAGCGGAGGCGCGCGCCCGCGCCCGCGCCTGCCCCTGCGGCTGGCCCTGCCGATCGGCCTGCTGATCCTGCTGGCCCTGATCCTGACGCTGTCGGTCGGCAACGCGATCTGGCAGCGAACCCATTCCATGCATCAGCAGGCGCGCGCCGAGATGCTGGAAGAGGCCGCGCACCTGGCGCGCATGGCCGAGCGCGGCCTGGCCCGGGCGCCGGATCTGGTCGAGGCCGACGTCACCCATCTGTCGACCCGGCCGAATCTGGCGCTGGCGGCGGTACTCGACGCCGACGGCGTCATCCTGTTTTCCAGCCGGCTGGCCTGGAAAGGCCGCAAGGCCGCCGAAGTCATCGGCGATTTCGATTCGGACCGCTTCGAGCGGGCGACCCAGACCCGACTCGCCGAGCTCGACCCATCGCCGAAATCGATCCGCCCCAACGTGCTCATGCCCTATCAGCCGGCAAGCGACGGCGAAACCCTGCGTCCATCCCGCAACGCCGCCATCTATCTCGAATACGACCTGAGCCGGCTCGACAGCGAAGTCACCGCCATGGTGCTGCGCGGGCGGCTGCCCGACCTGCTCGGCGCGGTGCTGCTGACCCTGCTGACCGGCTGGCTCCTGCATCGTCATTTCGCGCGGCCGCTGGCGCGCCTGGGCGAAGCCAGCCGGACGGTGGCGGCCGGCGATTACCGCGTGCGCCTGGACGAAACCGGCCCGGCCGAGATCGCCGATCTTGCCCGGGCCTTCAACCGCATGGGCGCCAGCCTGGACAAGGCGGTCAACGATCTGCGCGCGAGCCAGGAGCAACTGGCGGTGACCCTGCATTCGATCGGCGACGCCCTGATCGCCACCGACCTGGCCGGCCAGGTCGTGCTGATGAACCCGGTCGCCGAGCGACTGACCGGCTGGCCCCTGGCGGAGGCGCGCGGCAAGGCGGTGCGCGAGGTGTTCCGGATCGAGAACGCCAAGACCGGCCATGCCGCCGAGATTCCGGTGGAACGCGTGCTGCACGAGGGCCTGGTGGTCGGCCTGGCCAACCATACCGTGCTGTTCGCGCGCGACGGCGGCCGCGTCCATATCGCCGACAGCGCGGCGCCGATCCGCGACGGCCAGGGCAACCTGATCGGCGTGGTCATGGTGTTCCGCGACGTTTCCGGGGAATACCGGCTGCGCGAGGCGTTGCGCGACAGCGAACTGCATTTCCGGGCGCTCGCCAATTCCGGCCAGGCACTGGTCTGGACCAGCGGCACGGACATGGGCTGCGACTATTTCAACGACATCTGGCTGCGCTTCACCGGCCGCTCGCTGGAACGCGAACTCGGCAACGGCTGGACCGAAGGCGTGCACCCGGACGACCTGGCCGCATGCATGGAAACTTACGTCGCCGCGTTCGACCGGCGCGAACCGTTCAGCATGACTTACCGGCTGCGCCGTTATGACGGCGCCTACCGCTGGATCGTCGACGAAGGCTCGCCCCGCCACGATGGCGACGGCCGCTTCCTGGGCTACGTCGGCCACTGTCTCGACATCACCGACCGGATCGAGGCGGAAGCCGAGGCCGATCGCCGCCGACGTGAACTGGAAGCGGTCTTCCAGGCATTGCCGGACCTGTTCTTCCGGATGACCGCCGACGGCACCATTCTCGACTTCAAGGCGCAACGACACGCCGACCTCTATCTGACGCCGGAACACTTCCTGGGCAAGCGCCTGCGCGACGTCATGCCCCCCGAAATCGCCGAACGCTTCGATCAGGGCGTCGCCGAAATGCGCGCGACCGGCCTGCCCGCCACCTACCAGTACAGCCTGCGCATGCCCGATGGCGAACGCTGGTTCGAATCACGCGTGAACGGTCTGGCCGGCAGCGACGAGATCATCGCGCTGGTGCGGGAAATCAGCGACCGCAAACAGGCGGAACGGGAAATCCATCGCCTGGCCTACTACGACGCGCTCACCGATCTGCCCAACCGGCGCCTGTTCATGGACCATCTTGGCCTGGCCCTGGCCGCGGCGCGCCGGAGCCAGCAGTTCGGCGCCCTGCTGTTCGTCGATCTCGACCAGTTCAAGCGGGTCAATGACGCGCGCGGGCACGGCATCGGCGACGCCGTGCTGACCCAGGTGGGTGGCCGCCTGCATCGGTTCCTGCGCGACGACGACACCGTCGCCCGTCTGGGCGGTGACGAGTTCGTCGTGCTGCTGGCCAGTCTGGCCGGCAACGTCGATACCGCCGCGCGTCTGGCCATGGCTGTCGCCGAGAAGGTGCGCGCGGTCCTGGCGACACCGTTCCGGGTCGACGACGTCGACTACCACATCGGTGCCAGCATCGGCATC
The DNA here is from genome assembly GCA_020725265.1 of Hydrogenophilus sp. GTDB lineage: Bacteria > Pseudomonadota > Gammaproteobacteria > Burkholderiales > Thiobacillaceae > PFJX01. The sequence continues at coordinate 80,703 of DYFK01000008.1, read as the reverse complement.
ACGGTCTTCCCCAAGGCCGGCGAAAACGCGGAGGACCTGTTGCGCGAGGCGGATACCGCCATGTACCGCGCCAAGGAAGCCGGCCGCAACGCCATCCGTTACTTCGAACCAGCCATGCAGCAGGCGGTGCAGACCAGGCTGGCGCTGGAACAGGATCTGCACGACGCCATCGCCGGCGACGAATTGCGCCTGTACCTGCAACCGCAACTCGATCGGGACGGCGAACTGGTCGGCGCCGAGGCGCTGTTGCGCTGGCAGCATCCGGTGCGCGGGCTGGTGGCGCCGACCACGTTCATCCCGGTCGCCGAGGAATCCGGCATGATCCTGGCGCTGGGCGACTGGGTGCTACGCGAGGCGGCCCGTCTGTCCCGGGAATTCGACGATTCGGGCAGACCGTTGCGGCTGGCGGTCAACGTCAGCCCGCGCCAGTTCCGGCAGGCCGGATTCGTCGCCGACGTCCGCGAAACCCTGCGACAGGCCGGCGCCGACCCCACCCACCTGGTCCTGGAAGTCACCGAAAGTCTGGTCATCGAGGACATCCACGACACCATCGCCAAGATGGAAGAGCTGAGCAAGCTGGGCATCCACTTCTCGATCGATGATTTCGGTACCGGCTATTCCTCGCTCGCCTATCTCAAGCGACTGCCGCTCAACGAGCTCAAGATCGACCGCACCTTCGTGCAGGACGCGCCGACCGACCCCAACGACGCCGCGCTGGTGGAGACCATCCTGTCGGTGGCCAGCCACCTGAACCTGTCGGTGGTCGCGGAGGGGGTCGAAACCCAGGCCCAGCTCGACTTCCTGAAAGCTCGTGGCTGCCGGTTGTTCCAGGGCTATCTGTTCGACCGGCCGCTCCCCCCCGAACGCTTCCGGGAAAACTGGCGCTGACCGGGTCCGCGGAGCACGGGCGGGGCGGCTGTCGCCGGAGCGTCACGCCGGCGGTCAACCGGCGATCGATCTACTCGCCGCCCAGGCGCCGTTCCATCACCACGGTTTCCCCGGCCCCTTCCAGAGTCAGGGTCGCCAACCAGACACCGGATCCGGGCAACATGGCGTCGACGCGATGCGCGCCGTCGGCGCCAGCGGTCAGTTCGAGCACACGCACCGGCGGCTGGCCAGGATGGCCAAGGCCAAGGCCGACACGGGCATCGGCGACCGCGTCACCATCACGATCGAGAATGCGGACCCTGACCGGCATCGCGGAATCCGGACGCAAACCGTCCAGGCCCTCGACTTCGACCCGCCAACCCAGGCGCGCGAGCCGGCTTTCCATGCGGCGATGATGGCCGATCACCTTGGCGGCATCGCCGCCATGCGCGACGACGCCGGCGAAACCGGTATGAATGTCGCCACCGGTGGTCTCGGGCAGGAGCATGCGCGCCAACGCCGGTGGCAAGCCCTGTCCGGCGATGTGGACGAAGCCGGCGAACAGCACGGTAAGAAACACGAAAAAAGCGATCATCAGCTTGGGCGCCCAATGCACGCGCGTCGCCGTGGCGCCGCGAGCACCGGCCAGGTGATAGAGCAGGAAGGCCACGGTCGGATAGGCGATGACGTGCATGGTCACCACATCCAGGCCCTGCCAATCGAACACCGCGTACACCATGTAGGCCAGGCTGGGCACGCCAGCCGCGATCACCGCGGACCAGAAGTTCGACAGGCGGCCGGCGCGCGCGCCGCCATAGATCAGCGTGGTCAGCAGCATGCCGCCAAAAATGGAAATGAGCAGGGTCATGTTGGTTTCAATGCTTTGTGAAGAAGCGCGCCGGATCGACGACGGACTCACCCTTGCCGTTGCGGATCAGGAACTCGAAATGATCGATTTCGCGCGCGCGGTGTGGATCGAGCATGACGCTGGCCTGGATGATCACGCTCTTGCCGTTGCGGATGGTCACCGACTCGAAGTTACCCAGATCGAGCGCGCCTTCGGGCAGGCCGCGGGCGCTGATCGCATAGGTTTCCTCTGCGCCAGAAATGTTGGTGAGTCGGATCTGGTAGCGGTTGCGGATGGTGCCGTCGGACAGGGTCACGAACAGAGGCTGGCGGATCTGCTGAATGCTGTGTTCGAAGCTGCTCCGGTGACTCATGTCGTAAATCAGGTAGCCCGTCATCAACACGATTGAAACTCCGTAACCGAGTACCTTCAGACTCTTCCAGTGCAGTTTCGGTGGGGTCGGCGCCGACCGGGCCAGATTGACCTCGGAATCGTAGCGGACCAGTCCGCGCGGCCAGCCCATCTTGTCCATGATGCTGTCACAGGCATCCACGCACAGACCACAGGAGATGCAGGTGTATTGCAGGCCGTCGCGGATGTCGATGCCGACCGGGCAGACCTGCGCGCACAGGCCGCAGTCGACACAATCACCATGGCCGAGCGCGCTCCTTTCCTCGCGCGCGCGGGCGCCAGCGCGCGCCGACGCCCGGCCGGCGGCACCCTCGCCGCGCCGGCGGTCGTAATGCACGGTCAGCGTTTCCGGGTCGTACATCGCACTCTGGAAACGGCCGTAGGGGCAGATGAAGGTACAGACATGCTCGCGCAGCAGGCCGGCGGCGGCATAGGTGGAAATGGTCAGTACCAGGGTAGTGATGTAGGCGGCTGCCGGCGCGTCGCCCGTGAAGAATGTCTGGAGCAGCTCGGGGGCGTAACCGAAATAGAACACGAAGGTCAGCGCCGTCCAGAACGACAGCAGCGCCCAGGCAATCCTGGTGCCGCCGACCTTGAGCAATTTCTCGCGCTTGCTCCAGGACTCGCGCGACAGACGCAAGCGCGCGGGGCGCTCGCCCTGGAACCATTTTTCCAGCCAGATGAAGGCATCCGTCCACAGAGTCTGGAAACAGAAATAGCCACAGAAGGCGCGCCCCACCAGCGCCGTCGCGAAGAACAGCACCACCGCCGCGATGAACAACAGCAGGGCCAGCCAGAAGATGTCCTGTGGATAAACGGTCAGATTGAAGATCAGATAGCGGCGGCCGGGGATATCGAACATCACCGCTTGGGATGGCGCGCCCTCGCGCGACCAGGGCAACCAGGGCAGCAGGAAATACACCGCGAAGCCAAGCCAGAGGATGGCGGTCTTGAAGCGCCGGAATCCACCCTGAATCGAGCGCGGCACCACCGGAACGCGTTTGAAGTAAAGCTCTTTGCCCGACTGCTGATTGTCCACGAAACCACCTGCTAGAAACCCAAATGAAAAACCCCGGAACGCCGGGGTTTTTCAAGCCCTTCCGGTCGACGACCGGCCCGAGAAGTCCGCTTGCCGCTTACTGGCCGCCGCCCAACTCGTGAACGTAGACCGTCAGCACCTTGATCTGTTCCGGGCTGAGCCGGCCTTCCCAGGCCGGCATCACGCCACGCGACAGACCACCGGCGATGACCTGACGCACGCGCGCGGCGCGCGTACCGATATCCGCCGCGCCGGGCACGTCGGCCCACAGCCAGACCTGATCGGTGAGGTTGGCGGAACCGATGTCCTTGCGGCCCTTGCCATCGTCTCCATGGCAGTAATAGCAGGCGGCCTTGTGCGAGTGGAACAGCGCCTTGCCCTCGGCGGCCTTGGCGGCGTCGACGCTGTCGCCGGACAGCGACAGCACGTAATGGGCAAGCGCGTCGATCTCGTTGGCCGCGAGCGCCTCGGCATAGCCGGGCATGTAACCGCGGCGCCCCTTGTTCAGGGTCTCGTTGATTTCCTCGAAGGTGCCGCCATACAACCAATCGTCGTCGGCAAGGTTGGGATAGGAACCGATCTTGCCCTGGCCACCGGCCTGATGGCAGGCCGCGCAGTTGTCGGCGAACAGCACCTTGCCGGCGGACACGACGAAGCTGTTCAGCTCGGGGTCATGCGCGATCTGATCGTAGGAGAGATCGGCGATACGATCGAAGTATGGCTTCTGGGCATCGGCGGCGGCCTGCATTTCGTTCAGCAGCTTGGCGCGGGTGTTCCAGTGCCAGCTTTCCACCTCTCCTTCGGCGTTCACATAGGAAATCTTGCCGATGCCGGGCAGAAACCCCTTGCCGACCGGCCAGGAAGGATAGACCACCCAGTAAACCAGCGCGAACACGATGGTCGCGTAGAAAGTCCAGGTCCACCAGGCCGGCAACGGATTGTTGTATTCCTGAAGGTCGCCGTCCCAGACGTGGCCTGTGGTCTGCGGGCCGGATGCATGAGTTTGGCTTGGATTCGTATCAGCCATTGGGCTTGTCCTTCACTTCGTCTTCGTCGTCAAGAAAGGGGATGTTCTTGTGTTCTTCGAGCTTCCGGCTCCGTTTGCCCCTGCCGTATACCCAAAGGACGATCAGGCAGAAGGTGACGAAGAAGATCACCAGGCCGAGCGGCTTGGTGTTCTCCGGATGCGAAAACCATTCGATCAACGGAATTTCACCAGTTCCTCGGGGTCGATCTTGCTGAAATCGACCAGCGTGCCGAGCATTTGCAGATAAGCGACGAGGGCATCCATTTCGGAAACACTGGAACGGTCACCGTCGTAATTACCTTCCTGCGCCTGTTTCACCAAGTTCTTCTGGGCATCGGGGATGTGCAGCATCCGGGCCATGTCCTCGCCGAACCGTTCGATATTGCGGTCGAGTTCCTCCTGGTTGGAGGAATACGGCACGCCCACCCGGCGCAGGGCGCGCATTCGGTCGCCGACATCGGAGATGTCGAGCTTGGTTTCCATCAGCCACGGGTAGTTGGGCATCACCGATTCCGGCACGACGGACTTCGGATTGATCATATGCTGGACATGCCATTCGTTCGAATACTTGCCACCGACGCGGGCCAGATCGGGACCGGTCCGCTTGGAGCCCCACTGGAACGGATGGTCGTATTTGGATTCCGCCGCCAGGGAGTAATGACCGTACCGGAGCTGTTCATCCCTGAACGGACGGATCATCTGCGAATGGCAGGTGTAGCAGCCCTCGCGGATGTAGATGTCGCGGCCACGTTGTTCCAGCGGCGTATAGGGGCGGACGCCGTCGACCTTCTCCATGGTGTCCTTGATGAAGAACAGCGGCGCGATTTCGACCAGCCCGCCCACGCTCACCGCCAGCATGGTCAGAACCAGCAGCAGGCCGGCGTTGGTTTCGATCTTTTCGTGTTTGAAATTCTTGAACATGTCGAGTCCTTGCTTCCGGATCAGGCCGTCGCCGTCGCCGGCGTGGCCGCGGTTTGGGCGGCGCGCACGCCCTGGCGGATGGTCATGTAGACGTTGTACGCCATCAGAACCATGCCGGTCAGATAGAACATGCCGCCGATGGCACGCATCACATAGAACGGGTGCATGGCCGCGACCGACTCGACGAACGAATACTGGAGGTTGCCGAAGTCGTCGAAAGCGCGCCACATCAGGCCCTGGGAGATGCCGGAGATCCACATCGCGGTGATGTACAGCAGCACGCCGATGGTGGCCAGCCAGAAGTGAGCGTTGATCAGGCGCACGCTATACATCTGGGTGTTCCAGAGCTTGGGAATCATGTGATACAGGGAACCGAATGCGATCATCGCCACCCAGCCCAGGGCGCCGGAGTGGACGTGGCCGACCGTCCAGTCGGTGTAGTGCGACAGCGCGTTGACGTCCTTGAGCGACATCAGCGGGCCTTCGAAGGTGGACATGCCGTAGAAGGACAGGGCCACGATCATGAAGCGCATGATCGGGTCGGTGCGCAGTTTGTCCCATGCGCCGGACAGGGTCATGATGCCGTTGATCATGCCACCCCAGGACGGCAGCAGCAGCATGATGGAGAAGGTGGCGCCCAGGGTGGAGGCCCAGTCGGGCAGCGCGGTCCAGTGCAGGTGATGGGTGCCGACCCACATGTACATGAAGGACAGGGCCCAGAAGTGGACGATGGACAGGCGATAGGAATAGACGGGGCGGCCGGCGTGCTTGGGCACGAAGTAATACATCATGCCGAGGAAGGCGGCGGTCAGGAAGAAGCCGACCGCGTTGTGGCCATACCACCACTGGGTCATGGCGTCCTGGGCACCCGAGAACAAGCTGTAGGACTTCATGCTGAACAGATCGACCGGCACGGCGATGTTGTTGAAGGTATGCAGCAGCGCGGTGACCAGGATGAACGACAGATAGAACCAGTTGGCGACGTAGATGTGCGGCTGTTTGCGGTTCATCAGCGTGCCGATGTAGACCACCATGTAGGCGACCCAGACGAACAGGATGAGCAGATCGATCGGCCATTCCATTTCGGCGTATTCGCGGCCCTGGCTGTAGCCCATGACATAGGACAGCGCGGCCAGCACGATCACCGCCTGCCAGCCCCAGAACGTGAAGGTGGCGAGGCCGGGCGCGAACAGACGGGTCTGGCAGGTACGCTGGACCACGTAGTAGGAGGTGGCGAACAGCGCGGAACCACCGAAGCCGAAAATGACCGCGCCGGTGTGCACGGGGCGGAAACGACCGAACGAGATGTAGGGGCTATCGAAATTGAGAAACGGCCAGGCCAGTTGGGAGGCGATATAGACGCCGACGAACATGCCCACCACGGCCCAGACGACGGCCATGACGGAAAACTTCTTGATGATGTCGTAGTCGTACTGGTCGACTGCGCTGGTTGCGGACATAAAGCCTCCTAGGTCACTGCCCGGCCCCGCCCCGGAGCCACTGATTCGATACCGGAAACCCGGAAAAAAAGACGGCGGAGTATAGTTCCCCGCCCCCACCCCCCGCAAGATTGGCCTGCCTGCCTCCAGCGACTCAGGCCGGGTCCAGCAGCAGCTTCAGATCGTGGGCGATATCGGCTGGCGTTTGCGCGAACGGCAGGTAGAGCCGCAATCTGCCCTGGGTGTCGATCACGTAGCTGCCGGCGGAATGATCGACCAGATAGCCGGTCGCGCCGGGTTCGACATGCTTGCGGTAGAAGATCTTGAACTCGCGCGCTGCCTCGGAGACCTGTCCGGGCGTGCCACGCAGGCCCAGGAAGGACTCGTGGAAGTACGGCACATAGGCCTTGAGCATCTCGGCGTCGTCGCGTTCGGGATCGACCGAAACGAACAGCACCTGCACCCGCGCGGCTTGTCCAGGCGTCAACAGACGCATGGCCTCGGCCATGTCGGAAAGGGTGGTTGGACAGACATCCGGGCAGTGGGTATAGCCGAAGAACAGGACGACGACCTTGTCCCGGAAAGTATCGAGCGTGACCACGCGGCCGTTATGGTCGGTCAGCGTCAGTTCCCGGCCGAATTCGGCCCCGGTGATGTCGGACCCTTTCCATGCCGGCGCCGGCGGCTCGTCGCCACACCCGGCCAGGAACAGGGCCAGCACCAGCGCGAACAGTGCCCGCATCATGCCGCCGGCATCGCGGCGGCGGGCAGATCGGCCAGCCGGTACTTGCCGGTCAGAACGGCTTTGGCGAGTTCTTCCAGATTCATGTCGTTCATCAACGCCAGGATTTTTTTCTTCACCGGCATCCATTTGAAATGCATCGGACACGCGGTCTCGTCGGAACACTCCTTGAGGCCGAGAATGCAGCTCTTCGTGAAATCGGGGCCTTCGGTAAGCAGCAGAATCTGCATCAACGAAGTGCGATGCATGCCTTCCCGCAGGCAGAACCCGCCGAGCCGGCCGCGAAATGAATCGAGCAGACCATGCTTGCACAGGTTCTGCAGGATCTTCGCGAGATAGGCCGCGGGTACGTTGAGCCGGTCGGCGATGTCGCGGTTGAGCACCGGTTCGCCAGGCGGTTGCGTGGCGATGTAGATCAACGCCTGGACAGCGTACTGGCTGGTGCGCGACAAGACCATAAGTCACTCCAAAGACATTTATATCTGGAATTATAAAAGGCTTGTCTGTTTACGCGCACCGGCTTTTCATGGCATGACCGGAAGCGGCCAATAGTGATCGATCAACAGGGCCGCGAACAGCACGCCAAGATACAGAATCGACCAGGCGAAGGCACGACGCGCGAACTGGTCGGCATAGCGCCGGTACAAACGCCAGGCCAACGCCAGGTAGATCGCGTCGAGAGCGACGGCTGCCACCAGATAGATCCACCCGGACATGCCCACCGCCACCGGTAACAGGGTGACGGCGGCGAGAATCGCGGTATAGAACAGGATCGACAGACAGGTGTAGGCCTCGCCATGAGTCACCGGCAGCATCGGCAGGCCGACGCGCGCGTAGTCCTCGCGCCGGTACAACGCCAGCGCCCAGAAGTGCGGCGGTGTCCAGGCGAAGATGATCAGCACCAGCAGCAACGCCTCGGCGTCGAGCGAGCCGGTCATCGCCGCCCAGCCCAGTGCTGGCGGCATCGCGCCGGCGGCGCCGCCGATGACGATGTTCTGTGGCGTCGCCGGTTTCAGCCAGCGCGTGTAGACCACCGAGTAGCCGAAGAAGGTCAGCGCCGTGAGCACCATGGCGAGCGGATTGACCAGCCACCACAACAGGCCCAGACCGCTCGCTGCCAGCGCCGCCGCGAACAGCGCCGTCTCGGTCGGCGTCACGCCGCCGCGCGGCAGCGGCCGCGCGCGCGTGCGCGCCATGCGCGCGTCGATGCCGCGCTCGGCCAGACAGTTGCAGGCGGCGGCGCCGCCAGCGACCAGCGCGATGCCCAGGCTGGCGACCAGGAACAGCGCGGGGTCGGGCGCACCGGGCGGCGCCAGCAGCATGCCGATCATCGCCGTGAACACCATCAGCGCCACCACGCGTGGCTTGGTCAGCGCCAGGAACTCGCGCCAGCGCGGGCGGGACGCGGCGAGAACGACGGCGTTCATGCCGGCCGCCGCGTCAGGCCGGCGTTGATCCACACCAGCGTCAACAGCAGCGCCGCGGCGCCGGCGTTGTGCGCGACCGCGAGCGGCAGCGGCAGGCTCAGCAGCACGTTGCCGATGCCCAGCAGGCATTGCGCGCCGACCACCGCCAGCAACCAGCCGGCCGCGCGGCGTCCTCCCGGGACGCGCGCCAGTGTCGCCGCCAGCACCAGCACGGCGACCAGCACGACGACCGCGCCCAGCCGATGTGTCAGATGGATCGCCGTCAGCGCCTCGGCCGACAGGCCGCCAAGGCCGTGGCCGAAGCCGAAAGCGGTGGCGTAATCGGCCGCCGGCCACCATTCGCCACGGCAGGTCGGCAGATCGGCGCAGGCCAGCGCCGCGTAATTGGCGCTGACCCAGCCGCCCAAGGCGATTTGCAGCACGACCAGCACCAGCGCCGCGCGCGCCGGCGCCAGCGGCGCACCGGTACCGGTGAACAAAGGACGACGCGGCGCCAGCAGCCAGAGCAGCAGGGCCAGAATGGCCATGCCGCCGAGCAGATGCGCCGCCACCACCGCCGGCTGCAATTCCCGCGTCACCGTCCACATGCCCAGCAGGGACTGGAACACCACCAACGCCAGCAGGGCGCTCGGCGCCGCGCGTCCACCCCCCGACGGACGGCGCCAGGCCAGCCAGGCGACGGCGAGGATGGCGAGGCCGAGTGTGCCGGCAAGATAGCGGTGCGCCATCTCCTTCCAGGCCTTGGCGTGGGAAACCGGGCCGAACGGATCGGCGGCATGCGCGGCGGCGATCTGCTCGCCGGCATGCCAGGGGGTGACGCGACCGTAGCAGCCCGGCCAGTCCGGACAGCCGAGGCCGGCATCGGACAGCCGCACGTAGGCACCCAGCAACACTACCGCGAGCGCGAGGACCAGCGTGAAAAGCAGGAGATGACGCTGCCTGCTCATCCGATTCTCGATGCCTTCAGCAACAGGCGCAGGTCGCGGATCATGCCCTTGCCGTCCGCCGCGGCGGGAAAACGCAGCATGATGTGGCCGAGCGGGTCGACGACATAGCTCCGGGCTTCGCCATCGCTCCACGCCGCCAGGCTGTCGCGCGGCGCCGCGTAGCGATGCAGCCTGGCTTCCGCATCGTCCCCGGCATCCATGCCGGCGTCGAACGCGGCGCCGGTCGGCAGGATCAGGGCGCGTAACACCCTGCCCCGCTCCCTGCCCTGCGCCAGACGGGTCTGGCGGCTTAGATACAACTGTGCGCGACAGGCGTCGCCGCAAGGCCCGGACGCCACCGTCAGCAATACCCAGCGGCCGCGCAAGGCTTCCAGCACCGCCGGCGAACCGGTGGCGTCGACCAGACCGGCGAAGCGCGGCACGGCCGGTTGCAGCAGTTCGCCGTGGCTGTTGCCCGGCGCCGGCGCGAAATGGTCGCGCGCCACCAGCGCGGCCAGCGCCGGCGCCGCGAACAGGGCGAAGATCAGCAGCAGTTTCAGTCGGTCAGCGCGATGCACGGCGACGCCTCCAGAGTCCGTAATAGCCATACAGCGCGGCGATCGCCACGGTGAGCGAGAACCATTGCCCGGCATAACCCAGATGCCGCTCGACGCCGGCATCCGGGCGTGGCCAGTCGCGCACCAGGCCATCGGCGCTGTCCGAGGTCTGCAACAGCATCAGGTCCGGCAACTCGGCGTGGTAGCCGGCGCGGTAACGATCGAGGTCGAGGTTCTGCCAGACGCGCCCCTCGACGCTGCGCGCCGACAGTTCCAGGTAGCGCGAACGCGCCGGCACCAGCAAGCCTTGCAGCGTCACCACACCAGATTCACGAGCCACCGGCGGCGGCGCGGCGCGATCGCCGCCGCGCGGCAGCCAGCCGCGGTTGACCAGCACGACACCGTCGGCATGCGCCAGCGGCACGATCACGTGATAGCCCGGCCGCCCCTGATGCACGCGATTGTCGAGATAGATCTGATGGTCGCCGTCGAGCACGCCGCTGACCCGCGCCCGCGTATAGCGCGGCGGCGGCATCGTCAGGGCCGCGAGCTCCGCGACGGGCCGTTCGGCGGCGGCATCGAAGGCGGCCTGCAACGCGCGCTTTTCCTCCGCGCGGCCAAGCTGCCATTGCCCCAGCCAGAACGTCAGCGCGGCGAAGAACAACGCCGCCAGCGTCGGCAGCCAGGCCGGCCGAAGGCGTTTCCCGCCCGCGCGCGGCGGCGCTACACTGCCCTGAAAGGAGGCATCAACCGACATGACCATCCTCGTCTACGTGCTGCTCGCCGCGATCCTGGCGAGCCTGTTCAGCGCCCTGCTGCTGCTGGTGCGCGACCGTGGCGGCGGCGAGCGCATGCTGAAGGCGCTGACCTGGCGCATCGGCCTTTCCCTCGCGCTGTTCGTGGTGCTGATGGCTGGTCATTTCCTGTCTTCCACGCCGCCGTCATAGCCAGTACACGAACACGAACAGCAGCAGCCAGACCACGTCGACGAAGTGCCAGTACCAGGACACCGCTTCGAAGGCGAAATGATTGTCCGGCTTGAAGTGCCCGGCCAGCGCGCGCCCCAGGATCACCATCAGCATCAGCGCGCCGATGCTCACGTGCAGGCCGTGGAAGCCAGTGAGCAGGAAGAAGGTGGCGCCGTAGACGCCGGCGCCGAGGGTGAGGCCGAGATCCACATAGGCATGACGGTATTCGTAGGCTTGCAGGCCGAGAAAGGCCACGCCCAGCGCGACGGTCAGCGCCAGCCCCAGCAGCAATTGGCCACGGCGGCCGCGCTTCAGGCCCCAGTGCGCCCAGGTCACGGTGACGCCGGAACTCAGCAGCAACAGCGTGTTGATCGCCGGCAGACCCCAGGCCGCCATCGGCGTGAACGCCGCCTCCAGCCCCGGTCCGGCGGTCGGCCAGCCGCCGACGTAGCCCGGCCACAGCAACGCCACCTGCTCGCCACCGGCGAGATCGGGCACCGCGATCACGCGCGCGTAGAACAGCGCGCCGAAGAAGGCGGCGAAGAACATCACCTCGGAGAAGATGAACCAGCTCATGCCCCAGCGAAACGAGCGGTCCACCCGCGCGTCGTACAGGCCGCCCTGGTTTTCGCGGATGACGTTGCCGAACCAGCCGACCAGCATCACCAGCAGCGCCGCCGCGCCCAGCGCCAACAACCAGCCGCCGCCGCTCAGGTCGTGGATCAGCAGGGTCGCGCCCAACGCCGCGCACAACAGCGCGAACGAGCCCACCACGGGCCAGTGCGAGGCCGCCGGGAGGTAATAGCCGCCGGTGTGCGTGCTCATCGCCGTGTCTCCTTCATCGCGTCGCCCAGTACGCCAGGCCGAACAGGGCGAGCACCAGCACCGCCGCGCCGAGCAGGCCGGCGAGGATTACCCGCGCCGGCGTCAGCGCGTCGGCGTCACGTTCGAGATCGCGTCCCCGGCGCACGCCGAGGAAACTCCAGAACACCGCGCGCCAGGCGCTCACGAGCCCTCCCCGCGCGCGAAGAAGGTGTAGGACAGCGTCGCCACATTCATGTCGCACGGCACCGCCCGGTCGAGCACGAACATCACCGGCAGGCGCAGGGTCTCGCCGGGTGCCAGGCGCTGCTCGCGGAAGCAGAAGCAGTCGATCTTCTGGAAATACTCGGCGGCGGCGGCCGGGCCGTAGCTCGGCACGGCGTGGCCAACCAACTCGCGGTCGCTGAGGTTCTCCAGTTGGTAATCCAGCCGCACCAGTTCGCCGGGATGCACGTCGACCGGCTGGCGCGGCGCGCTGAAGCGCACGCGCGCGCCGTCCTGCACGGTGGCCAGCAGTTCGATGCGCACGCTGCGGCCATAGTCCACCTGCGTGTTGTTGGCCAGCGCCTGCGCCGCGTCGCGGTTGAGGCCGGTAAGATCGCAGAACACGTCATACAGCGGCACCAGCGTGAAGCCGAAACCGAACATCGCCAGCGCCAGCAGCGACAGGCGCAGCAGACTGCGCGCGTTGGCGCGGCGCATGGTGGCCGCGTTCATGCCAGCCCCCCGAGCACGGTAAACAGGAACAAGCCCAGCGCCACCGCCGCCAGCAACAGCGCGGTGCGCAGGTTGCGCGCGCCGGTGCCCATCACTTCACCTCCGGTGGTTGCGCGAAGGTGTGGTACGGCGCCGGCGAGGGCACCGTCCATTCCAGGCCCTCGGCGCCTTCCCAGGCCTTCGCCTCGGCGCGGCGGCCGCCGCGGATGCACTTGAGGATCACCCACAGCAGCAGGATCTGGCTGGCGCCGAAAACGAAGCCGCCGAGCGAGGCGATGCGGTTGAAATCGGCGAATTGCAGCGCGTAGTCGGGGATGCGCCGGGGCATGCCGGCGAGTCCGAGGAAATGCATGGGGAAGAACAGCACGTTGACCGAGATCGCCGACAGCCAGAAATGCCAGCGTCCCAGGGTTTCGTCGACCATGTGCCCGGTCCACTTCGGCAGCCAGTAGTAGATGCCGGCATAGATCGAGAACAGCGCGCCGGTGACCAGCACGTAATGGAAGTGCGCCACCACGTAGTAGGTGTCCTGCAACTGGATGTCAACCGGCGCCATCGCCAGCACCAGCCCGGAAAAACCGCCGATGGTGAACAGGCAGACGAAGGCCACCGCGAACAGCATCGCGGTCTCGAAGGTCATCGAGCCGCGCCACATGGTCGCCACCCAGTTGAACACCTTGACGCCGGTGGGCACCGCGATCAGCAGCGTCGCGTACATGAAGAACAGCTGCGCCGCCGCCGGCATGCCGACGGTGAACATGTGATGGCCCCAGACGATGAACGACAGGATGGCGATGGAGGCGGTGGCGTAGACCATCGAGGCGTAGCCGAACAGCGGCTTGCGCGCGAAGGTGGGGATCACGCTGGAAATGATGCCGAACGCCGGCAGGATCAGGATGTACACCTCGGGATGGCCGAAGAACCAGAAGATGTGCTGGAACATCACCGGGTCGCCGCCGCCCGCCGCGTCGAAGAAATGCGTGCCGAAATTGCGGTCGGTCAGCAGCATGGTGACGGCGCCGGCCAGCACCGGCATCACCGCGATCAGCAGATAGGCGGTGATCAGCCAGGTCCACACGAACAGCGGCATCTTCATCAGCGTCATGCCCGGCGCGCGCATGTTGAGGATGGTGGTGGCGATGTTGATCGCGCCCATGATCGAGCTGGCGCCCATGATGTGGATGGCGAAGATGGTCAGGTCGTAGCTGATGCCGCCCTGCAGGTAGAGCGGCGGATACATGGTCCAGCCGCCGGCGACCGCGCCGCCGGGCAGGAACAGCGAGCCGATCAGCAGCGCGCCGGCCACCGGCAGCAGCCAGAAGCTCCAGTTGTTCATGCGCGGGAAGGCCATGTCCGGCGCGCCGATCATCAGCGGCACCTGCCAGTTGGCGAAGCCGGTGAAGGCCGGCATGATCACGCCGAAGATCATGATCAGGCCGTGCATGGTGGTGAGCTGGTTGAACAGGCCGGGCTGCACCACCTGCAAACCCGGCTCGAACAGTTCGACGCGGATCAGCATGGCCATCAGGCCGCCGACCAGGAACATGACCGCGGCGAACCACAGGTACAGCGTGCCGATGTCCTTGTGGTTGGTGGTGGTCAGCCAGCGCGCGAGACCGCGCGGCGCGCCGTGATGCGTGGACGCGAGCGGATCGGCGGTGGTGGCGTGTGCGTCCATGTCGTCTCCTACTTGCGCCGTGCCCTGACGTCCGCCGGCTGCGTCACGGAACCCTGGTTGCCCCAGGCCGTGCGTTCCCAGGTCACCACGGCGGCGATGTCGGCGTCGTTGAGTTGATCCTTGAAGGCCGCCATCGCGGTGCCGGCCTTGCCTTCGAGGACGAGGTCGATGTGCGCCTCGGCCGGGCCGCTGGCGATGGCGGCGCCGGCAAGCGCCGGAAAGATGTCCGGCAGCCCCTTGCCGTCAGCCTGATGGCAGGCGGCGCAATTGGCCGCGTAGACCTTCTCGCCGCGCGCTTTCAGCTCGGCCGCGTCGAAGGTGCGCTCGGCGTCCGCCGCCGCGCGCGCCATGCCGGACTTCTTCTCGTCCAGCCAGGCCTGATAGCCGGCCTCGTCGCGGACCTCGACGACGATCGGCATGAAGGCGTGATCGACCCCGCAGAGCTCGGCGCACTGGCCGCGAAAGACCCCCGGCCGCTCGGCGCGGAACCAGGTGTCACGGATGAAGCCGGGGATGGCGTCCTGCTTGACCCCCAGTTCCGGCACCCACCAGGCGTGGATGACGTCGTTGGCGGTCAGCAGCAGGCGCACCTTCCTGCCCACCGGCACCACCAGCGGCTCGTCCACCTCCAGCAGGTAGTGCGGTCCCTTGCGCGCGCGGTTGTCGATCTGCTCGCGCGGCGTCGCCAGCACGCTCATGAATTTCACCTCGTCCCGTAGGTAGTCGTATTCCCACTTCCACTGGTAGCCGGTGACCTTGACCGTCAGATCGGCGTCGGCGGTATCCTTCTGCGCCAGCACCAGCCGGGTCGCCGGCCAGGCCATGCCGACCAGGATGAGGACGGGAATGACCGTCCAGATCACCTCGACCGTGGTGTTCTCGTGGAAATGATGCGCCTGATGGCCGACGCTCTTGCGGTGGCGGAACAGCGCCCAGAACATGGCGCCGAACACCACCACGAAGATCGCCAGGCAGACCAGCAGGATGAAGGTGTGGATATCGTGGATGCGCGTGGCGATCTCGGTCTGCGGCGGCGGCAGGTTGAAGCGCCATTCGGCCGCCGCTGCCTGACTGAACAGCATGAAACCGATACTCGATGGCAGCCCCGGCAGCATCCGCATGCGCGCCTTCTCCTCAACGCGCGGCATGGCTTCCGACTCACCGCGAAACTCGACCGCGCCCTTGCAACTTAGTCAGGCATTGGTCATCCGGCAAGCCGAGATTCAGAACAAGTCCTTGTTTTCAATATGAGTTTATTCGGATTTGCCGATATTCCCGATCAATTCAGTCAACTTAAGTGGTGGAATGAAGCGCGCCGCGCGCGCAGGATCGACTGGCGCCATGTTCGGTAATTCCGCCAGCAAGGGCACCGTCAGACGCGCCCGCAGCGCATCCAGATTCTCGGCATAGGCCGCCATGTCGGCATCGATCCGGTTGGCGACCCAGGCCACGAGCGGCAGGCCGCGCGCGGCGATCGCCTCGGCGCTGAGCAGGGCATGATTGATGCAGCCCAGGCGCATGCCCACCACCAGGATCACCGGCATGCCCAGACGCACCGCCAGATCGGCGGTATCGCGCGTCGGCCCCAGCGGCACGCGAAAACCACCGGCGCCCTCCACCACCACGACATCGGCCAGATCGGCCAGCGCGTCGCGGGCGGCGGCGATGCGCGGAATTTCGATGACGACACCCTTGTGCTCGGCGGCGATATGCGGCGCGATCGGTTCGCGGAACAGATAAGGATTGACCAGCTCGGCCGGCGCATCCACCCCGGAAGCCGCGCGCAGCAACGCGACATCCTCGTTGACCCAGACGCCGTCGACGTTGTCGGCGCCCGCCGCCACCGGCTTCATGCCGACCGCGCGCGCGCCGATCCCGCGCAGCGCGTGCAGCAGCGCGGCGGAGAACAGCGTCTTGCCGACGCCGGTATCGGTACCGGTGATGAAGAAGCCGGACATGGAAATTCGAGATGAAACTGGATTTCGTTGCGAGGATGCCTGGAGACAGGCCGGCAACCGCGAAAAATACAGGCGAAACACCCGGAACACCGGGAAAAAGACAAAAAAAAGCCAACCCGAAGGTTGGCTTTTAGGCGTTGGCGGAGTGGACGGGACTCGAACCCGCGACCCCCGGCGTGACAGGCCGGTATTCTAACCGACTGAACTACCACTCCTGGAACTGCTTGCGTCGATCGCCCGGTTTCGGGTCTTGCTCGACGAGAGACGCGCACTATACCCGCCATTGAAGATCCCCGCAACCGGGAAATCGGTTTTTCCCCGGCTCGTCCGCCTGCGAATCTGCCGCACACCAGTCACGGCGACGCGCGCCCCTGGCCACCGCTGGCGTAGTATTGGCGCAGGAATCGCCATCATGATGACCGCCCCACTCCCCTACCGTATCGACAGCGCCGAACTGTTCGAAGCCGTCGTCGATGACCACTGGCCGGTCTTCCTGGACAGCGGCCGGCCGCGCACCACCGCCGGTCGCCTGGACATCCTGGCGGCGCGGCCAAGCGTCACCCTGGTCACACGCGGCGGCATGACCGAAATCCGTCGCCATGACGGCGCCGGCCCGGCGGTGACGCTGTCGCCGGCCGATCCGTTCGTGTTGCTCCGCGAGCAGCTCGCGGCCGACGGCATCGCCACCGACCCCGCCTTCGCGGGCGGCGCCATCGGCTACTTCGGCTATGACCTGGCGCGACGTCTGGAACGCCTGCCCGTCATCGCCGGCGATGACGGCGACACGCCGGAGATGGCGGTAGGCATCTACGACTGGGCGGTGCTGGTCGACCATGAACGGCGCGGCTGCCATCTGGTCGGCGCCGGCCGCGACCCGCGCACGGCGGCCGACTGGGATGCGCTGGTAGCGTTGTTCACCGATCCGCCACCAGCCGCCGATCGGCGCCCTTTCCAGGCTGGCGCCGCGCGCGCGGATTTCACGCCCGAGGCCTATCGCCGGGCGTTCGCCCGCATCCAGCGCTACATCGACGCTGGCGACTGCTACCAGGTGAATCTGGCGCAACGCTTCACCGCGGCGGCCTCGGGCGACCCCTGGCTGGCCTACCGCGAACTTCGCCGACTGAATCCCGCGCCGTTTTCCGCCTATCTGGGCGGCCCCGGCCCACGCGTGCTGTCATCGTCCCCCGAACGCTTCCTGCAAGTGCGCGGGGGCCGGGTCGAAACCCGGCCGATCAAGGGCACCCGGCCGCGCGCGGCCGCGCCCGACGCCGATGCCGCGCTGGCGCGGGAACTCACGGCCAGCGCCAAGGACCGCGCGGAAAACCTGATGATCGTGGACCTGCTGCGCAACGATCTGGGCAAGGTCTGCGCGACCGGTTCCGTGCGGGCGCCGCGCCTGTTCGAGGTGGAAAGTTTCGCCACCGTCCACCATTTGGTCAGCACCGTGACCGGCCGCCTGGCCGACGGCGTCGACGCCGTCGCGCTGCTGCGGGCGTCGTTTCCGGGAGGCTCGATCACCGGCGCGCCCAAGCTGCGGGCGATGGAAATCATCGAGGAACTGGAACCTCGGCGGCGCGGCGTCTACTGCGGCGCCATCGGCTGGCTCGGTTTCAACGGCGACATGGACACCAGCATCGCCATACGCACCCTGGTGGCGACCGCCGACGAACTGCGATTCTGGGCTGGCGGCGGCATCGTCGCCGACTCCGAGGCCGAATCCGAATACCGGGAATGCCTGGACAAGGCAGCGGCGATGCTGCGTCTGACGCGGGAATGCGTGGACACCCCAGCGGGCGGCGACCAAACCACCGAGAATCCCCGTAAATCCCCCTCAATATCCTGAATTCCAGGCCGATGATGGGCGGTGGCAATCGCCACCCGCCCCCATTCCCTTCGTGAACCGTCCCCACGGAATCCTTCAGCATGTCCTTCCTGTCGCGCCTCTCGATCCGCCAACGGCTATACCTGATCCTTGCCCTGACCATGGTCGCCTTCGCCGCGGTCGCCGCCTGGTCGTTGTACAACCTCAAACACAATCTGCTGCTCGACCGCGAGACCAAAACCCGCCATCTGGTCGAAACCGCGCATGGCGTGCTCGCGCATTTCCATGACAAGACCCGACGCGGCGAGATCGACGAGGCCACGGCGCGTGAATCCGCCATCGCGCTGCTGCGCGGACTGCGCTACGAGGGCGAGGAATACTTCTGGATCAACGACATGGGCCCGACCATGGTCATGCATCCATTCAAACCGGAGCTCGAAGGCAAGGACATGTCGACACTGGCCGACCCCGCCGGCAAGCGGCTGTTCGTCGAATTCGTCGAGACCGTCCGCGCCCGCCAGGCCGGCAGCGTCGACTATCTGTGGCCGAAGCCGGGCGCGTCCGAACCGGTCGCCAAGGTTTCCTATGTCATGGGCTTCCAGCCATGGGGCTGGATCATCGGCTCCGGCATCTACATCGACGACGTCGAGCGCGAATTCCGCGCTGCCGCGCTGCGCTTCGCCGCCCTGTTCGTGCTGGTCATGGGTGGATTGGCCGTGGTCATGCTGGCGGTCGCGCGCGGCGTGACCGGCCCGCTCGACCACTTGCGCGCGGTGATGAACCGGATGCGCGAGGACCATGACCTGACCGCCCGCGCCGAAATCACCGGCCGCGACGAGATCGCCCAGATGGCGGGCGCCTTCAACGGCCTGCTCGCCAGCTTCCGCGATATCGTGCTGGAGATCACCGGCAATGCCCGCGCCGTCGCCGACACCGCCTCCAATCTGGCCGGCGCCGCCCGGGAAGTGGCGGATTCCTCGACCAGCCAGAGCGGCGCGGCCACCCGATCAGCGGCCGCCACCGAGGAAATGAACGCCAGCATCGCCAGCGTCGCCGAGCGGGCCGGACAGGTGGCCAGCGATTCCCACGACAGCCTCGAACGCGCCCGCCAGGGCAACGAGAGCCTGTCCGAACTGGCCGGCGCGATCATGCACGCGGAAGATTCGGTGCGCGAAATCACCGGCGCGATCCGCCTGTTCCTCGACAACAGCCGCCAGATCAGCAGCCTGACCCAGCAGGTACGCGACATCGCCGAGCAGACCAATCTGCTTGCGCTCAACGCCGCCATCGAAGCGGCGCGCGCGGGCGAAGCCGGGCGCGGCTTCGCCGTGGTGGCGGACGAAGTGCGCAAACTGGCCGAGAAGTCGGCCGGCGCGGCCAGCGAGATCGATCAGGTCACGCAATCGGTCGAGCGCCATTCCCACGAAGTCGAAACCGCCGTCGAGGAAGGCGGGCAGTCGCTACAGGCCAGCGAACATTTCCTGGAGAGCCTGGCTGAGGTGCTGGCCGGCGCCACCGACGCGGTGGCGCGCACGGAAACCGGAATCGGTGGCATCACCGACTCGGTGCGTGAACAGCATGCCGCCATCGAAAGCATTTCGCGCGATGTCGAGCATGTCGCCGAAATGATCGAGAAAAACCACTTCGCCGTCGACCGCATCTCCGCTTCCGCCAGTGACCTGGAACGGGTATCCGGCAGGCTGCTGGACAGGGCCAGCATGTTCAGGGTCTGAACGTGGCGCCGGGCCGAGCCGCCGGTCTGCTGCTAGGCCTTCTTGGCCTGGCCACGCTGAACGTTGACGCGCATGCCTGGCGGGTACACAACCAGGTGATCGTCGAACATGGCGAGCTCGCCATCGACCACGGCAAGAGCATTGCCGAGATCACCCGCGCCCAGGCGGAAGGAGGCTTTCCGGCCGCGCTCGGCGTCGGCCTGTTCCAGAACCGGATGAAGGTGGAGCTCGTCGGGAGTCACGCCAACCCGGCCGCCAAGCCTGCCACCGACCTGGCCACCGACCCGGCCGCGCGCGTCAACCGCTTGTCGCTGACCACGCGCGTGACCACGGCGCCGGTCATTTACGTCGCCCGCGAGTTTCCCGCCGATTCCTGCGCCTACCGGGTAATCCTGGCGCACGAGCACCGGCACTGGCTGCTAGACCGCGACGTATTGCGCGCCCTGCCCGGCGAAATCCGCGCGATCACGCGCCAGATATTCGCCACCGGCCACGCCGAGGAACAAGGCCGGGTCGACCTGGAAAGCGCGCGCCGACGCTTTCTTCGGCAGGTCGAATACGCCTACGACTCGCTCTCCCTGCCGTTGCACCAGGCCATCGACAATCCCGAGTCCTATCAGGCGCTGAGCCGACTCTGCGCGGGCGAAATCGGCCGACGTCTCGCCGAGCTGACGAAGAGCGGACAGCGGACGGCAGCCACGCCGAAACCCGGCCCCCGCTGAGAAGTCGCAATCCGGCCCGCGACGCTCAGGCAGAGGAACGGCCGTCGCGGTCCGCGTCCGACGCGGCCGGCAAGCCCTCCCCATCGCCAACGAGCGCCGCCAGCCGGTCGCCGGCGCGTGAGCGCCAGGACACCGACAGCGCCGGCAGCGCGGCGAGTTCGGCCAGCGCGGTGGAATCGACCGCCGCTTCGGCGACCCCGCCGAACAGCACCCGCCAGACCCGCGCGAGTGGCCATTCCGGGTGCGGCCGTTCCAGCCGGCGCAACAGGTCGCCCTGGGCGATCCCGCCCTCTTGCAGAACCCGGTAGTACCAGCCGGCGCGCCCGCTCGCCAGAACCTGGGCAACCATATCCGGCCAATCGAACCGCAGGTTGAGCTTGTGGCAGGGCTGGCGGCCCTGGGAAACCTGGATGCGCGCGTCGCCCAGGCTGAAGACATCGCCCACGCAAACGTCGGCCTCGCGCAGCCCCTGGGTGACCAGATTCTCGCCGAAGGCGCCGGGCAGGAAACGCGTCGCCCGCGCCGGCACGGCCCGCCGCCAATCGGCGTAGTGTTCGGCCGGATAGTGATGCAGGGCCTTGTCGAGGCCACCGTGATGCCGATGGTCGGCCTGCTGGTCACCTTGCAGGCCGACGCGGGTGAGCCGGAGCCGGCCTTCGACGGGCCGTTTGTCGATGCCGCTGGGAATCCCGTCGGCGCCGAGCGGCGCGATCCGGCCGACATGCACGGCCAACACGGGCACGGCCATGCCGATGCTCATGCCGGACGCGCCTGGATCAGCGCGGGATCGTCGGCGTGTTCGATCAGGATGCGCCGCACCCGGTCCTGCCAGAGCTGGCCGAACCGCGCGCGTTCATCGGCATCGGCGGTGCCACCGACCACGCGCGCCATCAACGGCGCCACAGCGGCGTCCGCCGGCACCACATCCGGTCGGTAATCGAGCAGCACCGCCGCGCCACTGTCGAGGCGGCTGATCCGGACTTCGGCATCCAGCCCGACGCCGAAACGCAGCAGATCGCGACGGGCATGCGCGCCGGCCAATCCCTTGAACCCGCCCTCGCCGGCGGCGCCGGTGATCAGGCCGAGCACCGCGCCGACCACGCCGGCGGTACCGGCGTCCGCCTGCGCGCGCAGCTCGACGCGCAAACCACCGCGCGCGGGCACGCCATCCGGATACAGGAAACGCAACGCGCGCCGGGCCATCAGCCAGGCACCGGCCACGGTCGGACAGGAATGCCCGGCCAGGCGGACGGCATCGGCATAGCGGTATTCGATGACGCCACCCTCGGCCGCGCCGAGAACCTCGGCCAGGGGATCATGCAGGACCAGGCCGGGCACCTGATCGAAAAACGCGGGGAAAGTCATGATTCATTTCCTGAAAATGGAGGCAGGCGCCGACGTTCCGGCGCGGCCCCATGGAAATCGAAACCGGCCGTGGCCGCCTTGACTTTCGGCAGGCCGGTGACCCGCGCGGCCAGCCGTCAAGACACCAGGATCGGCATGCCCATCAGCGGCCAGATGGTCACTACCACGAGCGCCAGCACCGCCATCAGCGCCACGCTCAGCAGCAGGCCGTGGCGGAAGAACTCGCCGGTGGAAAACTGGCCGGAATCGTAGGCGATGGCGTTGGGCGCGGCGCCGATCAGCAGCAGGAAAGGCATGCCGGCGGTGACCAGCGAGGCATAAACGATCACGTCCGGCGCCACGTTCAGGTAACCGGCGATGACCAGCGCCACCGGCAGGACGATGGCGATGGCGGCGACGTTCATGATGAAGTTGGTCATCAGCAGAACGAAGCCGGCGATGCCCAGCACGAACACGAACCAGTGCGCGCCCCGCAGCAGGCCCAGCCATCGCACCGCCATCCACTCCGCCGCGCCGGTCTGCCACAGGCAGAAGCCGATGCTCATGGCGCCGGAAAACAGCAGGATGATGTTCCAGGGAATCTCCTCCAGATCCTTCACCGTCAGCACGCCGAGGATGAAGAACAGCAGCGTCGACACCAACATCAGCGCGGCGCGGTCGATGGGTTGCAGGAAAGGCACCACGCCCTTCAGCGACATGGTCAACACCACGCCGAAGACGATCACCAAGACCAGCCACTCGCGCCCGGTGAGCGGGCCCAAGCCGTCGGCCAGGCGCCGCACCGTGTCGCGCAGGCCGGGGATGGATTTCTTCTCCGGCTTGAGGAAGGTGATCAGGTACAGCCAGATCAGGAACACCATGCCCCAGCCGATGAGGAACATGTAGCTGGTCAGTTCGAAGAAGCCGATCTCGTTGCCGGTGAATTCCTTGTACATGCCGGCCGCCGCCGGGCCGCGCGCGGCGCCGAGGAAGGTGACAATGCTGCCGGCGCCGGCGGCGTAGGCCATGCCGATGAACAGGCTCTTGCCGAAGTTGGTGCGCTTGTCGCCCTCGCCATACAGCGCGTAGATCGCCAGCAGGATGGGAAACATGGTGGCGGCCACGGCGGTGTGCGCCATCAGGTGCGCCAGCGCGGCGGTGACCACCAGGCAGCCGAGCAGGATGGTGTTGCTGTTCTCCCCCACCACCGCCATCATCCTGTAGGCGATGCGCCGCGTCAGCCCGGACCTGGTGAAGGCCAGGCCGATGACGATGGAGCCGAAGATGAACATCACCGAGGGGTCCATGAAGTCGCGGAACGCCTCGCGCGCCGGGCGGATCAGGAACAGCGCCTGGAACACGCCGATGGCGATGGCGGTGACGCCGATCGGGATCACCTCGAACACCCACCAGATGCCCGCCATCAGGAACAGACCGATGGCCGCCTTGCCTTCCGGGCTGAGCTGGAACGACTTGCCGGCCGGGTCGATGGCTTCCGGCCACGGCGGCATGAAGTACACCGCCAGGAACACACCCAGGCCGAGCAGCAGGAAGAACCACTTGCGCGCGTCGAAGCGCCGTGCCGGCGGCGCGACATGCGGCAACGCGTCGGCCTGGGCATCAGTCATGCAACACCCGTTCGGCGGCCTGGTTGAACACGTCGACGATGCGCACCACGCCGACCAGCTCGCGTTCGTCCAGTACCGGCAGCATGTGCACGCCATGCGCGATCATCTGGTAAGCGGCCTGCGTCCAGGGCGCGTCGGCGGGAATGGTGTGGCGCACCGGCGTCATGTGCGCGTCGACGCGGGAGTCCGCCATCTTGGCGCACTGCTCGTCGAAGGCCTCCTGCCAGAGCAGGCTCAGGCCGCTGTAATCCGGCGCCGGGCCACTGTCCAGCGCGGACAGGCTGGCCTTGATGTAGTCCGGCATCAGCGCGCGCAACAAATCCTGCAGGCTGAGAATGCCGACCAGCGTGGCGCGGCCGTCGAACACCAGCATGTGGCGGAAGCGCCAGCCGCCGGACAGATGACGTTCGTGCAACAGCGCGTAGGCGGCGCGCAGCGTGGTGTCAATGGCGATCTGGGGAAACTCCGCCAGGGGAATCATGATCTCGCGCGCAATCGTGACCATCGTCCACAGCCTCCACGTCCATGACGGCGAATCCCTCGCGCCGGATCGATCGCTAACCGAACAGCACCAGCCCCCACACCACCAGCACGTTGAGCAAGGCGATCAGCACGGCGGCGCTGCCGATGTCCTTGGCGCGCTTGGCCAGCTTGTGGTTTTCGAGGGAGATGCGATCGACGGTGGCCTCGATCGCGGAATTGACCAGTTCCACGATCAGCACCAGCAGCACGCTGGCGACCATCAACGCCTTGCCGATCGGGGTATCGCCCAGATACAGGGCGAGCGGCACCAGCACGAGGGCGAGCAGCACCTCCTGACGGAAGGCGTCCTCGTGCTTCCAGGCGGCGCGGAAACCGGCCAGCGAGTAGAAGAAGGCGTTCCAGACCCGCTTCAGGCCGGTCTTGCCCTTGTGCGGACTCTCCCCGGCGACGGCTTCCTGGCTTTCGTTCATGCCGGCGGCGTCCAGGCCAGATCCAGCTCACGGGCGGCGCGCACGTCGTCGAGCCGGCGCGCCGGCAAGGTATGGGGCGCGCTCTTGACCCGGTCCGGGTCGATGCGCGCCTCGTCGCGCACCTTGACCATGGCGGCGACGAAGGCATCCAGGGTCTGCCGGCTTTCCGTCTCGGTCGGCTCGATCAGCAGGCATTCCGGCACCAGCAGCGGGAAATAGGTGGTCGGCGCGTGCACGCCGTAATCGAGCAGACGCTTGGCGAAATCCATCGCCGACACGCCGGTTTCGTCCTTCAGACGCTTGAGCGTGACGATGAATTCATGACTGGCGCGACGCTCCGGGTAGGCCAGTTCGAAACCGGCCTTGCGCAGTTCGGCGGCCAGGTAATTGGCGTTGAGCGTGGCGAATTCCGCCACCCTCGGCATGCCCTCGGCACCGAGCATCCGCGCGTAGACCCAGGCGCGCAGCAGCACGCCCATGTTGCCGCCGAACGCGCTCATGCGGCCGATGCTGTCCGGGCAGTCGGCTTCCTCCGCCCAGCGGTAAAAACCGCGCTCCTCCAGCACCAAGGGGATCGGCAGGAACGGCCGGAGCCGGGCCGAGACGCCGACCGGGCCGGCGCCGGGGCCACCACCGCCATGGGGCGTCGAGAAGGTCTTGTGCAGGTTCATGTGGATGACGTCGAAACCCATGTCGCCGGGCCGGACCCGTCCCAGGATGGCGTTCAGGTTGGCGCCGTCGTAATAGGTCAGGCCGCCGGCCTGGTGCACGATCTTCTGGATGTCGACGATGGTCTTCTCGAACACGCCCAGCGTCGACGGATTGGTCAGCATCAGACCGGCGGTATGCGGTCCGACCGCCGCGCGCAAGGCCTCCAGATCGACGTTGCCCTGGCGGTCGGTGGGAATCTCGCGCACCGTGTAACCGCACATCGTCGCGGTCGCCGGATTGGTGCCGTGCGCGGCATCCGGCACGATGATCTCGCGCCGGGCGTGGTCGCCGCGCGCGTCGTGGTAGGCGCGAATCATCGCCACGCCGGCGAACTCGCCATGGGCGCCGGCCATCGGCGCCAGCGACACCGCCGCCATGCCGGTGACTTCACGCAGCATTTCCTGCAATTCATGCAGACAGGCCAGGAAGCCCTGGCCTGTCTCGGCGTCGGCCAGCGGATGCCGTTCCAGGAACTGCGCCTGCATGGCCAGCGTGTTGCAGGCACGCGGGTTGTACTTCATGGTGCAGGAACCGAGCGGGTAGAACTGGGTATCGATGCTGAAGTTCTTTTGCGACAGGCCGGTGTAATGACGCACCACGTCGAGTTCGGAAACTTCGGGCAGGGCCGGCGCGGACGCGCGCAGGAATTCGACCGGAATGTCGTCAACGGCGGGCGCGGCGGCGGGTGCCTGAGCCTGGGCGCGGCGCCCGGGCTGGGCATGTTCGAAGATGAGCATCATCTGGAATGGGGAGTAGGTAGTAGGGAATGGGGAGTAGGAAGTGGGGCGCTGGCGGCGTGCGCCACCGACTCCCTACTACCTCCTCCCCACTCCCCGGAACTTACAGCGGTTCGCCCCTCGCGGCGGCGAGGGCGGCTTCGTAGTTGGGCTCCTGTTTGATTTCAGGCACCAGTTCGGACCAGACCACCTTGTCGTTTTCGTCCAGTACGATGACCGCGCGCGCGGTCAGGCCGGCCAGCGGCGGGTCCATGATCATCACGCCATAGTCCTTGTGGAAATCGCGGCCGCGCAGGGTGGAGAGCGTGACCACGTTCTTCAGGCCCTCGGTCGCGCAGGCGCGGTTCTGCGCGAACGGCAGGTCGGCGGAGATGACCAGCACCACGGTGTTGGCCAGGCTGGCCGCGGTGGCGTTGAACTTGCGCGCCGATTCCAGGCAGACCGGCGTGTCCAGGCTGGGCACGATGTTGAGGATCTTGCGCTTGCCCCAGAAAGTCGACAGGGATACGTCCTTCAGATCCTTGTCCACCAGCATGAAGGAATGCGCGGAATCGCCGGGACGCGGAAAATTGCCGCCGACGGAGATGGGTTCGCCGCCAAGGGTTACGGTAGCCATGTCGAGGTCTCCTAGGGTTGTGGTCAGGATTTGTACGCGCAGGGCGGCGCATCTCGGCGCCGGCTCAGGATACGTTCCAATTGTTGCGCGTATTGGGTGAGATCGTCATCCGTCTTGGTCTCGGTGGCGCAGACCAGGATGCAGTCGGCCAGTTCCGGATCGTCATGGCCGAGCGGATAGCCGCCCAGGATGCCTTGGGCGCGCAGGGCGCGCAGTACATCCGCGACCGGCGCGTTGACGCGAATCACGGCCTCGTGGAAGAACGGCCCCGGAAACACCCGCTCGACGCCGGGGATCGCGCACAGCCGGTCGAGCAGCGCGCGCGTGTTGGCATGGGCGGCGAGCGCGACGCCCCGGAGTCCGTCGGGACCGAGCAGGGCCATGTGGATGGTCGCGGCGGTGACCAGCAGGCCCTGGTTGGTGCAGATGTTGGAGGTTGCCTTGGAACGGCGGATGTGCTGTTCGCGCGCTTGCAGGGTGAGCGCGAAGCCGGGCTTGCCGTCGGCGTCGACGGTACGCCCGACGATGCGGCCGGGCATCTGCCGGACCAGCGCCTGGCGCGCGGTCATGAAACCGAAGTACGGACCGCCGGAAGACAGCGGCACGCCGAGCGGCTGACCATCGCCGACGCAGATGTCGGCGCCCTTGCCATCGGCGCCCCACTCGCCGGGTTGCTTGAGCAGCGCCAGCGCCAGCGGATTGACCACGGCGATGGCGAGCATGCCATGGCCATGCGCCCAGTCGGTCAAGGCGTCGACCGCCTCGAGCCGGCCGAGGAAGTTGGGCTGCGGCACCACCAGCGCGGCGGCCGGCGCGGCCGGCGCTGCCGCCAGGTCATCCAGCGCGGCCGGGTCGACGCGGCCGTCGACGCCGCGCGGCACCGTCACCAGTTCGATGCCCTGGTGTCGCACCGTCGCCTCGACCACGGCGCGATAGCGCGGATGCACGGTGGCCGGCATCAATACCCGCCGGGCGCCGGCCTTGTTGGCGCGCACCGCCATCAGCACCGCCTCGGCCAGCGCGCTGGCGCCGTCGTACAGCGAGGCGTTGGAGACATCCATGCCGGTCAGCCGGCACATCATGGTCTGGTATTCGTAGAGCAGTTGCAGCGTGCCCTGGCTGGCTTCGGCCTGGTAGGGGGTGTAGGCGGAATAGAACTCGCCGCGGGTGACGATCTGCCAGACCGCCGCCGGAACGTGGTGCTCGTAGGCGCCGGCGCCGAGAAAACCGAGATAGAAGCCATCCTGGGCCGCGCGCGAGCGCGCCAGCCGGGTCACCGCCATTTCCGGCAGGCCGGCGGGCAGGCCGGACAGGCCGGGCCGGATCAGTTCGGCGGGAATCTCGTCGAACAGGTCATCGATGCCGGCCACGCCGATGCTGGCGAGCATGGCGGCGACATCGGCCTCGGTATGGGGGATGAAAGGCATTGGTCTGGAATGAAGGATGCGATGAGGGATGGGCAACGGCGTCGGCTCGCGCGCCATCACCCATGCGGGTTAGTGGGCTTCCGATTCCACCTGGGCCCGGTACGCGTCGGCATCCATCAGGCCGTCGAGGTCGGCGGGATTGTCGGGGTTCAGGCGGAACATCCAGGCGGCGTAGGCATCCTGGTTGATGCGCTCCGGACTGGCCTCCAGGTCGGCATTGAAGGCCACCACCTCGCCGGCCAGCGGCGCGTAGACATCGGACGCCGCCTTGACCGATTCGACCACCGCGCATTCCTCGTTGGCGGCCAGCTTGCGGCCGACCACCGGCAGTTCCACGAACACCATGTCGCCAAGCAGATCCTGGGCGTGGTGGGTGATGCCGACGGTGATGGCGCCGTCGGCTTCCAGGCGGCACCACTCGTGCGAGGCGGTGTATTTGAGATCGGCGGGAATGCTCATTTCGGGCTCCTCGTTGGGTTCAGATCAGGGCCTTGCCGTTACGGACGAAGGGGTATTTGACGACCAGCGCCTTGAGCCGGCGGTCGCGGATGTCGACCTCGACCGTATCGCCCGGCCGGGCACCGGCCGGCACGCGCGCCAGGGCGATGGAAAAACCGAGCGTCGGCGAGAAGGTACCGCTGGTGATCTGGCCTTCGCCCTGCTCGGTGTGGACCGGCTGATGGGCGCGCAGCACGCCGCGATCGAGCAGCTTGAGGCCGACCAGGGTCTGCCCGCGCGGCAGCCGCAGCAGCGAATCGCGGCCGATGAAATCGCGATCGCCGGACAGGTCCACGGTCCAGCCCAGGCCGCAATCGAACGGCGTGTCGCTTTCGTCCATGTCCTGGCCGTACAGATTCATGCCCGCTTCCAGACGCAGGGTGTCGCGCGCGCCCAGGCCGCATGGGCGGACGCCGGCTTCCAGCAGCGCCTGCCAGAAGAACGGCGCCGCCTTGGCCGGCAGCATGATCTCGAAACCATCCTCGCCGGTGTAGCCGGTGCGCGCCACCAGCATGTCGCCAACCACGGCGGCGTTGAACGGCTTCAGCGGCGCCGCCAGTTCCTGTAGGCCCGGCATCGCCGCCCACAGCCGGCTGGCTGCGTTCGGCCCCTGCGCGGCGATCATCGCCAGATCGCGACGCGGCTGGATTTCCAGGCCGGCGGCGTGACGGTCGCG
Organism: Hydrogenophilus sp.; assembly: GCA_020725265.1. Taxonomy (GTDB): domain Bacteria; phylum Pseudomonadota; class Gammaproteobacteria; order Burkholderiales; family Thiobacillaceae; genus PFJX01. The sequence continues at coordinate 51,490 of DYFK01000008.1, read as the reverse complement.
CTGGCTTTCGATCCAGGCCAGGTCCTTGTCGGCGCAGCCGGCGTTGACCACCAGACGAAACCAGGATTCGTTGAAGAAGTAGACGATGAGATCGTCGATGATGCCGCCGCCCTCGTGCAGCATGCAGGTGTATAGGGCGCGGCCGGTGGTCTGGAGCTTGTCGACGTTGTTGGCGACCAGTTTCCGCAGGAAGGCGCGGGCAGCGTCGCCGCGAATGTCCACCGGCAGCATGTGGGAGACGTCGAACATGCCGGCATCGTGGCGCACGGCATGGTGTTCCTCGATCTGGGAACCGTAATGGATGGGCATTTCCCAGCCCGAGAAATCGACCAGCTTGGCGCCGGCCTCGCGGTGCCGGGTATTGAGCGGGGTGTGCATGAGCATCACGGGTCTCCGGATATGACAAAGGCGACGTCCCGGTGGCCGGCATGGCCGTGGTTCGCCGCGATTTCACCCCTCCGTCCTGGTACCTGAGAGATTCGCCCCATCGGTGGCCGCGCATGACGCGCGGCGCTCTCCAGAGTCGCCCGATCCCCGCGGTCCTTTTGCCTGAGCGGTATTGGGTGGCTTTCGCCTTCGGCGGTTCCGGCCAGCGGAACGCTCTCCCACGGGAACGATGGCGCGCCGGACTATACCGGAGCGCCCTGTCGACCGGCAACCGGGCCAGCCGCCTCGACCATCAGCCGTTTCATTTCGCGGACCGCGTTTTCCCAGCCGACGAACAGCGCCTGGGCGACGATGGCGTGGCCGATGTTGAGTTCCTCGACCCCGGCCAGGGCGGCGACCGCCTGCACGTTGTGATAGTGCAGGCCATGGCCGGCGTTGACGGCGAGACCGAGCCGGCGACCGATGTCCACGCCGGCGCGGATGCGCGCCAGTTCGCGCGCAGCCTCCGCCCCCTCGGCCTCGGCGAAGCGGCCGGTGTGGATTTCCACCACCGGCGCGCCGGTGGCGTGGGCGGCTTCGAGCTGATGGGCGTCGGCGTCGATGAACAGGGAGACGCGGATGCCGGCCTCGGCGAAAGTCCGGCAGGCGGCGGCGATGCGGTCGAAGCCACCGGCGACGTCCAGACCGCCCTCGGTGGTCAGTTCCTGGCGCCGCTCGGGCACCAGACAGACGTCTTGCGGACGCACGTCCAGCGCGACGCCGATCATTTCGTCGGTGACCGCCATTTCCAGGTTCATGCGCGTTTGCAGCAGGCCGCGCAGGGTGCGCACGTCGGCATCCTGGATGTGACGGCGATCCTCGCGCAGGTGCAGGGTGATGACGTCGGCGCCGGCCGATTCGGCGAGCAGCGCGGCCTGGACCGGGCTGGGATAGCGGGTGCCGCGCGCCTGGCGCAGGGTGGCGACGTGGTCGATGTTGACGCCGAGTCGGATCATAGTTTTTGCAGGTCGAGCAGGAGTTGACGGGTGGCGAGCGGCTTGTCGCCCAGATAGTGGGCGAGCAACGCGCGCATCAGGATTTTACCTTCCGCGAGCGTGACCGGATCGGCGAGATCGCCGGCGGCGAAATCGAGCAGGGTCCGGCCCCGATAGTCGGGCAGATCGCGCCGGGGCGGCACCACGCCGACGCCGGCCTCGAAACCGTAGCGCCGGTCCGGCTCGACCTCGCCGCCATCGGCCAGATGCCCGAGCGGCTGGGCGTAACCGAGTTCGGACAGCAGATCGAGTTCGAATCCGCGCAGCACCGGCGCCACCTCGGCTTGGCTGTTGAGCCGGTCCAGAGTGTCGGCATAGCGGTCGAACAGGCGTTCGTGCGCGTCACCCTCGGGCAGCAGCCGCAACAGCAGTTCGTTGAGATAGAAGCCGCACATCAGGGCATGACCGCGCAACATCAGGCCGCCACCCTGCCATTCGGCGGCGTGCAGGGTGCGCAACTGGCCCTTGCCGAACCAGGACAGCGCCAGCGGCTGGAACGCGATCAATCGGGTCTTCAGGCCGGAGCCCTGACGGCGGGCGCCGCGCGCGACCAGGCCAAGACGGCCGTGATGGCGCGACAGCACGTCGACGATCAGGCTGGTTTCGCGCCAGGGCCGGGCATGCAGGACAAAGGCGGCTTCCAGGTCGACACGTTCGCTCATCGGCGATCGTCACCGCTCACGGCCGCGCCCGGCCGGCCCGCTCACGCGTCATAGCCGAACTGCCGGATCAACCGGGCGTCATCCGCCCAGCCACCCTTGACCTTGACCCAGACGTTGAGGAACACCTTGCGATCGAACAGCTTTTCCATGTCCTGGCGGGCTTCGGTGGCGATGCGCTTGATGTGTTCGCCCCCCCGGCCGAGCAGCATCGGCTTGTGGGTCTCGCGCTCCACCCAGACCACCGCGCCGATCCGGAACAGCCCGCCCTCCTCCTCGAACTGCTCGATGGTGACCGCGACCGCGTAGGGAATCTCGTCGCCGGTCAGGCGGAACACCTTCTCGCGCACGATCTCGGCGGCGAGAAAACGCGACGAGCGATCGGTGATGTCGTCCTCGCCGAACCAGGCCTCGCCTTCCGGCAGGTAGGGCTTGAGGATGGCCGGCAGGCGGGCCGCGTCCTTCTCCTTTTCGGCGCACAGCGGCACGATCTCGGCGAAGGCGAACTGCCGCGACATGCTCTCCAGGAAAGGCAGCAGGCTGGCCTTGTCGGCCACCATGTCGATCTTGTTGACCACCAGCACCACCGGCCGGTCACGCGGCAGCAGCGGCAGGATGCGCTGGTCGGCGTCGGTGAAGCGGCCGGCCTCGACCAGCCAGAGCACCACGTCGACTTCGGCCAGCGCCTGGGTGACCGCCTTGTTCATGGCCTGGTTGAGGGCATTGCGGTAGCGGGTCTGGAAGCCCGGGGTATCGGCGAAGATGAACTGGGCATCGGCCTCGGTGCGCACGCCCAGAATACGGTGCCGGGTGGTCTGCGGCTTCGACGAGACGATGCTGACCTTGGCGCCGACCAGCGCGTTGACCAGGGTCGACTTGCCGACGTTGGGCCGGCCGACCACCGCGATCACGCCGGCGCGAAAGCCCGCGCCCGCCGGGGCGCAGGGATCAGCGGGCATCGACGTCTCCAGCCGCGTCATCCAGCGCCGCCAAGGCCGCCTCCGCCGCCATCTGCTCGGCCGCCTTGCGGCTGGAGCCATGGCCGCGCGTCACCAGCTTCATGCCGACGACGCGGCATTCGACGTGGAAGGTCTGGGCATGGGCCTGACCGGCGGTATCGATCAGATGGTATTCGGGCAGTCCCAGACGCCGGGGTTGCAGCCACTCCTGCAACCGGGTCTTGGCATCCTTGCCCTGGTGGTTGGGATCGATGGCATCGACGCGGGCCGCGAACTGGCGCTCGATGATGGCTTCGGCGACATCGAAACCGGCATCCAGCAGCGCGGCGCCGAGCAGTGATTCGAAGGCATCGGCGAGGATCGACGGTCGGCGCGCGCCGCCGCTGCGCAGCTCGCCCTCGCCCAGGCGCAGATGCGACCCCAGGTCCAATCGCAGCGCGATCTCGTGCAGGCTGTCCTGGTTGACCAGATTGGCGCGCAGACGCGACAACCGGCCTTCCGGCAGCGTCGGGAAACGTCGGTACAGCATCAGGCCGATCACGCAGTTGAGCACGCCATCGCCGAGAAACTCCAGACGCTCGTTGTTGCGGGCGCCGTGGCTGCGATGGGTGAGCGCCTGCGCCAGCAGGTCGCGATCACGCCAGGCGTGGCCAAGCCGGGTTTCCAGGCGACCGAACGTGGCGGCCATGTTCAACGGCTGGCGGCCCTGGCCTGGAATTCCATGCACAGGTTGATCGGCCCCATGAACGGCTGGCGGATCGAGAAACCGACGGACAGATCGACCCGGCTTTCAGTGCGCTCGATCTCGACCTCATCGGCCTGCACCACCTTGATGTTGTTCAACGAAAACGCCCGCGCCAGACTGTCGCGGATCGCGCGATCCTTCTGCTTGAGGATGTCGGGATCGTCGAGGGTGTTCTTGAGCACCTTCTCGACCAGCCAGTAATCCATGTAAGCGGGTACGACCCGGAACCCCGCGTAGGCGACGAAGCCCATCAGGAACATCAGGAACATCAGCCCCCCCAGGGTCATGCCGCGCTGGCGGCCGGGCCAGGAATGGCGCGGAAAATTCGCTTTCATGTTCGCCTCACTCGATGGATGACCCGATCCGGGCCGGTTTGGAGAAGGTCTTCAGCATGTTCAGGAAATCGTCGAAATTCCACCAGATGAAGAACGCCCGGCCGACCAGATTCTCGTCCGGCACGAAGCCCCAGTAGCGGGAATCGTTGGAAGCGTCGCGATTGTCGCCGAGCATGAAGTAATGCCCGGCCGGCACCGTGCAGCGGAAACCGCTGTCGTCATACTGGCACTGCTCGCGATACGCGAAGTCACCTTCCACCTGATGCACCATCACCGGCGCCATGTCGCGCTGGGTCATGGCCGTGTACTGGTGCTCGCCCATGCGTTCCCGCCAGGTATCGGCCTGGATGAAATTGAAGCCGCTGGCGGTGTATTCATACTTGCCGTTGGCCTCGGTCTCGATCGGCTCGCCGTTGACGATCAGACGCTTGTCACGGTACTCGACGACGTCGCCGGGCGTGCCGACCACGCGCTTGATGTAATCCAGCGACGGATCGCGCGGGAAGCGGAAGACGACGACATCGCCGCGTCGGGGATCGTCGAGCGGGATGATCTTCTTGTTGATCACCGGCAGGCGGATGCCGTAGTCGTACTTGTTGACCAGGATGAAATCGCCGATCAGCAGCGTCGGCAGCATCGAGCCGGACGGAATCTTGAACGGCTCGACCAGGAAGGAACGCAACACGAAGACGATCAGGATGACCGGAAAGAAGCTTTTCGAATAATCCACCAGCAACGGCAATCTGGCGCCATCCGCGCGCCGGGCGGCCAGGAACAGGCGATCGAACAACCAGATGCCGCCGGTGACGACCAGGGCCAGAAACAGGATGAGTGCGAAATTCATGGTGTCCCTTGTTGGTTTGAAGGTGGCTTATTTCTCGCTGACCTGCAGGATGGCGAGGAAAGCCTCCTGTGGGATCTCGACGTTGCCGACCTGTTTCATGCGTTTCTTGCCCTCCTTCTGCTTCTCCAGCAGCTTCTTCTTGCGCGTGATGTCGCCGCCGTAGCATTTCGCGAGCACGTTCTTGCGCAGCGCCTTGACCGTCTCGCGGGCGATGATGTGCGAGCCGATGGCGGCCTGCACGGCGACGTCGAACATCTGCCGCGGAATCAGCTCGCGCATCTTGGAAACCAGCTCACGGCCGCGGTACTGCGAAGTGGAACGGTGCACGATCAACGCCAGCGCGTCGACCTTCTCGCCGTTGACCAGCACGTCGAGCTTGATCAGGTCGTCGGCGCGGAATTCCTTGAAATCGTAGTCGAGCGAGGCATAGCCACGCGAGGTGGATTTCAGCCGGTCGAAGAAGTCCAGCACCACCTCGTTGAGCGGCAGGTCGTACTTGAGCATGACCTGGCGGCCCATGTACTTCATGTCCACCTGGGCGCCGCGTTTCTGATTGCACAGGGTCATGACGTTACCCAGATAGTCCTCCGGCACCAAGATGGTGGCGGTGATGATCGGCTCGCGGATTTCCTCGATTTTGGACAGGTCGGGCAGGCGCGACGGATTCTCCACGTCGATCATGGTGCCGTCCTTCATCAGCACCTGGTATTCGACGCTGGGCGCGGTGGTGATCAGGTTCTGGCCGAATTCGCGCTCCAGCCGCTCCTGCACGATGTCCATGTGCAGCAGGCCGAGAAAGCCGCAACGGAAACCGAAGCCGAGCGCCTGCGAGGTTTCCGGTTCGAAACGCAACGCGGCGTCGTTCAGTTGCAGCTTGGTCAGGGCATCGCGCAGGCTGTCGTACTCATGCGACTCGACCGGATAGAGGCCGGCGAACACCTGTGGCTTGATCTCCTTGAAGCCGGGCAGCGGTTCGGTGGCCGGACGGTTCGCCAGGGTCAGCGTGTCGCCAACCTTGGCGTGCTTCAATTCCTTGATGCCGGCGATGACGAAACCGACCTGGCCGGCCGACAGTTGCGCCCGCGCCAGCGACTTGGGCGTGAACACGCCCAGATTCTCGACCAGGTAATCGACGCCGGCGGCCATCAGGCGGACACGGTCCTTCTGCCGGAGCACGCCGTCGACCACGCGCACCAGCATGACCACGCCGACGTAGTTGTCGAACCAGGAATCGATCACCAGCGCCTTGAGCGGCGCGCTCTCATCACCCTTGGGCGGCGGCACGTGGGCGATCACCGCTTCCAGCACGTCCTCGATGCCCAGACCGGATTTGGCCGAGCAGCGCACGGCGTGGTCGGCGGGAATGCCGACGATGTCCTCGATCTCGTGGATGACCCGGTCCGGATCGGCCGAGGGCAGGTCGATCTTGTTCAACACCGGGAACACCTCGACGCCGAGCTCGATGGCTGTGTAGCAATTGGCCACGGTCTGCGCCTCGACGCCCTGCGAGGCATCCACCACCAGCAGCGCGCCCTCGCACGCCGACAACGAACGCGATACCTCATAGGAGAAATCGACGTGGCCGGGCGTATCGATCAGGTTGAGCTGGTATTCCTGGCCGTCGCGCGCCTTGTACAGCAACGCCGCGGTCTGTGCCTTGATGGTGATGCCGCGCTCCCGCTCCAGGTCCATGGAATCAAGCACCTGGGCTTCCATCTCGCGATCGGCCAGACCGCCGCAGGACTGGATCAGACGATCCGCCAGCGTGGACTTGCCATGGTCGATGTGGGCGATGATGGAAAAATTGCGGATGTTGCGCATGAAAAAACCTGGGGCGCGCGAACGCGCCGCTCGACGAGAATGGGCGCGGATTTTACCTGAAACGACAGGGACTTATCCGGCCGCCGGCGCGGCGCCCAGCGTCGTCCGCAAAGCCGCCGGATCCAGGAAGTAATGGCAGATTTCCCGATCACCCATCGCCAGCACCGGCACCAGACGGTCGTAGCGGGCGCGCAACCCAGGCTCGCGGTCGATGTCGACCAGTTCCAGCGTGAACCCCAGCTCAGCCTGGAACGACCGCAATTCGTCGCGCATGTCCGCGCACAAGTGGCAACCGGGACGCTGATACAGGGTCAGGACGGGCATTGATCAAAAGCCGGAAAAAAATGGACGGGCCAAGGCCCGTCCATGGGAGATCGGCGGATCGCCTCAGCGATCGAGCCGCAGCGAAACGTAGTGCGCGCCGTCGCCGCGCTTGATCAGCAGGGCCACGCTCTTGCGCGCGCTATCCTCGATCAGCCGGTTCAGATCCTCGGGGCTGTCGACTTCCTGGTTGTTGACCGCGAGGATGATGTCGCCGGACTGGATGCCGGCGCGCGCGGCCGAGCCACTGGCCTCCTCGACGAGCACGCCGCCACCGATCTTGAGGATGCCTTTCTGCTCGCGCGTCAGTTCGCTGACGACCAAGCCGGCGCGGTTGGCCTTGCGGGCCTCCGGAGCCTTGGCGACGACCGCCTTGTCCTCGCTCATCTCGCCGATCCGGATATCCATCTCGTGTTCCTTGCCCTTGCGCCAGACCGTCAGTCTGGCCTGGGTGCCCGGTTTGGTGGCGCCGACCAGGCGTGGCAGTTCGATCGAGTTGTGCACCGCCTTGCCATTGAACTTGAGGATGATGTCGGAGACCTGGAGGCCGGCCTGCTCGGCCGGGCTGCCCGGCTCGACGTTGGCGACCAGGGCGCCACGTGGGCTCTTGAGGCCGAACGAATCGGCGAGATCGGCGGTGACTTCCTGGATCATGACGCCGATGCGGCCACGGCTGACCTTGCCGCCGTCGCGAAGCTGGTCGGCGACGTCCATGGCGACGTCGATCGGAATCGCGAAGGACAGGCCCATGTAGCCGCCTGAACGGGAAATGATCTGGGAATTGACGCCCACCACCTCGCCCTTCATGTTGAACAGCGGGCCGCCCGAATTGCCGGGATTGACGGCGACATCGGTCTGGATGAAGGGCACGTAGTTTTCCTGCGGCAGACTGCGGCCCTTGGCCGAGACGATGCCGGCGGTGACCGAGTTCTCGAAGCCGAACGGCGCGCCGATCGCCAGCACCCATTCGCCCACGCGCAACTTGCCGGGATCGCCGATGATCACGCGCGGCAGCTTGTCGGCATCGATCTTGAGCAAGGCGATATCGGTGCGCTCGTCGGTGCCGACCACCTTGGCGCGAAATTCGCGGCGATCGTTGAGCTTGACCATGACTTCATCGACGCCGTCGATGACATGGGTATTGGTCAGGATGTAGCCGTCCGACGAAATCAGGAAGCCGGAGCCCTGGCCGCGCCGGGGCGCGCGCGGGCCGGCATGCTCCTCGGGTGGCATGAAGCGCCGGAAGAACTCGAACATTTCGTCGGTGTCGGGCATGCGCGGACCGCGCTTGCGCTCGCGCGCCTCCCGGATGGTGGTGATGTTGACCACGGCGGGCGATTGCTTCTCCGCCAGCTCGACGAAGTCGGGCAATTGCGCGCTGGCGCCACCCGCGGCGAAGCCGAGCAGCATGCCCATCAGAACAAGCCATTTCTTCATTTCAGACCTCCAAGCGGAATATCGGAACAAGGTGCCGGCCGCGTTCCCGGTCACCCGGCGGTCCGGCAACCGGCGTTCTCACCAAGCCGAAGGATCACCGGGCCGGCGTTGGCCGGAGCCACGCGCCGATTGCGCCGGCGCAACCAGAAAGCGGCAAGCAGCAGGCCGCAAAGACCACCGAGGATCGCGCCGGGTTCCCCAAACGCGACGCGACCGGCCGCCGCGCACAACACCAGCGCCAGCAGGGGCGCGACGTAGCCGGCCAGCACCGCGCGCGCCAGTGCGCCATCGGGCAGGCCGACGACGACGGCATCGCCATCGCGCGCGCCGATCGGGTTGGCGACCGGATACTCGGCTTCGCGCGCATGCCAGACCCGGGCGAACAAGGATGAGCCGCAGCCCTTGCCGCCGCAGGCGCCGCAGGATGACGGCGCCTCGCTGACCACCCAGGCCAGGCCACCGTCGACACGGCGGACCCGCGCCGGGGTTTCGATCATCGACGCGCCTCCAGGCCCATGGCGATCGCCTCGACCGCCGGCCAGGGCGCGTCACCGACGACGGTCGCCTGCAATGGCCCGATCTGGCGGGTGAGCAGATGGATCATGCCCCGGTCACTCTGGCCCTTGACCGACTCGACCGGCTTGCTGGCCGGCTCCAGGAACAGGGAGATGTGGGTGAGGCCATCGCTGAACACCCAGTGCTCGACCTCGCCGGGCTTGTTCGGCAGCGTGCGCCGGACGGCGGTGACACGGGCGTAGCCGGGCGGCATGTTGCGGACGCTGACGCGCTCGGTTTCCACCGGACGCGCCGCTGGCGGCGCGTCGGCGGGCAGCATGCGCGCGGCCGGCCGGGACGGGCCACCCAGTTTGAGCTCGACGAAGGCGTACTGCATCAGCGGCTGGCCGGCATCGTCGACCGTCACCGCCTTGAGCGGCAACCCGGATTCCTTTTCCGCGCACAACACGTATCCCCAGCGGAAGGCATCCTTGGGCACCAGTTCGACCTGACGGCAATCGAGACCGGCGACGCGCGCGAACTCGCCCAGACGGACCGCGTACCAGTTGGCCAGGTTGCCGGCATCGAGCGGCAGCAGATCCGGGAAATGGCGGGAATTCAGGCGCCGTTCCAGACGGGTACGGCCGCCATCGGCGACCACGCTGAGCGATCCGGTCTCGCTGCAACGGACTTCGCGCTGGATGCCGTCCATGGCCATCAGCCGACTTTCCTTGCCGGTGCTGTTGATCGGACGGTTGGAAACGTACAACGTATGCATGGCGTTGCCATGCTGGACCACGAAACTGCCTTCGTAGGCCATGCGCCTCGATGCATCGGCCATCTTCTGCAGCCAGACCGCCGCCTCGGCCTTCGGCAGGGCCGGGTCGGCCTGCGCCAGGCCGGCCAGCAGGGCCAGGGAAACCCCCATCACGGGCGCGCGGGCGCGGCACCAGACCAGACGCATCGGCAACACCCGTCGGCTCATTGCTCGCCTCCGGCCAGGGAAACGCGCGTGAAGCGCATCTCCGCCGCCGCCACCACGGCCTGGGCGAAATCCTGGTGCGCGGCCAGATAGGCATTGGCATCGAGCGATTCCTGGGCCGGCGCCGGCGCGACCGCCATCGGCACCGCCACGTCCTGGCGCGGATCGGCCTGCCAGACCACCCAGGTGATCGCCGCCACGGTCGCCGCGGCCAGCCACAGCGCCGGACGCCGGTCACGTGGCCGGCGCATCGGCGCCAGCACGGTCGGTTCGTCGTCGAGCGCGCGCATCACGCGTCGGGTCAGATCCGGCCGATCGACGGAAACGCCGCGCAGGGCGTCGCCGATCATGGCGTACTCGGCGAAACGCGCGCGCGCCTCGGCGCCGGCGATCAGGCGCTTGAACTCGACGCGCGCGCGCTCATCGGCGAGTTCACCGTCGAACAACGCGGACATGGCCTCGTCGCCAGCGGTATCCACCGGAGCGGCCATCGGTTCTTGCGGGATTTGCATCGGATTCGTCATGTCTACCACCTTCTGTCTTCCGGTGTGCCCAGGATAGGGCGCAACTTCGCGGAGATCGCCTCGCGCGCCCGGAAGATGCGGGAGCGCACGGTGCCGATCGGACAATCCATGTATTCGGCGATTTCCTCGTAACTCATGCCTTCGATCTCTCGAAGCGTGATGGCCTGCCGTAACTCCTGGGGCAGCGCCTCCACCGCTTCGTTGACGGCTATGGCCACTTGCTTCGACAAGAGTTCCGTTTCCGGAGTGCCGATGTCCTGGGCGACCAGTCGCTCGTCTGGATCGTCGTCGTCGCCCATGGCCTGATCGGAGATGGTCGGCATGCTCCGGCCGCGCGAGGCGAGATGGTTCTTGGCCGTATTCACGGCGATGCGGTACAGCCAGGTGTAGAACGCGGCATCGCCACGGAATTGTGGCAGCGCCCGATAAGCCTTGATGAAGGCCTCCTGGGCGATATCCTCGATCTCGTCGGCATCGCGCAACATGCGCGACAACAGCCTGATCAGCTTGCGGCGGTACTTGTCCACCAGCAGGCCGAACGCCTGCTTGTCGCCGGCGCGCACCCGTTCGACCAGTTGCAGGTCGATTTCGCGGTCGCTCATCCTTGTCCTTGGGTTGTGGAGAAAAATCCCGGCGCCGCTATGCTTACGGCGCCGGCGCGAGTATAACCGGCCGCTCCGCCATCGACCGCGCCCCTCCGCCACCAGACCATCGCGAACCATGCCCCGCTTCGACGTCCTCATCATCGGCTCCGGCCTCGCCGCCGCCACGCTGGCGCTGTCGCTGCCGGCGCGCATGAAGATCGCCATGATCACCAAGAAATCGGCCAGCGACAGCTCCAGCCACTGGGCGCAGGGCGGCATCGCGGCGGTGGTGGGCGCCGATGACAGTTTCGACGATCACGTCCGCGACACCCTGGTGGCCGGCGCCGGCCTGTGCCGGAAGGACGTGGTGCGCCGGGTGGTCGAGGCGGCGCCGGCCGCGGTCCGCTGGCTGATCGACCTGGGCGCGCCGTTCGACCACACCGGCGCCGACTGGCACCTCGCCCGCGAAGGCGGCCACTCCCGCCGGCGCGTGCTGCACGCCGCCGACGCCACCGGCAAGGCGGTCCAGGACACCCTGCTGGCGCGCCTGTCCGAACAGGCCAACATCGAACTGTTCGAGCAGCACATCGCCGTCGACCTGATCACCGACCGCCGGCTCGGCCTCGCCGACGGTGGCGGCGTGCATGGCGCCTATGTGCTCGACACCACCAGCGGCCGCGTCAAGACCTTCGCCGCCGGCTTCACCGCGCTGGCCACCGGCGGTGCCGGCAAGGCCTTCCTGTACACCACCAACCCGGACACCGCCACCGGCGACGGCATCGCCATGGCCTGGCGGGCCGGCTGCCGGGTCGCCAACCTGGAATTCATCCAGTTCCATCCGACCTGCCTGTACCACCCGCACGCCAAATCCTTCCTGATCACCGAGGCGATGCGTGGCGAGGGCGCGGTGCTTCGCCTGCCCGATGGCAGCCGCTTCATGCCCGAGCACGACGAGCGCGCCGAGCTGGCGCCGCGCGACGTGGTCGCCCGCGCCATCGACTTCGAGATGAAGAAACGCGGCCTCGACTGCGTCTATCTGGACATCACCCACAAACCGGCCAAGTTCATCGTCAATCACTTTCCGACCATCCATGCGCGCTGCCTGGAACTGGGCATCGACATCACCCGCGAATGGATTCCGGTGGCGCCGGCCGCCCACTACAGCTGCGGAGGCGTGCTGGTCGACGAACACGGTCACGCCGACGCCGACCACCTCTACGCGATCGGCGAAACCAGCTGTACCGGTCTGCACGGCGCCAACCGGCTGGCCAGCAACTCGCTGCTCGAATGCCTGGTCTACGGCCGCGCCGCCGCCGAGCACATGGCCGCCTCGACACCGGCGCCGGCGCGCGCGCTGCCGGACTGGGACGAAAGCCGAGTCACCGACGCCGACGAGGAAATCGTCATCGCCCATAACTGGCACGAACTGCGCCGTTTCATGTGGGATTACGTCGGCATCGTGCGCGGCACCAAACGCCTGCAACGCGCCCAGCACCGCATCCGCCTGCTCACCGACGAAATCCACGAGTACTACAGCAATTTCCGGGTCGGCAACGACCTCATCGAACTGCGCAACCTGGTGCTCACCGCCGATCTCATCGTCCGCTGCGCCCAGGCCCGCCATGAAAGCCGCGGCCTGCACGCCTCGCGCGACTGGCCGGAAACCCTGGCCGAAGCGCGTGACAGCGTGCTCGACCCGGGCGGTTGAGCGCGCATCGCGGACATCCGGCTCCGGTTTCCGGTAAACTTGCCCGCCAGCCGGGCGGGGTGGGGCCGTCAACCGCGCGTCCGGTTCAATATCGAACAATTCACGCAACCGATAACGAGGTGACCTCGATGCACATCATGCTCCTGCTCTCCAGCCTGTTCGAAAACGGACTTCACGCCACCAGTCGCCGCCTGGCCACCGGCCTGTTCGCGGCCGGTCTGCTGACCGCGCCCCTGCCGGCGCTGGCCGGCCTGCTCCATGGCAACGTCCAGGTCAGCGACGGCGCCTCGGCCGACAAGAACCTGGGCAGCGCCAATACCAGCCGGAACCTGGCGGTGGGTGCCGACGGCACCATCTACAGCGTCTACAACAGCATCAGCGGCGGCATCCGGGTGGCGCGCAGCACCGACCGCGGCCAGACCTTCCAGGCCAGCGTCCAGGTCAGCGCGACCAATGCCGAAGCCGAGATCACGGTCAGTTCCAGCGGCATCGTCTATGTTGCCTGGATATCCGGCGGCAACGCCCTGGTCAGCCGCAGCCTGGACGGCGGCCAGACCTTCGCGGCGCCGGTCACCGCCGGCGTCGCCAGCAACTCCGTGCACATGGCCACCGACGCCAGCCGGGTCTACCTGATCGACCAGGGCGGGAACAATTTCCACGCCAGCGCCGACCACGGCCAGACCTTCAGCCCGGTGGCCATCAACGCCAGTCAGGTGTTCTCCGACGTGCACGTCGACCCGAGCAACGGCAACGTCATCGTCCAGGTCGACAATCCGACCGTGAAGTACTACGTCAGCACCAACCAGGGCGCCAGCTTCGGCCCGCAGATCCTGCCCAACCCGGGTGGCGACATCTATTACTCGGTGGGCGCGCTGTCGAGCGGCTCGGCCGGCCGTTATCTTTTCGTCGCCGGTGGCTACTTCTCATCCGCCGCGCAGTCTCAGGAGGCCCTGCGCATCAACCTCGACACGGGCACCTCGGAAACCCTGACCTTCGGCGCCATCGATTCCGGCGCGCCCCAGGGCCGTTCACTGAGCGCCGACATCTGCGGCAACGTGGTCGACGGTTACGTCTCCGGTGGCAATGTCACCTTCCAGATCAGCAACGACCTGGGCGACACCTTCGGCGCCGCCACTTCCGTCGCCGCCACCAACTCGGCCAACGTCTTCATCAACCAGACCAATGGCGACGTGCTGTTCCTGTACCAGGTCGGTGGCGAGGTCTACCTGAACGTGTACAACGGCGAACTCGGCAACTGCTACACGCCCGAACTCAACCTGAGCGCGCTGACCTTCGGCAGCCAGGCGGTCGGAAGCACCAGCGCCGCGCAGGATGTGATCATCACCAACACCGGCGGCGCCGACGTCCAGATCACCGGCATCACCGCCACCGGCGACTTCGCCCATGCCGGCGGCGCCTGTGTCGGCACCCTCGCGGTCGGTCAGTCGTGCACGATTCCGGTCACCTTCACGCCGACCACGGCCGGTACCCGCATGGGTCAGCTGCAAATCCAGACCAACGTGTTCGTCAATCCACGCATCGTCTCGCTTACCGGCGAGGGAAGCGGCGATGCCCCGGCGGCGGCGCCGGTACCGGTACCGACACTGTCGACCTGGGGAGTGCTGACCCTGGGCCTGCTTCTGGGCGCGGGCGCGGCCCAACGGCTGCGACGCAAGCGCGACTGACCTTCACGTCCGTCACCGCGCGAAGGGCCGTCCAGGACGGCCCTTCGCGTTTTCTTTCCCAGCCGCCCTGGCGCGGCACCGGCCCAAGGGGCTTTTCCCCGCGATCCCGTCTAAAATCGGCTGCTTGTCCCCGCCCGTCCGCATCATGTCCAATCCCTTCGACGCCGATCTTTCCGCTCTCAAGCTGCCGCCGCACTCGGTCGAGGCGGAGCAGTCCGTGCTCGGCGGGCTGCTGCTCGACAACAGCGCCTGGGAACGGGTCGCCGATCTGATCAACGAGCACGATTTCTACCGCGCCGACCATCGCGCGATCTGGCGCCAGATCACCCGGCTGATCGATGCCAACAAGCCGGCCGACGTGGTCACCGTCGCCGAGACGCTGGAATCGCATGGTCAGCTCGAGGACACCGGCGGACTGGCCTATCTGGCCGGACTGGCGCAGAACACGCCGTCGGCGGCCAACATCCGTCGTTACGCGGAGATCGTGCGCGAGCGCGCGGTGCTGCGCAAACTGGTCGAGGTCGGCGCCCAGATCGCCGAATCGGCGTTCAGCCCGGCCGGCCGTTCGGCCACCCAGATTCTCGACGAGGCGGAAGCCAAGGTGTTCGAGATCAAGGAGGCCGGCGCCAAGACCACCCAGGGTTTCCGGCCGGTGCAGCCGCTGCTGATGGAAGTGGTGACGCGCATCGACGAGCTGTACAACCGCGACAACCCGAGCGAGGTCACCGGCGTGCCGACCGGTTTCTCCGACCTCGACGGCAAGACTTCCGGCCTGCAACCGGGCGATCTGGTCATCGTCGCCGGCCGGCCGTCGATGGGCAAGACCGCCTTCAGCCTGAACATCGCCGAGAACGTCGCGCTCGACGCCAACCTGACCGTGGCGGTGTTCAGCATGGAAATGGGCGCGGCGCAGCTGGTCATGCGCATGCTCGGCTCGGTCGGCAAGCTCGACCAGCACAAGCTGCGCACCGGCCGCATCGGCGAGGACGACTGGCCGCGCCTGACCCATGCGCTCGGCCGGCTCAACGAGACGCCGTTCTACATCGACGAATCGCCCGGCCTGACCGCCATGGAGGTGCGCGCCCGCTCGCGCCGGCTGGCGCGCCAGTGCCAGGACGACCGGCCGCTCGGCCTGATCGTCATCGATTACCTGCAACTGATGTCCGGCAACGGCCAGGGCGAGAACCGGGCCACGGAAATCTCCGACATCTCCCGCTCGCTCAAGGGTCTGGCCAAGGAACTGCACGTGCCGGTGATCGCGCTGTCGCAGTTGAACCGCTCGCTGGAACAACGGCCGAACAAGCGGCCGGTGATGTCGGATCTGCGCGAAAGTGGCGCCATCGAGCAGGACGCGGACGTCATCCTGTTCATCTACCGCGACGAGGTCTACAACCCGGACAGCCCGGACAAGGGTACCGCCGAGATCATCATCGGCAAGCAGCGTAACGGTCCGATCGGCACCGTGCGCCTGACCTTCCTGGGCGAATACACACGCTTCGAGAACTTCGCCGGCGGGGGCTGGGACGGTGGCGAGCACTGAGCCGGCGGCGACGCACCGTTTGTCGCGGCGCCCGCTGGTCGCCCGCGTCGACACCGCCGCGCTCGCGCACAATCTGGCGCTGGCGCGCCAGGCCGCGCCCGGCGTCCGGCTGCTCGCGGTGGTCAAGGCCAACGCCTACGGCCATGGCTTGGCGCGGGCGGCGCGGGCGTTGCGCGGCGCCGACGGTTTCGCGGTGCTCAGCCTGGACGAGGCGGCGCTGTTGCGCGCCGAGGGCTACACCCATCCGATCGTCCTGCTGGAAGGCTTCTTCCATCCCGACGAGTTGCCGGAGATCGCCCGCCTGCGCCTGCGCCCGGTCATCCACCGCGCCGATCAGGCGGAAATCCTGACGCGCGCGCGGCTGCCGCACCGGGTCGACGTATTCGTCAAACTCAATACCGGCATGAACCGGCTGGGCCTGCCGCCCAAGCGGCTGACCGAGACGCTGACGCTGCTGCGTGCTTGCGGGCACGTCGGCGCGATCACGCTGATGACCCATTTCGCCGCCGCCGACGAAACCGGCGATGGCGTCGAGCGCCAGCTCGAACGCTTCCACGCCGCCACCGATGGCCTCGACCTGCCGACCAGTCTGGCCAATTCCGCCGCCCTGCTGCGCCATCCGGCGGCGCATGGCGACTGGGCACGGCCAGGCATCATGCTCTATGGCGCCTCGCCGTTCGCCGGCGAGGATGGCGAGAGCCTCGGCCTGCTGCCGACGATGACCCTGGAAAGCCGCCTGATCGCCACCCAGTTCACGCGCAAGGGCGAGGGCGTCGGCTACGGCCCGGCCTTCGTCGCCGAGCGCGACATCCAGGTGGGCGTGGTCGCCTGTGGTTACGCCGACGGCTATCCGCGCCACGCCGGCACCGGCACGCCGATCCTGGTCGACGGCCGCCTCACCCGCACGCTCGGCCGGGTATCGATGGACATGCTCGCGGTCGACCTCTCGCCGATCCCCAATGCCCACGTCGGCAGCCCGGTCACGCTCTGGGGCGCCGGCCTGCCGGTCGAACGCGTCGCCGCCGCCGCCGGCACCATCGCCTACGAACTGCTCACCGCCCTGGCCCCGCGCGTACCCGTCGAGGAAACCTGACCCCACATCCCCCACTCCCTACTCCCTACTCCCTACTCCCTACTCCCTACTCCCTACTCCCTACTCCCTACCTCCCACTCCCCCATGTCCGACATCCTGCAAAAGATCCTCGCCACCAAGGCCGGGGAAATCGCCGCCGCCAAGAAGGTGGAACCCCTGGAAGCCGTGCGCGAGGCCGCCGAATGGGCGCCGCCGCCACGCGATTTCGTCGGCGCGCTGCGCGCCCGCATCGACGCCGGCCGGCCGGCGGTGATCGCCGAAATCAAGAAAGCCAGCCCGAGCAAGGGCGTCATCCGCGCCGATTTCCGGCCCGGCGAGATCGCCGCCAGCTACGCCGCCGGTGGCGCCGCCTGCCTGTCGGTGCTGACCGACCGCGACTACTTCCAGGGCACGCCGGAATACCTGAAGGCGGCGCGCGACGCCTGCGATCTGCCGGTGCTGCGCAAGGATTTCATGATCGACCCCTATCAGGTCCACGAGGCGCGCGCGATGGGCGCCGACTGCATCCTGCTGATCGTCGCCGCGCTCGATCTCGGCCGCATGCTCGAACTGGAGGCCCTGGCCATGGAACTGGGCATGGCGGTGCTGGTGGAAAGCCACGACGCCGAAGAACTGGAACTCGCGCTGCGCCTGCGCACGCCGCTGATCGGCGTCAACAACCGCAACCTGCGCACGTTCGAAACCCGGCTGCAAACCACGCTCGATCTGCTGCCGCGCATCCGCGCCGCCGGGCCGGAGCGCCTGCCGATCACGGAAAGCGGCATCCTGACCGAGGCCGATGTCGCCCTGATGCGCGCGCGCGACGTGCATGGCTTTCTGGTCGGCGAGGCGTTCATGAGGGCGGATGAGCCAGGCCGGGAACTCGCGCGCCTGTTCGGTGCCCCAGACGCTACCGTTTGACCCCCGCCCGCCCATGCCGAAAACGAAAACCTGGCTCGCCGCCCTGCTGGCGGTCGCCATCGCCGCCGTCCTGGTCTGGTGGCAACCCTGGAAGAAAACCGAACCCGCGCCCCGCTACCGCCTCGCCCAGCTCGAACGCGGCCCGCTGTCGGCGGCCGTCACCGCCAGCGGCACGCTGAACGCGCTGGTCACGGTGCAGGTCGGCTCCCAGGTTTCCGGCCTGATCCGGGAAATCCACGCCGATTTCAACAGCGCCGTGAAACGCGGCCAGGTGATCGCCCGCATCGATCCGGAAACCTTCGAATCGCGCGTGCGCCAGGCCGAGGCCGACCTGCGCGCCGCCGAGAACGCGGCGGAAGTGGCGCGCGGCAACCTGCTGGCCCGCCAGGCCGACGCCAGCCGGGCCAATCTGGCGCTGGCGGAAAGCCGGCGCAACCTGGAACGCAAGCGCGGCCTGGTCGCGCAGGGCTTCATTTCCAGCGCGGAACTCGATAGCGCCGAAACCGCCGCCGGTACCGCCACGGAACTGGCGCGCATCGCCGAACTCGACATCGGCGTCGCCCGCGCCCAGCTCGCCAGCGCCCAGGCCGGCATCGGCCAGCGCCAGGCCGCGCTCGACCAGGCCCGGCTGGAACTGGCGCGCACGGTGATCCGCTCGCCGGTCGATGGCGTCGTCATCGGCCGCGCCGCCGATGTCGGCCAGACCGTCGCAGCCTCGTTCCAGGCGCCGGTGCTGTTCACCATCGCCCGCGACCTGAGCCGGATGGAGGTCAACGTCGCGGTCGACGAGGCCGACGTCGGCCGGGTGCGCGCGGGCCAGAAGATGCGCTTCACGGTCGACGCCTTTCCCGGCGAACGCTTCGATGGCCAGGTCACCCAGATCCGGTTGGCGCCGCAAACCACCAACAACGTCGTCACCTACAGCGTCATGGCCACGGTCGACAACCCGGCGCTGAAGCTGCTGCCGGGCATGACCGCGAGCGCGCGCATCCTCACCGAGGAGCGCGGCGACGTCCTGAAACTGCCGAACGAGGCCCTGCGTTTCCGGCCGACCCAGCCGGACGGCAGCCCGGTCAAGCTGGAAGTGCGCGGCCGCGAGGACGGCCCCGGCATTCCCGGCCGCGTCTGGCTGCTCAAGGATGGCCAGCCGGAAGCGGTTTCCGTGCGTCTGGGCGTGTCCGACGGCCGCCATACCGAAATGCTGCGCGGCGAACTCGAAGCCGGCCAGGAAATCATCCTGGGCAACGAGGAAGCCGGCGCGCCGAAACGCGCCGCCCGCCCGTTCGGCATGGGCATGTGAAGCCGCGCCGGCCGACGCCCTCCCGCCCGCCACCGTCATGCCGCTGATCGAAGTCGCCGACCTCGCCCGCCACTATCTGGTCGGCGACATCGACGTGCCCGCCCTGCGCGGCGTCAGCCTGACCATCGAACAGGGCGAGTTCGTCGCCATCATGGGGCCGTCCGGTTCCGGCAAATCCACCTTCATGAACCTGCTCGGCTGTCTGGACGTGCCCAGCGCCGGCCGCTACCGCCTGGCCGGCGAGGACGTCACCGGCCTCGATGCCGACCGGCTGGCGCGCATCCGCAACACGCGCATGGGCTTCGTGTTCCAGAACTTCAACCTGCTGATGCGCGCAAGCGCCCAGGAAAACGTCGAACTGCCCCTGCTCTACGCCAACCTGCCGGCCGCAGAACGGCACCGGCGCGCGCTCGACAAGCTCGCGCGCGTCGGTCTGGCCGGCCGCGCCGGCCACCGACCCATGCAGCTCTCCGGCGGCCAGCAGCAACGGGTCGCCATCGCCCGCGCGCTGGTCAACGAACCACCGCTGATCCTGGCCGACGAACCCACCGGCGCGCTCGACACCCACACCAGCGAGGAATTGATGGCGTTGTTCCGGGAACTCAACGACAGTGGCATCACCATCGTCCTGGTCACCCACGAACCCGACATCGCCGCCTGGGCGAAACGGGTGCTGGTGTTCCGCGACGGCGAACTGGTCGAAGATCGCCGCCAGGCGCCGCGGCCATGAACCTGCTCGACACCCTCCGCTCGGCATTGCGCTCGTTGCGCGCCAACCTGCTGCGCAGCGCGCTCACCGCGCTCGGCATCATCATCGGCGTGGCCGCCGTGATCACCATGCTCGCGGTTGGGGAAGGCGCCCGCCAGCGCGTCGCCGAACAGCTCAAGAGCCTCGGCTCCAACCTCATGCTGGTGATGCCGGGCACCGTCACCAGCAGCGGCGTGCGCCTGGGCGCCGGCACCCGCAACACCCTCACCGAGAACGATGCCGATGCCATCCGCGACGAAATCGCCGGCGTGCTCGCCGCCGCCCCGCACCTGCGCGGCACCGGCCAGATCGTCCACGGCAACCTGAACTGGTCGACCGTGATCTACGGCGTCAGCCCGGACTACCTGACCGCGCGCGAATGGACCCTGGCGCGCGGCCGCAATTTCGATGAAAACGACCTCCGAAGCGGCGCCAAGGTCGCCCTGGTCGGCCAGACCGTCGCCGACATGCTGTTCGGCGGCACCGACCCGACCGGCCAGATCATCCGCGTCAAATACGTCCCCTTCACCATCATCGGACTGCTCGAAAGCAAAGGGCAGAACTTCGCCGGCCAGGATCAGGACGACGTCGTCCTGATCCCGATCACCACCGCGCGCGGCCGCATCCTCGGCCAGCAACAGGGACGGTTGCGCACCGTCGGCATGGTCACCGTGAAGATGCGCGACGGCGCCGACATGAAGGAAGCCGAGGAACGCGTGCGCGAACTGCTGCGCCAGCGCCACCGCCTGCAACCGGACCAGGACGACGACTTCAACATCCGCAACCTGTCCGAAGTGGTCGAAGCCGAACAGGCCGCCTCGCGCGTGCTCTCCGGCCTGCTCGCGGCGGTCGCCTCGGTCTCGCTGCTGGTCGGCGGCATCGGCATCATGAACATCATGCTGGTATCGGTCACCGAACGCACCCGCGAGATCGGCATCCGCATGGCGGTCGGCGCCCGCCCGCGCGACATCCTCACCCAGTTCCTCGCCGAAGCCGTCATCCTCTCCCTGATCGGCGCCCTCGCCGGCGTCGCCCTCGGCCTCGGCGGCTCCCAGGCACTCGCCCACTTCGCCGGCTGGCAGGTGGTCCCGCAAATCCACGCCGTACTCCTGGCCGTGCTCTCCGCCAGCGCCGTCGGCATCTTCTTCGGCTGGTACCCGGCGCGCAAAGCCGCCCGCCTGACGCCGATCGCGGCGCTGCGTTACGAGTAAGGGAATTGCCTCGGCGGGCGTCAGTGTCCTTGGACCGTATCCGTCGCGACATTCTCGATGTCGCAGGCATAAGCGGCTTGAGGCTGGAACAGCACGGACTGACTGTGATTGACGTAGGTTGGCCAAGTCGGCGCGTAGTTTTCCGCCTGATTGCCCCAGCCGGTCCAGCCGGGACGGGTACCGCGCGCGAACAGTTCGAGATAGTCCCCGGCGCTGCACGCCTCGATGATCTCGTAGAGTTCGTCCGGCTTGCGCGAATGCTCGCGCTTCATGCTCTTGATGATGTTGACCTGCCGCCTGCCGGGCGCCAGTGTCCGCGCGTTCTTGCCGCGCACCCCGAACAGCACCAGTTCCGTGGTGTTCCGGAAATAGAAGCCAACCCCCCGCCCATCCGGGCCGCCATCCTTGCGAATCTTGTGCCAGACCAGATTGGTTTTGTATTCGAAGCCCCAGGCGCGCATGACTTCGAGCCCCTCGGGCAACAAGGCGTTGGGTACTCAGAGATAGAGATGCGCCGGATCAGCGGCGACTTCGGCTACCGGCAGTGCCATGATGTCCGCCAGCGTCATGGTGCCGTAGCGGTTCAGACGTTTGTGTTCCGGCGCCATCTTGCCGGTGCGATTCTGGAACTGCCAGGGTGGATCGGCCAGGATCGTGCCGAAACGGCCCTGGACCGTGGCGCGAAAATCGTCAGCAGCGTTCATCGTAAACCTTCTCGGAAATCCCGATCACCAACAGTGGACAGCCCGCGCCCCCACCACCCTCGATGCGCGGCAGCAGCTTGCTCATGCGCGTGGTCGAAGCGCCGTACGAGGAACCACGCCCCAGTGCGTTGAAAATCTCCTGAAGCCGGTCGCAGCGGGTGAAGATGATGCCGACGCTGATCGCCCTCAGTTCGAACAACAACCTGAAGTTGTTCAGGTCGCGGTCATAAAACGGATCCTTGTTGTTCCATTCGACTTCGAGCGCGACCCGGTTCTTGTAGCAGTCGACGTCGTGGGTGGGAGAAATCATGACGGCTTGATCGACATGCACGCGGGTGTCGAAATGCTTCTCCCGCCAGCCCCTGGCACCCAGGAATTCATCGACGAAACGCGCCACCTTCGATTTGTTGCCGCCCGGGTCGGTGATCCAGCTTTTGCACAGCCGGAACGCCGCGAGCAGATCGAGCAAATCCCGCCACTCCTCGGGGAAATCCGTGGCCAGAATGGCGCAGGCATGTTTCCACTCGTGGATTTCGAAATTTTTTGAGAATGGGCTTGGGAATCAGGGACAGGGCGGCCATGGAGCGCATGATACCGAATCCGGCCCGGCGATCGCCCCGCGAATATCCCGATCGAACCGCGATCCAGATGCCGGATTCCCAACCTGGCGCTGGTAATATCGGGCGGCTTTACTGCCCGCTTTCCATCCCCTCCCCATGCCCGCGTTACCCCCGTACACCCTGGCCGATCTGCACCGTTGGTTCGGCGATGAGGAAATCGCCAAGGCGCGGCCGTATCTCGGCCAGGTCAGCAACGTCGAGATCAAGCCCGGGCGGGTCACCGCCAGCGTGCAGGGTACCGGGCCGTTTCCGTATCGGGTCGCGATTGGCCTGGAAAAGGATCGCTCCGGCCGCGCCCGCGCGGTGGCCGGGTGCAGTTGTCCGGTCGGCTGGATGTGCAAGCACGCGGCGGCGGTGTTGCTGCATCTGATCGACCGCGAGATCGAGCGCGCGCCGACGCCGGCCAGCGTACGCCCGGAACTGCTCGACTGGCTGGAACAATTCCGGCGGGCGACCCAGGCGCCGGAGCCGGCTCGGGAGCCGCGCCGCAAGGCGGTGACCGAAGCGCTCTATTACGTGCTTGGCAGCCCGGACGGGCTTGGCTGGAGCGTCAGCTTCGTCAAGGCGCGCCGCAATGCCGACGGTGGCATCGGCGGTCGGCCGACCGACTGGAACAACGTCGAGCGGGCGTTGTTGCAACCGCCGCGCTTCATCGCCGAGGCCGATCTGCCGATCCTGCGCCTGCTCTGGCTGCACCGTTCGCGCAGCTACTACACCCCGGCTTATCCGCTTGCCGGCGCCAGTGGCGAGGAGGCCCTGCGCCTGATGCTGGCGACCGGCCGGCTGTTGATCGACGGCCTGCCGCCCGAGCCGATGCGCGTCGGCGAAGCCCGCCCGGGCGAACTGATCTGGCGGCCCAACCAGGACGGCGAGGTGGAAGGCCGCATCCTGGCCAAGCCGGATGCGGACATCGCCTTCAAACTGGCCGGCTTCTGGTACGCCGACCTGGAGCGTCGGGAGATCGGCCCGCTCCGGCTCGATCTCCCGGCCGATCAAGTCGGCCTGCTGCTGACCATGCCGCCGCTGAATCCGGCGGAACTGCCCCTGGTTGCCGGCGTGCTCCAGGAACTGACGCCGGACTTGCCGGCGCCGGCGCCGGCTGAGTTGCGCGTCATCGATGTCGATCCGCTGCCGGTCATCGCGCTCGATACCCTCGACGTCATCGACGTCGGCCGCTATCGCCGCTACGGCTACGGCGAGCGCCTGTTCGACTACCTGCTGCCAGCGTTCGAGTACGACGGCGTCCGGGTCGAGGCGCACAGTCCACATGAATTCATCACCACCGCGACCGGCGAGACCGTCCACGTCAAACGCCGACCGGCATTGGAAAAATCCTGGCTGGACAGCCTGGAAAAATATGGCGCCCAGCCGGTGCCGGCCCATGCCCTGTTCGCCAGCCGCCCGCGACCGCCGCATCTGTGGGGACTGGAAAGCCCGGGACACTGGCCCGGGTTCATGGCCGAACAGGTGCCGGCCCTGCGCGCGGCCGGCTGGCGCGTCGACATCGCCGGGCAATTCCGGCATCTGGTTCAGGAAGCGGAAGCCTGGGATGTCGAGGTCGGGGAAGAGGCCGATGGCTGGTTCAGCCTGGACATGGGCATCGTCGTCGACGGCCGGCGCCTGCCGCTGGCGCCGATGCTGCACACCCTGTTCAGGAATGACGCGCGCTGGCTCGACGCCGGCAAGCTGAAACAGATGCCGGACGAGGCGCCGGTGATCCTCGCCCTGCCCGATGGCGGCCGCCTGCGCGTGCCGGCCGGGCGCGTCAAGCCGCTGGCGCTGACCCTGATCGATCTGTTCGACGCGCCGCCGGGGGATGGCGCCCTGCGCCTGTCCAGACTGGATGCCCCGCGCCTGGCGCAACTCGCGGACATGCAACGCTGGCAGTTCCGCGGCGAGGAAGCCGTGACCAGGCTGGCCGACAGCCTGAGCCGCGCCGACGGCATCCGCCCGGTGTCGCCGCCGGACGGCTTCGCCCTCAGCCTGCGCCCGTATCAGCTCGACGGCCTGGCCTGGCTGCAATATCTGCGCGAACAGGGTCTGGCCGGCATCCTGGCCGACGACATGGGCCTGGGCAAGACCGCCCAGACCCTGGCCCACCTGTTGCTGGAAAAGGAAGCCGGGCGCATGGACCGGCCCAGTCTGGTGGTGCTGCCGACCTCGCTGATCTTCAACTGGAAGCGCGAGGCGGAACGCTTCGCGCCGGCGCTGCGCGTGCTTTCCCTGCACGGGCCGGAACGCGCCGCCCGTTTCGACGACATCCCGGCGCACGACGTCATCCTGACCACCTACCCGCTGTTGTGGCGCGACGAGGAAGCCCTGGTCGGGCACGACTACCACCTGCTCATCCTGGACGAGGCGCAGACGGTCAAGAACGCCAGCAGCCATGCCGCCCAGGTGGTGCGCCGCCTGCGCGCGCGCCATCGCCTGTGCCTGACCGGCACGCCGCTGGAAAACCACCTGGGCGAATTGTGGGCGCAGTTCGATTTCCTGCTGCCCGGTTTTCTCGGCGACGCCAAATCGTTCAACCGGACCTGGCGCGCGCCCATCGAGAAACACGGCGACGGCCTGCGTCGCGACCTGCTGGCCGCCCGCATCCGGCCGTTCATCCTGCGCCGGCGCAAGGAAGACGTGGCCCGCGAACTGCCGGAAAAGACCATCATCACCCGCACCGTCGAACTCCAGGGCGGCCAGCGCGACCTGTACGAAACCGTGCGCAGCGCGATGGACGAGAAAGTGCGCGAGGCGATCGCCGATCAGGGTTTCGCGCGCAGCCAGATCGTCATCCTCGACGCCCTGCTCAAGCTCCGCCAGGTCTGCTGCGACCCGCGCCTGGTCAAGCTCGACAGCGCCCGCAAGGTCAAGGAACGGGCCAAGCTCGACCAGCTCATGGACATGCTGCCGGAACTGGTCGACGAGGGTCGGCGCGTGCTGGTGTTTTCCCAGTTCACCACCATGCTCGAACTGATCGAACGGGAACTGGCCAGGCGCGGCATCGAGCACGTCAAACTGACCGGCGACACCCGCGACCGCGAGACCGTCGTCCGCCGCTTCCAGGAAGAAGGCGTGCCGGTCTTCCTGATCAGCCTCAAGGCCGGTGGCGTCGGCCTCAACCTGACCGCCGCCGACACCGTCATCCATTACGATCCCTGGTGGAACCCGGCCGTGGAAAACCAGGCCACCGACCGCGCCCACCGCATCGGCCAGAAGAACAAGGTATTCGTCTACAAGCTGGTGGTGGCCGGCAGCATCGAGGAAAAAATCCTCGCGCTCCAGGAGAAGAAGGCCGAACTCGCCGCCGGCGTGCTGTCCGAGGACGCCGGCGCGCTCGCCAAGTTCGGTGAAGCCGACATCCGCGCGCTGCTGGCGCCGCTGCCGGCGGCGCGGTAGGAAAAAAGGCCGGCCGGCTGCTACAGTAAGACATCGAGAGGTCGTCACGGGCCTCCAGGAAAGGGCGCCGCCAGAGTGCCCCATCGTCCGGCACCGCCAGGACGTTCCTACAAACAAGCGCGGTGGACACCGTGCCACGTGGAGGTTCATGTCTTGAGACTGTCGCGGATTCCCACGCCGGCGGCCGATGCCGGCGTCGACTCGCCGCTGGATCTTCGGACCGCGGCCCTGGTCGCCAGCGCCTGTCTGCTGGCCGCGCTGCTCGGCCGAGTCCTGGTTCTGGGCGCGACCGACGCGGCGCCGTTCTGGCCGGCGGCCGGCATCGCGCTGGCCGCCGCCCTGCTCGTCGGCGCGCGCGTCTGGCCGGCGATCTGGGTCGGGCTGTTCCTCGGCTACCTGCCGTTTCATACCGACAACGGCCCACCGCTGACCGCCGCCCTGCTCGCCGGCGCCTCCACCGCGCAGGCACTGCTGGGCGCCGCGCTCACGCGTCGACTGTTCACCGCCACGCCCCCCCTGGCGATCGAGGCCGACCTGGCGCGTTTTCTCGCGCTGGCGGGCCCGCTCGCCTGCCTGCTGGCGCCGACGCTAGGCATCGGGCTGCTGCTCGGCATGGACCGCCTGACGTTCGACGCCGCCGCCAGCCAATGGCTGATCTGGTGGGTTGGCGACAGTCTCGGCGTGCTTCTCGCCGGGCCGCTGGCGCTACTTGCCTGGCCCGGATCGCGACGGCCGGCCTGGTCCGGACGCGCCCGCGTGGCCGTACCCCTGGTGGTGACCGCGCTGCTGCTCGCCGCGTTGCAGCTGATCCTCGCCCATCTCGAAGCGGATCGCGCCCGTGGCCTGCTTGAACGCGACATGGCGACGGTCGCCGACCAGACCTTCTCGCGCCTGCCCGAACGGATCGAGGCCCTGCACGGCGTCGAGCGCCTGTTCGCCGCCAGCGAATCGGTCAGCCGCGAGGAGTTCTCCACCTACACCGCGCGCATCGTCCGTGGCGAGGGTGTGCTCTCGGTCGACTGGGCGCCACGCGTGCCGGCCGGTGAACTCGCCACGTTCGAGGCCGAGGCCCGCCGCGACCTGGGCATGCCCTATCAGGTGTTCGAACTGGACCCGGCCGGACGCCAGATACCGCTGGCGCCACGCCCGCAATATTTCCCGGTGCGCTACATCGAACCGATGCCAGGCAACCGCGCGGTGCCCGGACTCGACCACGGTCACCGGCCCGAGCGCGTCGCGGCGATGGCGCGCGCGCTGTCCAGCCGCGCGGCGGAAGCGGCCGAACTGGTGCCTCTGCTGCGCACCGCGCGCGCGGGCGTACTGGTTTACGTGCCGGCGTTTGGCCACGGCGTCGACAACAGCGGCCATGTGCGCGGTTTCGTCGTCGGCGTGTTCGATCTGGCAGGTCTGCTCGCGCCACTGGCCCACGCCACCAGGAACGAGGGGATGGCATTCCGGATTCTCGACGAGACGGGCGACCAACCCGCGCGCGTGATCGCCGGCGAGAGCAGCGCCCCGACCACCCATCCCTGGCGGCGCCAGCTCGAATTCGCCGGCCGTGCCTGGGCGCTGGAAATGTGGCCGATGACGTCAACCTGGCAGCCGGGCGCCAGCATGGAAGCGCGCCTGTCCCTGCTCGCCTCCCTGCTGGCCGGCTTTCTCGTCGCTTTCACCGCGCTCGGCGCCGCCGGCCGAGCCGCCGCCACCGAACGCGAGGTCGCCGCGCGCACCACCGAGCTGCGCCACGAGCTGGCGGCTCGCCGGCAGGCGGAACAGGTGGCGCGCGACAGCCGGGAAGATCTGGCGATCACCCTACGCTCGATCGGCGACGGCGTCCTCACCACCGATCTGGAAGGCCGCGTCACCCGTCTCAACCCGGTCGCCGAGCGGCTGACGGGCTGGAGTACGGCGGCGGCCCTGGGCAGACCGGTCGAGGAAATCTTCCGCGTCATCCACGAAGCGACCCGGCAAACCACCGTGATACCGGTGGCGGAGGTTCTGCGCAGTGGACAGACCCAGGAGCTCGCCAACCATAGTGTGCTGATCTCGCGCGATGGCACGGAATATCCGATCGCGGACAGCGCGGCGCCGATCCGCGACGGCAATGGCATACCGCGCGGTGTCGTCCTGGTGTTCCGCGAGGTCGGCCGGGAACGCGCCGCCGAGCGCGCGCTGCGTGAAAGCGAGGCGCGTTATCGCCGTTTCGTCGACATGGTGCCGGTCGGCGTGTTCGTCCAGCGCGAGGGGCGTTTCGCCTTCCTCAATCCGAGGGCGCGAGCCCTGTTCGGCGCGGACTCCGTCGAATCGATGCTGGGCCGACCAGTACTTGATTTCCTGCACCCGGACGACCGCGCCGT
Source organism: Hydrogenophilus sp. (assembly GCA_020725265.1). Lineage (GTDB taxonomy): Bacteria > Pseudomonadota > Gammaproteobacteria > Burkholderiales > Thiobacillaceae > PFJX01. The sequence goes on along the minus strand of DYFK01000008.1, from coordinate 23,107 downwards.
GGTCGCCGAGCGCATCCGCCAGCTCAACGAGACGGACCAGCCCGCGCCGCCCTTGCAAGAGCGCTGGCTGCGTCAGGATGGCGGCATGTTCGACGCCGAGGCGACCGCGGTACCCTACCGCCACGAAGACGCCCCCGGCGCTCTGGTCATGTTGCAGGACATCGGCGAACGACTGCGCCACATCGCCGAACTGACCCAGGCGCGCGAGGAAGCGGATCAGGCCAACCGGGCCAAGTCGGCTTTTCTCGCCACCATGAGCCACGAAATCCGCACGCCGATGAACGGCGTCGTCGGCCTGGTCGACGTGCTCGCGCACAGCCGGCTGACCGAGCATCAGGCCGATCTGGTGGCGACCATCCGTGATTCCGCCAACGCGCTGCTGGCGCTGATCGACGACATTCTCGATTTCTCCAAGATCGAGGCCGGCCGGCTGGAAATCGAGAGCGAGCCGGTCGCGCTCGCCGGCCTGGTCGAGGGGCTGTGCGCCTCGCTGCTGCCGATCGCCAGCCGGCGCGGCGTCGATCTCCACCTGTTCGTCGACCCCGCCCTGCCCGACCATATCCTGACCGACGAGGTCCGGTTGCGTCAGGTGCTCTACAACCTGATCGGCAACGCCATCAAGTTCTCGGCGGGCCGGCCCCGGGCACGTGGTCGCGTGCATGCGCGGGTGACGCCAGCCGGACCAGCCACCCTGCGCTTCGTCATCACCGACAACGGCATCGGCATGGCGCCGGAAACCCTGGACCAGCTGTTCCGTCCGTTCACCCAGGCGGAAATCTCCACTACCCGCCGCTTCGGCGGCAGCGGCCTGGGTCTGGCCATCTGCAAGCGCCTGGTCGATCTGATGGGTGGCGAAATCACGGTAACCAGCGCGCCGGACGCCGGCACCACCTTCACGGTGACGCTACCGATGACGGCGGCACCCGGCGGCCCGTCCCGTCCCGGCCCAGACCTGACCGGTCTGGTCTGCGTCCTGATTCGCGACGAGACGTTCGACATGGCCGACCTCGCCGCCTATCTGCGCCACGCCGGCGCCGACGCGACGCTGGCCGATGATGTTGGGCTGGCCCACCTCCAGATCACGGCGCGCGCCGACGACGGGCCGGTGGTGCTGATCCACCAGGCCGAGGCGTCATGGTCGGATACCGACGCCGCCCCGGACCTGCCGCCATCCACGCGGCACCTGGTGATCACCCGTGGGCGGCGCCGGCGAGCCCGACTGGAGACCCCGGACACGGTCAGCCTGGACGGCGACGCCCTGCGTCGGTCCGCCTTCCTGCGCGCGGTGGCGGTTGCCGCCGGACGAGCCTCGCCGGAAATCTTCCATGACACCGGCGAGGACCGGCCGACGGCGGAAATGGCGACACCACCCAGCGTCGCCGAGGCGCGTGCCCGCGGTCGGCTGATCCTGGTCGCCGAGGACGACACGGTCAACCAGAAGGTGATCCTGCAACAGCTCGCCCTGCTCGGCCATGCCGCCGAGGTCGCCAGCAATGGCGCCGAAGCGCTGCGCATGTGGCGGGAAGGCCGATATGCCCTGCTGCTCACCGACCTGCACATGCCGGTGATGGATGGCTACACGCTGACCGAATCGATCCGGCGCGAGGAGCAGGGACACGGGCGCATGCCCATCCTGGCCCTCACCGCCAATGCGCTGCGTGGCGAGGCGAACCGGGCGCGCGCCGCCGGCATGGACGAATATCTGACCAAGCCGGTACGCCTGCCGTTGCTGCGTGCCAGCCTGGAGAAGTGGCTGCCTGGCACGACCGAGCCGCCACTGGCGACGACGGCGCCGGCGACCGGGGCGCCGACACGGTTCGATCCGGCCGTGCTGGGAGCCCTGGTTGGCGACGACGAGATCGCCGTGCGCGAACTGCTCGGCGAATTCCTCGACGCCGCCAGCCACCATGCCCTCGCGTTGCGTGCCGCCCGCGATGGTGGCGACCGCGCCGCGCTCGGCGGCATCGCGCACAAGCTGAAATCGTCGGTGCGGGCGATCGGCGCCCTGCCCCTGGGTGACCTGTGCGCCGAACTGGAAAACGCCAGCCGCGCCGCCGACCGGGCAACCGTCGACCAGCGTGCCGGCGCCGTCGAGGACGACCTGAACGCGCTGATGGCGGAAATCCGCGCCCGGCTCGCAACCCAACCATGACCCTGACCGGAGACGCCATGCGCATCCTGTTGATCGATGATGAACCCTTCGCGCTCAAGCTGCTCATCCACCAGCTGCGCGGTCTCGGCCACGGCGACGTGATCGGCCTGGCCCGGGCGCGTGACGCGCTCGACCTGCTGCAAGCGGGCGAGCCGCGCATCGACATGATCCTGTGCGACCTGCAAATGCCGGAAATGGATGGCGTCGAATTCGTCCGCCATCTGGCCGGGATCGGCTTCGTCGGCGGCCTCGTGCTGATCAGTGGCGAGGACGAGCGCATCCTGCATACCGCCGGCAGGCTGGCGCGCGCGCACCGGCTCAACGTGCTCGGCGCGCTGCGCAAACCGGTCGATCCGGCGCGTCTGCGCGCGGTGCTCGAGGCCCGCCGCGCCACCACGCCAACCCTGGTCGAGCCGGAGCCGTTCGATTTCGGGCCCGAAGATCTGTGGCGCGCCATCACCGGCGGCCGCGTGATCAATCACTATCAGCCCAAGGTCGCCCTCGACGGAGGCGAGGTCATCGGCGTCGAAGCCCTGGCTCGCTGGCGCCAGCCGGATGGCGAGCTGATCGGCCCGGACCGGTTCGTGCCGGTCGCCGAGCAACACGGCCTGATCGACGCGCTGACCCGCGTCGTGTTGGTCAACGCGTTGCGCCAGGTCCGGACCTGGCGCGAAGCGGGGCTTGATCTTCATGTCGCCGTGAACGTCTCCATGGCCAATCTGGACGATCTCGACTTTCCCGATTTCATCGCCCGCGAGGCGACGCGCGCTGGCGTGCCACTGACCAGCCTGGTGCTGGAAGTCACCGAGAGCCGGCTGATGGTGGACCCGCTGGCGCCACTCGATATCCTCTCGCGCCTGCGTCTGAAGCATATCGAACTGTCCATCGACGATTTCGGTACCGGCTACTCCTCGCTCGCCCAGTTGCGCGACCTGCCCTTCGTCGAACTCAAGGTGGATCGCGGCTTCGTTCATTGCGCCTGCCGTGAGCCGGACCTGTGCGCGATTTTCGAGGCCAGCCTGGGCATGGCCCGCCAGCTTGGCCTGCGCACCGTTGCCGAAGGCGTGGAAAATGCCGACGACTGGCGCTTCCTGCGCGATTCCGGCTGCGACCTCGCCCAAGGCTATTTCATCGCCCGGCCGATGCCGGCCATGGCCGTTGCCGGCTGGGCGACGGAATGGCGGGAACGCTATCCAGTCCTGCTCGCCGGTCGGACATGAACCGGACGGGACTCATCCTCGTCGTGGCGGCGGCAACGATGGACGCCGACCTGATCCGACGCCTGCTCTCCGAGGAATTCGACGAAGTGACCACGGCCGATGCCGATCAGGCCGCCGAGGTATTCGACCGGCAGCCACCACGCGTGCTGGTGCTCGCGTTCCGGCCAATGGAGCGCGCGCAGGGTTTCGGCCTCGCCCTGTACCGCCGCAGCCGCCTGATCCACGGCCATCCGCATCGGGTGGTCGTGCTCTGCGCGGCCGAGGAAACCTTGCGCGCCTATCAGTTATGCCGACAGGAGTGTTTCGACGATTACGTGGTGTTCTGGCCGTTCAACCATGACGCGCCACGCCTGCGCATGGCTGTCCACCACGCGCTGCGCGAACTCGATCTGGCCTCTCCCGACATGCCGGACGCGCGCGCCTTCGCCACCCAGGCCCGGCGCGTCGCCGACCTCGAACGCGCGCTTGCCGGCTACGAGGAACAGGGCCGACGCCATCTGGACGAAGCCGACCGGCGTCTGCTCGGCGCCGGCTCCGCCGCCGAACTGGTCGGCGAGGTGATCGCGCCGGTCCGACGCTGGGCCGGCGCGATGGCCGAAGCCCTGGCGCCACAGGTCGAATCGGCCCGCGCCTTGGCCGCCCTCGCCGCTCGCGTGCGCCCCCTGGTGCTGCTGGTCGATGATGACGACATGCAACACGCGCTGGTCGCGCGCATGCTGGCAGGCCAGAACATCGATCTGATTGGCGCGCGCTCCTGCCAGGAAGCCTGGGGGCATTTGCGCGAGCGCCAGCCGGATCTGGTGCTGATGGACATCAATCTGCCCGATACCGACGGCATTGAGATGACCCGCCGGATCAGGTCGGCACCCAGACTCTCCGACCTGCCGGTGATCATGCTCACCGGCCACAGCGGCAAACGCATGGTGGTCGACAGTCTGGCCGCCGGTGCCGCCGACTTCGTGGTCAAGCCATTCACCCGTGACGGATTGCTCGGCAAGATCGAACGATTCCTCGCGGACGCGCGGACAGCGTGATGCACCGTCGCGTTTCAAAGTAACATCGGGGCTTCCCCCAAGCGCGTTTCCCCATGATCCGATCCGCCCGCCTCTTCGCCGTGCTGCTTTCCACCGGTTTGTGCCTGCCCGCGCTGGCCGGTAACAACGGCGTCCCGCCGAACGCGGCCAACGGCCAGCCGCCGGCCGCGAGCGCGGAGCCGGAAACACGGGCAGCCGCGCCAGCGCCGGCTTCGCCCACCCTGTCCGACCTCGGCCGCTCGCTGCGCAACTATTTCACCGAGGATGAACTGGATCTGCTGTTCGAATACATGCGCGATTCGGTGATCGCGGCCTTCAAGGGCGAAGAGGTCTACCTACCGCCCGACATCTCGTTCAAGCTCGAAATCCTGACGATGCGGATGAAGAAGGAAGGCGGCCACTACATGGATAACCTGATCCGGCAGCTGGAGCGGGATCTGGCGCGTGGCCTCAAGGAAAAGCTGACGCCGCCGCCGTTGAAGAACCAGCCCTACCGGTTGCCGCCGTTGCCGGCGCCAATGGCTCCCTTGCCGCCGCGTCCGAGTCAGCCGCCCGGGCTGATGCCTGCGCCCCTGCCCGCTCCCGCTCCCGCTCCCGCTCCCGTTCCCACGCCCGCTCCCGCTCCAGCTCCCACGCCCGCTCCCGCTCCCGCGCCGGCCCCGAACGCCGGGTAGCGCGCCTCGAACTCCGCCGGCGCCAGCGGCGGCGCGTACAGGAAGCCCTGGGCGATGAAGCCCTGGTCGCCGGCCAGACCGGTCAGGCATTCGAGTTGCTCGAGCGTTTCCACGCCTTCCGCCACCACTTGCAGATGCAGGCCTCGGGCCAGGCCGATGACGGCCTCGGCGACGGCGGTATCGTCGCTTTCGACGCCGAGACCGTCGACGAAGGATTTGTCGATCTTGAGCACATCGACCGGGAAGCGGCGCAGATAGGCGAGCGAGGAGTAACCGGTGCCGAAGTCGTCGATGGCCAGCCGGCAGCCCAGCGATTTCAGGCGGCGCAACACCGCTTGACCGCGATCGACATCCTCCATCACCACCGATTCGGTGATCTCCAGTTCCAGCGCGTCGCCCGGCAGCCCGTATTCGTGGAGGATGGCGGCGATGCGTTCGGCCAGGCCGTCATGGCGGAACTGGGCGGCGGAGAGGTTGACCGAGACACGCATCGCCGGGTCCAGCCGGACCCGCCAGTCGGCGCACTGGCGGCAGGCCTCGCGCAGGGCGAAGCAGCCCATGTCGGTGATCAGACCGCTCTTCTCGGCGACCGGAATGAAGCGCGACGGTGGCACCCGGCCCAGTTCGCGCGAATCCCAGCGCATCAGCGCCTCGGCCGCCGGCACCCGGCCATCGGCCGCGATCTGGGGCTGGTAATGCAGGTACAGCTCGCCGGCCGCCAGCGCCTGGCGCAGGCCGTTCTCGATGCGCAGGGCTTCGGCCACGGTCGCCGCCATGTCGTCGGTGAAGAACTGGAAGTTGTTGCGACCGCGATCCTTGGCCCGATACATGGCGACATCGGCGTTCTTCAGCAGTTGATCGGCGGTGTTGCCATCGGTCGGATAGAAGGTGACGCCCAGGCTGGCGCCGCCGGCGACGTCGTAGCCCTGAACCTTGGTCGGCGCCGCCAGCGATTCGACGATCTGGCTGGCGATGCGCGCCAGTTCCGCCGGTCCGCCGGCATCCACCAGCACCAGCGCGAACTCGTCGCCACCAAGCCGGGCGACGGTATCGCTCGCGCGCACGCAGGCGCGCAGCCGACGGGCGACCTCGATCAGCAGCTCGTCGCCGGCGGCGTGGCCGAGGGTGTCGTTGATGGTCTTGAAATTGTCGAGATCGACGAAGACCAGCGCCAGACTGGTCCGGTCGCGCCGGGCCTGGGCCAGCCCCTGGCGCAGGCGGTCGTGGAACAGCGCCCGATTGGGCAGGGCGGTGAGCGTGTCGTAATAGGCCAGGCTGGCCAGCCGCTCGCGCGACTCCACCAGTTCCGAGATGTCGGAGGCGATGCCGACGTACAGGCGCTCGCCGGCCTCGGTGTCGACCGCGTCGATGTTGATCCATTGCACGTAATGTCGGCCATCCTTGCGCCGGTTGCGCAGTTCACCCCGCCAGCGGCCGGTATCGAGCAGGCTCCGCCACAGCTCGCGGTAAAAATCGGGGGGATGCAGGCCGGATTTGAGCAGGCGTGGATTACGGCCGATCAGTTCGGCCTTGGCGTAGCCGGTCATCGCGCAGTAGGCCTGGTTGACGCGCAGGATGTCGCCGGCGCGGTCGGTGACGATGATGCCCTGCTGGCTGCTGTCGAACACGGTACCGGCCAGACGCAGATCGCGTTCGCGCTGGCGCAGGCTGTCGAAATAGCGTCCGGCCAGCATCGCCAGCGCCGCCAGCAACAAGGCGACGCCGAGCAGCAGGCCGGCGCGGTAGCGGCCGACCCGCGCCTGTTCGGCGATCAGCAGGCCCTGGTTGGCTTCGGCCAGACGGTTGAGCGCGACATGGCCGGCGCCGTGCGCGAGTTCGGCGAGGTCGCGCTCCAGCAGCGGGCTTTGCACGCCGACGATGTCGGCGTGCCGGACCAGACGTTCGAATTCGGCGCGATGTTCGGTGGGCAACCGCTCGCCGAGCGCGCGCAGACGCGCCAGGGTCGCGCGCGCCTCCTCATCGACTTCCCGACTCTCGCCCAGGGCCTGCAGGAACAGGGCATTGCCGAGCGCGGCGATCTCGTGCTGGCCGACGTCGCCGCCAGCGGGCAGGCCGCGCATGAACCTGGGCGCGTCGCTCTGGAAATAGCGCAGGGAATTGCGCACCACGGCGTTACGTAGCTTGAAATCCTCCCAACGCATCTCGAGATTCCGCTCGGCGTCGCGGTAGTCGGTCCACGCCGCTCGCAACGCCGGGACCCGCGCGATCTCCGCCGCCAGCGCGGTCTGGTCGGCATGGATGCGCGCGACCCAGGCATTGGCCTCGTCGTAATTGGCGCCGACACCGTGGCGCAGCCCAATGACCAGCTCGCGCAAGCGACTGTGCGCGACCTGAAGCGCGGCGATGCGCGCGCGCAGGATTTCATGGCGTTCGACCTCGCCGACCACGCCGGGCATCAGCAGCACGGTCGCCACCGCAACCACGCCCAGGACCAGCAGCGTCCAGACATGGAGTGACCTCGGCCGGCGCGTCACCGGACCGGTCCCATTTCCGCGCTATCCGGCTGCCGTCCGCTCAGGCTTTCGAGGAAGGCGACCAGCGCTTGCCGATCGCCGATCGGCAGACGGATGCCCAACTGGTAGCGCGCCATGGTCTCGACCGCCTCGTCCAGGGTCGCGATCGAGCCATCGTGGAAATACGGCGCGGTCAGGGCGACATTGCGCAGGCTCGGCACCTTGAACACATGGCGATCCTGCTCGCGACCGCTGACGTTGTAGCGGCCCAGATCGGCCTTCACCAGCGGCTTGCCGCGTTCCGCGAAGAAATCGCCCATCACGCCGAGGTTGGCGTACATGTTGCCGCCGACGTTGATGCCCTGATGGCAGGCGATGCAGCCGAGCTCCCGGAACCGGTCCCAGCCCTGCCGGGCCAACGGCGACAACGCGCCGGCTTCGCCCTCCAGATAACGGTCGAACGGTGCGTCCGGCGTCAGCAGCGCGCGTTCGAATTCGGCGATCGCGCTTTCGATGCGCGCGGCCGAAATCCCGGCCGGCCAGATTGCCCGGAAGGACTCGACATAGGTCTCGTCGCGCGCCAGCCTGGCGATCACTTCCGACCAGTTGGTGTTCATTTCCAGCGGGTTGTGCACGGGCCCCTCGACCTGTGCCTCCAGGCTCGCGGCGCGGCCATCCCAGAACTGACGGAAACTGAAACCACTGTTGAAAACGGTCGGACTATTGACCTCGCCGACGCGGCCGTCGATGCCGATCGCGCGCGGCCGGCCATCGACGCCGGCACGGCCGATATCGTGGCAGCTCGCGCAGGCAACGGTCCCGTCGCGTGACAGACGGGTGTCGTGAAACAGGCGTCGGCCGAGCGCCACCTTGCGCGGATCGAGCGGCAGAGTGGCGGGGATCGGCGTGATCTGCCGGTCGGTCGCCGGCGGGAACCAGGCTTGCGTTGCCGATTCCGCGCCATCGCCCCCGCGCCATCCCAGCCAAGCCAGTATCGCGGCCGCCGCCAGGATGCCGATCGAGATGGATACTCCGTCAACGCGCACGCCGATAATCGTCCGAACTGAAAGGGGCGATTATCGGCCGAATGACGATTTTATTTAACCAAAGTTATAGGGAAGTTCCCTAATCACTCGCGGAGGACTTACAGACTGGCGCTTTCCAGCTCGAAGGCGATGCTCTTGATTCCCTCGCGCGCGCAGGCTTCGTCCTGCTCTCCGGACGGCGCGCCGGACACGCCGACCGCGCCGACGATGTTGCCGGCGGCGGTGATCGGGATGCCACCGGCCGAGAACACCAGACCGTCGACCTTGCCCACCGAGAACGGTTTGGTGAACCGGTCTTCCATGGTCGACAGCGGCGCGTTGAAGTTGACGGCGGTGAACGCCTTCTGCCGGCTGATCTCGATGGTCACGGTCGGCGCCAGGGTGTCGCGCATGAACACCATGGCATCGCCACCGCGATCGACCACGGTGACGCCGATCTGCACGCCTTGCTTGCGGCAGGCGTCGACGGTGGCGCGCGCGATTTTTTCCGAGGCTTCCATGGTCAGGCGTGGAATCTTGACGATGACCGTCAGATCGTCGGCCTGGGCGCCACCGGTCAGCAACGGCGCGCACAGCAGGGGCAACAGCGGGTACAGGACTTTTTTCATGACATCTCCTCTCTTCCTGATGGCTCGGCGCGAGGCCGATACCGGCGGACACCGCGCCGGCGCGGGCGGAGAAGTCAGGCGGCGTCGGCCGCGCGCGCGCGCAACACCTTGATCTGGAACAGGGTATTGCGCTCGTCCTCCTCCAGGGCGGCGCGGATGTGGCGCACCGTCGCCTGGTAGCGGGGGATGATGTTGTACTTGAGCGCGTTGACCCGTTTCTGCGTCTTGCGGCTGGCGGCCAGCAGACGCCACAGCGCGTTCTCCGCCTCTCCGAGACGCGCCAGCGTCACCGTCAGTTCCCGAAGCCGCAGCCGGGCTTCGTCGAAACTGACGTCGGTCCACATCAGGCCGACCGGTTGCAACGGCAACGCCTCGGCCGACACGCTCGGGTATTCGACGCCGACGCTGGAACGCGCCACCACCCGGATCGCCACCGCCGGTTTCAGGCCAACCGAAGCCTGGCGCAGCATCTGGCCGCCCATGCGCATCTGCACGATGCCAAGCCAGCGATAGGCCTCGGCCAGTTCCTCGATGGTGCGCGCGCGCAGTTCGCGGTACTGCGCCAGCCGTTCGTACACCAGCCGGGTCAGTAAATCACGCTTCTTCTCCAGCATCTGCCGGCCCTGGTCGAGAAAGCGGACCTGGCGGCCGATCTGGAGCAGCGCGCTCTTGGTGGGGGGGACGGACAGACGTTTTTTCATGGTGAGTGGCGAGTGGCAAGTCGCAAGTCGCGAGTGGCGAGTCGCGAGTGGCAAGTCGCAAGTCGCCGGTGGAGCACGTGGAATCCCCACTTGCCACTCGCGACTCGCCACTCATCCCGACCCATCATGCCGCCTCCGCTCCGGCCTGCCACTTGTGATACTTGGCCAGTTCTTCCTCGCTGACGCGGATCAGCGCTTCCGGCGGCAGGGTGGACAGGAGATCCCAGGCCAGGTTGAGGGTTTCGTACACGCTGCGGTCCTCGTCCTCGCCCTGGCCGATGAAGCGGGTTTCGAAGGCTTCCGCGAACTGGAGGTAGCGGCGGTCGGCGTCGGACAGCTCCTCGGCGCCGATGATCGCGGCCAGCCCCCGGATTTCCAGCGCCTTAGCGTAGCTGGCGAACAGCTGGCTGGCGACATGGGGATGATCCTCGCGCGTGAAGTTCTTGCCGATGCCGTCCTTCATCAGGCGCGACAGCGAGGGCAGCACCGATACCGGCGGGTAGACGCCCTGGTTGGCAAGCTCGCGGCCGAGCACGATCTGGCCCTCGGTGATGTAGCCGGACAGGTCGGGAATCGGATGGGTGATGTCGTCGGACGGCATCGACAGCACCGGAATCATGGTGATGGAACCGCGCCGGTTCTTGATGCGGCCGGCGCGTTCGTAGATTTCGGCGAGGTCGGAATACAGGTAGCCGGGATAGCCCTTGCGCGCCGGCACGTCGCCGCGCAACACCGCCACCTCGCGCAGCGCCTCGGCGTAGGCGGTCATGTCGGTCATCACCACCAGCACGTGGTAATCGAGGTCGAAGGCCAGGTATTCGGCGGCGGTGAGCGCCGCGCGCGGCGTCAGCAGGCGCTCGATCACCGGCTCGTCGGCCAGGTTCAGGAACATCACGACCTTGTTGAGCACGCCGGATTCCTCGAAGCTTTCCTGGAAGAAGCGGGCGTCGGCGTGCGAGGCACCGAAGGCGGCGAACACCACCACGAATTCGGCGGCGTCCTCGCCGAGCAGCTTGGCCTGGCGCACGATCTGCGCGGCGACCCGGTTGTGCGGCAGGCCGCCGCCGGAAAAGATCGGCAGCTTCTGGCCGCGGGTCAGCGAATTCATGCCGTCGATCGCGGAAATGCCGGTCTGGATGAATTCGCGCGGATAGGCGCGCGCCGCCGGGTTGAGCGGTTCACCGTTGACGTCTCGGCGGTCGGCGGACACGATCGGCGGCCGGCCGTCGCGCGGCACGCCGGCGCCATTGAAGACGCGGCCCATGATGTCGCGCGACACCGGCAGCTTGAACGGCTCGTCGAGAAAGCGCACCCAGGTGCGTTCCAGGTCGAGTTCGTCGGTGCCCTCGAAGACTTCCACCAGCACCGCCTCGTCGGCGGCGCGGATGACCAGCCCCGAGCGCACGCGGCCGGCGTGGTCGCGCAGTTGCACGCGCGAGCCGGAGGCGACGCCGGGTACCCCGCTCATGACCACCAGGCCGCCCTGGGCCGAGGTCGCGGTACGGAATTCGATGTTCTTCATGAATCACCCCAAGCGCGGTTCATCGGGTCGACGACTGCGCGTATTCCCGCAGCAGTTCCTCGAATTCGGCGGGAATCGCCGCGATCTTCTTGCGCAGTCTGGCCAGGTCGTCGGACTTGTGCTGGCTCTTCCAGCGCCGGGCCTGCGCCAGCAGCGGCATCTGGATCAGGCGCCGGGCCGGCGCGCCGAGCTTGACCAGCTTCATGCCCTGGCGGTGGATTTCCAGCAACGCGGCCAGCAGCGCGTACTGTTTTTCCGGCGAGGCGAAGCTGTCGATTTCGTCGGTCGCGGCCTGCTGCAACAGGCCCTCCTTGATCAGGCCGGCGGCTTCCAGCGTCCAGCGCTGCTCCGAGGACAGCGCCTCGACGCCGACCAGATTGACGATGCGCTGGAGTTCCTCGGACTCGGCGAGCAGATCGAGCGCCTGAGCGCGCGCCGTCTCCCAGTCCGGGTCGACGTTCTCCGCCCACCATTTCGCGGCCGACGGCACATAACCGGAAAAACTCTCCAGCCAGTCCACCGACGGGTAGTGCCGGGCATCGGCGAGTTCCTTGGACAGCGCCCAGAAGGTCTGGATGATTTCCTTGGTGTGGCTGGTGACCGGCTCCGAGAAATCGCCGCCAGGCGGCGACACGGCACCGATCAGGGTGACCGAGCCATGGCCGCCGGCCAGGGTCTCGACACGGCCGGCGCGTTCGTAGAAGGCGGCCAGGCGGGAGCCGAGATAGGCCGGGTAGCCCTCCTCCACCGGCATCTGGCCGAGCCGGCCGGCCACCTCGCGCAGGGCTTCGGCCCAGCGGCTGGTGGAGTCGGCGACCATGACCACGTCGTAGCCCTGGTCGCGGAAGTACTCGGCCAGGGTCATGCCGACGTACACCGAAGCTTCGCGCGCGACCACCGGCATGTTCGAGGTGTTGGCCACCAGCAGCGTGCGTTCCATCAGCGGCCGGCCGGTGTGCGGATCCTTCAGCTCGGGCATGAATTCGAGTACGTCGGTCAGCTCGTTGCCGCGTTCGCCGCAGCCGACGTAGATGACGATCTCGGCGTTGCACCAGCGCGCGATCTGCTGTTGCAGCATGGTCTTGCCGGCGCCGAACGGTCCCGGAATCGCCGCCTTTCCGCCCTTGAGCAGCGGGTAGAAGGTATCCAGGATGCGCTGGCCGGTGATCAGCGGCTGCACCGCGTGGTCGCGCCGCCGGAACGGGCGCGGCGTGCGCACCGGCCAGCGGTGGAACAGGTACAGCTTGTCGATACCGCCGTCGCTCAGACGGATGCGGCCGATCGCCTGATCGAGCGTGTATTCGCCCTCCGGCGCCAGTTCCAGCAGTTCGCCGCGCGCCAGCGGCGGCACCAGGATGCGGTGGGCGATCGATTCGGTCTCCTGGACCGTGCCCAGCACGTCGCCACCGGCCAGCGTCTCGCCCGGCCGCCGGGCCGGGTCCGGCACGAAACGCCAGGCGCGGTCGCGCGGCAGCGAAGGCACGGCGACGCCGCGCGCCATGCGGTCGCCGCTCTTTTCCCAGACCGCGTGCAGCGGCCGCTGGACACCGTCGAAAATGGCGCCGAGCAGGCCCGGCCCCAGCTCGACCGACAGCGGCCAGCCCAGCCCCTCGGCCTGCTCGCCCGGCCGCAGGCCGGCGGTGTCCTCGTAGAGCTGGGCCAGCGCGGTATCGCCATCACGACCGATGACCTCGCCGACCAGACCCAACCGGCCGACCCGCACCTGTTCCCCGATCACCGTACTCGGCAACTCCAGTTTGACCAGAGGGCCGTTGATTTCCAGAATTTTGCCCATTTGCTTTCCTTATCGGGGGGTAGGTAGTGGGTAGTAGGGAGTGGGAAGTAGGAAACCCATCACCACTAATTTCCCACTACCTACCTACCCCCCATCAACCATGCACCAGCGTGCCCAGGTCGGGCGCGCTGGCGAACAAACGTTCCATCGTCACCCTGGCCAGATCCTCGGCCAGACGCGCCTGGCGCGCCTCGAATGTCTGATCGATGCGGGCGCGGTCGTCGGCCAGGCGCACACGGATGCCGCCTTCACTCGGCTGACCATGGCCGACCAGGGCGACCTCGCGACCTGGCGCGGCGCGCGCGGCCAGTTCGGCCCAGACCGGCGCCAGCCGGCGTTCGTCCTCGGGCCGGACCTCGGCGATCAGACCTCCATCCGGCAGCGCGGTGGCGGCGGCGGCGAGCCAGCGTTCGAGCACGCCGAAATAGCGCGTCTCGTCGGCGACCAGTTCCCGGAAGGCCTGACGCACGCCCGACAGGGTCGACTCGGTCAACGCCCAGCGCAGCCGATCCAGCTCCGCCGCCAGCCGGGTTTCCGCCGCCTGGATCTGGCGCCGCGCCAGCCGTTCCGCCTCGGCCTTGGCGGCCAGCACTTCGCGCTCCTCGGCCAGCTTCAGCTTGTCCATCGATTCCGCCAGGATGCGCGCGCGCATGGCCTCGGCGTTCTGCCGCTGTTCGCGCGCCAGGGTTTCGGCCTGACGGATCAGGGCCTGTTCGAGTTGGGTGACTTGCAAGTCGGCATCCATGTTTTTCTCCAGGTTCCGGACTCCGGCCCTCGTCTATTTCAACGCTTCCGGTCCGAGCACCGCGCGCACCACGTCATCGACCGCCGGCGCGTAATCATGCGGCGCCGCCAGCGGCGGCAGTTCGGTGACGACGATGCGGCCGCCCTCGTCGCGCAGACGATCCAGCCAATGGCCGCCGGCATGGGCGAGATGGGTTTCCAGCAACACCAGCGCCTCGTCGCCACTTTTGACCAATTGCCCGAGGACTTCGTCGACCTTGGCCGGATCGGCGTCGGCATGCACCTCGGCGCCGATCAGGCTGAAGCCCTCGACCAGACCGGCGCTGCCCAGCACCACCAGGCGCGCGCCACCGGCGACGTCGGATTCCCGGTTCATGCGTTGGCGACCTTCAGATCTTGCCGAGCAACAGGATCGACATGACCAAGCCGTAGATCGCGATGCCCTCGGCCAGACCCATGTAGATCAGGGTACGACCGAACATCTCCGGCTTCTCGGCGATCACCGCCAGCGAGGCGGAGCCGACCGGACCCAGCGCGATGCCGGCGCCGATGGCGGCCAGCGCGGTGGGCAGGCCGATACCGATCAGCGCCAGGCCCTTGCCCATGGAAATGTCCATCAGGCCGGCGGCGGCCGGTTCCGAAGCCAGGACTTCCTGGACGCCCAGCAGCAGGCTGCCGGCGATGCCGAAACCGAACAACAGCACGTTGGCGAGCAGGCCGCCCTTCAGCCAGGCCGGCGCCGGCCGCCGCTCCGGCTTCAACTCCAGCCAGACGCCGGCGCCTATCGTCGCCAGCACGGACAACCCCATCAATGCGATCAGCCAGCTCATTTTCTTCTCCTTTAACGCAACGTTTGAACGGATCGATACTCAACTCTTGCCCGGTTCGCGCGCCAACCGCAAGGGCGCGAACTCGACGCCGTCACCGCTGAAGAAACGCGAGAACCCCTCGTAATACATCAGGCGCAACGCCTGGATGGCGACGATGCCGCCCTCCAGCACGATGATGACCACATTGCCCAATACCAGCGTCAGCCAGTGGCCGGCGGCACCCAGTCCGGCGGCCAGCGTGAAGATGGCGAGCGCGAGCGCGGCGTGGTTCAGGCTGAACGCGGCCACGCGCATGAACGACAACGTGTTGGCGAACAGGTTGATGCCGGTTTCCAGGGTCTCGATCGCCGACACCAGGGTGCGCTCGCCCCAGCCGGCCCGGGTTTCCAGCCATTTGTAGACGGCCACCACGGCCAGCCCGAGACCGGCGACGATGGCGGCCGGCAGGGCCAGATCGACGGCGCCGGTCAGGCTCAGCACGCCGCCAACCGCGCCCAGGTAGAACACCAGACCGGCCAGGCCGGCGGAATCGAACAACGCCTCGCTGGCATGGCCGGCGGCGAATTTGTTGCGGGCGTTGACCAGCAGGGTGAGCACGATGAAACCGATGCCGAACGCGACCGCCAGGGTCAGCACCCGGGTCGGTTCGTGCAGCGGCGACAGCCAGATCGGCTCGAACAGTTCCTCGTAACCGAAGATGCTGCCGTAGAGCGCGCCGAACAGCATCGATACCGCGCCGGCGGCGACGCCGATGAAGGCGACCCGGCCGAAGCGACGGACCAGGGCCAGCGAAATCAGCAGGATGACGCCGCCGTGGCCAAGATCGCCGAACATGGCGCCAAACAGCAGCAGATAAGTGAAAGCGAACGGCAGCGTCGGATCGAATTCACCATAGCGTGGCACGCCATAGCTCTTGACCAGCGGCACGAACGGCCGCAGCCATCCCGGGTAACGCACCAGCGACGGCACCGTTTCCGCCGTGCCCGGTTCCGGCTCGCGCGCGTCGAGCAGGTAGCGGCCACGCAAACGGGTTTCCAGCATCTCGCGCAGGGCGTCCAGACGTCGGCGCGGAATCCAGCCGGAGAACGCGGCCAGCCCCCCCTTGCCGCGTACCCCGGTCAGGGCCGCCTCGGCCAGCGGACGGGCCAGCGCCAGGCGCAGGCGCGCCTCGCGCAGGCGCGGACCGAATTTCTCGCGCAGGCCACCGAGCACCTGGCATTCAGCGCCCGAAAGTTCGTCCAGGCGCACGCGCTCCTCTTCCAGCCAGGCACGCGCGGCCTGGGGATGACGGCGCAATTCGTCCGGCACCGGCAATTCCCGCCAGCCGGCCTGGCTCATCAGGCCGCGCACTTCCTCCTGGCGCGCGCGTGGTCCGGCGATGACGGCGAAGACCTGGTCACCGACGTGATCGAACGGCGACACCAGATATCCGGTCATCGACAGGGCATCGCCGACCCGGCGCAGTTCTCCCGCCGGCAGGCTGCCGATGTTGACGGCGAGCAGGCTGTCGGCGCGCAGCAGATGGGCGAGATCGACGTTCAGCCGTTCCAGTTTGGACAGGGTTTCCTCGATGGCGTCGAGATGGCGGCGCTCTTCCTCGATGCGATCCTCGCCGTCCCGGCAGGCCAGGCAAGCCAGCCAGATTTCCCTCAGCCAGTCGTTGAGCTCATGGAGATCGGCCAGCGACGGTGCCACGGCGTCGTCGGGAATCCCGACGGGTCCGGTCTCGCCGCATTGTTCGATCAGCTTTCCGATCCGGGAATCGGCTTCCAGCCAGGCTTCGCGGTAGGCGTCGGCGGGGGATTCCGGCAACGCGTCGGCGACTTCGGGGGCCGGATTGAACACCCCGAATCGCGCCAGTTGCAGGGCGCTGTCGGCCGCTTCCGAGGCCAGCACCAGCAGACGGATCCTGAGCAGTGGTTCGGCGCGGAACATCAGAACGCTCCCTCGGGCGCGCGCCGCGTGGTGGCGAGAATGGCCTCGACCGGCAGGCCGAGATGACGGCCGCGCAACACCGCCCGCACCGCGCGCAGGTCGCGCTCGCGCAGGATCAGGTAGGCGAAGGCGCGCGCGATCGCGGGCGCGCCGCCACGCAGCACCTTGACGGCGGCATCGGCGGCGGCCTGGTCCATGCGCGCGTGCGCGTCGGGGATGTTGTCGACGCCATCGAGCACGGCGCGGATGGTGTCCGGCAACGCCGCCAGGATGTCCTCCAGGCTGTCGAGCGTGGCCAACCGGCGCAGACGTTCCGACGACAACCCGTAGTGGGAGGCCACCAGCAGGTAATAGACCTGGGCCGGCGGCAGGTTGTAGTTGAAACGGTAGCGCAGCAGCCAGACCAGGTTGATGCGATCGATCATCGGCCCCATCAGGTTGCGCATCGACGCGCCCGCTCCGACTTCCAGCGGCCGCGCGCGCCGGGCCAGCCCCTCGTAATAGCCACGATCGAGCGCGGCATCGAGGATGAAGGGATCCTGGCTTTCCTCGAACGCCCGTCGGGCCTGGCGGACGATGCCAGCGTAGGGACCGGCTTCCAGCCGGCGCATCAGTTCGGCGACGTCCTCGGCATGGACCAGATCCTGGACGTCGAGGCGGCCGAACGCGCCCATCGGCGTCAACCGCCCCAACAGGGCGGCGGGACGTTCACCGGTCATCTTGCCGCGCAGCAAGGTCTTGACGTTGGAAACCTCGAAACGCTCGGTCCAGTACAGCAGGAAATCACGTTCGTCACCACCGAGCGGGCGCAACAACACCCGGGTTTCATCGAGTACCTCGGCGATGATGCGTTGCTCCAGCGACAACGGATCGCGGTCACCGGCGCTGTCCCGGTAACCGACGGCCAGTTGCGAGAGGCCGCGCTCGGCGAGGATGTCGGCGAGTTGGTCGTCGGGCGCGCGCGTCAACGCATCGAAATCGACCGGTCGCCAGAGGCGCTCGGCATAGATGCTGACACGCGTATTCAGGTATGCCGACACGATGCGGTCCTTGGGAACGCGAGACCCGGCCCGCTCACAGAGTCGGGTCGAGCAGCAGGTTGTGGGCGGCCTCGACCGCCTCCTGTTCGTGACGGGAAGCCATCTCGCGCAGATCGCGCTGACGCTCCTCGTATTTCCGGGTCAGTTCGGCGACCGCCTGTTCCGCGCGCGCGCGCGCCTCCTTCAGGAATGGCGCGCGCAACTCCGCGCGTCCATCCTCGAAGCGGGTTTCAGCCTCGCGCGCCGAGGCGAGCGCCTCGTCGAGCATGCGCTGACGGGCCTGGCTGGCGTCATCGATGATGGCCTGGGCACGTGCCTCGGCGTCCAGCAGTCGTCTGAGTTGGTCTTCCATGGCTGTCTGGTGGTGACGGTGGGGGAGCGGGGCATGGCCCGGGAACGCGGGGTGTCCGCGATCCCGCCCTGGTGACGCGCTCCACTCCCCTCGA
The DNA here is from genome assembly GCA_020725265.1 of Hydrogenophilus sp. Lineage (GTDB taxonomy): Bacteria > Pseudomonadota > Gammaproteobacteria > Burkholderiales > Thiobacillaceae > PFJX01. Next base: position 4,886 of record DYFK01000008.1, on the reverse strand, counting down.
CCGTTCCCCTTTCCTTACTTGACCTTGACCTGGACCAGTTCCTCGCCGTCTGGATCGGTGACATGCACCGCGCAGGCGAGACAGGGATCGAACGAATGGATGGTCCGCAGGATCTCGATCGGTTGCTTGGGATCGTGCATCACGTGGTTGTGCTGCAACGCGGCCTCATACGCGCCGGGCTGGCCCTGGGTATCGCGCGGGCCGGCGTTCCAGGTGCTGGGCACGATGGCCTGGTAGTTGTCGATGCGGCCGTTGTCGATGACGATCCAGTGGCTCAGGCCACCGCGCGGCGCCTCCATGAGGCCGACCCCGTGCATGCGCTTCGGCCAGGTCGACGGATCCCAGTACTGGTTGTTGAAGGTTTTGACGTCGCCGGCCTTGATGTTGGCGATGAGTTCGTCGTACCAGCCCTGCATGGCGTCGGCCAGGATCTTCGACTCCAGCGTGCGCGCGGCGGTGCGGCCCAGCGTGGAGAACAGCGCCTCGACCGGCACGTCCAGCGTCTTCAGCGTGTAGCCGACCAGTTCCCGGGTCTGCTTGTGGCCGCTCGCGTACATCGCCAGCACGCGGGCGAGCGGGCCGACTTCCATGGCCTTGCCCTTCCAGCGTGGCGATTTCAGCCAGGAATACTTCTCCTCGACGTTGAGCAACTCGTAAGGCGGCTTCGGTCCGGTGTAGTTGAGCTCGGTCTCGCCCTTCCAGGGATGCAGGCCCTGATCGTCGCCAGCCTGGTACTTGTACCAGGCGTGGTTCACGAACTCCTGGATCTCGTTCTCGTCGTCGAGGTCGATCGGATGCAGGGTGTTGATGTCGCGATCGAGGATGACGCCACGCGGGATCAGGTAGGAATCGGTATCCCAGAAGCTCTTCGACGGCAGGTCGCCGAACGACAGGAAATTGCCCAGACCCTCGCCGCGCGCGCCCCAGTCCTTGTAGAACGAGGCGATCGCGAGCGTATCCGGCACGTAGACCTGATCGACGAAATCGCGCATCTGCTTGATCACGTTCTGCACGGTTTGCAGGCCGACCATGTTGACCGCGGTGGCATCCTGACCGCCGCGATGCATCGGCCCCTTGCCCTGGCCGCCGCCGGCGGCGGTATGCACCGAGATCGCCGAGGGCACGCCGCCGACCACGAAGTTGGGGTGCGGGTTCTTGCCACCGAAGATAGCGTGCAGCTTGACCACGTCGCGCTGCCAGGCCAGTGCTTCCAGATAGTGGGCGACCGCCATCAGATTGGCCTCGGGCGGCAGCTTGTAGGCCGGATGTCCCCAGTAGGCATTGGCGAAGATACCGAGCTGACCCTGTTCGACGAAGGTCTTGACCCGTTTCTGCACATCGGCGAAGTAGCCTGGCGAAGACTTTGGATAGCCGGAGATGCTTTGCGCCAGCGCCGAGGTCGACTTGGGATCGGCGCTCAGCGCGGACACCACGTCCACCCAGTCGAGCGCGTGCAGGTGATAGAAATGCATGACGTGGTCATGCACGTATTGCGCCGCGATCATCAGGTTGCGGATCAGCTCGGCGTTGCGGGGGATCGCGTAGTCGGGGATGGCGCGATGCAGCGCGTCCTCCACCGAGCGGATCGAGGCCATGCCATGCACCAGCGTGCACACGCCGCAGATGCGCTGGGCGAATGCCCAGGCGTCGCGCGGGTCGCGACCGCGCAGGATGATCTCGATGCCGCGCACCATGGTGCCGGCGGAATAGGCGTTGACGATCCGACCGTCGGCGTCGGTTTCCGCCTCGATGCGCAGGTGGCCCTCGATGCGGGTGATGGGGTCAACGACGATGCGTTGCGTGGTGGTCATTTGCTCAATCCTCCAGATGTTCGGCCAGCAGCTCGGTCAGCCCCAGAAGCTGGGTGTTCATCTCGTAATGGTCGAAACCTTCCTCGATGACGATGCGGCAGTTGGCGCAGAACGTCACCATGGTGTTGACGCCGCTCTCCTCGATCTGGCGCTTCTTGATCCGGAAGGCCTTGGCGCGCAGTGCCTCGGCTTCCTCGGTATGGATCGCCGAGGCGCCGCCGCCACCACCGCAACACCAGTTCCACTTCTGCTTGTCGACGACCGGGATGTAGTTCTCCGCCACCGCCTGGATCAATGGCTCCGGCGCTTCCAGCACGCCACCGCGACGGACGATCTGACAGGGATCGTGCAGGATCAGCGGATCCTTGAACTTGTCCTTCATCTTCAGCACGCCCTTCTTGCGCAGGTCGTCGAGCAGTTCCAGCACATGCACGACCTCGAAGTTGTAGGGCCGGCCGATCAGGTTGGGGCCTTCCCAGCGGATCGCCATGTAGGCGTGGCCGCATTCCGGCGACAGCACGCGCTTGACCTTGAGTTTCTCCGCCGAGTTGACGATGCGCGAGACGATGACCTTGGCCAGATCGGAGGCGCCGATCTGGATGCCGGCGTTGGTCGCCTCGAAGGCATCGGACGCCAGCGTGAAGGAAATGCCGGCCTTGTTGAAGATCTTGGCCAGCGCTTCCAGGTATTCCGGATAGTTGACGATCTCCATCGACGACAGCAGCACCAGATATTCGGCCCCCTCCTTGTCGACCGGGATGGTCAGGCCGGTGGCGGCCTCGGCCTTCTTGATGACGTTGGCGACCGCCGGCCACTTCAGGCCCATCGGCCCGCCGATCTCGACGGTGCGCTTGGTCGCGCCCTTGATGCCGTCGGGTACGTGGCCGGACACCGCCATACCCTCGCGCAGCTTGCGCACCATGTAGACGATGTCGTTGCCGACCGGGCAGACCATCGAGCAGCGGCCGCACATGGTGCAGCTGTCGTAGACCAGCTCCTGCCACTCGTCGAGTTCCTCGTCGGTGACCGGCTTGGCCAGGCCGAGCAGTTTGCCGAGCCGGCCGAGCAGCGTGTATTCCTGTTCGTAGACCCGACGCAGCGGCTCCACCTTGTGGATGGGCGTGTACTTGGGATCGCCGGTCTCCTGATAGAACAGGCAGGCGTCCGCGCACAGGCCGCAATGGACGCAACTGCTGAAATAGCTCGCGACCGGCGCGTCGATGACTTCCTTGAGGGCATTCATGCCCTTTTGCAGTGAGGCGCTCATACCGGGACTCCCCTGTGACCGTTGATCTTGCCCAGGTACCAGCGCGAGCCGAATACCGTGAAGGTGTGGAACAGTTTGGTGAACGGCAGGAAGATCAGCAGCAGTTCCACCGACAGGATGTGCAGCGCCAGCATGGTGGTGTACGGCAGCAGCAGATGCTGCACCGCCATCCAGCCGGTCAGCACCGGCAGGAAGGTCAGCGTCCAGGTGAACCAGTCCTGGAATGTCGAGAGATAACGCTTGGCCGGCTTGTTGATGCGGTCGAACAGCACCACCACCATGGCCGCCATGGTCACCACCGTGACCAGATCGACGAACTGCGAGGGCAGGCCGGGCCAGGACAGGCCGGTGAGGTCGCGGATCAGCGCGATGTGCGGCGCGAACAGGAAGACGATGATCGCCAGACCGATGTGGAACACGTAACCGCCGATATAGGTGACCGGCGATTTCCTGACCATGCCGGGCGGCGGCACCGAGCGCCGGAACACCGTGTGCAGACCGGAGGCGCCGTCACGCTGACGCCCCGGCGCGACGTCCTGCTTGCGGCCGAGGGTGTAGATTTCAATCAGGCGCCAGAGCACGCCCAGCAGGAAGATGCCGATGGCGATGTCCAGTCCGGGGCCACGAACCCAGGTGAGGAATTGCATTTCGTTCATGATCATTTCTCCAGATCGGCCAAGGTGACGGTCTCATGGGCCGACTTGGCGGCACCCTTCTTGGCCCGGTTGGCGAAAGTCGCCGCCACGCCCGCCGCCGTGCCGACCACGGCCGCCGTGGCGGCCATCTTCAAGGGGTCCGCGGGCATCGACAGCGCGCGATAGAAACCGCCGCCATCCCAGAAATCGGGTTCCGAGCAACCCAGGCAGCCATGACCGGACTCCACCGGCCAGGACGTGCCACCGTTCCACTTCACGGTCGCGCAGGCGTTGTAGGTGACCGGGCCCTTGCAGCCCAGCTCGAACAGGCACCAGCCCTTGCGCGCGCCCTCGTCGTCGAAGCTCTTGGCGAACTTGCCCTGATCGTAGAACGGCCGGCGGTAGCAGCGATCATGGATGGTCTCGCCGTAGAACGCCTTGGGCCGGCCCAGCTTGTCCAGTTCCGGCAGGGTGCCGAAGGTGAGGTAGTGGGCAAGCACGCCGGTCATCACCACCGGGATCGGCGGACAGCCGGGGATGTTGATGATCGGCTTGTCCTTGATGATGTCGGCCACCGACACCGCGCCGGTGGGGTTCGGATTGGCCTTGGGGATGCCGCCATACGAGGCGCACGAGCCCATCGCGACGATGGCGGCGGCGCCGGCGGCGACTTCCTTGAGCGATTCCAGGTTGCTCTTGCCGGCGATGCACGAGTAGGCGCCGTCCAGGCCGAGCGGGATGGAACCATCCACGACCAGCAGGTATTTGCCTTCGTTGTCCTTCATCGCCTGATGCAGGGCCTCCTCGGCCTGATGGCCGGCGGCGGCCATCAGGGTTTCCTGATAATCGAGCGAGATCGCGTCGAAGATCAGGCCCTCGATGGTCGGCGAATGCGAGCGGGTGATGGATTCCGTGCAGCCGGTGCATTCCTGGAACGGCAGCCAGATCACCGATGGCCGCCGGCTGGACGCCGCCGCCGAAGCCATCGCATCGGCCATCGCCCGGCCGGCCGCCGGCGGCAGCGCCATCAGCGAGGCCAGCGTGGCGCAATATTTCATGAACGCGCGGCGGGTCACGCCTTGCCTCGCGAGAGTGTCGATCAGTGGTCCTTGCATGATGCTTCGCCTCCTGGCTGGGTACGCGGTGGTACGAACGACAGTGATTTCAGCTTAG
>DYFK01000007.1:57407-153627 GCA_020725265.1 Hydrogenophilus sp. | reverse complement strand
ATGGACCCACCGATACCCCGTTCACTCCGTGGCAGTTGTTGCACGTCGCCGCCAGCGAGGCGGTCTTGTCTTGCGTGGCGAACGCGGGGGCGGACACCAGGCAGGCTGCCAGCAGAACAAACATGGGTTGTCGCATTTTCATCTCCTCGAGGGTGAAGCGAAGTGGTTTTCAGGCCCGCGCGGCACGAACGGCGATGGCGTGCCGATCGACGCGCGCCGTCCATCGACGGCGCGCGTCTGGTGGCTAAAGCTTGAGGGCCAGACCCAGCATCAAGGTGTGGACATCGCCGGACAAGTCGCCGTAAGTCTTGTCCTCGTACTTGTCGAAGGCATAGCCGACACGCAGGTTGGTGTTCTTCTTGAGCGCGTAGTCGACGCCCAGAATGAGGCTATGCACGGTGTGATAGATCTTGTCGTTCTGGCTTTCCGCCGGGGTGCCGGTGGCTTGAAGACCACTGGTGCGCAGATTGCCGTCCGACTTCGACCAGGTGTAACCGGCGCTCAATTTGGCGCGTTCGTTGGCCTGATATTCGCCATTGAAGCTGACGGACCAGGTGTCGACCTTGAAGTTGGATACCCCGCGCGGATCGAAAACGATGGGGGTTTCGAAACGCCGCCGATTGGTGCCGAAGAAATAGGTATCGAAGTCGTTCTGCACCCAGTCCAGGCCGAGACTGGCCGTCAGCGTCTCGCTGGGCGAGAGATTCAGCGAGAAACCAGCGGCGTGGAAGGTGTCGTCGGCCTTCTGGGCATACTCGTTGGTGATGACGACGGGACCGTTGGTGGGCTTGGCCGTATCCGCGAAGCTGTTGTTGTCGTTTTCCTTGTCCTTGAAGTGGTAATAGGCATTCAGGTGCATGCCATTCGGCATGGCGTAACCCAACTGTGTCTTCAGGTTGAAAGCCTTCTCCGGCAAGGTGACGAGCGTGGTCTTGTTGGCCCAGGTATAGGAGGGCGTGACGCGCAAGGTCATGCCCGGCATCGGCCGCGCCAGCCATTTCAGGTAGACCTCGTCGGATACGGTGGAGTCCGTGTAGAGCGAAACGCTTGGCCATACACCGATGTTGGTCGGCGCGGAGATCGGGTTGTATTTCAGGTCGCGGTCGCTGTCTTCCCGCTTCCAGCCGACGGTGAGCGTCGATTTGGCTGGCAGGCCGCGGAACATCGCGGACAGCCCGTAGTTCATCGACTCGATGTTGGCGATGCGCACACCCCATTCGTCGCGTATGTCGCGGTCAAGGCCGTCGGCTTCCATGGAGGAGTCGTTGTCGCGGCTGTAGTACTTGAGGTGACCTTCCACCGAGACCGCTGGCGACACCCGGTGGCTGACGTTGAGATAGGCATTTTCGGTGCTGATCTTGCCGACGAAGCGGTCGGCCGCGTCAAAGCCCGCGCTGACGTCGTCCAGGTAGGAGTCCTGTTTCAGGCGTGACATGCCATAGCCGGCCGCGAGCGCGGTGTCGCCGAAGTTCTTGGCGATGCGCACGGCATGGGTGGTGAGGGTGCTGTCGGGGATGAAGTGAAGCGGCATGTCGACCGAGCCCGGCGAGACCGTGACGCCATTATCGAGGAGGCCGGCGAAATCGCCGATCAGGATGGTCCGTGCCTTGTGGTTGAACTTCTCATAACCCCCGTCATAAGCCAACTGGAACAGGTCGGCCGGAGCGAGGCTCAGGCTCCAGGAGATGCGGCCCATGTCCTCATCCACCGGTTTCTCGTAACCGCGCCAGCGTTGCGGGGTACGGATGTGGGTATCGTTGGGGTCGGCCGGGTTGATGGCTGGCACGGCGCCATTGACAAAATCGCCATTGCCGGCAACCCAGGTCGCGAACTTGTTGCCATCGCGGCTATAGCCATCAAAGGCGAGCGAGAAACTACTGCCCTTGCCCAACAATTCCGGTTTGAACTTGATGGCCAGGCCATAGGCCGTGCGCTCGACGTGGTAGTTGACTTTCTCCGGGCTGTCATCACTGAACCTGCTGAGGAAGCCGGAGTTGGTATGGCCTACCTCGGTGAAATAAGCAGGGTCCACCGGGTTGTCCGCGCTACCGGGCCGGGTTGTGTAATCCACGGCATGGCCGTTGGAGCGCAGGTGTGAGTAGTAGCCGTTGAAGCCGATGCCAGCGGCCTGGCCTTTGAGGCTGCCGCGATGATTGTCCGGACCAAAACCCTTGCGTTCCAGGACCAGGCTGTCGCCCAGCTTCAGGTCGATGTCGAGGTCGGCGAGGAGGCCGGAATCGCGGTCATCGGACCAGGTGGTGGCGCCTCCGTGGACCTGGGCGCCAGGACCACCCGAGGCATCGAAGCCAATGACCTTGACGGTGACCTCGGTGGTTGCCAGCGTGCCGGTTTGTTCTTCGGCATGGGCCTGCGCGATGGCGGCGGTCAGCACTGTCAGGCAGGGAACAAAGACTTTCAATTTCTTGCTCGCATTCATGTCGGTTCTCCAATTCAGTGCCGGTCAGAAACGCAGGTGCTGGTCGATGCCGCTGCCATGCGGGGCGTTATGGCAGGAGCTGCAATTGCGCAGGGCGGTGCTGGAGATCCGCAGGCCGTTGGCATTGGCCGTGGTCTGGCCGTGACGGTTGCCAGCCACCGAATGACATTGCAGGCACAACGCCGGCTCGGCCAGGGTCAGCAACTTGCGATTGGGCGTGCCGTGCGGGTTGTGGCAGTTGCCGCAGTCTTCGGCGGCCGGTGCGTGCTCGAACATGTGCGGGCCGCGTACCGCCTGGTGGCACTGGGTGCATTGGGCGGTTTTCGCCACCAGCGAAGTTTGCTTGCCGCCATGCGTGTCATGGCAGCTGGTGCAGGACAGACCGCCTTCCTTGACCGGGTGGTGCGAGCGCATGTTGAAGCGCGCCAATACATCCTGGTGGCAGTTGGCGCACAGTTGCGTGTTCTTGTCCGTCCGCCACAGCGCGAGGTCGAACCGCTTGTTGACCTTGGGCGTGTGCATGCCGTGGCAATCCCGGCATTCGACGCCCGCCTTGTGGTGTTCGGCGAACTTCCAGTTCATGCGTTTGCTGTCGTTCTTGTGGCAACTCAGGCAGGCCATGGAATCGGGCCGACTGGGCCGCTTGACCGGATCCTTGGACTTGGCGACCTTGACGTGCTCGTCGGCGCCGCTGTGGCAGGTCAGGCAGTTGGTGTTGGCGTGCGCCCCCTTGGCATGCTGGTCCTCTTTCTCCTCGTGGCAGCTGTAGCACTTGTCGATGTCGCGCTTGCTCAATTGGGCGCCGGCGTCCGCGCTGGCCGATGCCCCTGGCCCGGATAGCGTGAACAGGGCCGCGAACAGAAGCAGGGCCATGTGCTTCATGGTTTTCATATTGGTGTCTCCTTGTGTGGTACCGATGAATGAACCGCCTTCGATGGTAGGAACAGGCTATCGACGCGCATGGCGCGAAAACAGCCGGCAATTCTTGAGAACTTGCTTTGAAACAAGTTTTTTCAAATCGATGGCCGGATGCCGATACGGCGGGGATGCCTGGCTCAGTTGTCCAGGCGCGAGGGCTGGAAATCGGCCAGGCGGGAGGGGTTCACGATGCGCACATGACGACCGCGCAGGTCTATGGCGCCACGCCGCGCGAGCGCGTGCAGGGCGCGCGAGAAGGTCTCCGGAGTCATGCTCAGATTCGCGGCGATTTCCTTCTTGCGCGCGGGAAACTCGAATTCGGCGCCACCGGATGGCTCGATGCCGGCACGGTGCTTGAGATAGCAGATCACACGCTCGACGCTGGATCGGATGTGGCAGGTTTCGGTATCGCGGACCATGTCGAGCAGGCGCTGGCTGACGTTGCCGAGCACACGCATCGCCAGGCGCGGATTGCGCGCCATTTCCTCCATCAGCACATCGCGTTCGATGGTCAGGACATGGCTGTCGCGCATCGCCCGCACCTGAATCGGATTCACGCTTTCCATCACCGCCGCCGCTTCTCCGAAACTGTCGCCGCGACTAGCGAAGGCAAGCACCTTCTCGGAACCGTCTGGCAAGGGCAGCGTGACCTTGAACTGTCCGGAGACGACGATGCCGACATAGTCGACCGGATCGCCCTTGCGACACAGGATTTCTCCTTCCGCCACCGCCAGTTGGCAGCAGCCGCGCGTCAGGCGGAACAGGTCGTGTCTGCGTAATCCATCGAAATAAGGGAGGCGTTCCAGGGCTTCCAGGGCCAGTTCGTCGAGCTGGACAAGAATCTGCATGCTTGGCTCCGAGGTTGGTTGGCTTGACGCGCGTCAAGTCATGACCGGTACGCAAGATGCGAGCCATGCGGAAAATCCTTGCATGATCAATCTGTTACAGATTTTTCTGGGCTGGCGTCTTGCCAGAATGGCAAAACGCCTTGTCGGAATGGCAGGTCGAGGCTCTGGTGCTGGGGCGTTGGCGGCTCAGGAGCGATCATGGTTGGCTTGACCCACGCTCGAGGCCGGGACCATCATCGAAGCGCCGGCCGGCACGTGGCGACGCGGGTCCGGTTTCTTCAAGCGCCGCCGCCATCCGTCACCATCCCGCTCATGGAATCGTCAATGCAGCGCAGTCTGGATACCTACATCCTTGCCGTCTTCGCCCTGTTTTTCACCGGCGTGCTGGTCATCGGTGGCACCTCGTTGTTCCTGGTGCAACGGATGGCGGACAAGACCCTGGCCATCGAGGAGGAAAGCCGTAACGTCGATTTCATCAACGTGCTGCACAACAAGACCTACAGCCTGATGCTCACGATTCATCATGGCATGGTGCGGCCGGACGAAAAGAACCTCCGGCTGATCCGCGAGCTGGCCGACGAGATCGATGCCGGCATCGGCGACTACATCGAGCGCGAGGAGGATTCCAGCTACCCGGAGGCTCGCGATGAAGTCCGGTTGCTGAAACGACTACGCGGGGTTTTGCTGGCGCTGCGGAACAGCGCGGAATCCATCGGATCACGGGAGTTGTCCGCCAACGCGACGGCCACGCCGCTGGAATACTGGAATGAAGCACTCGATCGTCAAGCTTCCGAAATCCAGTATCTGGTGAGGGAAATCAACCGACACCATTTCAACATCATCGCCCGCAAGGTGGAAAAGACCCGCCAGAGCAAATCGGCGATCCTCACCCTGTATCTGTTGTTTTCCCTGGTTGGGCTGGTGTTGGTTTTCCTTGGCTACCGTCTGCATTCCCGACATGTCGTGCAGCCGTTGAAGCGGCTGGCGGATGCGGCCGGCAGGATCTCCGAGGGCGATCTGGCCGCGCGCGTGGTGTCGGACTCCCGTACCGAAATCGGCGCGTTATGTGATGCCTTCAATCACATGGCCGGGCGTCTGCTCGCGCATGAAGAGCGGCTGCTCGATTTCCATCGCGAGCTGGAGGACAAGGTCGAGGAGCGCACGAGTGAACTGCGATCCGCCTACGATTCGCTGGAACAGGCGCAGGCGCGGGCTCTGCGCTACGAAAAGCTGGCCGTGCTGGGCGAGGTCGCCGGCAGCGTCAATCACGAGATCCGCACGCCGCTGAACGCGTTGTACATGAATTTGCAGTTGATCCGGCGCGCGTTCGAGAACTGCGCCGGCGATTGCCCGGAACGCGCCAACATCGCCGAGCGCATCGCCGTGATCGATCGCGAGGTGCTGCGTATCGGCGACATGCTGGAAGAGTTCGTGCGCTACGCCCGTCTGGCGCCACCGCGCTTCGCCGAGATCGATGTCAACGCCGTCGTCGACCATGTCGCCAACTTGCTCAGCGAGCGCCTGTCGCGTTCCCATGTCGCGCTCGAACTGTCGCTCGCCGAGCCGGCGCCGCGCGCGCGGGCCGACGAGGACAAACTGGTGCAGGCGCTGGTGAATCTGTGCATCAACGCGGTTCACGCCATGCCGGAAGGTGGCCGGCTGTTCCTGGCCACGGCGAGCCAGGGTGACGAAGTGATCGTGAGCGTCGCCGATACCGGTACCGGTATCGCCGAGGAGATCCGCGAAAAAATCTTCCAGCCATTTTTCACCAGCAAGGAATCGGGCATGGGCTTCGGTCTGTCCATCGTGCAGCGCGTCGTCGAGGACCACGGCGGCCGCGTCGAATGCGAAAGCCGGCTCGGCGCGGGTTCCCGCTTCGTGATCCGGCTGCCCGTGCGCCAGGCCATCACGGAAGGAGCCGACGATGACCGCGTCGCTGCTGATCGTTGACGACGACAAGCTGACCCGGGAAACGCTGGCCGATGCCTTCGCCGGTCGCTACCACGTCTTCACCGCGCGCAACGGGCTGGAAGCGCTGGCGGTGCTCGGCACCGAGAGTGTCGATGTTCTGCTGTCCGATCTGAGCATGCCGGACATGGACGGCATCGCCATGCTGGAGCGCATCAACCCGCGCGAAGACAAGCCGGCGGTGATCTTCATCACCGGCCACGCCACGGTGGAATCGGCGGTCACGGCGATGAAACTGGGCGCGCACGACTACGTCACCAAGCCGGTCAACCTGGACCGTCTCGATCTGCTGCTGGAAAAGGCGTTGGAAACCCGCCGTCTGCGCGCGGAAAACCAGCGCCTGAAAAGCAGCATCCGACAATGCCGGCGCGTGGCCGATCTGGTCGGCCAGTCGCCGGCGATGGCGCGCATCCTGGACATGGTCGCGCAGGTCGCGGACACCGACGCCGGCGTGCTGATCGAGGGCGAAAGCGGCACCGGCAAGGAATTGCTCGCCAGCCTCATACACGCCCACGGCGCGCGCGCCGACGCGCCCCTGGTCAAGGTCAACTGCGCGGCCTTCGCCGAAGGCGTGCTGGAATCCGAGTTGTTCGGCCACGAGCGCGGTGCCTTCACCGGCGCCATTGCCGCCAAGAAGGGACGCTTCGAACTGGCCGATGGCGGCACGCTGTTCCTCGACGAGGTCGGCGACCTGCCGGCGGCCGCGCAGGTCAAGCTGTTGCGCTTCCTGCAGGAGCGAACCTTTGAACGGGTTGGCGGCAACAAGACCCACAAGGTCGACGTGCGCGTCGTCGCGGCCACGCATCGCAATCTGCGTCAGTTGGTCGCCGCCGGAACCTTTCGCGAGGATCTGTTCTACCGGCTGCGCGTGGTCAGCATCGTGGTACCGCCACTGCGCGAGCGCGATGGCGACATCGAGGCGCTGGCCCGGCATTTCCTGCGGCATTTCAGCGAGCTCCATAACCGACCGGTCACGCGTTTCGCCGACGAGGTGCTTGAAGTCATGAAAGCGCATGCCTGGCCGGGCAATGTACGCGAGCTGATGCATTGCGTCGAAAGTATGGTGGTGATGAGCCGGGGCGAAGTGATCACTCCCGAAAATCTGCCCGACCATCTGGGTTTGGGAGATACGTCCGGAGTGAGCGAGGGGGGCGTGCTCGCCGACATGGAGCGACGGCTGATCGCGGAGATGCTGCGCGATACCGGCGGCAACAAGGTCGAGGCGGCGCGCAAGCTCGGCATCGGCTTGCGCACGCTGTACCGCAAGATCGAAAAGTGGGGACTGTGATGGGCCGGCCCGGGCCGGCCGGGGTTCAGGGGCGCGCCTGCAATTCGGCGATGCGCTTCGCTTCCTCGTCGCGAATCGCGGCCATCATCGCTTCGTCCGGGTTCGGCCAATCGCCGCCGGCGCTGCGCGCCATCCAGGCCGTGGCGCGCGCGAAGTCCTCCAGGGCGAGATCGGCGCGGCCGCCCTTGGCCGGCATGCCACGCACGCCGACCCAGCCATGCGCGGTGACGATCGCCTGCCCTTCCGCGAGCAACTTGGTCCAACCCTCGGCGTCGCCCACCTTGGGGGCGTTGATGACGCCGGTCTCGTGGCAGGACTTGCAGACCTGTTTGTAGGTCCGTTCCCCATCATCGACGGCGGCAACCGGCGGTGGCGCCGCCGCCGGCGTTTCCTGGCCGGCGGTGGACGGGCTTTCCCGTTCGCCGCAGGCGGCCAGCGAAGCGGCTAGAACGAGGGGCAGGTAGAGAGCGTGTTTCATGGTGGATTCCTGTTGATGGCAAGAGGGGCAATGAAGACGGCAAACCGCGACGGTCCGGATGGTACTTGAGACGGCGCGCATCGGGCACCGCCAGTTCGACCGCGATCCGTCCTTAAGTTTCGCCAAGGATTCGCCTCAGATTTCCTTAAGCTACCGGCTTCAAGCTGTGGCCATGTTCACCCCACCAAGGAGCATGACCATGAAAGCATTGATTCCGGTACTGATCGGCCTGTTCGCGGTAACCGCGCAGGCCGCCACGCCCAACGAAATCCTTGCCGGCTATCGCGCCGAGGCGGCGAAGCTCAATCCCCGTTACCAGCCATCCGCCGAGCTGGGCGCGCATCTGTTCGCGCGTGGATTCGGGGTGTCCGCCCGGATGCCGGCATGCACCAGTTGCCACACCGAGGATCCCACCCGGGGCGGTAGCCATGTCGTCACCGGCAAGGCGATCCAACCGCTGGCGCCGCGCGCCAACCCCGAGCGATTCAGCGATCCGGCCAAGGTGGAAAAATGGTTCCGCCGCAACTGCGGCGAGGTGCTCGGTCGTCCATGCAGCGCCGCCGAGAAAGCCGATTTCATCACTTTCCTGATGCGGGAGCGCTGAAATGGGCACCCCAGGACGGCTCGCCAACCTGCTGTTCCTTTCGCTGTCGCTGGCCGGCGTCGCGCAAGCCGATGACCTGCGCCTGCCCGCCGGCGCGCCGGCCGCCTTCCAGAACGAATGTGGCGCCTGTCATCTGGCATTTCCACCGCGCTTACTGGTGGCCGAGGATTGGCGGCGCGTGATGGCCGGCCTCGACCGGCATTATGGCGACAACGCCGGTCTGGACGCGCCGACTCGGCGCGCCATCGAGACGTATCTGGTCGGCAATGCCGGCAAACCCAAGAAGCTCGGCTCCAGCGGAACGGCGGCGTCGGATGAGGCGCCGCGCTTGACCGCCACGGCCTGGTTCAAGCGCAAGCACCACGAGGTACCGCAAGCCTATTGGCGCCATGCCGAAGTGCGCGGCCCATCCAACTGCGCCGCCTGCCACAAGCAGGCTGTGGCTGGCAGCTACCGAGAGCGTGAGATCGTCATGCCCGATGGCCATCGCTGGCAGGATTGAGGCGCCGACGATGAACAGAATTCTGGTCTGGGACTGGCCGGTGCGTATCGGCCATTGGTTGCTGGTCGGCGCCTTCGCACTGGCGTGGCTCACCGGCGACAGCGAAACCTGGCGGCTGGTGCATGTCTGGGCCGGCGGCGGCGTGGTTGGCGTGGTGTTGTTCCGCCTGCTCTGGGGGCTGGTGGGCACGCGCCATGCCCGCTTCGCCAGCTTCGTGCGCGGCCCGGGCGCGGTGAAGGCCTATCTGCTCGGGTTGTTCACGCACCCGCGCGCCGAAACGCCCGGTCATAACCCCGCCGGCGGCTGGGCCATCGTCGCCTTGCTGTCGCTCGGTCTGCTCACGGGTGTCAGCGGCTGGCTGACCTATCAGGAGATCGGCGGGGAATGGCTTGAGGAAGCGCATGAAGCCTTGGCCTCGACCATGCTCACCGTGGTCTTCGTCCACGTCATCGGCGTGCTGATCGGCAGTCTGGCGCATGGCGAAAACCTGGTGCGCGCCATGTTCACCGGTATCAAGCGAGGCGATGCCGACGCCGCCATCGTGAATGCCCGCCCATTCGCCGTGCCGTTGCTGCTGGCCTGCGCGGTGACCTGCGCCTGGTGGCTGGCCCGGTAGAATCCCGCCCATCATGCGCATCCTGCTCGTCGAAGACGATCCGCGCCTGGGCGACGCGCTCATGGTCGGCCTACGCCAGCACGGCCATGCCGTGGACTGGCTGCGCGACGGCGCGAGCGCCGATCTCGCGCTGAAAAGCGAGCCTTTCGATCTGCTGGTGCTGGATCTCGGTTTGCCGCGTCTCGATGGCATCGAGGTGCTGCGGCGGCTGCGCGGACGCGGTCAGGCTCTGCCGGTGCTGATCCTCACCGCGCGCGACGCCACCGGCGACAAGGTTGCCGGGCTGGACGCCGGCGCCGACGATTATCTGGTCAAGCCCATCGATCTCGACGAACTGGCCGCGCGCGCCCGCGCCCTGACCCGGCGCGCGGCGGGCCATGCCAGTCCGGAACTGCGTGTCGGCGATCTGTCGATCGACCCGGCCGCGCGTCGGGTGACCCTGGCTGGCGCGCCGGTCGTGCTGTCCATGCGCGAGTTTTCCCTGCTGCTGACGCTGGCGGAAAACGCCGGCCGCGTGCTCACCCGCGCCCAGCTCGAAGCCTCGCTGTACGGCTGGCGCGACGAGCCGGACAGCAACGCGCTGGAAGTGCATATCCACAATCTGCGCAAGAAACTGGGCAGCGAGCGCATCAAGACCCTGCGCGGCATCGGCTACGGCATGCTGAAATCATGACCACGCGCTGGTATTCCCTGCGCCGGCGCCTGCTCGCGCTGCTGCTGGGCGGCGTCACCGCCGGCTGGCTGGTCACCATGGTGTTCTCGTATTTCGACGCGCACCACGAAATCGACGAACTGTTCGACGCGCAACTGGCGCAGGCCGCCCAGACCCTGCTCGCGCTCTCCGGGGAATACGACAATGACGACGATGTCGTCGAGTTGATGTGGGGCGGCCACCCTTACCAGAAGAAACTGGTGTTCCAGCTCTGGGACGACCAGGGTCGCCTGCTGTTGCGCTCCCGAGGCGCGCCGACCATGCGGCTGACCGATGCGCTGGGATTCTCGGAACGGGTGGACACGCGCGGACAACGCTGGCTGTACTACAGCCAATGGGACGCCCAGCGGCAACTGCGGGTCGAGGTCGGCGAGAACCATGCCGTGCGCGAGGAACTGTCCAGCTACATCGCGATGCGTTTGCTGGCGCCCGCCGTGCTCGGCCTGCCGCTGCTAGGCATGTGGGTGTGGTTCGCGATCCGACGCGGCATCGCGCCGATCGACACGGTCGCCGATCAGATTGCCCGGCGCGCGCCGGAGCACCTCGATGCGTTGACGCCGGAGCGCGCGCCGGAAGAAATCCGCCCTCTGATCGAGGCGCTCAACGGACTGTTCGCGCGCGTCGACCGCGCCCTCGACAACGAGCGCCGCTTCACCGCCGACGCCGCCCACGAGTTGCGCACGCCGCTGGCGGCGCTGGCCGCGCAGGCAAGGGTGGCGGAACGCGCGCGCGACGCCGCGGAACGCGAACACGCCCTGAGCCAGATCAGGGAAGGCAGCCGACGCGCCAGCACACTGATCGAGCAATTGCTGACGCTGGCGCGACTCGACCCTGGAAACCGTCCCGAGATGCGGCCGGTCGCGCTCGATACCCTGGCCATCGAGGTTTGCGCCGACCTCGGCGGAACGGCGCTGGACAAGGGCATCACCCTGACGCTGGACGCGCCGGCCACGGTGACGACACGCGGCAACCCCGAACTGGCGCGCATCCTGTTGCGCAACCTGCTCGACAACGCCATCCGCTACACCCCGGCCGGCGGCAAGGTCGAGGCGTGCGTGACCGCCGACGCCGAAGGCTCGATGTTCGTGGTAGCGGATAACGGCCCTGGCATTCCGGAGGCCGAGCGCGCCAACGTGACCCGGCGCTTCCACCGCCTGGCCGGCCAGGATGTCGAAGGTAGCGGCCTCGGCCTGTCCATCGTCGCGCGCATCGTCGAGCTGCATGACGCCCGACTGGAGTTCGACGACAACGCGCCCGGCCTGATCGCCCGCGTGCGCTTTCCAGCGCTGGCCGGGAACCACGCCTGAAAATCCCGGCGGGGATCACGGCGGCTTCCGGAAGCCCGTAAAATTGGGCCTGTTTTTTCAAGGCCCCACTCATGCTCACCGCTTCCAACCTCACCATCCAGTTCGGCGCCAAGCCGCTGTTCGAAAACGTCAACGTCAAGTTCGGCGATGGCAACCGTTACGGCCTGATCGGCGCCAACGGTTGTGGCAAATCCACGCTCATGAAGATTTTCGCCGGCGTGCTGGAGCCTTCCGCGGGCAATGTCTCGATCGATCCGCACGAGCGCATGGCCTTCCTGCGCCAGGATCAGTTCGCTTTCGAGGACGAGCGCGTGCTCGACGTGGTGCTGATGGGCCACGCCGACATGTGGGCGGTGATGAAGGAGAAGGACGCCATCTACATGAATCCGGAGGCGACCGAGGACGATTACATGCGCGCCGCCGAACTGGAGGCGAAATTCGGCGAGATGGGCGGTTACGACGCCGAGGCGCGCGCCGGCGAGCTGCTGCTCGGTCTGGACATTCCCTCGGACAAGCACAACGGGCCGATGCGCGAGGTGGCGCCGGGCTGGAAACTGCGGGTGTTGCTGGCGCAGGTGCTGTTCGCCGATCCGGACATCCTGCTGCTCGACGAGCCGACCAACAACCTCGACATCAACACCATCCGCTGGCTGGAGAACGTGCTCAATGCCCGCAACTCCACCATGATCATCATTTCCCACGACCGTCACTTCCTGAACCAGGTCTGCACCCACATGGCCGACCTGGATTACCAGACGCTGAAGGTCTACCCGGGCAATTACGACGACTACATGGAAGCCTCCACGCTGGCGCGCGAGCGTCAGCAGGCGGCCAACGCCAAGGCCAAGGAACGGGTCGCCGAGTTGCAGGATTTCGTGCGTCGCTTCTCCGCCAACAAGTCGAAGGCGCGCCAGGCCACCAGCCGGATGAAGCTGATCGAGAAGATCAAGCCCGAGGACGTCAAGCCGTCCAGCCGGCAGTATCCGTGGATCCGCTTCGAGTACGACGACAAGGAAAAGCTGCATCGCCAGGCGGTCGAGGTCGAGGGCGTCCGGTTCGGCTACGACGTCGGCGCGCCGGTCATCCGCGACCTCAACCTGCACGTCGCCGCCGGCGACCGGGTCGCCATCATCGGCGAGAACGGCGTCGGCAAGACCACGCTGCTGCGCCTGCTGGTCGGCGAGCTGAAGCCGGACGCCGGCGCCATCAAGTGGGCGGAAAAAGCGCGGCCCGGTTACTTCGCCCAGGATCATTCCGCCGATTTCGATTCCGACCAGCCGCTGACCGAGTGGATCACCGAATGGGTGCGCGCCGGCGGCTACGACGGCAACGACGTCGAGACCCTGATTCGCGGCACGCTCGGCCGTCTGCTGTTCTCCGGCGACGAAGTGAGGAAGCCGGTGCGCGTGATTTCCGGCGGCGAGCAGGGCCGCATGCTGTTCGGCAAGCTGATGCTGCTGCGCCCCAACGTGCTGGTGATGGACGAGCCCACCAATCACCTCGACATGGAATCGATCGAGTCGCTCAACAACGGCCTCGATGCGTTCACCGGCACCCTGATTTTCGTGTCCCACGACCGCCAGTTCGTTTCGTCCCTGGCCAACAAGATCGTCGAGCTCAAGCTGGATGGCAGCCATGTCGTCTACGAGGGCAATTACGACGACTATCTGGCCAGCCAGGGCCTGGAATGACGGTGGCCGCCGTCGAAACCGCCTTTATCGCCGGAGAGTCGCGCCCATGAAGCGTTCATCCAGATTGTCGCCGCGTATCGCGTTGCTGCTGCCCTTGCTGTTGACCGGCTGCGTGCTCGACAGCGCTTCCTACATCATCGACATCAAGGACCATGCCGTCACTGTGACGCGCAGTCAAAGCTGGTTCTGGGAGGACACGCTGACACTCAACATCAACATCATCCGGCTGCCCGAGTGCGGGGGTGGCGGCAGCATCGCCGGGGTCCGCCGTGATGCCGAACTGGTGTTGAGCCAGGCACCGGACGAGTACGCGGAACCGTTGCTGATCCTGCGCGCCGGTGATCGCCATTACGCGATCAGCACCCAGTCCTGCCGGATGCAGGCGTTCGAACAGGCGCCGGAAGACCCGGGCGCCGAGATCGGCCGCTTCGTCGAGAAGCACGGCGAGTTCCGGTTCGAACCAGCTGCCGCGCCGGCCGACGCCGGCTGATCGATCATGCGTTATCGCGATCTGCGCGACTTCATCGCGCAACTGGAAGCCCGCGGCGAACTCAAGCGCATCCGCGCCGAGGTCGATCCCAACCTGGAGATGACCGAGATCGGCGACCGCGTGCTGCGCGCCGGCGGTCCCGCGCTGCTGTTCGAGCGGCCGAAGGGGCACGCCATGCCGGTGCTCGCCAACCTGTTCGGCACGGTCAAGCGGGTGGCGCTGGGCATGGGCGAGGAGGACCCGGCGCGGCTGCGCGAGATCGGCAAGCTGCTCGCCTACCTGAAGGAACCGGAACCGCCGCGCGGCCTCAAGGACGCCTGGGACAAGTGGCCGGTGTTGAAGCAGGTGCTCAACATGAGCCCGTCGACGGTGCGCTCGCCGGCCTGCCAGGAGGTGGTGTGGGAGGGCCAGGACGTCGATCTCGCCCGCCTGCCGATCCAGACCTGCTGGCCGGGCGATGTCGGCCCACTGCTGACCTGGGGGCTGGTGATCACGAAGGGTCCACACAAGACGCGCCAGAACCTCGGCATCTACCGCCAGCAGGTGATCGGGCCGAACAAGCTGATCATGCGCTGGCTGGCGCATCGCGGCGGCGCGCTGGATTTCCGCGACTTCCAGGCCGCGCGGCCCGGCCAGCCCTTCCCCATCACGGTCGCCATCGGCGCCGATCCGGCAACCATCCTCGGCGCGGTGACGCCGGTACCGGACAGCCTGTCGGAGTACCAGTTCGCCGGCCTGCTGCGCGGCGCCAAGACCGAGCTGGCGAAGGCGCTCGGCTCCGAGCTGCAAGTGCCCGCCTCGGCGGAGATCGTGCTGGAAGGCGTTATCCATCCCGGCGAGACCGCGCTGGAGGGGCCGTATGGCGACCACACCGGCTACTACAACGAGCAGGAAACCTTCCCGGTATTCACGGTCGAGCGCATCACCCTGCGGCGCGACGCGATCTACCACTCCACCTACACCGGCAAGCCGCCGGACGAGCCGGCGATCCTCGGCGTCGCGCTCAATGAGGTGTTCGTGCCGCTGCTGCAGAAGCAGTTTCCCGAGATCGTCGACTTCTACCTGCCGCCGGAAGGCTGTTCCTACCGCATGGCGGTCGTGAGCATGAAGAAGCAGTATCCCGGCCACGCCAAGCGGGTGATGTTCGGCATCTGGTCGTTCCTGCGCCAGTTCATGTACACCAAGTTCATCATCGTCACCGACGACGACGTCGACGTGCGCGACTGGAAGGAAGTGATGTGGGCGCTCACCACCCGCGTCGACCCGGCGCGCGACACGCTGCTGGTGGAGAACACGCCGATCGACTATCTCGACTTCGCCAGCCCGGTGTCCGGCCTCGGCTCCAAGATGGGCATCGACGCCACCAACAAGCTGCCCGGCGAGACGCAGCGCGAATGGGGCACGCCGATCCGCATGACCGATGAAGTGAAGCGGCGGGTGGACGCGATGTGGGGCGAGCTGGGGCTGGATTGACCTGGATCACCAGGGCAGGCCCAGCGTCAGCGCGGCCAGCACCAGGTAACGCGATGCCTTCGCCACCAGCACGATCAGCAGGAAACTCCACAGCGGTTCGCGCATGAGGCCGGCGATCACGGTAAGCGGATCGCCGATGATCGGCACCCAGCTCAGCAGCAGCGACCAGCGGCCATGACGGTGGTAGGCGTGTTGCGCGCGCGCCAGCTTGTCCGCGCCGACCGGGAACCAGGGCCGGTCGCGCCAATGTTCGAGGTAGCGCCCGAGCAGCCAGTTCACCGTCGAACCCAGCACGTTGCCGACCGTCGCCACCAGCAGCAGGCCCCACACCGGATGGCGGTCGAGCAGCAGCAGGCCAACCAGCACCGCCTCCGATTGCAGGGGCAACAGGGTGGCGGCGCCGAAAGCGGACAGGAAAAGGCCGATATAACCGGTGAGCAGCACGTTCGGTGAGTCTGGGCCAGGCGTGGGACGTGGCCATGGATGGACGGGGCGGGCGGCATGGTAGCCCGGCGGCGCGCTTCCGGAAATTGTGCCCCCGCCCGGACAATACTTGATTACAATACTCGGGTATTCATCCCCGGAGTTTTCGCCATGTCCCTTGAACTGCTTGCCGCCGCCCGCGCCGGCGACACCGCGACCATCACGCAACTCCTGAACGCCGGCGCCGCGGTCGACGCCGCCGACGAAACCGGCGCCACCGCCCTGCATCTGGCCGCGCTCGAAGGCCATCTGGCCGCGGTCCAGGCCCTGCTCGCCGCCGGCGCCGACGCCAACGCGCGCGACGCCCAGGGCTGGACGCCGATCTTCAAGGCCGCTTACAACCACGAACGGGATTGTGGCTTCGCGCCGGTGGTCCAGGCCCTGGTGGACGCCGGCGCCGACGTCAACGCCCGCATCTTCTACGGACTGACCCCGCTGATGCTGGCCGCCGGCGGTGGCGAGGCGGCGGTGTGCGAAGTGCTGCTCAACGCCGGCGCCGAGGTCAAGGCCGCCAACGACGGTGGCCGTACCGCCCTGGCCATGGCCAAGGAGCGCTTCTTCGTCGACGTCATCAACCTGCTGCACGAAGCCGAGGGCTTCGTCATGGAAACCGAGGGTGGCGGCAGCTGCGCCAGCGGCCGCAAGGGGCCGCCTTCGGACGCCAAGGTGGTCAGCTTCATCAAGCGCCCGCTGCACTGAGCCGGCCGACCACCGCTCAGGCGGCTTTTTCCAGCCGCCGCTGCTTCTGATACAGGAAGGCCATGACCTGGCCGCGCAGGTGGTGGTAGTCCGGGTTGTCGGCCAGCAGCAGGCGGTCGCGCGGACGCGGCAGGGTCACCTCCAGGATTTCGCCGATGGTCGCGGACGGGCCGTTGGTCATCATGACGATGCGGTCCGACAGCAGCACCGCCTCGTCGACGTCGTGGGTGACCATGATCACGGTGGCGCCGGTTTCGCGGACGATGCGCATCAGTTCATCCTGAAGGCCGGCGCGGGTGAGCGCGTCGAGCGCGCCGAACGGCTCGTCCATCAGCAAAACCTTGGGCTCCATCGCCAGCGCGCGGGCGATGCCGACGCGCTGTTTCATGCCGCCGGAAATTTCGTTGGGATGCTTGTGCATGGCATGTCCAAGACCGACCAGTTCCAGCGCCGCCTGGGTGCGTTCCTTCAGCCGGGCCTTGCTCTCGTGACCGCCGAACACCCGTTCCACCGCCAGATGGACGTTGCCGAAGCAGGTCAGCCAGGGCAGCAGGCTGTGGTTCTGGAACACCACCGCGCGCTCCGGCCCCGGTCCCCGGATTTCCTTTTCGGCCAGCAACAGGACGCCGTCGGTCGCCTCGTTGAGCCCGGCGACCAGGTTCATCAGCGTCGATTTGCCGCAGCCGGAATGGCCGATCAGGGTGATGAACTCGCCCTGCTTCACGGTCAGGTTGATGTCGGTCAGGGCGGTGAACCGCCCCTGCTTGGTGTCGAACACCATTTTGGCGTTCTCGATTTGCAGATAGTTGTGCATGGGATTCTCCTGGGAGAGTGGTGAGTGGCAAGTCGCCACTTGCGACTTGCCACTCACTCGTAGTTGAACCGCTTCGCGATCAGCACCAGGGTCTGCTCCAGCAGCAGGCCGACGATGCCGACGATGAAGATGGCGATCAGGATGTGTTCGACGTTCAGGTTGTTCCACTCGTCCCACACCCAGAAGCCGATGCCGACGCCGCCGGTGAGCATTTCCGCGGCCACGATCACCAGCCAGGCGACGCCGATCGACAGGCGGATGCCGGTCATCAGATGCGGCAGCACCGACGGGAACAGGATGCGCGTGAAGATCTTCCACTCCGACAGGTTGAGCACGCGGGCGACGTTCATGTAGTCCTGGGGCACGCGGGCGACGCCGGCGGCGGTGTTGAGGATGATCGGCCAGATGCTGGAGATGAAGATCACGAAGATCGACGCCGGCTCGGCCACCTTGAACACCATCAGGCCGATCGGCAGCCAGGCCAGCGGGCTGACCGGTCGCAGCAGGCTGATGATGGGCGCGGCCATGCCCGACAGGAAGGCGAAGCGGCCGAGCAGGAAGCCGGCCGGGATGCCGACCAGCGCGGCCAGGCCGAAGCCGACGCCGACCCGGTAGAGTGAATTGAGGATGTTCCAGCCGATGCCCATGTCATTGGGGCCGTTGTCGTAGAACGGATCGGCGAACAACGTCTTGGCGGCCTCCCAGGTGCTGGCCGGGCCGGGCAGGCCGTCGCTGCTGATGGCGACCAGATGCCACAACAGCGCGAACAGGACCAGGCCGATGCCGGGCGGCAGCATGCGCCGGAACAGGCCGCCGGCGCCGGCCAGCCAGGCGCGCCCGCGTTCGGTCTCGAAAAACGGGGTCGGTCGCGCTTTCGCCGGCGCTCCGGCCGTGGCGATCTCGATGGTTTCGGGATGTTTCATGACTTTTTCCAGACGGTCTTCGTGGAAGGTGATCGCGCTCATCGCGGGCTCCTTGGGGTGGTCGCCCGGCCCTCCGGCCGGGCGGGGACAAGACGGTTTACGACTTGACCTTGAAGCCGTCGGCGTAGGCGGCGGGGTTCTTGCCATCCCAGGTCACGCCGTCGATCAGCTTGTGCGAACGCATGTCCGATTTCGGCAGCGCGACCTTGGCCATCGTCGCGGCATCCTTGTAGACGTCGGCGCGATTGACCTGCCTGGCCACCGCCAGGTAATCCGGGTGGTCCTTGAGCAGGCCCCAGCGCTTGTGCTGGGTCAGGAACCACATGCCGTCCGACAGGTACGGGAAGGTGACGGCGCCGTCGTTGAAGAACTTCATGTAGTTGGCGTCCTTCCACTTGCGGCCGTTGCCGTTGTCGTACTCGCCCTTCATGCGGCCCTCGATGACCTCGAACGGCGCGTTGACGTAAGCCTTGCCGGAAATCACCTTGGCCACCTCGGCGCGATTCCTGACCACGTCGATATAGCGCGAGGCTTCCAGCACGGCGGCGGTCATCGCCCGCGCGGTATTGGGGTAGCGCTGCACGAACTCGGCGGTGGTGCCCAGCACCTTTTCCGGGTGGTCCACCCAGACGTCCTGGCTGGTGGCGGCGGAAAAGCCGATCTTGTCGTGGATCGCGCGCGCGTTCCACGGCTCGCCGACGCAGAAGCCGTCCATGTTGCCGACGCGCATGTTGGCCACCATCTGCGGCGGCGGCACGACGATGGTCTTGACGTCGCGGAACGGGTCGATGCCGTAGGTGGCCAGCCAGTAGTACAACCACATCGCGTGCGTGCCGGTGGGGAAGGTCTGCGCGAAGGTGTACTCGCGCGGTTCGGCCTTGACCAACTTCGCCAGACCGGGGCCGTCGACCACGCCCTTGGCCTTCAACTGGTTGGACAGGGTGATGCCCTGGCCATTGTTGTTGATGGTCATCAGCACCGACATGTCGCGCTTCGGCCCGCCAATGCCCAGCTGCACGCCGTAGATCAGACCGTACAGCACGTGCGCGGCGTCGAGCTCGCCGTTGACCAGCTTGTCGCGCACGCCGGCCCAGGATGCTTCCTTGGTGGCGGTGATCCTGAGGCCGTACTTCTTGTCGAAGCCCTTGTGCGCGGCCATCACCACGCTGGCGCAATCGGTGAGCGGAATGAAGCCGATCTTCAGGTCGGGCTTCTCCGGAGCGTCGGAACCGGCGGCCCAGGCGGCGTTGCGCACACCGGGCGGGACCAGGGACATGAGGGCGGCGGCGGCGGACATGCTGGCGGCTTTCTTCAGGAAATCCCGTTTGCCGTCATCGACGGCGGCGGGTTCGGTGTTCGGTGGCAAGGCATCCATTTTGGAGACTCCAAAAAAAAGCGGCGTCCGACCCCGGAGGGGAGGGACGCCGTTGTCCTGGTTATCCAGACAAAAATACTGCTAAGGAGCGACATGGCCGGCGCGCCATTGCGCCGGTCGATTGGGTATAAGCAATGCGCGTGCCAACTTTAAATATTCCTTAACACGCTGTTTTTGAATGGTTTTCATGGATTTCGCGGAAGGGGATGGGTTTTTCCGCGCGCACCGATGTTGTGCCGGGCCGGTGCCTGATTCTCTATTTCGGGGCGCCACCGACGTCGGCGAAGGCGATCGCGACCTGGCGGGCGACGTCGCTCAGGCGCGCGCGCTGGCGCATCGCTTCGCGGCGCAACGCCTGGTAGGCGGCTTCCTCGGACAAACCCTGCGTTTTCATCAGTGCCCGCTTGGCCTGCTCCACCAGCTTGTGCTCCTGCAATTCCTGACGCGCGCGCAGGACATCGCCGCGCATCGCCTGCCAGGCCTCGAAGCGGACCTGGGCGAGTTGCAGCAACGGCTGGATGCGCTCGGCCTCCAGGCCGTTGACCACGTAGCAGGCGACGCCAGCGGTGACCGCCCGGCGCATGGTGTCCGGGGATTCGTCCTGGCTGAACATCACGATCGGCCGTGGCGTGCGTTCGCTCATCACCACCACCTGTTCGAGGGTGTCGCGGCTGGGCGATTCGGTGTCCATGATGATGGCGTCAGGCAGCAGTTCGTCGACCCAGGCGGGCAGGTCGATGGCGCGGTCCAGGCGTCCGACCAGGCGGTGCCCGGGCGCGCTGGCGGCGAGCGCTTCCATCAGGTGGTCGAGCCGTCGGCGCGAGGGGCTGACGATCAGGATGGTGAGGCCGGTGGTCATGGATGTTGTCGCAGCAGGCGTTTCAGTTCGGGGATGCAGGAGCCGCAGTTGCCACCGGCCTTGAGGCGTTGGCCGAGTGCTTCCAGCGAACGCGCGCCGGCGGTGATGGCCTCGATCAGGCTGGCTTCGCCGACACCGAAACAGGCGCAGACCACGCGCCCATGATCCGGCGCGGCTTCGGCCGGGCGGCCGAGCAGCAGGGCACGACGCTCGGCTTCGTCCAGCGTCGCGCGCGCGAACAGGGTTTCCAGCCAGTGGCGCGGCGGCAACGCGGCGGCGTCGCGTTCCAGGAAATACAGCGCGATCAGGCGGTCGTTCTCGATCAGCGCGCCGCGATGGCGGCCGGCGCCGGCGTCGGCCATCTCCAGCCAGTCGCCGCCGGCACCCAGCCGGGCGCGCAGACGCGCGGCGGCGTCCAGCTCGGTTTCCATGCCGGCCAGTTCATGGCGCCAGCAGGCGCCGGCGCGGATGCGCGTCCAGTATTCGCCGGGCAATCCGTCGAGCGCCGAGCGGGCCATCACGAAACCATGCCAGCCGGCGGCGTAGGGCGCCACCGCCACCGGCGTGCGCTTGAACTCCGGCTGTCCGGAGATCGGGTCGGTCTCGGCGGCGACCAGCGCGTCCACGCGCGCGCGCGCGCTGAACTGATCGTTCCAGTGAATCGGCGCGAACACATCGCCAACACGCTGGCCGGGGTTTTCGGCGACGCGCAGCAGCAGTTCGCCGCGCGCGTTGCCGACCCGGGCCAGATCGCCGTCGCGCAGGCCGACGCGGCGGGCATCGTCCGGATGGATGTCCAGGCAGGGCTCGGCGATGTGCGCCAGCAGGCGGGCGGATTTGCCGGTACGGGTCATGCCGTGCCATTGGTCGCGGACGCGGCCGGTGTTGAGCAGCCAGGGGTGCCCGGCATCCGCGACGTGGACCGGGGCACGTGGCCGGATCGGCAGCATGCGCGCCTTGCCGCTGGCCGTTGAAAAGCGTCCGTCGGCGAACAGGCGGGCGTTGTCGGCCCCCGCCCGCGCCGGCCACCGCGTCGGGGGCAGTGTGTCGTACGCGGCGTGTGCGAGCGCTGCCAGATCGAACGCGCGCGCGCCGTCGTTCTCGAACCCGGACAACGCCGCGTGTTCGGCGAAGATGTCGGCGACCCCGGCATACTCGAAGCCGGCGTGGCCCATGCGCCGGGCGACGTCGGCGATGATCCGCCAGTCCGGTCGCGCCTCGCCGGGCAGCGGCAGGAACGCGCGTTGACGGGACACCCGCCGCTCGGAATTGGTGACCGTGCCGTCCTTCTCACCCCAGGCGGCGGCCGGCAGCAGCACGTGAGCATGACGGGCGGTGTCGGTGTGGGCGGTGACTTCGGAGACCACCACGAACGGACAGGCGCGCAGCGCCGCCGTCACCGCGTCCGCGTCGGGCAGGCTCAGCGCCGGATTGGTGGCCATGATCCACAACGCCTTGACGCGGCCGTCGCGCACCGCCTGGAACAACTCGACCGCCTTCAGGCCGGGCCGGCGCGCCATGTTCGGCGCGTTCCAGAAACGGCCGACCCGGTCGATGTCCGGATCGGTGAAATCCATGTGCGCGGCCAGTTGGTTGGCCAGACCGCCGACCTCGCGCCCCCCCATGGCGTTGGGCTGGCCGGTGATCGAGAACGGCGTCGCCCCTGGTTTGCCGATGCGGCCGGTGGCCAGGTGCGCGTTGAGGATGGCGTTGACCTGGTCGGTGCCGGACGCCGACTGGTTGATGCCCTGGGAGAACAGGGTGACCGTTTTCGGCGTGGTCGCGAACATCCGGAAAAACGCCGCCACCCCGGCTTCCTCCAGGCCGCATCGGCGCGCGGTTTCCGGAATGTCCAGGCCGGCCACCGCCGCCAGGGTCTCGCCGAAGCCTTCGACATGCGCTTCCAGATAGCGCCAGTCGAGCGCGTCCGCGCGCTTCAGGTATTCCAGCAGGCCGTTCCACAGCCAGATGTCGCTGCCCGGCCGCAAGGCCAGATGCAGGTCGTCGGGCTCCTGCGCCAGCTCGCGGGTGGCGGTCCGGCGCGGGTCGATGATCACCACGCGCATTTCCGGGCGCGCCCGCCTGGCCGCGACCAGGCGTTGGAACAGTACCGGATGCGTCCAGGCGGCGTTGGAACCAGCCAGCACCACCAGGTCGGCCTGTTCCGGATCCTGGTAGCAGCCCGGCACCACGTCGGCGCCGAAGGCGCGCTTGTGCCCGGCCACCGCCGAGGACATGCACAGACGCGAATTGGTGTCGATGTTGCCGGAGCCGAGGTAGCCCTTCATCAGCTTGTTGGCGACGTAGTAGTCCTCGGTCAGCAACTGGCCGGACACGTAGAAGGCGACGGATTCCGGCCCGTGTTCGGCGAGGGTGCGCCGGAAACGCTCGGCGACGGTATCGATGGCCACGTCCCAGGATACCCGCCGGCCGCCGATTTCCGGATGCAACAGGCGTTCGTCCAGGCCCAGGGTATCGGCCAGCGCCGCGCCCTTGGAGCAGAGCCGGCCGAAATTGGCCGGATGTTCCGGGTCGCCGCGCACGCTCCAGCCGTCGCCCGCCCGGCTCGCCAGCACACCGCAGCCGACGCCGCAGTAAGGGCAGGTGGTGCGGGTGACGGCTTCAGGCATTCGGGCAACCCGTGTCCGGTGTCAGCGACAGGCTGACGCGGCCGTCCTCCACCCGCGTCGGGTAGCGCGCCGCGCAGCCCTGGTCGGGCGCGACCGCCAGGCCGCTGTCGAGCTCGATCTTCCAGTCGTGCAGCGGGCAGGCCACGCGCCGGCCGTGGACGATACCCTGCGACAGCGGGCCGCCCTTGTGCGGACAACGGTCGCGCAGGGCGAAAACCTGATCGTCCAGGGTGCGGAACAGGGCGATGTCGCCAGCCGGCGTGGTCACCACGCGCGCGCCTTGGCGGGGAATGTCGTCGAGTCGTCCGACAGGTATCCAGTGGTCGTTCATATCCATGTCCTCGTGCTCAGGCCAGATTCGCCAGGGGGGTGAATTCGCGTTTCAACGCGCCCTCGGTGCGCGCTTTCCAGGGATCGGCCTGGGCCGGTATTTGTGAAACCCGGAAGCGTTCGGCCAGCGCCGCGCGCGAGTCCGCGTCGTCGACCACGCGCGCCCGGATGTGATGGAGGCCGACCCGTTCGAGCCAGGGCGCGGTGCGCTCCAGGTAATGGGCTTCCTCGCGGTAAAGCTGGGTGAAGGCGGCGCAGTGCTCCAGCACCTCGGCTTCAGTGGCGACGCGACAGAGCAGGTCGGTGACCCGCACCTTGATGCCGCCGTTGCCGCCGACGTGCAGTTCGTAGCCGGAATCGACGCAGACCACGCCGAAATCCTTGATGGTCGCCTCGGCGCAGTTGCGCGGGCAGCCGGATACCGCCAGCTTGAACTTGTGCGGCATCCAGGAACCCCAGGTCATCCGTTCCAGCCGGACGCCCAGGCCGGTCGAATCCTGTGTGCCGAACCGGCACCACTGGCTGCCGACGCAGGTCTTCACCGTGCGCAGCGCCTTGCCGTAGGCGTGGCCGGAGACGAAGCCGGCGTCCGACAGATCCTTCCACACCGCCGGCAGGTCTTCCTTGCGGATACCGAACAGGTCGATGCGCTGGCCACCGGTGATCTTCACCTCGGGTACCCTGAATTTCTCGGCGACGTCCGCGATCGCGCGCAATTCCTTTGGATTGGTCAGGCCGCCCCACATGCGCGGCACCACAGAGAACGTGCCGTCCTTCTGGATGTTGCCGTGGGCACGTTCGTTGATGAAGCGCGACTGGGCGTCGTCCACGTATTCCGTCGGCCAGGCGCACAGCAGGTAGTAGTTGAGCGCAGGCCGGCACTTGCCGCAGCCGTCCGGCGTCTTCCAGTCGAGCGCGGCCATGGTCTCGGCCATGGTTTTCAGGCCCTGGCCGGCGATGGCCGCGCGGATTTCGTCGTGGGTGTGGTCGGTGCAGGCGCACAGCGGCTTTCTCGAAGGCGCGGTCGAATGGTCGCCGCCCACCGTCGCCGCCAGCAGGGTTTCCACCAGACCGGTGCAGGAACCGCAGGAAGCCGAGGCCTTGGTGTGCGCGCGCACCTCGTCGAGCGTGAACAGCTTCTTGTCGCGGATGGCCTGGATGATGTCGCCCTTGCATACGCCGTTGCAGCCGCAGATTTCGGCGGAATCGGGCATCGACAGCAGACGCGTCTTCTCCTCGCCGCTGGCGCCGCCGCAATTTCCGCTGTCGCCGATGTGGTGGCGACCGAACAGCAGCCGGTCGCGGAAATCGGAGACGTCGGTGCCGTCGCGCATCAGCTCGAAATACCAGGCGCCGTCCAGGGTGTCGCCGTACAGGCAGGCGCCGGCCAGCCGGTTGTCCTTGAGCACCAGCTTCTTGTAGGCGCCCCGGCCGGGATCCTGGAACACAATCTCCTCGCGTCCCTCGCCGCCCATGAAATCGCCGGCCGAGAACAGGTCGATGCCGGTCACCTTGAGCTTGGTCGAGACCATCGAACCCTGATAACGGCCGACGCCATGCTCGGCCAGATGGTTGGCGCAGACCCTGGCCTGCTCGAACAGCGGCGCCACCAGGCCGTAGGCGACGCCACGATGGCTGACGCATTCGCCGATCGCGTAGATGCGCGGATCGAAGGTTTGCATGGTGTCGTTGACCACGATGCCACGCTCGCAGCGCAGGCCGGCCGACTCCGCCAGCGCGGTGTTGGGGCGGATGCCGACGGCCATGACCACCAGATCGGCGGGGATTTCCTCGCCATCCTTGAAGCGGATCGCGCCGACCCGGGCATTGCCGCCGGCCCCGGGTTCGGCCGTGCCCGGCAGCAGTTCCGCGGTCCGCCTGCCGAGCAGGAATTTCAGTCCACGCGCTTCCAGGTTGCGTTGCAGCAGGCGCGCCGCCGGCTCGTCCAGTTGCCGCTCCAGCAGCCAGTCGGCGATGTGGACGACGCTGACGTCCATGCCGCGCGCCTTGAGACCGTTGGCCGCCTCCAGGCCGAGCAGGCCGCCGCCGATCACCACCGCGTGCCGGTATCGCGACGCAGCGTCGATCATGCGTTCGACATCGGCGATGTCGCGGAAGCCGACCACGCCGTCCAGGTCGGCCCCCGCGACCGGCAGCATGAAGGGCCGGGAGCCGGTGGCCAGAAGCAGGCGGTCGTAGCCGGCCCGGGTGCCGTCGTCGGCCTCGACGTAGCGCTCACGGCGGTCGATCCTGACCACGCGCTTGCCGGTGTACAGGACGATGCCGTGGCTGGCGTACCAGTCGCGGTCGTTCAGGATGATCTGTTCCACCGCCTGCTCGCCGGCCAGCACTGGCGACAGCATGATGCGGTTGTAGTTGGGGTGTGGCTCGTCGCCGAACACCGTGATGTCGTACAGGTCGGGCGCCGCCTTCAGCAGCTCCTCCAGGGCGCGGACACCGGCCATGCCGTTGCCCACGAGAACCAGTTTCATGCGTGCCATGCCATTGCCTCGATGAAAGGGCGAAAAAAAACGGCGCCGCCCCCAGGGGAACGGACGCCGTTGTCCAAGATCGCTCAGGCCGTGCGGCCTGACTGGCTACTAGCAATGCCCATGCCAGGCGCGGATGGTCACGGAATCGTAAGGAATCGGGCGCGCGGCCGGGAGTTCATGCACCGGATGGGTGCGTACGCACTACGGTATGCCCGGAATTGGGCGTTCGCGGGTGATTGTCCGGGGTCAGCGCTTGCCGCAGTTTTCCCAGTCCAGTTCCGGCAGATCGGCGAACGCGCGTTTGATGCGTTCGCCCCAGGCTTCGCGCAGGCTGTTGAAGTAGGGATCGTCGGCATTGATGCGGGCGCGGTGTTCGACGCGCAGGCGGTCGCGGGCGTAACAGAGCATGTCCAGCGGCATGCCCACCGACAGGTTGGATTTCAGCGTCGAATCCATCGAGATCAGCGCGCATTTGGCGGCCGCGTCGAGCGAGCTGCGCCAGTTGAAGATGCGGTCGATGATGGGCTTGCCGTACTTGGATTCGCCAATCTGGAAATACGGGGTGTCCGGGGTCGCCTCGACGAAATTGCCGGCGGCGTAGAGGTTGAACAGGCGCATGCGTTCGCCGCGGATCTGGCCGCCGAGCAGGAAGCTGGCGTTGAAATCGATACCGAAGGCCTTGAATGCCTCGGCGTCGCGCTTGTGCACCTCGCGCAGGCAGTCGCCGACGTGGCGCGCGGCCTCGAACAGGTTGGGCACGTTGAGCAGACTCTCGCCCTCGCGGCCCTGACGTTCGAACAGCAGGCTGACCACCGCCTGGGTGAGCGCCAGGTTGCCGGCCGAGAGCAATACCAGCACGCGCTCGCCAGGTTGTTCGAACACGCTCATCTTGCGGAAGGTGTTGATCTGGTCGACCCCGGCATTGGTGCGGGTGTCGGAGAGGAATACCAGACCGGTTTCCATCAGCATGCCTACGCAATACGTCACGACGAAATCCCCCTTGGTGGAACAGGACGAACGGGCGGCCGGCCCGGACCATGGCCGGCCGACGACTGGCACGCTCCTTGCAAAGATCAGGCCAGAAACAGGAGCATGTCATGAGTCTGGTCGAGCGTCCCTATCCCGCCAGTGAATTTTTCGATGAACTGATCGATGCCGACGGCCGGCCACGTCCGGCCGCGCGCGCCCTGTTCGAGCATCTCGGCGCGCTCGACGCCAGCGCCCTGGAGGCGCGTCGGCAGGCGGTGAACGCGGCGATCATGACCATGGGCATCACCTTCACGGTCTACAGCGAGGCCGGAAACATCGACCGCGCCTGGCCGTTCGACATCATTCCGCGCGTGATGGCGCGCAAGGAATGGGCGCGCATCGAGGCGGGCCTGAAACAGCGGCTGACCGCGCTCAACCTGTTCATCGACGATCTCTACAACGACCAGCGCATCGTCCGGGATGGCGTGTTCCCGATCGAGGTGCTCGCGGGTTCCCGCAACTTCCGTCCCCAGTGCGTCGGCATGCGGCCCCGTTTTGGGGTCTGGGCGCACGTCTGCGGCACCGATCTGGTGCGCGATGGCGACGGCACCGTCTACGTGCTGGAAGACAACCTGCGCGTGCCTTCCGGCGTGTCCTACATGCTGGAGAACCGGCAACTGATGAAACGACTGTTTCCCGAGCTGTTCCAGGAAACCGCGATCATGCCGGTCGACGACTATCCGACCCGTCTGCACGACACCCTGGCGGCGCTGTCGCCGCGCTCGGGCACGCGGCCGGTGATCGCGGTGCTGACGCCGGGCATCTTCAATTCCGCGTATTTCGAGCACAGCTATCTGGCCCAGAAGATGGGCGCCTTCCTGGTCGAGGGCGACGATCTGGTGGTCGGCGACGATGACTGTGTCTACATGAAGACCATCTCCGGCCTGCGCCGGGTGGACGTGATCTACCGGCGCATCGACGACGATTTTCTCGATCCCGAGTCCTTTCGCGCCGACTCCGTGCTCGGCGTGGCCGGCCTGATGCGCGCCTGGCGCGCCGGTCGGGTCGGCATCGCCAACGCGCCGGGAGCGGGCGTGGCCGACGACAAGGTGGTCTATGCCTACGTGCCCAAGGTGATCAAGTACTACCTGGACCAGGAGCCGATCATCCCCAACGTGCCCAGCTACCTGTGCATGCACGACGACGAGCGCGATTACGTGCTGGCCAACCTCGACAAGCTGGTGGTGAAGCCGGCCAACGAATCGGGCGGCTACGGCATGTTGATCGGGCCGCGCGCGACGCCGGAGGAACGCGAGGTGTTCGCCGGGCTGATCCGCGCCAATCCGCGCAACTACATGGCGCAGCCGACCCTGGCGCTGTCCACCGCGCCGACCCTGATCGACGACCACCTGGAACCTCGCCACCTCGACCTGCGCCCGTTCGTGTTGCAGTCCGACCAGCTCTACGCCACCACCGGCGGCCTCACCCGCGTTGCCATGCAGGCCGGCTCGCTGGTGGTGAACTCGTCGCAGGGCGGCGGCGCCAAGGACACCTGGATCGTCGACGTCGATTGATACGGTGAGTCGTGAGTGGCTAGTCGCAAGTCGCCACTCACGACCCACCACTAGCCACTCACCACTTGCCAGGATCAATCATGCTTTCCCGAGTCGCCGAAAACCTGTACTGGATGGCGCGCTATCTGGAGCGCGCC
Source organism: Hydrogenophilus sp. (assembly GCA_020725265.1). Lineage (GTDB taxonomy): Bacteria > Pseudomonadota > Gammaproteobacteria > Burkholderiales > Thiobacillaceae > PFJX01. The sequence goes on along the minus strand of DYFK01000007.1, from coordinate 125,010 downwards.
GAGAACACCGCGCGCTTCATCAACAGCACCACCCAGGTGCTGCTCGATCTGCCGCGTGGCGCTTCGATCGGCTGGGACGTGCTGCTCAAGGTGGCCGGTCTCGACGACCTCTACGGCCAGCATTACGCCGCCGCCAACGAGGCCGACATCATGCGTTTCCTGATCCTGGATGAACGCAATCCCGGCTCGATCATCGCCAGCATCCACAGCGCGCGCGAGAACACCCGCACCTTCCGCGAGGTGTTGCCGATGGAAATCTGGGAACGCATCAACGGCCTCTATCTGTACGTGCGCGACAACGCCGCGCGCGCCACCCACGGCCGCAGCCAACGCTACGAGGTGCTCAACGGCATCATCGAGCGTCGGCAGTCGGTGATCGGCCTGCTGATGGGCTCGATGAGCCACGACCTCGCCTACCAGTTCATCAAGCTCGGTCGCAATCTGGAACGCGCCGACATGACCACCCGCATCATCGACGTCAATTCGGCGGTGCGTCTGCCCGACGACCCGGCCGCCGCCGAGACCGCGCGCGAGCGTCTGTGGATGAGCACGCTCAACGCGCTGTCGGCCTACCAGATGTATCGCCAGCACGTCGGCGTCCATGTCGCCGGGCCGGCGGTGGTCCGCTATCTGCTGACCGACCCGCACTTTCCGCGCACCGTCGAGCACTGTCTGGGCGAGATCGAAAACTGCCTGTCGGAACTGGTCGACTACCACAAGCCGCTGGATATTGCCCGGCACGCCTGGCGCCGGCTCGGCGCCATCGATTTCGAGGCGCTGTCGACCGAGGCCCTGCACCATCATCTCGACCAGTTGCAGGCCGATCTTGCGGCCCTGCACGACGTCATTTCCAGGCAGTACTTCTATCTGCACCAGAAAAGCGCCATCCAGGAGCAGGGAGCCGGCCAATGAGCCTGGCCGGGGCGGCGCGGACGCGAGCCGGCCGGGCCGGATCGAGGCGGTGACCGAGGTGAACGCCACCGGAGCGATGCCGGCGCGCGCCGGCACTCCGCTCAGGGAGGCCGGCCTGCTCGACCGCAACCGCCTGCTGGCGACCCTGATGAGCAATCTGGTCGGCATGGTCTATCGCTGCCGGCTGGATGCCGAGTGGACCATGGAATTCGTCAGCGACGGTTGCCTGGAGCTGACCGGTTACGCATCCGGGGAGCTGGTGCGGAACGCCCGTACCAGCTACGAACGGATCACCCATCCGGACGATCGCGAACGCGTGCGCGCGGCCATCCACGAAGGTCTTGCCCGCGCCAACCGCTACGACGTCGAATATCGCCTGCTGCGCGCCGATGGCGACACGCGCTGGGTCTGGGAGCGCGGTGTCGGCGTGGTCAATGGCGATGGCCGGGTCGAGGTCATCGAGGGCTTCATCCAGGACATCAGCCAGCGGCACACCGCCGAGGACGCGCTGCGCGAAGCCGAGCGGCGCTATCGGAGCATCTTCGAGCACGCCACCGAGGGCATCTTCCAGACCACGCCGGACGGCCGCTATCTGGACGCCAACCCGGCGCTGGCGCGCATCTACGGCTATGCCACGCCGGAGGCGTTGATCGCCGGCCTGTCCGACATCCAGCATCAGCTCTACGTCGATCCCGAGCGCCGCCGTGAATTCGTGCGCCTGATGCGCGAATACGGCCACGCGCGCAATTTCGAATCGCCGGTGTACCGGCGCGATGGCGGCGTCATCTGGATTTCCGAGAACGCCCGCGAGGTGCGCGACGAGAACGGCACGGTGGTCTGCTACGAAGGCACCGTGGTCGAGATCACCGAACGCAAGCGTTATCAGGAGGAACTGGAATACCAGGCCAGCCATGACGGCCTGACCGGCCTGCCCAACCGCGCGTTGCTGGTCGATCGGCTCGGCCAGGCGCTGCATGCCGCCCGCCGCGACAACCGCGTGGTGGCGGTGGCGTTCGTCGACCTCGACCACTTCAAGCTGATCAACGACAGCCTCGGTCACCACGTCGGCGATCGCCTGCTGCTGGACATGGCCGCCCGCCTGCGCGCCTGCCTGCGTGGCCAGGATACGGTGGCGCGCCAGGGTGGCGACGAATTCGTGCTGGTGCTTGCCGACCAGCCGGACGAAGCTGGCGTCACCCGGGTCGTGCGCCGTGTGCTCGACACGATTTCACGCCCCTGGGCGGCCGAGCATGGCGAATACAGCATCAGTTGCAGCATTGGCGTCAGTCTGTACCCGCGCGACGGCGAGGCGGCGGAGGCTCTGCTCAAATGCGCCGACCTGGCCATGTTCAAGGCCAAGGATCTCGGCCGCGACACCTTCCAGTACTACACGCCGGAACTCAACCACGCCGCGCTCGACCGCCTGGCCCTGGCCAACCAACTGCGCCAGGCGCTGGAACGCGACGAGTTCGTGCTCCACTACCAGCCGCGCGTCGATCTCGCCAGCGGCCGGATCGTCGGCGCCGAGGCGCTGATCCGCTGGCGGCAGCCGGAGCGGGATGAACTGACGCCGCCCGACCGTTTCATTCCGGTCGCCGAGGAAACCGGCCTGATCGTGCCGATCGGCGCCTGGGCGTTGCGCGAGGCGTGCGCGCGCAACCGCGCCTGGCAGGCGGCCGGGCTGCCGCCGATCGTGGTTTCCGTGAATCTGTCACCGATCCAGTTCCGTCGGGCCGGACTGGTCGCCGAGGTCGCCGACGTGCTCACCGGGACCGGCCTGGACGGACGCTGGCTGGAACTGGAACTGACCGAGTCCTTCATCATGCAGGATGCCGAGCGCATCAATCTGGCGATGGCCGCGCTCAAGGCGCTGGCGGTGGAGATCGCGGTCGACGATTTCGGCACCGGCTATTCCAGCCTGAGCTATCTGAAGCGCTTTCCGGTCGACCGCCTGAAGATCGACAAGAGCTTCGTGCGCGACGTCAACATCGACGCCGACGACGCCGCCATCGCCCGCGCCATCATCAGCCTGGGCCACACCCTCAACCTGCGCGTGGTCGCCGAGGGCGTCGAGACCGATGCGCAACGCGACTTCATGCGCAGCCATGGTTGCGACGAGATGCAGGGGTATCTGTTCAGTCGGCCGTTGCCCGCGCCCGAGTTCGAGGCCCTGTTGCGGGGCCAGGCCGCGGACTGAACCGCCGGCTCACGGCAGCATCATGCCCCGGATCATGAAGAACAGCAGCGCCGCCATCAGCGCCGAGGCCGGCACCGTGATCAGCCAGGCGGCGACGATGCGCAGCAGTTGCGAGCGTTTGACCAGCTCCTCGCGATAGACCTTGCGCAGACCCTTGCGCTCCATTTTCGAGAAATGCGCCGGATCCAGACTCTGCTTGGCGTTTTGCTTGAGCTCGGCCAGCATGGTGCCCTTCTCCTCGATCGACGCCTTGGAAAAGCGCGTCATGAAAGCATCGATCGCGGCCTGATCATCCTCCGGGTGGTGCATCTTGATTTCGCCGAGCATGCGCGAGTAGTTCTTCTTCAGATACTCGCGCAGGAAGCCGACGCCGAATACGCCGCCGACGGCGACGTGGGTGGAACTGATCGGCAGACCGAGCTGGCTGGCGATGATCACGGTGATGGTCGCGGCCATGGCGATGCAGTAGGCGCGCATCTGGTCCAGCTCGGTGATTTCCGAGCCGACCGTGCGGATCACGCGCGGTCCGAACAGCCCCAGGCCGAGGGCGATGCCGAGCGCGCCGATCATCATCACCCACAGTGGAATCGGCGCCTTGTCGGAGACCGCGCCGGCGCCGCTGGTGACCACGTCGACGATGGCGGCGACCGGACCGACCGCGTTGGCGACATCGTTGGAGCCATGGGCGAAACTGAGCAGCGCCGCCGCGAAGATCAGCGGCAGCGTGAACAGCCGGTTGACGTCCTGCTTGCTGTTGCCGATGCGCCGGCTGTGCGCCGCGATCAACGGCCGGATCGCGAAGTGGACGAGCACGGCCAGGATCAGACCAATGCCGAGCGCGGTCGGGAAATCCACCTTCCAGATCTTGTTCAGGCCCTTCAGCAGCAGATATGAGGAAAACGCCCAGACCATCAGCGCCACCAGCAGCGGCACCATGCGCGCCGCCGCCGTGGTCATGTCCGGCTGGTAGGTGATGCTGCGCTTGATCAGGTAGAGGAAGGCGGCGGCGATGACGCCGCCCATCAGTGGCGAGATCACCCAGCTCGCGGCGATGGTGCCCATGGTGTCCCAGTTGGCGACGCCGAAGCCGCTGGCGGCGATGCCCGCGCCGAGCACCGCGCCGACGATGGAATGGGTGGTCGACACCGGCGCGCCGAAGGCGGTGGCGATGTTGAGCCAGAGCGCGCCGGCCAGCAGCGCGGCCATCATCACCCAGATGAACGTGTAGGGATCGTCGATCTTGCCGGCGTCGATGATGCCGCTGCGGATGGTGCCGACCACCTCGCCGCCGGCGATCAGCGCGCCGGCCGCCTCGAAGATCGCGGCGATCACCAGCGCGCCGGCCAGGGTCAGCGCCTTGGAGCCGACCGCCGGGCCGACGTTGTTGGCGACGTCGTTGGCGCCGATGTTCATGGCCATGTAGCCGCCGATCATCGCCGCCACCACCAGGATCAGACTGCCCTGGCCCTCGCCACGCATCGCCGCGTAGAGCATGACGCCGACAATGAAGATCAGCGCCATGCCGATGCGGAACAGTTCCGCGCGACCGCGTTTGGTCGCGCGCTCGATTTCGTTGATGTGCTTCAGGTCCACGCGGTCGCTCCGGTTCGGTTGCCGGACGCCCGCGCGCTGCATCCGCCGGGCCGGCTGTCACAAAACCGTCATTATCCCGTAACAATCCGGTGGACAGACAGTCCCGGCGTGGCCGGGACGGAAGCGCGTTACTTCGCCGCGTTCAGCGCCTGATCGATGTCGGCCATCAGGTCATCGATGTGCTCGATGCCGATCGACAGGCGCACCATGTCCTCCGACACCCCGGCCTTGGCCAGCTCGGCCGGCGACAACTGGCGGTGCGTGGTGCTGGCCGGATGGCAGGCCAGCGACTTGGCGTCGCCGATGTTGACCAGGCGCACGATCAGGCCGAGCGCGTCGATGAACTTGGCGCCCGCCTCACGGCCGCCCTGGATGCCGAAGGAGACGATGCCGGAAGCCTTGCCGTCGAGGTACTTGTCGACCAACGGCTTGTCCGGCGAATCGTCCAGGCCGGCATAGCGCACCCAGGAGACTTGCGGATGGCCGCGCAGGTATTCGGCGATCGCCAGCGCGTTGTCGCAGATGCGATCCATGCGCAGCGGCAGGGTCTCGATGCCTTGCAGGATCAGGAAGCTGTTGAACGGCGAGATCGCCGCGCCCATGTTGCGCAGCGGCACCACGCGCGCGCGGCCGATGTAGGCCGCCGGCCCCAGCGCCTCGGTGTAGACAACGCCGTGATAGGAGGCGTCCGGCTCGTTCAGGCGGGCGAAGCGAACCTTGTGCTCGGCCCACGGGAATTTTCCGGAATCGACGATGCAGCCACCGATGCTGTTGCCGTGGCCGCCCAGATACTTGGTCAGCGCGTGCACGACGATGTCGGCGCCGTGCTCGAACGGCCGGCACAGATAAGGGCTGGGCACGGTGTTGTCGACGATCAGTGGCACGCCATGCGCGTGCGCCAGTTCCGCCAGCTTCTCGAAATCGGTGACGTTGCCGAGCGGATTGCCGACCGATTCGCAAAACACCGCCTTGGTGCGCGCATCGATCAGCTTCTCGAAACTGTCCGGCTCGCGGTAGTCGGCGAAGCGCACCTCGATGCCGTAGCGTGGCAGGGTGTGCGCGAACAGGTTGTAGGTGCCGCCGTACAGGGTCGAGCTGGTGACGATGTTGTCGCCGGCCTCGGCGATGGTCATGATCGCGTAGGTGATCGCCGCCATGCCCGAGGCCAGGGCCAGGCCGCCGACGCCGCCCTCCATCGCCGCGACCCGCTTCTCCAGCACATCGGTGGTCGGGTTCATGATCCGCGTGTAGATGTTGCCGGCCACCTTCAGGTCGAACAGGTCGGCGCCGTGCTGGGTGGAATCGAAGGCGTAGGAGGTGGTCTGGTAAATCGGCACCGCCACCGCCTTGGTGGTCGGTTCCGGGCCATAGCCGCCATGCACGGCCAGCGTTTCGATCTTCATGTCGTCTCCTGGGATTGTTGGTCACGCCGCCACGGCGAACGTGGCTGGGCCGTCGGATTATGCCCGGCGGCACGACACCATGGGGCCCGTCTGGATAGGCCAGCAGTCAATCAGAAACAGCCCTTCGTTTCCTCCGACCGTCGCAGCCGTTTGAACGGCCGCTTCACTCTGAGATTTGCCTGAGAGCCACCGTTTGATCGAGCCGAGTTGATGGCAGCGCCATTCTCGTCAGGGCTGGGCACGTTCCCCAAGACAAGGGACAATTCACGCCAGCAACCTCATCCGCCGCGCATACCAAGATATTGGACACCATGCCCAGTTCCGACCAACTCAAAGCCCTGCTGCGCGCTCATATCGACGGCGACGAGGAACGGTTCAGCACGGTCGCCATGCAACTGGCCGCCCATGAGGCACGCATTGGTCACGGCAAGTTGGCACTGGAGTTGCGCCACCTTATTGACAAAGCCAAGGCGCGGCAGGCACGACAACCGGTTCCCTTGGTTCAGCCGCGTGGCGAAATGGCTGACCTGCTGCAAGCGAGCTACCCGAAGGTGCGGTTGGCCGATATGGTGTTGGATGAGGGTATCAAGGCGCGTCTGGAACGCCTCATTCGGGAACAACGCCAGGTCGAGAAGCTGCGCGCCCATGGTCTAGCCCCACGCAAGAAACTCCTTCTGGTCGGCCCGCCGGGTACCGGCAAGACGCTGACTGCTTCCGTTCTCGCGGGTGAGCTCAGCCTGCCGCTGTTCGTGGTACGCCTCGATAGCCTGATGACCAAGTTCATGGGCGAGACCGCCGCCAAGCTGCGCCTGATCTTCGATGCCATCCGCCGCACCCGCGCCGTCTACCTGTTCGACGAATTCGATTCCATCGGCGGCCAACGTGGGCTGGGTAATGACGTCGGCGAAATCCGCCGGGTGCTCAATAGCTTTCTGCAACTGATCGAGCAGGATGTTTCCGACAGCCTGCTCATCGCCGCCACCAACCACCCGGATCTGCTGGATCACGCCCTGTTCCGCCGTTTCGACGACGTTATCCGCTACACCGTGCCCGACGACCGGCTGATCGTGGAAACCCTCAAGGCCAAACTGGCCGGCTACAAGACCCGCCGTCTGGCCTGGAAGACGCTCGTTTCCGCCGCGATGGGCTTGAGTCACGGCGACCTCACCCGCGCCTGCGAAGACGCAATCAAGCACGCCATCCTCAACGACCGCCCGGTCTTGGAAACGGCCGACATCCGCGCCACACTGGAAGAACGAAAGGCCATCCACGACCGATAAACCAAACCAAGGGAGGACAACATGGCGGAAAAACTGCCTCACCTGATCTTCAACAACAACGCGATCACCAGGGCCTACCGTCCACCAAGTCGCAAGATCGACACCGAATTCCGCCTCAACAGCCGTGACCGCCAGCAGCATGGCGCACAACTGCTGGAAGCGCTGCGGCAGGCACAAAGCCAGGAGCGCGACATCATCATGGGTCAGCAGGCATTGGGCCGCGATGCTGGCGTCGGCATCTACCTCACATTTGAAAGTGACCCAGGTTTTGAACTGGCCTTCGAAAGCCTGGATTTCGCCCCGAGCAAAATCGAACTCTTGGTGGTCAAGCAGGAGGGGGAGCGAATGCTGGCCACCGTCTTCGTTCCAGAAGGCAAGGTTGGGTACTTCATCCGTCGCATTGAAGGCAATCTCACCCTGGAAAAGGACAAGATTGACGAGGATGGCATACGCCATCCGAAGAACCGGAAACTGGTGGATAGCATTGCCTCCATCCGCCTAGCCGCCCTGGAAGCCCTCTGGACCGACGACCCCAATCTGTTCCCGCGCGATGAAGCACCGATCTGGTGGGAAGTCTGGCTACGTATTGGGGAAGGTTTCGATGAAGTCGGCTTCTTCCGCGCCCACGCCGTGCAATTGGATTTGGAAGTTGCTGAAGACGAAGTGCGTTTTCTCGAACGCTGCGTAGTCTTGGTACGTGGCAGCCGCGATCAACTCGCCCGTTCCCTGCAACTGTTGGGTGGTATGGCCGAACTGCGCAAGGCCAAGCAGAACGCCAGCTTCTACGCAGCCATGAATGCGGTGCAGCAACAAGCCGCCGTGGATGCCGCTGCCCAGTATCTACAAGCACCGGGACCGGATGCTCCGGCCATCTGCCTATTGGATACCGGCGTCAACGAAGACCATCCGCTGCTCGCGCCCTTCCTCAACGGACAAGACAAACATGCCTGCCACCCGGATTGGGGAGCCTACGACCACCACGGCCACGGCTCCGCTATGGCTGGTCTCGCCCTGCATGGCGATCTGAGCGAGACCCTGGCGCAACAACCTTTCCCCGCGCCCGGGCACCGCCTGGAATCAGTAAAGGTCTTGCCGCCGGAAGGTAACAACCCTCCACATCTTTATGGCTATCGGTACAGTCAGGCAGTAGACAGGGTGACCATCACCGCGCCCAACCGCCGCCGGGCCTTCTGTTCCGCTATCACCACCACCGACTCCCGCGACCGGGGCCGGCCTTCCTCTTGGTCTGCACAATTGGACAAGTTGGCCAGCGGCATGGAAGACGGTGAGTCGCGCCTGATCTTCCAAGCCGCCGGCAATGCAGAACATACCCACATCGCTGATTATCCCGACAGCAACACCCTCGACGGCATCCACGACCCTGCTCAAGCCTGGAATGTCGTCACCATCGGCGGGTATACGGAAAAATGGCGGATCGACGCAAAGACCTACCCCGGCCGCGAACTGATCGCCCCGCCGGGCGGCCTAGCCCCCACCAGTTGCACAGCGGTCAGTTGGCCCACCAGCGGCCGGAAGAAATGGCCCAACAAACCGGACCTCGTGTTGGAGGGCGGCAACTGGGCGCTCGATACCGCCTTTAACTTCCCGGAAGATCTCGACAGCCTGCAACTCTTGAGCACCGGCCACGAGCCGCTCGCGAAACCTCTTGTCACCTTTGGCGAAACCAGCGCCGCCACTGCCCTGGCCGCACGCATTGCCGCCATCCTTCAAGGTCACTACCCCGACCTCTGGCCGGAAACCCTGCGCGCCTTGCTGGTGCATTCGGCTCAATGGACGCCGGCCATGCGGGCGGCGGCCGGTAACCTTCGGGCCAAGGGTAACGTACGCCAGTTGCTGCGCACCTGCGGCTTTGGCGTGCCGCAACTTCATGACGCCCTCTGGAGCGCGAAACACGCCCTGACTTTGGTGATACAGGACGAAATGCAGCCTTTCACCAAGGGACAAGATGGTAGCCTCCGCGCCCGCGACATCCACTACCACGCCCTGCCCTGGCCTGCTGAGGCGTTGCGGGCATTGCCGCTGGGTACTCAGGTCGAAATGCGCGTCACCCTCTCGTATTTCATCCAGCCCAATCCTGGCCAACGTGGTTGGAGCAGCAAATTCAGCTACGCCTCCCACGGCTTGCGCTTCCGGGTCAAGGCGCCTGGGGAAAACCCCGAAGCCTTCGAACAGCGTATCAACCAGGCCGCCCGCGACGAGGAATACGAACGCACCGGCGTCAGCGACAGCGATTTCTGGGTGGTCGGCTCCGACACCCGCGAACTTGGCTCCCTTCACTCCGACATCTGGCAAGGTACTTCCGATCAACTGGCCGATTGCGGCTACCTTGCCGTCTACCCCGTCACCGGCTGGTGGCGCACCCGCAAGGCGCTGGACCGTTGGCATTCCAAGGCGCGCTATGGCTTGGTGGTTAGCATCCGCACGCCGGAGGAGATGGTGGACATCTACACGCCGGTGGCGGCGGAGATTGGGGTTGTCGTCTGAACCATAGGATTGCAAACCGCCAAGTGTGGAAAGTTCGTTCCCGAGACCCATTTTTCATCAGCCGCAATCAGCTTACGCCACCAGCCGGGCTGGCCGAAAAGTGCGAGATCCAGACTCGATGCGCAAGAAGCCGCGCAGGTTTCGTCGTGATCGCCGTCGTCGGCGGGAGCAGTGCCGCCGCGGAAGCCAAAAAAAACCCCGGACGCGCCGGGGTTCAAGAGAGGAGGAGGATGTCAGCCGCAAAGCTCGCGCTTCGCCACCAACTATCCCGGCCGGCTGCCAGATGGCTCGGAACAGCCGGTAGGGATTGGGCCAATGCCTAACAGGCATTTCGGATGTCAATGTATGAAATGATTTCGGGTTTGTCAAACCCCGATCGCGGATTTTTTGGGCTGCCCTCGATCATCGGTCGCGAGCCGCTGACAGCGGGCCGCGAGCCTGCTGGCCAGGCGCGCGGTGTCGAGGTCGATGCCGGGCAGGCGGGCCACGCATTCCAGTTGCCCGGCCGCCTGGCGGGCGGCTTCACCGGTGCCGGTCTCGACATGCCGGATCATGTGGAAGCAGGCGGTCGACACCAGCATCAGGGCGTCCAGGTCCGGGCGCCCGACCACGGCATCCGGGTCGGTTTCGGGTGTATTCATGGCCGCGTTCTCCCGGGGTTATTTGGTGAGGATGAGTCGGTTTTCGCGAGTCCGCCGCAGCAGGTAGACCTGATCGCCGTGGACGATGCGGACCACCGGGCCATCGCGGAACAGATCCCGCGACAGCACGATCTGGGGATGTTCCCGGGGGGGTGGGGTGCCTGTGGCGCGGGGGTGTTTGCCGGGTTGCATGGTGTGCTCCATCAGGATCAGAAATCCGCTTTCAGCGCGACGCTGAAGTTGCGGCCGGGCTGGGTATAGGCGTCGAGGATGGTGCTGGTCGCCGAGACGGTGCGCACGTCGGACCAGTGGTGGTACTTCTTGTCGAACAGGTTGAAAGCGCCGATGTTGACGGTGGCGTGCTTGTTCAGCCGGACCCAGCCGGTGAGGTCGACCACTTCGTATCCGTCGGGCGTGTAGTTGGTCGCCGTCGGGTTGCGCTTCTTCTTGCCGGCGGCGGTCACGGTCAGCTCGCCGCCCCAGTCGTTGGCGCGTTCGTAGCGCAGGCCGAGCACCAGTTTGTCCGGTTCGATGGTGGCCAGCGGCTTCTTCACGCCGTTCGAGCGTTCGTCGCCCTTGGCCTGGGCATAGCTGGCGAGGATCAACCAGTCAGGAGTGAAATGCCATTCCGCGCTGGCCTCGAAACCGCTGATCTCGACGTCGTTGACGTTGATCGACTGGAACACCGTGGGATCGGCCGTGGTGCCGCTGCCGCCGACCTGCTGGTTGGCGAGGATGAAATCCTCGTACTTGTTGCGGAACAGGCTGGCGCTGTAGCGCAGCCGGTTGTCGCGGCCGCGGATGCCGAGTTCCACCGAGCGGCTCTTCTCCGGCTTGAGGTTGGGGTTGCCGATCGAGGTGTAGGGCGCGGTCGCGGTCAGGTTGGTGACACCGCCGTTGACCTGGGTCGGCGTCGGCGCGCGGAAACCATGCGCGTACTGGGCGAAAGCGTTGAGCAGCGGCGCCTGTTTCCAGATCATGCCGAATTTGGGCGATACCGCGCTGTCCTTGAGCGTGGCCGGCGGCGTGGCGTTGTTGATCGTGTAATAGGCGTCTGGGCGCGGCATCAGTTTGAAGCGGTCGTAGCGCAGGCCGGGAATCAGGCTCAGGCGGCCGATGCCGATCTCGTCCTGCACGAAAGCGCCGGCCAGATCGTAATCGGTATCCGGAAAGCTCTTGTTGACGACGAAGGCGCTGCTGCCGGAAGTGACCAGCGAGCCATTCAGGAACTGCGCGCCCTCCTTGAGCGAACTGACTTCGGTGGTCGAGGCGTCGACACCATAGACCAGGCGGTGGCTGACCGCGTCGCCGAACACGCTTTCGAACTGGAGATTGCCGCCGACCACGTCCTCGGCGTAGTGGGTGTCGCGCGTGCGCTCGTTCCAGGCGCTGGTATTGGTGCGCTTCTCGTAGCCCCATTGCAGGTTTTTCGAATCCTGCTTGTAGAGGCTGGCGGTGGCGCGCTGGAACCAGGGGTTGTCGGCGTCGGTGTACTGGTAGTCCAGCTTGAGCAGGTCGCGGGTGATGTCCTCGCGGGCGTCGACGTCGATGGTGGTGGGGTAGCTGGCTTCGCCGAACAGGGTCAGCACGTCGGTCTTGATCTCGCGGTCGAGCTTTTCGGCGCTGATCCTGACGTTGTGGCCGCGTGCTGGCTTGAGCACCAGCTTGGCCATCAGGAAATCGGAACGGGTGTCCTGCGGGTTGGCCTTGGTCCGGGATTTGTCGGCCGCGCCGTTGGTGCCCATGGTCTCGGTTTCGTGGCCCCGGCGCAGGCTGGCCAGGATCATGCCTTCGATGTTCTCGCCGCGCGCGGCGAACGACGGCACCAGCGACCAGCTCCGGTCGGCAGTGGCGTAGCCGAGCTTGACCGAGGTCTGCGTCGGCTGTCCGAGGGTGAGCAGATCTTCCGGATCCTTGGTCAGAAAGCTGACCGCGCCGGCCAGACCATCGCTGCCGAACTGAGTCGAGGCCGGGCCACGCAGGATTTCGACGCGCTTGAACGCTTCCACGTCGATGTAATCGCCGCGCCCGGCCTGATACGGGCCGCTGGAGTAGCCCATGGGCAGGCGCACGCCGTCGACCTGGAGCAGGACCTGGTTGCCTTCCAGGCCGCGCACATTGATGCCCTCGTTGCCACCCCGGCCGGTGCTGTAGAAGGCCGCCGACGAGCGGTTGGGTAGCGCGCGCACGGAAACGCCGGTTTCGTGGCGCAGCAGATCCTTGATGTCGGTGGGCATTTCCCGGGCGATGCGTTCGGCGTCGATGACGGTGACGGTGTTGGCGACGTCGTCGACGTCCTGCTCGACGCGGGTCGCCGATACGACGACGTCGCGCAGTCGCGCTTCCTCGGCGGCCTGAAGCGGCGCCGACGCGGACAGTGATGCGATCAGCGTCACCAGCAGGCGCTGACGGAACGGGAACGCGGCGGCGGGAGAAGCGTGGGAATGGTGAGCGGGCATGTAGCCTCCTGTCGGTTTCGGGCGAGGATCAAGTCGGTCAAGCGTGGCTTGCTGCCTCGGCGAAAGCCGAACGGGGGCTGGCTACGTGCGTATGAGAATAATTATCAGTTGATTGTGGTGCCGCTGTCAACGCGCGCCGGAGTCAGCGGGGGCATGCGCAGGTTGGCGCAGGGGTCGGGGCGCGTCGCCGGCGCGGTGATCCAGAGGTAGTCGAAAGCCGCGCGCGGCATGTCCGGCCACGTGCCGGACGCCTGGTCGGTTTCGAGGAAGCCGACGCTGACCACGCGCGCGTCGGACACCGCCCGCGCGAGCAGGCTGGGGACGCCGTAATCGCGGCGGACGTGGCCGTTGCCGGCGAGCAGCACCGCCGGGCGGTTGGCCTCCGCGAGCAGGGCATGAGCCAGGGCGGCGTCGCGGCCGCGCTGCGCCAGGCGCATGTTGGGCAAGCGGGTGTCATCGAGCTGACCGCAATGGCCGGCGACCAGATCGCGGTCCAGGCGGGCGCGGATGTCGTCGTCGAGTGGTGCGTTGGTGATCAGCGCGTCCAGCCGGGCATCGAGCGCGCCGGCGCCATCCATCGCCACGCGGCGGCCATCGGCGCGACTGAGGTTGCCGCCAACCACTGCCGGCGCCGCCGCGCGCGCCGATTCGAACAGCCGGCGTTGTATCGGCCAGCGCCAGGCGGTTTTGCGGTAGCCGGCGGCGTCGAGCGCGCCATCCAGCGGCGCGGCGGCGTCCAGGCGGGTGCCGCGGTCGAGATGCTCGACCACCACCGCGCCGATCCGGCCGGTCAGCTCGGACAGCAGTTCGGCGCGGCGATCATGGTGAGCGGGGTTGTCGTGCAGCTCGCCAAGCAGCACGAAATCGGCGCCGACCAGTTCCGCGACCAGTTCGGCGCGCGTGACCTCGGCACCGTCGGCGGCGCGCAGCAGGCGGTCCGCGAGCGCGCCGGTCGGAGTCAGCAGACAGGCGGCAACCAGGCACAGCCAGACTGGATGACGCTGGCACGGGCGGGCGGGGATGGCGGTCATGGTGGCGGACGAGGGCGGCATCGGATGGTCTCCGGCAAGGGGCTGGTGGGCGGGACGGCGGAATGGCGTGGGCATCATTTTCCAGACTTGCGGGCGGCCTTGGCGCGGGTGTCGAGCAACAGGCCGAGGTTGAGTTGCGCGCGCGGGTAACCGGCATCCGCCGAACGCTTGAACCAGTGCAAGGCGGCTTCGACGTTCTTGCCGACGCCGCGGCCATCACGGTAGAGCACGCCCAGATTGTTCTGGGCGATGCGATCGCCGGCCTCGGCGGCCTGGCGATACCAGTGCGCGGCCAGGGTTTCATCCTTGGCCACGCCGCGCCCCTGTTCCAGGATCACGCCGAGATTGTTGGCGGCGGTGCTGTCGCCCGCTTCCGCCGCCAGCGTCAGCCAGCGCACGGCCTCGCCGGTCCGGTTGGCGCGGTGCAGCAGCAGGCCGAGCCGGCTTTGCGCGGCGACCATGGCGGCATCCGCCGCGCGTTGATACCAGGCCATGGCCTGATCGACGTTCTTGTCGCCGCCCTGGCCCTGTTCCAGCATCAGGCCCAGGTTATACGCGGCCAGCGCGTCGCCCTGGCCGGCGGCGCGCTCGAACCAGTGCCGCGCTAGCGCGTGGTCGGCCGGCAGCGCCGAACCCTCGCGATGGAGGCGGCCGAGATTGTTCTGCGCGGCGCGGTCGCCAGCCTCGGCGGCCAATTGGTACCAGGGCAGCGCGGCGGCGGCGTCGGCCACGCCCAGTTCGCCGGTTTCCAGCAGCCAGCCCAGACGCATGGCGGCGGCCATGTCGCCGGCCTCGGCGGCGGCGCGATACTCACGCAGCGCCCGTTCCGGATCGCGCGCCATGCCAAGCCCCTTTTCATACAGGTCGGCGAGCGGGTAACGCGACGCCGCGTGACCATCCGCGACCGCCAGTTCCAGCCAGCGCGCGGCCTCGATGGGATCGGGCGGGACGCCATTGAGACCGTCCTTCAGGATCAGGCCGAGATTGCCACGCGCCTCTACGCTACCGGCCTCGGCGGCCTTGCGGAACCAGACCAGCGCCTCGGCGGGGTCGGCGGGCACGCCACGTCCCTGGATGTACTTGAGAGCGAGGTCGTTCATGGCCGGCGAGTCGCCCTGTTCGGCGGCGGCGCGCAGCCAGCGCAAAGCAAGCGCGGGGTCGGCGGCGACACCGGCGCCGTGTTCGTACAGTTCCGCGAGTCGCGCCTGGGCGACGGCGAGATTCTGTTCCGCCGCCCGTTCCAGCAGGCCGGCGGCCCGCGCCGGGTCGCCGGGTTCGCGCAGCAGCAGCAGCGCCAGGTTGTACTGGCCGATGGCGTCGCCCTGCTCGGCGGCCAGGCCGTACCAGCGCGCCGCTTCGACCGGATCGAGCGGGGCGCCGTCACCCTGCTCGAACATCCAGCCGAGGCGGGCTTGCGCTTCCGGATCGCCGGCTTCGGCGGCCAGGCGGATGTAATGCAGCGCGGAGCCCGTGGCGTCCGCGTCGGCGAGGCCGGGCGCCGGCAGCGCCATGGCAGCGGCCAGGGCGAGAATCAGGGTGGTGCTTTTCATGGTCTTCCTTTCGAGTCCAGACGATAGTTGACGGGTACCGTGACCCGGGTGGTTTGCGCGCGGCCCTGGCGGATTTGCGGTTTGAAGCGCCAGGTGGCCATCTGGCTGGCGGCGTCGCGGTCGAGTTGCGGGTGGCCGCTACTTTTCTTCAGGCGGATGCCGCCGGCACGACCGTCGGGCAGGACTTCCACGTCCAGCAGCACCGTGCCTTGCAGACCCAGGCGCACGGCCACGCGCGGGTACACGAAGACCGGGTTGTCGTCGGCGTAATCGACACTGTCGAAGCCGCCCGCGCCACCGCCGCCTACCGGGATCGGCCGGCCGGGCGCGGCGTGGGCGAGCAGCACGGGTTCAACTTCGGCCGGCGCCGCCCGCTCGCTGGCGGCGCCGGCTTCGGCCAGGCGCGCCGATCCGGTCGTACTCCCGGTTTCGAGCGGCGCGGTGGGGCGCCGGGAATCGGCAAGGGCCCCCCCCCTGGCGAGCGCGGCTGCTTCCGGCGCGGACGCGACCAGCTTTCCGCCGTCGCCCGAATCGGTCACGGCCGGCCCCGGTTCCGTCGCGCGCGCTTCGGCACCGGCCGGCGGCAACGAGGATGCCGCCCGCGTCAGCGCCGTGCGCGCGCCGACGGCCCGGGTGTCCGATGGACGCATGGCCATCACCGGCGGGGTGTCGATCCGCGTGATCGCCGATTCCGTCGCGCGGACGGCGATGGCCGGCCGCGTCGATGCATGGGTGCTGGTCAGCGCGCTGACGGGCGCAGCCGGGGCCGGGGCCGCTGACGATGGCGCGGCCGGGATTGCGCTGATCGGCGCGGATGCCGGCGCGTGGCTGGTCGGACCGGTTGCCCGGGCGCGGGCGAGCGAGGCCGGCGCGGCGATGTCGGGCGGCGCGGGCGGCACGGGTGGCGCGGCGCGCGCGAGCGCGATACCGGCCACCGGCCCCGGTTCGGCGCGTGCCGGTGGTGACGGCCGCGCCGGCGCGCCGGCGTCGGCCAGGGTCGGGACCGGCGCCGACGGCGAAGCCAGGGCGGCGATCGGCGGGGCCGCGTCCGACCATTCCGGCGCCACGGCTGCGCGCGTGGGCGCGGCCGGTCTGGCCTGCGCGGTCGGGCGGACATCCGGTCGCGCGGGTTCCGGGCTTGGCGCCTGAGGGCGCGCCGCGATGTCGGGCAGGATCACCGCGCGCAGCACGCTTTCCCGGGGTGGCGGCGCGGCCATCGGCTGCCAGGCGAGCAGCGCCAGGGCGTGCGCCAGCGCCACCAGCGACGCGACCAGCGGGTCGAAGGCGAAATCCTCCCGGGCCGGCGGCGTCACCATCCATCCCCGGGCCAGGCGTGGCGGGAAGGTTTCATGGCGCCGGGTCGCCGACGGTGGGCTCGAATCGCGCCTCCGGCGTCTCCGGTACGTACACCATCGAGCCATCCTTCATCCGGTAGGCGATGCCGGCCTTTTCGCCCTCGCCCTGGCCGATCTCGCCGCTGGCCTTGTAGTGCTCGATCTTCTCGCCCTTCTTGACGATCATTTCCATGCTCGGCTTGCCGGGATCGGTGATCACCGTGACGTCACGCTTGCTGAACGGATTGAGCAGCGGGTTCTGGGCCACGGTGATGAGCAGCGCGGCGATGATGACCAGGAAAATGTCGATCAGGTTGACCACCGACAGGATCGGATCGTCGCTCTCGGGTTCGTGCAGCAGTTTCATGCGGCGCCCCCTTGCGCGGCCATGCCGGCGGCGGGCATGGTGCCCGGCACGGCGCGGCGCGCGTTCAGCCAGGCCAGCTCCTCGGCCAGCCAGCGCCGGCGCACGGAAACGATATAGAAGGTGATGCTGGCCGCGATCAGGGCCAGGATCACCGCCGAGAAAGCCACCGTGAGGTTGTGCGACACGCTGGCGAGATTGCCGTCGGCCAGCGATTTCAGGGCCGGACCCATCGGAATCATGGTCGCCACCAGGCCCAGCATGGGCGCCACCCGGGTGGCGATGCGGGCGTGTTCCATCATCCTGTGGGCGGCGACGTCCAGGTCGTCGTCGCCATGGTTCGGGTTGTCGCGGGCATAGGCCAGCAGCGGATAGCCCGGTCCGGCGTTGATGCCGCCGCGCCGTTGCCAGGCTTGCACCAGAAAGGCGCCGAGGGCGTAGAACGCGTACAGGAACAACAGGGCCACGGTGGCCAGGACCGGCAACATGAAAACCTGGCCGAGCTGATACATCAGGGTTTCGATCATCGAATTCATCGGATTTCCTTTCTGGATGGAACGGTTGGAGTCAAAACGGGAAACACGCCGGGAAACATGCCGGTCACCATTTGCCTTCCAGCGAAACCAGCCAGGTGCGTGGCCCGGCTTCCTCGCTGTCCAGGCGCCAGATCTGGTCGCCGGAGCCGGCGCTGGCGTGGCGGCGGGTGTCGGTGGCCAGCAGATTGCGCAGGCTGACGCGCAGGTTGAGGGCGGTGTCGATCCGGCGCACGAAATGCGCGTCAAGCAGATCGCGAGCGCGCGTGTCGACGATCTGTTCGTCGGCGACACGGGTACGCGTGGCGCCCTGTCGCTGCCATTGCAGGCCCCAGGTGGCGCCCAGGGCGGGCAGGCTGGCCTCGTAGCCGAGCGAAACGGTATGACGCGGAAGCTCGCGCGGCGGACGGGTCAGGCCGAGCCGGGTGTCGTCGACCTCGCCACGCGGCAGCGTGAAGCCGACGCGCAGGCTGTCGCCGCGCCCCAGCCAGGGGAATTTGCCACCGACCAGCTTGCCGGACAGTTCCAGCCCCCAGTGCCGGGCTTCGCCCTCGTTCCAAGGACGCTCGACCCAGCGCGCGCCTTCGAGCATGGCGCGCCGCTCGACGAAATCCCGGGTCCGGCGCAGATAGAGATTGGCGCCGAGCACGCCGGCATCCCCCGCCAGATGGCGCTCCAGGCCGGCCTCCAGATTGACGATGCGTTCGGGCGCGAGCGCCGGGTTGCCGCCGCGGTCGGGTTCCAGCGGCGAGTTCACGGTGGTCGATCGGCTCGCCACGGCGGTCAGCTCTTCCAGCTTCGGAAAGCGGATCGCGCCGCCCAGTGAGGCACGCGCGATCCAGCCCGGCGTCGCTTCCCAGCGCATCGCCAGGGAGGGATCGAGCGCGTGATGGCGGCGGGCATCGCCGGCATCGATCGTCATCGACTCGCCGCGCAGGCCGGCGCTTACCGTGAGTCCCGGGCGCGGGCTCCATTCGTCCTGTGCCCACAGCGTCCAGTGCCGTTCGGCGCCGGAGAATCCGGCAGCGCCGGCGACGGCGCCGGAATGGGCTTGATGGTCGTCGCGTTGGTGCCGGGCGAAATCGACGCCGACCGACAGAAAATGCCCATCCTCCTTGCCGAGCGGCCGGTCGAGCCGTAGCGCGAACCCGAGTTCGCGATCCTCGCGGCGTTCGCTCTCGGCCCGGTTCGACGTCGTGCCGAGCGGATCGCGTTCGAAGATGTCGCGGTCGACCGATCGGCGTCCGCGCATGACGGCGGCGCGCCCCGACATCTTCGTCTCGCCCACCCGCAGTTCTCCTTCGGCGCGCAGGCGCAGCAGGCGGATGCCACTGTCTTCCCGATCGTCGCGCGCGCCGCCATCGTCGCGTGTCTGGCGCGTCACCCGCTCGCCCTCGTTGCGGTAGCCGCTCGGCCAGAGCGTCAGGCTGTCGGCACCGCGTCGCCAGGCCAGGCGTGGCGACAGGATGAATTCATCGATGGCGTATTCGCCGCGCGCGCGCTCCCGTTGCCATGGCGTATCCGGCGCCAGCCGCGCGGAGCGCTGGTCGATCGGCATGTCGTGCCGGTTGAGCGTAAGCGGCAGCAGCCAGGAGAAGCCGCCGACGCCGCCGCCCCGGCTCAGGGAAAGCTGCGCGTTGTCGGCGCCGCCACGCTGGCCGGCCGCCAGCTTGAGCGTGGTCGAGGCCTGCGCGGCCGGCCGGCGCATCACCAGGTTCACGGTCACCGGCGCCGCGCCGCCGAATTCGGCCGAAGCGCCGCGCAGGATTTCGATGCGCTCCAACTCGCCGGCGGGCATGCGCCCGACCTGGGTCAACGCGTAGCGCGCGTTGGCGGCCGGTCGCTCGCCATTGACCAGGAACTGCACCGAGTCGCGGCTCATGCCGCGCGCGCGCGCGCTCATGCCGCCGTCGGCGCCGGCCTCGCCGGCTTCGATGCCGGGCAGCTTGCGGATCACCTCGCCGACTGTCAGCCCGCCGAGTGATTCGATCTCGGCGCGGTCGACGATGGTTTTCTGGGTCGTCGCCGCGCGCTGTTCCTCCAGCGCGTCGCTGGCGGCCATGACCCGGACTTCCGGCAGCAGCGTCGGCGGCTCGGCGGCCGCCGAGCCGGTCAGACAGGCGGTGCACAGCGCCACGCGGTACTTCATCGGGGGGATGACCATGACGTCCGTGTCCTCGCCGGATCACTTCACCAGATAACCGACGCTACGCCAGAGCTGGTCGGCGTCGCGCTTGAGGATCACCGTCTCCACCGTGCTCGCCTTGTTCCGGAACGCGGTGTCGTAGTGCAACAGCGCATAGTCGCCGTCGACCGAACCGGGCATCTTGCTGGTGAATGTGACCGAGCTCAGCGCGCGCCGCTGAACCGTGCCCAGAGCCGTCACCGCCTTCATGGATTTCAACCAGTCCTCCAGCGGCAGCACCTTTTTCAGCAACGGGTCGCCGGCCTCCCAGGCCTTGTCGACATGACCGTCGTCCAGGTGCGCCAGCCAGGCCCTGGCCTGCCGATCCACCGAGTCGTCGATGACGAGGTCGGCGGCATGGGCCTGAAACGCCAGCCCGAAGGCCAGCAACGTGGAAAGTAGGGTGTGCTTCATGATGACTCTCCCGATATCGATGTGGAACATCAGGCCCGCCCCTGCCGCCAGCCGCCGAATCCGGTCACCAGGCCGAGCGCCAGCAGCACCAGCAGGGTCAGGGGGGGCGTCGGCGGCGTCGGCAGTATCTTGTCCAGGCGCATGCCGCTGATCGTCGGCGGCGTCGCCTCGGCGCGCGGGCGTGGAGGCGCTTCGGCCTGGGGATGGCGGGTTGGCGTGGATTCGAGGCCGAAGCCGGCGGCCGTTACCGCCGTGGCGGCCGCCGCCACCTTGGCGACGAATTCCAGGAATCGTTCGTTGTCGCTGCGCACGTCCCGGCGGATGGCCAGATCGCGGTAGCGGGCCACCAGTTCGCGCACGGTGGCGGCGTCCGGTTGCCAGTAGTCCTTGCGCACCGCTTCCAGCATGCGCTCGATCATCTGCGCCTGGGCGGCCGGGTTGTGGCGTTCGAAGTAGTCCTTCATGCCCAGCTTGTACTTGTCGTTCACGTAGACGTCGGCGAACTCCTGCCACTGGTCCTGACGCACGATGTCCGGCGCGGTGACCTGCCAGCCCCAGAAGTTATTGATGGAATCGAGCATCTCCGTGGTGCCGGAATAGCCTTCCTTCTTCATGCCCTCGATCCAGCCCGGGTGGAACTGGCGCGTGCGCAGTTCGCGGGCGAGAAATTGCGAGGCGGTATCGGCCTTGGGGTTGTCGGCTTCGCGCAGGTTGGCGATGTACAGCTCGGGGCTCTTGCCGGTGAGGTGGCGCACTGCCAGCGAGATGCCACCCAGGTACTGGAACGGGTCGTCGGTGGTGAGCATGCCGTACAGGTTGGAGCTGCGCGCCAGCGCCGCCGCCTGCACGCCCTTGAGGTTTTCGGCATACAGGTTGAGGTTGGGCAGCTTGGTGCCCCAGTCCTTCATGTCGGCGCCGTAGGCGTATTGCAGGCGCGACAGGTACAGGTTGGCCAGTTTGGCCTCGTCGTTCCAGGTGTCGGAGGAGAGGATGGCGTCCTCGATGCCGGCACCGTAGCTGCCGGACTCGTTGGAGAAGATTCGGGTATCGGCCCATTTCGCGGCTTCCGCGCCGGTCATGCCGCTCGCCTCCAGGCGCTTCCTCAGACTGGCGCTGGCAAGGCGCACGGCGTTGTCGGCTTCGTCCGCCTTGCCGGCCATGACCACGCCCTCGGCCAGCCAGCGCATGACGTTGGGGAAATGGTCGCGGTACAGGCCGGTGGCGGATAGCACCACGTCGATGCGCGGCCGGCCCAGTTCCTCGCGCGGGATCAGTTCGATGCCGTTGACGCGGCCGCCGGCGTCCCATTTCGGCCGGATGCCCATGGCCTGGAATGCCTGCGCTTCGAGCACGCCGAAGTGGCGCATGGTTTCCACCGACCAGAGCGTGAAGGCGAGCTTTTCCGGAGCCTTGCCATGCGTTTCGCGGTAGGCGGCGATGAGTTTGTCCAAGGCTTCGCCGCCCGCCTCGTAGGCGGCCTTGGTCGGCACCTTGGCGGGGTCGAAGCCATACAGATTGCGGCCGGTGGGCAGCGAATCGGGGTTGCGGATCGGATCGCCGCCGTAGCCGGACGGGATGTGCCTGCCTTCGAGGGCTTCCAGGAATCCGGTCATTTCCGGCGTGGCGTCGAGGGCGGCGTAGTGCTGCTTCGCCTGATCCAGCAGCTTCGCCAGTTTCGGGTCGGCGTCGGCGGGCAACGGCGCGCCATCCACCAGCACCCGTTCCATCAGCCGGTAGGGGATCGAATTCCGGATGTCGCGATAGTCGGTGACGAAGACTTCGTCGGCCTCATCGGCTTCCAGCTGGGGCGGGCGGCAGTCGGGTTTGTCCGGAAGGCAGCCGAGGAAGTCCGCGTGCGCGCGGCTGAAGTGGAACGCGGCGTCGGCGAAGTCGGTGCCCAGCATCTGCATCACCATGCCGATGCGGTACCGATCCGCCGCCGCCTTGCCGAAGGTGTGCATGCCCTGCGGCTGGTTGGCCAGCGCCAGATCGTGCAGCCAGTCGTGCAGTTTGTTCAGGAAATCCGGGAAACCGGCGCGAGCCTGGGCCAGGGTCACGCCGATGTCCTTTTCGAAATTCAGCTTGCCGGCGCCGGCCAGGATGGCGTCGGCGGTCTTCTCCTTCACCGCGCCCTCGGTCAGGTTCTGCCACTCGTGCACCAGATGGTGCAGGTCCATCAGGTCGGTGTGCAGACCAGCCGGCGCGAATGGCGGCGTCTGGTGACTGATGATCACCGCCCGGCCCCGGCGTTTTGCCTGCACCGCCTCGCCGACGTCGTCGACGATGTAGGGGTAGATCACCGGCACGTCGCCGATCGGCAGCAGGGTGTCGTCATGCGTCCAGGGCGCGCGCTCCTTGCCGGGCATCCATTCCTGGGTGCCGTGGGTGCCGTAGTGGACCAGGGCATGGGCGCCGAACTGTTGCCGCGCCCACAGGTAGACCGCCAGGTAGTGGTGGTTTACCGGCGATTTGGTGTCGTGGTAGAGGGATTTCTCCTTGTCCTTTTCGCCGTCGCCGCGAGGCGGCTGCGGCATCAGCACCACGTTGCCGACTTGCAGACGCGGGATCGGGAAATACGCCTCCTCGCCCCGGCCTTGCGCCATGCCGCTGTTTTCCGGCTCGCCCCAGCGCGCGACGATGCCGGCCCGGATTTCTCCGGGCAGCGTGTCGAACCATGCGCGATAGGTTTTCAGCGGCAGTTTTTCGGCCAGACCCTCCCTGACCAGCCCTTCGTAACCAATTTCCCGGTAATACGGTTTGAGCAGCTTTTGCAGCGGCGGGATGAGCGCCTCCGCGCCGAGGGTGTCCACCGCGTAGCCGCGTTCCTTCATGGCCGCCAGGGTGCCGGCCAGACTGCGCGGCAGATTCAGGTAGGAGGCGCCCAGATTGGTCTCGCCGGGCGGATAGTTCCAGTAGAACACCGCCACCTTCTTGGCCGGGTTGGGCGTGCGCCGCAGGGCGGCGAGGCGCAGGGCCTTGCCGATCACCGCTTCCACCTGTTCGGGGATGGGCACCACCTGGCCGGTGCCTTTTTCCACCGCCGCCGCCGTCATGGCGTCGATCACGCCGGCGTATTCCGGCTGCGCCAGGTAGAACGGCACGTCCATCAGATGCACGCCGGCCGGGTCGGCATGCCACTCCGCCACATCGCCCCGGCGATAGGGCATGGCCTGGATGACCGGCACGCCCATCTTCTCGAACTCGGCCTTGCGCGGCTCGGGGTGCAGCATGATCTGGCTGGTGATGACCACGTCGACCAGGGGCTGGTCGTCCGGCGCCAGGATCTTGACGAAACCCTGCTCGTCGGCCATCGGCGTGTAGAACACCAGCGGCACCGCCCCGCCGGCCTCGATGCGCCGCGCAGTGTGGTCGATGAAGGCGGTCAGGTCGGCGGACAGGTAGTTCTTGTGGATCGCGAAGCCGATCACCGGCCGGGCATCCGCCGGGGTGATGCCCTTCCAGGCGAAATAGGCCGCCGCGTCCGGGAAGATGGTCTCGTGATCCGGGTGATAAACCCCCTGTTCCGGATAGATCACCGGTGCCGCGATGTCGGCCACGTCGCGTTGTCCGGTGACGGCCGCCAGATAGCGGAAGAAGTTGGCGTAGTTGCGCTTGCCGCCATTCTGGTAGTAGCGCCACAGGGTGCCGGCATGCGGTTCGGCCACCCCCTTCGCCGCGTGGCCCTTGTCCTGCGCCTTGAGCCAGGGCACGCCGGAATCGGCCAGGAACTTGCCGACCTTGCGCTCCACCGCCTCGATCACCGGGTCGTAGGGGATGTCCAGCAGCACGAAATCGGCGCCCCGGAACAAGGCCGGTCCCTCGTCGCCGGTCAGGCGTTCGGCGAACACATGGCGTACCCGCCAGCCTTCCGCCGCGGCGAAACCGTTGAGCACGCCGAACTTTCCGGCCTGCACCGGCGCGGCGGTCAGCACCAGCATCTCCTTGGCCAGCGTCGGCGCCGACGCCGCCAGCACCAGCAACGCCAGACCCAGCGCCAGCCCAGCGCGCAGCCAGACGCGCGGCGACGTCCAGGACGGCCGTCCGCTGGCGACGACGTGGCCGTTCCGGTTGGAGATCGAGATGGGGAGAAATAAGCGTGCGGGCATGCGGGTATCCATTCGGGCTGACGTTGGAACCGGCTGGCTGCCGCGCGCGGGCGCTGGGGGGCTGGCTGGAATCGGGAGTGGTGCTACTGCGTCCGTGTTCTCCGTGGCGGGCCGAAATCCTCGGTGCCCGGGTGGAGTCGGTCTGTCCGGGCGCCATCGAATAAAAAAAGGCTGGCTGCCGACGTTCCCCGAGAGGGGAGGGAACTGGGGGGCTTGCCTGAAGTAAAGGGCTCATGAAGAGCCCCGATCGCGCGTTGAGGTCGATGAACGCGTGGCTCACCGGCCTCGTGACCAGGCACCCCGCGAGATGTTCGCCGGGCGCGTCGGATCGGTAGGGCAACCTCGCGCGGGGCTGCCGCGTTCGGGTCGGCGCGATCACCGATTCGAAAGGCCGCCATCTTCTTCGCAAATGAGAATTAATGTCAATATGATTTGTCGAATTTGGCCAAACGCGCTGATCCGTCTTCCCGCGCTTCGGCCGGGTGCCGATGTCCCTGGCATCGGGCCGGGACGATGCGCCATGACGATTCCCCCGGACATCGTGGTCGGGTTGTTCACCAACCCATTGAGAATCGTTTTCGTTTCTATTACAGTTCGCGCCTCTCAGCCAGCCACAGCGCCCATCGTTGCAGCCAGCCAGCAATCTCCAATCATTCGAAGAGGCTCGCACGATGTCCAAACGCAAGAAATCGTTCCGCAACCGTCCCGCCGTGCCCGTGGCGCGCCAGGCCGCCCTGCTGCCGCTCGGCGCGTTGCTGTTGGCCGGCTCCATGAGCGCCTGGGCGCAATCCGCCGCCGACGAGAAGACGCTGGCCACGGTCAAGGTGGTCGATCAGGCCGAGGCCGAGTCCGGCAAGGACAGCGTGCGCGCCACCGTTACCACCATCGGTAAGGGCAAGCAGCAACTGCGCGACATTCCGCAGTCGGTCACCGTGGTCACCGAGAAGCTGATCGACGACCGCAACCTGGACACGCTCAAGGAAGCGCTCAAGAACACCGCCGGCATCACCTTCCTGGCGGCCGAGGGCGGCGAGGAGGACATCCGTCTGCGCGGCTTCTCGTTGCAGGCCACCGGTGACATTTTCATCGACGGCACCCGCGATCCGGCGATCTATGACCGCGACACCTTCAACCTCGACCGCATGGAGCTGCTGCGCGGATCGGCGTCGATGCTGTTCGGCCGCGGCTCGACCGGCGGCGCCGTCAACCAGGTCAGCAAGCAGCCGCACCTGACCGACGAGAACCAGCTCGACCTGACCCTGGGCAACCACAGCCACCGGCGCCTGGTCGGCGATTTCAACCTGAAGACCGGCGACAAGTCCGCGCTGCGAGTCAACGCGATGGTGACCAAGGCCGACAACAACGGCTCCGGCAGCAGCCTGGACAAGCGTGGCGTGGCGGCGGCTTATCGCTGGGGCATCGGCGACGACAACGAATTCCAGGTCGGCTTCTATCACCTGGACAACAACAACGGCATCAACTACGGCATCCCGTTCATTTCCCCGTATCCGGGCGCGCCGGCGACCAAGCGCTCGCTGCTGCCGCTGGATCCGGATGTCTACTACGGCATGGCCAGCGACTACAACGACAGCGGCGCCAACATCGCCACCTTCAGCCACATCCATCGTTTCGCCTGGGACGGCGAGCTGAAGACCCAGATCCGCTACGGTGAATTCGAGCGCGACCAGCGCTCTGGCGCCATCCGTCTTGGCAACGCCACGCTGCAAGGGGGGATCGCCGCGACACTGGAAACCTTCGGGCCGAACACCGTACTCACGCGTGGCAACCACCTGAAGATCCAGGACATGGACAACCTGCACGCGCAAAGCGACTACAACGGCAAGTTCCGCGCCTGGGGCGTCAAGCACGAACTGCTCGCCGGGGTCGACTACGCGCGCGAGAAGAAGGTGGTGTACGCGGCGCGCAACGCCAACCAGGGTGGCGTCAACGTCACCAAGCCGACCACCACGGTGGGCACGCCGGACGATGGCGCCAAGGTCGACGAAGGCTCCCGCGTGCTGCGCGTCGGCAACGAATACGTGTCCAAGGGTTGGGGTGCCTACCTGCAGGACATGGTCGAGCTGGCGCCGTCCTGGAAGCTGGTGGCCGGCCTGCGTTTCGACGATCTGAACGGCGATTACGATCAGTACGCCATTCCCAACAACGCCTCCGGGCCGGTCACCACCACCAGCTACCGGATGAAGGTGTCGGAATGGAGCAAGCGCCTGGGCGTGCTGTTCCAGCCGACCGACCGGCATTCCTTCCACGCGTCCTACGGCACGTCGTTCAACACCTCGGGCGACGCCTACTCGCTGGGCGCCTCCAACGCCGATACGCCGCCGGAGGAAAGCATCAACCTGGAGCTGGGCGCCAAGATCGATTCCGCCGACAAGCGTCTGACCACGCGCCTGGCGCTGTTCCGCTCGACCAAGCTGAACGAGCGCAACACCGATCCGGACCTGCCGGTGGTGACCCTGTCCGGCCGTCGCCACACCGCCGGTTTCGAGATCGACCTCGCCGGCCGCATCACCCACGACTGGGAAGTGTTCGGCTCCTACATGTGGCTGCCGATCGCCAAGGTCGACAAGGCGGCACCCTGCCCGGCCACCGGTTCCTGCATGCAGAACACGCCGGGCGAGCGCGAAGGCGACCGGCCGGCGCTGACGCCCAAGCACAGCGGCACGATCTGGACCACCTACCAGTTCACGCCCAAGTTCCGCGCCGGCGCCGGCGTCAACTTCCGCGGCAAGCAGAAGCCGACCCGCTCGGAGTTCCACGTGCCCGGTTACGCCACCATCGATCTGATGGCCGAG
Source organism: Hydrogenophilus sp. (assembly GCA_020725265.1). Lineage (GTDB taxonomy): Bacteria > Pseudomonadota > Gammaproteobacteria > Burkholderiales > Thiobacillaceae > PFJX01. Next base: position 97,690 of record DYFK01000007.1, on the reverse strand, counting down.
TACCACGTCAACAAGGACTTCACGATCAAGGGCAACGTCACCAACGTCACCGACAAGCTGTATGCCGACCAGCTCTATCCGGCGCACTACGTGCCGGGCGCCGGTCGACTGATCCAGGTGACGGGTTCGTACCGGTTCTGATTCCGGGGTTTGTTCAATCCATGGGGAAGGCAAGGTGATTCCCTGGGGGTTTTTCGGTCCCGTCACTCTGGGTGACGGGACCGTTTTTTCTTGGAGGACTGGACATGAACCGTAGAACCTTCCTGCGCGATGCCGCGCTCGGACTCGGCGCGCTGGCATTTTCCGGCCGGCTGGCGGCGGCCGGCGAGTCGTCCACGCACCGGCTCGCCGCCGCCTGGCGCGGCGTGATCGAGGGCGGCCGGGCGCAAGACCATGTCGGCGTGCTCGAATTCGACTGGCGTGGGCGCCGCGCGCGCGTCGTCGCCGAGTACACGGTGCCGACCCGCGCGCACGGGCTGATGGCCGAGGCCGACGGCGGCTTTCTGGCGGTGGCCAGCCGGCCGGGAGTCTGGTTGATGCGTTTCGACGCCGAAGGCCGGCGGGTTCGCGAGCACCGGCTCGACGACGAAAGCCCGGCGCGCAGCTTCGACGGCCACGTCATCGCCAGCGCCGACGGCCGCTGGCTGTACACCACCGAAACCGACCGCGCCAGCGGCGAAGGCTGGGTGTCGGCGCGCGATGTCCGCGATTTCCGCAAGCAGGCGGAATGGCGCGCGCACGGACGCGATCCGCACCAGTGCCTGATCGATCGCGACGGCGCGCTGATCGTCGCCAACGGCGGCATTCCGCGTGACGCCACCGGCAAGAAGCGCGACCTCGACCGGATGAATCCGTCCCTGGTCCGGCTGGATGGCCACACCGGCGAACTGCTCGGCCAGTGGCGTCTGGACGACGCCCGCCTGAGCCCGCGCCACATGGCCTGGAACGGCGACGCCGAGGCACCGTTGCTGGGCATCGCCCTGCAGGCCGAGCACGATGACCTCGCCCGGCGCCGGGCGGCGCCGGTGCTGGCGGTCTGGGACGGCGCGACGCTGCGCGTGCCGTCCGGGTCGGTGCTGGCCGGCGGCTATGCCGGCGACATCGCGCCCGGCCCCGGCGGCGGTTTCGTGCTCAGCGGCCAAAGGGTCGGCCGGGGCGTGCTCTGGCACCCGGACGCGCCGGAGGAGCTGTTCGCGATCGCCGAGCTGAAGGAACTGTGCGCGCTGGCGGCGCCCGGTGGCGATGGCCGCGATGGCGTGCTGATCGGCGCCGAGCGCGGCGTCGCCCGCTGGCATCCGCGCGCCGGCGCGGCCATGCTGGCCTGGCCGCGCGCGATGACGCCGGACAATCACTGGGTGGTGCTGGCCTGAGCCGGCCGGGAGAACGGCCATGATGCTGACATTCGAAAACGTCCTGGATACCGGCGAGCTGGCCGAAATCCGCCGCCTGCTGGCCAGCGCGCCCTGGGCGGATGGCGCCCTGAGCGCCGGCGGCCAGGCGCGCGCGGTCAAGAACAACGTCCAACTGCCGCACGACTGCGCGGCGGCGGAGTTCATCCGCGCGCGCATCCTGGCCGGTCTGGACCGGATTCCGCGCTTCTTCTCGGCGGCGCTGCCGCTGCGCGTGTTCACGCCGCGCGTCAACCGCTACGGCGACGACCGCAACTTCTACGGCGCCCACATCGACAACGCGATCCGCGTGTTGCCCGACGGCCAGCGCGTGCGCACCGACCTGTCGTGCACGGTGTTCCTCAACGAACCGGACGAATACGACGGCGGCGAACTCACCATCCACGACAGTTTCGGCGTGCATGGCGTCAAGCTGCCGGCCGGTCACGCCGTGCTCTATCCCGGCACCAGCCTGCACGAAGTGCGGCCGGTCACGCGTGGCGCCCGTCTTGCCTGTTTCTTCTGGATCGAAAGCATGGTGCGCGGCGACGACCAGCGCCGGTTGCTGTACGAGCTGGACATGAACCTGCTACGCCTGCGCGAGCGCCATGGCGAAACCCCGGAGACCACCGCGCTGACCGGCGTCTATCACAACCTGTTGCGCCAGTGGGCGAGCACGTGAACGCGGTGCCGGCCGGCGTGGTCAGCCTGGCCGACCACGAAGCGCATGCGCGCGGCCGGCTCGACGCGTCGGCCTGGGCCTATTTCTCTGGCGGCGCCGGTGATGAATCGACGTTGCGCGAGAACCTCGAAGCCTGGCGTCGGCTGGAACTGCTGCCGCGCGTATTACGGCCACTGGCCGGCGGCCACACCCGGGTGCGCCTGCTCGGCCGCGAGTGGCCACACCCGATCCTGATCGCGCCGATGGCCTACCAGCGTCTGGCGCATCCCGACGGCGAACTGGCCATGGCGGTCGCCGCCGCCGCGCTCGGCGCGGGCCTGGTGTTGAGCACCCAGGCGAGCGCGCCACTGGCCGATGTCGCCCGGCTGGTGTTGGCCGACGCCGATCGCGGGCCGCTCTGGTTCCAGCTCTATTTGCAACCGGATCGCGGCTTCACCCGCGAACTGGTGGCGCGCGCCGAGGCGGCCGGCTACGAAGCCCTGGTGGTGACCGTCGATGCCCCGGTCAACGGCGCCCGCGACCGCGAGCGGCGCGCCGGTTTCCGGCTGCCGCCCGGTATCGACGCGGTCAATCTGCGTGGTCTGTCCGCGCCGCTGGCCCGGCCCCCGGGCCCGGGCCGGAGCGCGCTGTTCGACGGCCTGCTGGCGGACGCGCCGGGCTGGGACGACATCCAGTGGCTGCGCGCCCGGACCCGGCTGCCGATCCTGCTCAAGGGCATCCTGCGCGCCGACGACGCCCGCCAGGCCATCGCCGCCGGCGCCGGCGGCATCATCGTTTCCAACCACGGCGGCCGCACCCTGGACACCGTGCCGGCCACCGCCCGCCTGCTGCCGGCTGTGGTCGACGCGGTCGCCGGCGCGTCGCCGGTCCTGGTCGACGGCGGCATCCGGCGCGGCACCGACGTGCTCAAGGCCTTGGCGCTCGGCGCCGACGCCGTGCTGATCGGCCGGCCGGCCCTGTACGGACTGGCCAACGCCGGTGCCAATGGCGTCGCCCACGTCATCCGTTTGTTGCGCGACGAACTCGAAATCGCCATGGCGCTGACCGGCATCGCCACGCTCGACCAAGCGGCCGACGCGCTAGCGCCGGCCGGGTAGTAATTCCCTGCAAATACGAGAATCATTCTTGTTTACATAACAGGATAATTCTTGTTCAATATCCGTAAAGCCAGCCAACGGCCACCGTGTCGCCAGCCAGCCAGAGTCGCGGGAGTTGAAAGGGGAAATCATGACCGCAAACAAGCTGGCCGCCGCGAGCATCGGCGGAGTCCTGGGTTGCATGGTGGCCGTTCCGGCCTTCGCGACCTCCGATGTCGAACTGTTGATCCAGGAAGTGCGACGACTGAGCGAGCGCGTCGAACACCTGGAAGCCACCAATCGCAGGCTGGAGGCCTCGGCCGGAGCGTCCGCCAGGGTGGAGGAAGTGGTGGCGCGGGTCGAGGATGTCGAGAACGAGGTGCTCGCCATCCGCCGCCAGCCCAAGCCGTTCGAGTCGCTCGACGGCGTCGCCGCCGGCGCCTCGCTGGTCATGGTCGCGCAGCGCGCCTCCAGCGGCACCGTCGACGGCCACGACGAGAGTCAGCTCAACTATCGCGCCGACGTCGAGGTCGAGCTACCGGCCGGCAACATCGGCGATGCCGAGGGCAAGCTGTTCGCCCACTTCCGGCTGGGCCAGGGCGGCGGCCTCGGCCGTCTGAATCCGACCTACACCGGCGCGGTCAACTCCATCGGTTTCGAGCTGGAGAACGGCGGTGTCGCCGCTTCCGGCGATTCCGTCGCGCTGATGGCGCAGGCCTGGTACCAGCTCGACATTCCGGTCGGCTTCGCCGGCAAGGGCGAGATGGGGCGGGTCGAGGTCACCGTCGGCAAGATCGATCCGTTCGTGTTCTTCGATCAGAACAACATCGCCGACGATGAATCCGAGGCCTTCCTGAACAACGTCTTCGTGCATAACCCGCTGCTGGATTCCGGCAGCGACGTCGGTGCCGATCTCTACGGCTTCTCGCCGGGCGCGCGCTTCGCCTATGTCGGCGACGTCAACGGCACCAACAACTGGGGGGTGTCGCTGGGCCTGTTCGGCTCCGGCAACGGCGCCCATTTCGATACCAGTTTCAGCAAGCCATTCCTGATCGCCCAGGCCGAGTACAACGGCAAGACCTGGCGCGGCCTGGAAGGCGGCTATCGGCTGTACGCCTGGAGCAACGGCCGCTCGGAATCGCTCGCGGGCGACGAGGAACGGCATGCCGGCTGGGGGATATCCGCCGACCAGCGGGTGGCGCGCGGCCTGACCCTGTTCGGTCGCCTGGGCCAGTCGACCCGTGGCGAGGTCCGTTTCGATCGCGCGTTCACGCTGGGCGGCCAGCTCGACGGCACGCTCTGGGGACGCGCGGCGGACCGCGCCGGACTGGCGCTGGGCTGGCTGCGCACCAGCAACGAGTTCCGGGACACCGGCCCCGACGACGATGGCGACGGCATCGCCGATTACCGTCCACGTGGCGCGGAACGCCAGGCCGAGCTGTATTACGCCTGGCAGCTCAACGACAACCTGCAAATTTCGCCGAGCGTGCAGTGGATCGGCCGGCCCGGCGGCGATGCCGACGCCGACGCCATCACGGTCTGGAGTCTGCGCGCCAAGGCGGCGTTCTAACCGCCGCGATCCGCCCTCCTCAAGCGCAAGAAAGGATTTCCCGATGAAGAAACTGCTGTTCACGCTGGCCCTGTCGGCCGGCCTGGGCGCGTCGGCTGTTCAGGCCGCCGGCCCCGATGTCGCCTCGGTGCTCAAGCATCACGCTGAACTGGTGCATGCCAATTACACCGATACCCTGGCCGCCGCCCGGACCATGCGCGCGGCGATCGACGCCTTCCTGGCCCAGCCCTCGGCGGAGAGCCAGCAGGCGGCGCAGCGGGCCTGGCGGGCGGCGCGCGAGTATTACGGCCAGACCGAGGCGTTCCGCTTCTACGGTGGCCCGATCGATGACGAGATCGGCCCGGAGGGCCGGCTCAACGCCTGGCCGATGGACGAGTCCTATGTCGACTACGTGGTCGGGGACGCCACCGCCGGCCTGATCAACGACCGCGCCTTCGCCATCACCAAGCAGTCGATCACCGACCGCAACGAGCGCGACGGCGAGGAGAACATCGCCACCGGCTGGCATGCCATCGAATTCCTGCTGTGGGGCCAGGATCTCAGCGCGACCGGCCCCGGCGCGCGTCCATGGACGGATTTCATGGACGGCCAGGCGGCCAACGCCGATCGTCGCCGTGCCTATCTGAAGGTGGCGACCGAGTTGCTGATCGATGACCTGGAGTATCTGGTCAAGGCCTGGCGGCCGGGCAGCCGGGTCAATTACCGCGCCCGCTTCGTCGAGGAGGGTCAGGAATCGCTGCGCAAGATCTTCGTCGCCATGGGTTCGCTGTCGCGCGGCGAACTTGCCGGCGAGCGCCTGGAGGTCGCGCTCAACAGCCAGGACCAGGAAGACGAGCATTCCTGCTTCTCCGACAACACTCACCGCGACGCGGTCACCAACGCCCAGGGCATCGAGAACGTCTGGCTGGGCCGCTACCGGCGCGCCGACGGCGGCCTGCTGACCGGTCCGTCGCCGCGCGACCTGGTCGCCGCCAGCGATGCCGCCCTGGCCGAGCGGACCAGCGCCCGCATCGCCGCGTCGGTGGCCGCCGCCAGCGCCATCCAGGCGCCGTTCGATCGCGAGATCATCGGCGGTCGGGACGCGCCTGGCCGTCAACGCATCCAGAACACGGTCGACAGCCTGGTCCAGCAGAGCAAGGATCTGGTCGCCGCCGCCAACGCAGTTGGCATCACCAAACTGACCCTGGTGCAGCCGTAACCATCCAGCCAGCCGGCCCGTCGGTGTCCGGCCGGCGGACGCCAGCCACAACGAGTTCGCCAGCATGCGATCACACACTACGTTATTGGCCGCCGTGCTCGTCTCGGCGGGCCTCCATGCCGCCCCGATCGATGAGCCGGAGGACACGCGGCCCGGTGGCGACACCACCGTCCATGTCACCGGCCGCATGGCGTTCTCGCTGCCGGCGGCCAACCTGAGCGACGCCGAGCACACCCGCTTCGTGATCGGCAATTCCTTCTTCAAGCGCAACTGGGTGCAGGCGCCGGCGTCGACGACGGCGCGCGACGGCCTCGGCCCGCATTTCATCGCGCGTTCCTGTGGCGCCTGCCACTTCAACGATGGCCGCGGCGGCCCGCCCGAGGCCGGCGACCAGCCGGTGTCGCTGCTGTTGCGCCTGTCGGTGCCGGGCATCGGTGCGCACGGTGGCGTGCGCCCGGAGCCGACCTACGGGGACCAGTTCAACAATTTCGCGATCCGGGGCGTGACGCCGGAAGGCAAGGCCGACATCGGCCACCAGGAAATCCACGGCCGCTTCACCGATGGCCAGCCGTACACGCTGCTGAAGCCGGTCTACGGTTTCCGCGAGCTTGGCTACGGACCGATGGCTGGGGACGTGCTGGTGAGTCCGCGGGTGGCGCCGCAACTGATCGGCGTTGGTCTGCTGGAGGCGATTCCGGAATCGGAAATCCTCGCCAACGCCGCTGCCCAGGCCGCCGCCGATGACGGTATCCGCGGCGTCCCGAACAAGGTCTGGGACGCGCCCTCGGGCCGCATGATGGTGGGCCGGTTCGGCTGGAAGGCGAACGTCGCCACCATCGCTCACCAGACCGCCGGCGCCTTCCAGGGCGACATCGGCATCACCTCGTCGATCTTCCCCGACGAGGCCTGCACCACCGCGCAGAAGGACTGTCTGGCGGCGCCCAGGGGAGCGCGTGGCGCGGCACCGGAAATCGACGACAAGACGCTGGGCGACGTGGTGTTCTATCAGGCGGTGCTGGCGCCGCCCGCCCGGCGCGCGATCGACGATCCGCGCGTCCGCCATGGCCAGGCGCTGTTCCAGCAGGCCCGCTGCGCGGTCTGCCATCGCCCCGGATATGTCACCGGCGAACCGCCAAACCCGGGCATGAGCAGTCGCGCATTGGTCGGCCAGCGCATTTACCCCTATACCGATCTGCTGCTGCACGATTTGGGCGACGAACTGGCCGACGGCCGCCCGGACGGTTTCGCCGACGGCCGGCAATGGAAGACGCCACCGCTCTGGGGGATCGGCCTGATCAAGGAGGTCAACGGCCACAACCGGCTGCTGCATGACGGCCGCGCGCGTGGCGTGCTGGAAGCGATTCTCTGGCACGGCGGCGAGGCCGCCGCCAGCCGCGACGCGGTATCGCGCATGAGCGCGGCCGATCGGGAAGCCTTGGTCGCCTTCGTGGAGTCGCTGTGAGCGGGCGCCGCGTCGGCATGGCCCTGGTGGTTGCCGCCGGCCTGCTCGTCGGCGGCGTGGCGCGCGCCGATCCGGCCTGGATCGCGGCGGTCGAACGCGACTGGTTCGCGCCGCGCGCGGCGGCTTTCGCCGAAACCGCCGCCGCGTTGCCGCCGGCCTTGCGCGGTCTGTGCGCGGCGCCGCCGGAACGCACCGAGGATGCCCTGACGCGGGCGCGCGCGGCCTGGCGCTCGGCGCTGACGGACTGGGAACGTCTGGCCGGCGTCGCCATCGGCCCGGTGCTCGACCTGCGCGCGCAACGCCGGATCGACTTCACGCCGACCCGGCCGCGCATGATCGAGAAGGCGATCCAGTCCGCGCCGGCCGGGCCGGCGGCGATGGAACTGATCGGCACGCCGGCCAAGGGCCTGCCGGCGCTGGAGTGGCTGCTGTGGGTGAAGCCGGCGACGCCGGATTCGGCGGCCTGCGCGTACGCCGTCCAGCTCGCCGAGGAAATCGCGCGCGAAGCCGTGGCCATCGCCGCCGCGCCGTTCAACACGCGTCCGCCCGCCGATTTCCCGTCCGACCTGATCAACCAGTGGGTGGCCGGCCTGGAGCGCCTGCGCTGGATCGGCATGGAACTGCCGATCCACGTGGTGACCACGTCGGAAACCGGTGGCGCGCCCGAGTTTCCGCGCGGCCGCGCCGGCGCCGCCGCCTTGGCCTGGGCCGCGCAATGGGACGCGCTGCGCGCGCTGGCGATCACCGGGCATGGCTCCCTGGCGGCCGTGTTGCGCGCGCGCGGTCAGGCCGATGCGGCGGTCGAACTGGCCGACCGGGTGGCGCGGGTGGATGCCGCGCTGCGCGACCTGGATGTCGGCGATCCGGCGCGGGTGCGCGCCGCCACCGGCGTGCTGACGACGTTGCGCCATCGGGTCGAAACCGCGATCGCGCCGCTGCTCGGCGTCAGCATCGGTTTTTCCGACGCCGATGGCGATTGACCCGGTGCGCGACCGTCGCCGCTTTCTGCGCGCGCTGTCCGCGCTCGCCGCCAGCGGTTCGATGCCGGCGCTGGCGGGCGCGCAAGCGGACGCCGGGCGCGACCTGGTCGCGACCTGGCGATTGGGCATCGGCCACCAAGCCGGTCTGTTGCGCCCGTACCGGGATGGCGGGCTGGCGATCGTCACCGCGTTCGATCTGCCGGGGCGCGCGCATGGGCTGGCGCCGGCGCCCGGCGGCGGCTTCCTGACCGTGGCGCGGCGGCCGGGCGACTGGCTGGCGCGCTGGCACCTGGACGGCCGGCCGCCGCGCTGGCGCTGGATCGAGCCCGGCCGCGCGTTCTCCGGTCACGTGCTCGCCGCCGGCGATTTCGTGTTCACCACCGAAACCGATCTGGAAACCGGCGCTGGCCTGATCGGCGCGCGCGATCCGGAGACCCTGGAAAAACGCGCGGAATGGCCAACACTGGGCATCGACGCGCACGAACTGATCGACGACGCCGGCCGGCCCGGCTGTCTGCTGGTCGCCAACGGCGGCGTGCCGACCCGGCCGGAAACCGGACGGATCAAGCACGATCTCGCGCGCATGTCGTCCTCCCTGGTCCGGCTGGATGCGCGTACCGGCCGGCCGCTCGGCCAATGGCGTCTGACCGATCCCCGGCTGAGCATCCGTCACCTGGCCTGGAACGGCGACCGACTCGGCATCGCCCTGCAGGCCGAACATGACGACGCCGCCGACCGGGCGCGCGCGCCGGTACTCGCGTGGTTCGACGGCGACGTCGTCGGCATCGTGCCGACGGCGCGTCCGCTGGCCGGTTACGGTGGCGGCGTCGCGGCGTTCGCCGACGGTTTCGCGGTGAGCTGTCCGCGCGCCGGTGGCATCGCCCTGTTCGGCGCCGGGGGCTTGCGCGAATTCCTGCCGCTCGCCGAGGCCTGCCCGTTGGCCGGAGCGGACGGGCGGCTGCTCGCCGGCGGCGCCGACCGCGTGTTCGAGCTGGATGCGTCGATGCCGCCTCGGCCGCGTTCGGCGGCCGTCGGTGCCGGCATCCGTCTCGACAATCACTGGCTCGCTTGGCCGCTGGCCGGGCCGGCCTGAACCGGAGCGCACTCGCCGGGTTGCCGCCTACGCGCCCACTACCCGGTCGCGACCCTGTTTCTTCGCGGCATAGAGGTGCTCGTCGGCGCGCCGGGTCATGCTGTCCTCGTCATCGCCATCCAGATAACTGGCGACACCGAAGCTGCCGGTCTTGTGACCGACCTCGGGAAAAGTGTGGGCGGCGATGGCCGCACGGAGTTTTTCCGCCATGGCAAGCGCAGGGTCCGGCCCGGTATTGGGGGCGAGGATCACGAACTCCTCTCCACCCCAACGTCCCACATGGTCAGTGTCGCGCACGTTGTGCCGCAGGATGTCGGCCAGTTCACGCAATACCCGGTCACCGGTCTGATGGCCCCAGGTGTCGTTCACCGCCTTGAAATGATCCAGATCCAGCAGGATTACGGACAAGGGGTAGCCGTAACGGCGTGCCTTGCTCAATTCGAGCAGGAACAATTCGTCGATCCTGGTGCGGTTGTAGAGCTGCGTGAGCTTGTCGGTGATGGAAAGCCGTTCGATCTGTTTGTGGTCGTTTTCCAACTTGTCGGACAGCAGGTTGAACCAGCCCACCAATTCGCCCAGTTCGTCCCTGCTGGCGCGTGTCAGACGACGGGAAAAATCCGGTCGGTCCTGGGCCATGTTCTTGAAGGCCTGGTTGACTTCCCGCAAGGCATCGCGGGTGGAGAGTGACATTGCGAACGTGACGCCGAGAATGACCACGATAAGCGCTACCCCAAGACCGGTGGCGGCCATCAGCTGAAATCGAGAACGCTGGAGGGTTTCATCGACGCGGCGCGTGAATCCGTCCTGGAGGTCGACCTTCATGCCCTGGAAACCGGCGCGCGCCTGTCCGTGGTAACGCTCCACGTTCTCGATCAGGTGGTTTGCGCGTTCCGTGTCGGTATCCCCACGCAGCATGGCCAGGGAAAGGGCATGGGCGTTTTCGTGATACCGGACCAGGGCGGCGCGCAATTGCCTTACCCGGGCCGGGTCCACAACCGGAACGTGCCCCTCGAGATGCGCGAGATTGGCCTCGATGCGGGCCTTCTCCTTGCCCGTGTTGCGTACCCACTCCTCCTCCCCGGCCAGCACGGCATCCTTGAAGGTGGACACCATGGTGTCGAACACGATGACGTTGCCCCCGGCCAGATCCAGGGCGGGCAAATAAATGGTGCGAATCTCCTCGATGGCGCCGCTGCCGGCTTGCCGTTCATGATGGCTGAAGAACAGATAGGCGGAATACAGCAGCACCCCCACCAGTGGCGCCACCAGCATCTTCTGGAATATCGTCAGCGCGGGCTTGCGGAGCATCTATTCGTATGGATGTCGGTAGGGTTATTACAGTAGGATCGGCCTCAACATGGCTTCACCCGATTCTGGCCGGTTTACGATGGACGCGTGGATCAAACACCGTTATGGGGCGTGTTTCCGCTCGCTGCTCGCGGCATTCTGGCTGCTTCCGGCCACCGGTCACGCCCTTGAAATCTCGGACCGGCTTTCGCTGAGTGGATTCTATAGCCTGGACGCCAGCCTGAGCCTGGGCGGCGATACCTCCCTGCCCGCACGCGCCGGGGACATCACTCTGGAAGACGGCAGGGTTTCGCTGGATTATTCCCTGATCGGTCTGCAAGCAGATTTTTCCCTCACCGACAATCTGCGTGTCACTGCCCAGGTGGTCAGCAGCAGGCAGACCGACGAGAACCTGAAGCCCACGCTGGAATGGGGCTATCTGAGCTATGACTTCGGCGAGGATTTGCTGCTACGCGGTGGCCGCCTGAAAACGCCCGTGCTCCAAGGTGTCGAACTGCGTCATGTAGGATTTTCGCGACTCTGGGCACGCCCGCTGGTACCCGCCAGCGGGGCATCCGGCTTCGACGATTATCATGGCGGTGAGATCGTGAAGCGTCGGCGTCTGGGCGACTACAACCTCAAGATCCAGGGTGCGTACGGTGAAGCGGAGCACACCCGCACATTCATCGACAACCGGGACATCAAGGTGCTCTCCACCCGGGTCGAACGTGACGGTTCCTGGGTCAATCTGGCCTTGATGCATGCCCGTTACGATGTCCACAACCTTGACCGGTCGCGGGTTCTGGGCAGGAACGCCGAGGTCCGCCTGGGCAGCGTCGAGGCGGAAATATCGCGGGGTAACGCCATTTTGAATTTCGGCTATCTCCACGGCCTCGCGGAGATCATTCCGGATGAGCGTCTGGCCTATCTCTCCCTGGGATATCGCCTGAACCGAGCCATTCCCTATCTGCTACTCCAATACCGGACCATGGATTACCCGGAGGTGGCCGTTCCACCACCCAGCGGCGCGCCGCCATCGGCACCACGACCGCCGGCGCCCAAGAATGGCGAGTTCACGACGCGGGCCATCTCCCTCGGTCTCCGTTATGACCTGGATGCCGCCCACGCCATCAAGGCCCAGGTCGAACGCCAATTTTTTCACGATGCCACCTACCGCGCCCTGGAGGCAAGGGACAGCGCCACCACCCTGCTCTCGGTCACTTTCGAGGGGGTGTTCTGATGTCACGCCTGCTGGGGCTGATCGCGCTGCTGGCGGCATCCTGCGCCAGCCATGCCGATCTGGCCGTGGTCGCGGCCAGGGGATCTCCCATCGAACGGCTGGACGCACGGGAGGTGGCCGACATCTTTCTGGCCAAGACCACCCGGCTGCCGGACGGTAGCCGGGTGCAACCCCTGGAATTGAGCGACGAGGGAGTCAAGGCGGAGTTTTACCGGGAGATTTCCGGTAAGACGCTGCCCCAGATCAACTCCTACTGGACCACCCTGATCTTCACCGGCAAGGGTAGACCACCCAGAAACGTGGAAGAAATCCACCGCCTGATCGAGTTGCTCAACAGCAACCCATACGCCATCACATATCTGCCCAAGGGTCGGATTACCGAGTCCATGAAGGTACTGCACGTGTTTCGTTAAGGGAACCCGGCCTGGGTCGATCCCGGAGGGAAGCACCGGCGACATCCGCCACGGCGTTCACCAGCCGGCGCGCGAAATCCCACTGTGCAGGTGTGCCGGCGCCAGTCTCGGGCAGGAAAACCTCGATGCCCACATATAGGAATGCGGGATGGCGCCAGATTTCCTCGGGAATCACCGTCTCGGCGACCGGCCCATCCGCATGGGCACGGCCCAGGGCGACGATTCGGACCCGGTTCGCGTCGGCGCCAAGCCGCTCAGCCACCCCGGCCAGTCGGTCTGGTTCCGCGCAGATCAGGTCGGCGCTGGTCGCGGTGTGGTCGAGGCCGGTATGCAGGTCGACCAGAATGTCGTGGCGCCCGGCCGCGTGGGCAGGTAATTGTCGGTACAAGGCTCGGTGCAGGTTGTCGTACCGGTAGCGTTGATCGGCGCGCGGCCGACGCCCGGATAAACCATCCTCGACGGCCAGCACATCGATGTCGTTGCGCGCCAAGCCGGCCGCGACCGCCTCGCCGAAAGCACGTTCCTCGCGGTGGACGCCGATCAGCAGCAATGTCTTCACGCCGCTTCGACGCGACAACGACTGTCGCGGCAGTGGTGGATTTCCACCGTGACGTGGTCGAGGCCGGGAATGGCCGCCAGCCGCGCGCGGTAATGTTCGGCCGGATGGGGCGCATGGCTCACCAGAGAGACGATGCAGGCCCGGCTGGCGGGGCCGACCCGCCATACGTGCAGGTCGGCCACCTCGTGGTCGGCTTCGGATTCGATGACGCGCCGGATTTCCGCCGCCACCGGTTCATGGTCCTCGGCGTCCAGCAGCACCGCCGCGCTGTCCCGGGCCAGGCCCCAGGCCCAGCGGCTGACCACGGCGGCGCCCACCAGCCCCATGACCGGATCGAGGAAATTCCAGCCATACACCATGCCGCCGGCCAGGGCGACGATGGCCAGCACCGAGGTCAGGGCATCGGCGAGGACGTGCAGGTAGGCGGCCTTGAGGTTGTGGTCGACATGCTCGTGGCCGTGGTGATGGTCGCGATCGTGATGATGGTCGTGATCGTGGTGATGGTCATGACCCAGCAGCCAGGCGCTGAGCAGGTTCACGGTCAGGCCCAGGGTCGCCACCGCCATGGCTTCGGCATAACGGATGGCCACCGGCTCGACCAGACGCTGGAGCGATTCCCAGACCATCCAGAAGGCCACCACGCCAAGCAGCAGCGCGCTGGTATAGCCGGCCAGGGCGGTGACCTTGCCGGTGCCGAAGGTATAGCGGGCGTCACCGGCATGGCGACGGGCGAAGCCGTAGGCGAAGGCTGCCAGGCCGAGGGCGCCGACGTGGCTGGCCATGTGCCAGGCATCCGCCATCAGGGCCATGGAGCCGGTCAGCCAGCCAGCCACCAGCTCCGCCAGCATGGTGACGAAGGTCAGCCCCACCACCCAGCGGGTGCGCCGTTCGGCATGGCGATCGGCCTCGGTGCCGAAGTCGTGGGCGTGCTGCCAGAGTTTCAGATCGTGGGTGGGCATGACGGACTAGGGAATTCGATGCGGTCTGGTTTAGCGCATCGCGGCCCGGTTTTCCAGAGGGGTCGCGTTGCCCTGACGGATGGAGGTTCGCGGACGCCTAATCGGCCACCCATTCGTACATCTCCAGCGTGGCCGGATCGCACTTGCAGCAACCGCTGCCGCAGCCGGTGCCCGCCGGCAGGCGGCGCACACGGCCCTTGCGCTCCAGGATGGCGAGCATGCCCTTGAGGGCCTCCGGCGTGGCGTCCAGGCCGTGGGCCATGTCGATGACGCTGGCGCGGTGGCGCTCCCGAAGATAGTCGCTGACGCGGGACAGGATCATGCGCCCTCCCCTCAGGCCTTTTGCGGCGCCGGCAGGGGCGCGGCATCGTCCCTGCCCAGCCGGCGCAGGATCAGGAAGGCCGCCGCGAAGCCGGTCAGCACGATGCCGATCCAAAGGCTGGCAAGCGCCGGGTCTCGGCCGAAGTTAGCCGCCTGGTAATACAGCGTGGCAAGGCCGTAGCCGAGGCCGGTGGTCCACATCGCCACGAAGGCGGTCCAGCGCGCGCCGGATTCCTGGTACACGGCGGCGATGGCGGCGGTGCACGGGAAGTACAGCAGGATGAACAGTAGGTAGGCGAAAGCCCCGGCGGCGCCATCGAAGCGCGCCGCCATGGCGCCGAAGGTGCCGGTGGAGATTTCCTGCTCCTCGGCGACGACGTCCGGGTCGCTGGCATCCACGGAGGCGAGGCCGAGCGGGTCGGCCCAGGCGCCGAGGGCGTCGGCCAGATTGGCCGGGATGGTGGCGATGGCGGCGCCGAGCGCGTCCCCCAGATTAAAGGCTTCTTCTTCCTCGCCGGCTTCTCCGGCATCCTGCTCCGCCAGCGCGCTGTAGGCGGCGTTCAGGGTGCCCACCACCGCTTCCTTGGCCAGCACGCCGGTGAAGATGCCCACGGCGGCGGGCCAGTTCTCCTCGGTCAGGCCCATGGGCGAGAAGGCTGGCGCGATGCCGCGGCCAACCTCCGCCAGCATGGACTTGTCGCTGTCCTCGTTGCCGAAGCTGCCGTCGGTGCCGACGGCGTTGAGGAAGTTGAGCACCAGCACCATGGGCACGATGATGCGGCCGGCGCGCACGATGAAGCTCTTCAGGCGGTCCCAGGCATGGATCAGGATGCCCTTCAGCGTCGGCAGGTGGTAAGGCGGCAGTTCCATGATGAACGGCGTCGCCTCGCCTTTCAGGAGGGTGTTCTTGAGCACCAGGCCGGTGAGCACGGCCACGGCGATGCCGATGAGATACAGGCCGAACACCACGTTCTGCGCCCCTTGCGGGAAGAAGGCGGCGGCGAACAGCACGTACACCGGCAGGCGCGCGCCGCAGGACATGAAGGGCGCCATGGCGATGGTCATCAGGCGGTCGCGCCGATGTTCGAGCGTGCGGGTGGCCATGATCGCCGGCACGTTGCAGCCGAAGCCGACGATCAGCGGCACGAAGGATTTTCCGGGCAGCCCCACCCAGCGCATGAAGCGGTCCATGACGAAGGCGGCCCGGGCCATGTAGCCGGAATCCTCCAGCACCGACAGGAACAGGTAGAGGAAACCGATCACCGGGATGAACGTCGCCACGGTCTGCAAGCCGCCGCCGATGCCGTTGGCCAGGCCGACCACCAGCCATTCCGGCGCGCCCAGCCCGGCCAGCAGGGCGCCGAAGCCGTCCACGAAGACGGCGCCGGCGGCCTGGTCGAAGAAGTCGATGAAGGCGCCACCGATGTTGATGGTGAACATGAACATCAGGTACATCATCAGCAGGAAGACGGGGATGCCCAGCGCGCGGTTGAGCACCACCCGGTCGATGCGGTCGGTGAGGTCGCGGGTCACCTGGCCGGTCACCGTCACCGCCGCGTTGGCGACGCGGTTGGCCAGGCCGTAGCGGGCGTCGGCGACCAGGATGTCGATGTCGTCGCCCAGTTCGTCGGCGCGCCGCGCGGCTTCATCGGCCAGTTCGGGGCCAGCCGCCTGACGCGCCAGATCGTCGCCTTCCAGTAGACGCGCGGCCAGCCAGCGCGGCGCCACGCCGCCATGCCCGACGCTGTCTTGCAGACGCGTCGCCAGTTCGGTCACGACCCGCTCCATATCCGCGCCATATTCGATTGTCGTGGTCGCGCGCGGCTGTTCGGTCACGGCCCGGCGTATCGCCGCCTTGAGGGTGTCGATGCCGATGCCTTCCGAAGCCACCACCGGCACCACCGGGCAACCGAGCTGGCGCGACAGCGCCTCGGCGTCGACCTTCATGCCCTTGGCCTCGGCGACGTCGACCATGTTCAGCACCACCAGCATCGGCACCCGCATCTCGGCCAGCTGGCTGGTCAGGTAGAGGTTCCGCTCCAGGTTGGCGGCGTCGACGATATTGACGATCAGATCGGCTTCATTGGCATGCACGTAATCGCGCGCGACCTTCTCGTCGAGCGAGACGGCGCGGTCGACCACGTCGAGCGAATAAGTGCCGGGTAGATCGACCACCTCGACCCGGACCCCGCCCTGGCGGTATTCGCCAACCTTCTTCTCGACGGTGACGCCCGGCCAGTTGCCGACCCGCTGTTTGGAGCCGGTGAGCGTGTTGAACAGCGTGGTCTTGCCGCAGTTGGGGTTGCCGACCAGGCCGATGACATGGGTTTCCTGGGTCATCACAGTTTCTCCACCGATAACACTTCCGCCTCGTCGCGGCGAACCGAGAGCGCGAAGCCGCGCACCCGGATTTCGACCGGATCGCCCATCGGCGCGACCCGGGTCACGCTGATTTCGGCACCCGGCGTCAGTCCCATCGACAGGAGCTTGCGGCGATAGGCACCGCCACCTTCGAGAAACCCAGCCACACGGGCACGGTCGCCGACTCGCAGATCCTTGAGGGTCATGTCGTTACTTCCAGAGAGTGGATAGTGGGAAGTGGGGAGTAGGGAAGACCATGACTTCCCCGGCCCTACTTCCCACTTCCCACTGCCTACTCCCTACTCCCCACCATCTCCACCATCACCTTGTGCGCCATGCCCGCGCCCAGCGCATAGCGGGTCTCGCCACGGCTCACCACCAGGCCGCCACCGCCCTGGCGCTGGCGCACGGTGACTTCGCCGCCGACGTTGAGGCCCATCTCGGTCATGCGCTTGTCCAACCCGGCGCCGCCGCGCAGGGCGACGATGCGCACGCGGACACCTTCACCGGCCATGCTCAGCGGGAACGGCGCGCGCATCACGTCGGCCTCCCGGAAGGAAGCGACATCAGGATGGGTTTTCGGCAAGCGCGCATTCGGAACATCACCTCGACGAAACAAGGCTGCAAGGGCTGCGGGGGCTGGCTTGCCGTGTGATCGGGCATGGCTGGCTGGCGCGACGGACAAGGAGGATCAGGCGCGGAACCCCGTGGATTGAAGTCCATATGCGAACCTCGATGTCCGTTTATTTATATAATAACCATTCTCATATAGAATACAAGCCGGTCAGGAAAAAATAGCTGGCGGGGTAGGCCGGGCGCGATATGCCGCGCGTGATCGGGTGTCGGCTGGCGAAACCGCCAGCCTCATGGACTGAGGATCTTCAAGTGAACTGTGTCGTTTCATCCATTCCCGGGCGGGTACGCCTGCGTCATGCAGCATTGCGCGACTCCAGCCGGCTGGCCCGGCTCGGCGCGGTCGTGGAAGGCTGGCCGGGGGTCCTGTCGGTAACCATGAACGCGCGTACCGGCAGCTTGCTGGCGACCTACGACGTCGACAGGTTGCCGGAGCGGGACTGCCTTGCGCGTTGTCAAGCCACGTTCGCCGGTCTGGCGCCGGAGCCCGCGGCGGATTCCGCCACGGCCCCCGACACCGGCGCGCCTTCGCCGGTCGCCAGGCCGGCCAGGCGTAGCGGCGCGCCACGCGTGCGCGCCAACCGGCTGGCCAAACAGGGCATGCTGGCAAGCCTGGCGGTGTCGATGCTGCTCGCCGCCATTGGCGCCAAACGCTGGCACATCTGGACCGGCATGTTCTTCCTGCACGCCCTCGGTGTGCATCTGTGGGTGCATCACCGCAACCTGCTCAGGTAGTCGGACTGGTCGACGTGGCCTCGGCGCCGCCACGCAGGGCGTTGAGCAGGATTCCTATGGTGGTGCCGTTGTGCAGCAGCGAGGCCAGCACCGGCGACAGCCAGCCCAGCGCGGCGGCGCCGAGGATGGCGCTGTTTGCGCCTATGGTCAGGCGGTAGTTGGTGTCGATCCGTTTCAGGGTGGCGTTGGCCAGCGCCTTGGCTTCGGCGACGCGTTCGATGCCGTCTTCCAGCAAAGCGATGTCCGAGGTCAGGCGCGCGAGGTCGGCGCCCTGGGCCATGGCGATGCCGACGTGGGCGCTGGCCAGCGCCGGCGCGTCGTTGATGCCGTCGCCGACGAAGGCGATTTTGGCGCCTGCGGCTTTCATGTCCGCGACGATCTCGGCTTTCTGGTGCGGCAGCAGTTCGGCGTGGAATGCGTCCAGCCCCAGTTCGCGGGCGATCTCGGTGGCGCGCTCGCGATGGTCGCCGGTGAGCATGACCAGGCGTTTGGCGCCCAGCGCGCGCAGCCGCGCGAGGGTGGCTGCTCCGGTCTCGCGCAACCGGTCCTTCAACGCGATGACACCGAGTAGGCGGCCGCCATAGCCGATGTACAGCAGCGTCTTGCCCTCGCGGAATAGACGCTCGATACGTTTGCGGCGCGCGGCGCTGATCGGCACGCCCTCGTCGTCCTCGACGAAATGGCGCGAGCCGACCACGATGCGGCGGCCGTCGATGACGCTGGCGACGCCATGCGCGGCGATGAACTGCACTTCCTTGTGGTCGAAGTGGCGGCCGTGATGCTGGCGCGCGGCCTCGACCACGGCCAGCGCCAGCGGATGGAAGTAATGCTCCTCCACCGAGGCGGCGAGGTCGATCAGGTCATCGGCTGTGTAGTGCCGGTCGAAGGCGATCGAATCGGTGACCGCCAGCCGGCCGGTGGTCAGCGTGCCGGTCTTGTCGAACACGAAGGTATCGGCCTCGGCCAGCCGTTCGAGCACGTCGGCACCCTTGATCAGGATGCCGCGCTTGCCGGCCTGGAACATGGCCGACTTGAAGGCCACCGGCGTGGCCAGCTTCAGGGCGCAGGAATAATCCGCCTGCAACACCGCGGCGGCGCGTTGCCAGTCGCCGGCGATCAGCCAGGACGCGCCAGCCAGGCCGAGCACGCCGGGCACCAGATGGTCCGCCAGTTTCGAGGCGGCGAGCTGGGTGTTGCTCTTGGCGGTAAGCGACTGTTCCACGTAATCGGCGATGCGCGCCGCCGCCGTGCCTCGGCCGACGTGCTCGGCATAGATGCGCAGGCGGCCTTCCTCGATCACCGTGCCGGACAGCACCGGATCGCCGCGCGCGCGGCTGATCGGCACGCTTTCGCCGGTCATCGCCGCTTCGTTCACCATAGCCTCGCCCGACAGCACCGTGCCGTCGACCGGGATGGTGGCGCCGGCGCCGACGATCACCGTGGCGCCAACACCGACCTCGGCGGCCGCGACCTGGGTTTCGACGCCGTCCACTTCGATCCAGACCAGGCCGGTATCCGGGCGCAGCAGTTTCCTCAGCATGTCGTCGGACCGGCGGGCGATGGAGTTTTCCAGGTATTCGCCCAGGGCCAGCATGAAGATGGTGGTGTTGGCTGCGCCGTGGTCGCGGCTGGCGGTCGAGATCGCCACCGCCAGCGCTTCCAGCACGTGGGAATTGATGCCTTCGGCGAACAGGTCATCCATCGCCTCGGCGTACAGCGGCATCGAGGCCGCCAGCGTGGCCGGCGTGCGCAGGCCGGGCGGGAGCGCGCCCGATCCGACCAGCAGGGCGCCGCTGGCGATCACGCCGGCCAGTTCCCGGATGCGTGCGTCGCGCGCATCCGGGATCGAACGCGTGCCCGCGTCCGCTCGCCCGGCGAGAATGTCATGGCGCAGGCGTTCCGGGTCGGTGGCTTCGGCGTCGAATTCGATCAGCAGCGAACGCGCGCGGGCGTTGATGCGGGCGGCATGAACCCCGGACAGGTTTTCCACCCCACGCGCGAAAGCGCGGCCGTCGAGGGCCTGGCCCGACGTCACCCGGAAACGGAAGCGGACACGCCCGCGCAGACGATGCGCGACCGTCAGTTCGGCGATCGGCGAAACCGTGGCCGGGATCATTCCGCGCTCATCCGCTCCGCCGCCATCTCGGCCTGGATGTCGGCCATCTGTTCCTTCATTTCCTCGAAGCCGCCGGCCAAGCTGGTGTAGAGCTGCATGCCGGCGCGCATCAGCTTACCCCGCATTTTCTCGTCACCCAGCAACCAGGCGGCGGCCATGCCGATCAGGACGCCGGTCAGCAGTTGCTGGCTGGCGGGCAGGGATGCCAGCGTGCCGGCGCGCTGACGCCGCATCAGATCGTCCAGCATGGCCATGTCCAGACCGCCGCCGTTTTTCTTCCAGCCCTTGCCTTTCCCCTTGCCCAGATCCTTGGCTTTCTTGCCCACTTTCCACTCCTTGTTGAACAGCAAATCTTCCACCGTGACCGCCGTCGACAATGCGGCGCCGCCAAGCAGGGCGGACTTGAGGAGATCGGTTCCCCCGCGCTTGTCCTGCAAGGCGGCGACGATGCCGGTGGCGATGGCGCCACGCACGAAACTGGCGGGTGCGTCGCGCATGAGTCCCTTGATTCTGGCCATGGTCATGCCTCCGTATCGCTGCCAGCGGGTTTGCGCCGGCCACGCGGGCGCATGGGTTTCGCGTCCGCCTCGGCTGCGGCGGCCTGCTCCGACGCGGCCGGACGGGTGGCGCGCTTGCGTGCGCGTGTGGGCCTGGTGGTGGCGGACGGGGGCTCGGACTCGGTACTTGGCGCGGAGGCGTCGGCGGGCTGGCCTGGCGTCGCGTCCGTGGCTTCGGGCACGCCGCGCCGCAGCAGGCCCAGACCGGCTTCCGCCGCCGCGCGCACGCCGCTCTCCGCTTCATTCACGGCGCCGCGCAGGCGTTGGCCGGTTTCGTTTATGACGGCGCGCCCGCGGTCGCTGCGCAGTGCCGCGACCGCCGCGGCGCCGGCAATCAGGCCGGCGAGAAAAGGCAGAGGGGCCATGGTTGACTCCTTTCGGTCAGTGGGAGGAAGTGGTGGCGCCACCAGGGCGGTCCGGCGACCGGGCCGCTTTCCCGGTCGGCATACCGGAATCGCCCGGATCGGGCTGGCGTGCCTGATGGTTGGGGGGCGGGGCGTCTCGAGAGTGGTCCGACGATCCATCCTCCAGCGCCTGGTCCAGCAGGTCCAGCAGCACCTGGGCCGCAGCCGAAGAGCGTCCGGCCAGGAGATCGGGCCAGGCGGCGTCCGGGATGGCGCGATGGTCGTATTCGACGACGCAGGAGCGTGCCAGCGGATTGAGCTGGATGCCGCGCACGCCGGGTAGAAGGGCAAGTATTTTCCCCAGGGAGGCACCCTGCCCGAGCGCGGCGGTGTCCAAAGCGGGGGCGATCTTGATGCGAACACGCCCGCTGATCTGATGGGCGATGCGTAGCCGGGACGCGAATCCGGCCACGAGGTGCTTGGCGTTCCTCGTGGGCGAGGCGGAAAGTGGGGAGCGGAAGGTTTGGTCAGCCATGGCGAGTCAGGGGGTTCCCTGTTTTGCTCGCTTGCCCGGCAAGGCTGGCTGGCTATCGGAGGGGGCGTCGGTGGGAAAGAGGACGGTGCTTCAAATCTAGCACCGTCAACCACCAGTCACAAATCCGAAATTCTCCGTGTTTCGTCAATGCTCGGCGCGACCATCCGGTTTCACCGGACGCGCCAACGCCCGCGGAGCTTTGTACCGGGCCTTTGCGGGGCGTGAAAAAAGCCAGAGTGGGTCTTGCCTTGGAATGATGGTGGCGTGCAGTTTAGTACCGAACAACTTGCTATTGGGGGGGCCTTCATACAAACCCCTCTCAACCAGGAGTGCTCGTTCATGTTCTCCCCGACGACTTCTATGCCACTCTCTAATCAAAGCGTAAGTTCGTAGCCTTGAACGCTACAAGATTGTCTTGGCTCATCTCTGCTTGGTAGAGAAGCACACATCCGCCTTGCGAGGCCCTTCTCCGAAGCGGCCGTTGATTGCTTCAGTCGCCACCGCCTAACCGATCCATGTTTCAAGCTCACGCCCCGGAACCCGCGAAAATCCAGGGGGTCGTGCGAAAGGCGCCTTTCGCAGAAACAGAGAACGAAGAGCAGAGAGGGCTGGAAAATACGCAAAAACCGGGTTTTGGCGGGTGAGCCGCCTTTCGCGCGAATCCGGGAACCCACGCCAGCACTGGCGCGGCGGGCGGACGTAAAAAAGGCCAGAGCAACGTCTGGCCTTCTGGAATTGGTGGAGAGGAAGGGGATCGAACCCTCGACCTCCGCATTGCGAACGCGGCGCTCTCCCAGCTGAGCTACCCCCCCACGCGGGCGGCGAATATAGCAGAAATCGTGGTTGTCAGGATAGACGGCGTCGCGCGCGCGTCCAGAGCCACACGCCCAGGACGATCATGGGCAACGACAGCCACTGGCCCATGCTGATGTTGAAGGTCATGTAGCCGAGAATGCCGTCGTCCGGGTTGCGGAAATATTCGGCGATGAAGCGGAAGCCGCCGTAACCGATCAGGAACAGGCCGGACACCGCGCCGAGCGGGCGTGGTCGCGCCGAGTAGAGCCAGAGCAGGATGAACAGGGCAAGCCCCTCCAGACCGGCCTGGTAGAGCTGTGAGGGATGACGCGGCAGGTCGTCGACATACGGGAAGACCATCGCCCAAGGCAGGGACGGGTCGGCCGGCCGGCCCCAGAGTTCGCCGTTGATGAAATTTCCGATACGGCCGAAGGCAAGCCCGAGCGGCACCAGCGGCGCGATGAAATCGCCGACTTCCAGGAACGCGCGGCCGTGCTTGCGGGCGTGCCAGGCGAGCGCGAGCAGGACGCCGATCAGACCGCCGTGGAAGGACATGCCACCCTTCCAGACCGCCAGGATCTCGGCCGGGTTGCTCAGGTAATGGCCGGGCTCGTAGAACAGCACCTGCCCGAGACGGCCGCCGACAACCACGCCGAGGACGCCCCAGAACAGCAGGTCGTCGAGTTCGCGCGGAGTCCAGCCGGTTTCCGGGCGCCGCTTCATGCGCCAGCGGCCGAGCAGAATGAAAGCGGCGAAGGCGAGCACGTACATCAGCCCGTACCAGTGCACGGCGAGTGGTCCCAGTTGCAGGGCGACGGGGTCGAACCGGGGATGGACGAGCATGGTCGGAGAGGCGTTCGGCTGGGCTAAAATGCTTCGGATTATAGCCAGCCAAGGTTGACCGCCATGCCGCGTTACCGCTCCCACACCACCACCCACGGCCGCAACATGGCCGGCGCGCGCGCGCTCTGGCGCGCCACCGGCATGAAGGACGCGGATTTCGACAAGCCGATCATCGCCGTCGCCAACTCGTTCACGCAGTTCGTGCCCGGCCACGTGCACCTCAAGGACATGGGCCAGCTGGTGGCGCGCGAGATCGAGGCGGCCGGTGGCGTCGCCAAGGAATTCAACACCATCGCCGTCGACGACGGCATCGCCATGGGCCATGGTGGCATGCTGTATTCGTTGCCCAGCCGCGACCTGATCGCCGACTCCGTGGAATACATGGTCAACGCGCATTGCGCCGACGCGCTGGTGTGCATCTCCAACTGCGACAAGATCACCCCCGGCATGCTGATGGCGGCGATGCGCCTGAACATTCCGACGGTGTTCGTCTCCGGCGGACCGATGGAGGCCGGCAAGATCACCTGGAACGCCCAGACCATCAAGCTCGATCTGGTCGACGCCATGGTGCAGGCGGCCGACGCCAACTGTTCCGACGAGGAAGTCGCGGCGGTGGAGCGTTCCGCCTGCCCGACCTGCGGCTCCTGCTCGGGCATGTTCACGGCCAATTCGATGAACTGCCTGACCGAAGCGCTCGGCCTGTCGCTGCCCGGCAATGGTTCGTTGCTGGCCACCCATGCCGATCGCGAGCAACTGTTCCTGCGCGCCGGCCGGCTGGTGGTGGAGCTCGCGCGACGCTATTACGAGAAGGACGACGCCAGCGTGCTGCCGCGTTCCGTCGCCAGCTTCGAGGCGTTCGAGAACGCGATGGCGCTGGATATCGCCATGGGCGGCTCCACCAACACCGTGTTGCACCTTCTGGCGGCGGCGCGCGAGGCGGGCGTCGATTTCACCATGAAGGACATCGACCGGCTGTCGCGCAAGGTACCCAATCTGGCCAAGGTGGCGCCGTCCACCCAGCTCTACCACATGGAGGACGTGCATCGCGCCGGCGGCGTCATGGCCATCCTCGGCGAGCTCGACCGCGCCGGTCTGATCCACCGCGACTGCCACACCGTGCACAGCAAGACCCTGGGCGGCGCCCTGTCGGTGTGGGACGTGATGCAGGCGCACGACCTGTCGGTGTTCGAGTTCTACAAGGCGGCGCCCGGCGGCGTGCCGACCCAGGTCGCGTTCTCGCAAAACCGGCGCTACCCGGAACTGGATCTGGACCGCGTCAACGGCTGCATCCGCGACGCCGCCCACGCCTACTCGCGCGATGGCGGCCTGGCCGTGCTGCACGGCAACCTGGCGCTGGACGGCTGCATCGTCAAGACCGCCGGCGTGGACGAGAGCATCCTGAAATTCTCCGGCCCGGCGCGGGTGTTCGAATCGCAGGACGCGGCGGTGGAGGCCATCCTTGCCGATCGCATCCAGCCCGGCGACGTGGTGGTGATCCGCTACGAGGGACCGCGTGGCGGGCCGGGCATGCAGGAAATGCTCTATCCCACCTCGTATCTGAAATCCAAGGGCCTGGGCAAGGCCTGCGCGCTGATCACCGACGGCCGCTTCTCCGGCGGCACCTCCGGACTGTCGATCGGCCACGTCTCGCCAGAAGCGGCGGAAGGCGGCCTGATCGGCCTGGTCGAGGAAGGTGACCGCATCGAGATCGACATTCCCAAGCGCGGCATCCGCCTGGCGGTGGCCGAGGACGAGCTGGCCAGGCGCCGCGACGCCATGGAAGCCCGGGGCAAGGACGCCTGGAAGCCGGTCGGCCGCGACCGGCCGGTTTCCGCCGCGCTGCGCGCCTACGCGGCGATGACCACGTCGGCCGCGTTCGGCGCGGTGCGCGACGTCCGCCAGGTGGAAGCCCGCTGAAGACCAACCACGCCCGGCCGACGCGCGTCGGCCGCGACCCCGCGCGTCACCGCGACGCGCCCGTCACGACAAGGAACCGACATGGATCTCGCTCAGCTCAATGACCGCTTCGGCCTCGCCGACCAGCTCAAGTTCATCGAAGGCCCCGGCGGCCTCGTCTTCGCTGAGATCGACAACGCCGGCGGCACCGCCTACCTGTGCCTGCAGGGCGCGCACGTCACCACCTTCCGGCCCAAGGACCAGGACGAGCCGGTGATCTGGCTGTCCGATTACGCCAAATTCGCCGCCGGCAAGTCGATCCGCGGCGGCGTACCGGTGTGCTGGCCGTGGTTCGGCCCGCACGCCAGCGAAGCCGGCTGGCCCGGCCACGGCTTCGCCCGCACCGTGCCGTGGCGGGTGACCGAAACCGCCGCGCTGGCTTCCGGCGACACCGAAATCGCGCTGACCCTGGTCGACAGCGAGCAAACCCGCGCGCAATGGCCGCATCCGAGCAGCGTCGAGCTGCGCGCCACGGTCGGCCGCCACCTGCGCGTAACCCTGACCACGCGCAACCTGGGCGACCAGCCATTCGTCCTCGGCGAGGCGCTGCACACCTACTTCCGGGTCGGCGACATCGGCGCCATCCGCGTCACCGGCCTGGATGGCGTCGGCTATGTCGACAAGGTCGACGGCGGCGCGCGCAAGACCCAGGCCGGCGCGATCGGTTTCGACGGCGAGGTCGACCGGGTCTATCTGGGCACCGAAAGCACCTGCGTGATCGAGGATGCCCAACTCAACCGGCGCATCGTCGTCGCCAAGCAGGGTTCGCGTTCCACCGTGCTGTGGACGCCCTGGCATGAAAAGGCCGACAAGATGGGGGATTTCGGTCCGGACGGCTGGCGGCGCATGGTCTGCGTGGAGTCCGGCAACGCCCTCGACGACATCGTCACCGTGCCGGCCGGCGGCAGCCACGTCCTGACCGTCGACTACTCCGCCGAATCGCTGTGAAAGCGGCGCGACGACGCGGCTTGACGCCCGCCAAATCCGGCCGGTGGCCTTCGCGTTACAATGCGCGCCCTCCAGTTCATTGATTCGACAGCGGAATGCAGCTTTTTGCCTGTGGCGTGAACCATCGCACCGCGCCCGTCGCGATCCGCGAGCGCGTGGCGTTTCCGCCCGACATCCTGCCGCGCGCGCTTTCCGACCTGACCGGTGAACGCCGGCTGGCGCGCGAGGCGGCGATCCTGTCGACCTGCAACCGCACCGAGCTGTACTGCAACACCCAGGAACCGGATGCCGTCGCCGACTGGCTGGCCGCGTTCCACGGCCTGCCCGCCCGCGACGTCAAACCCTATCTCTACCTGCTGCCCAACGACCAGGCCGCCAATCACGCCTTCCGGGTCGCCTCCGGGCTCGATTCGATGGTGCTCGGCGAAACCCAGATCCTCGGCCAGATGAAGCAGGCGGCGGAGAAGGCGCAGGATGCCGGCACCCTCGGCCTGCTGCTCAACAAGCTGTTCCAGCGCACCTTCTCGGTGGCCAAGGAAGTGCGCACCGCCACCGAGATCGGCGCCAGCACGGTGTCGATGTCGGCCGCCGCCGTCACCCTGGCCGAGCGCATCTTCCCATCGATCGGCGATCAGGCCGTACTGTTCATCGGCGCCGGCGAGATGATCGATCTGGTCGCCACCCATTTCGCCGCGCGCCGGCCGCGCCGGCTGATGGTGGTCAACCGCACCGTCGAACGCGCCCGCGATCTCGCCAACAAATTCGGTGGCGAGGCGGCGGCGCTGTCCAACCTGCCCGACCTGCTCTCGGACTTCGACATCGTCGTCACCTCCACCGCCAGCCCGCTGCCCATCGTCGGTCTCGGTCTGGTCGAACGCGCGATCAAGGCGCGCAAGCACCGGCCCATGTTCATGGTCGACCTGGCGGTGCCGCGCGACATCGAAACCGAGGTCGGCCAGCTCAACGACGTCTTCCTCTACACCGTCGACGATCTCGGCGAAGTCGTGCGCGCCGGCCACGACAGCCGGCAGTCGGCGGTCAGCCAGGCCGAGACCATCATCAGCGCGCGCGTGCACGAATTCATGCACTGGATGGACACGCGCCGGACCGTGCCGGTGATCCGCGGCCTGCGCGACCACGGCGAGCGCCTGCGCCGGCACGAGCTGGAAAAGGCGCACAAGGCGCTGGCGCGCGGCGAAAGCCCGGAGGCGGTGCTGGAGGCGTTCAGCCGCTGCCTGATGAACAAACTACTGCACGATCCCAGCCATGCCCTCAACCTGGCCGACGGCCACGAGCGCGAGGAACTCGCGCGTCTGATCGCCCGGCTCTACAACCTGCACGGGGATACGTAGCTGGTGGTGCGTAGCCGGTAGCACGTGGCTAATCGTTTCCGCGCCTACCGCGCGCATGAAAGGCTACCCACTACCCGCCACCGCCACCCGCTTCACCTATGAAACTCTCGCTGCTCGCCAAGCTCGACCAACTCGTCCCGCGTCTGGAGGAGGTCGACCGCCTGCTCGCCGAACCCGACGCCGCCGCCGACCTGGCGCGCTACCGCCGGCTCAACCAGGAGCATGCCGAGATCGCCCCGGTGATTCAGGCCTATCAGGACTGGCGACAGGCGCGCGCCGACCTCGCCACCGCCGAGGCGATGCTCGACGACGCCGACATGCGGGACTTCGCCCGCGAGGAGATCGAGACCACGCAAGCGCGCCTGGACGAGCTGGATCAGCGCCTGCAACGGCTGCTGTTGCCGAAAGACCCCGACGACGACCGCAACCTGTTCCTGGAAATCCGCGCCGGCACCGGCGGCAACGAATCCGCGCTGTTCGCCGGCGACCTGTTCCGCATGTACAGCCGCTACGCCGAGCGCCAGCGCTGGCGGGTGGAACTGGTCTCCGCCAGCGAGGGCGAGGTCGGCGGCTACAAGGAAATCATCTGCCGGGTGGTCGGCGCCGGCGCCTACGCCCGCCTCAAGTTCGAATCCGGTGGCCACCGCGTCCAACGCGTGCCGGAAACCGAATCGCAGGGCCGCATCCACACCTCCGCCTGCACCGTCGCGGTGATGCCGGAAGCCGATCAGGCCGGCGAGATCGATCTCGATCCGGCCGATCTGCGCATCGACACCTTCCGCGCTTCCGGCGCCGGCGGCCAGCACATCAACAAGACCGATTCGGCGGTGCGCGTCACCCACCTGCCCAGCGGCCTGGTGGTGGAATGCCAGGATGACCGCTCCCAGCACAAGAACAAGGCCCAGGCGCTGTCGGTGCTGGCCGCGCGCCTGAAGGACCAGCGCGAACGCGAGCGCCGGGCGCGCGAGGCGAGCACGCGCAAGAACCTGGTCGGCAGCGGCGACCGCTCCGACCGCATCCGCACCTACAACTTCCCGCAGGGCCGGGTCACCGACCACCGCATCAACCTGACTCTGTACAAGATCGACGCGATCCTGGACGGCGGCCTCGACGAACTGATCGACGCGCTCACCGCCGAGCACCAGGCCGAGCAGCTCGCCGCGCTGGCGGACGAGGCGTGACCGTCGCCGACTGGTTGCGCGATGCCGCCACCCGGCTGCTCGATGCCGGGCTCGACCTGGACGTCGGCGGCGCCCGCCTGGAAGCGCGCGTGCTGGCCGGGCATGGCCTCGGCGTCGAGCGCGCCTGGCTGGTCGCGCACGACCGCGAGCCACTGACGCCGACACGGCGCGCGGCCCTGGATACCCTGCTGGCGCGCCGCCTGGCCGGCGAGCCGGTCGCCTACCTGCTCGGCGAGCGCGAATTCCACGGCCGCCCGTTCCAGGTCGGCCCGGACGTGCTGATTCCGCGCCCGGAAACCGAGCATCTGGTCGAGGCCGCGCTCGCCGCCTGGCCCGCCGAAGCCGTCATCGACGCGCTCGACATCGGTACCGGCAGCGGCGCCATCGCCATCACGCTGGCGCTGGAACGGCCGGCCTGGCGCCTGGACGCGGTCGACCTGAGCGCCGCCGCGCTGGCGTTGGCGCGCGCCAACGCCGAACATCTGGGCGCCCGCGTCGATTTCCACGTCGGCGATCTCTACGCCCCGATCGGCGACCGCCGCTTCCATCTGATCGTCAGCAACCCCCCCTATATCGCCGAAGCCGACCCCCACCTGCGCCGTGGCGACCCGCGTTTCGAACCACGCCAGGCGCTGGCGGCCGGCGCCGATGGCCTCGACGTCATCCGCCGGCTGGTGGCCGACGCGCCGGCGCGCCTGCATGCCGGCGGCCGCCTGCTGATCGAACACGGCCACGACCAGGGCCCGGCGGTCGCCGCCCTGCTTCTGGCCGCCGGCTTCACCGAGGTCGACATCTTGCCGGATCTGGCCGGCCTGGACCGGATCGCCACCGGTACCCGGCCTGTCATGCCCGCCCGGCTATAATGCCGAACCTTTTTCCACCCAGCGGACTCCGACATGAGCGACCAGCAAGCCCAACCGGCCCAGCAAGCGGCCACCCCCGTGTTCAACATCGAAAAGATCTACGTCAAGGACATGTCCGTGGAAGTGCCGAACGCGCCGGCGATCTTCCTCGAACGCGAAGCGCCGCAGATGGAAATGCAGCTCAACACCCAGAGCTCGCAGGTCGATGCCGGCATCTTCCAGACCGTGCTCACGCTGACCATCAGCGCCAAGATCCAGGACAAGACCGCGTTCATGGTCGAGCTGCAACAGGCCGGCATCTTCCGCATCGAGAACCTGCCGGCGGAAGCCATGGAACCCGCGCTCGGCGTCGGTACCCCCAACATCCTGTTCCCCTACGCCCGCGAAGCGGTTTCCGACGCCGTGCTCAAGGCCGGTTTCCCGCCGCTGCTGCTGCAACCGGTCAATTTCGAACTGATGTACATGCAGCAGCAACAGGCCAAGGCCGCCGCCGGCCAGCCGAACTGAACCGGTCCGCTCCGGACGCCGCCCTCGCCAACTTGAGCCGGCCATGAAGCTCGCCATACTGGGCGCCGGCGCCTGGGGCACGGCACTGGCCATCCGCCTGGCCAGCCACACCCCGGTCCGGTTATGGACGCGCTCGCCCGAGCATGCCCGGGCGATGCGCCAGGACCGGGAAAACGCCCGCTATCTGCCCGGCCACGCGCTGCCGGCCGGCATCACCATCGAATCCGATCTCGACGCTGCCCTGAGCGGCATCGAGCTGGTCATCGCGGCGGTTCCCACCCATGCCTTCCGCGGCCTGTCGCAGGCCATGCGCGACCGCGCGACTGACGATCTGGCGGCAATCCCGTTGATCTGGCTGTGCAAGGGGCTGGAAGTCGGCAGCCGCAAGTTGCCGCACGCCGTGCTCGCCGAGGTCTGGCCGGAACGGCGGGAGTCCGCCGTGTTGTCCGGCCCCAGTTTCGCGCAGGAAATCGCGCGCGGCCTGCCCGCGGCCCTGACGGTGGCCAGTACCGATGCCGACTGCGCGCGTCGCCTTGCGCGCGCCCTGCACGACCCGATGCTGCGCCTTTACGCCAGCACCGACGTGGTCGGCGTCGAACTCGGCGGCGCGGTCAAGAACGTCGTCGCCATCGCCGCCGGCATCGCCGACGGCCTCGGTTTCGGCCATAACGCGCGCGCCGCGCTGCTGACCCGCGGACTCGCCGAGATGAGCCGCCTGGGTGTCAGACTGGGCGGCCGGCCGGAAACCTTCATGGGCCTGTCCGGCATGGGCGACCTGATCCTCACCTGCACCGGCGATCTCTCGCGCAACCGTCAGCTCGGCCTGCGTCTGGCCGCCGGCGAAAGTCTGGAAGGCGCGCTGCGCGAGCTCGGCCACGTCGCCGAGGGCGCCACCAGCGCGCGTGAGGTCGCCCTGCTCGCCGAGGAACTGCGAGTCGACATGCCGATCACCCGCGCGGTGGCCGCCGTGCTGGCCCAGGAAATGCCGCCGCGCGAAGCGGTGGCGGCGCTGCTGGCGCGCGACCTGAAGGACGAAAGCGATTAGTGTCCGACCCCGATGACCCGGCCACGCGGTTTGCCCGGCATCACGCCGAATGGGCCAACCTGCTGGCCCGGCAGGGCAGCGCGCGCGCCTATCCCTACGCCTGGCGCCTGCCCGAACTGGCGCGCCGGCTCGATACCGATGCCCGCGCGAAGGCCGGCGCGGCACTGGCCGAAACCCTGTACCGGATGGGCCGCTTCGACGAGGCCGTCGCCTGCCTGGACGCCCACCCACCGGCCGCGCGCCTGGCTGGCCTGCGTCAGCGCTGTCTGTGCCTGCTCGACCATGACGCCACCGGCCAGCCGGCTAGCGCCAGCGACCCGATCGACAACGCCTACCTGGCCTTCCTGAACGACGACGCGACCGCCTGCCTGGCCGCCTTGCCGACGGTCGCCGCCGATGCCCCGGACTGGCCGGTCGTGCTCGCCGACTGGGCGCGGCGCCGGCTTGGCCTGAGTGCCGATGCCGGACGCGCGCACCGGGCCTTGCGCGATTTGCGCGCGCGCGCGCCAGTGGATGCCGCGCATGCCGCCGCGATCCACGCCGAAGCCGCGTTCCACGACGGCCCGGCCTGGTCGATTGCCTGGCTGGACGACGCGCTGGAGCAATGCGAACACCTCGGCGAACACCACATCAAGGCACGCCTGCTCCGGCTGAAGGCGGACGCGCACGCGGCGGCCGGGCAACTGGCGGACAGCGTCCGCTTCGAACGACTGGCGCTGGATCTGGCCCGGCGGCAGGGCGCGCGCCTGTATCTGGCCGGACTCCAGCCCGCCCGGACTCAGCGCAACAACCGTTTCCGGGTCAACGCCAGCGCCGCCCAGAATCCGACCACGCCGTAGGCCAGCAACATGAACACGTGCAGGCCGATGCCGTCCGGGATGCGGCCCAGCACCAGCGGCCGCGCCAGTTCCACCGCGTGCGTCAGCGGCAACCAGGCGGCGATCGCGGCGAGCCAGTCGGGCAGCGCCGAGGGCGGGTAGAAGACGCCGCCGAGCAGCACCATCGGCGTGATCGCCAACGTGAAGTAATAAAGGAAGAAATCGTAGTTCGGTGACACCGCGTTGATCGCCAGGCCCATGCCGGCGAAACAGAAGCCGGTGAGCACCGCCACCGGCAACAGCGCCAGCAGCAGGGCGAAATCCGCGTACAGGCCGAGCACGGCGATCACCAGCAGGATGGCGATGCCGGACAGCAGGCTTTTCGAGGTCGCCCACATCAGTTCGCCCAGCATCACGTCCTTCAGGGTCAGCGGCGTGTTGAGAATGGCATCCCAGGTCTTTTGCACGTGCATGCGCGAGAACGCGGAATACAGCGTCTCGAAGGTGGCGCTGTTCATGACGCTGTAGGCCAGCGTGCCGGCGGCGAGGAAATTGAGGTAGGGCACCCCCTCCACCGCCGGCAGGAGGCGGCCGAGGCCATAGCCCAGGCCGAGCATGTAGAGCATGGGGTCGGCCAGGTTGCCGAGCAGCGACGGCCCGGCCAGCTTCTTCCAGACCAGGAAGTTGCGCCGCCAGACCGGGTACCAGGCGAAATCAATCACGCAAGTCCCTCCCGGTCAGCTTGAGGAACACGTCCTCCAGGTTGGCGGGACGGTGCAGATAGCGCAGGCCCGGCCGCGTGGCCAGTTCCGCCACCACACGCTCGGGTGCCTCGGTGTAGCAGAACAGGGTTTCCCCGGCTTGTTCGCAGCGCCGGCAGAAATCGCTGGCACAGGCTTTCCATTCGGCCAGACCGTCGCCATAGATTTCCACCACATGGGGTTCGATGTTGCTGGCGATCAATTCGCGCGGACTGCCGCGGACGATGACGCGGCCGTGGTCGATGACGCTGATGACGTCGCACAGGCGTTCCGCCTCGTCCATGAAATGGGTGGTCAGCAGCAGTGTCTTGCCGCGCGCGATCAGGCGGCGCAGGCCCTGCCAGATCAGGTGGCGCGCCTGCGGGTCGAGACCGGTGGTGGGTTCGTCTAGGAACACCAGGTCGGGGTCGTTGACCAGCGCGCGCGCCAGCGTCAGGCGACGCTTCATGCCGCCGGACAGGGTGAGGATGGGCGCGTCGGCCTTGCCGTTGAGACCGGAGAAATCGAGCAGGTCGGGGATTCGCGCCTCGATTTCCGCGCCTTTCATGCCGAAGTAGCGGCCGTAGGTGTGCAGGTTCTCGCGCACCGTGAAATCCGGGTCGAGGCTGTCGACCTGCGGCACCACGCCGACCTTGCGGCGCGCCAGCGCGGCATCGGCCGGCATCGGATGGCCGAGCAGTTCGACCGTGCCGGCATCGGCGCCGATCAGGCCGAGCGCCAGGCGCAGTGTGGTGGTCTTGCCGGCGCCGTTGGGGCCGAGCAGACCGTGGCAGCGGCCCGCTTCCAGTTCCAGGTCGAGACCATCGACCACCAGCGTGCCGCCGTACTGCTTGCACAGGTTGGTCAGACGCAGCGGCGCGTTCATAGCAGCGATTGCGCGAGCGCGCGCAGTTCCGGCAGGCGACCGTGGAAGAAATGCCCGGCGCCAGCCACCGTGATCAGGTTCAGATGGTGCGCGTCGGCATATTCGCGCGCGGCGGTGAACGGGATTACCTCGTCGGCGTCGCCATGGATGATCGTGGTCGACACCGCGCTGGCCTCGAAGTCGTACATCGACACCGCCGGCGCCACCATGATCAGGCGTTCGGCATGCAGTTGCCGCGCCAGCCGGTGCTGCGCGTAGGCGCCGAAGGAGAAGCCCATCAGGGTCAGCGGCAATGTCCCGTAATGCGCGAACAGCGCCTGCGCGACGGCAAGCAGATCGTCGCTCTCGCCGATGCCATGGTCGAACGAACCCTCGCTGGCGCCGACACCGCGGAAGTTGGGCCGCGCCGCCACCAGTCCCGCATCCAGCGCGGCGCGCGCCAGCGTCCACACCACCTTGTTGTCGAGCGTGCCGCCCTTGAGCGGATGCGGGTGCGCGATCAGTGCCAGACCGCGCGGCGATCCGCCGGACACCGTCGCCGGTTCCTCGACCACGGTCTCGATGTAGCCGACCGGGCCCCGGATGCGCAGCTTGTACCTGTTCACCGGGCGTTTCAGATCTTCAGGCGTTCCACCACCCTGCCATCACGCAGATGCGACTCGACGATCTCGTCGATGTCGCCCTGATCGACATAGGTGTACCAGACCGCGTCGGGATAGACCACGCACACCGGCCCCTCGCCACAGCGGTCGAAACAGCCGGCGCGGTTGACCCGGCATGCGCCTTCCTTGCCGTGCAGGCCAAGCGCCTTGGCCTTTTTCTTGGCGTAATCGAACATCGCCTCGGCGTCGCGGTCGCCGCAGCAGGCGCCACCGTCGTCGCGCTGGTTGAGGCAGAAGAACAGATGGTGCTTGAAATGGCTCATGGTCGGTACGGCTTCACAATTCGTGGGATTTCGCGCAGGAACCGCGCGCCTTGTCCACAGGATACTTGGCGGCATTGATCGCCAGCTTGTCCTCGGCGGCACGCAGCAGATCGATCTCCAGGCAATTGGCCAGGCTGACCAGATAGATCAGCACGTCGGCCATCTCCTGGCGCACCGCCTCGCGCTTGTCCGCCGGCAGGTTCAGGCTCTGCTCCGGCGTCAACCACTGGAACGGTTCCAGCAATTCGGCCGCCTCGACGATCAACGCCGCGGTCAGATTCTTGGGCGTGTGGTACAGGTGCCAGTCGCGCTCGCGGCCGAATTCGCGCACGGCGGCGGCAAGCTGATCCAGGGTGGCGATGGGCATGATGACAACATCGGGGAAAACCGCCGGCAGTGTATCAGGGGCGAACGCGGGAAACGAAAAGGCCGCCCGGATGGGCGGCCCGACACTTCGATTTGGCTGGTGGTGATGGGCAGAATCGAACTGCCGACCTGAGGGTTATGAATCCTCCGCTCTAACCGTCTGAGCTACATCACCGCGCGAAAAGACCTCGGATTCTGCCGGCTGACACCAGCTATGTCAATGAATCCGTTTGGAAAGCCGCCCCGAACAAATATCAATAGAAAAATTCTATAGGCACATACGGTTGATTTATCCGAGCAAATCACTATGGTATTAACCAGGCGCCGGGGCGCCTTGTATTCCCGTCCATATATCAGTATTTGCTGATTTTCTGAAGGAGAGCACGATGTCCGCCTTGATCCATGGTTTCGACAGTGATGGCGTGGTTACCATCAACCGGGTGATCCTGAAACCCGAGTACTCCACCGACGATCTGGAAATGCGGGTCGCTGAACTGTGTGAAAACGTCAAGACCTACCACTCCGATACCGGCTTCGTGGGTGGTTTCGTGGCGTTGAATTCCGGCCAGGTTTCCAACGAAGGTTCGACCGTCGGCCAGGCCGTAGCCAGTCCGCTCAAGGATCGGGAAGCACTGATCGTGACCTTCTGGCATTCGTTCGAGGAGCATGAACGCAGCCATCGCTCCGAGACCTTCCAGCCTTTGTTCCAGCGGGTGCTGGAGTTGTGCGAGAACGGTAACGAGGAAATCGCGTACCGGATGCTTTGGTCGGGCAAGGCTTACGCGCCGGAAGAAGCCAGCGCCGCGCGCGCCGCCAAGGAGCGGTATCTCGAGGCGGCCTGAGCGGCGCGGTTGGCCACCTCAGCGTACGCGGACATGCGCCGGCCCGCCGAGCGGCATATCGGCGGCGTCGGCGACCGCGACCTCGAGCAGGTAGCCGCCATCTGGCCTGACGGGCAACGCACGAATCCGGCCGGGCCGGGTTCTGCCGGCGGCCACGACCTCGACGGCCTCGCCAAGTCGGAGCGTGGCGGCGCGCGCGGCATCGATCCCGACCCGGACGATCATTTCGTCGGCCCGCGCCACCGTCAGCACCGGCGTCGACTGGCACGGATGACTGACGACCATGCCTGGCTGCGCCAGCCGGGTCAGGACGACGGCATCGAACGGCGCCAGCAGTTCGGTTTCAGCCAGCAACCGGCGGGCGCGCTCCAGTCGTGCCTGGCCGGCGCGCCAGGCCGCTTCGGCGCGGGTGTGCCGCGAGCGCGCATTGTCGAGCTCGGTGGTGGTCGAAACCGTGCGCGCGTACAGCTCCTGGACCCGGTCAAGTTCGCGCCTGGCGTCCGCGACCTCCTCCAGCAGGCGGTCGAGATCCGCGCCGGCCTCGGCGACGCCGGCCTTGGCTTGGCTGGCCTCCAGACTGGCCAGGCGTGCTCCGCTGGCAACCCGTTGACCGGCCTCGACGGTGATGGCATCGATCACTCCGGAAACCGGGAAAGCCAATTGCGCCCGCATCGACCAGTCGACCACGCCGGCCAGGCCGTCCGCGCGCGCCATGCCGGTCGATGTGGACATGACGAACCCCATGGCGAGCATGGCGATAAGCTTCCTGTCGATCATTTTTTTTGCTCCCCCTGAGTGGGTTCCGGCCGGTTCGTTTGCACGGCTACGCCGAGCAAGGCGTCGAGACGACCCCAGGCCAGGGCCAGTCGATATTCCACCGCGCGCGCACGAAGCTTGGCCATCTGCGTTTCCGCCATGCTGGTGCCGAGATGGGTCTTCAATTCCATTTCGTATTCGGCGCGCGCCTTCTCCAGCGCTTGATCGGCCGCTTCGGCCTGAATCCGGGCGACACGCCGCGCGGTGCCACGCAGAAATTCGATTTCCTCGCGCGCGGCCAGCACCGCCTGGCGCAGCTCCTGCTCGAGGGCGTCGTGCTCGGCCTGGAGCTCTTGAAAGCGCGCGCGTTCGCGCGCCAGCCGGGCATCCCGACCCCGGCCATGCCAGAGCGGCCAGTTCAGGTTGACGCCGGCGCGCAGATCGTCGCGGGCGGTGGCCTCCCGCTTCCAGGCGGCTGCCTCGGCCTCGAACTCGAGGCTGGGCCGATATTCGGCGCGCGTGGCTTCGATACGATGCCGGGCTCCGTCAAGCAGCCGACGCTGCGCCAGCAACCGAGGGTTGTGTTCGAACACCCGCGCGCTCAATACGTCGAGGCCCGGTAATGCACGGTCGTTGTCGACCAGTTTCGGATCGACCAGATCTTCCAGCACCATGCCGGCACGATTCATCGCCAAGCCCAACGCCAGACGCTTTTCCCGCAACTGTCGACGGACATCGTTTCGCCGCTCCAGAGCCTGGAGATTGCGTGCCTCCAGCTCGCTCAATTCCGCGCGCGTGACCTGGCCGAGATCATGTCGTTCACGCGCGTTGTCCCAGGCGATGTACGCAACCGCCAGAAACTCGGTATCGGCGGCATCGCGCATGTCCGCGAGCAGCACGTCGAAATAGCGTGCCATCAGGGTCAGCCGGCGCTGGTTCCGGGTGTCCAGCAGGCGCAGCGCGCTGGCGTCGCGATCCTGTTCGGCGGCGAGACCGCCGGATTGCGCGCGGCCGGAATCGAACAGGGTCTTGCGCGCATTCAGGCGAATGAAATGGTCGGGCTGGAAATGGTTGTCGAAAATCCGGTTGCGCCCACCACGCAAGCCGCCATCCAGATTCACGCGGAAATCCTCAAGGCCGCGCGCCAGCTCCAGCTCAGCCTGCGCGCCAGCTTGGCGCGCGCGCGCGCGGTCGAGTTCGGGATGGTCAGCGTCGGCGAGTTCCAGAACCGCGTCCAGCGTCAGCGTTTGCGCGGCGGCCGTAACCGGCGACAACGCCAGCGCCAGCGCCAGCGCCAGCATGGACCCGCGCCATTTCATGGCGCCTTGCCCTGGCGCTTGTAGACGTTGAAGGGCGTGGTCTTGTGGGCGCCTTCGATCACGTAACGGCCGAGCAGCATGAATTCGTCGACCGTCTGGGTGGCGCCGGTGAACCGGGTGACCAGGTTGCCATCGAGATCGTAGAACACGAAAACCGGCGTGGCGCGCGCGCGCTGGTCAAGCGCGAAGCCCTTTTCCGTGCTGGTCCGACCCTTGAAGTCGGTCAGCGGGGCATCGCCCTTGACGTCGATGGCGAAGATCATGAAATGCTCGCGGAAGTAATCCTGCACCCTGGCTTGGTTCAGAACGGTCGCCTTCATGCGCTGACAGAACGGACATTCATCCATTTCGAACATGACCAACACGCCTTTCTTGCCTTCGTCGCGCGCGGTCGCGAGCTCTTCCTTGAGGTCACCGAGGTGGCTCATGAAAAAATGCTTGTGCGGGTCCCGCGTTTCGGCCTGCGCGGGCAGGGCAGCCCAGAAAAGCAGGGCCAGGGGCAACAACCAGCGGGTGAACATGTTCGTCATTTTTTCTTCCTGCCATGGATGTAGCGCTCGACCGCCTCTCGCTTGAGGGCGCCGACGTTGTAGGCGACCACCTTGCCATCGGGGTTGTAGAGATACGTGGTGGGCAGCCCCGGTATCGCTCCGATCTGGGAAGCGATCTTGCGATCACCGAGGATGGTGGGATAACTGACCATCATCTGGTCGGCGAATTCGAGCACCGTCTTGGGGTCCTGGTAGTCCATGGCCACCCCGAGCACGACCAGATTGTTTTTCTTGTTCTCATGCAGGGCGACCAGATCCGGTATTTCCTCCAGGCAGGGCGGGCACCAGGTCGCCCAGAAGTTCACCAGCACCCATTTGCCCTTGTATTGCTCCAGCGTATGGGTCTTGCCCTTGCTGTCGATCAGGGTGAATGCCTGAGCGGCGAAACTGGTCAGACACAACCCCAGGACAATCATGGCACGGCGCATCATGGCACTCCTCTCGATAACCGCTCATCCACGCGGGCACAGCGCCGATTGACACCGGCACGGCCGCCAAGTTCTGCCGGCGACGAAACCTGTCACCCACCACCCCCCAAATCAACGAAGCGGCGAGTAGAATGCGCGCGGAGGATCAGGGGCCCGAGGATGATACCCAGATACGCGCTACCCCCCCGCGAAACGGGGCGGAATTTAAACTTGGAAACGAAGCCCAGGCAAGTCGATGCCTGGGTCACGCGCCTGCCGTTGTCCAACCCGGCCGAGGCGGCCGAGGAAATGGCCGATTACCTGGCCACCCTCAATCGCGCCGAAGTCGCTCACGACAGCCGGAACAAGATCGTCGAACGGCTGACCCCGGTCGTCGAGGACATCGTGGCATCGCTTTATGAGCAGTACGGCGCGGCGCCGCTACCGCTGTCGGCCAAGCAGCAACGCCACGCCGAACTCGCCAGACGGCTGCTGCGCGAGCTGTCCGATGGCTACAAGATCCTGCTGGTCGACTGGTTGAACCGGCGCTTTCATCTGTTCGGCGGCAATCCGGTTCCGCTCTACCTCCAGCGCATCCTGTTGACGCTTCAGGCGCTGCTGGAAATCTGCTTCGAAACCCACGATCCGGTGCCCGAAGGCATCTGGGTGGATCTGCACCAGACCTATAACTACGCATTACGCAACGGGCTCAAGGAGGCGATTCCGGAGGGGGGGCAGAAAATGCTCTCGCTGGAGCAGATCTACAAGGCCATCCTGCTGCTGGTTCTCGCCGATCCCTACCATTTCCCGCAGATGGAGCTGCCCTGGGCCAAGGATGTCATCGCCCGCTTCTCCAACCTGGCCACGCTGATTCCCGCCGTTGGCGGAACCCGCGGCCAGGCCGGTCTGTTCATCATCGAGGTGAACACCGATTCTCCACCCAAACCGCTGGCGCGCGAGGCGCATCCCACCAACCCGCGCTGGGATCTGCTGCTCAACACCACCGAGCTGGCCAAGCATCTGGCCCTGCTGCACAGCCAGATCAAGAGTCGCACCGACCTCGACAAGCTCGGCCTGCCGGAAGCCGCGCGCGATCCGGCCTATCCGACCATGCTGCATCGACTGAAGCTGAACTGGGGCGCCTCGCTGCAACGGCAATCACAACGCCGACGCAACACCGACAATCACGAATTCGAAGTCTGCTTCGGCCTCAGGCCGGTACACCATCTGCTCTCTCCGATCGATTCGGAGGAAATCCATTACGGCATGGGCCAGCCAGAGCACGCCCCGGTGACCGTCCGCTGCCGCACCGTCAACGACAGCATGGGCGGCATGGCGATGGTGAAGACCAGCGAACACATGACCCAGATCCGGGTCGGCGACGTCGCCGCGATCCGCCAGAAGAACGGCGCCTGGGGCCTGGCGCTGGTGCGCTGGTTCCGTATCCCGGCGCAGGGCGAGATCTTTTTCGGCGTGCAGTTGCTGGCGCCCAACGCGCTGGCGGTCACCCTGCGTCGCCAGGACAATGGTCGACAGTGGCCCGCCCTGCTGGTGCATCCGAATCCGGTCACCAACCAGGCGCCGATGTTGCTCGCCCAACCCGGTTCCTTTTCCCCGGAAAGCGTGACCGACATCCGCACCCCCAAGGGCAGCCAGACCCTGCGCGTCGGCAAA
>DYFK01000007.1:14503-57307 GCA_020725265.1 Hydrogenophilus sp. | reverse complement strand
ATGGCGGCGATTCCGTGTCCTCGCGCAGTTCGATCTCGCGCGCGGCGCCACCCAGTTCGTTCAGGATCAGGACGTTGACGCGCCGATTGCGGCTCCGGCCCTCGGCGGTCGCGTTGGTGTCGATCGGCCGGTTGTCGGCGTAGCCGACCGCGACCATCCGCTCCGCCGGCACCCCGCGCTCGACGAACAGGCGCACGACGCTGCCGGCACGCGCCGAGGACAGTTCCCAGTTCGAGGGAAAACCGGGCACGTTGATCGGAATGTTGTCGGTGTGGCCTTCCACCTGGATCGGGTTGTCGACTCCGGCCAGCACCCTGGCGACGGCGGCCAGGGCTTCGGTCGACTGTGGCTGCAACACCGCCTCGGCGCTGCGGAACAGGATGCTGGCGCTGATCTCGACGGTGACGCCGCGCGGCGACTGCGTCACCCGCACCTGACCATCCTGGATCAACGGCTGCATGGCATCGAGCACGTTCTTGGCGACGCGCTTCATGCGATCGGCCGCCTGGCGCGGCTCGACCGCCTCGCGCGGCGGTTGCGGCACCGATTTTCCGATCGGGCGGCCGCTGCCCTCGAACGGTTCCGGGCTGCGGCCGCCCATCTGGATCAGACGGTCGCTACGCGGCGATTCCTGGAACGCGCTGATCAGCGAATCCGAAAGCACCCGGTATTTGCCCTCGTTGATCGAGGACAACGCGTACATGACCACGAAGAAAGCGAACAGCAGGGTGATGAAATCCGCGTACGAGACCAGCCAGCGCTCCATGTTCTCGTGTTCCTCGGGCGGATGCTTGCGTGGCATGGCGGCATTCAGGACAGATAGCCCTGGAGCTTGGCTTCGATGATGCGCGGGTTTTCGCCGTTGGCGATGGCGACCAGGCCCTGGATGAACAGCTCCTTGTCGGCGACCCTGCGCCCCACCCAATATCGCAGCTTGCCGGCAATCGGCAGGAACAGCAGGTTGGCGCTGCCGACACCGTAGATGGTGGCGACGAAGGCAACCGCGATGCCGGCGCCGAGCTTGGACGGGTCGGACAGGTTTTCCATGACGTGGATGAGGCCGAGCACGGCGCCGAGAATGCCGATGGTGGGCGCGTAGCCGCCGGCGGCCATCCAGACGCGAGCGGCATCGAGATGATGGCGTTCGTAAGCCTGCACGTCGATTTCCAGGGTTTCCCGCAGGACTTCCGGTTCCGCGCCATCGACCAGCATCTGCAGGCCGCGTCGCTGGAACAGATCGGCCTGCTGTTCGATGAACGGCTCCAGAGCCAACAGGCCGCCGCGCCGTGCCTTGTGGCTCCAGTCGAGCAAGGTGTTGAGCGTGTCCCGGCTGGAGATCACCGGCGGCTGGAACACCCAGCGCAGCATGCCCAGTCCATCGAGGAACACGCGCAGGCTGCTTTGCAGCATGACCGCCCCCAGGGTGCCACCGATGACGATCAGGAAAGCGGTGAGTTGCAGCAGCGAGCCGATGTGGCCACCTTCCAGATACTGGCCGAGCAGGATCGCGGAAAGACCGAGGGTGACGCCGATCAGGCTGACGATATCCAAGCGCATGCGCTGGCTAATCCTTGTTCGACCAGTCGCGCAAGCGGCCGCGCAGGCGCGCGATGGCCTGGCTGTGCAACTGACAGACGCGGGATTCGGAGACGCCGAGGACGGCGCCGATTTCCTTGAAGTTCATGTCCTGCTCGTAATACATGCCCATCAGCAGCTTCTCCCG
Organism: Hydrogenophilus sp.; assembly: GCA_020725265.1. GTDB lineage: Bacteria > Pseudomonadota > Gammaproteobacteria > Burkholderiales > Thiobacillaceae > PFJX01. The sequence continues at coordinate 55,584 of DYFK01000007.1, read as the reverse complement.
CTCCGGCAGCACGCCCACGGCCTGTGCCAGGGCGCCCCGGAAATGACGCGAGGCGAGGATGTCGAACGGGGCCTGGCCCTGTTGGTCGACGAAACGTTCAAGGAAGTCGTCGCCCTCGGCGTCCTGGAAATCCTCGTAATAGACCAGTTGCGCGCCGCGGGCATCGTTGAGCAGTTCGAAATAGGCATTGACGTCGATACCCATCTCGTCGGCGATTTCCTGTTCGGTCGGCGGACGCTGATGACGCTGCTGGAGCTGGTGTATGGCGTTCTCGATCTGGCGCCCGGCGCGACGGACGTTGCGCGACGCCCAGTCCGCCTCGCGCAGTTCGTCGAGCATGGCGCCGCGCACGCGCTGGGTGGCATAGGTCTCGAAATTGGCGCCCTGGGCATTGTCATAGCGCTCCATCGCGTCGAGCAGGCCCAGCAGGCCGGCCTGGATGAGGTCGTCCACCTCCACGCAGGCGGGCAGCCTGGTCATCATGTGATAGGCGATCCGCTTGACCATGGGCAGGTGCCCACGCACCATGGCGTCGCGGTCACTGGCAAGCGCGCTGCCGGGATTGTCCATGAGCCAGCCTCTTGCCGGACTTGTCGATGGCCACGCGGCTGTACAGCCACATGCGCCGCCAATATTGTTCGAAATCGATCGGATCAGGGCAGGGACGCGCGGCGACATCCTCCGCGAGCACGTCGACCTGGGCGTCATCGAACGGATCCGATGGCCGGCCCCGCTTGGCCGGCGACAGATTCCCGAGCAATTCGGGCGTGATCCCCAGAAAACGGCTGGCGGTCTGGCGCAGCGACAGGAACAGCGCGCGTGCCTGCGCCAGATCGGCCCCCTCCACCAGAACCAGCCAGCTCCGGCCGGCGCAGATCGATTGCGCGGCCTTCATCAGCGCGTAGCCATCGGCCAGGCGGGCCTTGTTGTTCGGCAATACCAGAACCCGGATACCGGCGGTCATCGCCAGGGAAATCGGCTCGGCGGACGCGCCACCGTTCAGCAGCAGCCATTCCGGAAAATCGGCGCGCTCGCGCCAGTCCTCGGCCAGGGTCCGCATGGCCTGTTCCGGGATACCCGCCAGGGTCGCCACACCGTCACGCGCCGCCATCAGGGCAACGCCATCGCCGGCGGGTTGGGCGACGGCGGCCAGCCCGTGCGCGGGCGCGTCGGCCAATCCGCGCCAGGCCGGAAGATTCAGCAGGGTGCCGACATTGTCCGGGGCGCCCGCCTCGTCGAGCACCAGCACGCGGTAGCCCTGGCGCCCGAGACCGAGCGCGAGCGCGGCGCTGGCGCGAGCTGTCCGGCGCGCGTCCGGGCCCAGCACGCCGAGCGTGTTGAACACCGGCCGGGCCGCGAACAAACGCCGCAGACCGGTTGCCTGATCGTCACCGTGGGCTGGGCCACCCGGATCAGCCAGCCGCATCGCGCACCCCTTGGTCCAGATCGACCATGCCCGCGCTTTCCTGGGCCGCCGCCATCAGGATCGGATAATCGCTTTCGCTTTGCGCGTAGGCCGGCTCGCGCTGCTGCATGCGGAACGCGCGGTCGGCCAGATATACCGGATTGGCCAGATGCAGGTCTTCCGGCACGCGCTGGCCGTTGGTGACGTAATGCACCGGCAACTCGTGACGGATGGCGACGTCGAGCACCGGCCCGAACGTCAGTGCCTCATCGATCTTGGTGATGATGCAACCGATCAGGCCAGGGCCGCTGTAGGCGCGGGCGACCTCCTCCAGGGTCAGCCCCTGGCTGGGCGCGCCCAGCAGGAGCAGACGACGGACCTCGCGGTCGTCGCCGCACAACAGCCCGCCCTGTTCGGCGACCCGTTTGTCGCGCTGACTCATGCCGACCGTGTCGATGAACACCAGATGTCGGTTGGCGAGATCGGAAAGCGTCAATTCCAGGTCGTTTTCGTCGCGCACGGCGAACACCTGGGTACCCAGGATGCGGCCGTAGATCCGCAGTTGATCCTGGGCGCCGATCCGGTAGGTGTCGGTGGTGATCAGCGCCACCTTGGCGGCGCCATGGCGCAACACCGCGCGCGCCGCCAGCTTGGCGACGGTGGTGGTCTTGCCGACGCCGGTGGGGCCGACCAGGGCATAGACACCGCCGCGCTCGATGATGTCGGCATCGCTGTCGGCCACTTTCAGGTTGTGCGCGATCGTGCTTTTCAGCCATTTCATGGCCTGCGTGAGCTCCGCCTCCTCTTCCGGCAGACGATCCAGCAGCATGCGCGAGAACGCCGGCGAGAAACCGGCGGCCAGCAGGCGCTTCATGGCTTCGGCCCGACGTGGATCGCGCCGGCTCAGATCATTCCACGCGAATCCCGCGAGCTGGCCCTCGACCAGGCCACGCAGCAACCGCATTTCGCGGGCCAGGGCCTCCACGGCTTCCGGAGCGGCGACCGGCTCGGCCGGCGCATGCGGGCTGGGCGACGGCCGCGGCGACGCGGTCACCGTTTCCGGCGCCGGGCGCGGTGTGGCTTGCGCCGCCCGCGCCGCTTGCCGGGCGGGTGACGGCTTGATCAGGGACGCCTCGCGCTGGGCCAGATATTCGGCCAGGCTGGCGATATGTGGTCGCGCCTCTTCCAGGGTCGGCATCGGCGCCGCCGCCGGCCAGTCCGGCGTGCTGTAGACCGGCGCCGACGGAGCCGGGCGTGTCGAATCCCGCCAGAGCGGCTGCTGGGGTTGGGGCGGCGGCGGGGCGGCCGTCCGCGGCGCCTCGCGCGCTGGCTCCGCTTGCGCGGCCAAGGCGGCCATGTCCATGTCGGCGACGGCGATGATCTCGATGCCGCCCGCGACCTGCCGGTTGGACAGGATGATGGCGTTGGCGCCGAGCGCGTCGCGCACCTGGCGCAGGGCATCGCGGGTGGTGGCGGCGTGAAATTTCTTGATCATGCGCCGCTACCGATCAGGGAAACGATGCGGATATTGCGGCCATCGGGCACTTCGGCGTGCGAAAGCACCTTGAGGCTGGGCGCGGAACGACGAAGGAAACGGGCGAGAACCGGCCGGATGGCGGGCGGGGACAACAACACGGCGGGCTGGCCCGCGCTCTCCTGTCGCTCCACGGCCGAGACGGTTTCCCGAACCAGCTTTTCCGCCAGACCGGGCTCCAATCCCACTCCCGCGTCACCACGGGAGGCCAAGGCCTGCATCAGGATGTGCTCGAGGTTAGGCTCCAGAGCCATCACCGGCAATTCCTGCGCTCCTCCAAAGATTTCCTGGATGATAGCACGCCCCAGCGCGATCCTCGCCGCCGCCGTGAGCTCGTCGGTATCCTGGGTGCGGCCCGCCTGTTCGGCCAGGGTTTCCAGCACGGTGCGCATGTCGCGGATGTGAACCTGTTCCTCCAGCAGGTTCTGCAGCACTTTCTGCACGCTGGTCACCGGCAGTTGTTTGGGCGTCAGCTCCTCGACCAGTTTCGGGTACTGCTTGCCGACATGGTCGAGCAATTGCTGGGTTTCCTCGCGGCCGAGCAATTCCGGGGCATGCTCGTTGATGACCTTGGTCAGATGAGTGGCGACCACGGTACCGGCGTCGACCACGGTATAGCCGTAGGTTTGCGCCTGTTCGCGCTGACTGGTGTCGATCCACACCGCCGGCAGGCCATAGGCCGGATCGGTCGCCGGTTGGCCGCTGATGGCGCCCAGCACCCGCCCCGGATTGATCGCCAGGTACTTGCCGACGATCGCCTCGCCATCGGCGATGCCGACGCCCTTCAGGGTCACGCGGTAGGCATTCGGCTTCAGTTGCAGGTTGTCGCGGATATGGACCGCGGGCACCAGAAAACCGAGGTCATTGGCGATTTTCTTGCGGATGCCCCGGATCCGGCGCAGCAGTTCGCCATCCTGGTTCTTGTCGACCAGCGGCACCAGCCGGTAGCCGACTTCCAGGCCGAGCCGGTCGACCTGGGCGACGTCGTGCCAGCCGACTTCCTGGGGCTCTTCGGGCTTGACCGGTGCCGTCTCGACCGGCGGCGCCTCCGCCTCCGCCCGCTCGCGCAGCATGATCCAGTACGCCGATGCCGCCAGGATGCCGCCGATCAGCAGGAAGGCCAGATTGGGCATGCCCGGGATCATGCCCATCAGCGCCAGGATGCCGCTGGTCAGGAACAGTGCCCGCGGCCGTCCGAACACCTGGGTAACCATCTGCTGATTGAGATCCTGCTCGCTGGAGACCCGGGAAACGACGATGCCGGCGGCGGTCGAGATGATCAGTGCCGGAATCTGCGCGACCAGACCGTCGCCGATGGTCAGCAGGATGTAGACCTCGGCGGCCTGGCCGAGGCCGAGGTTGTGCTGCGCCATGCCGACGACCAGACCGCCGATGATGTTGATCAGCATGATGATGATGCCGGCGACGGCGTCGCCGCGCACGAACTTGGAGGCACCGTCCATGGAACCGTAGAAATCGGCTTCCTGGGCGATCTCCGCGCGCCGGCGGCGGGCCTCGTCCTCGCCGATCAGGCCGGCGTTGAGATCGGCGTCGATCGCCATCTGCTTGCCCGGCATGGCGTCCAGGGTGAAGCGCGCGGAAACCTCGGCGATGCGCCCGGCGCCCTTGGTGATGACGACGAAGTTGATGATCACCAGGATGATGAAGACGACCAGGCCGACCGTGTAGTTGCCGCCGACCAGAAACTGGCCGAACGCCTCGATCACCTTGCCGGCGGCATCGGCGCCGGTATGGCCTTCCATGAGCACCACCCGGGTCGAGGCAACATTCAGCGACAGCCGCAGCAGTGTGGTCATCAGCAACACCGTCGGGAACACCGAGAACTCCAGCGGCTTCAGGGTGTACAGGCTGATCAGCAGCACGATCATCGCCAGGGCGATGTTGAAGGTGAACAGCAGATCGAGCAGGAACGGCGGCAACGGCAGGATCATCATCGCCAGGATGGCGATGACCAGAATCGGCGCGGCCATCTTCTGCCATTGCAGGCCGCGTTGGGCGGCGATCGCGTCGGCCATCAGCCAGTACCTTGCGTGGCGGTTTCAGGCGTCGTCCCGATCGAGCCACGGGTGGCCGGATCCAGATTCGGCGGCACCTGCCAATCGCTTGGCGGGGTCGGATTCATGGCCTGATTGAGCTGATAGACATAGGCCAGCACCTGGGCGACGGCGGTGAACAAGGTCGCCGGGATGGTCTCGCCGATCTCGACATGGCGGTGCAGCGCGCGCGCCAGTGGCGGCGCCTCGACCACCGGCACGCGATGCTCGCGCGCCAGCTCCTTGATCCGTTCGGCGACCAGTTGCGAGCCCTTGGCCAGCACCAGCGGCGCGCTCATCCGGCGTTCGTCGTATTGCAACGCGACCGCGAAATGCATGGGGTTGGTGACCACCACGTCCGCCTTCGGCACCGCCTGCATCATGCGTCGGCGCGCAGCCTCGCGCTGAAGCGAGCGGATGCGCGCCTTGATCTGGGGATCGCCGTCCATCTCCTTGCTTTCCTGGCGCACCTCGTCCTTGGTCATGCGCAAGCCGTGGTGGTAGTGCCAGACCTGGAACGGCACGTCCAGCACCACGATCAGCGCGAAGGCGGCGGCGGCGGCGATGAAGGTGAGCAGGGTAATCTGGGCGAAATGGACGACGGCGGCGTCGAGCGGCTCGCTCGACAGCGACAGGATGCCGTCGTGCTGACGCCAGATCATCCAGCCGGCGACGCCAGCGATCAGCGCGCCCTTGAGCAGGGCCTTGACCAGCTCGACCAGGGACTGCCGGGAAAACATGCGGGCAATGCCGGACAGCGGGTTCAGCTTGGAGAACCTGGGCTGGAACGCCTCGGTGGAAAACACCCAGCCGGACATCACCACGTTGGCCAGTACCGCGGCAAGCAGGATCGCCGCCGCCATCGGCAGGAACATGAGCAAGCCATCGGTGCCGGCCTCCAGCAGATCGCGCCCCATCATGCCGGTGCTGGCCACATCGACGGCATTGAAGCTCAGGGTCTTGCGCATGACGCCGTCGAGACCGCGGAACATGGCGACGCCCATGACCGCGATGGCGCCACCGCTGACCAGCAGGATGGCGAAGGTGGCGAGCTCGCGCGAACGCGGCACGTTGCCCTGCTCGCGAGCCTTGCTCAGCTTGCGCGGCGATGCCGGTTCGGTCTTTTCGAGATCGCTGTCTTCCGCCATCCTCGGGTCCGGCTGGAAGCCGGCGCCAGGTTATTAAAATGCGGGGCAGTTTAGCACGCGCCAGCCCGCGAAAATCGGGGCATCCGGGCGATTCCGGAAACGAAAAACGGCTGACCAACGCCAGCCGTTTTCAAAGCGGAAACGCGCTCCGGAATCAGTGCGCCTGCACGCCCGGACCGAAGAAGCGGTAGCCCATGCGCATCTGCCGGCTCAGCGCGAAACGCTTCTTGTCGGCTTCACTGGTGAAGCTGTCGGCGATGGCGCCATAGGCCTTGTCGGCCCAAGCGCCGTCGAGCAGCAGGTCGGCCACGCCCTCGGCCCAACGCAGCTTGTCGCTGGTGCTGGCGAGACGGCCGCCACAGGCATCCATCAGCGGCGCGATCTCGGATTTCGGCAGCTCGTAAGCCTTCAGTCGCGTCGCCAATTGCACGCACTGGTCGCCGCTGGAACAGGCTTCAACCGCCTTGGCGAACAGCGCGTTGGCGTTGGCGTCGTCGCCGATGTCGCGGTACAGCTTGGCGGTATGCGCCAACGCGTAATGATCGCTGGCCCGCGCGGCGGCATCCGCCAGCAACTTGGCGGCCAGCGCCGAATCACCCAGCGCGGTCTGCGCGGTTTCCGCCATCTTGGTGTAGTCGTAGGCGCTGTCACCCAGCGCGCGGCCCTCGACGTAGGCGCGCGCGCGGGCCTTGCCGTATTCGGCGTCCTTGAGCTCGGTGGCGCAGGTCATGACGATCTCGCGGAACCAGACGAAGTCGGCGGCATTGGCGACGCTTTCGTCGAGCAGCTTGCCCAGCCATTCCTTATCGCCGAGACGGTCGACGCCGAGGATCAGCGACTTGAAGCGGGCGAAGTGGAAGGCGCCTTCCTCGCGCATCTTGGCTTCCGCCAGGCCCAGCACCTTGCTGGCGTAAGCGGCGTCGTCGAGGTCGGCCATGATGCGATCGGCCAGCGCGATGAACTGCTTGATCGTCGTGCACTTGGCTTCCTCGTTCTGCAGCTCGACGTACTTGGCCTGATTGGCCTCGCGCTTGGCCAGCTTGGTGGCGACCCGTTCGACACGCGCGGCATCGCCGGCGGCGTGCTTGTTCACCGCCTCCACCACCTTGCGCATCTCGTCCAGGTTGGCGACTGATTCCTCGGCCTTGGTCAGCATGTCGGTAACACCCTGGGCATCGCCGATACCGGCATAGGCGTCGGCCAGCTGGATCAGCTCGCCGGTTACGCCGGCCACGGCGCCGGCCTTGGCCAGCACGGCCTTGGTGAATTCGGCGTTGCCGGCGGCGGCGGCCAGCACCTGCATCAGGGCGGTGAAATCCTTGGCGGAATCGAGCGCCTTGTCGTACAGCGCGCCAGCGGCGGCGGGATCGATTTCGCTCATGGCGCCGGACAGCGTGATCAAGTCGGCCGGGCTGCCATACTTGGCGGCGCCCTCGTTGATCACCTCGACCGCCTTGGCGGTATCGCCGCCCTTGGCCATGGTCTTCGCCAGACGCGCGAAATCGGCGGCGCGACCGGCCTTGGCCTTGATCTTGTCGATCACCTGGCCGAACAGCGCGGGGTCGTTCAGCTCGGCCACCACGTTGGCCAGGCCGTACAGTTCCTCGGTGGCGGAGACTTCCTTCAACGCGCCGGCCAGCGCCTTGGCGGCGGCGGCGGCATCGGCCAGCGCCAGCCACTGGCCCATGCCGACGGACACCTTCTCGCCGCCGTCCATGGCGAAGTCGGCGCCCTGGCCGAGCATTTCCTTGGCCTTGTCGGCATCGCCGAGCGCCTTGTAGCCGATCGCCAGGGTGACGAAATCCTTGGTGAACATGGCGTCGCCGGCGACCTTGTCGAGCGCCTTGCGCGCGTCGGCGTCACCGGTGAAGGCGGCGCCGGTGAGGATATCCTTGGCATAGGCCATGTCGGTCGGATCATCGAAGCACTCGCGCGCGAGGGCGAACAGATCGGCGGCGGCCGTGGCGGCGGCGACTTTGGGTTCGAGCGTGGAACGGTTGGCCATGGAAATCTCCGGAAATCAAGGGAATCAGAAACTTGCGAACTTTACAGGGGCGACGCCCTGGACGGGCTAGGGTTTTTTTATTGGGCGATAAGGGATTTTTGCATTCGCCCGACTACAACACGTAACGCGCCAGATCCTCGCTGGCCGCCAGCTCCTTGAGGCGGGTATCCACATACTCGCCGTCGATGCGCAGGGTTTCGCCTTCGCGCTTGTCGGCGTCGAAGGAGATTTCGTCGAGCAGGCGTTCCATCACCGTGTAGAGGCGGCGCGCGCCGATGTTCTCGGTGCGTTCGTTGACCTGCCAGGCGATCTCGGCGAGGCGACGGATGGCGTCGTCGCTGAATTCCAGGGCGACACCCTCGGTTTCCATGAGCGCCTGGTATTGCCGGGTCAGGCAGGCGTCGGTGCTGGTGAGAATGCGTTGGAAATCGTCGACGTCGAGGCTGGACAGCTCGACGCGGATGGGAAAGCGGCCCTGCATCTCGGGGATCAGGTCGGACGGCTTGGACAGATGGAAGGCGCCGCTGGCGATGAACAGGATGTGGTCGGTCTTGATCATGCCGAACTTGGTGGAGACGGTGGCGCCCTCCACCAGCGGCAGCAGGTCGCGCTGCACGCCCTGGCGCGAGACGTCCGGGCCCTGCCCTTCGCGCCCGGCGATCTTGTCGATCTCGTCGAGGAAGACGATGCCGTTGGCCTCGACATTGCGCAGCGCGGCGAGCTTCACCTCCTCCTCGTTGATCAGCTTGCCGGCCTCCTCGTCGGCGAGCAGCTTCATCGCCTCGGCGATCTTCAGCTTGCGCGGCTTGCCGCGGCGCTGGCCGAGGTTCTGGAACATGCCCTGCAACTGCGTGGTGAGCTCCTCCATGCCGGGCGGCGCGAAGATTTCCATCCGCGAGGCGGGCGTGGCCACCTCGATCTCGATTTCCTTGTCGTCGAGCTGGCCCTCGCGGAGCATCTTGCGAAATTTCTGCCGGGTCGCCGACTCCTCCGGGCTGGCGCCGCTTTGCCAGGCGTCGCGCGCGCCGGGCAGCAGGGCGTCGAGCACGCGTTCCTCGGCGGCTTCCTCGGCGCGCATGCGCACGCGCCGCGTGGCTTCCTCGCGCGCCTGCTTGACGGCGATCTCGGCGAGGTCGCGGATGATGCTCTCGACATCCTTGCCGACATAGCCGACCTCGGTGAACTTGGTCGCCTCCACCTTGATGAACGGCGCCTGCGACAGGCGCGCCAGACGCCGCGCGATCTCGGTCTTGCCGACGCCGGTGGGGCCGATCATCAGGATGTTCTTCGGCGTGATCTCCTGGCGCAGGCCCTCGGCCACGCGCATGCGCCGCCAGCGGTTGCGCAGGGCGATGGCGCAGGCGCGCTTGGCGGCGTGCTGGCCGACGATGTGCTTGTCGAGTTCGTGGACAATTTCCTGGGGCGTCATCTGGGTCATGACGGAAGCTTCCGGATAAACGGTCGGATTGACGGCTGGCCAGTCTACCACCCGGCCGCCTGTCGCCGGCGCGACAACGGGCTATATTGGCATGGCATAACGACGCTCAACCCGAGGAGACCCATCATGCGTGCAGCCGCCCTGATCGTGATATTCACCCTCCTCGCCAGCATGGCGCGGGCCGATGCCACCGTCCGGAGCGGCGATCTGGAAATGCACAGCAGCGCGGTACCCAGTCTGGATCTGACGCCCGAGGCCGCGCGCGACTTCAACGTCTCGGCCGAACCCGGACGTGGCCTCCTGACCATCACAGTGATGCGCAAGACCGGCCCCGGACGCGCGATCACCCTGCCGGCGCAGGTCTATGCCGGCGCGGTCGACCAGAACAACTATCTGTTCTCGATCCCGATCCGTGAGGTCCGCAATGGCGAGCACGTCTACTACCTCGGTGAATTCCGCATGAACACGCCGTCGACCCTGCGTTTCCTGGTCAGCGCCAACGTCCTGGGGAAACCGCTCAAGAGTGAATTCGCGCGCGAATTCCAGACCCGATGACTCCTGGCGCGATGGCTGCCCACTCAGGGCGTCATCGCCAGCAGCCCCCAGACGCCCATCGCCGCCACCAGTAGTCCGGCCACGCGTTTGACCCAGACTTGGCGGGTAAAGGCGCGCAGGCTTTCGGCCGCCCATCCCATCAACATCAGATTGGGCAGGGTGCCCAGGCCGAATGCCAGCAGCAACAAGCCTCCGGACCACGGGCTGCCGGACGACAGCGCCAGCACCAGCACGCTGTAGACCAGCCCGCAGGGCAGCCAGCCCCAGAGCGCGCCGGCGGCGACCGCCTGAAACGGCCCACGCACCGGCAGCAGGCGGCCGAGCAGCGGTTGCAGGCGCCGCCAGATACCGGCACCGGCATCTTCCAGCCGACGCACCAGTTGATTGAGGCCAGCCAGATAAAGGCCCAGCAGGATCAGCATCACCTGGGCGAGCACGAACAGCCCCTGCTGGACCGGATACAGCCGGTCGGACAGGAAGGCGGCGGAACCGATCAGGCCGGCGATCGCGCCGGCCAGGCCATAGCTGACGATGCGTCCCAGGCTGTAACCGAGATGGATGCCGATCGGCTGGCGGCCAGCGTTCTGGAACGACATCGCGGCGACGATGCCACCGCACATGCCGACGCAATGGGCACCACCGAGCAGGCCGGCCAGAAAGGCCGCGAGCAAGGAGATTTCAGGCATGGCGCGCCCCGCCGACGGCGAGGATCATTCGCACAACATACCGTCGGCGATCCAGGCCCGGACATCGCGCGACCATTCGGCATGGCCGCCGGGCACGGCCGGCATCCTGCCGGCCGGCGTCATGCCGTTGTCCAGCGCCCAGCGGATGCGGACGTCATGCAGCAGATGCTCGGTCATTTTCGCCCTGGCGTCGCCGGACCCCATGTTGCGCTTGATCAGCAGACAGGTATCGCGCGCGTCCATGCCGGTGTAATCCATCCGTTCATGCGGCGCCATCCACTCGCCCCGGGGCAGCCCGGTCAGCCGGAAGGTATGACAGTTGTCGCACAGATAGCGGGAACGGTGGGAGTGATAGGTCCGGCCGTTGTTCTTGCGACTGTTGAACTGATGGCACTGGATGCAGCGGTCGTGGTGAAACTTCTTGTGCAACGCGTCGCCGAATTTGACCGGCTCGGCGGCCTGTCCGGGCATGGCCAGCAACAGGGCGGCCAACGCCAGCGACAGGGTATGGATCGATTTCATGATGGTTCGGGCTCTGGCTCGGGTTCGGATTCCGGGGTGGCGGGAAAGATGTCGGCATAGGCCGCGTAGGTCGAGGTCAGGGTCCAGGGCAGGAACACCAGCAGGCCGAGGCCGAACGGGATCACCACCGCGACCATGCCCCCCAGCGCGAGGATCGCGCTGTAGGCCAGGATCGGACGCCAGTTCACCGCGCAGGCCCACAGGCTCCACCACATCGCCCGGCCAGCCGGGAATCCTTCGAACAGGACCAGACCGGGCGAAAACCAGGTCGCCATCAGCAAGGGCGCGAACAGCAGCGTGCCCAGCATCAATGCCGAGAGCGCGCCGCCCAACATTGCTTCGGCCTGTTCCGGGGTCAGGGCAACCGGATTCTGCGCCTGCCGCAACAAGGCTTCGAGATCGCCGCCGGTAAGGAATCCGACCAGTTTGAAGATGACCAGGGTCGCCAGCATGTAGGCCAGACCGATGGTCAGCAGGGTGTTGCGTCCCTCGCGGACGCCGGCGCCGAGATAGAGGAAAGTGACCGGCTCGCCGCGCTGGCCGGCGCGACTCGCCGCGAGATAGCCGGCGACGATGAATGGCGAGGCGACATGCGCCAGCATGCCCCCGATCAACGGCAGCATGGCCACGGCCATCAATGCCAGGAATACCAGGGCGGTCATGCCGGTCCAGGGTATCGGCGCCAGCATGAACAGACGCCAGCCTTCCCTGACCCAGGCCAGGCCGGTCGACGCGGGAAGTCGGGAAATGGTCGAAGTGGTCATCGGTCGGAAAAAATCAAAGCCGCCCGGAGGCGGCGGGAAAATCGATCGGCGCCCGCGTCAAAAGGTATGGATGACCCAAAGCGGCACCTGGAAGTTCGGCGACAGGTCGTCGTAACGACGCATCTGGCCATCGCCGCGATGATCGACCAGATAGTAGGGCCTGCCGTGGCGGGGCGTCACCTTGATCAGATAGAGCTGACCCCGGATCCGGTATTCCTCGACGCGATCCTCGCCGCGCTGGACGATGGTGATCTGGGGCTCCAGCATCGGATCGACCATGCCCGGCGGCGGCGGGATGTCCGGCAAGGGCTCCAGTGGTGGCCGCTCGGCCAGCGCCGGCGCCGACAGCAGAAAGCCGGCAAGCAGCAGGGAAGCGAGTTTCATGACGGTGGTTTCGATGGGGACACTTCCAGTTTAGCAGGCCGGCCAACCCTGTCCGGCCGCGTCGGCGCGCGCGCATCAGAGGTTGAGCAGGATCTCGCGCTCCTGGGCGGAAGGCTCGAAGCCCCGGGTCTCGTAATGCCGGAAGATCGCCTCGACCACCTGTTCCGGTTGGTCGATGACCTGGATCAGGTTCATGTCCTCGGGATTGATCATGCCCTCGGCCACCAGCCGGTCACGGAACCAGTCGATCAGGCCGCTCCAGAACGCCGACTCGACCAGGATGATCGGAATCGGCCGGGTCTTGCCGGTCTGGATCAGGGTCAGCGCCTCCATCAGCTCGTCGAGCGTGCCGAAGCCGCCGGGCATGACCACATAGGCGCTGGCGAACTTGACGAACATCACCTTGCGCGCGAAGAAATGGCGGAAGGTCTGGCTGATGTCCTGGAAATGATTGGCGTGCTGCTCGTGCGGCAACTGGATGTTGAGGCCGACGCTGGGCGACTTGCCGAAATAGGCACCCTTGTTGGCCGCTTCCATGACGCCCGGCCCGCCGCCGGAAATCACCGCGAAACCGGCATCGGACAGCTTGCGCGCGATCTGCTCGGTCAGCATGTAATAGGCTGAATCCGCCGCCACCCGGGCGCTGCCGAAGATGCTGACCGCCGGCCGGATCGGCCAGAGCCGTTCGGTCGCCTCGACGAACTCGGCCATGATTTCGAACATGCGCCACGATTCGCGCGCGGTCAGACGCGCTTCCTGGCTGCCGCCGGGGTCGAAGCGGGAGGGGATTTTGGGTTTGCTCATGTCTCGCGTCCGGCCAGGGCGGTCCCGGTCATTTGCCGGCGTCGCCGCCATCGGCGCGCGACTCGCTGGCACCGTCGAGGGCCGCCTCAAGCAGGAAAGTGGAAAGAAAACGGCTGTCCATGTAAGCCCAGGCCATCACCGGGATCAGGGTCGGCAGGACCAGGAAACCAAACTGGTAGCCCCAGGCGATCAACTCTTTCTCGTAACCGGCGAGCTGGGTCGACCAGTAGATCTGCGGTCCCGACGAGATCGCGATCTGCTTGAGCCAATCGAAGCAGACGCCCCAGACCTGGAACGGCAGCAACAGCACCGCGCCGAGCAGGATCTTCGGCAACGGCCGGCCGGCGCGCGACGCCAACAGCAACGCGGCCAGCAACGGCAAGCCATAGCCGTAAATCCGGAAATCGACCTCCGGGGTCAGCACCGCCACGCGGCCGCTCTGGATGGCGCCGGCGATCGGCATTTCCAGCCGGGTGAGCAGCACCAGCGCGTTGCCGTCGCGCTCGACGCCTTCCGCCCAGACCGGGAACAGGAAATCCACCACCCAGTTGGCCAGATAGGCGACCGGCATGGCCAGGTAGGGCGTGATCAGGTACCAGACCCCCAGACAGACCAGCAGCCAGAAGATGGCCTTGATCAGGAACAGACCGACGAAACTAAGCCGCATGGGGAACCGGCGCCGCGGCGGCGGTGCGCTTGGTCACGTAACGAACCCACAGCATCCAGACCACGAGCACGTCGAGCATGATCAGGGCCTGCCAGAGATACAGGTGCGCGAACTCGAACCAGGCCTGGTTCCATTGCAGCAGGTAGAACAGGCTGATGACGCGCAACACGTTCATGGCCTGCACGGCGACGATGCCGATCACCAGCCCGGCCAGCTTCATCCGCCAGGGCGCCGGGAAGGCAAGGGTGGCGGCGATCAGCACGATGCTGGCCTCGACGCCGTTGCAACCGGCCTCGATGGACACGCCGACGCCGGTCAGCCGGTTCTGGATGACGATGCCGTAGGAGATGACGTCGGCGTCGAAAGCCTGGATCAGCCAGGCGCTGATCAGCGCCAGGGTCTCGGTCCACGGCACCACGATCAGGCGTTGCGCCGGCGGCGTCAGCTCGGCGCTGAACAACAGCGCCTGGACGACCAGGAAAAGGATGAAGAAACGGGCCATTGCTCGAAAAGGTTCACACCGGTTGGATCACGCGAGTTTCCCATAAAAAAACGCGCCGGCGCATGCGCGCGGCGCGTTTCGCCACCACTCCAGGCGGCGCGGCGGCGAAGTTTCAGGCCGGCTTCCGCCGGCGCGCGACCGCCATGCCGAACAACGCGAGCAGGCCGGACATCAGCCACAGCGCCCATTCCGACAGGGTCGGCACCGGGATCACCGGGTTCGGTTCCAGCGGAATGTGGTTGTTGACCACGTTTTGCGAACCGCCGCTCATGTTGAAACCGAAATGATAGGTGGTCGACTCGCCGCCGGTCGGCGCGGTCGGCTGGGCCTGGATCGCGGTCGTGCCCGGCCCGTTCGCCACCGTCAGCGTGCCGGACGGCGGGATCAGCGTGGACGGCGGGGTCCGGTAGCCGGTCGGCTCGGTCACCACCAGCAGGTAGTCGCACTGGGGCGCGCTGGCGGTGAGCATGAACGCGTAGTAGCCGTCGGCCAGGGTGGTTTGCGCCAGGTTGGCGGCGCCGCCAACCAGATGCTGGTCCGGGTCGAACGGGGTGACGCAGGACTGGGGCGACAGGGTCACCACGGCGCCGGCCACCGGTTGCCGGGTGATGGCGTCGTAGACCACGCCGCTGGGATCGACCGGCAGGCTCTGCTCGATGATGTTGTCGCCGGCGAACAGGGTCAGCCCGCTCAGGGTGCCGTCCGCGACCTCGGCGCCGGCCGGATTGCCGGCGTTGGTCGAGACCGGGTCGCTCGGGTTGTCGCGCACGCCGGGGGTCGGCGCGATGCCCTGCTCGTTGGCGACCGCGCTGCCCCAGATCTGGCCGGTCTGCGGGTGGCGGAAGCGGATCCGGTAACCCGGGCCCGGCGACAGGTTGGTCATCGCGTAGGCGCCGTTGCCATCGGTGATGGCGCTGGCGACCAGCACGTCGTTCAGCAGCAGTTCCACGCTCCAGCCGGCCAGCCGGTTCTCGCCGGCATCGAGCACGCGGTCGTGGTTGGCGTCCAGCCAGACCGTGCCGCTGACCTGGGCGACATCGCCGATGGCGACGGTATCCTCGTCATCGTTGTTGCCGGTGAAGCCGGGTGGCTCGTTGCCGCCGGCAATGGTCACCGTGTTGGTCAGCAACTGGCCGGACAGGCCGGCGGCCACCGCCACGCGCAGCGTGATCGGATTGCCCGACTCGCCGGGCGGAATCACCGTGGTGCTGGTACAGCTCACCACGCTGGCGCCGACCGCGCCGCTACAGGCCCAGCCGGTACCGGTGGCCGGCGCCGCCACGGTCATGCCGGCGGGCAGGGTGTCGACCACGGTGATCGTGCCGGTGGCGCCGGTGCCGCCGATGTTGCCCGGCGTGATCGTGAAATAACCGGTGCTGGAACCGGTGCCGAAACTGGCCGGCGTATGCGTCTTCGTCACCACCAGATCGGGGGCGCCACTCGGCACCTCGGCGAAGTCATTGTCCGCCGAGACCAGGTTGCCGCCGGTCAGGTCGATGCCGGCGATTTCCGAAGGCGTGGTCGCCACCAGCGTCGCGACACCACCGGTGCTGCCGGCCAGGGTCTGGCCGTTGCTGGTATCCGCCGGCTGATTCGGCTGGGTGACGGTATAGGTGCCTTCGGGCAAACCGGTGAAGGCATAGCCGCCGTCGGCCGCGGTCACGGTGACGCGCGCCACCGGGTTGCCGTTGATATCGGTACCGGTCAGGTTGAGCGTCTGCCCGGAAATCCCGTAGTCGGCACCGTCGAGCACGCCGTTGTTGTCGAAGTCGAAGAAGACCCGCCCGGAAATCGTCCGGCCATTCGGGATTTCGGCGAAATCGTTGCCAGTCGACGGGGTGTTGGGCGGCAGCACGATGCCGGCGATACGGCTGCTGGTCGTGCTCGGGTTGCTGGCGGCGCCGGCCGCGCCACCGTTGCCGACCACGCCGGCGCTGGTGATGCCGTTCGAGGTATCGGCCGGCTGGCCGGGCTGGCAGACCGTGTAGGTGCCCGGCTCTAGGTTGCCGAACGCATAGTCGCCGCCGGCATCGGTGCTGGTCGTGGCGACCAGGCTACCGGTGCAGTCGGCGCCCGCGCGCAGCTCGATGGTTTCGCCGGCGATGCCGCTGTCGGCGCCGTTGATGACGCCGTTGTTGTTGATGTCCAGAAACACCTTGCCGGCGATCGAGGACAGCACCACCTCGGCGAAGTTGTTGTTGGGCGAACCACTGATCTCGCCGCCGGCGCCATCCGCGTTGAGCACGATGCCGACGATCTGGCTGCTGGTCGAGGTCGGGTTGCTGGCGCTGCCGGCGGTGCCGGTGCTGCCATTGACGCCGACGATGGTGCCCGCCGTGGTGATGCCGTTGACGGTGGCGCTCGGCTGGCCGGGCTGGCAGACCGCGTAGGTGGCGCCGTCGAGGTCGGCGAACAGGTAGTTGCCGGCCGCGTCCGTGCTGGTGGTGTCGAGCAGCGCGCCGGCGCAGTTGTCCGCGCGCAGTTCCAGCGCGACGCCGGCGATCGGGCTGTCGGTGCCGGCTTCGAAAGTGCCGTTCGGGGTCACGTTGTTGTCGCGGAACACCTTGCCCGACACGTAGCCGCGCGTGCTCACGACCAGCGGCGCGTTGGCCGGCTGCTGGTTGTTGCCGACACTGGTCTGCAAGGCGCCGGCGGCGATGCTGTTGTTGTGGGTGCCTGGCGTGGCGGCGGTGACGTCGACGCTGATCGCGCAGCCACCGGCTGGGACGCTGGCGCCGCTGGCATAGCTGACCGTGCCGGCGCCGCTGGTCGCGGTGACCGTGCCCGGACAGGTCTTGACCACGTTGGCCGGGTTGGCCACGACCATGGCGCCGGGCAGCGTCGGCAGGCTATCGGTCAGCGCCGAGGTCAGCGTGATCGCGTTCGCGTTGTCGTTGCCGATCGTGATCGTCAGCGTCGAGATGCCGTTGGGCGGAATCACCGGCGGGCTGAACTGTTTGGCCACGGTCGGTGGCGACGACACCACGATCTCCGCGCGCGTCGCCTCCTCGTTGCCGATCCCCTCGAAGGTGCTGACGCCACCGGCCGGAATGGTGTTGGTGTAGGCGCCAGGAATGTTGCTGAGGACGTTGACGGTCACCGTGCAGTGGCCGCTGGCGGGAATGGTCGCGCCGGTCAGCGCGATGCTGGTCGCGGAAGCGGCCGCCATTACCGTGCCACCGGCGCAGGTGGTGCTGGCGGATGGCGTGGTCGCCACCACCAGACCGGTCGGCAGCGCGTCGGTGAAGGCGGCCTGGGTCAGGTCCGTGGTGTTCGGGTTTTCCAGCCTGACCACCAGCGGAGCGCTCGCGCCCGGCGCGCGGCTGGCCGAACCGGTGGTGAAACCGCCGGGGTTGCCGACATCCAGGGTGTATCCACCGATCGCCTTGTGGACGACCAGCGGCAGCTTGACCAGCAGGGTGTCGGAGGTCGGCTGCGAGTTGGTCGCCGGCACGCCGCCGATGGTGCCGCTCAGGGTACCGGCCGGGATGGTGTTGACGTAGACGCCTTCGCTGGCGGCGGTGACGTCGATCTCGGCATGGCAGGACGCGGCGACGTTGCCGACCGCGGCGGCCAGGGTGCCGCCGCTGACCTGGACCTGGTTGGTGGCCGGCGCGCTGACGGTGGCGCCGGCGCAGGTGGTGGCCGGGTTCGGCCCGGCCGGCACGGTGACGCCGGCCGGCAGGTTGTCGAGCACCGACAGGCTGGTGGCCGGCTGCGCCGACGGGTTGAAGAAGGTGATGCGCAGGCGCGAACGCTGGCCCGGCTGGATGTAGTTGGGCGTGAACTGCTTGACCACGCCGATGTTGGTCTGCGTGGTCAGGCTGGTGGTGGCCTGGCCGGCGTTGGTCAGGCCCTGATGGGTGACGATGGCGCCGACCGGGATGTAGTTGGTGATGCCGCCGACCGTGGTCGAGGTGACGTTGACCGCGAACGTGCAACTGGCGTTGGCGGCGAGCGTGGCGCCGGACAGGCTGACCGAAGTGGCGCCGGGCAGGGCGCCGACGATGCCGCCCGGACAGGTGGTGCTGGCCGCCGGGTTGGCGGTGATGACCATGCCGTTGGCGGACGAGCCACTCTGGCCGTCGGTGGTGAAGTGGTCGGTCAGACCCAGACCGGTGACCGCCTGGCTGCCGTTGGTCAGCGTGATGGTCAGGCGGCTGACCTCGCCGGGGAAGGTCAGCGTGCTCGGATTGGTCGCCTTGGCCACGGTCAGCGCGCTGCCGGCGTTGTACAGCAGGGTGCCGCTGACCGCGCTCTGGTTGGTGACGCCGCTGTCGGCGGAGACGATGCCACCGGCCGGGATGGTGTTGGTCCAGTTGCCGGCGCCGGTGGCGATGACATCGAACAGCAGATCGCAATTGCCGCCGCCGGCGATGCTGGCGCCGGTCAGGGTGATGCTGGACGCGCCCGGCGTCGCGCTGATCACGGTCGCGCCGGCGCAGGTGGTGTAGGCATTGACCGGGCTGGCCAGGACCATGCCGGTCGGCAGCGGGTCGGTGACCGAAACGTTGGTCAGGGCCATCGAACCGGAATTGTTCAGACGCACGGTCACCGTCGAGCGGCCACCGGAAGCGACGGTGCCCGGGCTGAAGCCCTTGCTCGCCGACAGCACCGAATTGTAGGTGATGCTGGCGTTGGCGCTGACCGGGCCGACCAGTTGCGTGCCGCCATCGGCGTAGGTCTCGGTGCCGGCCGCGGTGGCGGTGTTGGTATAGCCGCCGGCGGCGCCGACCACGTCGACCTGGAGCACGCAGGTGCCGGCGGCGCCGGCGCCGTTGTTGGCGCGCGCCGGCACCGTGCCGTTGTTGAGCGCCACCGAACTGCCGCCCGGTGTCGCCGTGATCGTGCCGGCGCCACAGGTGGTGGCGGCGTTGGCCGGATTGGCGACCTGCATCTGCACGCTGCCGGAGATCGGCAGGGTGTCGGAGATCGATACGCTGGTCAGCGGATTGGCCGAGTAATTGGTCAGCGTGATCGTCATCCGCGTCGTCGTGCCTTCCTGCAACGGGCCGGCCGGGCTGAAGCTCTTGGCCGCGGTCAGCACCGAGGTATTGACCGTGCTGTTGGTGGTACTGGCGGAACCGCCGTTGCAGAAGCCGGCGCCGTTGTCGGTGCAGACGCTGCCGGCCGGCAGGGTGTTGACGGTGGAAGCGCCATTGGCGGCGGCCGTGCTGACCATGGCGTAAAAATCGACCACGCAGGCGCCCGGGCTGCTGTCGCCGCTACGCTGCGGCACCGTGCCGATGACCAGATCGGCGGTGGAGGCGCCGGTGGCGCTGTTGACGGTCAGGCCCGAGCAACCGGTGCCGGTCAGGGTCGGGTTGAAGTCGAGCCCGTTGATCACGCCGGTCAGGAAGGTCATGCCGTTTTCCAGCGCATCCTGAACGCGGACGTTGTTCATGTCGCTGGCCGACCAGTTCTGGACCGTGACCGTGTAGCGCACCGGGTTGCCGGGACGCGGGTTGCTGGTTTCGCGCGACTTGAGCACGCGCAGGGTATCGGCGACCAGGATGGTGGCGGTGCGCGCCTGGCTGACGATGGCGGGATCGCCGACATCGACGGCGCCGGCCGGGATCGAGTTGGTATAGGTGATCGGCGTGTTGTCGACCTGGGTGGTGGCGGTGAAACCGGCCGTGACCGTGCACGAGCCGCCGGCAGGGATAGCGCCGCCGGTCAGGCGCACGCCGCGATCCTCGCCGCCCTCCTGCAGGATGGAAGTGCCGCCACCGGCGCAGGTGGTGCCGGTCGAGGTGACGATCAGGCCGCGTCCGGCAACCGGCGAACCGAGTCCGTCGATCGGGCTGTCGTCGAACTGGACGACGTTGAGGTCGGAGCTGGCGGCGTTGCTCAGCGTGATCGTCATGGTGCCGGTCTGGCCGTGCGCCAGCGAAGCCGGCGAGAACGACTTGGTCACCGACAGCGGCGAGGTCACCGTGATGTTGGCGCTGGCGTTGGCCTGGGCGCGGATGCCCAGCTCGTTGCCGAACTGCGATACCGCGTTGATGGTGTTGGCCTGCGCGCCGGTGCTGTAGGCGCCGTTGGTGTGGCGGGCGACGACGGCGACGGTGAGCGTGCAACTGCCGTTGACGCCGCCGGTGCGCGCCGCCACGGTGCCGCCGCTGGCGGCTACGGTGGTATCGCCGGGCGCCGGGCTGAAGCTCGGCGCGACGCCGTCGTGGTTGCAGGTGGCGTTGGCATTGGCCGGATTGGCGACCTGGATGATGGCGCCATCGCCGCCCAAACTCGGGAACACGTCGGTGATGTTGAAATCGGGAATCGGCACCGAATTGGTATTGGTCACCGTGATGGTCAGCGTGCGCGCCGCGCCCCCCAGGTAGGCGGTGGAATTGCTGAACGACTTGCCGATGGTCGGCTGGGTCAGCGCCAGCACGTTGATGCTCTGGCTGACGTCGCCGACGTTGGCGACCGCGGACCCATCGTTGCCGGTGACCGCGCCGCCGAGGATGGTGTAGGTGTAGTTGGTGGCGGCGCCGTTCGAGGTGCCGGCGGTGACCGGAATCAGGATGGTGCAGGTGCCATCGGTGCTGGTGGCTTCGTGGCGCGCCGGAATGACGCCGCCGGACAGCGTGATCGCCTGGCCGCCGGTCGTCGCCGTCAGCGTGCCGGAGCCGGCCACCGTCTGCGGTACCGACGGATCGTGACAGGTGTAGGTCGGCGCGCCCGCCACCTTGAGCGCGTTCGGCAAGGTGCCGGGCAGGCTGTTGGCGAAAGCGACGCCGGTGATCGCCGCCAGCGGGTTGTTGTTGGACAGAGTGATTTCCAGCGTCGTGGTCGCGCCCGGCAGGATGTTGGCCGGCGCGCCCGATTGCAGCGTCACCGATGCGCCCAGGCCGGCCAGCGCCGGCGCGCTCGACGCCAGCGTCAGCGCCAGCAGACCGCCCGCCAGGCTTCGCCGCCGCGCCGACGCGCGCCGGGAGCCGGCGGCAACCGGGACACTGGCGGCAAACACGAACGCGAACTTCTTCTCAAGCGCGGCGATGAAGCGGGACATCGGGTGACTCCTGAACTTGGTGGTTATGGTTGTCGCCGGATCGGCGGTGGCGGACTTTATCGCGCGTCCCGCCTGGCGCCAATCCCGGCGAGCCCGCAACTTAGGACAAAGTTCGGGCCGCTGGCAGTGAGCCCGCGCACAGATTCAGGACTTTCACACCTGAATTTCCCACGCTCGACTTCCTCCCACCCGCCTTCGCGCCACGCCCGGTCGCCGCCCTACAATGCGCCATCCCCGCTGGAGGCCCCATGTCCCATTCGTCCCACACCCTGTTGCTGGTGGACGGCTCGTCCTACCTCTACCGCGCCTTCCACGCCCTGCCCGACCTGCGCTCGCCCGCCGGCGAACCGACCGGCGCGCTGTACGGCGTCATCAACATGCTCAGGCGCCTGCGCAAGGACTACCCGACGGCCTATGCCGCATGCGTGTTCGACGCCAAGGGCAAGACCTTCCGCGACGACTGGTACGCCGACTACAAGGCCACGCGCCCGCCCATGCCGGATGACCTCGCCCGCCAGATCCCACCGCTGCACGAGGCGGTGCGCGCGCTGGGCTGGCCGTTGCTGATGGTGGACGGCGTCGAGGCCGACGACGTCATCGGCACGCTGACCCGCCAGGCCGAAGCCGCCGGCATGCGGGCGGTGGTGTCCACCGGCGACAAGGATCTGGCGCAACTGGTGACGCCGCATGTGCGCCTGGTCAACACCATGAGCAACGAGGTGCTCGACGAGGCGGCGGTGGAGGTGAAGTTCGGCGTGCCGCCGGCGCGCATCGTCGATTACCTGACCCTGGTCGGCGACGCCGTCGACAACGTGCCCGGCGTCGACAAGGTCGGCCCGAAGACGGCGGTGAAATGGCTCACGCAATACGGCGACCTCGACGCCGTGCTGGCCCGCGCCGGCGAGATCAAGGGCGCGGTCGGCGACAACCTGCGCCGCGCCATCGACTGGCTGCCGCAGGCCCGGCGGCTGGTGACGGTGAAGACCGACGTGGAATTGCCGGTATCGCTGGAGGAACTGGCGTGGCGTGACGAGGATACGGAAAAGCTGCGGGAACTGTTCGCGACCTACGGCTTTCGCACCTGGCTACGCGAAGTTTCCCCCCCCTCCCCCGCAAGCGGGGGAGGGGCCGGGGGAGAAGGGGTTGTTCAACCCGGCGCCGTGGCCGCGTCGGCGTTTCCCTCACCCCCGGCCCCTCCCCCGCCCGCGGGGGAGGGGAATATCCCCCGCCACTACGAAACCCTGCTCGACGAGGCCAGCCTCACCCGCTGGCTGGACAAGCTGCGCGCCGCCGAACTGGTCTGCCTGGATACCGAAACCACCAGCCTCGACCCGATGCGGGCGAATCTGGTCGGCATGTCGTTCAGCGTCGAATCCGGCGAGGCCGCCTACCTGCCGCTGGCGCACCACTATGCCGGCGCGCCGGCGCAACCGCCCATGGACGCCACGCTCGCGCGCCTGAAACCGCTTCTTGAGGACGCCGCGCTGGCCAAGGTCGGCCAGAACCTGAAATACGACTGGCACGTGTTCATGAACCACGGCATCCGGCTGGCCGGCATCACCCACGACACCCTGCTGCAAAGCTACGTGCTGGAAGCGCACGAGCGCCACGACATGGACACCCTGGCGGCGCGCCACCTTGGCGAGCGGACCATCAAGTACGAGGACGTGTGCGGCAAGGGCGCCGGCCAGATCGGCTTCGATCAGGTCGACATCGCGCGCGCCACCGAGTACGCCGCCGAGGACGCCGACATCACGCTGCGCCTGCACCGCGCGATGCATCCGCGCATCGCCGCCGAACCTGGTCTGGCGCGGGTCTACGAAACCCTGGAAATGCCGCTGCTGCCGATCCTGGCGGCCATGGAGCGCGCCGGCGTCAAGCTCGACTGCGAACTGCTGCGCCGGCATTCCGACACGCTCGGACGCGAGATGCTGGCCATCGAAGGAAAGGCGTTCGAGGCCGCCGGCCAGCCGTTCAACCTGAATTCACCCAAGCAGCTCGGCGAAATCCTGTTCAACCAGCTCGGCCTGAAACCGAAAAAGAAGACCCCCGGCGGCGCCCCGTCCACCAACGAGGACGCCCTGCAGGAACTGGCGCTCGACCACCCGCTGCCGCGCCTGATCCTCGATTACCGCGCGCTGGCCAAGCTCAAGTCCACCTACACCGACAAGCTGCCGGGCATGCTCAACCCCGACACCGGCCGCGTCCACACCACCTACTCGCAGGCGGTGGCGGTGACCGGCCGCCTCGCCTCCAACGATCCCAACCTGCAGAACATCCCGGTGCGCACGCCGGAAGGCCGCAAGATCCGCGAGGCCTTCATCGCCGAGCCCGGCCACGTCATCGTCTCCGCCGACTATTCGCAGATCGAGCTGCGCATCATGGCGCATCTGTCGAACGATGCCGGCCTGCTCAAGGCCTTCGCCGAGGACGCCGACATCCACCGCGCCACCGCCGCCGAGGTACAGGGCGTGGCGCTCGACGCGGTGACACCGGACATGCGGCGCATGGCCAAGGCGGTCAACTTCGGCCTGATCTACGGCATGTCGGCATTCGGCCTCGCCCAGCAGTTGAACGTCGAGCGCAACGTCGCCCAGCTCTACATCGACCGCTATTTCACGCGCTATCCCGGCGTCGCCGAATACATGGCCAGCACGCGCGAACAGGCCCGGACGCGCGGCTACGTGGAAACCCTGTTCGGCCGCCGCCTGTATCTGCCGGAACTGGCCGCCGGCGGCGCCCGCCGCGCCGGCGCCGAACGCGCGGCGATCAACGCGCCCATGCAGGGCACCGCCGCCGACCTGATCAAGCTGGCGATGATCGCGGTGCGCGACTGGCTGGACCGCGCCGGCCTGAAGGCGAAACTGATCATGCAGGTGCATGACGAACTGGTGCTGGAAGTGCCGGAAGCCGAACTCGACCGGGTGCGCGCCGAATTGCCGGAACGCATGTGCGGCGTCGCCCGGCTGGCGGTGCCGCTCAAGGCCGAGGTCGGCGCCGGCCCGAACTGGGAGGCGGCGCACTGAACCAGGTGCCGGATGGGCGCTCCGGCGAACCCGTGGCGACAGTCCACCGTCATCCAATTCCTATAAAGTAGCTAAGGTATCAACATGAGTACGCAAGTACCGATTCCATGCGTCTCGACATCTCCAGCTCGCGCCGGCCCGGCGCCGACCGGGCGCGATTGATCCGGGTGGCGGCCAGCCGCCACCTGCTCGCGGGTCTGCTGACCTGCGCCGCCGGCATCGCCTCGGCGTCCGAACCCGGCACCCCGGCGCCGTCCGTCAGCCTGCACGGCTTCGGCACCCTCGGTCTGACCCGCGCGCACGGTGGCGCCGAATACATCCGCGATCTTTCCCAACCGGACGGC
Organism: Hydrogenophilus sp.; assembly: GCA_020725265.1. Taxonomy (GTDB): domain Bacteria; phylum Pseudomonadota; class Gammaproteobacteria; order Burkholderiales; family Thiobacillaceae; genus PFJX01. Next base: position 30,731 of record DYFK01000007.1, on the reverse strand, counting down.
GCCGGATCGTCCTGGAGCGCCAAGGTCGATTCCCTGCTCGGCCTCCAGGCCAATGTCGAGCTCTCGCCGCGCACCGAGGCGGTCGCCCAGGTGGTCAGCCGCCACCGCTACGACGGCGGCTACCGGCCGGAACTGACCTGGGCCTTCCTGCGCCATGACTTCTCGCCGGATTTCTCGCTGCGCGCCGGCCGCCTCGGCACCGAGTTCTACATGCTCGGCGACTCGCGCCTGGTCGGCTACGCCAACACCTCGATACGGCCGCCGCCCGATTTCTATGGCTCGCTGGTGTTCTCCTACATCGACGGCATCGATGCCGCCATGACCTGGCCGGCCGGGTCCGGCCTGCTGCGCGGCAAGCTGTTCGCCGGCAAATCGCCGGAGCAGGCGCCATTCGCGGCCGGCATCGCCTGGAATCTGCGCGGCTCGCCGTTGATCGGCGGCCATCTCGAATACCTCGATGGCAACTGGCAGATCCGTTTCAGTCACGCCAGCGTCCGTTTCGACAAGGAAACGCCGACCGACGCGCTGCTGCGCGCGCTCGGCGATCCGCTCGGCGGTGTTCCCTACCTGTCGCTGGTGCCGGAAATGGCGATGGCGGACACCTGGGCGCGGTTCAACGCCCTCGGGCTGGTCTACGACCAGGGGCCGCTGCGCATCGAATGGATGCTCAACCGGATCGACCAGGAAGGTCCGGCCTACGCCGATTCCCGCGCCGGCTACCTGCTGGCGTCCTACCGGCTGGGGGAAATCACACCCTATCTCGGCATCTCCCGGAGCTACACGCCCACCAGCCGGCTGCCGTCGAGCCCGATCCCCGGACTCGACGCGATCACCGCGTCACTGGTCGGCCAGAGCCGGATCGACCAGCGCACCGTCACCCTCGGTGGCCGCTGGGATTTTCACAAGAACCTGGCCCTGAAGGCGCAGATCGACCGGGTCGAGGGCAAGCCGTCCTCGTTGTTCCTGGTCAAGCACCCCGCCGCCGACTGGGATGGCAACCTCACCGTCTACAGCCTCGCGCTGGATTTCGTGTTCTGACGCCATGCGCGCGCCGCTCCCGCTCCTCCTCGGTCTCCTGGTGTTCGCGACCGCGCCGGCCGTCGCCGATCCGGTGGTGGTGGTCAGCGCCCGTGGCGATGTCCAGCGTCTCGACCGCGAGGATGTCGTCAACATCTTCCTGGGCCGCTACCGTCGCTTTCCCGATGGTTCGACCGCGCGCCCGGTCGACCAGCCCGAATTCAGCCCGACCAAGGCGGCGTTCTACCGCAAGCTGGTCAACAAGGATCTGAACGAAATCAACGCTTACTGGGCGCGCCTGGTGTTTTCCGGCAAGACCCCGCCGCCGGCGCGGGTCGCCAGCGCCGAGGAAGTCGCGACATTCATCCTCGCCACCCCGGGCGGGATCGGCTATCTGGCCCGCGATCAGGTCGACGCCCGTTTCCGGATCGTTCTGGAACTGCCGCGATGAATGCCGCCGGCCGGGTTGGCGACCTGTTGCACCCACGCGGCCTGCTGCCACGCTCCACCGTGGTCATCCTGCTCGCCTGGATGCTGGCCGGTCTGGCGGCGGTGCTGTACGTGGCCCACGCCACCCAGCAGCGCGCCCACGCGGCCGCGCAGACCCGTCTGAACGAACTGTTGGACACCGTCGAAAGCACCGTGCAGGTCGCCTGCTTCGCCAAGGACGCCACGCTGGCCGGCGAACTCGCCCAGGGCCTGCTGAACAGCTCCGACGTCCTCGCCGTGGCGATCTCCGCCGACCGGGGCGTGCTGGCCCGGGCCGCGCGCGCCGGCGCCCCGGTGGCCGCCGACGCGACCGCCATCCGGCGCGATATCCGGTCGCCGTTCGATGCCGGCAAGGTGGTCGGCGACATCGTGCTGATCCCCGATCCCTGGGTGCTCCAGACGCGCGTCGTCGAGGAAATCCGCTTCGCCGTCCTCCAGTTGAGCTGGCAACTGGCCATGGTCGCCTTCGCGGTGGCGGTGGTGATGCTGCTGTTCGTGGTGCGACCGATCAAGGCGATGTCGGACCGCCTGCACAGGATGGACCCGGCCGCCGGCGATCGCCTGCCGATCCCCGGCCGGCACGCGGATACCGAAATCGGCCAGCTCGCCGGCGACATCAACGAACTCGCGGACCGGCTGGTGACCGCGCTGGCGGCCGAGCGCGAACTGCGCATCCAGCGCGAGATCGACGAACGCAAATACCACGCGCTGTTCGACAACGCCGAATCCGGCATCTTCCTGATCGATGACCAGGGCGCGCTGCTGTCCTGGAATCGCGCGTTCCCGCGCCTGTTCGGCCTGGCGCCGGAGCACGCCGAGGAAACGCTGCGCGACGCGCGCCTGGAAGCGCTGCCCTGGCTCCATCCGGCCCGGGCGGCCGGTTTCCCCGCCAGCGTCGCCGAAGCCGGCGCCCCGCTCGCGCGGGATTTCGCGGTGCGCCTTGCCGGTGGCGCCGAGCGCTGGCTGAACGTGGCGATCAACCCGGTCGGCGACAAACTGTTGCAAGGCGTGGTGCACGACGTCAGCCATCTCAAGGAAGCCGAGGCTCGGGCCCGCCGGCAGATGGTCACCGACACGCTCACCGGCCTGGCCAACCGCGCCGGCCTGGAAGAGCGCATGCGCGTGCTCATGCATGCCGGCGCGGGCGCGTTCGCGCTGCTGCTGGTCGACCTCGACCAGTTCAAGCGCGTCAACGAAGGCATGGGCCTGCCCGCCGGCGACGAAGTCCTGAAAGCGACCACCGCCCGCCTGAGCAACTGCGTCAAGCGCGACGACACCGTGGCCCGGCTGTCGGCCGACCGTTTCGGCGTCATCCTCGACCGCGTCGCCGACGCCGGCGCCGCCGAGAGTATCGCCACGCGCATCCTGACCGAACTGCGGCACCCCTATTTCATCGATGGCGCGCCGCTCCATCTACGCGCCAGCATCGGCATCACCCTGTACCCGCGCGACGGCGGCGATCTTCCCACCCTGCTGCGCCAGGCCGAACTGGCCATGGACAGCGCCAAGGCGACCGGCGGCGATGCCTGCGCCCGCTTCGACACGCATCTGGCCGAGGCCGCCGAACGCCGCCGCCGGCTGGAACGCGATCTGCGCGACGCCATCCGGGAACGCCGCTTCGAACTGTTCTACCAACCGATCATCGATCTGCGCGACAACCGCCTGGCCGGCGCCGAAGCGCTGATTCGCTGGTGCCATCCGGAGCGCGGCCTGGTGCCGCCCGACGAATTCATCCCGCTCGCGGAAAAAACCGGGCTGATCGTCGACATCGGCCTGCTCGCGCTCGATGCCGCCTGCCAGCAACTGTCGGCGTGGAACCGGGCGGGTCTGAGCCATTCGCTTTCGCTCAACGTTTCCGGCTGCCAGATTCCGGATGGCCTGACGCCCGAACAGTTGCTGGCGGCCTGCCACCGGCACGGCGTGCCGCCCGGCCGGCTGGCGCTGGAGATCACCGAAGGCGTGATGCTGCGCGATGTCGAGAAATCGCTGCGCTGGCTGCGCACGGTGCATGACATGGGCTTCCGCGTCTATCTGGACGATTTCGGCACCGGCTATTCCTCGCTGTCCTACCTGCGCCTGTTCCCGGTCGACACGCTCAAGGTCGACAAATCCTTCGTCCGCGATCTGCGCGCCGACGGCCACGGTCACACGCTGGCCGCCGCGATCATCGCCATGGGCGACAGCCTCGGCCTCGACGTCGTCGCCGAAGGCGTCGAATCGAGCGCGCAACTGAACGCGCTGCGCGATCTTGGCTGCCGCTACGTCCAGGGATTCCTGTTCTCGCGGCCGGTGCCGGCCGGGGATTTCGCGGCCGCCGCGACCCGCGTCGAGTGCTATCTGGCCGAGCAGGCGCGCGCCCAGGCCGGCCTGTTCTGAGCGCCCGCGCCGGTCAGGCCGACCAGCGCGCCGCCGCCGCGTCGTCGCTCTCGCGCGCGTCCACCCATTTCTCGCCGCTCGGCGTGGTTTCCTTCTTCCAGAACGGCGCCCGCGTCTTCAGGAAATCCATGATGAACTCGCAGGCGGCAAAGGCATCGCCGCGATGGCCGGAAGCGACCGCCACCAGGACGATGGGATCGGTCGGCCGGAGCGGGCCGACCCGGTGGATCACGCAGGCATCCAGCACTTCCCAGCGCGCGCGCGCCTGTTCGACGATGTCGGCGAGCGCCTTCTCGGTCATGCCCGGGTAGTGCTCCAGGGTCATCGCGCTGACGCCCTCGCCGTCGTTGATGTCGCGCACCAGGCCGAGAAAACTGGCGACCGCGCCGACCCTCGGATTGGCGCGATAAAGCGCGGCGACTTCGGCGGCGAGGTCGAATTCGGCTTCCTGTACCGCGATCTTCATGGCTTGGCTTCCCTCACATCCTGTCCATCAGATACCCCAGGCCGCGCAACGTGCGGATGCTGACGCCGGCCGGTTCCAGTTTCTTGCGCAGCCGATGCACGTAGACCTCGATGGCGTTGGCGCTGACTTCCTCGCCGTAGCCGCACAGGCTTTCGATCATCTGGTCCTTGCTGACCACCTTGCCGAGCCGGAACAGCAGCGACTCCAGCACCGACAGTTCGCGTTGCGACAGCTCCAGCGGCTCGTCGCCGACGCTGGCGCGGCGGCCGACGGTGTCGTAGACCAGGGTGCCGCAACTGACCGTCGGCGCGCCGCCCTGGCCGCGCCGCAGCAGCGCGCGGGCGCGGGCTTCCAGCTCGGCCAGCGAGAACGGTTTGGTCAGGTAATCGTCGGCGCCCAGGTCCAGGCCCTTGACCCGATCCTCGACGCCATCGCGCGCGGTCAGGATGATGACCGGCGCCCGGCAGCCGTCGGCGCGCGCCTGACGCAATACCTGCAAGCCATCCATGCGCGGCAGGCCCAGATCCAGGATGACCAGATCGAAACCGCCGCCGCGCAACAGGCCGAGCGCCAGATCACCGGCGCCGGCATGGTCGACCGCGTAGCCGGCCGCGCGCATGGCGCGGATCAGACTGTCCTGCAGGATGGGATCGTCCTCGACGATGAGTACGCGCACGTTGTCGATGTAAGGAAGGCGTAAGTCGGCGTGATTAGGATACCCCAACCCAAGCGCGACACCATCCGTTCCGGACCGCGCCTGTAACCGTCCTCCCCCCGCTCGCTGCCTCGGCGGCGGGCACCGCCCCCCGGCTCGTCCGGGGGGTTTCCTTTTCAGCGCCCGAAAAAAAACCAGCCCCTGTTCGAGGGGCTGGTCGGCGCGTTCTTCCGGAATGCCGTTCTTGCCGGATTCCGACGCGGCCCGTGGGCCGCGTCCGCTCAGGGCGTTTCCACGTAGTTCCTGGTGCTGTACAGCTCGGTCGCCGGCCGGCTCAGCGGCGAGCGTTCCTTCACGTATTGCAGGAAGGCATCGGCGTAATCGAGGAAGGTGTCTTCCCGGTTGGCGCCGGTGACCGCCTTCAGCGCCAGGTAGTTGTCGCCGCCGCCGGCCATGAAGTCGTTGGCGATGACCCGGTACTGGCGGTTCAGGTCGAAGGTTTCCCAGGTGCCGTCGGCCTTGCGGAATTCCAGCGCGCTGACGCGGGCGCCCTTGGCCTGGTTCATGTCGACGTCGTAACGCAGGCCGGCGGCGTACGGATAAGCACCGGTGCCGGTGCCGGCGAGCACGGAATCGACGCCATCCTCGACCGCCGCCTTGACCTCGGTGCCGGTCATGGTCAGGCGCACCAGCAGGTTCTTGAACGGCAACAGCTCATAAACCTTGCCGACCGTGACGTTGCCGGCCGGGATGTCGACACGCACGCCACCGGCGTTCTGCAACGCGATGTCGGCGCCGCCGAATCGCTTGCCCTGTTCCAGATAGGCCTCGGCGACCAGTTGCTGGATGTCGCCGCCATGGGCGATGACGTGGGCATTCTGGTTGCAGGCATCACCCAGCGACGAACGCGTGGTGTCGCGCTTGGCGCCCGGCACCCGGCGCAGGCAGAGGTTGTCGTTGGTGGCGCCGGCCGGCTGCTGGCCGAACGCGGTCTTGGCATCCTTGAACGGCGCCAGCACGGCGGCGGCGGTCGCCGACGGCGTGGTCACGCGCACCGCGCCGGAAGCGGCCAGACCGGCGCGGTAGGCGGCGGCGTCGGCATCGCCGGCGACGACGTTGCCGACCTTGAAGTTGTCGCCGACCAGCACATGCGGCTTGCCACCGCAGCTCTTGACGTCACCCTGCTTGTCGAAGCTCACCTTCAGCTCGCCGACCGCATGGCTGTATTGCCAGGCCTGGGCCACGCACACCGGCTTGCCGTCCTTGTTCACCACCTGGGTCGGGTAGGCGCCGGCCGGGCTCAGGCCAAGCGCCTTCAGGGCATCCGGGCCGAGCAAGGTGTGGGAATCACCGCCGACGATGACGTCGACGCCGGACAGCTTGGCCGCCATCGCCACGTCGGCGCCGTAACCCTGGTGGGTGAGCAGGATGATCTTGTCGATCTCCTTGGCCTTGAGCGCGTCGATCGCCTGCTGGGCGCTGGTCACCTCGTCGAGGAAGACGGTGGCGTCGTCCGGCCGCGAAGCGTTCTTGGTCTTGTTGGCGATGGTCAGGCCGACGATGCCGATCGACTGGCCATCGCGCTTGACCACGGTGTACGGCTTGATCCGCTGGGTCAACGCGGCGCCGGCCGGCTTGACGTTGGCGGACAGGATCGGCGTGGCGCAGGTGGCCGGGTTCTTGTGCAGGAATTCGATGAACTTCACCAGACCGGCATCCCGGTTGTCGAACTCGTGGTTGCCGACCGCGAAAGCATCGAAGCAGACCGTGTTCATCATCGCCGCGTCGGCTTCGCCCTCGCTCTGCGTGAAGTAGAGATCGCCGGTGATGGCGTCGCCGGCGTGCAGCTTGAGCACATGACCGCCCTGCGCGGCGAGCTCGCCGATGGCGGCGGTGACCCGCGCGAAACCGCCCAGATCCATGGTCACCGAACGCTCCACGCCGGTGGCGTCCTTGAGCTTGAGCGTGGTGGTTTCGGCATCCAGCCGGGAATGATGGTCGTTGATGTGCAGGATGGTCAGATCGAGCGGCTTGCCGTCGTCGCTGTTGCAGCCGGTCAGGGTCAGCGCGCCGGCGGCGGCCAGGGCGAGCGCCAGGATGCGAAGGTTGGAAGTCATGCTGGGGCCTTTCGGTCGGAATGGAAAACCGGGCGGCGGCGATCCGCCGCGAACTTGGCGCCGACTATGCGCGACCGGTTTTACACGGGCATGACAGCGCCATCCGCGCCGGCGACCACGCTCACAACCCCAAGCCCTCGCCGGCGCCGGCCAGCGTCGCCACGCCCAGCGCGGCGAAGATCACGGCGGCGGCGGCATGCACCAGACGCACCGGCATGCGCGTGGCGATGCGGTCGCCAAGCAGCACCGCCGGCACGTTGGCGATCATCATGCCCAGCGTGGTGCCGGCCACCACCGCGACCAGATCGGCGTAACGCGCCGCCAGCGCCACCGTGGCGATCTGGGTCTTGTCGCCCATCTCGGCCAGGAAGAACGCGATCAGCGTGGTGGTGAACACGCCCATGCGCGCGAGCCGGGCGTCGTTCTCGTCGAACCGGTCGGGAACCAGCATCCACGCGGCCATGGCCAGGAACGACAGGCCGAGCAGCCAGCGCAGCGTTTCCGGCGCCAGCAGCGCGGTCAGCCAGGCGCCGAGCGCGCCGGCGAAAGCGTGATTGACCAGGGTGGCGACCAGGATGCCGAGCACGATCGGCCAGGGCCGGCGGAATTTGGCGGCCAGGATGAAGGCCAGCAACTGGGTTTTGTCGCCGATTTCGGCGAGGGCGACGATGCCCGTGGAGATCAGAAAGGCGTCCATGCGGTTTCCCAGGCCAGGCGTTGCACCCATGACCACGTCGCCGGCCCGGCCGGATCGGCGACGTGGTCAAAGGTCTTGCCAAGTTCGGGAACCGTCCGCGCCATGGCCGGTTGGCCAAGCATGTTGACGCGGACGCCGGCGCAAGCGCGCCGGCCGGCTACTCCCCAATGACGGCGGGCATTGTATCCGCGCGCGGCGGTTTCGTCGCGGCCCGGCTCAGGCGGCGGCCAACGCCGGCGCCACCGGTGCGACCCCGGCGACCCCGGCGACGCGCGCCACCGGATCGGCGGACGAAGCGCCGACGGCGACCGGGCGCGTGTTGAACCGGCGCAACTCGGTCATCAGCGCCGCCACCTGTTCGCCCATGCGCGTGGCCTGGCTGGCGACCTCGGCGGCGGTGGCGCCGTTGCTCTCGGTCATCCGCGCGATGTGCTCGACGTTGCCCGCGATCTCGTTGCTGGCGGCCTTCTGTTCGCTCGACGCATTGGCGATTTCGGCGACGCGCGCGAGCACGCCGGTCATCGCCGCGCGGATGTCGGCGAGCACGCTCGTCGCCCGTTCCACCGAGGCGACGCCGTCGACCGCGCGCTGGCGGCTGACTTCCATGCGCGCCACCGCGTCGGCGCTTTCGGTCCGCACCGCGCCGATCACGTCCGCGATCTCGGTGGTGGCCTTGGCGGTGCGCTCGGCCAGCTTGCGGACCTCGTCGGCGACCACCGCGAAACCGCGCCCCTGTTCGCCGGCGCGCGCCGCCTCGATGGCGGCGTTGAGCGCCAGCAGATTGGTCTGATCGGCGATGTCGCGGATCACCTGGACGATGCCGCTGATCTCGACGGCGCGGGCGTTCAGGCCCTCGATCTGGCTGGCCGACTCGCGCACGCTTTCGGCCACCGCGTCGATCTCCCGGCTGACCACCGCCACCGCCGACTCGCCCGCTTGCGCGTGTTCGCCGGCCTGGCGCGCCAACCGGTCGGCCTCGTGGGTCTGATCGGCGATGTGGGCGGACGCCACCGCCATCTGCTCCACCGCCGCCGCCGAGGCCGATACCGCCTCGCTCTGCCGGTTGGCGGCGCCGGAACAGCAACCGGCGTTGTCGGCGACGCCACCGGCCATGGCCGAGACCCGGCCGGCGGCGCCGGCGGCGCTGTCAACCAGCCCGGCGATGGCGACGCGGGCGCGCTCGAAGGCAATGCCGATGCGGCCCATTTCATCGCGCGTATCGACCCGCACCGCCTGGGTCAGATCGCCGGCCGCCAGCGCCGACGCGCCGCGCTCGATGATGGCGACATCGCGGGCGATCGCGCGCCACATCGCCAATCCCAGGTACAGCGCCAGGGCCAGCAACGCGGCCACCCCGGCGCCGGTCAGCCAGAGCACGCCCAGCGCATGCGTCCGCTGTTCCGCCATGATCCGGTTGAGCGCGTCGGTGGCGGCGGCGGTCAGGATCACCGCCTTGTCCAGCGGCTTGGTCGCCTCGGCGAAATAGCTCTGGCTGTCCAGGATGAAGTTCTCGCGCACCGAGTTGATCGCGGTCAGGCCCTGAAAGGCCTGCACGCTGTCCACCGACTCCGCCAGCGGCGCCTCCAGCTCGGCGGCCAGCTCCGGGCGCGCTTCGATGGCCTTGCGCACGTCGGTGGACATCTGCTCGACATGCACCTGCACCCGTCCCATCAGGAGGGCGATGGCGATCTTCTCGGCATCGCTGATCGCGCGCCGCGCGAGCACACCGGCGGTCAACCCGCGCGCCTGGCCGAGCGCCTCGATCAACGGCTGGATCTGACCGGTCAGCGCATCCTGCAAATGGCGGCTGGCCGCTTCCGCGTTCATGTCCAGGCCGGCCTGGTCGGCCACCATGTCCATGGTCCGCGCCACCTCCGCCACCAAGGCCGAATGCGCCTCGAAACTGGCTTCCGCCGTCAGCGAAGGCAACGCCGATTCCAGCTCGCGCCAGCGTCCCCGCAATCCATCCAGGCGCTCGCCCAGGCCGAAACGGTCGCCCGCCGACGCCAGCGGCGCGCGCGCGTCCTCGAACGCCGTCGCCACGTCGCGCCCGGCCTGTTCCACCCGCGGCCGCGCGCCGGCGTCGCCGGACAGCATCGCGTTCGACAGCCCCCGGTGCCGCTGAACCGCCATCACCAGCGGCTGCATGGCCTGGATTGCCCGCGCGCCCTCGGTCATGCGCTCCACCCGCGTCACCGTCGCCGCCAGCGGCGCCAGCATCGCCCACAGCAGATACAGCAGCGGCAGCAACAACACCGCCCCGGTCAGCAGAAACTTGCGCGAATACGGCAGACGGCCGAGCAAGGCCATGGCGGGAGCAAGCAAGGTATTCATCGGTGACTCCATTAGCAGATTGCAATTTGCTTATGGAGCATACCCCCGGACCACCATCGAAAACGCCAACGACGTTGCCGACCCCACCCCAGCCTTGACCAAGATCAAGAGTTTCCGGCGGGCTTGTCCGGTTTCCCCGTCATGGCGCGGACCTCGCGCTGATGCGCTCCGGCCACACGCCCGGGATTTCCTGAAATGGCGCGCAAGACAAGTTCCCCGGAATCCCCGCCGGCCCGATCGTCGCGCGGCAACCCATATCCCTGGAAAGAGCGGGCGAGACTGGCCCGCCCGCGCGTCCCGCGACGCTCAGCACTCCACCATGTCGTCGCGGGTGGACAGCACGAAAGCGACGACATCACTCCGCTCCGCCGCGGGCACGGCGAAATGGTCCAGCGTCGCGTTCAGATGCCCCATGAACACATCCCAATCGCTCGCGCTGATCCGCATGCCGGCATGCGACAGCTTCATGTCCCGGCCGGTGTAGTACATCGGACCGCCGGAAGCGTTGCACAGAAAATCGACCAGCAACTGGTATTCGCGCTTGATCCCATCCTCTCCGCGATTCGCCCAGAAGCGCCCAAGCTGGGCATCGGCGCGCAGGCGGGTGATCAGGTCGGCGCAGACGGCGGCGATCGCGTCATAGCCGCCTAGACGTTGGTAAAGCGTGGGCATGGCAGGACTCCTGAAGTGATTGAAAACAGGGCATTCACGTGGACCGCATGGCCGGCCCGGCCGGGCACGTGGACGGCTTGTATCAGGGCCTGCCCGGAGGCGGTTTGATACTTGTCAAACAAGGTGGGCGGCGCCGCGAGACCGGCCGGGCGGAAGCCCACGCCATCCGTCAGACGGGCGCCCAAGAGTTCATGGACACCGGAGTTCGACACCCGATCACCAATTCCCGCCTGCCATTCCCGGCCGGACAGCCGATCAGTGGATGGCCCGCCAAGACATCGATGGCCGCGATGTTTTCCAGAATTCGGCCAGCGGCCTCAACAACCTGGCGCGGTTCAGGATGATCGGGAATCCGTTCGAAATCCTCGCCAACCCCGGGGGCCAGCCCGATGCAGGCCATCAGGATCAACCCGGTTCGCGGGCACCCGGTCGTCGCGTGGCCTTGCCGACGGCGCGGGCCTTGAGCGCGTTAGACAGGCGGATCGTCGTCGTGGTCATGGCAAATTCCCCGGCATCGCGATCGCGCGGGGCGTGGCGCACCGAATATGCGCGGGACATAGCACGCCCAATATGCGCGGGACGTAGCACACCCAATGCCGTCATTCCCGCGCAGGCGGGAATCCAGTATTTCGACTGCCGGAGCCCGCCCGCGCGAGCATGCCCTGCCTCACTTGACGGCATTGGGTCCGCCCCCAATCGCGCGGCCATTCGCGCTGGCTCCCCCGGCCGGATGACGTGCCAGTGAAACCCGCACAACGCCCGGCCTACACATGAAACGCCCGCGCGCTCCGGAGCCGGGCAAGCACATCGTTCTACTCGCGCTTGATCTGGGGTCCGAGCAGACGGCTTCGGACACGATGCCATCCGTGACGTAACGTCCGCCATACCGGAACAGACCGGTTTCGACCATGGCGCCGGAACCGCCAATGACGTCGCGGATGCGCTCGGTAAGGCCAAGAACGCCATAAGCGACCGTACCGGAAGGATCGATGAACACCGAATGAGAACGGCTATCCCTGAGATAGGCCCATTTCCTGACCTGGAGACCACGAATCGCGGACACCACCTCGTCCGGAATCGTCACCGAAGCGGCCGCCAATCGACGGATCGCCTGGTCAAGCAGCGCGGGCTTCGCCAGATATTCGAGCCGCGCGGCAGCCAGGACATTCAGCAATTTCGGAGCTTTTTTCCCGGAAACCGGCCCATGGATTTCCACCATGAGCTGGGTGTAACCCTGAATGAACGCGGTGGCGTCCGGAGCGGGGATGATCATGAGGGAGGGTGGTACGATGGAGTGAGGAGGTCTGTTAATTTGTGGGTTTTTATTGGGTCAACATGAAAGCTCCGTTGACTGCAAATTCGCAGCATTTTGATGGTCGGATGTAGCGCATTATTATGAACATTCATTCGAATAGCCTCGAATCTTCACTATCTTCTTCAAGCGGTTCAAGGTTTGAGAAGTACAGCTTGGGGCGACGGGCTCCGATACGACCAGTTTCATCAATTCTGTTAATGGTTCCAAACAGCCTGCATTTGAGAAACAGTAGCGGCTTGTATCGAACAATGCTGCCAGTTTCAGGATAGGCGGTCAAAATGTGATCGTTGTATTTAAAACCCATCGAGTTTGATGTCTTGTTCTCGCGAGTGACTTCGCCCTCCAAAACTACGTAATCGCCGTGGACTAGCTCAGGAAAGAGAACATCTTCATCAATCTCAGCAGATTCATCACAAAAGATGAATTTATCCACCATATTAACCACCTCTTCGTCAACCTCATCGCCTCGAATGGAACCAATGGCAAGTGATCTGCCATTGTGAATGTTTTCTGCGATGCTTTCGAGAAGTCTAGGATTGGTGCTGACGTACAAATCCAATATGTGCTTTGGAACGAAAAGGATTTCTCCCTTCTCGTTTGTGACCCCCATTTGCGTCAGGTCATCATTGAACTGAACATCTTTGAACTCACGGATAGCAACATTCCCCATGTGCTTACCGATTCTCGCGAACCACTTTATGGCATCAATGGCCATTCTGAACAGGTCAGTGATACCAAAGTCTTCAAAGTCCTTGTCCGCCATTTTTTGCGCGGCCTTCGTGAAGTAAGCGGTCGCGACCACACCCAAACCTGCTTGAACCCAGCCCGCCACTGTTTCCGGTATTAAGGCTTCCCATGATCCCTTGCGGACACGGACGGGTATCTCAAAGTCTATGTTTCGGAAATCAGGGGCTCGTTTGGCGATGAAGTAACGCAAAGCTGCATCAAATCCAAGCAGCGCTTTAGCCTGCTTGCGAGCATCCATAAGCCCGTCCTCGACTAGTACGCCCTCGTACTTGATGTATCCGATGTATTTTTCTTCGTCCACAGAATCAGCCCCTCCCTATTCTCTGAGTGCTTAACGCCCAAATTATCTATGTTTTGGAAGAATACTAGAAAAGCTTGCGGTAGCTGCAAAAAGCTCAGATTGCACGTGAGGTCGTCCCGTCAAAATGCCAATGCTCTGAAATGCCAAAAATGCAAGGCCATTGCTTGCACGAAATATGTTATCAAGCAACTGAGGAGGTGCGCCGTGCTTTGTCCAATGAATCGCATGAATCCCAGAATGCACGAATGAGTTTAGTGGAAGCCAAGAACTACCCTTAAATTCACATAGTGCAACTAGAAGATTTTTAAGTTGTGGTAATTTCTCAAGCTCAGTGAGCATCTCGTTAGCAAGAGGAATATTTTTGCTTGCTTGTTGTGTTTCTTTATTCAAATCGGCGGAAAGGCGCTCTACCTGGCCTTCTGTTGCCTGATGTAGCGCCCAAACACTACGAATCAACGCCTCAAATTGCGAGCGAAGCGTGGCACTTCCGCCCAACAATAAACCTTCGCCGCATAAAACACGAGTGGCTGCGGCAAATTGCAGTGAACTGATGGCCAGTGTTGCACTAAGCTTCACCCTGAGCGACTCGTCGAAGAGTGGATAGTCAACAATGGATGCCAAGGTATCCAAGAGCTTTTCCGCACGGTCCAAATCCATAGAGGCGGCTCCAAATGCACCTAACATCTGAATTCACCGGCCTTGCACGGCCATATGCGAAAGGTCCGATGGAATGATGGGTTCGGCATCAATGTTCAAGACTGGGTAGCCACGCTATGCAACTTCGGCAATCTCCATGTCGCAAAACGAGCCATACGAAGAGTGAGATTACGCTTAAGTTTATCCAAAAATGGTTTGACGCGAATTACGTTCCGGATGTTCTCATCCTCGTTGGCGCTGACAATATTCACCGCAATCTCCGAATACAGTTCCATGGCCTTCTTTGCATATTTAGCTACGGCGTTCCGAAACTCGGCAGTATTCATGCGAGTTAGTGTAATCTTTGACATATCGGAGCCGGATTGCTCAATTAGGTGATTGGCGACATAAATTCCCCAGGGGGTTCCATGGATTCCCAGGATTGTTCTCATGACCTTGTCAGCGTGATCGTCGCTGGCACTTAAGAGCGCCTCACGTTCAACTTCGATTTCCTGAGCAATCAGCCACGCCAAGAAGACACGCTCGGGAGCCAAGCCGCGAGGGAAGACGGACTTATAGAACCTGTCGAACAACTCCATCTTTCGGGTAACGGCTTCAAGAATTGTTTCGTCTGACATCGATGCAAGATATTGTGCTGCCTTGTCGAGTTCAATTCGTTTTGCGTTCTTCGTTTGCCGCGCCCCTTCCTGCTTTGGGGCATAGGCATAGTTAATCCGAGAAAATGCCTCGCGCAAGCCCTCTTGGATAGGATCGAGAAGGCGTACTGCTGAGAGCTTCACAGGATTCTGCGTATTGTTGTATCGAACGATGTCAGTCAGAAGAGCCTTCTTCGCAGCAACTACCCGAACAAGTACCTGCGCCTGACCCGCATCCACCGAGGTCTCGACAGCTTTGGACAGGCTTACCGTCGTTTGGCATCCGTTAACAATCGAGAAATGACGAAGCGCATACTTCCGCTCGGTAACTGCTTCAAATGAATCAGCGACGATAGTAATGCCGTTATTGAGCGCCCAGAAATCTCCAGGGCGCCCCTCCGCAGTTTCAACAATCTTCTCGTTGATTCCCCCCTTTCTCTGTCCGATAAAAAGACGAACATTACCTTCAAATAGCTGATTCTTGTGGTCAGCATGTAGCCTTACGAGTTCGCGCGCCCTTACCGCGCCAACAACCGCTTGGCCGAACTCGCCTTTGATCTGTCCAACCTCCCCGGTAAACGTAATGGTGTCGCTCGGAACATTACGACTCGCCGCTCTGGCAACAAGGTACTTGTCGTAGAGGGTGTCTTGATACTCGTAGATGAACGAGGCATTTGGCCCATAGGTTCTTGCTCGTATAGTACTTTCCCTTTGGCGGGCTATTTGATCAGATTTTGCTGCAAGCGAGATCAGGCCCAGGACAAGGCTATATCCTTCGGTCGCTCCCTCAGTTAGCCGTTCAAAGATGTCCTCGCGCCCAGCATGTTTGAATGACACTGGGTCTTTTACGCTGGAAATTGAGGCAAGCAGTGCATTCCACTTCTTGATTCCAGCGCTTCGTTCAGAGCGATCAGAAACGTATCCCTGCAAGACGTAAATTGACTCCTGCTCATCGTCAATGTAAATGAAGTCGCAACCGCCGTCCTCTGGGCCATCGACTGAAGCGGCATCAAGCGCATCATCCTCATCGACGCCAAGTAGCGTCGTGGCATACCAAGCAGTAATGGCTCGATCACGAGTAATACCTCCTCGCCGGGCCAATGCATCAATAGCAGCCAGCAGTTCCTTCCGTGGGTCCGCTGCGCGATTCTTGTCTTTAGGCTGGGCAAGTGTGGCCATGATGGAAGAGTTCCTCTAATTAAAGTAGGCACCGAAAGTAGACCATATTGATGCCAAACATTTGATTGAACAGAGTCTCGTGAATCCATGCTGCACAGATTCCGTTCAGCACGGCGCATCGGTTGTTGATCACTGCCTTCCCGATTTCGTTGCTTGCCCTTGTCTTCCCGCCATTCGCCGATCAGTGCGCGGATTGGCGGTGTCGGTTTTGGTCCGGGTCTGTCCGGTTTATTGGGGCTGTCCGCGATTCAACATCAATTCCATTTTCGAGACAACCGGCTCCGTCGATGTTGGCGGTGGGATGGCGGGGGGGTCGTCGATTCGTGGGGCTGGATTTCCGCGTGCGTGGGAATGACGGGGTGCGCGCGCGGACGGTGCCGCGCGCGGTGGTCCGGTTCAGCCCAGGCCGGTGTCTAGCAGCATCATGATGGCGAAGCCGGTCATCAGGCCGAGGGTGGCGGGGGTCTGGTGGCCGTTGCGGTGGGTTTCCGGGATGACTTCGTGCGAGACCACGAAGATCATGGCGCCGGCGGCGAGGCCGAGGCCGATGGGGTAGGCGATGGCGAGGCCG
>DYFK01000007.1:0-14403 GCA_020725265.1 Hydrogenophilus sp. | reverse complement strand
CGAGGCCGATGGGGTAGGCGATGGCGAGGCCGCTGGCGAGGCCGATGCCGAGCACGGCACCGATCGGTTCCATGAGGCCGGTGGCGGCGGCGATGAGCACGGCGCGGCCGGTGCCGAGGCCGGCGGCGCGCAGGGCGAAGGCGACGGCGAGCCCTTCCGGGATGTCTTGCAGGGCGATGGCGCTGGTCAGCGGCAGGCCGACGGCGAGGTCGCCCTGGGCGAAGCTGACGCCGATGGCCATGCCTTCCGGCAGGTTGTGCAGGGCGATGGCGAAGACGAACAGCCAGACCCGGCCGATGCGTTCGCAACCGGGGCCGCACGGGCCGCCGCGCGGGTGTTCGTGCGGGGTGAACTGGTCCAGGCCGAGCATCAGCAGCACGCCCAGGAACAGGCCGAAAACGACGCTGGTGCCGCCGAGCAGGGCGCTGCCGGTGAGTTGCTCGCCGGCTTCCAGGCCGGGTAGCAGCAGGGAGAAGGAACTGGCGGCGAGCATCATGCCGGCGGCCAGGCCGAGCAGGCTGTCTTCGACGCGGTTGGACAGGCCGCGCAGGAACAGGGCGGGCAGGGCGCCCAGCGCGGTGGCGGCGAAGCCGGCGAGACCGCCGAGCAGGGCCAGGCGCAGGCCGGCTTCGGCCTCGCCGGCGAGCACCCGCCAGAGGCTGGCGGCGAGCAGCCAGATCAGGGCGATGCCGGCGACGGCGAGGCCGGCGGCGGTGACCGGGTGCGCGCGGGCATGGTCGCGCGCCTGGGCGCGCCAGCCGAGCTCGATGCCGGCCGGCGGGATGGCGCCGTCCTTGGCGGTGTCGACGTAGCTTTGGTTCATGGCGGGTCTCCGGTTCGCGTTGGTGTCGATGTCGATGTTGGTGTCGTTGGCGCCGGTCGCGGGGGTTCCGCCGTCGGATCGCGTCACTCCGATTACAGACCAGCAAGCTTGATCCAACAAGTGAATTGTCTAGAATCAATTCATCTACAACGTCGATGAATCGCCATGACCCTGCAAGAACTGCGTTATCTGGTGGCGCTGGCCGATACCGGCCATTTCGGTCAGGCCGCCGAGGCCTGCTTTGTCAGCCAGTCGACCTTGTCGACCGGGGTCAAGAAGCTGGAGGAGTTCCTGGGCGTGGTGCTGTTCGACCGTTCGCTCAAGCGGGTCATGCCCACGCCGATCGGCCACGAGATCGTCGAATCGGCGCGCCGCGTCGTCGAGGAGGCCGCGCGCATCCGCGAGCTGGCCAGTTACGCCAAGGATCCGATGGACCGCACCGTGCATCTCGGCGTGATTCCGACGCTGGGCCCCTATTACCTGCCGCACGTGCTGACCCTGGTGCGCGAGCGCCATCCCAAGCTGCGCCTGCTGCTGCGCGAGGAGATGACGCCGCACATGCTGGCGCATCTGGCCGAGGGCAAGCTCGACGCCGGCCTGTTGGCGTTGCCGATCAACGATCCGACCCTGGAAACCGTGCCGCTGTTCGTCGAACCCTTCCTGGCCGCGGTGCCGGCCGGGCACGCGCTGGCGCGCGCCGGATCGGTCAGTCTGGATGAGCTGGCCGGCGCCGGCCTGCTGCTGCTGGAGGAGGGCCATTGCCTGCGCGATCAGGCGCTGGAAGCCTGTCATCTGGAAGGGTTGCGCAACGAGGAAATCCGCGCCACCAGCCTGGAAACGCTGCGCCAGATGGTGGCGATGGAACTGGGCGTGACGCTGATTCCGGCGCTGGCCGGCGCGACCCGCCCGATGGTGGGCGACAGCATCACGCTCAAGCCGATCGCGCCGCCCGGCGCTTCCCGCACCGTCGGCCTGGTCTGGCGGCGGCGCTCGCCACTCGCGCACACCCTGCGCCGGCTGGCCGAGACGCTGGCGGCCGGGCTGCCGCCGGATACGCTAGCGGTCTGAGGTTTCCAGCCGGGCCAGTTCGTCGGCTTCCAGAAACCGCCAGCGGCCGGGTTCCAGATCGGCCGGCAGCGCGTAACCGCCGATGGCCAGCCGGTGCAGGGCCTCGACCCGGTTGCCGGCGGCCGCGAGCATGCGTTTGACCTGATGGTATTTGCCTTCGGCCAGGGTCAGTTCGAGCACCCGGTCGTCGATGCGGGTACAGGCGAGGGCGCGCACCGGCTCAGGATCGTCGCGCAACTTCACGCCGGCGATCAGGGCTTCGACCATGTCCGCCGTCACCGGATGCCGACAGCTGGCGCGGTAGACCTTGCCGATGCGCTTGCGCGGCGAGATCAGGCGGTGGGCCAGGGCGCCGTCGTCGGTGAACAGCAGCAGGCCGGTGGTGTCCTGGTCGAGCCGGCCGACGCACTCGGCGCCGCGCCGCGCCAGCGGTTCCGGCAACAACGCGTAGACGCTGGGGTGGTCACGCGGCTGGCGCGAGCATTCGTAACCGGCCGGCTTGTTCATGGCCACGCACACCCGCTCCCGCGCGCGCCAGTCGACGCCATCCACGGTCAGGGTAAGGGACTCGGTTTCGAATTCGCGTTCCGGGTCGCGGCAGGGCGAGCCGTCGACCGCCACCCGGCCGGTCTCGACCAGCGCCCGGCATTCGCGCCGGCTGCCGAAGCCCTGGCTCTGGAGGATGCGCGCGAGTTGCACGCCGGCGCCCTAGAGCGCGATCAGCCCGAGGACGCCGAGCACCAGCACGACCATGCCGGCGGTGGTCACGCGCGGGTCCGGCTCGCGCAGGTTGGCGCGCACTTCCAGGCGCACGCTTTCGAGCTGGATGCCGGGTTCGCTGGTCGGCGCCATTTCGATCCGGTAACGACCATCGAGCACCGTTTGCAGGAACACCAGATGCTCCTTGAACGCCGGGTTGGAATTGGCGACGTTCTTGGCGTCGAACGCGAAGGTGAGCGGCTTGGCGGCCTCGCCGTTCCGGCTGAGGGTGACGGCGTAGCGGTCGCGCGGCGGCCGGGCTTCCTCCATGTTCGGCGAAAAGCTGCCCTGGGCGTGCAGGATCAGCCCGGCCGGCGCCATGTCCGGCCGCATCTCGAATTCGTCGGCGCGCCAGATGCCGTCGGCGTCGCGTTTCAGTTCCACGGTCAACGCCTGGTGGCCGGTGAAGAACTTGGCGTGAATCCAGTAAGCCGGGCCCATGGCGATGCCGGCCAGCAGCAGGAGATAGAACAGATTCTTGATCAAGATGAACCCTTCGTTGTCGGGGAGGTGGTCGGAGCCGTCGGCGACTCCGCCAGCAGATGGGAAAGAAAGGCGCGCAGCCGCGCCGGCTTCAACGGTTTGTGCAACATCGGCAGGCCGCTGGCCTGGATGGCCTGTATGGTATCCGGCGCGGTGTCGCCGGTCAGCAACGCGGCCGGGATGCGCAGGCCGAACGCCTGGCGCAGCAGGGCCACCGCGCCAATGCCGGAGCGCGCCTCGCCGAGCCGGTAATCGCACAGGATGAGATCGGGCGGGCGGCCGAGCGCGCGCAATTCGGCGCAGACCTGCTCGGCATCCTCACCGGCGGCCAGGGCCACGCCCCACTGGTCGAACAGTTCCACCATGGCTTCCAGGATGGCCTGGTCGTCGTCGATGAAGGCGACCAGCGCGTTTTCCAGCGGCAGCGCGATTTCCGGCGCCGGTTGCGGCTCGCGCGGGCCGTCCGCCTCGGGCTGGCAGCGCGGGCATTCGAAGGCGAAGCAGGAGCCGCGCTCGGGCGCCGACCGCACCCGCACCTCGCCACCGAGCAGCCGGGCCAGGCGTGCGACGATGGCGAGACCGAGGCCGAGGCCCTTGTCGCGATGCCGCTCCGGGTTCTCCAACTGGAAATACTCCTCGAAGATGCGCGTCTGGAATTCTTCCGGGATGCCCCGGCCGGTATCGCGCACCTCGAAACGCAGCCCGTCGGCGCCGATCCGGCGCACGCCGACCAGGACACGGCCGTGGCCGGCGTGGCGCAAGGCGTTGGCGACCAGATTGGCGAGGATGCGTTCGAGCAGGGCCGGGTCGGAACGCACCCAGACCGCGCTGGTCCGGATGGTCAGCGGCGTGCCCTGTTCGCGCGCCAGCGGCCGGAACTGCTGTTCGACGTTGGCGAGCACCTGGGCGACCGGAACGCAACGCGGCCGTGCCTCGACCACGCCGGCATCGAGCCGGGACAGATCGAGCAGGGCGTTGAGCAGACTTTCCATGGCGCTGGCCGAGGCTTCGATGTGCGCGGCCAGGCGGCCGGCTTCGCCGCTCGGCGCGCTCTCGCGCAGGGCGCTGACCAGCAGGGTCAGGGCGTGCAGGGGCTGGCGCAGGTCGTGGCTGGCGGCGGCCAGGAAGCGCGATTTGGCGAGCACCGCCGCCTCCGCCGCGAGCTTCTGGCCGAGCAGTTCGGCGGTGGCCTCGCGCACCCGTTGCTCCAGGCCGCGCTGGTTCTCCGCGAGCGCCTCGGCCATGCGGTTGACGCCGTGTTCGAGCTGGCCGATCTCGCCTTGCGAGGTTTCCGGGATGCGTACCGCCAGGTTGCCGTCGGCCAGCCCGCCGACCGTCGCGGTGATCGCCTGTAGCGGTTTGCTGACCCGGCCGGACAGGCGCCAGGCCAGGAACAGGGCCAGCACCAGCGACAGCGAGCCCATGCCCAGCGCCACCGTGCCGACCTGGGCGCGGGTGCGCTCGATCGGCTCCCGGCCGAGGGCGATGACCAGATGGATGTCGGTGTCGCCGGCGTTCTGGTTTTCCAGATAGGGATCGGCCTCGCCGTGGGTATGGATCGGGTGCGCGAAATAGTGGGTGTTGGCGCGCCGCCAGGCGCCGGGCGAGACGAATTCGATTTCCGCCAGGTCCGGCAGCAGGGCGCCGTTGCCGCCGACCAGTTGCCACTGGCCGCGCTCCAGGATGGCGGCGGCCAGGATCTGCCGGCTGGCGAGTTCGTATTCGAGCAGGCGCTTGACCGCCGGCAGGTTGCCGGCGAACAGGTCGTAGGCGACGGCGTTGGACAGATGCAGCGCGGAATCGCGCCCGAGCCGGTCGAGCGAGGTTTCCGCCTCGGCCAGGCTGTGGTGGGCGAAGTAGGCGGCGAACAGGCCGATCGCCATCAACAGCGGCAGCACCGCCACCACCAGGATGCGCAGGCGCAGGTCGCCGAGGGAGAGTCGCGGGCCGTTCACGCCGTGTCCGCGGCCGTTCGCGTCCGCCCCCGTCAATCGGGTTTCTTGAGGCCCATCTTCTGGGCCACCAGCACCGCCTCGGTGCGGTTGTTGACCTTGAGGATGCGGAAGATGGCGGCCATGTGGATCTTGACGGTGCCCTCGGTGACGCCCAGCGCCTCGCCGATCTGGCGGTTGCTGCCGCCGCTGGCCAGCTCGCGCAGCACCTCGATCTGGCGCGAGGTCAGGGTCGGATACTGGGCCAGATTCGGCCGCGGCGGCTCGTCCTGTTCCGGGTCGAGCAGGTTGGGCGGCACGTAGACGCCGCCGGCCAGGACTTCGCACAGCGCGCGCAGGATGACCTCGCGCGGCGCCGACTTGTTGACGAAGCCGAGCGCGCCGGCGGCGAACAGTTGCTGGATGTCCTCGCGCTGGTCGGAGGCCGACAGCACCACCAGGGGAATGTCCGGGAACGCGGCGCGGAAGCGGGCGACGCCCTCGATGCCGGACATGCCGGGCATGAACAGATCGATCAGGGCCAGATCGACCTCGCCGGCCCGGCGCATGGCCTCGAACGCGGAGGGATAGTCGAAAGCTTCGACCAGTTCGACCTTGCGGTCGAGCTTCTGCAACATCGGTTTGACACCTTCGCGAAACAGGGGATGGTCGTCCGCCAGCAGAATCTTCACCGCGCCCTCCTTGGTTATTGTCCGGATGCCGTCGGCCGGGAAAGGCGTCACAAGCCCAATCGCCGCCAGATCGCGCTGGTCAGTCCGGCCTGGTTGAGGGCGTAGAAATGCAGACCGGGCGCGCCGCCGGCCAGCAGTTTCTCGCACATGGCGGTGACGAAATCGAGGCCGAAGGCGCGGATCGATTCGCTGTCGTCCAGGTAGCTTTCCATCTTGCGCGTCAGCCAGCGCGGGATTTCCGCGCCACAGGTGGCGGAGAAACGGGCGAGCTGGCTGAAATTGGAGATCGGCATGATGCCGGGCACGATCGGCGCGGTAATGCCCTCGCGCGCGCAGTCGTCGACGAAGTTGAAATAGGCGTCGGCGTTGAAGAAGTACTGGGTGATGGCGGCGTTGGCGCCAGCCTCGACCTTGCGCTTGAAATTGAGCAGGTCTTCCCGATAGTTGCGCGCCTGCGGGTGGGTTTCCGGGTAGGCGGCGACCTCGATGTCGAACCAGTCGCCGGTTTCCTGGCGGATGAAGGCGACCAGCTCGTTGGCGTAGCGGAATTCGCCGGGCGCGGCCATGCCCGAGGGCAAGTCGCCGCGCAGCGCGACGACGTGGCGGATGCCGTGGGCGCGGTAGGTTTCCAGGATTTCCCGGATGTTGTCGCGGGTCGAGCCGATGCACGACAGATGCGGCGCGGCGGCCAGGCCGGCGGCCTGGATTTCGAGCACGGTTTCCAGTGTGCGGTCGCGCGTGGAGCCGCCGGCGCCGAAGGTGACCGAGAAGAACTTGGGCCCCAGCTCGGCCAGTTGCCGGCGCGTTTCGCGCAGTTTTTCGATGCCCTCCGGGGTTCTTGGCGGGAAGAATTCGATGCTGAAGGCGCGGCTGGACATGACAGATGGCGAAGCGTGGGCAAGGCGCCGATTCTATCCCAGGGCGACGCCGAGCCCCCGGCCGATCAGCCAGGTGGCGGCGCCGGCGGCGGCGCCGATGGCGAGCATGCGCAGGCCGCCGGCCAGGGCGGCGCGGCCGGTGAACAGGCTGAGCACGGCGCCGACGCCGAACAGGCTGACGCCGGTGGCGATCAGCGCGCCGGCGAAGGCGTGTTCGCCAGCCAGCAACAGATATGGCAGCACCGGGATCAGGGCGCCAGCGGCGAAGGCGAGGAAGGAGGCGATGGCGGCGGCCAGCGGCGCGCCCAGCTCGTCCGGGTTGAGGCCCAGTTCCTCGCGCGCCAGGGTGTCGAGCGCGCGGTCGGGATCGCGGATCAGGTCGTCGGCGAGCCGACTCGCGGTGTCCGCGTCGATGCCCTTGGCCTGGTAGATCAGCGCCAGCTCGGCGGCTTCCTCGCGCGGGTACTGGTCGAGCTCCTCGCGCTCCAGGGTGATCTGGTATTCGTGGAATTCACGCTGCGATTTCATCGACACGTATTCGCCGGCCGCCATCGAAAACGCGCCAGCCAGCAGGCCGGCGACGCCGGACAGCAGGATGATGTCGTTCCCGGCGCCGGCACCGGCGACCCCGAGGATCAGGCTGGCGTTGGAGACCAGGCCATCGTTGACCCCGAACACCGCCGCGCGCAGGCTGCCGCTGGCGGCCGAGCGGTGCCGTTCGCCGCGCATCTGTTCCAGACTGGTCGGCTGGGCGTGGCCGCCGGCGCCGGCCGGCGCGTGGTACAGACTCATGCCGCGCACCTTCATGGCCGCCAGCACGCCGCGCAAGGGGCGCACGCCCAGACGCGGCAGCAGCCAGCCGATCAGGCGCGCGCGCGCGTCCGGGCGGTAGGCGGTGGGCACGGTCTGGCCCTGGCGCAGCAGTTCGGCTTCCCAGAGCACGGCCTGACTGTCGGCGGCGCGCGCCAGCTCCAGGAACAGCACCTGGCGCGGGGTGCCGCATTCGATATCGGAAACCGCCCGGTACAGCCAGGCCGAACGTTTTTCTTCCCGCCAGTTTTCCAGTGCGTCCATGGTCGCCCGCGCGTCGATGCGATGCGCCGGATTATCGCCCGCTCAGGCCGCGCCGGTATTGCACCGCCTCGGCGACGTGGCCGGCGCCCGGTTGTTCGGCGCCATCCAGATCGGCGACGCTGCGCGCCACCCGCAGGATGCGGTGATAGGCGCGCGCCGACAGGTCGAGCCGGGCGATCGCCTGTCTCAGCAGCGCCTCGCCGGCGGCATCGGGCCGGCACAGCGTCTCCAGTTCGGCGCCGGCGAGCTCGGCGTTGGCCTTGCTCTGGCGCGCCAGTTGCCGTTCGCGCGCGCGTTCGACGCGCGCCCGCACCGTCGCGCTCGATTCGCCACCGCCGGCGCGCAGCAACTCCGCTTCGGGCAGGGCGGGGACTTCGACGTACAGGTCGATGCGGTCGAGCAACGGGCCGGACAGCCGGCCGCGATAGCGCGCCACCTGCTCCGGCGTGCACCGGCATTGCCCGGACGGGTGGCCGAGGTAGCCGCACGGACATGGATTCATCGCCGCCACCAGTTGGAAGCGGGCTGGGAAATCGGCCTGGCGGGCCGCCCGGGAAATGGTGATGTGGCCGGCTTCCAGCGGTTCGCGCAGCACTTCCAGCGCCGCCCGCGTGAATTCCGGCAGTTCGTCCAGGAACAGCACGCCGTGGGTGGCCTGGCTGACCTCGCCGGGTCGGGGCGGATTGCCGCCGCCGACCAGGGCGACGCCGGACGCCGAGTGATGCGGCGCCCGGTACGGGCGCCGGCGCCAGGCGTGCGCGCGGAAGGCGCCGGCCAGAGACAGGATGGCGGCGCTTTCCAGCGCCTCGGTCTGGGTCATCGGCGGCAGGATGCCGGGCAGCCGGCTTGCCAGCATCGACTTGCCGGTGCCGGGCGGGCCGCTCAGCAACAGCGAATGGCCGCCGGCGGCGGCGACTTCCAGCGCGCGCCGGGCGGCCTGCTGGCCCTTGACGTCGGCCAGGTCGGGCGGCGCGGCGGGGTCCGATGTTTCACGTGGAACCGCGCGCGTCAGCGTGGTCCGGCCGATCAGGTGCGCGCACACCGCCGTCAGGCTGCTGGCGGCGTAGACCTCGGCGCCTTCGACCAGGGCGGCTTCCTCGGCGCTGGTCTCCGGCAGCACGAAGGCGCGACCGCCACCGGCCGCGCCCAGCATCATCGCCAGGGCGCCACGGATCGGCCGCAGTTCGCCGCTCAACGCCAGTTCGCCGGCGAACTCGTGACGATCGAGCGCCGCCGCCGGCAATTGCCCGGAGGCCGCCAGCAGGCCGAGCGCGATCGGCAGGTCGAAGCGGCCGGATTCCTTGGGCAGATCGGCCGGCGCCAGGTTGACGGTGATCCGGCGCCGGGGGAATTCGAAACCGGATTGCATGATCGCGGCGCGCACCCGGTCGCGCGCCTCCCTGACCTCGGCCTCGGCCAGGCCGACCAGCGTGAACGACGGCAGGCCGTTGGCCAGATGCGTTTCCACCGTGACTTCCGGCGCTTCCATGCCGGCCAGCGCGCGACTGCGTACCACCGCCAGACTCATGGCGTTTTCCTCCCTGGTTATTGGTGATGGCGCGTGTTTCAGCCCGGTGGCTTGCGCGTCCTCGCCAGGCTCCGGCGCCCGACCCAGTCGGCCGCGAACTGACGGGCGACGCGGCCGGAGCGGCCACCGCGCTGGATCGACCAGCGCAACGCGTCCGCGCGCATGGCGTCGTCGACCTGGCCGCCGAGCGCCACCACCCAGCCGGCGACGATGGCCAGATAGGCATCCTGGTCGAACGGATAGAAGGTGAGCAGCAGTCCGAAGCGATCGGACAGGGAGATCTTCTCCTCGATGCTGTCGCCCGGCCGCACCTCTTCGCCGCGATGCTCGGTATCGGCGTTCTCGGCGAAATACTCGGGCATCAGATGGCGCCGGTTGGAGGTGGCGCAGATCAGCACGTTGCCGGGCAGGCCGGCGACCGAGCCGTCGAGCGCGGCCTTGAGCGGCTTGTAACTGGCGTCGCCAGGCTCGAACGAGAGGTCGTCGACGAACAGCAGGAAACGGCCGGGCTGGTGTTCCAGGCGCGCGGTGATGTCGGGCAGATCGATCAGATCCTCGCGCTCGACCTCGACCAGGCGCAGGCCGCGCCGGGCGTAGCGCGGCAGCAGCGCCTTGATCAGCGACGACTTGCCGCAGCCGCGGCTGCCGGTGAGCAGGACGTTGTTGGCGGGCAGGCCCTTGAGGAACTGGCGGATGTTGCGGTCGAGCGCGGCCTTCTGTTCGTCGATGCCGGTGAGCGCGTCCCAGGGCGGGCAGTTGAGCGTGGTCACCGGCGCCAGATGGCCGAGTCCCAGGCGTCGGCGCCAGCGGCAGGCCAGCGTTTCGCGCCAGTCGACGCGCGCTGGCGCCGGCGGCAGCCAGGCATCGACCCGCGCCAGCAGGTCGTTGGCGCGCGCCAGCAGGACGGCCAGTTCCGGGCTGACCCGGTAGGCCGGTTCCTCCTCGTCGTCGAACAGGTCGGACTCGTTCATGTCCGGTATTCCGCGTTGATCTTGACGTAATCGTAGGAGAAGTCGCAGGTCCACACGGTCGCCGCTGCGTCGCCGCGCGCCAGGTCGACGCGGACCACGATCTCCGGCGCCGCCATCACGCGCGCGCCGTCGGCTTCCCGGTAGTCCGGCGCGCGGCCGCCGCGCTCGGCGACCAGCACGTCGCCCAGCCAGAGGCGGATGGCGTCGACCTCGAGATCGGCGATGCCGGCGTAGCCGATCGCCGCCAGGATGCGGCCGAGGTTGGGATCGGAGGCGAAGAACGCGGTCTTGACCAGCGGCGAACGGGCGATGGCGTAGGCCACCTGCTTGCATTCGGCTTCGTCGCGGCCACCCTCGACGCGCACTTCGATGAACTTGGTGGCGCCCTCGCCGTCGCGGGCGATCGCCTGGGCGAGCTGGATCATCAGGTCGGTGACGGCGTCGCGCAGCGGCGCGAAGCGGGCATCGCCATCGTCCATGATCACCGGCGCCGACGGTTGCGCGGCATTCGCGCCGGTGGCGACCAGGATGCAGGAGTCGTTGGTCGAGGTATCGCCGTCGACGGTGACGCAGTTGAACGAGCGGTTCACGGCGTGGCGCAGGATGGCTTCCAGCGCCTCGCAGGACACCGGCGCGTCGGTGGCGACGAAGGACAGCATGGTCGCCATGTTCGGGTGGATCATGCCTGAGCCCTTGGCGATGCCGGTCACCGTGAATTCGATGCCATCCAGGGTCACCTTGCGGCTGCCGGCCTTGGCGACGATGTCGGTGGTCATGATCGCCTCGGCGGCGGCGGCCCAGTTGTCCGGCTTCAGGTCGGCGATGGCGGCGGGCAGGGCGGCGATGATCTTGTCTTGGGGCAACGGCTCCAGGATCACGCCAGTGGAGAACGGCAGGATCCGTTCCGGCTCGCAGCCCAGTTGCCCGGCCAACGCGGCGCAGGTCTCGCGCGCCCGGCGCAGCCCGTCCTCGCCGGTGCCAGCGTTGGCGTTGCCGGTGTTGACCACCAGCGCGCGGATGCCGCCCTCGCCGTGCAGATGTTCCTTGCACACCGTCACCGGCGCCGCGCAAAAGCGGTTCTGGGTGAACACGCCGACCACCTCGGAATCCGGCGCGATGCGCATCACCAGCACGTCCTTGCGGCCCGGCTTCTTGATGCCGGCGGAGGCGATGCCCAGCTCGACGCCGGGCACGGCGAACAGACTGGCGGGATCGGGAGGCGGAAGATTGACGGGCATGGTGGACTCGCGGAATGGAAAGCCGGGATTTTAGTGTATCGCTCGACGCCGAACGGCCGATCCTGACGGGTGACAGTCACTTGCCGAACCGGTTGGCCAGGCCTATCGTGAATATTTTGTGACCACCACGCCTTGACCATGGACTCTCGTGAAAAAACCACCCCCGCCACCAGCACCGGCAAACGCGCCACCCCCGGCAAGACACGCCGGCCCCGCCGCGCCAGCCAGGGTGATGTCCCGCCCCGGCTGACCAGCGCCGGCGTCGAGGATTTCGTGGTCGACCAGGCCGTCGACGCCGCCCAGGAATCCAAGATCGTCGCCATGCGCGACATCCTCGATCAGGCCGCCCAACATGGTGGCAGCCCGGAATTGGCGCGCTCGCTGGAAGCCATCCTCGACGGCGCCTCGCCGGAAGACCGCGAGGCGCTGCGGCGCGCGCTGACGCGTTCCGATGACGAGCCGGTGGCGGAACGGCGCCCGGTCAGTCCCGACGACCAACTCGCCGAGGACTGGCGCGAAGGCGGCTATCCCTACAAGAACCTGATGTCGCGCAAGAACTACGAGCGGCAGAAATATCAGCTTCAGGTCGAACTGCTGAAATTCCAGGCCTGGGTCAAGGAAACCGGCCAGCGCGTGGTGATCCTGTTCGAGGGCCGCGACGCGGCCGGCAAGGGCGGCACCATCAAACGCTTCATGGAGCACCTCAACCCGCGCGGCGCGCACGTCGTCGCCCTGGAAAAACCCTCGGAGATCGAACGCGGCCAATGGTATTTCCAGCGCTACATCAGCCATCTGCCGACACGCGGCGAGATCGCCCTGTTCGACCGCTCCTGGTACAACCGCGCCGGCGTCGAACGGGTCATGGGCTTCTGCACGCCCGAGGAATACATGGAGTTCATGCGCCAAGCACCGGAATTCGAGCGCAACCTGGTGCGCAGCGGCATCCACCTGATCAAGCTGTGGTTCTCCGTCAGCCGCGAGGAGCAGCGCCGCCGCTTCAAGGAACGTCGCGTGCACCCGCTCAAGCAGTGGAAGCTGTCACCCATCGACCTCGCCTCGCTGGACAAGTGGGACGAGTACACCAAGGCCAAGGAAGCGATGTTCTTTTACACCGACACCGCCGACTGCCCGTGGACGGTGATCAAGTCGGACGACAAGAAGCGCGCCCGCCTCAACGCCATGCGCTACCTGCTGCACCGCATGCCCTACCCGAACAAGGATATCGAGCGCATCGGCCCGGTCGACCGCCTGCTGGTTGGCCGCGCCCAGGTGGTCTACGAGCGCGGCGAGCACGAAAGCACGCCGCTGTTGTAATCGGCGGGCATGCCCACGCTGAAGCTCGAACGTCTCGCCACCCGCCACGTCGGTCCCATCGATCTGAGCATCGAAGCCGGCGAGTGCGTCTGCGTGCGCGGCGCTTCCGGCAGCGGCAAGTCGCTGCTGCTGCGCGCCATCGCCGATCTCGACGCGCATGACGGTGAAGCGAGTCTCGACGCGCGGACCTGCGCATCCATGCCGGCGCCGGCCTGGCGGCGGCGGGTCATGCTGATCAGCGCCGAAAGCCACTGGTGGAGCGCCCGCGTCGGCGAGCATTTCGTTGATCCCGACGCCGAGCCCTGCGACCCCGCCTGGCTGGACCGCCTGGCGCTGCCGCGCGAGGCGCTGGACTGGCAGGTGGCGCGCTGCTCCACCGGCGAGCGCCAGCGCCTCGCCCTGCTGCGCGCCCTGGCGCGGCGGCCAGCGGCGCTGCTGCTCGACGAACCCACCGGCAACCTGGACGTCGACGGCACCGCGCGCGTCGAGGCGCTGATCGCCGACTACCGGCGCGAGCACGCCGCGCCGGTGCTGTGGATCAGCCACGATCCGGCGCAGACCGCGCGCGTCGCCGGGCGACGCTTCCTGCTGGTCGACGGACAACTGCGCGCGGAGTCCTGAACATGGTCATCGCTCTCGACGTCCTCGACCTCGCGCTCGCCGCGCTGCTGATCCTCGCCCTGGCCGCGCTGTCCCTGCGCCTGCGCCTGGGCATCGAGCGGCAACTGCTGTTTTCCGCCGCGCGCACCGCGATCCAGCTGGTGCTGATCGGCCTGGTGCTCAAGCTGTTGTTCGACAACGCGCATTTCCTGTGGGTGGCGCTGATGTCGGCGGTGATGCTGATCGCCGCCGGGCGCGAGGTCACCGCCCGACAGAAGCGTCGATTCCTTGGTTGGTGGGGTATCGGCCTCGGTACGTTGTCGATGTTCGTCTCGTCGTTCACCGTCACCGTGCTGGCGCTGCTGGTGGTGATCGGCAACACGCCCTGGTACGCGCCGCAGTACGCCATCCCGTTGCTCGGCATGGTGCTCGGCAACACCATGAACGGCATCGCCCTCGGCATGGACCGGCTGACCGCCGACGCCAGCCAACGCCGCGCCGAGCTGGAGGCGCGTCTGGCGCTCGGCCAGACCTGGCGCGAGGCCATCGCCGACACCCGCCGCGAAGCGATCCGCGTCGGCCTCATCCCGATCATCAACGCCATGGCCGCCGCCGGCATCGTCAGCCTGCCCGGTATGATGACCGGCCAGATCCTCGCCGGCACGCCACCGGTGGAAGCCGTGAAATACCAGATCCTGGTGATGTTCCTGATCGCTGGTGGCACCGGCTTCGGTACCGTCGTCGCCGTCAGCCTGGGCGCCCGCCGCCTGTTCGACGAACGCCAGCGCCTGCGCCTGGACCGGTTGCGCGCGGCGGGGTGAGCGGCCAGGCCAGGCCGATCGGTCCGCTGGGTGCGGGAATCGGCTGATGTTGAGCCCTGCCAGCTTATCGACCACAGGACGTGGGATTTCTCATCTGAAATATCGATAGCGCGGAGATACCCCTGTCAACAAAACGGGCCAACCGAATTCGGTTGGCCCGTTTTCCCGGGCGGCGTCCCGCCGAGTGGTGTAAGAGCTGAAGTACCTGGGTTTGCCGGGTAGG
>DYFK01000023.1 GCA_020725265.1 Hydrogenophilus sp. | reverse complement strand
TCACCGCGCCAGCCGCGCCGGCTCCCTTCAGTACGTTCCTGCGCTGCATGTTCATGAACTTCACTCCTTCACTATGGTTGATGGTTGCTGGATGCGGTCCGTGCGCGACGGGGTCGTCTCAACCGGGCGACCCCACGCGGGCGGTGACACCTATCCGGACGCGCCAAGGATAGGCCGAAGCCGATGCGCCGGACAAGGCGCTCGCCCTGGATTGGTACGATATTTCCCGGCTTCGGTATGTTGCTACCAATCTTCATCGACCGCCCTCCCGGTCTTTCCTTTCCCGGTTTTGCGCGTCCTTGCCCTGCTTCTCGCGTAGCGCGCGCAGACGCGCGTCGATGATGGACTGGGTGTGGAAATCGGCATCGCGGACGCGCTGGCCCATTTCCAGCTGCTCGATGGCGGCGCCGATCCGGTCGTTGAGCGCGTGCGCCTCGGCCTGCGCGAGTCGGGCCCGCGCGGTTTCCCCCATGGCCTGGTGCGCTTCCGCCTGGAGCGCGAACAATTTGTCGTCGGCGCTCCAGATTCGTTGCCGGTCGCTCAGGAACGCCAATGCCGCGCGCGGCTGGCCGGCGCGCAGGAGCGTGCGTGCGCGCAGGTAGCCGAGCGGCCGGTAGGCACTGTGGCGTGTCAGCGCCACCTCGGACAAGCGCGCGGCGTCACCGGCGCGCCCCTCGGCCAGCGCCACTTCGATGGCCAGATGCGCCACCAGCGGCGAGCCGGCAAGTTCACCATCGATTGCCGCCAGCGCCCGCGCCGCGCGCTTGTGGTCGCCCGCGCGTGAACTCGCCCGCGCCAGGCCGTACCAGGCGATCGCATCCGGTTTCTCGGCGACGCGCGCCTCGAACAGGCGCACGGCATCCGCCGCCTCACCTTCGCCGGCCTGGACACGGGCACGGATGAAACCGAATTCGACGCTGTCGACATGCTGCCGATACGGGCCGTCGGCGACCCGGTTCTGAATGTCGGCGATGCGTTCGTGATTGAGTGGATGGGTGCGCAGATAAGCGGGCGCGTTGTTCTCGTACAGCCGGCTCTGCGTCTGCAGGCGCTCGAAGAAGGTGGCCATGCCGATCGGCGAGAAACCGGCGTCGGTCAGCGTCCGCAAGCCGATGCGGTCGGCCTCGCGTTCGTGCTCGCGCGTGAAGTCGAGCTGGTTCTGCACGCTCATGGCCTGGGCGGTGACGATCGCCGCCTGGGCGACATCGGTATTGGAGCGGGCGGCCAGGATCGCCACCGCCAGGGCGACCAGCGAAGCGAGGCCCGCCGATTTCTGACCATCGACGATGCGGGCGATGTGTTTCTGGGTGACGTGGGCGATTTCATGGGCGAGCACGCCGGCCAGTTCCGACTCGTTGCGCGCCGCCGAAATCAGGCCGGTATGCACGCCGATGTACCCCCCCGGCAGGGCGAAGGCGTTGATGCTGGCATCGCGCACCGGAAAAAACTCGAAACGTCGGGCCGGGTCCGGCGAGGCGGCGGCCAGGCGATCGCCCAGATCGTTCAGGTACTCACGGATCACCGGATCATCCAGATATTCGGCGCTGTCGCGCAATTGGCGCATGATCTCGCGGCCGATCCGGTCCTCGCTGGCTTCGCTCAAGGTCGCGCGTGACACTTCACCGAGATCCGGCAACTCGATGGCCGATGCCGGCTGGCTGAAAATCAACACGGCCGCGACCGCGGCCTTTCGAAACGACGGAGTGAAATGCTTCATGCGGCTATGATACTTGGCTCCAGAACCGGTTCCCTCACTCCAGACATGAACGATTTCACCCATTTCGACGACCAGGGCCGTGCCCTCATGGTCGGCGTCGCCGAAAAAGCCGAAACCCGGCGCGTCGCCATCGCCGCCGGCCGCATCGCGATGCGCCCGGAAACCCTGGCGATGATCCGCGACGGCGGCGCGAAAAAAGGCGATGTCCTCGGTGTCGCCCGGCTGGCCGGAATCATGGCCAGCAAGCGCACCGCCGACCTGATTCCGCTCTGCCATCCGATCGCGTTGACCCGGGTGGAAATCGATTTCCAGCTCGACCCGGCCGCCGCCGCGATCGACTGTCGGGCCACCGCCGAGACCGTCGGCCGCACCGGTGTCGAGATGGAAGCGCTGACCGCCGCCAGCGTCGCCCTGCTCACCATCTATGACATGTGCAAGGCGGTGGATCGCGGCATGACGATCGAGATCGTCCGACTCATCGAAAAGCTGGGCGGAAAGTCCGGGCATTGGCGAGCGTCATGAACAAATTGGAACATCCCGAACCGGTCGATGTGCATGGCCAGCCTCCCGCTCGGCTGCGCGCGATGCAACAGGAAGCCGCCGCGCGCGCCGGCCTCGACGCGCATTTCCGGGATCGTCTCGCCGATGGCGGTTACGGCCCGGAGCTGGCGGTGGTGCCGGCCGGCGTGTTCTGGATGGGCGCGGACGAGGGCGAACGCGGCTTCGGCGAGTCGCCACGCGGGCAGGTCCGGATCGAGCACGATTTCGCCATCGGCCGTTATTGCGTGACGGCGGAGGAATTCGCGTACTTCACCGAAGCGACCGGCTTCGTCTGGGCCGACCATCTGGCCCGCAACCAAGCCCGGCAACCAGTCATCAACGTCGATCGCCGCGACGCGGCCGCCTATCTAGACTGGCTGTCGCGCCAGAGTGGCCAGCGTTACCGCCTGCCAACCGAAGCGGAATGGGAATACGCCGCCCGCGCCGGCGCGGCCACCCGCTACTGTTTCGGCGACGAGCTGGCGTGCAGTGAAGCGAACACCGGCTCATTCGCCCTGAGCGGCCGCGGCGCGCTCGGCTGGCGCCGGTTCCTGCCGTTCTGCGCGCCAATGAATCAGGCCGTCGACGTCGGCCTCTACCCCCCCAATCTCTGGGGCCTGCACGACATGCATGGCAACGTCTGGGAATTCACCAGCGACCGTTGGTTCGGCCCTGTCGATCCACTTAACCCGGTGCCCAGGCCCGGCGAATGGTTCATCACCAAGGGCGGCTCCTGGTTCGAGTCCGCCTGGCTCGCGCGTTCGGCCGCGCGCAGGCCGCGGCTGGCGACCGAACTCGACGTCAATCTCGGCTTCCGGGTGCTCCGGGAAATGGGTCATCCGGACAATTAAGTCTTCTTAATCAATGATTTATTGATATTTTCAGGGTGCCTGCTAGACCGGAAAAAGGCGGGGAATCCGCCTCCGATCAATCAAGCAAGGAGCCGCAAATGCTGGATATCAACAAACTGGTGATGGCCGAGACGCTCGCGCCATGCGATGCCGATGCCTATCTGAGCGACCTCGACACCTGGAATGAAGACCGGGCCCGCGACATGGCCCAGAGGGAAGGCCTGGAACTGAGCGACGCGCACATGGACGTCATCTGCTTCCTGCGCGACCACTATGCCGAATGCGGTCCCGACCGCAACGCGCGCAGCCTGCTCAGGGCCATGGAGGAGGCATACATCGAACAGGGTGGACGGCGTTATCTTTACCACCTGTTCCCGCGCGGCCCGGTCACTCAGGGGTGCCGTATCGCCGGCCTGCCGACACCGGCCGGCAACGCCGACCCATCGTTTGGCAGCGTCCATTGACCGGTGGCGACACCGCGCGACGCGCGACCGCCACCCTGACGGCGGCAATTCTCAGCGAAACCGCCCCATCGACTTCATGATTTCGCAGGGATCGTCAGCGACCGGTGGCAGCGGCGTCCGCCGCTCGAACGCGCGGCGGTCGATTTCCAGGGAATGCGCGTACAGGTACACCCGGCATTCGTCGAAGGATCTCATGTCGCGCAGACGCGCGACATGATGCCTGCGCTCGTCGGCGGTCATCAACGCACCGCCACGCATGACCTCATCCGTATGAGGCTCCCGCGTGGCATGCGCGTCGGCTGAAGCCATCCAGGCAAACGCCAACGCAAGGAACAGCCATCCGACCATTCTCTTCGACGACGACACGGCTGAAAAAAAACGGGCGGCCGCGGCCACCCGCCCACTCCATCCCGATACTCAGACGCAGCCGGTGGGCTTGGGCGTGCCAGCGTAACGGCCGGCCTGCTTCGCGGGCCCGTACGGGAACAGATCGAACAGGAACTTCTTGTCGCCCCATTCCGGACCGAACTCATCCTTCAACCCCTTCTGCAGGATACGCAGATTGGGCGCGGTGCCGTATTCGTTGAAATAGTCGCGCATGTAACGAATGATCTTCCAGTGATCCTCACCCAGGGTCAGCTTGTCCTGCGAGGCCAGGTATTCGGCGACATCCTCGGCCCAGTCACCCAGGTTCGCCAGATAGCCTTCGGGATCGGTTTCGATCATCCTGCCGTTGATTTCCAGTTCCATGTTGATTCCTCTCTTGAGATTGATCCGATCGACTCGGGTCGGTTGCCAAAATGGGCATCGCCGTTTCGACGGCGCGTGATGGCGGCACTGTACTAATCCCGAGTTAAAAGGTCAACTATTATTATCCTTGGTCCAAAACCTTGTCAGCCGGTGGATCATCATCGGCCATGCCTTGGCTCGCGTCGACCAGCGCGGCGCGTTGTCCGTCATCCAGTTCAGGCAGGCAGGCGGCCACGCTTTCCAGGCTGGCACCGGTCAGACGCGCGGCCTGGGCAATGTCATGCGGCAGCGCCGGATCGGCCGCTCCATAACCAAGATGGCGACCGGCATCCACGGCCAGGCGGGCAAGCTGGGCGCGCAAACCTTCGTCGCCACGCACCAGTTGCAGGATCAGGCGTGGCAGCGACCAGCGTTCGATCAGCGACAGCGTCAGATCCTTGAACGAGAAGCCACAGGCTTGGCGTTGCGCCTGTTCACTGCGCGTGGCCCGGCCAGAGCGCAACTCGTCGAGCGCTTTCTGTGGCAATTCGGGCGCGAACGCCCACAGCGCGATCTCTCCGGCATCCGCCAGCAACGCGGCCAGCGCCAGTTCACCCTGGTCGAGGTCATGGCGCAGGGCACCCCAACCCAGCGCGATGCGCGCGCCCAGCGAGGCGCGTCGTTCGCTTTCGATGAAGCCGGCATTCTGTTCGCCAACCTCCGGCGCGTTCAGCAACTGTTCCTTGTACTGGACAGTGCCGAGCGCCAGCACCACCCCTAGCGGTGTCGTGATGTCGCGCGCCAGACGGGGGGGCAGGCGCTGGTTGGCGGCCTTGAGCAGGCGCAGGGCGAGCAGCGGATCGTCAAGCAACAGGCAGGCGTAGGCCCGCCCGGACAGGCGATCCTCGCCGCTGGCTTCCAGCGCCCGCAACGCCTGCTTGCTGGCCGCCCGGATCGGCATGTCGTGGAATTCGAAATAGGCGGCCCACTGCGCCACGCCCCACCAGACCTGTCCCGCCATGATCGTTCTCCTCCAGCCCCTACGGACCCGTTATCGAATCATCGCGGCCACAACTTGAACGGCGCCAAAAAATGCCAGAATCGGCCTTCCAGAAATCCAGGCGGTGGGAGTCAACATGAAAAGAATCGGGATGTCGTGGATGGTCGCGTTCTGCATGGCAGCCGGACTGGCTGGCGCGGCCTGGGCGGCTGGCATCGAGCATTTCAGCCCGCTCGGCGAGCAGGTCGAGGTCAGCCAGGCGCAAGCGCGTTTCAGCGCGCCGATGGCGCCACTCGGCCAGTCCGACGCGCCGGCCCCGTTCAACGTTGAATGCGCGGTGGCTGGCCATGGCTACTGGGCCGACGAACGCACCTGGGTCCAAGACCTGAACACCACGCCGATGGCCGGCGAAACCTGTCGGTTCCGCCCACGCCCGGGCCTGACCACGCTGACCGGTGACGCGGTCGTAGCGGAGGCCGAGTACCGATTCACCATGGCCGGACCGCGTCTGGTCTGGCACCTGCCGCATGCCGACGCGACCATCGACGAGGATCAGGTGTTCGTCGTCGTCGCCAACGGCGCGGCGACCGCGGAGAGCATCCAGAAACACGCCCGCTGCGAAGTTCAGGGCATCCACGAAGCCATCCCGGCCCGCCGCGTGACCGGTAGCCGGCGCACCCAGATCCTGACGCAATTGAAGGATCATCTGAGGGGTTCCGGCATCGAGGATGCGACTGACGCCAGCTCGCCGCGGGTGGCCGGCCTGGAATTGCTGCAATGCGCCCGGCCACTGCCGGCCAACGCCAAGATGGCCGTGGTCTGGGGCGCTGGCATCGCCACCGCGTCCGGCCAGGCCAATCCCTCCGACCAACATGCCCGGTTCACCGTGCGCGACCATTTTTCCGCGCGCCTGCGCTGTGACCGCGAAAACGCCAAGGCCGGCTGCCTGCCGATGACGCCGGCACGACTGGAGTTCACCGCGCCGGTGGCGCGCGCCTATCTCGACCGGATCGCGCTGAAGGACGACAAGGGCAAGGTCTACCCCAGCCAGCGCGTCGAGCAACCCGCTCCCTACGACAATGAAGTGGTGTTTCCCGGCCCCTTTCCGGAAAAGGCCAAACTGACCCTGACGCTGCCCGACCGCCTGGTCGACGACAAGGGCCGCGCGCTGGTCAACGCCGCCCGTTTCCCTCTCGCGATCCGGATTGGCGAGTATCCGCCGATGATCAAGTTCGCCGGAGATTTCGGCATCGTCGAACGGGTCGGCGGCGCGCTGCTGCCGGTCACCCTGCGCAATCTGGAAGGCGACGGTGGCCGGGGCACGGCGGCGCGCGTGCGCTGGGTACGGACCACCGACGACATCGGCATGCTCGACTGGCAGGCCCGCCTGAGGAAATTCGAATTTCCCGAGGTCGACCCGGAAACCAAACGGATGCCCGACCAGCGACGCGCGCGCTTTCTCGCCGCCGGCACCGATGGACTGGTCGAACGCGCGTTGCCCAAAGCGCATGGCGCGCAAACATTCGAGGTGGTCGGCGTGCCGCTGGACAAGCCCGGCTTCTACGTGGTCGAGGCGGAAAGCCGCCGTCTGGGCAAGTCCCTGCTTGGCGAGGACCGCCCGATGTACGTGCGCACCACCGCGCTGGTCACCAATCTGGCCGTGCATTTCAAGTGGGGCGAGGCCGGTTCGCTGGCCTGGGTGACCCGGCTCGACCTGGGCCGTCCGGTTGCTGGTGCCCGCGTCTCGGTACGCGACTGCCGGGGCAAGGCCTATGCCGAGGCGGTCACCGATCGGCAGGGCATGGCGCGGCTGCCTTCCGGCGTACCCGATCCCCGGTCGGTCGACAGTTACGGCTGCCCGTTGCTGGTCAGCGCCCGCGCTGGCGATGACTACAGCTTCGCCCGCTCCGACTGGGACGAAGGCATCGAATCCTGGCGATTCGGGCTGCCCTGGGAATGGCGTTCGGAGAAGCGGCTCGCGCATACCGTGCTCGACCGCGTCCTGTTCCGGCCTGGCGACAGCGTGCACATGAAACACGTTCTGCGCGACAAGCTGGCCACCGGTCTGGGCTATCCGGCGCGGCCGCCACGCACGCTGCTGATCGAACACGAGGCCAGCAACCAACGCTGGTTCCAGCCGTTGGTCTGGAAAAACGGTGCCGCCGAATCGGTCTGGCGCGTGCCGGATGGCGCCAAGCGCGGTGATTACCGCCTGCGTCTGGTCGACAAGGACATCCGGCCGGATACCGATCCGGCGCAATTGCATTACCTGGAAGGCATCGACTCCGGCGCCTTCAGCGTCGGCGATTTCCGGGTGCCGCTGATGAAGGCGGACATCGACCCGACCAAGCCACGCTGGATCGGCACCGACAGCGCCGAATTCGATCTCGCCGTGCGATACCTCAACGGCGGCGGTGCCCGCGGCCTGCCGGTCCGACTACGCGCGCAACTGGAACCCCGCCACCACGTCGATTTCAAGGCCCACGAGGGCTACCGCTTCGCCCTGCGCGCCGACGGCGAAAACGGCAGCGAGGAAAGCGAGAATCTGGCGCTGAACGCCGAGCCGCTGACCCTGGATGCCGGTGGCGCCGCGCGCGCCCGCGTCACCGCCATCCCGGCTCTGCGCATGCCGCACGATCTGCGCGTGGAGATGGAATATGCCGATCCCAACGGCGAAATCCAGACGGTCAGTCGGGTTACCCCCTGGTGGCCGGCGGACGTGGTGCTCGGCATCCGCAACGACAACTGGACGCGCGCCGACCAGCGTCACACCCTGGAGTTTCTGGCCGTCGACCCGGATGGCTCGCCGGCGGCCGGCGTACCGGTGGAGGCCAATCTGAGCCTGCGCCAGAATCTCTCCC
Organism: Hydrogenophilus sp.; assembly: GCA_020725265.1. Taxonomy (GTDB): domain Bacteria; phylum Pseudomonadota; class Gammaproteobacteria; order Burkholderiales; family Thiobacillaceae; genus PFJX01. The sequence continues at coordinate 44,339 of DYFK01000023.1, read as the reverse complement.
ACCGAGTCCGCCTGGCCGGAGGCTTCTATGCCTGGCGCCAGGAAATCCGCGAGCAACCCCTGGCCACCGGTTGCACCGGCAAGACCGATGCCAAGGGCCGCTTTTCCTGCGCGGTGGAAACCGATGCCGGCGGCGAGGTCATCGTCAGCGCCCGCGCGCTTGACGCCAGGGGCCGCGTCGCCCGTACCACGCAAAGCTTCTGGGTCGCCGGCCGTGACGAATGGGTATTCAACCAGGACAACCACGACCGCATCGACCTGATTCCCGAGAAAAAACGTTACGAGCCGGGCGAAACCGCGCGTTTCCAGGTGCGCATGCCCTATCGCAAGGCGACCGCGCTGGTCACCGTGGAACGCGAGGGCGTGCTCGACGCGCGCGTGGTCACGCTGTCCGGCACCGCGCAGGTGATCGACGTGCCGATCAAGGCCGGCTGGGCGCCCAACGTCTACGTATCCGCGCTGGCGGTGCGCGGCCGCAACGATGCCGTCCGGCCGACCGCGCTGGTCGACCTCGGCCGGCCCGCGTTCAAGCTCGGCATCGCCGGCATCGAAGTCGGCCGGCGCGCGCATGAACTGGCGGTCGAGATCAAGACCGACAGGAGCCGTTACCAGATCCGGGAAACCGCGAAAGCCCGGATCAAGGTACGCACGCCGGATGGCGCGCCGCCACCGGCGGGCACCGAAGTCATTGTCGCCGCCGTCGACGAGGGCCTGCTCGAACTGGCGCCCAACGCCAGCTGGAACCTGATCGACGCGATGACCGGCAAGCGCGGCTACACCATGCGCACCTTCACCGCCCAGATGCAGGTGACCGGCAAGCGCCATTTCGGCAGGAAGGCACTACCGGCTGGCGGTGGCGGCGGCAAGCTGCCGACCCGGGAATTGTTCGACACCCTGCTGCTCTGGCGCGGCACCGTCAGTCTGGACGCCAAGGGCGAGGCCAGCGTCGACATCCCGCTCAACGACAGCCTGACCGCGTTCCGCGTGGTTGCCGTGGCCAGTTCGGAAAGCCGCTTCGGCACCGGCGCCACCAGCATCCATACCAGCCAGGACCTGCAACTGATCTCCGGCCTGTCGCCGGTGGCGCGCGAGGGCGACCAGGCTCGGGCCTATTTCACGGTTCGCAACGGCAGCGACCGCGCCATGAAGCTGGAAGTCACCGCCAGCGTTGCCGGCCTCGACGCCCTGCCCGCGCGCAAGCTCGATCTCGGCGCCGGTGAAAGCCGGGAAATCGCCTGGCCGGTGACCGTGCCGGCCGGCCGCGAACTGGACTGGACGTTGACCGCGCGCGAACTCGGCGGCAAGGCCCGCGACGCGCTCAAGGTCCGCCAGGAAATCCGCGATGCCGTGCCGGTGCGCGTGCAATCGGCGGCCCTGCATCGACTGGAAACCCTGCTCGATCTGCCGATCGCGGCGCCCACCGGCGGCCTGCCCGGCAAGAGTGAGGCGCGCGCCACCCTGGCCGCCAGCCTGGCCGACGGCCAGACCATGCTGCGCGACTACATGCGCCGATACCCCTACACCTGCCTGGAGCAACAGGTCTCACGCGCGGTGAGCACGCGCGACGCGGATTCGTGGCGGGAGCTGACCGGCCGGCTGCCAACCTATCTGGCCGAAAACGGTCTGCTCAACTTCTTCCCCGGCACCGGCCAGGGCGACGTCGCCCTGACCGCCTACCTGCTCGCGCTCGCCGACGAAGCCGGCTGGGCATTGCCGGTCGACGCGCGCGCGCGCATGGAACAGGCACTCGCCGATTTCGTCGCCGGCAAGCTGGACAGCCCGCGCGCGCGCGGGCTGGGCGTCGATGCCGACATCGTCCGCCGCCTGGCCGCGCTCGAAGCCCTGGCGCGCCATGGCAAGGCCAGTCCGGCGCTGATCGCGACGATCCGGCCGGAACCCGGGCTGTGGCCGAGTTCGGCGGTGATCGACTGGATCGGCGTGCTCAAGCGCGTTGGCGGACTGGCTGAGCGCGAGCAATGGTTGAAGGCTGCGCTGGCCACGCTCGAAGCCCGCTTCACCGATACCGGCAGGCGCCTCAACTTCCAGAACGAGAACCGCGACAGCCTGTGGTGGATGATGACTTCCGCCGACACCAACGCGGTGCGCGCCCTGCTGGCCCTGATCGACGAGCCCGGCTGGAAGGATCGCCTGCCAAGACTCGCCACCAGTGTCCTGGGCCGACAGGAGCGTGGCCGCTGGGACACCACCACCGCCAACGCCTGGGGCAGCCTGGCGCTGGAGCGCTACAAGCAGCGCTTCGAGGCGGTGAAACCGACCGGCAAGAGCTATGCCGTGCTCGGCCAAGAGGGCCGGGTCATCGATTGGCGAAACCTGCCCAAGGGTGCCACCGCCTTCCTGCCGTTGACCGGGGAAACCGGCCTGCTACGGCTCAGGCACGACGGCCAGGGCAACCCCTACGCCATTGTCACCACCCTGGCCGCCGTGCCGATCACGGCGCCGGTCGCGCGCGGCTATGCGGTCAGCCGAGAAATCCGGGCGGTCGAACGCAAGACACCCGGCAAATGGAGCCGGGGCGACATCCTGCGCGTGCGCCTGACCATCGATGCCCGCGACGACATGGGCTGGGTGGTGGTCGAGGATCCGATCCCGGCCGGCGCCAGCATCCTCGGTGGCGCCGGTCAGCGCGCTTCCCGCCTGCTCACCCAGGGCGAGACCGATGACGGTGCCTGGCCGGCATGGCGGGAAAGCCTGTTCGATGGTTTCCGCGCCTATTACGACTATCTGCCGCGTGGACGCCACAGCCTGGAATACACCGTGCGCCTCAATGCCGATGGCCGCTTCCAGCTGCCACCGACCCGGGTCGAAGCCATGTACGCCCCGGAAATGCACGGCGAGAGCCCGAATGGCCCGTTCGAGGTGGCGCCGTGACGGATCGGAACTAGAACGCCTCGCGCACGCGCAGGAAGCTGGCGAAACGCGGCAGGCCGGTATTGGTGAAGCCGTGATGGCGGTAGGTGACGGTGACCCCTACCGCGGGCGGAGACTCCCGTTGGGCATCGGTGAACCCGGTACCGAGCCGCAGACGGCGACCGTCCGGCAATTCCACCAGCAGGGCGCCCAACCTGCCGGCGTGACGCCCTTTACCGGGCAGGTAGCCGACCACCACGGCTTCGGCGTCTTCCCAGGGTTTCAGCTTGAGCAGGTCATCGCCGCGCCCGGATCGATACGGCGCGTCGGCGCGATGCAACATGAGGCCTTCGCCGCCCGCCTTCACAACCTCGTCCAGACGCGCGCGCAGCTCGTCCTGGTTGGCGACGCGGAATTGTTCGACCATGCCCAGCCAGGGTACGTCGACGCTGGTGACCAGCGCGCGCATGGCATCGATCCGGGCGCTGAAATCGCCGTCGGCACCGGGTAGCTCGAACAGCATGTAGCGGACCTGGCGCCATTCGGCGTCGACCGGGATCTCCTTGCGCACGATTCCGGCCAGACGCTCGAACCGGCCACGACCAGCCCAGAGCTCGCCATCCAGCTCGCGCGCCGGCAACGCGCCAGTGAACCAGTCCGGCGCGGCGATGCGGCGACCACTCCGGAAACGCAGCTGGCGACCGTCCCAATACGCGCGCGCGCCATCCAGTTTCTCGCTGACCCAGTACGCGGTCGGGTCGAGATGGCCACGCCAGACGTTGGCGAGCAGCAGTTCAGGGGAATCGGCCGCGCGTGAAGCCGCGACCGGCGACAGCATGGTGACGGCCAGCACCCACGGCAACGCGCGCCGCCTGACCATGGCCAGCGGCGCGCCCACGGTCAGGCCGGCGGCGCTTCGCCAGGTGGCGCGTCGCCTTCCTTTTCGGGAACCCGGTACGCTTCGCTGGCCCAGGCCCCCAGATCGATCAGTTTGCAGCGTTCGCTACAGAACGGCCGCCAGACGTTCTCGGGGCGCCAGGCCACCTCCTTGCCGCAGGTGGGACAGGACACGATCGGCGGTTTTTGCGTCATGTTTCGGATTCGCGCGCGGGTAAAACGAAAAAGGCGGCTCGCGCCGCCTGATTCGTATCGGCCTGGATCAGACCGAGAAGGAGGAACCGCAACCGCAGGTGGAAACCGCGTTCGGGTTCTTGATAACGAACTGCGCGCCTTCCAGACCCTCGGTGTAATCGATCTCGGCGCCCATCATGTACTGCATGCTCATCGGATCGACCAGCAGGGTGACGCCATTCTTCTGCATGACCATGTCATCCTCGTTGGTCACTTCGTCGAAGGTGAAACCATACTGGAATCCGGAGCAGCCGCCGCCGGTGACGAACACCCGCAGCTTCAGTTCGGGGTTGCCTTCCTCCTCGATCAGGGCCTTGACCTTGCTGGCGGCGCTGTCGGTGAAGTTGAAGGGGCTCATTTCGGTCGCGGCATTCATCGGGGTACTCCTGTAAAAGTGATGCCAAGAATTATTGGCGCGGGGGAATGTCGCGTCAACCACGGTACATGTGGGGATGTTGGCGCCATCATCAAGGTCAGGGCATGACCGGAATCTGGGTAAGACCCGCGTGCTCGTCCAGACCGAACATGATGTTCATGTTCTGCACCGCCTGGCCGGCCGCGCCCTTGACCAGATTGTCGATCACCGACAGCACCACCACGGTGTCGCCACCCTGGGGCCGATGCACGGCGATCCGGCACAGGTTGGAGGCACGCACGGAGCGGGTCTCGGGATGCGATTTCGCCGGCAGGATGTCGACGAAATACTCGCCGGCATAGCGCTGTTCGAACAGCGCCTGCAAGTCGACTTCCTTGGTCAGCCGGGCGTACAGCGTGGCGTGGATGCCGCGCACCAGCGGGGTCAGATGCGGCACGAAGGTCAGATTGACGTCATGCCCGGCCATGCGCGCCAATCCCTGCCGGATCTCCGGCTGATGACGATGGCCCGGCACCGCGTAGGCCTTGAAGGTGTCGGTGGCCTCGGCGTACAGGGTATGCACCTCGGCCTTGCGACCAGCCCCCGATACGCCGGACTTGCAGTCGGCGACGAGCCAGCCGGTATCGATCACGCCAGCCTCGATCAGCGGCAGGAAGCCGAGCTGCGCGGCGGTCGGATAACAACCGGGATTGGCGATCAGACGCGCGCCACGAATCTTGTCGCGGTTGATTTCCGGCAGGCCGTAGACCGCCTCCGCGACCAGATCCGGGCAGGCGTGTTCCATGCCATACCACTTCGACCAGACATCGATGTCCTGGATGCGGAAATCGGCGGCCAGATCGATGACCCTGACGCCGGCGTCGAGCAGTTCGCGGGTTTGCCGCATGGCAACGCCGTTGGGCGTGGCGAAGAACACCACATCGCAATCCTTCAGCGGCGCATCCTCGGGCGTGCTGAAGGCGAGGGTCACGCGCCGGCGCAAGCTCGGGAACATGTCCGCCACCGGCATGCCGGCCTCCTTGCGCGAGGTGATGGCGGCCAGTTCCACATCCGGATGCTGGGCCAGAAGACGCAGAAGTTCGACGCCGGTATATCCGGTGCCACCGACGATGCCTGCCTTGATCATGGATTTGCTCCTGGAAAACACGATATGCCAAAACAAAAAGCCGCCATGAGGGCGGCTTTTCGCGTGCGTCGACCCGATTAACGCTTGGAGAACTGCTTGCGACGGCGCGCCTTGTGCAGGCCGACCTTCTTGCGTTCCACCTCACGGGCATCGCGGGTCACGAAGCCGGCTTTCTTGAGCGCGCCCTTGAGCTCGGCATCGTACTCGATCAGGGCGCGGGTGATGCCGTGACGGACGGCGCCGGCCTGGCCGGTCTCGCCACCACCGGTGACGTTGACCATGATGTCGAAATTGGCTTCACGCTCGGTCAGCACCAGCGGCTGGCGGACGATCATGCGGCCGGTTTCGCGCGAGAAATATTGGTCGACCGGCTTGCCGTTGACGACGATGTTGCCGGAACCGGCCTTGATGAACACACGCGCCACGGAGCTCTTGCGCCGGCCGGTGCCGTAGTAATAGTTGCCGATCATGCTGCGATTCCTCAGATTTCCAGGGTTTGCGGCTGCTGCGCGCTGTGCGGATGCTCGCCGCCGGCGTAGACCTTGAGTTTCTTGATCATGGCGTAACCCAGCGGCCCCTTGGGCAGCATGCCCTTGACGGCTTTTTCCAGGGCGCGGCCGGGAAAGCGGGCCTGCATCTTGCCGAAATTGGTCTCGCGAATGCCGCCCGGGTAGGTGGTATGGCGATAGTATTTCTTGTCTTCGGCCTTGTTGCCGGTCACCCGGATCTTGTCGACATTGACGACGACGATGTAATCGCCGGTATCGACGTGGGGGGTGTAGATGGCTTTGTGCTTGCCACGCAGACGACGGGCGATCTCGGAAGCCAGACGGCCCAGCACCTTGTCGGTGCCGTCCACCAGGTACCAGCCGCGCTGGACCTCATGGGGCTTGGCGGAAAAGGTTTTCATGTCGCGATCCAAAAGGGGGTACTACGGAAAGGCGCGGATTCTATGGGGCGACGCCCGCTCTGTCAAACCCGCTTTCGTCAGTCGGGCTTTGCCCGATGGCGCGTGGTCGCGATAATCGACCGATGGATTCCATTTCCCTGTCCTGGTTGCTGTCCAAGACGATCGCGGCCCTGCTGCTGCCACCGTTGAACCTGCTGCTACTGGCGCTGGCCGGTGCCTGGCTGGCCGGGCGCCACCGGCGCCTGGGCCGCGCCTTGCTGGCCGCCGGTCTGGGCGGACTCTGGCTGCTGTCGACGCCGATCGTGGCCAACGCCCTGCTCGATTCGCTGTCCGGATCGCCGACGCCCCTGGCGGCGGATCAGGCCGACGCCATCGTCATCCTGGGCGGCGGCCGGGTCCGCGATTCCTGGGAATACGGTGGCGACACACTCGGCCGCTTCAGCCTGGAGCGGGTCCGCTATGGCGCCCTGCTCGCCCGCCGGCTGGACAGGCCGGTGCTGGTTTCGGGCGGCTCCGCGCAGGGCGAGGCGGTGGCCGAAGCCACGATCATGGCCGAGGCCCTGGTGCGGGAGTTCGGCGTTCCTGTCCGCTGGATCGAGGCCGGCTCGCGCAACACCCGGGAGAACGCCCGCATGAGCGCCGAGCTGTTGCGCCGGGACGGCGTCGGCCGCGTATTCCTGGTCACCCATGCCTGGCATCTGCCGCGCGCGCGCCCGGAATTCGAGGCGGTCGGTCTGGTCGTGATTCCGGCCGGCACCGGCCATTCGCTCGACAGCGACATCCGGCCGCTCGATTTCCTGCCATCGGCGCCGGCCCTTTACCAAAGCTATTACGCATGCCATGAGTGGATCGGCCTGCTCTGGTACCGTATCCGCGACTGAATCCCGATCTTTCCCCTTTCAAGGAGTCACCACGATGAAATCCCGCGTCAAATGGGTCGAAAATGTCTGCTTCATGGCCGAATCGGAAAGTGGCCACGCCATGATCATGGATGGCTCGCCCGATGTCGGCGGCCGCAATCTCGGTCCCCGGCCGATGGAGATGCTGCTGATGGGCGCCGGCGGCTGCACGTCGATCGACGTGGTCATGATCCTGCGCAAGAGCCGGCAGGACGTGACCGGCTGCGAAATCGAGATCAGTTCGGAACGCGCCGGCGATCATCCCAAGGTATTCACCCATATCCACATGCATTTCCTGGTCCGCGGTCGCGGCCTGAAACCGGAGACGGTGGAACGCGCGATCAAGCTGTCGGCCGAGAAATACTGCTCGGCCAGCATCATGCTCGGCAAGACCGCCGAGATGACCCACGATTTCGAGATCATCGAGGAGACGGCGGCGCCGGCCGGCGCCTGAATCAGTAACCGGCCAGCACCGCGTCCAGCGGCCTCGGCTTGCCGAGCACGTCGCCCTGGACGAAATCGAGGCCAATCTCGCGCGCCAGGTCCAGCAGCGCCTCGGTCTCGACGAACTCGGCGATGGTTTCCTTGCCCATCAGGTGGCCGACCCGGTGGATGGTCTCGACGAAGGCGCGGTCGACCGGATCGCCGGCCATGTCGCGCACGAACGCGCCATCGATCTTCAGATAGTCGACCGGCAGGTTCTTGAGATAGGCGAACGACGACATGCCCGAACCGAAATCGTCGAGCGCGAAGCGGAAGCCGCGCGCCTTCAATGCGCGCATGAAGGCGACACCGGCGGCCAGGTGGGCGACGGCAGCGGTTTCGGTGATCTCGAAACAGATACGCGCCGGATCGATGCCGTGCTCGTTGGCCGCGCCCAGGATGTACTCGCGCATGCCCTCCTCGCGCAACGACAGTCCCGACAGGTTGACGAACAGCACGCAATCGGCGAACTCGCCACGGGCACCGGCCAGCAGCGCGAACGCGTTGCGGACCACCCAGCGGTCGATTTCCGCCATGAAGCCGTAACGCTCGGCGGCCGGCACGAAAACCCCTGGCGACACCAGGCCGCCGCCAGGATCGACCATGCGCGCCAGCACTTCCAGCCGGCGCGGCTGGCGCGCTCCCGCCAGCGCCAGGATCTCGTGCGAGAACAGCACGAAGCCACCACGCGCCAGCGCGCCCCGGATCGCCCCGGCCAGCTCCATCTCGCCCAGGCGTTCCCCGACCCGCGTGGTCGCGCGCTCGAACACGTGAACACGGTTGCGGCCGGCGTCCTTGGCGGCATAGCAGGCCATGTCGGCGGCGGCGAGCGCGTCCTCGTCGCCGGCGGTCTCGGCGTCGATCATCGCCAGTCCGATGGAAACGCCGACGTCGAACACGCGCTCCTGCCAGGAGAAGCGGAAATCGCCGACCGTGGCGCGCAGTTTCTCCGCGATCTCGCGCGCCTTGTCGAGCGGACAGTTCTCCAGCAGCGCCGCGAATTCGTCGCCACCCAGCCGCGCCAGGACATCGCCCCGACGCATCTGCTCGGACAGCAGGAAGCCGAGCTGCTTGAGCAGTTCGTCGCCGGCGAGATGGCCGGCGGTGTCGTTGACGATCTTGAACTGGTCCAGATCCATGTACAGCAGGGCATGGACATGGCCCTGGTCGCGGGCATCCTCGACCATGCGGCGCAACTGGCGCTCGAATTCGCGCCGCGAATACAGGCCGGTGAGGGCGTCATGGGTCAATTGCCAGGACATGCGCCGGTTCAGCTCGCGCGCGTGGCTGACGTCGTGAAAGATCAGGACGACGCCGATCAGCCGGCCATCGCGGTCCAGGATGGGCGCGGCGGAGTCGTTGATCGCCAGCTCGTGGCCTTCACGATTGATCAGGAGGGTGTGATTGCTCGCGGCGATGGCCACCCGCGACTCGCGGCAGCGGGTCGCGGGATTCGGTAGCGGCGCCCGGGTTTCCTCGTCGACCAGCATCACCACCGACTCGACCGGCAGGCCGGCCACCTCATCCAGCCGCCAGCCGGTCAGCCGCTCGGCGATCGGATTCAGGAAGGTGACGTTACCCTCGGCGTCCGTGGTCAACACGGCATCGCCGATCGAAGCCAGGGTCACCTGGGCCAGCTCCTTGGCCTCGAACAACTGACTTTCCAACCGCTTCTGGCCGGTGATGTCGGTATGCGTGCCGACCACCCGCAACGCGCGGCCGGCGGCGTCGCGCACGGCCAGGCCGCGACTGAGGATCCAGCGCCAGTCACCATCCTTGTGCCGGACCCGGAAGACGTGCTCGTAGCGTGGCGTTTCGCCGCGCACGTGAGCCTGGAAGTCGATCATGGTTGGGCCGTAATCGTCCGGATGCAGCACATTGCGCCAGGCCGCCATGTCCGGCGGCAGATCGTCGCGCCCGTAGCCGAGCATTTCGCGCATGCGCGGCGAGTGGTACATCGCTCCGGTTTCCAGATTCATGTCCCAGATACCGTCGCTGGCGCCGGCCATCGCCAGATCGAAGCGCTCCTCGCTCTCGCTCAACGCATCGGCCATGCGCGTGCGCTCGCGCGTCTGACGCGCCTGCTGGCGCGCCGACCAGCCGATGCCGGCCAGCCCCAGCAGCCAGATGCCGCCGTGGCTGAGCGTCAGATTGACACGAGCGCTCCGATAGGACGACAGATAGGGCGTCAACGGCATGTTGACGCCGATGGCGCCGCGCACATCGCCCGGCCGGTAGCCCAGCGCGGCGTGGCATTTCTCGCAGCCGGGCTCCATGTACATGACGCGCAGGTAACGCAGATGCGGCTCGCCGCCAAGATCGGCGGTCGCCCAGGCCTCGCGCGCGTCGCCGCGGGCGAAGGCTTCCATGCGCTCGCGCTCCCAGGCGTCGGGCGCGTTGCCGGGATTGAGATAACGCAATCCGGTGATGCGGCCCTTGACGCCGTGTTCGGCGCTGTAGCGGTCCATGACCTGGCGCAGCATGGTGGCCGGATTGAGCAGGGTCAGCCGGCGGCCATCGGTAGTGGTGACATCGCGATCGGGCAGATGCTCCAGCCAGGGCACCGGCTGCTGCGCTTCGGTGACCGGCACGTAGACGCCGCCGTGGCTGTTGCCCCAACGGCGGAAGGTGATGTCCTTGTTGAAGTTGGCCACCGTCTCGGCGCGCGCCTGCGCCATGATGCGGGTGTGCTCATGATGGATGTTCCAGGCCAGCGAGCCACCCACCGCCAGTGTCCAGACGGCGACGGTGGCCCACGCGAAGCGGTTGCCGGAATCGGGCATGGCGTTCCCGCGCGTCGACGCGCGCGGGTGTTATTCGACGGTTTCCAGCCAAGTCATGGCCAGGCCAGGATCGTCGAACACGCGCACCTCGGCATCGACGAACAACCGGTTCAGCCAGGCGATCCAGACCATCCACTCGTCCGAGGTGACCACCGCGATCTTGCGGAAATCGTAGCGATGCTCGCGCGAGAAGCGGATTTCCTCCCAGGCCACGTCGAGCGTGTAACCAGCCATGTCGCGCAGATCCAGGAACAGCATGACGCCGCCCTGGAAGCGGATGGCGTGTTCGACGTGCTGTTCGAATTCGCGGTAGTCAGCCAGGGTGAATTCCCCCATGACCGAGGCGGAGATCAGGTTTTCCTTGGTTTCCATGGCAATCATGTCGCGTTCCTTGTAAGTCGGGCGGCCTGGATGCCGGCCGCCACCGTGATGCAGATACCCAGCCATGCCGTTATCGGCAGTCTCTCATTGAAGATTAGGACATCCAGAATACTGGCGAACACCACCGTGCTGTAGGCGAACGCGGCCACCACCACGGTCTTGCCCCGGCGATAGGCGCGGGTCATGGCGAGCTGCCCGAAGGTCGCGAACAGGCCCAGACCGAGCAGCACGCCAATCTCGATCGGCGCCGCCGGCGCGCGCCAGCCACCGTCGACGCTGGCGAGCAGCGCGGCGCCGAGCGCGCACACCGCCGCGAACCAGAACACCGTGCGCCACTCCGGCTCGCGCAGGCGCCCGAGCCGGCGCACGTGAATATAGGCGAAGGCGGCGACGATACCCGAGAACAGGCCGGTCAGGCCGGCCACCAGATCCTCCGGCGGGCTCAGCCAGGGCCGCAGCAGCAGGGCGACACCGACGAAGCCGAGGCCGACCGTGGCGTACTGCGCCGGGCTCGGCCGCTCGCCGAGCTGCCAGGGCATCAACAGGGCCAGGAACAGGGGCGAGGTGTAGTTGAGGGTGACCGCCACCGACAGCGGCAATCGGGCCAGCGCGTAAAAGAAGGTGACCAGCGCGAGCAGGCCGACCAACCCCCGGCGCGCGTGCAGCCAGACGTGCTCGCCGGCCAGCGCGCGCCAGGACAGCCCGCCGGCGCCGACGCCGCGATGCAGCGCAAGCCCGCCGGTCACCAGGGCCAGGCCGATCAGCGAGCGGTGAAACACCAGTTCGTGACTGGAAAACCAGGCGCCGCCCTGTTTGACGAACACGCCCATGAGCGCGAAGCAGGCGCCCGCCACCAGCATCCAGGCCGAACCCATGCGTCAGCTTTCCGGTCCCGGCGCGCGATCCGGCTCGACCTCCGCCAGCGCGCGCGGCACCCGGTCGACCGTGGTCGGCGTGGCCAAGGTCTGGCCGGCCGGCGCCACCCGCAATTCCTCGAACTTGCGCGCGGTCACCAGCACCCGCGCCTCCAGCGAGCCGGTCGCCTCGTTGTACGCCTTGACGGTCTGGCCGAGATGCTTGCCGACCGCGTTCCAGTGTTCGCCCAACCGGGCCAGGCGTTCATGCAACTCGGCGCCGAGCTGGCCGACCCGGCGCGCGTTCTCGGCCAGCGCTTCCTGGCGCCAGCCGTGGTGAACCGCCTTGAGCAGCGCCAGCAGGGTGGTCGGCGTCGCCAGGATCACCTTGCGCGCGCTGGCGTATTCGATCAGGTCGGGATCGTGGCGCAGGGCGGCGCCCAGGAACGCCTCGCCGGGCAGGAACAGCACCACGAATTCCGGCGTCGGCGCGAACTGTTGCCAGTAGGCCTTGGCCGAAAGCCGCTGGACATGTTCGCGCAGATGGCGGGCGAAACGGTCGAGCGCGCGCTCGCGGGCGTCGTCGGCGCCGGCGTCGACCGCCTCCAGATAGGCGACCAGCGGCGTCTTGGCGTCGATCACCAGGTTACGGCCACCGGGCAGGCGCGCCACCATGTCTGGCCGCTGGCCGTCGTCGGCGCTCTGTTGTTCGTCGAAATCGACGTGTTCGAGCATGCCCGCCATTTCCACCACCCGGCGCAACTGCACCTCGCCCCAGCGGCCGCGCGCCTCCGGTCGGCGCAGCGCGGCGACCAGACGGCCGGTCTCGTCGCGCAGCGCCTGCTGGGCGCCGAGCAATCCGCGCACCTGCTGTTCCAGCTCGCCCAGGTTGCGCATGCGCGCCTGCTCCATGGCGCGGGTTTCGCCGGCCAGCTTGTCCAGGGCCTGATGAATCGGCGCGATCAGCGCGTCGACCGCCTGCTGGCGCGCCGCCAGATCGCCGTCGGCGCGCTCGCGCAAGCCGCCCAGATGCTCGCGCGCCAGTTCCAGGAAAGTCTGGTTGTTGCGCCGCAGCGCCTCGGCGGAAAGCGCGCCGAAAGTGTCGCCAAGCCGGCGTTCGGCATCGGCCAGCAGCGCGCGGCCGGCCGCCGACGCCTCGCGCTCCTTGACCAGCAGCGTTTCCAGCTCGACCACGCGCGCGCGCCAGCGGCCATGCCGCCAGAGCAGGATCACCAGCCCGGCCAGCAGACCGAGCAGGGCGAACAGGGTTTCGTGCATGAACATTCCGATGCAAGCCGATCAGGCCGCGATGATCCGGGATTTCCCGGCGCCGGGAAACGACGATGGGAAATGGCGGCCGGCGCCGGTGGCTGAGCGGATGGCTCAGCCGCCGGATACCGAGGCGCGCGCGCGGACCAGGCGGCCGTCGCGGTAATCGGCCAGCGCCTGTTCGATCTCCTCGCGGGTGTTCATGACGAACGGACCGTAGCGGGCGACCGGCTCGCCCAGCGGCCGGCCGGCGACCAGAATCAGGCGGGCGCCGGCGTCGCCGGCGACGATCCGGACCCGGTCGCCGGCGCCGAACACGACCAGCGCGTGGCCTGGCGCGGCGCGCCCCTCGACCGTCGCGGCGCCCTCGAACACATAGGCGAAGGCGGCGTGGCTGGCCGGCACCGGCGCCTCGAACGCGGCGCCTGGCGCCAGCGTGGCATCCAGATACAGCAGAGCGGTATTCGGATCGTCGACGATGCCGCGCGCGCCGCCATATTCGCCGGCCAGCACGCGCGCGCGCGCGCCCGCGCCGACCACTTCCGGAACCACCGCCGGGCCGAATTCCTGATAGGCCGGATCGCTCATCTTCTCGGCCGCCGGCAGATTGATCCAGAGCTGGAAACCGCGCATCAGTCCGTCGGTCTGGCGCGGCATCTCGGAGTGCAGCACGCCGCTGGCGGCCTTCATCCACTGGGCGCCGCCGGCCACCAGATCGCCGCGGTTGCCCATGCTGTCGCGGTGCTCCATGTGGCCGTCGAGCATGTAGGTAAGGGTGACGAAGCCGCGATGCGGATGCTCGGGAAAGCCGGCGATGTACTGGTCGGGATCGTCGCTGCCGAAATGGTCGAGCATCAGGAACGGATCGAGCTGCCCCAGTTCCGGCGTGCCGATGGCGCGCCGCACGCTGACGCCGGCGCCTTCGGTGACGGCGCGGGTCTGGACGATCTGATGGATGGGTCGGAAGGTCATGGCGTTCTCCTCGGGATCAGGCGGCTTCGGCCACTGGCGCCCAGCCGGACAAGGTTTCGACGATACGCGCCTGGGCGCGTTCCAGGCCGCCGGCATCGGCGTTCAGGCGTTCGGCCGCGATCACCTCGACCTGGCCGATGCCGAGAAAACCGAGCACATGGCGCAGCCAGGGCGTCGCGAAATCGACGGCGCCGCCGACCGGCGTGCCGCCGCTGGCCACCAGCAACCAGGCACGCTTGCCGCGCAGCAGGCCTTCCGGGCCATCGGCGGTATAGCGGAAGGTAACGCGGGCGCGCGCGATCTGGTCGATCCATGCCTTGAGCGTGGCCGGCACGCCGAAGTTGTACAGCGGCACGCCGATGACCAGCGCGTCGGCGGCCATCACTTCGGCGACCAGCGCGTCCGAACCGGCCAGGGTCGCGCGCTGGCCGGCATCGCGCGCGTCCGGGTCGGTGAAGTTGGCGGCGATCCAGGCGGCATCGACGAACGGCAGGCCGGCGCCGAGATCGCGCTCGACCAGTTCGATCGGCTGCCGCGCCGCCAGCTCGCGCACGAACGACGCGGTCAGCCGGCGGGTGGCCGAATCGTCGCCGCGTCCGCTGGCGTCGACACGCAGCACGCGCAGGGGCCGCGCGGAATCGTCGCGATCGTTGTCGGGATGGGAGGAGGTAGGACGGGGATTCATGGCATGCGCTCCTGTTCGGTGGTCTGGAGTCACCATTGTCTTCGTTGATAAATCAGGGATAAACAGTGATATTCCGAACTTATTTTTCTTAATTAGAGAACAATCATCATGGACCGCTTCGCCGACCTGCAAACCTTCGTCCACGTCGTCGAGGCCGGCGGCATCGGCGCCGCCGCCGAGCGCATGGGCATCGCCAAATCGGCGGTGAGCCGGCGCCTGGCCGAGCTGGAAACCCGGTTGGGCGCGCAGTTGCTGCGCCGAACCACGCGTCGGCTCCACCTTACCGACAGCGGCCACGATTTCCTGGAACGCGCCCGCCGCGTCCTCGCCGACCTGGACGAGGCGGAACAGGCGGTTTCCTCCGCCCAGGCCGCGCTGCGCGGTCGCGTCAAGGTCGCGCTGCCGCTGGCTTATGGCCTGCTGCGGCTGGCGCCGGCGCTGCGCGAGTTCATGCGCCGGCACCCGGCGCTGGAATTCGATCTCGATTTCAACGACCGTCAAATCGACCTGATGCAGGAAGGCTTCGATCTCGCCATCCGCATCGCCAACCTGCCCGATTCCAGCCTGATCGCGCGCCGACTGGGCACGATCCGGCACCGCCTGTGCGCGAGTCCGGACTACCTGGCCCGGCACGGCGCGCCGCGTTCCCCGGCCGAGCTGCGCCGGCACGATTGCCTGGTCTACAGCAACCCGGCCAACCCTGGCATCTGGCACTACCACGACCCGTCCGGCCGCGCCGGCAGCGTGGAAGTGCGTGTCGCGCTGCGCGCCAACAGCGGCGAATTCCTGCTCGACGCCGCGCGCGCCGGCTTCGGCCTGATCCTGATGCCGGATTTCTATCTGGTCGACAGCCTGAACGGTGGCGAGCTGACACCGGTGCTGGACGATCACCGCTGGCCGGAACTGCGCGTGCACGCGGTTTACCCGCCCACCCGCCACCTGTCGCGTCGGCTGCGCGCGCTGGTCGATTTCCTGGCCGAACGGCTGACGCCGGAAGACGCCGGCGCCGCGCCCCGACCCGGTTGAGCGCGACCGGCGTCGACGTCCGCCGGAGTCAGCCCGAACTACGCGCCGCAGCCGGCCAGTATCCGCCGGGCCGGAGTCGGCAACGCGGCGCCGGCGAGATCGTCCAGACTCAGCCAGAACCGGCCCGGCTCGCCGGCGTGATCGATGCCGACGACATCGAGCAGCCAGGGTCGGATGGTCAGACGAAAATGAGTGAACGCGTGGCTGAAACCGGGCAGTTCGCGCGCCGGGTTGGCGACGCGGTAGCCCAGGTCGGCGGCGACGGCCAGCGGGTCGGCGTCCCACGCGCATTCCGGCAGGCTCCACAGGCCGCCCCAGATGCCGGTGGGCGGCCGTTTTTCCAGCAACACCTCGCCGGCGCGGCGCAGCACCAGCATGGCGGTGACGCGTTCCGGTGGGGTCTTGCGCGGACGCGCGCCGGGCAGCTCGCGCTGGCGCCCCTCGACGTGGGCGACGCAACGGCCGGCGAACGGACAGTCCGGACAACGCGGTCGGGCACGCGCGCAGACGGTGGCGCCCAGATCCATCAGCCCCTGGGTGTAGGCGGCGACCTGGCGCTCCGGCAACAGCGATTCGGCCAGCGCCCAGAGCCGGTTTTCCACCGCCCGCTCGCCCGGCCAGCCATCGATGCCGAACACCCGCGCCAGCACCCGTTTGACATTGCCGTCGAGGATGGCGCGGCGCTGGCCGAAGGCGAACGCGGCGATGGCGGCGGCGGTCGAGCGGCCGACGCCGGGCAACGCCAGGATGGCGTCGAAGCGGTCCGGGAACACGCCGCCATGGGCCTCGGCGATGCGTCGCGCCGCCGCGAGCAGGTTGCGCGCCCGACTGTAGTAGCCCAGTCCGGACCAGTGCGCCAGCACCTCGTCCTCGCTCGCCGCCGCCAGCGTGGCCAGATCGGGAAAGCGGGCGAGAAAGCGCCGGAAATACGGAATCACGGTTTCCACCCGGGTCTGCTGCAACATGATTTCCGACAGCCAGACCTGATACGGCCGCGCGCGCGCGCCGGCGCCGGCCTGCCAGGGCAGTTCGTGGCGGCCATGGGCGCGCTGCCAGGCGATCAGGCGGGGCGCGAAATCGGACGGGGCTATCATCGGAACCGTCTCGGCGATTGTGGACGGGGGCGCGGGGGCGGGCTCGGGCGGCATGGCGCGAGTGTGCCAGAATCCGGCCATGGTCACGCCCTCCCCACCCCCCGCCACCGACCCGCCGGCACGGCCGCTCGGCTTCGCCGATCACGATCGCGCCGGCGCCGGCATGACCTACGTCTACCCGGTGGTGTCACGGCGCGCGCGCGGCGTCTCCATTGGCGTCAACCTGAACCCCAACAACGCCTGCAACTGGCGCTGCGCCTATTGCCAGGTGCCCGACCTCAAGCGCGGCGGCCCGCCGCCGATCGACCTGGCCCGGCTGGAAGACGAACTCCGGCGCATGCTCGCCGAAGTCATCGATGGTGACTTCATGACCCGCGCCGTGCCCGAGGGTCTGCGCCGGCTCAACGACATCGCCCTGTCCGGCAACGGCGAACCGACCAGCGCGCCGGAATTCCCCGCCGTGGTCGACCTGATCGGCCGCGTGCTCGCCGATTCCGGCCAGCTCGGCCGCGTCCGCCTGGTGCTCATCACCAACGGCAGCCTGGCCGACCGTCCCCGCGTCGCCGACGGCCTGCGCGCGATGGCCGCGCTCGACGGCGAAGTCTGGTTCAAGTTCGACCGCGCCACGCGCGCCGGCCTGCGCCGGGTCAACGACACCCGCGTCGACCCGGAACGCCACTATCAGCGCCTCAAGGCCGCCGCCGCGCTCTGCCCGACCTGGGTGCAGACCTGCATGTTCACGATCGACGGCCAGCCCCCGGAAGCCGCCGAAATCGACGCCTGGCTGGCCATGCTGGCGCGCGCGCGCGCCGAACTGCCCGGATTGCGTGGCGTGCTGTTGTACGGCCTGGCGCGGCCGTCGATGCAGCCGGAAGCGCCACGCCTCGGCCGCCTGCCGGAAACCTGGCTGAACCAACTGGCCGCGCGCGTGACCGCGCTCGGCCTGGAGGCGCGGGTCAGCCCGTGACCGGGCCGGCCCGGTCAGGACCATCGAAAACGCCGACACAGGAAAACCGATGATGGAACTGCCCCCGGTCAAACCCCTGCACTACCACGGCAAACGCTGGACGCCGTTCGGGCTCGAAGTCCATGGCGACCTGTGCGTGTTCACGCCACTGCCCGGCCAGACCGGCCTGATCCGGCTGGTCGGCTGGATCGGCTACGCCGGCCTGGCGCTGGCGGCGCTGATCCTGCTGAAGACCTTCGACCCGGCCATGACCGCGTTCGCCGCCCTGATCGGCGGCCTGTTCATCTGGGTATCGCGCTGGGCCGGCAAGCGAAATACCGTCACCCCCAGCTTCGACCTGAAGCACGGCCAGGCCGACATTCCCGAAGGCATCGTCAAGACCACGATTCGGCGGATCGCGCTCAACGAGGTCGAAGCGGTGCAATACACCCCATTCCGCAAGCACGGCACCGAACCGTTCAAGGTCATCCACGCCGAACTCAGCCTGCTGCTGCGCGGCGGCGAACGCCTCAACCTGGTTCACCACAACGACCTTACGCGAATGCGCGCCGACGGCGAGAAACTCGCCGGACTGCTCGGCGTGCCGCTGCATGTCCACGGGGTCTGGCGTTCCTGACGCCACCCGGGATACTCACTCCCCGAGATTGGAGATTGTGTACATGGCATTTTTCGTGCTTGCGATCTGAAATCAGCAACCACGATGGAGCGAGATCATGACGATGACATTCGATGGAGGAATTGCAATTTCCGGCCTGGCGCCGTTGACACCCACCAAGATCGTCAAGCCCGAGAACTTCAGCCCGCCGAGGATCATCGGCGAACCGAGCCAGACCGAAATTGACGCCCGGATTCGTCAACAGAACGCCGAACCGGCGACTGCCGTGTTCCGTGTCGATGGCAAGATCGTCGCCACCATGCGGGATTCCGGCACGTTTTTTCCTTCCAACGCCGGCGCCGTCACCGACGGTCGCGCGCTGGACGCAACCTCGCTGGAAGCTGTTCTACGCCAACGCTATGGCAATACACTTCAGGTGGAACACTACCCGGCTGGAAGCGGCCCCGCCTTCGGCGCGATCCTCGCCGAGGTCCATGGCGGCAAAGGCTATCTGATCGACACGCGTATCTGAAGCCAACCCGGCAGATTTTGCCGACGACAAGCCCAATCGGAAATCGCTGACAGTGGTGGGGATCAATCGGGCAACGAGAGAAATGGCGTAAGGCGGACCAGAAAAGTACCGCCCGCCGAAAGGTCCGCTCCCCGCCGATCCGAAACGGCATGGAGCCTCCGAAACCGCCTTATTGGGCACCGCTTCACGGCTACGTCAAAGCCATGCCCAGAAGATCTCAATGCCAGGGGACACTGGCATCCCTGACGCCGCGTCCGGATCGCTCTCCCTCAGCCGATCACCGGTCTGACCCGGCGCGCGGCTTCGCGGGCACGGGCGCGGGCTTGCTCGATGTCGTCGGCCTCGGCGAGGGCGACGCCCATGCGCCGGCGGGCGAAGGCGATCGGTTTGCCGAACAGGCGCAGTTCGCTGCCGGGCACGCGCAGGGCTTCGTCGATACCTTCGTAACGCACCGGCAGGCCGTCGGCGCCGCCGTAGATGACGGCGGAGGCGCCGGGGTTGCGCAGGCTGGTGTCGACCGGCAGGCCGAGTATGGCGCGCGCGTGCAGTTCGAATTCGTTCTGGCGCTGGCTGACCAGGGTGACCAGGCCGGTATCGTGCGGGCGCGGGCTGACCTCGGAGAACCAGACCTGATCGCCCTTGACGAAGCATTCGACGCCGAACAGGCCGAGGCCACCAAGGTTGCCGGTGACGCGCGCGGCCATGTCGCGGGCGCGAGCCAGCGCGGTCGCCGACATCGGTTGCGGCTGCCAGCTCTCGACGTAGTCGCCGTGGACCTGGCGGTGGCCGATCGGCGCGCAGAAGTGGGTTTCGACATGGCCATCGGCGGCAAGCGCGCGCACCGTCAGCAGGGTGATTTCGTAGTCGAAATCGATGAAGCCCTCGACGATCACCCGGCCCTTGTTGACGCGGCCGCCAACCTGGGCATGGTCCCAGGCGGCGCGCAGGCCATCGGCGCCGTCGACCCGGCTCTGGCCTTTGCCGGACGACGACATCACCGGCTTGATCACGCACGGATAGCCGATGCCGTCGGGCCCATCCACCGCCGCGCGCAGTTGTTCGAAGTCGTCGGCGAAGGCGTGGCGGGAGGTCGGCAGGCCGAGCTTTTCGGCGGCCAGACGGCGAATGCCTTCGCGGTTCATGGTCAGGTTGACCGCGCGCGCGGTCGGCGCGACCCGGCAGACGCCGGCCCGTTCGAGTTCGAGCAGGGTTTCGGTGGCGATCGCCTCGATCTCGGGCACGATGATGTCGGGCTTTTCCGAATCGACCAGCCGGGCGAGCACGTTGCCGTCGGTCATGTCGATGGTCTGGGCGTGATGGGCGACCTGCTGGCCGGGAGCGCCGTCGTAACGGTCGACCGCGACCACTTCGACGCCCAGGCGTTGCAGGGCGATGATGACTTCCTTGCCCAACTCGCCCGCGCCCAGCAGCATGACGCGGGTGGCGGATGGCGACAGCG
Organism: Hydrogenophilus sp.; assembly: GCA_020725265.1. Classification (GTDB taxonomy): domain Bacteria; phylum Pseudomonadota; class Gammaproteobacteria; order Burkholderiales; family Thiobacillaceae; genus PFJX01. The sequence continues at coordinate 23,930 of DYFK01000023.1, read as the reverse complement.
GCGTGCCGATGTGCATGGCGGACTACTCCTCTCGATGCGCGAGTCTTATAGTGATAGGGAAGCTTAACGTATGAGTCCCCACCGATGCGCGCGCGCTCGCTCCCGTTCCTGTTCCTGATTCCGCTGTTCCTGTTCGCCGGCCCGGCGGCGCGCGCGGCCGACTGGCTGTATCTGACCGTGGCCGGCGACACCCTGATCGGAATCGGTCAGAAGTACCTGAAGAATCCGAATGACTGGCCCAAGGTACGGGTGGTCAATCAGGTCGGCGACCCGAAAAAACTGCCGACCGGCAGCCATCTGCGCATCCCGGTCGAGCTGCTCAAGGTCACGCCGGCGCCGGTCGAGGTCACCGCCGCCAGCGGCAACGTCCGCTACCGGCGCGCCGATGGTCCGTTCCAGGCGCTCGCCGCCGGCACCCGGCTGCACGGCGGCGAAACCGTGCTGACCGGGCCGCGTTCCAGTGCCGCCTTCCGCTTCGCCGATGGCACCGTGCTGACCCAGCAGGCTTCCAGCCGGATCGGTTTCGGCCGGCTGGCGGCCTGGGGCGCCACCGGCATGGTCGCCACCGAGATCAACCTGGAAGCCGGTCGCCTGGAAGCCAGCGCGGCGCGGCAGCAGGCGCCGGCCGGCGGTTTCAAGGTGGTCACGCCGGTAGCGGTGGCCGGCCTGCGCGGCACCGGCTTCCGTCTGAATCTGGACGAGGACGGCAAGACCCTGCGCGGCGAGGTCACCGAAGGCGCGGTGGCGATCGCCGCCCAGGGCGAGGAAGTCCGGGTCGAGGGTGGTTACGGCACCATCACCGAACTCGGCAAGCCGCCGCGCGCGCCGCAGCCGCTGCTGGCCCGGCCGGATCTGTCCGGGCTGCCGGACGCGCGGACCACGGACGCCCTCGCCTTCACCTGGCCGGCGGACCCGGCGGCGCGAAGCTGGCGCGCGCAGATCGCCGCCGACGCCGGATTCCACGACATCCTGCTCGACAGCGTGTTCACCGCTCCGGAAGCGCGCTGGCCGGAACCGGAGGCGCCGATGCCCGGCCGCTACCACCTGCGCGCGCGCGCCATCGACGCCGACGGCCTGGAAGGCTTCAGCGCCGATCACGCCTTCGTTCTGGCGGTGGCGCCGCCGCCCGCGCCGGTCCCGCCGCCACCCGAGCCGGAACCGGCGCCGCTCCCGGCCGCGCCGTCGGCGCCCGAAATGGTCGAGGACGGCGGCTTCCTGATCGCCAACTGGCGCGGCGCCGCCACGGTCTACCGCATGGAGATTGGCCGCGATCCGGCCTTCGCCACGATCGCCGCCAGCTATACGCTGCCGAGCGCGCAAGCCCGCGTGCGCAAACCGGCGCCCGGTGATTACTGGGTGCGGGTGATCGCCATCGACGCGCGCGGCGTCGAGAGCGCGCCCAGTCCGGCCACGCCGGTCACCATCAACCAGTTCTTCCCCTGGCTGCTGCTGCCGTTCCTGCTGCTGATGCCATGACGCCGTCGCCATGAGCCAACCCATCGATACCGATGCCTGCGCCGCCCGCGTCGAACAGGTCGCCGGCGATCTGCTGGAGAACATCGTCTCCCTGACCGAGCAGCGCGATCAGCTCTCGCTGGAATACAGCCTGTTCAACGCGCTGGAGGAAGTGCTGGCGCCGGAAGCCCTGCTGGTGATCGAACTGCGCGCCGACCACGACGAGTACCGGCCCATCCACATGCACGAAGCCGCCGAACTCGCGCCGGAACTGCTGGCGGCCGCGCGCGCGCTCGATGCCGACGCCCATTGCCGGGTCCGGGCCGGCGGCCACGACTGCCTGCTGCTACGCATCGAGCCGGCGCTCCAGGAAAACCGGCACATCCTGATCCTGTGCATGCCGGCCTGGAACCCGATGGAACAGCGCATGGCCCTGGGCATGCTCCAGGTCTACCGCAATTACGTGCGTCTGCTGTTCGACAGCGAGCGCGATACCCTGACCGGGCTGATGAACCGCAAGAAATTCGAGCGCCGGCTGAACGATCTGGTCACCGCCCACGTCAACGGCCGCCGTTGCCAGGACCGCGCCCGCGAGGACTATCTGGCCATCCTCGATCTCGATCGTTTCAAGTCGATCAACGACACCTACGGCCACCTGATCGGCGACGAAGTGCTGCTCGCGTTCGCCAACCTGATGCGCGAGTCGCTGCGCGATGTCGACCAGATCTACCGATACGGCGGCGAGGAATTCGTCATCCTGCTGGAGGACACCTCGCGCGAAGCCGCCAGCCGCGTGCTCGATCGCCTGCGCGCGCGGGTCGAGGCGCATGCCTTTCCGCAGGTCGGCCAGGTCACCGTCAGCATCGGCTACACCCGCGTCGACGGCGGCAAGCCGCCGGCCCTGTTCATCGAGGAAGCCGACCGCGCGCTGTACTACGTCAAGGAGCACGGTCGCAACCGGAGCCTCGACTACGCCGGTCTGGACATGCTGAAACCACGCGCCGTCGGCTCGGCCGAGCTGTTCTGAAACGCCCGACCGGCGCGCCGGCATCGATCCGATCCGTACATCCCGTCAATACATCTTGTAGGGCAGGAACTTGCCGTTCAGGACGATGTTGACGCGATCGCCCTTGGGATCGGCGACGCGCTGGATGTCCATCGAGAAGTCGATGGCGCTCATGATGCCGTCGCCGAATTCCTCGTGGATCAGGGATTTGATCGTGGTGCCGTAGACCTGGATCAGTTCGTAGAAGCGGTAGATCAACGGATCGGTCGGCACCGCCGACGGCAGCGAGCCCTTGTAGGGCACCAATTGCAGCTGGATCACCGCCGCCTCCGGCAGATCGAGCAGCTTGCCGATGGCCTCGGCCTGCTCCTTGGTGAAGGTCATCTGGCCCAGGCAGCCGGCGGTGGTCCACTCCTTGCTCTGGCCGGCCACCTTGGCGATGTCCTCCCACTTGAGGCCCTTGGCCAGCTTGTTGGTGATGATCAGTTCGGTGACGTCATTGCGGGTCATGCTGGTTTCTCCTTGAAGCAAAACGATCGGATGGGTTCGATTCAGGCCGCCGCCGGCATCGCCGGCTGACGCAGGTGGCGTACCCGCGCGTCGACGTCCGGTGGGCAATCGGCATCCGGTTCCAGGCCGGGGCGGGTGAACGGCGGATGCAGCGGGTCGTAGCCGGCCGGCGTGTTGCTGGCGAAATCCTTGGAACGGCTCACCAGGAAATCGACCAGATGGTTGCGGATCCGGTAGTAGTGCGGATGCTTGTGGACATCATGGCGGCTCCGGTCGCGCGGCAGCGTGTTGACCACGATCTCGGCGATCTTGGCCAGCGGGCCGTTGGTCATCAGCACGATCTTGTCGGCGAGCAGGATGGCCTCGTCGACGTCGTGAGTGATCATGAACACGGTCTGATGGGTCTCCGCGCAGATGTTCAGCAACTCGTCCTGGATGACGCCACGCGTGAGCGCGTCGAGCGCGCCGAACGGCTCGTCCATCAGCAGCATCTTGGGCTGGATGGAAAAGGCGCGGGCGATGCCGACGCGCTGCTTCATGCCGCCGGACAGCTCGGCCGGCTTCTTGTGCTCGGCGCCGGTCAGATGCACCAGATCGATGTATTTCTGGCAGTGGGCGCGGACCTTGTCGCGGCTCCAGTCCGGCCAGCGCGATTTGACCGCGAACTCGATGTTCTTCATCACCGACAACCAGGGCATCAGCGCATGGCTCTGGAACACCACGCCGCGATCCAGACTGGGTCCGGACACCTCGCGCTCGTCCATGATCACGGTGCCGGAGGAAGCCTGGTCGAGGCCCGCGAGCACATTCAGGATGGTCGACTTGCCGCAACCCGAATGGCCGATGATGCAGACGAACTCGCCCTTGTCGATGCTGAAGTGGATGTTCTCGAACACCGTCAGGGGCTGGCCGCCGCGCGCCGGCGGAAACACCTTGGCGAGGGCTTCGATCTTGAGGAATGCGTTATCCATGTTGGGTTCTCCGGGCGTTCATTCGCGATAGGCGACCAGGCGCTGCACCCAACCGAACATCAGGTCGAGCGCCATGCCGACCACGCCGATGGTCAGGATCGCGAAGATCACGTTGTTCAACGACAGGTTGTTCCACTCGTTCCAGACGAAGTAGCCGATACCGGTGCCGCCGACCAGCATCTCCGCCGCCACGATCACCAGCCAGGCGATGCCCATCGAGATGCGCATGCCGGTCAGGATGGTCGGCGCCGCCGCCGGCAGGATCACCAGGAAGGCCTTGCGCAGCGCGCCCACTTCCAGGGTCTGGGCGACATTGAGCCAATCGCGCTTGACCGAGGCGACGCCGTGCGCGGTGTTGATCAGCATCGGCCACAACGAGCAGATGAAGATCACGAACACCGCCGACACCGACGAGTCCTTGATGATGTAGAGCGCGAGCGGCATCCACGCCAGCGGCGAGATCGGCTTGAGCACCTGGATGAAGGGATCGAGCGCGCCACGCATGACCGGCGACATGCCGACCACGAAACCGAGCGGGATCGCCACCAGCGCCGCCAGGAAGAAGCCCGACAACACCCGCGCCAGCGAATAGCCGAGCTGGATGCCGATGCCCTTGTCGTTGGGCCCGTTGTCGTAGAACGGATCGGACAGCTTCTCCCAGATGGTGGCGCCAACGTCGGCCGGCCCGGGCAGGCCGGCCTTGGCGGCGCCACCGCCGGCCATGCCCATGAGCGCGGCGTATTCATCGCTCATGCCCTCGGTGGAAGCGGTCTCGGGCAGCGTGGTGGCGTGCCAGACGAACAGCATCACCACCAGCAACAGCAGCGACACCGCCGAGGAACGCAGCAGCAGCGAGGCATTCATGGCTCACCCCTTCCGGATCTTGAACGATCTCAGGTATTCCTCCGGCTTGGCCGGGTCGAACACCTTGCCCATGATCGTGTGCTTGGCGTAGTTGGACGCCGGCGCCTTCATGCCCAGCTCGGTCATGCGCTTGCGCGCGTCGGTCGCCAGAAACACGTTCTCCGCGATCTGCTTGTAGTTGACGTTGCCCTTGATGTAGCCCCAGCGCTTGAGCTGGGTCAGCATCCAGACCGCCATCGACTGCCACGGGAACGGATCGAAGGCGACCCGGTCGGGCACGTTGCGGATGTTGCCCAGGCCATCGGCGAAGCGGCCGGTCATCACCTGCTCCAGCACGATCTCAGGCTGGTTCAGGTAGTTGGCGGGCGCGATCGCCTTGATCACCGCCGGCCGGTTCTCGGCCTTGTTGGCGTAATCGGTGGCCAGCGCGATGGAACGGAACAGCGCCGCGAAGGTGTTGGGATTTTCCTTGACGAAGGCCTCGGAGACGCCAAAGGCGCAGCACGGGTGGCCGTCCCAGATGTCGCGCGACAGCGTGTGGATGAAGCCGACGCCCTCGAACACCGCGCGCTGGTTGAACGGTTCCGGCCCGAGGAAGCCGTCGATGTTGCCGGCGCGCAGGTTCGCCACCATGTCCGGCGGCGGCATGATGCGCAGCTCGACGTCCTTGTCCGGATCGATGCCATGCTCGGCCAGGAAGTAGCGCAACAGCAGGTTGTGGATGGAATAGTCGAACGGCAGGCCGAACTTCATGCCCTTCCAGTCCTTCGGATCCATCCGGTCCTTGTGCTTGATGTGCATGGTGATGGCCTGGCCGTTGATGTTCTCGATGGCGGCCACGTCGGTGGCGATCGCCTGCGAGCCCAGGCCCAGGCTCATCGCCAGCGGCATCGGCGAGAGCATGTGGGAGGCGTCGTATTCCTTGTTGATGACCTTGTCGCGCACCACCGCCCAACCGGCGGTCTTGGACAGCGTCACGTCCAGGCCCTGCTTGCCGTAGAAGCCCATCGGCCCGGCCATGATGATCGGCGTCGCGCAGGTGATCGGGATGAAGCCGATATTGAGCTTCTTCTTCTCCAGCGGCCCCGGTTCCTGGGCCAGCGCCTTGGCGGCGGACAGCGGGAAGAACGTGGAGATCGCCGCCAGCGCGGTGCCGGCGCCAACCGCCTGGAGAAAGGCCCGGCGCTGGTTGTCTTCCGGGAACAGGGCGCGCACCAGGGTCGATTCGACCACCCGGTCGACCGCGGCTTCGGCGCCGTTCACCTCGGCGTCGTGCTCGGCCTGATCGTGATGGCGGCCGCAACTGCAACCGCCGCGCCGCAGTCGGGTTTTGGGATTGAAGGGATTATTGAAACCGGACATTTTTGCTACTCCTCTCGTCGAACAGTGGTCGGGTGTTCGACAAACAGCAGCAATCGTGCCAGCTCGAAGCAATACTCAAAAGATTGTCAACAAACCCCGGCGTGGCCGGGTCCGCTCCGGATTACCGCCGGATCACGCGCGGGATGGCCGCGGGTCGCCCGCGCGGCTTCGCACCAGAACGGTGCGCGGCCGCGCGCGATGCCCATGAATCCGGCGTTGCCGCATGCGCTCAGCCAAGATAGCGAGCCATGCCACCGAGCGCGCAGACGATCACGCCCAGGGTCAGATTGGTCGCGACGATCCGCCGGATGCCGTTCTGGGCCGCCGCCGCGCGGGGAATGTCAGCCTCGGCCAGGGCCGCGCGCAGCCGCGCCCAGGGGCGGAAATACAGATAGGCGAACAGCGCGGCCATGACCCAGCCGAGCGCGGCCATGGTCAGCACCGCGTGCGAACCGGCGCCGACACCGATGGCCAGCAGCGCGTGGCCGCTGACCAGCAGGATCGCCACGCTCGCCCAGACCAGCCGGAAGAAGCGCGTGAACACGCGCGACCACAACGCCAGCCGGACCGGCGGCTCCAGTTCCATGACGCTCGGACGCAGCGCCATGTGCGCGAACAGCATGCCGCCCACCCAGGCCACGGCGGCGAGCAGATGCAGGACGACAAGCAGGATGATCGACAAGGTCATGACAGTCTCCGGACGGGATGGGGCCGGTCACCATGCCGGAAGCCGACGACTCCGGCAAGCGGCGATGACGGGCTGGCGAAATTCAACACATTGATAACAATTTGGAAAATCCAGGAAAGCAATTCGTCCGGCCTTGTCAGTCGGAACCAACGTCCGCGTCGAGCTCGCCATCCCAGACGCGGACCTGGTCGCGACCGCTGGCCTTGGCCACCAGCAAGGCGTGGTCGGCCCATTCGATCGCATCCTCGACGGTCGAACGTGGCCCCAGCACGGCCAGGCCGAGCGAGGCGGTCACCCGCAGGCAGGTGTCGGCGACGGCGATATCGGTACCGGACAATTCCGCGCGCATCCGGTCGAGCAGGGTCCGGGCGTCGCCGATCGTGGTGGCCGGCAAGCAGATCAGGAACTCCTCGCCACCGAAGCGGAACACCGCGTCGTAACGGCGCAGGCGCCGGGAGAAGAAGGCGGCCACCTCCTGCAGGACGACATCGCCGGCGCGATGACCATGACCATCGTTGACCAGCTTGAAATGATCGATGTCCATCATGCAGAGGACGGCGGCGGGGCCGCCACGCTGGATGCGCTCCTGTTCCTCGGCCAGGCGCAGATGCATGGCGTGGCGGTTCCAGACGCCGGTCAACTGGTCGACCACGCAGACACGGTTCATGATTTCGTACTGGAACAGGCGCACCCGCTGCTTGAAGCCGACCGCGTGTTCCATGAAGACGTCGTACTCGCCGACGTCGACGGCCTCGCCGGCGTCATGCCGGGCCAGCAGACGGGCGGCGGCGACATGCATGTCGCGATGCACGCCCTCGATGGCCCGGTAGCCCGGTTCGTTGCCGAGATCGGCCATGCCCTGGCCGTAGTACCACTGGCCGAACCGGCAGCGGCAGTGCGCGTCGGCGGCGAGATCGTCGGGATTGCCCTTGCCTGCGCAGACCAGGGTGCGATGCAGGTGCCGCAACCAATCCATGTGGTTGGCGATGGCGACGTCGAGCGTATGCAGCGCGGACAGGGCGCAGCGGGTGAAATCGATGCTGCATTTCTCGGGTTCGGCCATGTTCGTCGGGTCTCCGTGGTTGCAACCGGTGGATCGGGTCAAACCCTGAAGTATGCCGCCTGACAACGGCGGATGCCTATCGATGCCCGGCCGATCACGCGATCAATCGCATCAATCGTATTCGACGGTATAGAAGGCATCAAAACTGCCGCGCTGGCCGGTTTGCGCTTCCAGGCGCACGCGCGGAGTCCATTGGTAGATCACCTTGACCACCTGGTCGAGGCCATCCAGGCTCTGCTCGTAACTGAGCGTGGCGCGCGACGACAGCCGCTTGCCGACGCGGAGGACGCTGCTCGACAGATCCTCACCCTCGCCGGCGCGCAGGCTGAAGCTGTCGATATGCAGCGCGTCCGCCAGCCGGGCCTGCATGGTTACCGACTCCGCCTGACCAAGCAGCGTGCCGACGGCGACCTGAAGCAACGCGAATTCCCGCTCTCCACCGGTGTCCAGGCCATGGCCGAGCACCAGCCAGGCCAGTTTCTCGGTATCCGGCAGCGGCGGCTCGGAATACAGCGTCACCAACGGCCGGCGCGCCGTGCCCCGGACCTGGACGCCGGCCTTGACCGTGGCGGTCTCGCGCACCGCCAGGATGTCTAGGCCGGGGTTGTCGATCGGCCCGGCGAAGGCGAGCACGCCACGCTCGATCGCCAGCGATTGTCCGTAGGCCGCGTAGCGGCCGGTCTCCACCTGGACGCGGCCTTCGCCGCGCAAGGTCTGGTCGACGGTGAACACGCGCAGACGGCCGCCCAGTCGAGCGTCGAGGCCACCGCCCTTGAACAGGAAATCGCCACCCAGGTCGAGATCGAGGTCAAGGTCGAGCGGATAGCGCCGGGCGGCCGGCTGCTCGCGCGGCGGCCGGCCGACCACGACGACGTCCGCCGACAGCGTCGGCCGGCTCGCTTCCGGCGTTTCCAGGCGAGCGCGATCGACCCTGAGCCCGCCGCTCAGACGCAGGCGTTCGCGCTCGAAATCGAGCCGGGTGGCGCCGGAAACGACGATGCGTCGATCACCGCGCTGGCTGGCCGGAAATTTCTCGAACGTCAGGCGGATGCCGGCCTGGCCGAGACCCGGCCGCGCCTCACCGGCGACCACGACCCGGCCGGCGCCGGCTTTGAGGAGGCCGTCACGGACATGGACACGATCCTTGTCGAAACCGAGCTCGATCCGGCCATCGTCGATCGCCACGCCCTCCTCGGGCAGGGCCAGGCGAATCGCTTCGGCGACCAGCTCGCCCTCGATACGCGGCGCCGCCAGGCTGCCGCCACCATCGAGCCGGCCCCGGAGGCGGGCATCGACGCGCAAGCCGGGCGGCAGGTAGGGCTTGAACGGCCGCAGGTCGGGCAGATCAAAACGCGCCGTCCAGCTCAGCGGCACGGCGCGCGCCAGCGTACTGAAGTCACCCGCGCGCGCCAGGGCGGGAAAATCCCCCTCGCGCGCGCGCGTGGCGCGGCCTTCGCCACGCAGGCCGCCGAGCTCCCGGCTGTCGACGGCCAGGCGCGCGCCGATCCGGCCAGGCCCGGCGTCCAGATCGAGCGTGAGCGCCGTCAATCCCAACGATAGCGCCGGCCGGTCCAAACGCAGATCGCCGCTCCGACGGCGCAGGCTGGCGCGACCGTCGAGGTGGTCACCGACGCGCAGATCCCAGTCGCCATCGACGCGCAGGTCGGTGGTGAACGCCGGTCGCGATTCCGCCAGCGCCAGCAGCGGCGCCAGCGGCAGATCGGCGTAGCGGCCCTGGCTGGCGAAGCGGCCATCCTGATGCCGGAAGTGTTCGACGATCAGTCGGCCGCCGGCCAGATCCAGATCGAGACCCTCGATTTCCTGGCGTTCCGGCGACAGCGTCAGTCCGGCCGGCGCGGCCAGGGTCATCGGCCAGCGGCCGAGCAGTTCCGCCTGGCGTAATTGCCCGCGCCATTTCCGTGCCGGATCGAAGCCGCCGGCCAGCTCGGCGCGCAGTCGCCAGTCCGGCAGGCTGGCGTCCACGCTCAGGACGTGGGCATCGCCGCGACCGCTCGCATCGGCGCGCAACGCTTGCAGGCGCAGGTCGCCGAAGGCGACGCCGCGAGCGTCGATCCGGCCCTCGAACGGCGCGCCGACAGCGGCGCGCAGGTTCAACCGCGCTTCCAGGCGGTCGGTGGCGATGCCGCCGGGCAGGCGCAGGTCGGCGCCGGTCAGATCGGCTTCGAGCCACGGCGGACCGGCGCCGTCATCGAAGTCGCCGAAACCGCCAAGACCGCCAAGACCGCCGGCGCCGGCCAGGCGCCCCCCCAAGTCCGGATGCAGGCGCGCCAGCGCCGGCGCGTCGATCTCCCAGCGCAGGCGGTCGCCGGCGCGTCCCAGGCTGCCCTGGAATCTGGCCCGGTTGCCGGCCAGATCGAGATCGATGTCGGCATCGGCGAGGTGACGGTCCCGATAGCTCAGGCGGCCATGTCCCCTGACCGGCCGGCCAGCCAGTTCACCGGCCGGCAGGACGAAATCGACATCCAGCTCCGGCGCCGGCATCAACGTGCCTTGCGCCCGGCCACGCGCGTTCAGGCGCGCGCGCGGAAACTCGACGAAACGCGCCGGATTGATCCGGCTGGCGTCGAACTCGACGGCAAAGGCCCGGCTGGCATCCAGCCGCAGCCAGCCCGTGGCCGTCAGCCGGCCGGCCTGACCGCTGAAATCGGCCGCCTCCAGGCGCAATTCGCCATCGGCATGGGACAGACGGAAACGGCCTTGCCCCCAGACCTCGCGCAGTTCGCCGGCGACCGTCTGACCGTCGGCGTCGCCCTCCAGGCGCAGGTCCGCCGCCAGCCGGGTGGCGCGCGCGGCGCGATGCAGCCCGGCCAGATTCAGGTTGCCGCCGGCCAGGTCGAGCGTCACCCGGCCGTCGCGCCAGTGGCCGCCGCCGGTCAGCCGGCCGGCGGCGCCCAGATCGACCAGCAGCGCGCTGAAATCGGCCCGATCGGTGTCGCCATGCACGGCGCCGGTCAGGTTGGCCAGGGGCAGAAGATTCTGGTCCAGGCGCCCGGCCAGGCGGTTGCTCAGGCTGAAGGTACCGAGCAGGCGCTCGCCCGGCTGCCCTTCGAACACCCCGGAAAAGGCCAGATCGGCGCGCGGCGCGTCGGCCCGGAGCCGGCTCGGATCGATGCCCTCCCCGGCCACCAGCAGGCGCGGCACGAGAATTTCGGCGAACGGCGCCGCCGCGCCATCGGCCCGGAAGCGCATGTCCTGGGCGCTGGCGTCGAGCCGGAAATCCAGCGCCGACAGGTTGCCGGTCAGCGCCAGCGCGGCCCGCCCCGACCCGGGTTCCGGCCAGACCGCGCTGAAGTCGCCGCGCAGCGCGAACGGCGCGTCCTTGGCGAGCTCCAGTTCGCCACTCAGCCCGGCTCCGGCCAGGTGTCCGGTAAGGCCGGCCAGCCAGTAGCGGTCGCCACCGCCGTCGAGGCCGCCGCGCAGGTTTTCCAGGACCAGCATCCGGCCACCCCGGCGCGCTTGCAGCCGCGCCAGATCGAACGCGCGCAGATGAAGATCGAGCGGCGCGCGCAGGCTGGCCGGCGGAACCGGCGGCGTGGAATCCTCGCCGAGGATCTCGAGATCAACGCCGCGCGCCGTCAGCGCATCGATCTCCAGCCGGCGTTGCCAGAGCGCGCGCGGCCGCCAGCGCAGGTTCAGGCCGGTGATTTCCAGGCGGAAATCGGTGGTGTCGATACTGAGTCGTTCGACGCCGATCGGCACGCCCGGATGGCCCTCGACGCCCTCGAAACGGATGCGCTCGCCGCTCAGCGTGGTCACCGCCCGGGTCAGCCAGCGGAAGCCTTCGTCGCTGCCCAGCACCCAGGCGCCGGCCGCGACCAGCGCCGCCAACGCCAGCGCGAACAGGCCGGCGAACATCGCCAGCGCGCGAGCCCGCCGCGTCAAAACGACACTCCGAGCGAAAAGTGCAGACGCAATTCGCCGGTGGCCTCGCCATAGGCCAGATCCAGGTTGATCGGCCCGACCGGCGAGCGGTAACGCGCGCCGACGCCGTAGCCGAACACCGGCGACAGCGCGCCGGGACTGTCGGCGGCGTCACCGGCGTCGACGAACAGCGCCAGCCCCCAGTCGCCCGGCGGGAAATGGTTGTACTCGACGCTGCCGGTGGCCAGATAACGCACCGAGGCGACGCCGCCGTCGAGCGTGCGTCCCAGGCTCTGATAGGCGTAGCCGCGCACCGAGTTGTCGCCGCCGGCGCGGAACAGGAAATCCGTGGGAATGCCATCGCGGGTCTTCGCCAGCACGCCACCGAGTTCGCCACGCAGCAGCAGGCGGCCACGCTCGCCAACCGGCAGGTAGCGGGTGTGACGGGCATGCAGGCGCAGGAAGCTGGTGTCCGACCACAACGCCTCGGCGGCGCCACCGACGCGCAGATCGAGGACATGGCCGCGGCGTGGATAGAAGCCCCGCCCGAGTTCGCGCCGGATCCAGGCATGGTTGACGGTCAGGGCCTGGTTGCGCTGTTCCGGCTGGCTGCCGAGCGTCTTCCGTTCGGTCTGGTATTGCAGCGTCCACGCGGTTTCGATCAAACCGCGCGACCTGGCCCGTCTGAGCGCCGCCACCGTGGCCAGGCTTTCCTGGCCCTTGATGTCCTCCCGCTTCAGCCGCAGGCCGACAGCGTGGTCGTAGCCATCGGCCGAACGCGGCCAGGCCAGCTCGGTCTCGCCGGTCTGGCGCGCCGACTCCAGGCTGGCGTCGAATTTCAGGCGCAGACCGCGATCGAGCACGTTCCGGTGCAGCCACGACGACCGCGCGCGCGCGCCGGTGTCGGTACTGACGCCGGCGCCGATGCTGAACAGCTTTTCCGGTCGCTCCTCCACCTCGACCCGGATCGGCGCCGCCGCCGCCAGCGCCGGGTCGACATCGACGCGCACGCTCGCCCGCGCGTAATAGCCGCTGGCCTCCAGCGCCGCCTGGTAATCGAGCAGGTCCTGCTGGCGCACCGGCTGCCCCGGCCGGGCCGGGTTCAGGTTGTGGATGATCGACTCGGGATAGCGGCGGGCGCCGGTGATCAACGGCCGGCCATGGAAGAAGGCCGGTCCGCTGTCCACGCTCAGGCTCAGATCAACCACGCTCGCCTCCGGATCGACGCGCGCCTCGCTGGCCGCCAGGCGCGCGGCCGGATAGCGATCGGCCAGCAGCGGCGCCAGCAACGCGGCCTTGGCCGCGGTCCAGTCTTCCTGACGGAACGGCATGCCGGGTTTGAGCGGGAATTCGCGCTCGGCGCGCCCGAAGCGCCCGCGCGGACGCGCCGTGCCGGCCTCGGCGATCGCGCCGAGAAAACCGATGTCGACCGCGCGGATCAGCGCGCGCGGCCCCGGCGTGACCGTGAAGCGCAGATGCCAGCCGGTCTCCGCGCGAGTCATCCGGCTGTCGATGGTCGGCGAGAAATAGCCCTCGGTCGCCAGCAGTTCGCGCGCGGTCGCCAGGCTCAGATCGCGCAGGCGCGCGACCTCCTCGTCGGCCAGGGTCTCGCCCAGCCGGGCCGCGCGCGCGGCGTCGAGATACCGGTCCAGCAGCGCCTCCAGCCCGTCCGGCGCGTTCACCTCGACGCTCAGCGCGCGCGCCGGCCCGGTCCACGACAGGGCGCAGAACAGGACGACCGACAGGCAACGGCATGACAACGACGCGGTGGACACGTGAATGAGCGAAAGTGGTTGCGGTAACCGGATTCTAGATAGGGATGGCGAAACCGGGTTCGGACCAGCGCCGCGAAATCGGCCACATGGGGCCGGACACGCGGAATCCGCCGCGCCGCCCAGCCGACGGATTGCTATGATCCGGCATCCGCCCCCCACCCCGAATCGATGGAAGACACCAGCCTGCCCATCCGCGCCGCCCAGGAACGTCTGGCCGACGAGGAACTTCTGGTCGTGCGCGAGGCCGTCGCGCTGCTCGGCAAGAGCCAGGACGAGGCCTTCGTGGTTCGCGAAATCCTGCACCTGTTGTCGGAGTTTCTCGGCCTCAATCGCGGCCGGGTGGTGCTGCCCGATCCGGAAACCGGCGAACTGCGCATCGTCCACGCCTACGGCCTGACCCAGGAAGAGATCGCGCGCGGCCACTACTTGCCCGGCGAGGGCATCACCGGCCGCGTGATGACCGGCGGCCAGACCGCGATCGTGCAGGACGTCGACGCCGAACCGCTGTTCCTGTTCCGCGCCGTGGCGCGCGAGAACCTGCCGCGCGAGACCGTTTCCTTCATCGCCCTGCCGCTGGAACAGGCCGGTCGCCAGATCGGCGTGCTCGGCGTCCATCGCCTGCGCGAACGGCCGCGGCCACTGGCGCGCGACCAGCAGGTATTGAAGATCGCCGCGACCCTGATCACCCACGTCATCCTGATCAACGAATTCATCCGCGAGCGCACCAGCCGGCTGGAATCGGAAAACCGGGAACTGAAATGGGCGCTGACCAAGGATCTGTCGACCTACGGCTCGTTCGGCATCGTCGGCGAATCGCCGCAACTGCGGCGGGCGCTGAAACAGATCGAACAGGTCGCGCGCAGCGAGGCGACCGTGCTGCTGCTGGGCGAATCCGGCACCGGCAAGGAGTTGTTCGCGCGCGCGCTGCATCTGTCCAGCTCCCGCCGCGACGCGCCCTTCGTCAAGGTCAACTGCGGCGCCATCCCGGAAAACCTGGTGGAGTCCGAACTGTTCGGTTACGAGAAGGGCGCCTTCACCGGCGCCGTCGGCAGCCGGCCCGGCTATTTCGAGCAGGCCGATACCGGCACCCTGTTCCTCGACGAGGTCGGCGACCTGCCGCCGGCGATGCAGGTCAAGCTGCTGCGCGTATTGCAGGAGCACACCATCCAGCGCATCGGCGCGCGCAAGGAAGTGCCGATCAACGTGCGCATCGTCGCCGCCACCAACCAGGATCTGCAATGGCTGGTCAGTCAGGGCAAGTTCCGGCTCGACCTGTTCTACCGCCTCAACGTCATCCCGGTGCGCCTGCCGGCGCTGCGCGAACGCGCCGAGGACATCCGCCATCTGGTGCGCTACTACCTGAACCAGCTCGACCAGAGCTACCAGCGCAACGTCAACATCACGCCGGAAGCCATGCGCCAGCTCACCGACCATCCCTGGCCAGGCAACATCCGCCAACTGCGCAACGTGCTCGAACGCCTGGTGCTGCTGGCGGAAGGCGCGACCATCGGCGAACGCGACGTGGCGGCGGTGCTGCACGCGGAAACCCACAGCCAGATGCAGCTCCAGGGACAACCGCCGGCGCCGGCGCTGATGCCCGCCGGCATGCCGGAAACCGGCGACGCTGGCCCGCGCGTGCGCGCCTATCATCCGGTGCGCGAGAGCGACCGCGCCGCGATCGAGGCGGCCCTGCGCGAAACCGGCGGCAACAAATCGCGCGCCGCGCAGATGCTGGGCCTGACCCTGCGCCAGTTCAACTACCGGGTGAAGGTGATGGGCATCGAGCCCCGACCGGCCTAGCGCGGTCGCATGCCAGGGCCTCTCCGGCGGGGAATGCCCGACGCCGGCGCGGCGCGAGCACTGGCATAATTCGCGGTGCCCCTGGAGGCGCACGCACAATACGGAGGTCATCGAAATGACAAGAAATATCCTGGGATTCGTACTCCTCGCCATGCTGCTCGCCGGTTGCGCGTCCTCGCGGACACCGGATGGGCGGGCGTCCGGCATCATGGACTACCTGCACGCGGACAGTGCGGAGGACGTGGTCATGACGCCGCAATCGACCATCCTGCGGCTGCCGTTGCGGATCGGCATCGCCTTCGCCCCGGCGGCGGCCGGAGACGATCTGTCGCCAGCCGAGCGGTCGCGCATGCTCGACCAGGTGCGCGCCGCGTTCGCCGGCCATTCCTTCATCGAATCGATCGAGATCATCCCCGACGGTCAGCTCGGCCCGAGAGGCGGCTTCGCCGACCTGCAACGGGTCGCGCGCGAGTTCAAGGTCGACATCATCGCCCTGCTGTCGCGCGACCAGACCCGTTTCACCGATGCCACCCCGAGGCGTTACTGGACCGTGGCCGGCACGCATGTCGCGCGTGGCGGCCACGATGACCTGCACACCCTGCTGGAAGCCGCCGTCCTCGACGCCCATGGCGGCAAGCTGCTGTTCCACGCCCGCGGCAGTTCCAGCGTGCGCGGCGCGACCGGACGGCAAGGCGACGAACAAGCCCTCGGTCAGCTCGTCCCCAACCTGAGGGCGGAGCTGGAACGGTTCCGCCAGCGCGTGCGCGCCGACACCGGGGTCCGCGCCGATGCCCAGTCCGGCCATCGCGGCGGCGGCGATCTCGGCTGGCTCGGCCTGCTCGCCCTGGCCGCGCCCTGGACCGGATCACGCGGTGGCCAGCCCGGCTGAACCGGCCTGGAAGACGTCGCTGCCTGGCCTGGCGCTGGCGCTGCTCTGCCTGTTGCCGCTGCTTGCCCCGGAAACCATGCCCGCGCTCCTGGAGTACCGCCGCGATGCCGTCCTCGACGGCCAGGTCTGGCGGCTGTGGAGCGGTCATTTCAGTCATTACACCGTTGCTCACGCCCTGCTCGACGCGGCCGCCTGCCTGGGGCTGGCGACCGCGCTGCGTCGACTCGGCGGTTGCCGCGGCCTGACCGCGCGGCTGCTGCTGATCGCGCCCCTGCTCACGCTCCTGCTTCTGCTGGCGCTGCCGGACATGTCCCACTACCGGGGCGCGTCCGGCCTCGCCATGGTCCTGGCGGCGGCCCTGCTGGCCACGCTCTGGCGCGCCCACCACGCCTGGCGGCCGGCCATCGGCCTGGCCGGCGCGCTGCTGGTCGGCAAGATCGCCGCCGATGCCCTCGGCCTGAGTCCGGCGCCGTCCAGCCTGCCAGCCGACGTCCGCGTCGCCTGGGAAGTCCACGCCGCCGGCTTCGGCGCCGGGCTGCTGGCCTGGTGGCGCGGCGCCGGCCATCGGCAACGCGCGCGTGGCCAGACTCGCCAACACTCCTGACATCTGGAATACCGGATCCGAGTCCTCCTCGGCCCCGCCGATCTCAGCCCCGCTTCTTCTCCACCGCCCACACCGCCGCCTCGACCCGCGAGCGCAGGTTGAGCTTGCGCAGCAGATGCTTGACGTGAACCTTGACGGTGCCGTCGGCGATGTTGAGTTCGCGCGCGATCAGCTTGTTGCTCATGCCCTGGGCGATCAGGTCGAGGATGCGGCCTTCCTGGTCGGTCAGACCGGCTTCCTCGGGGTCGCGCGGCTTCGCCTCGCCGCGCAGCGAATGCGCAAGAGAGCGGGTCAGGCGCTCGCTCAGCGTGATCTGGCCGCGCGCGGCCTCCTTGAGTTTGGCGATCAGTTCCTCCGGCTCCATCTCCTTGAGCAGATAGCCGTCGGCGCCGGCGCGCAGGGCGGCGATCAGATCGGAGGATTCATCGGACACGGTCAGCATCACCACGCGCGCGTCCATGCCCCAGGATTTGATGACCTTGAGCACTTCGATACCGTTCATCTCGCGCATGTTGAGATCGAGCAGGATCATGTCCGGTTGCAGGGCCTGGGCGAGTTCCAGGCCACGCGGTCCCGAGGAAGCCTCGCCGACCACCTCGAAATCGCCGGTCATGGCCACCAGTTGCAGGACCGCCTTGCGGAACAGGGGATGGTCGTCGATGACCAGCAATCGTTGCGGGCTTTCAGGGTTCATGCCGAAATACTCCAGGACAGGTCGGCCACCGTGTCGGCCGCGCGTCGGCTGGCCGGGCGGAAGCTCAGGACGACACGGGTTCCGCCCTCGGCGGGGGATTCGTAGCGGATTTCGCCCGCCAGCGTGCGCGCGCGTTCCTCCATGATGGTCATGCCGTAGTGATGGGTGTCGGCGGACTTGACGATGCCGCCGCCGTCATCCTCGACGCGCGCCTCGAACAGGCCGTCGGCGCCGCAACGCGCGGTGACGCGGGCACGGGTGGCGCGGGCATGGTTGACCACGTTCGACAACGCCTCGCGCACCACGTGCAGGACGTGGATTTCCTCGTTCGGCGTCAGTACGCGGCTGTCCAGGTCGATGTCGAGATCGATGGCCAGACCCCCGCGCTCGGCGAATTCGTCGACGGTCCGCGCCAGCGCGGCGGCCAGATCCTGGCCTTCCATCCTCAGCCGGAAAGTCGTCAGCAGTTCGCGCAGCTGACGATAGGCGCTGGTCATGCCCTCGCGCAGCTCGGCCAGGACTTGGTCGGCCTCGGCGCGCTGCTCGGGTGCCTTCAGCGCGGTTTGCAGGCGGCTGACCTGGATGCGCATGTAGGCCAGCGACTGCGCCAACGAGTCGTGCAGCTCACGGGCGATCACCGCGCGTTCTTCCAGCAGGGCGACGCGCCGGCTTTGTCGGATGCGGCGCTCGGCGCCGATGGCCACGCCGATGTGGCGCGACAGCGCTTCCAGCAACTGCACCTGCCAGGCCTCCAGCTGGCGGGACTCGGGGATTTCCAGGATCAGCACGCCGTACTGCATCTCGGCGTCGGCCAGCGGCAGCGTGAGATGACGGTGATAGTCGTCGGCCATGCTGAAGCGGGTCTGGCCGGTGCCGTGGCACCAGCCACATTCGGCGCGCGCGCAGGGATTGTGGTCGCCCTCGCGCATGGTGTCGGCGACCACCACGCCGCTGCCGCCGCCCGGCTCGCCCAGGCAGATGATGCCGTGCCCCAGGCCCAGCACCGATTCGATGTCGCGCAGCAGCGCCAGATAGGTTTCCCGCGCCAGCGGCGCGCCATGCATGCGCGCGATCGAGTGATAGAGCAGCTCCAGCGACTGGTTGCCGCGATTCAGCTCGGCGGTTTTCTGGCGCACCCGCTCCTCCAGGCCGTGATAGAGCTTGTCGAGGTCCTCGGTCATCCGGTTGAAGGCCCGCCCGAGCTGGCCCAGCTCGTCCTCGCCGACGTGGGCCGCGCGCGCCGACAGATCGCCATGGCCGACGTTGACGGTCAGCGCCAGCAGCGCGCGCAGCGGCTGCACCAGATGGGTATGGATCAGCCAGACGGTCAGCAGCACCACCAGCAGGGTGAGCAGCAACGCCACGATCAATACCACGCGCATGACCATGATCTTGGCCTCGGTGGTTTCCTCCATGCGCTGCACCAGGGTGTTGATGTCGTCGACGAAACCGCCGACTTCCGCCAGCAACCCGGCCCGGCGCGCGGCATCCGGTCCGGCGGCTTGCGCCGGCTCGGTGAAGCCCGGCCGGATCCGGCCGCGCCAGGTCCGTTCGACCTCGCGGTAGACGCGCGCCAGGGCATCGTCCCGCGCGCGTGGCAGCATGGCCAGGATGGCGTCGTGGCCGAGCGTGGCCTCGAAGGCGTCGAGCGCCGCCGCCATGTCACCGGCGCCGGTGACCGGCGCCGCCAGCGACAGGCTGGCGATGTGCCAGGCCTGCATGCGCAGGCTGCCGGCACGGTTGATCGCTTCGCCGCTGCCCTGGGTGGACTCCGCCACCAGCGCCGAGACCGACATGCCGATCATGGCCAGCAGGGCGATGGCCGCGATGGCGCCGCCCATGCGGACCAGCAGGGAATGGTTGAGGTTCTTCCAGGACAAGGTCCTGGGGGAAGGTGGCGCGGTCATGGTCGGAGCGTGTGGAGAGTTACCCCTTTCTAAACCCCGGGCGGGGCCGTGGAAATACCCACTTTGGTCCACCGGGATATGACGCCCTCCAGCCGGAAAAATAATCCGCTTGATAATCAATCCGTTATCCGGAAATCCGGATACCCATTCGGAGGTATTCGGCGGTCATCGACGTCGTTTTCCCCCTCTGGCGCGCAATTTTCCGCTCCCTAAACTGGGCTCGTCCGATCTTCGGATATCGAGATTTTCTTGTTTGGGGAATGCCATGACGCCACGTTCGCAGCAGCAGATTTCCGTGCTTGTGATGAGCACGCTGGCGTTCACCGTGTGCTTCGCGGTCTGGATGATGTTCGCGGTGATCGGCATCCCCATCAAGGAACAGCTCGACCTCAACGAGACCCAGTTCGGCATCCTCATCGCCACGCCGGTGCTGACCGGGTCGCTGATCCGCCTGCCGCTGGGCATGTGGACCGACCGGTTCGGCGGCCGCATCGTGTTCTTCGCGCTGATGCTGGCGACGGTGGCGCCGATCTGGCTGATGGAATACGCCACCGCGTTCTGGCAGTTCCTGGCCATCGGCCTGTTCGTCGGACTCGCCGGCGGTTCCTTTTCGGTCGGCATCGCCTACTGCGCGCGCTGGTTCGAGAAGGAGCGCCAGGGCATGGCGATGGGCGTGTTCGGCGCCGGCAACTCCGGCGCGGCGGTGACCAAGCTGATCGCCCCGGCCATCGTCGTCGCCTACGGCTGGACCATGGTGCCCCAGGTCTACGCCGCCGCCATGCTGGTCACCGCGATCCTGTTCTGGTTCTTCACCTACGACGACCCGGCCCACAAGGTGCCGGCCCACGTCACCGTGCGCGACCAGCTCGCCGCGCTCAAGGATCCGGTGGTGTGGAAATACTGCCAGTACTACTCCATCGTGTTCGGCGGCTATGTCGCGCTGGCGCTGTGGATGACCAAGTACTACGTCAGCGAATACGGCTTCGACCTCACCACCGCCGCGCTGCTGGCGACCGCGTTTTCGCTGCCCGGTGGCGTGCTGCGGGCGATGGGTGGCTGGATGTCGGACAAGTGGGGCGCGCACCGCGTCACCTGGTGGGTGCTCTGGGTGTCCTGGATCTGCCTGTTCATCATGTCCTACCCGAACACCGACTTCACCGTGAAAACCGTGAACGGCCCGGTGACCTACCACATCCACCTGTCGCCGGAGCTGTTCACCGCGCTGCTGTTCACCGTCGGCGTCGCCTTCGCCTTCGGCAAGGCCAGCGTGTTCAAGTACATCTCCGACGAGTACCCCCACAACATCGGCGTCATCAGCGGCATCGTCGGCCTGGTCGGTGGCCTCGGCGGTTTCCTGCTGCCGATCATGTTCGGCGCGCTGGTCGACCTGACCGGAATCCGCTCCTCGGCCTTCATGCTGATGTACGGCGTGGTCTGGGTATCGCTGATCTGGATGTACACCACCGAGGTGCGAAAGCTGGACCACCTGGTGAAAAGAAAGCGGCCGGTCGGCGCCGACATCCTGGAATGAAGACCATGACCCGATCCCCTCGATCCAGGAACGGCGCGGCGCGATCCGGCCCCCGCGTGACGCAACCCGCCGCCCGGAAATCCACTTACCCCTCGGAGCAACGCATGAGCATCAACATCAAGACCTGGGATGTCGAGGACCAGAAATTCTGGGAATCGACCGGCAAATCCATCGCCAACCGCAACCTTTGGATCTCGATTCCCAGCCTGCTGCTGGGCTTCGCCATCTGGCTGATGTGGGGAATCATCACCGTGCAGATGGCCAACCTGGGCTTTCCGTTCAGCCAGGAAGAGCTGTTCGCCCTGACCGCGATCGCCGGCCTGTCCGGCGCGACGCTGCGCATCCCGTCGTCGTTCTTCATCCGCATCGCCGGCGGCCGCAACACCATCTTCCTGACCACCGCGCTGCTGATGATCCCGGCCTTCGGCACCGGCCTGGCGTTGCAGAGCAAGGACACGCCGCTGATCGTGTTCCAGTTGCTGGCGCTGCTGTCCGGCATCGGTGGCGGCAACTTCGCCTGCTCGATGTCCAACATCAGCACCTTCTTCCCGAAGCGCCTGCAAGGCACGGCGCTGGGGCTGAACGCCGGCCTCGGCAACTTCGGCGTCACCACCATGCAGATCCTGATCCCGCTGGTGATGACCGCCGGCGTGTTCGGCGCCTTCGCCGGCGGCTCCATGGAACTGGCCAAGGACAGCGGCTGGATCCTCGGCAAGATCGCCGCCGGCACGCCCACCTTCGTCCAGAACGCCGGCTTCGTCTGGCTGTTGTTCCTGGTGCCGCTGGCGTTCATGGGCTGGTTCGGCATGAACAACCTGCTGCCGATCACGCCTGGTCTGACCAGCACCCTCGCGGCGTTCGCCAAGATCCTCTGGCTGTACGGCCTCGCCTTCCTCACCGCCGGCGTCGGCCTGTATTTCTACCTGCCGGCGCCCACCGGCCTGGGCCTGCTCAACATGTGGGTGGCGCTGCCGCTGATCATCCTCGCCACGCTGCTGGTCATGAAGCTGGCGGCGTTCGGCGAGATGAAGGGCAACATCGCCAGGCAGTTCGCCATCTTCAAGAACAAGCACACCTGGTCGATGACCGTGCTCTACGTGCTGACCTTCGGTTCGTTCATCGGCTTTTCCATGGCGCTGCCGCTGTCGATCAACGTGATCTTCGGCAACCAGCACATCCTGCTCGACAGCGGCGTCTGGGAGCACGTCAAGAATCCGAACGCGCCGTCGGCACTGACCTACGCCTGGATCGGCCCCTTCGTCGGCGCCCTGATCCGGCCGGTGGGCGGCTGGATTTCCGACAAGGTCGGCGGCTCCATCGTCACCCAGGCGATCTCGGTGGTGATGGTCGTGGCTTCGGTGTACGCCGGCTGGATCATGATGCAGGCGTATCAGTCGGCGACGCCGGAAACCTACTTCACCCAGTTCCTGATCACCTTCGTGGTCCTGTTCGCCGCCTCCGGTATCGGCAACGGCTCCACCTTCCGCACCGTCGGCATCATCTTCGACCGCGTCCAGGCCGGTCCGGTACTGGGCTGGACCTCCGCCGTCGCCGCCTACGGCTCGTTCATCGCGCCGGTGGTGATCGGCGGCCAGATCAAGCTCGGCAGCCCGGAAAACGCCATGTACGGCTTCGCCGTGTTCTATGCCCTGTGCCTGGTTTTGAACTGGTGGTTCTACCTGCGCCGCGGGTCGGAAATCCGGAATCCCTGATTAGCTGGTAGCGGGTGGCCGGTAGCCGGTAGCCAAAGGCCGCGCGTAGCGCGCGGCAACAAGCTACAAGCCACAAGCCACGAGCCACCAGCTCCAACAAAGGAGCTACGCAATGAGTCACTTTCTCGACCGCCTCACCTACTTCACGCATCCCCGTGAATCGTTCTCCGACGGCCACGGCATCAAGACCATCGAGGACCGCAAGTGGGAGGACGCCTACCGGAACCGCTGGCGCCACGACAAGGTGGTGCGTTCCACCCACGGCGTCAACTGCACCGGCGGCTGCTCCTGGAAGATCTTCGTCAAGAACGGCCTGGTGTCGTTCGAGATGCAGCAGACCGACTATCCGAGGACGCGCGAGGACATGCCCAACCACGAGCCGCGCGGCTGCCAGCGTGGCGCGTCGTTCTCCTGGTATCTGTACTCACCGCACCGGATCAAGCACCCGATGATCCGCGGCCGCCTTCTCGATCTCTATCGCGCCGAGCGCAAGAGCGGCAAGGACCCGGTCGAGTCCTGGGCGGCCATTCAGGCCGATCCGGCCAAGCGCGAGAAATACGTCAAGGTGCGTGGCCTGGGCGGCTTCGTGCGCGCGAGCTGGGACGAGGTGCTGGAAATCATCGCCGCCGCCAACGTCCACACCATCGACAAATGGGGACCGGACCGCATCTACGGCTTCTCGCCGATTCCGGCCATGTCGATGATTTCCTACGCGGCCGGCTCGCGCTATCTGTCGCTGATCGGCGCCGCCTGCGGCTCCTTCTACGACTGGTACTGCGACCTGCCGATCGCCAGTCCGCAGACCTGGGGCGAGCAGACCGACGTGCCGGAAGCGGCCGACTGGTACAACTCGACCTACCTGATCATCACCGGCGCCAACCTGCCGATGACGCGCACGCCGGACGCGCATTTCGCGATCGAGACCCGCTACAAGGGCACCAAGATCGTCTCCATGGCGCCGGACTACGCCGAATACGTGAAGTTCGCCGACCTCTGGATGCCGGTCAGGCAGGGCACCGATTCGGCCGCCTTTCTGGCCATGGGCCACGTCGCGCTGAAGGAATTCCACGTCCTGCGCCAGACCCCGTATTTCCAGGAATACGCGCGCAAGTACACCGACCTGCCGATGCAGGTGATGCTGAGGAAGCATGGCGATGGCTGGGTCAGCGACCGCAACCTGCGCGCCTCCGACTTCGCCGGCAACCTGAACGAGGCCA
>DYFK01000006.1:122365-163817 GCA_020725265.1 Hydrogenophilus sp. | reverse complement strand
CGCCGTAGATCGACGAGCAGCCGGTGGCGTTGGCGATCAGCATGCGGTCGCCGAACAACTGCGTGGCCAGGCGGATGTAGGGCGTCTCGCCACAGCCGGCGCAGGCGCCGGAATACTCGAACAGCGGGTCGAGCAGCATGGCGCCGGGAATCGTCGTGTGCTTGACGGCGGCGCGGTCGAACGCCGGCAGGGCGAGGAAGAAGGCGTAGTTGTCGCGTTCCTGGTCGCGCAGCGGCGGCTGCGGCGCCATGTTGACGGCGCGGCGGCTGACGTTGGACTTGTCGTGGATCGGGCAGGCTTCGACGCAATCGCCGCAACCGGTGCAATCCTCCGGCGCCACCTGGTAGCTGATGCGGGTGCCGGCCGGGTATTCCTTGCTCTTCGCCGGCGCGTGCTTGAAGGTCGGCGGCGCGCCGGCCGCCAGTTCGGCGGCAAAGGCGCGGGAACGGATGGCCGAATGCGGGCAGACGAACACGCACTTGCCGCATTGCGTGCACAGGTCGGCCTCCCACACCGGGATTTCCAGCGCGATGTTGCGCTTTTCATAGCGCGCTGTGCCGAGCGGGAAGGTGCCGTCCACCGGCATCCGCGACACCGGCAGGTCGTCGCCGTGGCCGAAGTGGATCGGCAGGGTGACGTCGCGCACGAAGTCCGGGAGGGTCGGGGAAAGGGGTCTTTCCCCCGGCGCCTCTTCAGCCCGCGCGAGCGGCGGGACGGCGACTTCATGCAAGGCCGCCAGGGTCATGTCGATGGCGCGGTAATTCTGCTCGGCCAGACGCCGGCTTTTCCTGCCATAGGTCCGCTCCACCGCCTGCTTGATCGCGGCGATGGCCTGTTCCTTCGGCAGGATGCCGGCAATCGCGAAAAAGCAGGTCTGCATGATGGTGTTGATGCGCCGGCCCAGGCCGGCTTCGGCGGCGACCGCGTAGGCGTCGATCACCCACAGTCGCAGGCGCTTGTCGTGCATCCGCCGGCGCAGCGCGGCGGGCAGCGTGTCCCAGGCACGATCCGGCGGCGCCGGCGTGTTCAGCAGGAACACGCCGCCCGGCGCGGCGTGCGCGAGCAGTTCGTAACGCTCGGTGAACACGGTCTGGTGGCAGGCGACGAAATCGGCCATGCCGTGTTCCACCAGATAGCTGGAACGGATTGGCGCCTCGCCGAAGCGCAGGTGCGACACCGTCACCGCGCCGGACTTCTTCGAGTCGTGGACGAAGTAACCCTGCGTGAACAGGTCGGTGGCTTCGCCGAGGATCTTGATCGAGTTCTTGTTGGCCGACACCGTGCCATCGGCGCCGAGCCCCCAGAACACCGCGTGGCGGAGCCGACGCGCGGCATCGGTGCGGAAATCGGCCTGCCAATCCAGCGACAGGTGGCTGACGTCGTCGTGAATGCCAACGGTGAAAACGGGCTTGGGTTTCGCCGTCGCGAGTTCGTCGAACACCGCCTTGACCATGCCCGGCGTGAATTCCTTGCCGGCCAGGCCGTAGCGGCCGCCGAGCACGCGCGGCATCGCGCGCAGGCCGTCGGCGGCGGCGCGCGCCAGCGCGGTCATCACGTCCTTGTACAGCGGTTCGCCGTCGGCGCCGGGTTCCTTGCAGCGGTCGAGCACGGCGATGGCGCTCGCGCTCGCCGGCAGCGCGGCGAGCAGCGCGGCGGCGGAAAACGGCCGGAACAGGCGGACCTTGAGCACGCCGACCTTGTCGCCGCGCGCGCGCAGATGCGCCACGGTTTCCTCGACGGTCTCGGCGCCGGACCCCATGAGCACGATGACGCGCTCGGCATCCTCGGCGCCGACATAGTCGAACAGCCGGTAATGCCGGCCGGTGCGCGCGCCGAAGCGATCCATGGCCGCCTGGACGACGCCGGGGAAGGCGTCGTAATAGGGATTGGCCCGCTCGCGCGCCTGGAAGAACACGTCCGGATTCTGCGAACTGCCCCGCAGCACCGGATGCTCCGGCGACAGCGCGCGCGCCCGGTGCGCGCGCACGGTTTCATCGTCGATCAGCGCGCGCGCGGTCGCCTCGTCGAGGCCGGCGATCTTGGCCACCTCGTGCGAGGTGCGGAAACCGTCGAAGAAATGGATCACCGGAATGCGCCCGGCCAGCGTCGCCATCTGCGCGATCAGCGCGAAGTCCTGCGCCTCCTGCACCGAATTGGCGCACAGCAGCGCGCAGCCGGTCGCGCGACAGGCCATCACGTCGGAATGGTCGCCGAAGATCGACAGCGCGTGCGTCGCCACCGCGCGCGCGGCGACATGCAGCACGAACGGCGTCAGTTCGCCGGCGATCTTGTACAGATTGGGAATGAACAGCAACAGGCCCTGGCTGGCGGTGAAGCTGGTCGCCAGCGCGCCGGAGGTCAACGCGCCGTGCAGCGCGCCGGCGGCGCCGCCCTCGGACTGCATCTCGATGATCCTGGGCGGCGCGCCCCACAGATTCGGCCGGCCCCGTGACGCCCATTCGTCGGCCCATTCACCCATGCTCGACGACGGCGTGATCGGATAGATGGCGATCACCTCGTTGCACAGATAGGCCATGCGCGCGGCCGCCTCGTTGCCGTCCACGTTCAGATCACTGGTCATCGCCGCTCGCATGGAAACCCGGATGACCGCGATTTTATGCGGGTCACGCTCCGGCCAGCGCATTTCCGGCCAGGACGCCGGCCGTCCCCCGCCCCTGCCCCCGTGGCCTGCTTCTTGCTACTCTGAAGACATTCAACCACGCGAATTCCCATGCCCACCCTGCCCAGCGCCGACCTTCTCGCCACCGCCGTGGTGATCGCGGACGAACGACGCGTGATCCGATATCTCAACCCGGCGGCGGAGAATCTGCTCGGCATTTCGGCCAGCCACGCGCGCGGCAAGGCCATCGAGCAGGTGTTCGGCGATTGCACCGAAATAGTGCGCGCGCTCGACAGCGCACTATCCGAGGGCGCGAGCTATACCGAGCACGACCTGATGCTCAACGTCAGCGGCCACAGCCAGGTGTTGTCCGCGACCGTGTCGCCGATGGAAGACAGGCCCGGCGCCGCGCTGATCGAACTGCATCCCGCCGCCGGCAACGCGCGCATCGCCCGCGACGAGCAGGTCATGGCCCAGACCCAGGCCAGCCAGCACCTGCTGCGCCAGCTCGCGCACGAAATCCGCAATCCGCTCGGTGGCATCCGCGGCGCCGCGCAATTGCTGGAGGCGGAGCTGGAATCGACCGATCTGCGCGAATACACCCAGGTCATCATCCAGGAGACCAACCGCCTGCAAGGATTGCTCGACCGCCTGCTGGCGCCGGCCAAGCGACCGGTGGTCCAGGTCATCAACGTGCATGAGGTGCTGGAACGGGTGCGCAGCCTGTTGCAGGCCGAGTTTCCGCGCCTGCGCTTCCATTGCGACTACGACATCAGCCTGCCGGAACTGGAAGGCGACCCGGAACAACTGATCCAGGCCGCCCTCAACATCGCCCGCAACGCCGCCCAGGCCCTGCGCGGCGAGGGCCGCATCACACTGCGCACGCGCGTCGCCCGTCAGGTCACCCTGGCGATGAAGCGCTGGCGGCTGGCGGTGCGCATCGACATCGTCGACAACGGCCCCGGCATTCCCGATGACATCCTCGGCCGCGTGTTCTTTCCGCTGGTCTCGGGACGCGAAGGCGGTTCCGGACTCGGCCTGACCCTGGCGCAAAGCCTGGTGCAGCGCCACGAAGGCGCGATCCACGTGGAAAGCGAACCCGGCCACACCTGTTTTTCGATCTATCTGCCGATCAAGCATGCCGAGCGGGACACCGGAAACAGCGAGCCCAAATCCCCGCCCACGCCGGAGGCGCCGTCCGCCAGCGCTGACCGCGTACCGTCCACCCCACACAGGAAACCGCAATGAAACCCGTCTGGATCATCGACGACGACCGCTCCATCCGCTGGGTGTTCGAGAAAGCCCTGACCCGGGAAAACCTGCCACACCGCATCTTCGACAGCGCCGAGGCCGCGCTGCGCGCGCTCGGCCAGGAAACGCCGGGGGCGGTGCTGTCCGACATCCGCATGCCCGGCATGAGCGGACTCGATTTCATGGAACAGTTGAAGGGCGCCCATCCGCGCCTGCCGATCATCATCATGACCGCCTATTCCGATCTGGACTCGGCGGTCTCGGCGTTTCAGGGGGGCGCCTTCGAGTACCTGCCGAAACCGTTCGACGTCAACCACGCGCTGGAACTGATCCACCGCGCCCTGGAAGAAGGTGGCCGCGATGACGAGGAACCCGGTCTCGATTCCGGCCTGATCGGCCAGGCCATGCTCGGCCAGGCGCCGGCCATGCAGGACGTGTTCCGCGCCATCGGCCGGCTCGCGCAAAGCCACGCCACCGTGCTCATCACCGGCGAGACCGGCACCGGCAAGGAACTGGTGGCGCACGCGCTGCACCGGCACAGCCCGCGCCGCGACAAGCCGTTCATCGCGTTGAACACCGCCGCCATTCCCAAGGATCTGCTCGAATCCGAGCTGTTCGGCCATGAGCGCGGCGCCTTCACCGGCGCCACCGCCTCGCGGCGCGGCCGCTTCGAACAGGCCGACGGCGGCACCCTGTTCCTGGACGAGATCGGCGACATGCCCGCCGATCTGCAAACCCGGCTGCTGCGCGTGCTCGCCGACGGCGAGTTCTACCGGGTCGGCGGCATGAGCCCGGTGCGCGTCAACGTGCGCGTCATCGCCGCCACCCACCAGGCGCTGGAGGAGCGCGTGCGCCAGGGCCTGTTCCGCGAGGATCTGTTCCACCGCCTGCACGTCATCCGCATCAAGTTGCCGGCGCTGCGCGAACGCCGCGAGGACATCCCGCTGCTGGTCCGCCATTTCCTACAGAAGAGCGCGCGCGAACTCGGCGTGGAAATGAAGCAGGTATCCGACGAGGCCATGAAGGCGCTCGCCGCCCTGCCCTACCCCGGCAACGTCCGGCAACTGGAAAACCTCTGCCACTGGCTGACCGTGATGGCGCCCGGCCAGGTCATCGAAGCCAAGGATCTGCCGCCGGAATCCTACCGGGAGACCGCCCAGCCCGACGCCGGCGCGGCCGCCCAGGACTGGGCGGATGCGCTCGGCCGCTGCGCGCGCGCGCGCCTGGCGCGCGGCGAATCCGGCATCCTCGACGACCTCACCGCCGAATTCGAGCGCACCCTGATCCGCGTCGCCCTGGCCCACACCGGCGGCCGCAAGATCGAGGCCGCCAACCTGCTCGGCTGGGGCCGCAACACCCTCACCCGCAAGATCCAGGAACTGGGCATGGAAGCCGGCGCCGAGGATTGAACCCCACCGGCACGCTACGCCGCGATGCCGGGCATGGCGGAAAGGAACGGCAGTGACGGAAGATTTGCTGTGGATGTTGGTCTGCGGTTTTCTGGTCGTGCTCATGCAGGCCGGCTTCACCTGCCTGGAAAGCGGCATGGTGCGGGCCAAGAACAGCATCAACGTGGCGATCAAGAATCTGGTCGACTTCTGCGTTTCCATCATTCTGTACGCGGTTTTCGGTTATGCCCTGATGTTCGGCGCGAGCTGGAACGGACTGATCGGCATCGACGGTTTTTTCCTGGATAACGCCGACACCGCCTGGGATCGCACCTTCTTCTTTTTCCAGGCGGTGTTCTGCGGCACCGCGACCACCATCGTCTCCGGCGCGGTGGCGGAGCGCATGCGTTTTTCCGGCTACGTCATCACCGCCGTGATCCTGTCCGGCCTGATCTACCCGCTGGTCGGCCACTGGGCCTGGGCCAAGGCGGCCGACGGCACGCCGGCCGGCTGGCTGGCGGCGGCCGGCTTCATCGATTTCGCCGGCTCGACGGTGGTGCATTCGGTGGGCGGCTGGGTGGCGCTGGCGGCCATTCTCCTGATCGGGCCGAGACGCGGGCGCTTCGGCAGCGGCGGCCGGCACATCGAGGGGCACAGCCTGCCGATGGCCGCGCTCGGCGTGTTCCTGCTGTGGTTCGGCTGGTTCGGCTTCAACGGCGGCAGCACGCTGGCGCTCAACGACCAGATCCCGATGATCATCGTCAATACCACGCTGGCCGGCGCCGCCGGCGGTCTCCTGGGCATGACCGCGAGCTGGACGCTGTCGGGGCGCCCGGTCGCCGACCGGGTGATGAACGGGACCATCGCCGGCCTGGTGGCGATCACCGCCGGCTGTCATCTGGTCGGCCCCTTGTCGGCGCTCGCCATCGGCGCCGCCGGCGGTCTGATCGCGTTCCTTGGCGCGGCCCTGCTCGAACGCCTGCGGATCGACGACGCCATCGGCGCCGTGCCAGTGCATCTGTTCGCGGGGATCTGGGGCACGCTGGCGGTGGCGCTGTTCGCGCCCGGCGCCGAGCTGCCCGACGGGGTCGGCCATTGGCGGCAATTCCTGATCCAGCTCGAAGGCGTGGTGGTCATCGGCGCCTATTCGTTCGGACTGAGCTTCGGCCTGCTCTATCTGATCAAGCGCTTCGCGCGTCTGCGGGTGACCGCGCGCGAGGAAGTGATCGGCCTGAACATCGCCGAGCACGGCGCCACCACGTCGCTGCTGGATCTGGTCACCCAGATGGACGAGCAGCGCCAGAGCGGCGACTTCAGCCGCCAGGTGCGGGTCGAGCCGGAAACCGAGGCCGACCGGATCGCCACCTTCTATAACGCCGTGCTCGACAAGTTCAACCTGGAAACCAGCCGCCGGCACATGGCCATGAAGAAGCTGGCGCAACTGGCCAATTACGACACCCTGACCGGGCTGGCGAACCGCCGGGTGTTCTTCGACGCGGTCAAGCGCGCGATGGCCCGGACCCGGCGCATGGAAGGCCACGGCGCGGTGCTCTATTGCGACCTGGACGGCTTCAAGCACGTCAACGACAAACTCGGCCACGAAGCCGGCGACAAGGTGCTGAAGGAGTGCGCGCGCCGGTTCGCCACCTGCGTGCGCGAGAGCGATCTGGCCGCCCGGCTTGGCGGCGATGAATTCGCCCTGCTCATCGACGACGCGCGCGACGCCGAGACGGCCGCCATCGGCATCGCCGAGAAGCTCATCCAGCGTCTGTCCGAGCCGATCGAGATGGAAGGCCAGACCGCGCGCGTCGGCGTATCGGTCGGCATCGCGGTGTTTGGCCGGGAAGCCGGCGACACCGTCAAATCGGTGATCGCAAAAGCCGACCATGCCATGTATCTGGCCAAACTGGCCGGCAAAGGCGTCTATCACGTCTACACCGACGGCCGCGAGGAGTTCACGCCAGCGATGTAGCGCGGTCGCGGCGCGGTTGAAGCCTGCGCGCGGCCGGGCTACAGTCGCGCGCATCGCCCGATCCCACCATGATTTCCGGAGACCCCATGAAGAAGCTTCTGCCCGCCCTGCTCACCGGCCTGTTCCTGGCCCACGCCGCCGTGCCCGCCCATGCCTTCCTCGGCTTCAACCTGGGTAGCGACAGCGCCGACAACAAGGACAACCCGACCCCCGGCGGCGCCGGACCGGACGGCGCGGTGGACGCTTCGCCGAAGCTGGAGACCTGTGACAAGCCGTTCGGCACGCTGGCGGTTTCCGAGCCGCAGGATTACGTCGGCCAGGCACTGATGAGCTACGGCCTGCCGTCGCCGGTGGGCCTGATCCGGATGATGATCCAGCAGTCCAACTGCTTCGTCGTGGTCGAGCGCGGCCGCGCCATGAAGAACCTGATGCAGGAACGCGAGCTGGCCGGCAGCGGCATGCTGCGCTCCAACTCGAACATGGGCGGTGGCCAGATGGTCACCGCCGATTTCGTGCTGACGCCGGACGTGGTGTTCTCCAACAAGGATGCCGGCGGCATCGGCGGCGCGCTCGGCGGCCTGGGTGGCCGTTGGGGCGCGGTGGCCGGCCTGGTCGCGGGCGGACTCAAGTTCAAGGAGGCGCAGACCAGCATGCTGCTGGCCGACGCCCGCTCCAGCCTCCAGGTGGCGGCGGCCCAGGGCACCGCCAAGAAGACCGACTGGGCGCTCGGCGGCATCCTCGGCGGCGGCGGCGCGGTCGGCGCGCTGGGCGCCTACGAGAACACCGCCGAGGGCAAGGTGGTGGCGGCCAGCTTCCTGGACAACTGGAACAACATCGTCCGCTCGATCCGCGGCAACCCTCAGCTCGCGCGCACCCAGATCGACCTGCGCGACGAATCCAGCAAGCCGGCCAGGGCCGGCGCGGTGTTCGAGGAAGGCGACGTGCTGTCCGGCAAGATCGGCGGCCTCAAGATCTACGCCAGCCCGAACAAATCGGCCAAGGTGGTGGCGACGCTGCCGCGCGGCGAGGAAGTCGTGTTCACCGGCAAGGAGAAGGACGGTTTCCTGTCGGTGGAAGGCAACGACGGCGCCGGCTGGGTCGACAAGAACATGGTCCGGCGCAACTGACCGGGTTCCGGGCCGGAGCCGGCGTCAAGGCATCCGGTCCGCCATCCACGCCGCCAGTTCCCCGGCCGGCATCGGCCGGCCGAACAGGAAGCCCTGGTAGGCATCGCAACCATACAGGCGCAGGAAGGCGAGCTGCTGCTCGGTTTCCACGCCCTCCGCCAGCACTTCCAGATTCAGGCTGCGCGCCATCGCGATGATGGTGGCGGCGATCTCGCGGTCGTCGCTGTCGTGGGCCAGGCCATGCACGAAGCTCTGGTCGATCTTGAGTTTGTCGATCGGGAAGCGCTTGAGATAGGCGAGCGACGAATAGCCGGTGCCGAAATCGTCGATCGCCAGGCGCACGCCGAGATCCTTCAGCATCGTCAACGTGGCCACCGCGCCGCGACCCTGTTCCATGATCATGCTCTCGGTCAGTTCCAGTTCCAGCCGGTCGGCCGGCAGGCCGGTCTCGTCGAGCACGGCGCGCACCAGAGCGGCCATGTCGCGCGACTGGAACTGGCGGCCGGACAGGTTGACGGCGACCACCAGACGCGGCCAGCCGGCATCCATCCAGGCCCGCGCCTGGGCGCAGGCGGCGCGCAGCACCCAGTCGCCGAGCGGCACGATCAGGCCGGTTTCCTCGGCCAGCGCGATGAAATTTCCGGGCGGCACCAGCGGCTCGCCGGGCGGCGCCCAGCGCACCAGCGCCTCGACACCGATCGGGCGGACATCGCGGGCACCGATCAGCGGCTGGAAATGGAGCACGAACTCGTCGCGTTCCAGCGCCTGGCGCAGCCGGGTTTCCAGCGCCAGACGCTCGTGCGCGGCGACGGTCAGCGCCTCGGTGTAGAAGCGGTAGGTGTTGCGGCCCTGCTCCTTGGCCTGGTACATGGCCGCGTCGGCGTGCTGGATCAGTTCCGTGACGTTGCCGGCATCGTCCGGATACAGGCTGACGCCGATGCTGGCGCTGACATAGACATCACGCCCCTCGGCCAGTTGGAACGGTGGCGCCAGTACCGCGATCAGCGACGCCGCGACGCTGATCGCGTCCTCCGGCCGTTGCAGGTATTCCAGCACCAGCAGGAATTCGTCGCCGCCCAGCCGGGCCAGGGTGTCCTCGTCGCGCAGACGGGCGCGCAGGCGCTCGGCGATGGCGGCCAGCAGTTCGTCGCCGACCGGATGGCCGAGACTGTCGTTGATCGTCTTGAAACGGTCGAGGTCGATGTACAGCGCGGCGATCCGGTAACGGTGGCGCTCCGCGCGCTCGATGGCGTGGCGCAGGCGCGATTGCGCGAGCAGGCGGTTGGGCAGGCCGGTGAGCGGATCGTAGTGGGCCAGATGCTCCAGTCGCGCCTCCGACTGCTTGATCTGGCTGATGTCGGTGAACACGCCAACGTAATGGCTGGGCTCGCCGCGCGCGTCGCGCACGCTGCTGATGCTCAGCCATTGCGGGTATACCTCGCCATTCTTGCGCCGGTTCCAGATTTCGCCCTGCCAGTGGCCGGTTTCCAGCAGGCTGGCCCACATGGCCTGGTAGAAGGACTGGTCGTGGCGGCCGGACTTCAACTGGCTGGGATTGGCGCCCAGGGCCTCCGCTTCGTCATAGCCGGTGATTTCACTGTAGGCGCGGTTGACCGCGACGATGCACGGCGTCAGGTCGGTGATCAACACGCCGTCGCGGGTGCTCTCGAACACCGCCGCCGCCTGGCGCAGGCGGTTCTCGTCGCGTCGGCGTTCGGTGACGTCGTGCCAGACGCCGACCACTTCCACCGGCGTGCCCTGGCCATCCCGGATCAGGCGCTGCTCGTCGCGCACCCAGAGATATTCGCCGTCGGCGCGCTGGAAACGGAATTCGCGCGCCAGCTCGCCCTCGGCCAGCACGGCGCCAGCGCCGGCCAACGCCGACGCCCGATCCTCAGGATGCAGGCGCGCCTGCCACCAGCCCGGCGTCAACGCCTGTTCCCGGGTATAGCCGAGCAGGCGCTCGACGTTGTCGCTGACCCAGCTCGGCGACAACGCCTGCCCGTCGACGCGCAGGCTGTACAGCAACGCCGGGCTGGTGGCGAGCAGATGGGTGAGTCGTTGCGTGCTCTCGCGCAGCGCGGCCTGTTCCCGCGACAGCTCCGCCTGCCGCTGCACCTTTTCCAGGGTGGCGGCGAGCTCGTACAGATAGCCGTCGCGCTTGGCCAGGTAATCGTCGACACCCAGATGCAGCGCCTGGGCGGCGACTTCCTCGCTGCCGTGGCCGGTGATCAGGACGATGGGCAGGGTCAGGCCGCGTTCATGGCGCAACTGCTTGGCCAGCTCCAGGCCATCGA
This sequence comes from Hydrogenophilus sp., assembly GCA_020725265.1. Classification (GTDB taxonomy): domain Bacteria; phylum Pseudomonadota; class Gammaproteobacteria; order Burkholderiales; family Thiobacillaceae; genus PFJX01. The sequence continues at coordinate 153,162 of DYFK01000006.1, read as the reverse complement.
AACCGGACAGCCGGTAATCGAGCAACACCACGTCGAACTCCGCCGACTCGTCGGGGCGGTCGGGCAGACACGCGAGCACGGCGCTGGCGTCGGCGACCACGCGCAGACGGATGTGTGGCGCGTGCGCGGCCAGATGACGGCGGGTCAGGTCCGCGTCGAAAGCGTTCGGTTCGGCGTACAGCACGCGCAGGATCTGGCCGCGCCGGCGCGAGGCATCGCGGAAGCGCGTCAGCGCCGCGCGCAGGATGGTGGGCAGGCGCTCCAGATACTCGTCACGCTTGACCAGGTAATCGTCGGCGCCGGCCTTGAGCGCGGCGATCACCGCGCCCTGATCGCCGGAACCGGTCAGGATCACCACCGCCACCGGCAGCCGGCGTTCGCGCGCGTGCGCGAGCACGTCCAGGCCGGAACCATCGGGCAGGCTCAGGTCGGACAGAATCAGGTCGAAACCGGACGCGTCCGGCTCCAGCAGGGCCAGCCCGGCGGCGACGCCGGTGGCGATTTCCAGTTCGATGTCGGGCGCGCTGTCGGCCAGGGCGATGCGCGCGAGGTCGGCGTCGGTGGCGGAGTCTTCGATATAGAGCACACGCATGATCATTCCTCCCGCCGATCCGTCGGAGCGGATTCGGTAACTTCAAGATAGAACGTCGCGCCGGCACCGGGGCTGCTTTCCGCCCAGACCCGACCCCCCATGCGTTGCATGGCCTTGCGCACCATGGCCAGGCCGATGCCGGTGCCGGGGTAATCCTGCTCGCGATGCAGGCGCTGGAAAATCTCGAAGACGCGGTCGTGGAAGCGCATGTCGAAGCCGACACCGTTGTCGCGCACCCAGATGCGGCAGCCGTCCGCGCCTGGTCGGGCGCCGATCTCGATGCGCGGGGATTCGACGCCGCGCGTGAACTTGAGCGCGTTGTCGATCAGGTTGCGCAGGGCCAGACGCAGCCCCTCGGCATCGGCCGATACCGGCGGGCAATCAAGCCGGAGCTCGATGTCGACCCCCTGTTCGCCGATCTCTCCGGCGCGCTCGTCCAGCAACGGTTCGATCACGTCGGCCAGGCGCACCGGCCCGGTTTGCGCGGCACGACGTTCGAGGCGCGAATACGCGAGCAGGTCGTCGATCAGGCGCGCCATGCGCCGGGTGCCCTGGCGGATGTTGGCGACGAATTCGCGGCCCTCCTGGTCGAGCGCCGCCGCGTGGTTCTTTTCCAGCATGCGGCTGTAGCCGTCGATGCCGCGCAACGGCGCCTTGAGGTCGTGCGAAACCGAATAAGTGAACGATTCCAGCTCCTTGTTGACCGCCTCCAGTTGCGCGGTGCGTTCGCGCACGCGCGCTTCCAGCCCGGCGTTGAGCCGCTGGATCTCACGTTCGGCGCGCTTGCGCTCGCTGATGTCGTCGACCGTGCAGACGAAGAACTCGACGCCGCCGTCGGCCGCGCGCACCGCCTTGACGTCGATGACCGCGTCGATGACCTGGCCGTCCTTGCGCAGATAGCGTTTTTCCAGTTGGTAGCCGTCGATGGCGCCGGCCAGAACCCGCTCATACAGGGCAACGTCGTCGGCGAGATCGTCCGGGTGGGTCAGATCGGCCCAGGTCTTTTCCAGCAATTCCCCGCGCGGGTAACCGAGGATGTCGCTCAGGCGCTGGTTGGCGTGCAGCCAGCGGCGGCTGCGCGGGTCGGTGATGGCCATGCCGATGAACGGCAGTTCGTAGAACAGCTTGAGCTGACGATCCTTCTCGGCCGCCTGCGCGCGTAGTTGCAGCGCGTACGCCTGTCGTTGCAGGCGCCAGAGCATGAGCACGACGGCGGCGAAGGCGGCGATGGCGAAGAAGGCGACGACACTGACCCAGAAGATCAGGTCGCGCAGCGGCGCCAGAATTTCCACGCTGTCGACCTTGGCGACCAGATGCCAGGGCGTGCCCGCGACCGGCCGGGTCGCCGCCAGCACCGGCACGCCGCGATAGTCGACGCCCTCCAGGACCGCCCGTCCGCCCCCCTGGATGGAGCGCGCCGCCGGTAGATCGGAATCGGTCAGCGGCAACCGGAACGACATCGCCGAACCGGGGCGATGGCGCAGTTCATTGAGGTAGAGCACGGCATCGCCGTCGCGCCGGGCCAGCACGATTTCGGCGCTGCGGCTGGAAGTCGGCCAGGTCTGGATCAGCGGGTACAGGAACGCGGCCACCGGCGCGCGCAGGAAAACCGCGCCGATCACGCGTCCGTCGTCCTCGGTGCCGCCCCGCAATGGCGCGATCAGATCCAGGCGCGGGCGGCCGCCTTCATCCAGGTAAAGGTCGCTGACCCAGGGCTGGCCGCTATCCAGGGCCGCCCGCAGCCAGGCCTGCCGCGACGGCATCACCGACGCGCCGGCGGCCGGCATCAGCGCGTGGCCGTTCGCATCGAACAGTTCGATCTCGTAACCGTGCGCGTCGGCGAGCGCGGCCAGACGCTTGCGCACGGACGTCGCCGCCGCCTCGGCGTCCGGCCCGCCGCTGGCCATGCTGGCGACATTGGCGATGAAGCCGTCGCTGGCGCCCAACACCGCCGCGTCGCTCCGGCGCTCGGCCAGCCAGGCTTCGATCTGGCCGGCCTTGAGATCAGCGATGTTGCGCAGGTCGTCGAAGGCGCGCTCGCGCATGTGCGGGCCGTGCAGCAGCACGATGCTGGCGGCCAGCGCCGGCACCAGCAGGCCGAGGCCGATGAAGACCAGGATCAGGGCGCGGCGGCGCGGCGGCATCGTGGCTTCGATGTCGGCCAGCGCCGGTGATTCGTGCCAGGCCCGCATCAGCAGATAGAGCAGCAGCGTGGTGACGAAGACGAAGGTGAAGCCCTTGGCCATGCCGATGATGGCGAGCACTTCGGGATCGCTGGTGGTCAGGCTGAGCAGGCGATCGGATGCGAAGATCCAGAGACTGGCGAACGCCAGATAGAGCAACGCGATGTGCGCCGCGCGCTGGCGTGGACGCTGCGTGTTCCTCCCGAAAGCCATGATCTCAGAGTTCCGCCAGAACCTTGATATGGGCGGCGACGGCGCGGCCGAGCGAGCTCAGGTCGTAGCCGCCCTCCAGCACCGAGACGATGCGGCCGTCGGCGTGGCGCGCGGCGACGGCCATGACCTGTTCGGTGATCCAGACGTAATCGGCCTCGACCAGCCCGAACTGGCCCATGTCGTCCTCGCGGTGGCCATCGAAACCGGCGGAAAAGAACACCATGCGCGGCTGGAACGCCTCCAGGCGCGGCAGGATGCGCGCCTCGAATTCCTCGCGGTAGCGCTTGCCGGTGGTGCCGGCCGGCAGTGGCACGTTGACGATGTGATCGCTGACCGTGTCGGCGCCGCAGTATGGGTAGAACGGATGCTGGAAGGTGGAGCAGAACAGCACCCGGGGATCGTCGCGGAAGATGTCCTCGGTGCCGTTGCCGTGGTGCACGTCGAAATCGACGATGGCGACCCGCTCCAGGCCGTGCTGTTCCAGGGCGTGGGCGGCAGCGACGGCGACGTTGTTGAACAGGCAGAAACCCATGGCGCGGTCTCGGGTGGCATGGTGACCGGGCGGGCGGCAGGCAACGAAGGCGTTGCGGACCTCGCCGCGCAGGATGCGATCGACCGCCATGATCCCGCCACCGGCGGCGTGGTAGGCGGCATCCAGACTGTGCGGATTCATGCTGGTATCGGGATCGAGCGCATGCAGCCCCTCGTAGGGCGAGGCCGCCTCGACCGCGTCGATGTAGGCCGGATCGTGCACCCGCGCCAGATGCGCCCGGTGCGCCAGTGGCGCGTTGTGGTGGATCAGGTAGTCGAACAGGTGCGCGGCATGCAGACGGTCCTCGACGGCGCGCAGACGGGATGGGCTTTCCGGATGCAGATGGCCCATGTCGTGGCGCAGGCATTCGGGATGGCTGATGTAGGCGGTATGCATGGTCGGCGCGGGAGTCGGGCGGAAATTCAATACTGACTATACGCCCGGCGGGATGGCGCCGTAACGATGCATCGCCTAGCATAGCCTCGATTCCGCTCCGGAATTCCCTCCAACCAAGAACGAAGATTTCATAGGCAGGCCATGGCTCACTATCTCGACCCCCTGTTCAATGCCCGCTCCGTCGCGGTGTTCGGCGCCAGCGAGCGCGAGGACTCGGTCGCCGGCATCCTCTTCCGCAACCTGCGCGCTTCCGGCTACACCGGCCAGGTCTACCCGATCAATCCCAAGCACCAGACCCTGGCCGGCGAGCGCTGCTACGCTTCCGCCGCCGAGCTGCCGTCGGCGCCCGATCTGGCGCTGATCGCGACGCCGGCGCGTACCGTGGCCGGCATTCTGGAAGCCTGCGGCCAGCGTGGCATCCGCAACGCCATCGTGCTGTCGGCCGGCTTCCGCGAGGTCGGCGCCGAGGGCGCGGCGCTGGAAGCGAATCTGATGAGCGTGGCGCGCCGCCACGGCATCCGCTTCATCGGCCCCAACTGTCTGGGTATCCAGCGCCCCGGCATCGGCCTCAACGCCACCTTCAGCCAGGGCGCCACGCTGGCCGGCGATCTGGCCCTGGTTTCGCAATCCGGCGCGCTGTGCACGGCGATGCTGGACTGGGCGGAAAACAACGGCATCGGCTTTTCCAGCGTGATTTCCACCGGCGCCTCGGCCGACCTCGATTTCGGCGAGATCCTCGATTACCTGGCCTACGACCCCAAGACCAAGGGCATCCTGCTGTACATCGAGGGCATCCGCGACGCCCGCCGGTTCATGAGCGCGCTGCGCGCGACCGCGCGCTTCAAGCCGATCGTGCTGGTCAAGGTCGGCCGCCACGAGGCCGGCTCCAAGGCGGTGCAGTCGCACACCGGCGCGCTGGTCGGTTCCGACGCGGTGTTCGACGCGCTGGTGCGGCGCGCCGGCGTGGTCCGGGTCAACACCATCCTGCAACTGTTCTCCTGCGCGCGCGCGCTGTCCACCCACTTCCAGCCGACCGGCAACCGCCTGGCCATCGTCACCAATGGCGGCGGCCCCGGCGTCATGGCCACCGATCGCGCCGTCGATCTGGGCGTGCGCCTGGCGGAACTGGCGCCGGCCACCATCGAGAAGCTGAACACCGTGTTGCCGACCAACTGGTCGCGCGGCAATCCGCTCGACATCATCGGTGACGCCGCCGCCGACCGTTACCGGGCCGCCGTCGGCGGCTGCCTGGAGGATGGCAACGTCGATGGCGTGCTGGTGATGCTGACGCCGCAAGCCATGACCCGGCCAACCGAGGCGGCCCAGGCCGTGATCGAAGTCGCCAGGGATTCGCGCAAGCCGGTGCTGACCTGCTGGATGGGCGAAGGCCAGGTCGCCGAGGGCCGGCGCCTGTTCAAGGAAGCCGGCATTCCCTACTTCACCACGCCGGAACCGGCGGTCGAGGTGTTCTCGTTCCTGTCGGCGTTCTACGAGAACCAGCGCCAGCTCATGCAGACGCCGGGGCCACTGTCGCAGGAGGCCGAGCCGGACATCGAGGGTGCCCGCCTGATCATCGAGGGCGCGCTGGCCCAGGGCCGCCATCTGCTCACCGAGGTGGAATCCAAGGCGCTGCTGTCGGCCTTCCGCATCCCGGTGGCGCAGACCCTGATCGCGCGCGACCCGACCGAGGCCATGCTGATGGCCCAGCAGATCGGTTTCCCGGTGGTGATGAAGATCAATTCGCCGGACATCACCCACAAGTCCGAGGTGCATGGCGTGCGCCTGGGCCTGTCCAGCGGCCAGGCGGTGCGCTCGGCGTTCGGCGAGATGCTCGGCGAGGTCCGCCGCAAGCTGCCCGACGCCCGCCTGGACGGCGTCGTCGTCGAGCCCATGGTCAGCCGCCCGCATGCGCGCGAGGTGCTGCTGGGCATGACTTCGGACCCGGTGCTCGGTCCGGTCATCGTGTTCGGCGCCGGCGGCGTCGATGTCGAGGCGTTCAAGGACCGCGCGGTGACACTGCCGCCGCTCAACCGCTATCTGACCCGCGACCTGATCGGCCGCACCCGGGTCGCCACCCTGCTCGACCAGTTCCGCAACCGGCCGGCGGTGGACATGAACGCGCTGGAAAACGTGCTGCTGCGCCTGTCGGAAATGGTCTGCGAACTGCCCTGGCTGTCGGAACTGGACATCAACCCGCTGCTGGTCGACGAACACGGCGCGCTGGCGCTGGACGCGCGCATCATCATCGCGCCGCGCGTGCCGACCGCCGACCGCTATGGCCACATGGCCATCCACCCCTACCCGTCGCATCTGGTCACGCACTGGCAGCTGCCCAACGGCAACGACGTGCTGATCCGCCCGATCCGGCCGGAGGATGCCGACCTGACCCAGAATTTCGTGCGCAGCCTGTCCGAGGAAACCAAGTACTTCCGCTACATGGATTCGGTGCGCGAACTGTCGCCGACCATGCTCGCGCGCCTGACCCAGATCGACTACACGCGCGAGATGGCCTTGCTGGCGGTGACCGAGATCGACGGCAAGGAGGTCGAGCTCGGCGTCGCCCGCTACGCCATCAACCCGGACGCGACCTCCTGCGAGTTCGCGCTGGTGGTCAACGACCAGTGGCAGAAGCAGGGGATCGGCCACAAGCTGATGGACGTGCTCATGGACGTGGCCCGCGCCAAGGGTCTGAAGGTGATGGAAGGTGAAGTGCTGAAGTCCAACCGGCGCATGCTCAAGCTGGCGGAAAGCCTGGGCTTCCGGGTCGAGCCGCATCCGGAGGACGACAGCGTGCGCAAGATCGCGCGCGTGCTCTGACCGGTCGACGCGGGGCTCCATGGCCCCGCGTCGGCATCACATCGACAACGACGCCGGCTTGTCCAGCGGCGTATGCCAGTGGTCGTCGGCGGCCGGTTCCGGGTGGAACCAGTTCAGTTTGGCGTGCAGGCTGACCACGCTGCCGACGATGATCAGCGTCGGCGGCTTCAGCTCCGCCTGGGCGGCCAGCGCCGGCAGGGTGTCCAGGGTGCCGGTCACGGTCTTCTGGTTCAGCGTGGTGCCCTGCTGGACGATGGCGGCCGGCGTGGACCCCGGCAACCCGTGCTTCTTCATCTCGTCGCACAACGTCACCAGCCCCTTCAGGCCCATGTAGATGACGATGGTCTGGCGCGGCCGGCAGAGCATGTCCCAGTCGAGGTCCATGGTGCCGTCCTTGAGGTGGCCGGTGACCAGGATCAGCGCCTGGGCGTGGTCGCGGTGGGTGAGCGGAATGCCGGCGTAGGACGCCACGCCCGCCGCCGCCGTCACCGCCGGCACCACCTGGAACGGCACGCCGTGCTCGCGCAGGGTTTCGATCTCCTCGCCGCCACGGCCGAAGATGAACGGATCGCCGCCCTTCAGGCGCAGCACGCGCTTGCCTTCCTTGGCCAGGCGCACCAGTACCATGTTGATCTCGTCCTGCGGCACCGCGTGGTTGTCGCGCTCCTTGCCGACATAGAGACGGTCGGCGTCGCGCCGGCACATGTCGAGGATGGGCGGGCTGACCAGACGATCGTAGACCACCACGTCGGCCTGCTGCATCAGGCGCAGGGCGCGGAACGTCAACAGGTCCGGGTTGCCGGGGCCCGCGCCGACCAGATAGACCTCGCCGGTGCCCGGCGCGTCGGCCTCGGCGTCGAGCATGGCCTGAAGACTGTGCTCGGCTTCCTGTTCGCGGCCGGAAAAGACCATTTCGGCGATCGGCGAGAGAAAGGCCCGTTCCCAGAACTTGCGGCGCTGCTCGGTGCTGCCGAACTTGGCGCGCACCGCTTTCTTGAAGCGGCCTGCCAGACCGGCGAGACGGCCATAGGCGGCCGGAATCAGGGTTTCCAGGCGGGCACGCAGCAGACGCGACAGCACCGGCGCCTCGCCACCGCTGGACACCGCCACCATCACCGGAGAACGGTCGATGATCGAAGGCATGATGAAACCGCACATCTCGGGCTTGTCGACGACGTTGACCGGCAGGTGACGCGCGCGCGCGGCGTCATGCACCGCCTGGTCGAGCGCGGTGTCATCACTGGCCGCGAAAACCACGTCCATGCCGTCGAGATGCTCCGGCCGGAAGGTTTCCTGGCGGTGGATCAGCCGGTCGGTGCCAGCCAGTTCCCCGAACGCGGCGGCGAGCGGTTCCGGAGAGATCGCGGTGACCCAGGCCCCCGCCGAGAGCATCAGGGAAGCCTTGCGCGCGGCGGTGTCGCCACCGCCCACGATCAGACCATTGCGTCCGCGCAGATCAAGAAATATCGGTAGGTAGTCCATGGTAGTGATGGGGAGTGGGGAGTGGGGAGTGGGGAGTGGGGTGGTCTGCGGGTGGGTAGTTGGTTTCTACTTCCTACTTCCCACACCCCGCTCCCGTCGAATCAGCTGCCGGTGCCGGAGCCGCAGCCACCGGAGCCGCAACCACCGCTGCCACAACCGCCGCCACCGCCACCACCGGTTCCACAACCACCGGCACTGGCCTTGCTGAACACGAAACGCGATTCACCCGGCGCGACTTCGGTGAAATCGATGGTGACGTCGTCCAGATAGGGCTTGGACTGGGCGTTGATCAACAACGTCACGCCCCAGGAATCGACGGCGGCGTCGTTGCCGCGTTCATCATCGAAGCCCATGCCGAATTCCAGCATGCCGGCGTCGTTGACGCGCGCGGCGATGCGCAGGGCCATGTTTTCGGCACCCGACTGGCTGGCGGCGATCCGGATCTGGTCGGCGGCGGCCTTGGTCAAACTGATCATGTCGTTTCCTTTCGTAACGTGGTTCAAGCGGCGAGTCGGGCCGCGTTCCGGTTTTTTTCCGATGCCTGGTGATAGGCGCGAACCTTCTCCAGGAATGGCGCGATCCAGCCCCGCTCGCCGCTGCCGCGGCGATGGCAGTAGGAAGCCAGCAGGTTGCGATGCACGTAGCCATCGCGCTCGCCATCGATGCCATGCCCACGTTCGACCCGGTAGGCGTAGCGCAGGCCGGGCTGGAGATTTTCCAGCCGTGAGTAATGAAATTCGTGCGCGGGCACGGCGTCCTCGAGCGGCGCCCAGGGTGCGTCGCAGGTTTCCCGAAGCAGCGCGTAACCGCGACCGACCGGACGCGCGGCCATGACCGCGTCGCCGGGCAGAATGCCAACCATTTCACCGTGACGTTCGTTCCAGCGCAGGGCTCGCGCCAGATACATCAGGCCGCCACATTCGGCATAGACCGGCAGACCCTGTTCGATCGCGGCGCGCAGGCTGGCGCGCAAACCGGTATTGGCGGCCAGGCGTTCGATGAATACCTCGGGGAACCCGCCGCCGATCAGCAGTCCGTCGACATCCGGCAGGATGGTGTCGTTAAGGGTATCGAGCGCGATCAGTTCGACCCCGGAGGCGCGCAGGTTGTCGAGATCTTCCTGATAGTAGAAACCGAAGGCACGGTCATGCGCGTAGGCAAGCCGCGGTCCGCCACCTTGCGGACTCGCTGGCGTGGAGCTGGCCGACGAGGAGCTGGCCGGCGCGAGCGACGGCGCGGTGGCGGCAAGTGCCCGCAGCCTGTCCAGATCGACCTGTTCGGCGACGCGCGCCGCGATGGCCGCGATGCGCGCTTCTGCCTCCGCGCTTTCATTGCCGGGAACCAAGCCGAGGTGCCGTTCTGCGATCGACAGCCCGGCATCCTGACGGATCGCCCCCAGTACCGGCAGATCGGTATAGCGTTCGATGACCGCGCGCAGCTTCTCCTCATGGCGCGGGCCACCCACCTTGTTGAGGATGACACCGGCGATGTTGACGGCCGGATCGAATGCCTGATAGCCGAGGATCAAGGGCGCGATGCCGCGGGTCATGCCCACCGTGTCGAGCACCAGCACCACCGGGGCGCCCAACAGCTTGGCGAGCGCGGCGTTGCTGTTACCGCCTTCCAGATCCATGCCATCGTACAGTCCCTTGTTGCCCTCGATCAGACCGATATCGACGCCACGCATCCGGCTGGCGAACAGCTCGACGATCTCCGTCTCGCGCATCATGTGGAAATCGAGGTTGTAACTGGGGTGGCCGCTGGCCAGCCCATGCCAGATCGGATCGATGTAATCCGGCCCCTTCTTGAATGGCCGCACGACCTGGCCCCGGTCGCGCAGCGCTCGGCAAAGACCGAGCGTCACCGTGGTCTTGCCGGAGGATTTGTGGGCGGCGGAGAGATACAGATAGGCCATGCGCGTATTTTATCCATGCCAAAGCAAAAAGCCGACTAATTTTGTCGGCTTTTTGCTTGTCAATGCCATCTCCGTATCCGGAACGCCGGGAACGACGTGCCGTCGGCGGATCAGGCCTCTTCGGCTTCCAACGTCTTGAAGTCGTCCTGGGGCAGGAACTTGAAGGCGCGGACCGCCGCGACGGTCAGCACGAAAGCCACGCCGATCCCACCAAAACCGAGCAGGAATTCGTAGATGGTCGGCGCGTATGCATGCACGACGCCATCATGGAAACTGCTGCTTTCGGCATAGCCGGGGAACAGATCCAGCGGGAATGCCTGGCCACCGACGATGGTGACGTACATCTGGGCGATGCCGCCGATGATGACCAGCAGGGCGGCGACCATGACGGTACCGATCGATTGACGCGCGCCGGGACTGTAGAGGAGGGCCAAAGGCACGAGCCCGCCGATCACGATCTGCCCCAACCAGAACAGGGCGGTGTAGACGCCACCCTCAAGCAGGATGAAACGTTCGAATTCCCACTGCTTGGCGAAATACAGGTTGGTCAGATGGAACACCACGGTGAAATACAGCGATGCCGCGATGAACACACCGAGCAGATTCTTCATGCGGCTGAGGATGCGCTCGTCGAGGCTCAGGTTGTTCCACTTGTACATCGCCGTCTGCACGACCAGGAACACGGCCAGACCGTAGGCGAACGACATGATGATGAACATCGGCGCCATCATCGCGGAGTTGTAGCCCGCGCGCGCCACCAGGAAACCAAAGATCGAGCCGGTCGCGGTGGTCAGACCCAGTCGCCAGAGGAACGCGATGAAACCGATCGGCTTGGAATAGGCTTTCAACTTGCGGTCCATCAACGTGATCAGGTACAGACCGACAATGGCGAAGAAGCCGTTGTAGAAGATCATGTTCCAAGCGAAGATGGACTTGAAGTTGTAATACGTCATGGCCACGATCAGGCGGTCCGGGCGGCCCAGATCGAGCACCAGTACGGCCAGGCCACCGGCGAGCATGGCCAGGGCCAGCATCCCGGACAGCGGCGCGCGTGCCTTGTAGATCTGCTTGCCGAACACGGAGCCGATCGAGGCGACGTTGAGCACGCCAGACGCGGCGACGATCAAGAACACCGCGAACACGTGCGGCAGGCCCCAGACGATCTGGTTGTCCATGCCGGTCAGGACGTGGCCATGGTGTTCCAGCGTGAAGAAGGCATAGAGCATGCCGAGCACGACGATGCCGCCGAGCCCGAGCAACGTCCAGAACAGGCCGGGTTTGCAGGTTTGCTGGTTGAAGCAGGTATCGTTGGCCATCGATCAGATTCCCTGGTAACGAACGCCGGTATTGAGGCCGAGATCCGCGCGCACCTCGGTCGAGGGCTGCGACTTGAGCGCCTGCGAGATCGCGCTTTGTGGATCCATCAGATCGCCGAACAGCATGGCCTGGTGACCATTGGCCTCACAGGCCTCGACACAGGCGGGCAGCTCTTCGCGATCGACACGCTGGACGCAGAACGTGCAGGATTCGACGCAGCCCTTGCCACGCGGCACCTCGGGGTTCTGGTCGGTGATCGGCTCGTGCGCGAAGGAGCGGGCCTTGTACGGGCAGGCCATCATGCAATAGCGGCAGCCGATGCAGATGTGACGGTCGACCAGCACGATGCCGTCCGCGCGTTTCATCGACGCGCCGGTCGGGCAGACATCGACACAAGGCGGATGCTCGCAATGCTGGCAGAGCATCGGCAGGCTGTGCACACGGCCGTTCCGAAGATCCTTGATGTCCAGCTTTCGGATGTACTGGGTATCCTGCGGCCCGGTCTTGCCGGACAAACCATTTTCGGTGTTGCAGGCGGTGACGCAGTCGGAACAGCCATCGCCACATTTGGCGGTATCGATCAGCATGCCCCAACGCACCTCGGCGGAAGCCGGCTGCTCCGGCGCGCGGCTGTGGGCAACGCCGTACAGCAGCACGCCCGGTGCCAGGGCGGCACCGGTGATCGCGGCGCCGGTCTTCAGGAATTCGCGCCGATCGCCGTCCGCGCGGCCTTCAAGATTGTTCTGCTCGCTCATTGGCTTGCTCCATTCACCGTGGCGGCGAGTAGCGGCGAAGCATCCGGACGCGGCGCCTTGCCAACCGGTCCGGGCGTTTTCGGGGCTGGCTTGGTGGCATGGCAATCCCAGCAGTCCAGCTTGACACCGGCATAGGCATGACAGGCCATGCAGAAATCCTCCTTGGTGGAGGCGACACTACCGGTCTTGCTGCCGGCATGGCATTCGACGCAGCCCTTGAGGCTGTGCTTGGTGGTGCGGATGCCATGACGCATGGTCTTGTCACGCTGGTGTTTCAGCATGCTCATGTGATGCCGGCGCATGGTCTCCGTGTCTTCCACGCACGCATCGCCCTTGCCCTTTTCCAGCTTGGGCAGATTCACGCCCGCCGCCGCTTCCTGGGACGGGGTAGCCAGAACGGCCGCCATGCCCAGGAAGACGGCGAGGCGCAGCCAGTGGCCCAGTCTCGCCATGCCAGTCATCCTTCCTTACTCGCCCATGCCCATGACGATGTAACCGGTCGGGCAAACGTCGGCGCAGATGTGGCAGCCGATGCACTTGCTGTAATCGGTGTCCACGTAGCGGCCGGTGGTCGGATTGTCCTTTTTCTTGACCTTGAACACGGCGGTCTGCGGGCAGTACACCACGCAGTTGTCGCATTCGAAGCAGAGACCGCAGGACATGCAGCGCTTGGCCTCGGCCACCGTCTGCTTCTCGTCCAGCGCGTGCAGGCGATCCTCGAAGTTGCCGAGCGCGGATTCCTTGTCCAGCACGGTCACGCCACGCTGGTTGCGCGGGGTGTGAAGGAAGTGGCCGAGGAACATTTCGGTGGACGGAATCACGTAACGACCAGAGCGGTCCTCGTAATTGTGCAGGGTATCCTTCCATTCGGAGGTACCCCAATCCTGGCCATGATGCTCCTTGTACTCGTGGCCGCTCTCAACCCACTTGCGCACCATGTCCCAATGGGCGACATCCACCTTCGGGCGCTTGTCCAGTTCCTCGCCGCGCAGGAAAGCGTCGATACCGTCAGCGCAGATGCGGGCATGGCCAATGGCGGTAGTCAGCAGATGCGGACGAATGACGTCGCCGGCGACGAAAACGTTCGGCTTGTTCGGGAAGCGGTAATTCTTGTCGGCGCGAACCAGACCGTTGTTGTTGTTGAAGGCCTCCAGCCCGGTGAAGTCGACCGCCTGGCCGATCGCGGACACGATCAGATCGCCGGTGATGTCGAACTCGGTGCCTTCCTTGATCTTGGTCTCCTTGCCTACCACTTCGAACTCGGCGACGCGAAGCGCGGTGGCACGGCCATCCGGCCCCTTGACCACGGCGACCGGGGTGACGCCACCGACGATCTCGATGCCTTCGGCCTTGGCTTGCTCGACTTCGTGCTTGTTGGCGGCCATCTTGTCGATGGTGGCGCGCGAAACCAGCACGACTTCCACGCCCTGACGGGCGGCGATGGAAGCGACGTCATGCGCGGCATGGCCAGCCAGCACCATTTCCGGCAGGTCGGTGGTGGAAGCATTGGTGATCTTGCCCAGACGACGGGCAACCGTGGCGACGTCAATGGAGGTATCGCCACCGCCGATGACCACGACCTTGTTGCCGACGTGCTGCAGGCGGCCTTCGTTGAAGGCGCGCAGGAAGGCCATGGCGGTCACGCAGTTGGGCGCGTCGGCGCCGTCGACCGGCAGCGAGCGGCCTCCCTGGGCGCCAAGGGCGATCAGGACGGCATCGAATTCCTGTTCGATCTGTTCCATCGGCACATCGGTGCCGACCCGGGTGTTCATGCGGGTTTCGACACCCATGTCGATGATCCGCTTGATCTCGCCATCGAGGACCTCACGCGGAGTCCGGAAACCCGGGATGCCGTAGCGCATCATGCCGCCCAGCTCGGCGTGATCGTCGAAGATGGTGGCGCCATGACCCATGCGTCGCAGTTGGTAAGCGGCGGCGAGGCCGGCGGGACCACCACCGATGATGGCGACCTTCTTGCCGGATTCGGTGGCGGGCTTCTCGAAGGCCATGCCGTTGTCAAGAGCCCAGTTGCCCAGGAAATGCTCGACCGAATTGATGCCGACGTTCTCCTCGACCTGATTCCGGTTGCAACCGGACTCGCATGGCGCCGGGCAGACACGGCCCATGACGGCGGGGAACGGGTTGGCGCTGGTCAGGCGACGGAAGGCGTATTCCTGCCAGCTCATGCCGTTGGTCGGCTTCTCGATGCCGCGTACGATATTCAGATAGCCGCGGATGTCCTCGCCGGCCGGGCAGGAACCCTGGCAGGGCGGGGTCGAGTGCACGTATTCCGGGCACTTGTGGGTCCAGCTGGCCTGGAAGATCTTTTCCTGCGAACGACGATAGTTTTCTTCCGTCTCGCCATCCTTGTAACGGCGCCAGGTCAGACCTTCAGTTTTCTTAACATCCTTGGATGTGACAGCCATCTTCGCTCTCCTATCGTCAATTTCATGCGATCCACCGATCCGGCCGGTGTGCATCGCGGTCAACTCTCGGCGACGCGGCGAACCACGTCGGTGTGTCAGTCAAATCAATCCAGCTTGATCGCGGTGCTCACCAGCTGATGCACACCGCCGACCTGGTTGCGGTCGAAGCCGTAGTACGGCAGAACCTTGGTGAACTGGGCCTTGCAGATTGCGCAGATCAAGGCCAAGAAATTCACGCCTTGTCTCTGAGCAACGCTGTTGTATGCATTCATTCTGGGCAACGCGCCCTTGACACGGATCTCGATCAGGTCATCGGTCAGCAAACCGCCACCACCGCCACAGCAGAAGGTCGACTCACCGATGGTTTCCGCGGGCATGTCGTGGAAATTGTTGGCCACGGCCTTGATGATGTTGCGCGGGATCGTGAACTGCCCGCCCGGTTCAGTGCCCATCCGGGAACCGCGCGACACGTTGCAGGAATCATGAAAGGTGATGACTCGGTCGTCGTTCAACGATTTGTCGAACTTGAGCGCGCCCTTCTCGATCAGATCCCAGGTGTATTCGCAGATGTGCATCGGCTGCGGATAACGGTGATCGAGTTGTTCCTGAAGTTTCTTCGAGAACGGATCGCCGCCACCATAGCCGATGCCGGTCAGGGTATTCCAGAAGCTGTAGGCGACCCGCCAGGCGTGCCCGCATTCACCGACGATGATGCGCTTGACGCCAAGTTCAAGGGCGGCATCGCGAATGCGCATGGCGACCTTTTGCATGGTCTCGTAGTTACCGTTGAACAGGCCGAAGTTGCCGGCTTCAGAAGCCTTGCTCGACAGCGTCCAGGAGACACCGGCGGCATGGAATACCTTGGCATAGCCGATCAGGGATTCAACGTGCGGCTCCGAGAAGAAGTCCGCGGACGGCGTCACCAGCAGGATTTCCGCGCCCTCGACATCGAGCGGCATTTTCACCGGCACGCCGGTATCGGCCTCGATATCCTCTTCCAGTCCAGCCAGGGTGTCCTCCAGCGCGGGACCGGGCAGACCGAGGTTGTTGCCGATCTTCTGAACCTTGACCAGGATCTCGTTCGAGTATTTCTGGCCCATGCCGACATGGTTCAGGATCTCCCGGCCAGCCATGGTGATCTCGGCGGTATCAATGCCGTACGGGCAGAAAACCGAGCAGCGACGACACTCGGAACACTGATGGTAGTAGCTGTACCACTGGTTCAACACATCCTCGGTCAGATCCTCCGCGCCCACCAGCCACGGAGCGATCTTGCCCGGCAACGTGAAATAGCGGCGGTAGACCTTGCGCATCAGCTCCTGACGCGCGACGGGCATGTTGTTGGGGTCGGCGGTGCCCAGGAAGTAATGACACTTGTCGGTGCAGGCTCCACAGTGCACGCAGGCATCCATGAACACCCGCAACGAACGGTATTTACCCAGCAGATCGCCCATCTTGTCGATGGCGCGCTCTTTCCAGTTCTCGGCCAGCTCCCAGGGATATCCCAGGTATTCCTGGGGACCTTGCGGGGCGATGAACGATTTGACATGCGCCGTCGCCCCTTCCTGGATTTTGGGGACGTCGGTGTAATCCGTCAGCGTGGGGACTTCGAACTCGGCGGCTGCCACGTTGGCTCCTTGACTCTCTTATGCGTTCACAACGGGTTGTCGGTACGTTCGGCGATCAGGCCTTGTCGCGTTCCATGGCGGACGCCCATGGCGCGATGTGACGGGTCTCGCGCGGGTTGTCCTTCTGGTTGCGGGTCGGACTGAAGAAGATGCCGGGCGCGTGCAGCAGCTTGCTGACCGGGAAGATGATCATCAGCAACGCGACCAGCGCCAGATGGATCAGCAGGATCGGATCGGCCGGCACGGGATGCCAGTCGAAGGTCATCAGGCCGAGAGTGAACGCCTTGAGCGCGACGATGTCGGTATGCGCGACGAAGGTGATCATCATGCCGGACATGCCGATACCAATCAGCAGCGCGAGCATCAGGTGGTCGGACGGTGTCGAGATGTAACGAACACGATCAACCAGGAAGCGTCGTGCCCACAGGCCTGCCAGGCCCGCGACCATGGCGAAGCTCGCGTACTTGCCGAACGGCTGGATGAACTCGACCCAGAACCAGACCGGCTCCTGGAAATAGCGAAAATGCCGCAACAGCACCAGCGCCAGTCCGACATGAAAAAGCCAGCCGAACACCCATATCCATTTATTGGATTTGAACAGTGATTCAAACAGGACGACTTCGCGCGCCATGCGTAGAGCAACACCACTGTTGCTGGTCGGCGCCGGCGTGGTCGGGATCACCAGTGGGGCCGGTGTGCGGCTGTACTCATAAATCCGATAGGCCACGCCCGCGATGAAAACGATCGCGGCGAAATAGTAAATAGCCGTGTATAGAACAGTCAGCGAAGTCATCCGTTCCTCTTGCAACAGCGAGTCGAGAGTGGAGAGTCGATCTTGAGGTAAAAAAACCCCGGGCCGAGGTTTTCACGCTCGACTCTCCACTCCCGGCCATGATGTAACAGCCGAGAGATCAGCCCGGCGAACCGGGCCGATACCGCGATATCAGATGCAACCGGTCGGCTTGGGCAGACCAGCGATCTTGCAGGCCTGCTTGGCGGGACCGTAGGGGAACAACTCGTACAGGTACTTGTTGTTACCCTTGTCGGCGCCCAGCTTCTTGGCGATCGCCTTGGTCAGCACGCGAACGGCGGGGGCGATCTGGTACTCGTCGTAGTACTCGCGCAGGAAATTGACCACTTCCCAGTGAGAGTCGGTCATCTCGACCTTTTCCTCGGCGGCCAAATAACCGGCGACATCCATGTTCCAATCAGCCAGATTGGTCAGGTAGCCCTCTTCGTCGACCTCGAAAGTTTTACCGGCAACTTCAACCATGGGCATAGCGTTACTCCTTCAAGAAAAATTACAACCAGGACTGGAGATTGCTGTGTTCAGCGACCAGATCCACAAAACCGCCGTAATCGACGACCGTGACACCATCCAACACCTTGTTGGCCATGCCACGCGCCTGGAGATCGGCGTCCAGGGCATAAACCTTGACATTGGCCATGGCGCCTTGGACTTTCGCCTCCACGCTGCTGCCCTGGGCGGCGCCATAGACGCCGTCCTCGATCAGCAGAACCGCGGAGCCTTGTTTCGCCAGACGCAGGCAACTCTCCAGCGAGTTCCGTTCGAACGGCGATTTATTGACGATGTGCAACATTGCTCTTCTCCCTCAGAAGCTGATCACGACATCTTGCTCGGCCATGAGATCAGCCATCTCGGCGGCGGAAACGACCTGGACGTCGACCAGCAGGTCTTCCTCGCTCAGTCCACGCGCCTCCATGGACTCGCGTTCCACGTACAGCTTCTCGATGTCGTAACCTTCCAGCGCGCGGTAGGTCGGCGAGAAATTCTTCTGGCCGAGCGCCTTGGTGTCCTGGCCTTTCTTCAGCTCGAAGACGCCATCGTCCACAAACGCGAGACTGACATCCTGCTCGAAGGCGGCGGAAATCAGCACGACCTCCAGGCCTTCCAGCGCATAGATCGTGCCATAGGGCGCCTTGCGGTTCACGAACATGAACTTCTTGATGACGCCATCTTCTTCCATCATTTCGTCGCTCATCGCTTTTCCCTCAATCACCAAAAGTCACGAGACGATCGCACTGGATGCCGGCCTCGACCAACTGACCCAGGCCGGAAATGCGGAAGCCCTCGGCGATGTTGTGAGCATCCTTGCCCTGACGCTTGGCTTCGTTCTCATCCATGATGCCGCGACGCTGGGCGGCGGCGATGCACACCACCAGATCGAGCTTGTGCTCCTTGGCGAGCTCACTCCAACGATTGACGATATTGCGGTCGTCGCGCGGCGGCTCGGTCAAGCGCGTCGCGTTGTTGACGCCATCGTGATAGAAGAACACGCGAAAGATTTCGTGGCCCTTGTCCAGCGCGGCCTTGACGAAGTTGTAAGCGGTATCCGAGGCCTGATGGGTATAAGGCCCTTCGCTAACTAATACACCGATTTTCATTTAAGTATCCCTATCTCCGAATATCCGATTGGCACCGGCCCCGGCGAGCACCGGGACCGGAGGTCGATCAGAAGCGGATGTGCGCCGAAGCGTTCAAGCTGTTGCGGCCACCGCGCCAGTTATCAATGTGATACTTGGTGAACGGCAAACCGGTCTTCTCGAAGAACGCGGGCCAACCGATCCGGTCGATCCAGTCGTTCATGCGCTCCCACGGACGACCATCGGCCTTGTAGGCCTCGAGGATGGTCTTGACCACGGCGCCGACTTCAGGCCAACGCGGTGCGTTGTTGGGCAGGCCGGCCGCGACCAGCTTGTGGAAGGTCGGACGGGAACGGGCATTGGAGTTCTTGCCACCCACCCAGATCGCGATCTTGGAATGCTCGGGATCGTTGATCTGCATCGGCGGGCACGGCGGGAAGCAGGCGCCACAGCAGATGCACTTCTTCTCGTCGACTTCCAGGGAAGGCTTGCCATTGACCAGGGCGGGACGGATGGCCGCGACCGGGCAACGGGCGACGACGGAGGGACGCTCACAGACGTTGGCGACCAGATCGTGGTTGATCTTCGGCGGCTTGGTGTGCTGGACGATGATGGCGATATCAGCCTGACCGCCGCAGTTGATTTCGCAGCAGGAGGTCGACAGCTTCACGCGATTCGGCATCTCACAGTTGACGAAGTCGTGATACAGGTCATCCATCAGCGCCTTGACCACGCCGGAGGCGTCGGTGCCGGGGATGTCGCAGTGCAGCCAGCCTTGGGTGTGGGCAACCATGGACACCGAGTTGGCGGTGCCTCCAACCGGGAAGCCATTGTCGGTGAGCGCCTTGATCAGGGGCTCCACCTTGGCTTGGTCGGTCACCATGTATTCGATGTTGGAACGGGTCGTGAAGCGAACGTAGCCATCGGCGAACTGATCGGCCAGATCGGCCAGCTTGCGCACGGTGTAGTGGTCCATCTGACGCTGGGTGCCGGCCTTGACGGTCCAGATCTCGTCACCGCTTTCGGCGCGGTGATAAAGCACGCCCGGCTTCGGGTGCGAGTGGAAATTCCACTTGCCGTAATTTTTCTTCATCACGGGGTGCATGTAGGGCATCGGGTCCGGCGCGCCGGATTCGATGGTTTCGTGAGTCCTTTCAGCCATACTTCTCTCCAACTAGTGAAATCGGAAACTTGTTATCCCCGCCTCGCCACCAGAATGGCGGCAAGGCGGAACACTCGACTCAGGCGGCGGCGGCCTGCTTGCGCTCGAACCACTTCTCGGCTTCTTCATCCCAACCGTCGGTGCGGACGTACGGGTTGGTACGCGGATGCACGATCATGTTGGGGTCGACCTCGATATCCAGACCTTCGAGGAAGTTGACCAGACCGATACGCTCGATCATCTCGCCGGTGCGCTCGTGCTCCAGCGCGTTCTCGGCGAAGAAGTCCAGGATGTTGCGGGCCAGATCGTTCAGCTTCTCGAAATCCTCGTCGGACTCCATCTTCATGAACGGGATCACCACGGTACCCATGGTCGCGCCAATCTTCAGCACGCCCTTGCCGCCGACCAGGATGGTGACGCCCTTGTCCTTGCCAGGCAGCAGACCACCCGGGATGACGTTCAGGCAGTGCATGCAGCGCACGCAGTTCTTGTTGTCGATGCACATGGCGTTGCCGTCGCCCAGATCGGCCACCGACAGGCCGGCGTTCGACTTGTCGACCTTGGCGGCGGACTCCAGCGTGATCGCCTTGCTCGGGCACTTGCTGATGACGTCGTTGACCAGGGTGTTCATGCCCTTGGCGTTGTAGTACTCGCGAACCTGGCCCTCATTGACGCGGATGTTGTCGCGCCAGGTACCGATGGTGGCCATGTCGGAACGCTGGATGGCGTTGACGCAGTCGTTCGGACAGCCGGAGAACTTGAACTTGAACTTGTACGGCAGCGACGGACGATGCATGTCGTCCAGGTTGTTGTTGATGACGGTGCGCAGGGCGCGGGCCTCGTCATAGCAGGACATTTCGCAACGGGCGGCACCGACGCAGGACATCGAGGTGCGCAGCGCGGGACCGGCGCCACCGAGGTCGAAGCCCATTTCATTGAACTTGTCGAAGGAACGCTGGACGTCCTCGGTCTTGATGCCCTGGAACATGATGTCGCCAGACTGGCCATGGAAGGCGATCAGGCCGGAACCGCCGGTCTCCAACCAGGCGTCGCACATCTGGCGCAGCAGGTCGGAGGTGTAGTGCATGCCGGCCGGCGGCTGGATGCGCAGGGTGTGGAACTCGGCGGCCTCGGGGAATTTCGGCTTGCCGTTTTCATCCTTCAGTTCGGTAAAGCGCGGGATCACGCCGCCGCCATAACCAACCACGCCGACGGTACCACCCTTCCAGTAACCGAATTTGGTCTCGTAGGAGGTTTCCAGCTGGCCCATCAGGTCGACCATCATGTCGTTGTCCTTGGCCAGACGCTTCAGGCCGGTCACGAAGGAAGGCCACGGACCGGATTCCAGCTCATCCAGGTTCGGCGTATTGATCATTTGCTTAGCCATCTGTCTTTCTCCTTGAAGTCTTGAACCACAGTGTACGTACGAGGTGTTGCCACTACTCACAGCACCTTTCCGCCGGCCGATACCCCAGGCGGAACGAGTGCGCCCATATTAGGGAGCGCTTATCGGGGCCACCATCATTCCGAAGGGGTAACCGGGTATTTCGCTCGGGTAACCTGACACCTACCCGATCGGGTAGGTCCCGCACGAACCCATACCGCCGCGCTTATACCTGAGTGAAAATGTCAGACAATAAGCACATCCAGAAATTCTGATGATTATGGACCAGATCACCGCCATCGCGAAATTCCGCAATCCTTTCGGCAACCAGGAAATCGAATTGCAGGATGTCCGGTACGAAGCCGGCGGCACGCCAATGTTGCGATTGCGCATCCGCGAACGCGGTGCCCGCTTCACCATTTTCGATGTCGATCCGGTGACCGCGAAATACTGGGCGGAGGAGATGCTGAAATGGGCCTCGCCCCTGAATCCCGGTCCGGATACGGAGGAGAGCTGATCCATGCGCATGTACAACCCGGAATGGGAAGCCATCAAGGATTTCGATTACACCGCGAAGGTCAAGGATTTGCAGTTCGACCTGGTCGGCATGGAAATCCCGGCCGACCATGGCGCCGCGCTCCATGAGGAAATCGCCCGACTCCTGCCCTGGTTGCGCGAAATCCCGGAAGCCGGCATTCATCCCGTGCATGGCGCGCCCAGCGGCCGCAATGCCAATCTGGTCATCAATCGCCGGGTCAAGCTGGTTCTGCGCCTGCCGGTCGATCGCCTGGAGGCCGCTGGCGAACTGGTCGGCAAGACCATCGATCCGGGCGCCGGCCCACTCGGCATCGGCGCCTTGAAAGAAAAAACGCTGACGCCATATGCCACGCTGTATTCGCATTTCGTCGTGCTCGGCCCGGTCGAGGAGGCCGCCTTTCTGGACGAGGCCAGCCGTCGTCTCGACGAGCTCGGCATCCAGGCTGGCATGATCCCGGGCAAGCGCCGAGAAATGCACACCCCTAATGGGGTAATTGGCGGTTACAGCCTGATGCTGCACGATGTCAGCCTGATGCAGTCGCTGACCCTCCAGGAAATCGGGCTGGGACTGCATCGCGGCTATGGATGCGGCATCTTCATACCGCACAAATCGATCAAGGAAGTGCCCATCGGCTGAACGCCGTCTGGGAATATTTTGCAACCCGTGTGTAATAGGAGAGAACCGTGGGATACGTTTTGAACGGTGAGGAACTGGAAGTCGACGACGAGAACTTTCTGGTCGAACCCAATTTCAGCGACGACATCGTGCCCATCATCGCCGAGGCCGAGGGCATCACCCTGACCGATCAGCACTGGCAGGTCGTCCGCTTCATGCGTGAGCGCTATCAGGAAGACGGTCACACCCCCAACTTCCGCAACATGGTGGCCATGCTCACCGACGAGGATGACAGCGTCGACTGGAAAAAAGTCCTGTATGAGCTGTTCCCCTTGCAGCCCAACCGTCAGTCGGCCAAGGTCGCCGGTTTGCCCAAGCCGTTCGGCAAGGGCGGCTACTGAGCGGCGGTCGAGAGTAAAGAGTAGAGCGCCGGGAATGACTCCCGGCGCTCGGCTCTCCGCTTTGGGCACGCACTGACATCCATGTTCACCAACACCCTCGTCACCACCGAAGATCTGGCCCAGCATCTGGACGACCCCAACTGGGTCGTATTCGATTGCCGCTTCACGCTGACCGACCCCGACGCCGGCCGCCAGGCCTATCTGAGGAATCACATCCCCGGCGCGCGTTACGTCCATCTCGACGACGATCTGTCCGCGCCAGTCACCGAATCCAGCGGCCGTCATCCGCTACCCGACCCCGGCGGATTCGCCGAGAAGCTCTGCGCCTGGGGCGTCGGCGTCAACAAGCAGGTCGTGGTCTACGACGACAGCTACGGCGCCATGGCCGTGCGCATGTGGTGGATGTTGCGCTGGCTCGGCCACCCCGGTGTCGCCCTGCTCGATGGCGGTTACCCGAAATGGGCGCGTGAAATGCGCCCGGTCACCGCCGATCTTCCGGAACCGCGCAAGGGCAATTGCGCCTGCCTGCCCGAACCCAGCCAGATCGTCGATGCCGATGACGTGCTGCGCGCCTCGGCCAACGGCGATTTCCTGATCATCGACGCCCGCCCGGAACGTCGCTTCACCGGTGAGTTCGAACCGCTCGACCCGGTCGCCGGCCACATCCCCGGCTCGATCAACTGGTCGTTCGAGGAAAACATCGACATCGACGGCACGTTCATGCCACCGGAAGCCTTGCGCGAGAATTTCCAGGCCCTGCTCAAGGGGCGTCCGCCCTGGCGGGTCATCCATTCCTGCGGTTCCGGCGTCACCGCCTGTCACAACCTGCTCGCCATGGAAATCGCCGGACTGCCTGGCTCTCGCCTGTATCCGGGCTCCTGGAGCGAGTGGATCCGCGACCCGTCCCGACCGGTCGCGACTGGAGAATGAACAGCCATGCTGCGCGTCAAGACCGTCTGGTTCAAGAAGGAAGGCGAGCGTCCCGCCGACGAGGTCGCCACCGTGCTCGCCTCGACCATCTGGCGACTGGCCGACAAGGCCGTCGACAACCTGTCCAAGGCCAATTTCGACATTGTCACCCCGCAACGCGGCTTCAAGATCATCGCCGAACTGACCAGTTTCCTGGTGCATTACGTCGACCGCCTGGCGTTCGAGCGCATGGATGACGACAAGCGCCAGGATCTGGTCAGCGCCCTCGGCGTGCGTCTGGCCGAAATCATGGAACAGAACGTGCTCGACTTCACCGGCGGCGAGCGCGACCCGGACTACGACTACCAGCAGGCCTACATCGACCGCCTCAACCAGCGCATGGTCGACTATTCCGAGTTCGAGTTTCCGGAGGACAAGGCCAGCTTCCAGGCCCTGCGCTACCTGAGCCTGATGATTCGGGAAGACATGCTGGAATCCGACCAGACCTGGATCCAGGATCAACTCATGGACATCGAGGTGCCGGAAGCGATGGGCATGGTCAAGAAGAACATGGACGGGTTTTATCCGGGAGATCGTAAGTCGCAAGTGGCGAGTGGCAAGGAATAAAACCGGTCACGGCATCCACTCCCCACTCCCCACCATGATCCCACCCGACTCTCCCTTCCACCCCGACAACGAATCCGGCTACCGGGCCTGGCGCGCGGCCAAGCTCGCCGGTTATCCGGGGCGGGGTGAGGATCTGATCGTCGAGGTCGCCGATCCGCATCGGCTGACCGCCGCCGAATACGAGGCGATCTGGCAACGCATCGCCAAGACCAACATGGCGATCTACGCCACCCGTCTCGGCGAGAACGAGGACAAGCCGGCGGTGCGCGCGCTTTCCCGCCAGTTCGGGCTGGAACGTCTGGACGCCAACTGGTTGGCCGACGAGGACGGCATCTCCAGCCTGACCCCGCGCGACGACGACACCAGCGATCCGGCCGCGCGTCCGGCCGGCCAGGATCCCGGCAAACGTGGCGACTACATTCCCTACACCCACCATCGCATCCGCTGGCATACCGACGGCTACTACAACCCGCCCGAGCGCCGCATCCTGGCGATGACCCTGCATTGCGTGCGGCAGGCTGAAACGGGCGGCGAAAACGACCTGATGGACCACGAACTCGCCTACATCGCGTTGCGCGATGCCGATCCGGCGCACATCCGCGCGCTGCTGGCGGCGGATGCCATGACCATTCCGGCGCGTGTCGACGAACAGGGCACCGCGCGCGGCGACGAGACCGGACCGGCGCTGCTGGTGGAAAACGGCCGTCTGCACCTGCGCTACACCGCGCGCACCAAGAGCATCGCCTGGAAAGCCGATGCCGCCACGCAGGCCGCGCTACAGGCGCTCGACGATCTGTTGGCGGCACCCGCCTTCGGCCGTTTCACGTTGCGCCTGCAACCCGGCATGGGCCTGATCTGCAACAACGTACTGCACACCCGCGCCGGCTTCTCCGACACCCCCGGGCACCGCCGTCTGCTCTACCGCGCCCGCTATCACGATCCGCTGCGCGACCTGCGCGGCGTCTGAACGCCCCAGCGGGCGGCGCGGCCGACCGACGGCCTGGCTCCGCGACCAGTCCCGCCCCTGTCCGTTCCGTTCATCCCTCCACCCCGTTGACGGTGCCCATCCCCGCTTCGAGGATGTCGGCGCTCGTTGATAAACAAGGAATCGGGAGGACCGGATCATGACGGACAAGCTGTTCCAGTGGAGTACCGACCTCAGTGTCGGCATCGATGAGATCGACAGCCAGCACCGGGTGTTGATCGACCTTCTCAACCAGCTCTTCGCGGCGGTGGTCGAGCGCAAGAGCGACCAGATCATCGGCGAAATCCTCGACGGGCTGCTCGATTACACGCGCACCCATTTCGCGCTGGAGGAACGGCTGATGCGCGACGCCGGTTACGGTGGTCCGGAATTCGACGCCCATCTCGCCCAGCATCATGGCTTCATCGCCCGGATGGAGGACATCGCGCGCAAGTCGATGATTGAAAACAAGAGCGTCACCTTCGAGCTGCTCAATTTCCTCAAGCACTGGCTGCGCGACCACATCACGGGCACCGACCGCAAGTACGCGGCCGCGCTGCGCAAGGCCGGCTATTGCACCCGGCAATGGGAGCGGGAAGCCCGTGCCGTCGCCGCCAGCCGCGAGCGGCCCTGGTGGAAATTCTGGGCCTGACCACGACCCGCGCCGGTCGGTGGGCGCTCGCCCTGCTCGCCGGAGCGATCCTGCCGATGGCGGCGGCCAGCGCCCGCGCCGAGGGGGCCGACCCGGCCTTCACGCGCTCCGGAATCCTTGATGCGCCCGCCGTCATCGTCGCCGGCCAGGCATTCACGATCGGCCTGCGCGTGCGCAACGACGGCGACACGACCCACTACACGCGGGTCACGTTCGCGATTCCGGTCGATCTGTTCCTGGCCGAGCCACTGCCGCCGGATTGTTTCGCCCGGTTCGATGCCGAGTCCCGGCAACTGTTGTACGAGGGCCCCATCGACGGTGGGCAGGACTGGCACTGCGAGTCGCGCCTGATCGCGCTGCCCGACGCCTCCACGCACGCCTCGTTCGCCCTGAACATCCAGACACCACCGGACCGCTGGGCGGGCGACACCATCGGTATCGAGATCGTCACGCCCCCGGCACCGGCCATGATCACACTGACCAACGGCTGGGGCATCAGCCGCGCCGGCGTCCTGGTCCTGACATTTCTTGGGCTCTGGCTGGTCGCCGCCGGCCTGGCCTGGGCCACCACCAGCGAGGACGCGGATGCCACCGCGCTACTGTCCCGGCGCCTGCGCGCGGTCTCCGCCACCAGCGGCGCGTTCGTCGGCATCGGTTTCCTGATGCTGTTCGGCGTCATGGCCTGGGAGGACTGGCGGGTGCTGTCGACATACCGGGAAACGCGCTGCGAGATCGTCGACGCCAACTTCAAGCACGCCCGGGCCAGCCAGACCACCAGAGCGGACGGACGCCCCGTCGAGGCGCGCTTCAAACCGGTGTTTTCGCTGCGCCACGCCAGCGACGGCGAATCTCACCACGCGCTCGGCTTCTCGACCGACAGCCGGCTCAGCTACACCACCGGGGAAGTCGCGGCGCTTCTGGCGGCGCATCGGCACGGCGACGCCGCGACCTGCTGGGTCGACCCCGAAGATCCCGGCAAGGTGGTGCTCGCGCGCGGATTCGGCGGCGCCTATCTGTTCTTGCCGCTGCCGATCCTGCTGATCGCGCTGGCGATCTGGTTCCACCCCGGCACCCGCAGCCGACCGACGCGCTGAACGGCGACCGGTCAGCTCTTGCGACCGACGTCGAAGCCCGGCGTCAGCTTGTTTTCGACCGCGAACACCGCCGCCTCCACCCGTGATGACAGGTTGAGCTTGGCGAGGATATGGCGCACGTGCAGCTTGACCGTGTCGTAACTGATGTCGAGCTGGCGGGCGATCGCCTTGTTGCTCTCGCCGCGCGCCAGGTGGGCAAGGATTTCCCGCTCACGCTGGGTCAGCGATTCCAGCAGCGAAGTGGCGCTGGTGTTCTTGCCGTCGAGCATGCGCACCAGCTTGGCGGTCATCGCCGGCGCCACCACGGTCTCGCCGCGCGCGGCGCGCAGGATGGCGTCGACCAGCTCATCCGGCTCCATGCTTTTCAGCAGATAGCCGTTGGCGCCATTGCGCAGCGCCCGGGCCATGTCCTCCTCGGCCTCGCTGACGGTGAGCAGCAGCACCGGCAGGTCGAAACCCTGGGCGCGCAATCCCTGCATGACCTGGATGCCATCGATGCCGCCGATGTTGAGGTCAAGCAACAGTACATCCGGCCGGTGCTCGCGTAGCAGACCGGCGACCTCGGTCGGATCGCCGGTGATCGCGGCGACGTTGACCGCGCCCTGGCTTTCCAGGAGCTCGGCGAGTCCCTTGCGGAACAGCGTGTGGTCATCGACCAGGATGACGGACAGCCGGCTCACGACTGTACCTCCAGACCGGACCGCGCCGGGAAGCTCAGGCGCACGATGGTGCCGCCGGCCGGCCGGCTTTCGATGGTCAGCCGCCCGCCCAGCTTGGCCGCGCGCTCGCGCATGATGGTCAGGCCGAAGCTCTTGCCCATGTTGGACAGCGCGCTGCCGAGCAGGCCGACGCCGTCGTCGGCGACATTGACCACGTATTCGTTCTCGTGCAGGTCGAGGGTGACGACGACATGGCGCGCGCGCGCGTGCTTGCAGATGTTGTAGAGCGATTCCTGGATGATGTGGAAGACCTGGATTTCCTCTTCCGGCGTCAGCACCACGTCCTGGGCGACGTTGAGAAAGTCGACGTCGGCGTTGGCCTTCTTGCTGAAACTCTCGGCCATCTCCTGGAGCGCCGGCACCAGGCCGCGCGGATCGATGCGGTCGCGGAACTGGGTGATCAGGTTACGCAGCTCCGAGTAGGCCATGTCCACGGCTTCCTCGACCTCGCCCAGATACCGGTTGGCACGCTCGCGATCGTCATCGGCGAACGCTTCGTTGAGCACGCTCAGTCGCATCTTGGCGTAGGCCAGGGTCTGCGCCAGGGAATCGTGGATCTGGTTGGCCAGCATGGTGCGCTCGTTCATCAGCGAGATACGCATGTTCTCGCGGGTCAGCCGGGAATTCTCCAGCGCCATGCCGAGGTGCTCGCTGATCGAGTTGAACAGGTAGCGGATGTCCTCCGGCAGCGGCTCCGGGTTGTCCATGAACATGTTGTAGACGCCCATCACCTTGCCCTTGTGGCGCAGTGGCACCGCGTAGACGGTATGGCAGCGCTGGGCGAAATAGATGTGGCGCACCTGTTTCTGGCAAACCTCCATGACGCTGTCGTTCTGGGTCGCGTGGGTCAGCGTCGCCTTGCCGCAGATACCGCACTCGAGCGGCACGTAGCGCTCCTTTTCCACCAGCGCCGGACTCAGGCCGATCGAGCCGACCATGCGCATGTGCGCGCCATCGGCGGTGAGCACGCGCACCGCGCCGGCCTTGGCGTTGGAAATGCGCACCATGATCTCCAGGAAGCGCATCAGCATCTGCTCGGTATTGGCGTCCGAACTCATGCTGCTGGCGATTTCGGCCAGAACCTCGATGACCGGCAGGCGGTCGCCACCATGCGCTGGCGCGGCATCCGCGACTTCGTCGCGCGGGTTCCTGCCAATGGCGGAAAGGGGGATGTGCTGGGCTTCCACGGTACCGCAACCAAGTTTCAACGGAACCCGGGATGGTACTGGACGCCCCGCGCAAGCGGCAACGCACGCGACGCCCGGGCAAAAAAAAGCCCCCGAAGGGGCCACAATCTCGCGCGCGGAGGTTGTCGATATTCGTTCTTATCGGGGCGTGTAGGTGTAAACGACCGAATAGGGAACCGTCATGTTGACCGGGCTGGTGATGCTCAGCACCGCGCTGATGTTGCCGACCGTGCCGTTGAACGTGCAACTGGTGATCTGCCAGGTGCCGGTGAAGCCTTCGACGGTCTGCTGGAAACCCTGCATGTTCTCGGCCGCGCAGAACTCGGCCTGACTGGCCGGCTTCGGGATGTTCTCGATCCGGA
Organism: Hydrogenophilus sp.; assembly: GCA_020725265.1. Lineage (GTDB taxonomy): Bacteria > Pseudomonadota > Gammaproteobacteria > Burkholderiales > Thiobacillaceae > PFJX01. The sequence continues at coordinate 123,907 of DYFK01000006.1, read as the reverse complement.
TCGCCGGCGCGGTGACGCCGCTGGCGGTGACCACGATGTCCAGATTCCAGTTGCCGGTGGGGATCGCGCCACCGCCGTTGCCACCACCGCCGTTGCCACCACCGGTCAGCGCGCAGGTCAGTTTGCCGCCGGTGAACTGGCAGGTGACGCCGTCGTCCGGATTGGCCGCTTCCCAATCGGCCAGGGCCTGTTCGACGGCTTGCCGGAACGGCGCCCAGTCGACGGAACCGGAGCCGATGTAGGTGGCGACATGGTCGAGATAGTGATCGAGCGAACAGGCGGCATTGCCCGCGCAGAAATTGCTTTGCGCCCGCGACAGCACGGCCAGCAGCCGCGCATGGGCCTGGGCATCGAGATCGCCGCCCACGGCCGGCAGGGTGTTGACCAGTTCGGCGATGGCGGCGGTGCCGCTGCCGGCATCCAGGCCAAGCGCCTGGGCGAGGTCGTGCAGGCTGGCGCCGAAGCGGTCATGGTTCAGCCCGCCGGCGGCCACCGCGGAACGGATCGCGGCTTCGGTCAGCGGTGTGATGGCGACACTCACGCTGCCGCCGGAGACATCCCAACTGGCATGGGAGCGCAACGGGCTGCCCGCGCCGACCGTGACGGTCTGGCCGGTTGCTTCGTCGACATAGGTACCGGTCGCGATCAGGACGATTGCCTTGATTTCGGCCGGAATGTTCATGGCCGGGAAAGCGCCGGTCGCGGGCACGGTGTCGACGCAGGCGATGGGCGCGCCGCCGGCGACGCCGCTGGACGTGGCGACATGGGCGCAGACCTGACCGGCAAGTGGCCCGGCCATGGCGACCCCATGCACCGAAGTCGGCGTCGCCACCGCGCCGCCGTCGCCGCCGGCGTGATCGTCACCGGACGAGGATGAGTTGCAGGCGGACAGGCCGATCGCCAGCAGGGCGCCAGCGCAAATCGCCGCCAGGGGTTTCAGGAATCGTGATGGCATGAAGAATGCTCCCGGTTGGTTGAACAAGACCGGCCGATTCTTGTCCAGGCCCAGGTTGGGCGACAATCCCGTGTTCTCGGGATGGCCATTGCCCACCCGGCCCTTGCCGTTTTGATTCATGGATCGTTCTGGCTTGTTGAGCCTTTATTGTTCGGCTCTTTCCGGTGCGGTGCTTTTTTGTTCGGTTCTTTTTGGTGCAGCCCTGTTCGTTCTTCGTCCCGCGTCTTCCGTCCCACCCATGCCTTCCTTCCCGACACCGATGCCGCGCGCCGGCCGCGTCACCCCTGGCCACACCCTGCTGGTGGTGGCGCTGATCAACCTCGCCGCCTGGGCGATCGTCCTCCATCACGCCACCAGCCAGCCCTGGCTCGGCCTGAGCCTGGTCACGCACGGCGAGGAGGTCCGCGTCGAATCGGCGCGCGGCCCGGCCACCGGCATTCCGGCCGGCGCCATCCTGCTGACCCTGACCGGGGTCGACGGCGGCGGACCGATCTCGCCACGCGCCGACGACCTGCTGGAAGAACCGGACGTGTTCGCCAGCTATGGCGAGATGGATGCCTTCTTCGCCCGTCAGGCCGAACTCGCCG
>DYFK01000006.1:66598-122265 GCA_020725265.1 Hydrogenophilus sp. | reverse complement strand
TTCTGGTTCCAGCTGTTCGCCGGCGCCGCCGGCTGCCTGATCGCCTGCTGGGTCTGGGTATTGCGGCCGCGCGACTGGGGCGCGCGCATGTTCGCCGGCACCGGCGTCATGTTTCCGGTATTCACGCTGCCCGCCGCCGTCTACAGCACGCGAGAACTGGCGCTGCCGGCACCGGATTTCTTCCTGCTGAGCACGCTCAATCATTTCGGCGCCTTCCTGTTCGGCGCCGCCCTGATCGGCATCTTTCTCAGCTACCCGCGCCAGTTGGTCGCGCCCCGTCACCTGCTCTGGGCGCCCGCGCTGGCCATGCTGGTCTGGCTGGCCGACAGCTTGCGACTGGCACCCGACCCGGACTGGGGCCACCGCCTGCCGATCATGGCCGAAATGCTGCTGGCGATGGCGCTGGCCATGGTCCAGTGGCGCAAGAGCCGGCGGGCGCCGATCGATCGGGCGGCATTACGCTGGTTCATGCTGTCGACGCTGGTCGGTTGCGGGTTGTTCGTCTTCCTCATGGTCGGTGGTGGCGTGCTCGGCTGGATTCCGCCGCTGGCGCAGGGTTATGCCTTCGGCTTCTTCCTGATCATGTACGTCGGCCTGGCTCTCGGCCTGCGCCGCCACCGGCTGTTCGAGCTCGACGAGTGGGCCTGGCGCGTACTGCTCTGGGTCGGTGGCGCGCTGGCGGTGTTCGCCTTCGACGCGGCGCTGATCCTGGCCCTGCGCCTGGACCCGGCCGCCTCGCTCGGGCTTGCCCTGCTCGCCTGCGGCTGGCTGTATTTCCCGGCCCGGCAGTGGCTGTGGCAGCGCATCGGCGGCCGCGCCACCGCCAGCATGCACGAGATCACGCCGGATCTGGTCGACATCGCCTTCACCGCCTCCCGACGGGAGCGGGAAGCGCGCTGGGAAGCACTGTTGCGCCGGCTGTACCAGCCGCTGGAGATCGCCGCCGTCGAAGCGGGGCCGGGCCACGCCCATCTGGATGCCGACGGCCTGAGCCTGAGCGTGCCGCCGGCTGGTGGGCTGCGTGCCCGCGTGCTGCGTTTCCCGAACCAGGGCCGACGTCTGTTCTCGCCCCGCGACGTCGACTTCATCGAAGCGGTGCGGCAACTGCTCGACCACGCCGAGGCCGGCCGCGATGCCTATGAACAGGGCGCCAGCGAGGAACGCCGGCGCATCGCCCGCGACATGCACGACGATGTCGGCGCCCGCCTGCTCATGCTCATCCATCGCGCGGAAGGCCGGGATGGCGGCGAGGCCGATGTCGCCGGCATCGCCCGGGCCGCCATGCGCGACCTGCGCACCGCGCTCACCACCCTCGATACCCGGCCGGTACCGCTCGCCGACGCGCTCGCCGATTGGCGCGCGGAAACCGGTGAACGTTGCGAGGCGGCGGGCGTGGCGCTGGACTGGCGGGAAACCGGAGTGACCACCGGGGCGGTCGCCGACGCGACCCTGTCGCCACGTCACAAGGCCACCTTCGAACGCGCCCTGCGCGAGGCGGTGACCAACGCGCTCAAACATGCCGGACCACGCCGGCTGGCCGTCGCCTTCGAGCTGATCGGGACCGACGCCACGCCGGCCCTGCGGCTGAGCGTATCCGACGATGGCGCCGCCGCGCCACCCGAACGCTGGCGCGAAGGCCGCGGCCTGCGCGGCCTGCGCGCGCGCATGGCCGACATCGGTGGACAACTCGACCTGACCGCCGCCCCGGCCGGCGGCACCCACCTGAGCCTGCGGGCCACGCTGGCATGAAGCGCATCCTGGTGCTGGACGATCTGGCCGAGGCACGCGCGCTGCTCGATGCCGCCGTCGCCGGCCTGTTTCCCGACGCCACCCGCCATCACGCCGGCAATCTCGCCGAAGCGCGCGCGCTGACCGCGCGCCTGAATTTCGACCTGGCCCTGGTCGACCTCGGCCTGCCGGACGGCGACGGCGCCGAATTCATCGCCGAACTGACCGCCTCCCAGCCGGACTGCGTCAACATCGTCGCCACCATCTTCGACGACGACGACCACCTGTTCGCCGCGCTCGGCGCTGGCGCCCAGGGCTATCTGCTCAAGGACGCGCCACCGGAACGCCTGCGCGCGCGACTGGCCGGCATCGCCGATGGCCAGCCGCCACTGTCGCCGGCCATCGCCCGGCGCCTGCTGCGCCATTTCCAGTCGGCGCCGGCGACCCCGCCAACCGCGTCTCCCGCCACCCCGACCATCGAGCTCAGCCCACGTGAACGGGAAACCCTGGCCCTGCTCGCGCGCGGCCTGCGCATCGCTGAAATCGCCGGACAACTCGGCATCTCCCGACATACCGCCGGCGACCACATCAAGAACATCTACCGCAAGCTCAACATCTCCACGCGCGCCGAGGCCGCGCTGCGCGCGCGCGGCCTCGGGCTGGCCTGAAACCATTCCGCCCAGACCAACATATTCACCAAATCGAATATAAAAAAGCGCATAATCCGCTTCATTACAGCAATTGAAATTCGTTCACATATGGATGAACAGACGTTTTTCGATGCCCTCGGCGATCCCGTGCGGCGCCGCCTGCTCGCCCTGCTGCTCGACACCGACGAGCGATGCGTGTGCGAACTGCATGGCGCCCTGAACGAGCCGCAGCCCAAGGTTTCCCGCCATCTCGCGGTATTGCGCGACGCCGGCCTGGTCGCCAGCCGTCGCCAGGGCGTCTGGATGCATTACCGCGTCCATCCCGAAGTACCGGCCTGGGCATTGCGCATCCTCTGGCACATGCGCGACGGCATGGCCACGCCGGCCGCGACCCCGGACAACGCCGCCGACTGCTGTTCGCGCGCGGCCTGACGCGTGGACTCGCGCGCGGACCATTCGATTCCATTCTCACGGAGCCCCACATGAAAAACGTCCTGATCCTGTGCACCGGCAACTCCTGCCGTTCGCAAATGGCCGAAGTGCTGCTCAACCACGATCTCTCCAGCCAGGTGCATGCGCTGTCAGCCGGCACCCGGCCGCAACCCAGGGTGGCCGAAGGCGCCATCGCCGCGTTGCGGGCCGCCGGCCTGAACACCGAAGGGCTGTACCCGAAGGACGTCGACGCGGTGATGCACCAGGACATCGACCTGGTGGTCACCGTCTGCGACAACGCCAGGGAAACCTGCCCGGTATTCCCGCGCCCGGTGAAGGCCATCCACCTGCCGTTCCACGATCCGCACGGCGAGCCGCTGGAGAGCTTCCTCGCGGTGCGCGACGACATCCGCGCCCGCCTGATTCCCGCCGTGCGCGAGGCGCTGGGCCTTTGATCGCTGGCTGAACCATGTCCGCCCAATGTGAAGTCACCGGCAAACGCGCCGCAGGCGCGCCGATGAATCTGTTCGAACGCTGGCTGACGCTGTGGGTGGCGCTGTGCATCATCGTCGGCATCGGCCTGGGCCAGTTCTTCCCGGCGCCGTTCCAGGCGCTCGGGCGCATGGAAGTGGCCCAGGTCAACATCCCGGTCGGTCTGCTGATCTGGATCATGATCATCCCGATGCTGATGAAGATCGACTTCGGCGCCTTGCACCAGGTGAAATCGCACTGGAAAGGCATCGGCGTCACGCTGTTCGTGAACTGGGCGGTGAAACCCTTTTCCATGGCGCTGCTGGCCTGGATCTTCATCCGCCAGCTGTTCGCGCCCTATCTGCCAGCGGATCAGCTCGACAGCTACGTCGCCGGCCTGATCCTGCTGGCCGCCGCGCCGTGCACCGCGATGGTGTTCGTGTGGAGCCGGCTGACCGGCGGCGACCCGTATTTCACGCTGTCGCAGGTGGCGCTCAACGACACCATCATGATCTTCGCCTTCGCGCCCATCGTCGGCCTGCTGCTGGGGCTTTCGGCGATCGTCGTGCCGTGGGACACGCTGTTCACCTCGGTGCTGCTGTACATCGTCATCCCGGTGATCCTCGCCCAGCTCTGGCGAAAACGTTTGCTGGCCCAGGGCCAGGCGAAATTCGACGCGACGCTGGCCACGCTCGGCCACGCCTCCATCGTCGCGCTGCTCGCCACCCTGGTGCTGCTGTTCGCCTTCCAGGGCGAGCAGATCCTCGCCCAGCCGCTGATCATCGCGCTGCTGGCGGTACCGATCCTGATCCAGGTGTTCTTCAATTCCAGCCTCGCCTACTGGCTCAACCGCAGGGTGGGCGAGAAGCACAGCGTCGCCTGCCCGTCGGCGCTGATCGGCGCCTCCAACTTCTTCGAACTGGCGGTGGCGGCGGCCATCGCGCTGTTCGGCTTTCAGTCCGGCGCGGCGCTGGCCACCGTGGTCGGCGTGCTGATCGAGGTGCCGGTGATGCTGCTGGTGGTGCGGGTGGTCAACCGCAGCAAGGGTTGGTACGAACGGGGGCTGGCCGGCCGGATCGACGCGGGCGACACTGCCGCGCCCTGAATCCACCCTTGAAAGGATGAGCATGCGTTTCCTGTTCCTGTTGCTGGCGTTCGCCATGCCGTTGTTCGCACATGCCTACCAGCCCAAGGCCGAGCCGGTGGCCGATGGGGTCTACGCCATCGTCGGTCCGCTCGGCCAGCGCGACATGGACAACGACGGCCTCAACGCCAATTACGGCTTCATCGTCACCACCGAAGGCGTGATCCTGATCGACTCCGGCGCCAGCGCGCTGGGCGCGGAGAAGCTGGCGGCGGCCATCCGCGCGGTGACCGGGCAGCCGGTGCGCTGGGTGATCAACACCGGCGGTCAGGACCACCGCTGGCTGGGCAACGCCTGGTTCGCCGAACGGGGCGCGGAAATCATCGCCCTGGCGCGCACCGCCGAGGGGCAGGCGCGCAACGGCGCGCAGCAGCTCGAAGGGCTCAAGCGCTTCCTCGGCGAACGTCTGGCCGGCACGCAAGCGCTACCGGCGACACGCGCGCTGGCCGGCGACATGGCCGCCCTGACCCTGGGGGGCGTGCGTCTGGAACTGCGCCACACCGACACCCACTACCCCGGCGACGCCATGGTCTGGCTGCCCGACCACGCGGTCGTCTTCACCGGCGACCTGGTCTACGTCGACCGCCTGCTCGGCGTGCTGCCGGCGTCCGACCCGCGCGCCGGCCAGCGCGCCTTCCGCGCCCTGGAGGCGCTGGCGCCGAAACGCGTGGTACCCGGTCACGGCCGCGTCACCGATCTGGCACAGGCGCGGCGCGAATCCGGCGATTACTACGATTTCCTGATCGAGCACATCGCCGCGGCCGCGCGCGACATGGAACCGCTCGACGAAACGCTGGCGAAATTCGCCGACCTGCCGGCGTTCCGCCATCTGCGAAACTACGACGAACTGCATCGCGGCAACATGAGCCGCGCTTTCGTGCGTTTCGAGTCCGAGTGACCGGGTCACCCCGCGCAGCCCCATGTTCGACGCCCTCGGCAACCTGATCGCCTTCGAGCTGTTCGGCCTGGCGCCGGACAGCGCGGCCGGCGCGGCCATGCAGTTCTTCGTCATGGACGTGGCGAAGATTCTGGTGCTGCTGACCACGGTGATCTACCTGATGGGCTGGCTGCGCGCGCTGCTCACGCCGGAGAAGGTGCGCGCCCTGATGCGCGGCCGCTCCGGCCCCGGCGCGCGGCTGACGGCGGTGGGCCTGGGCGCGGTGACGCCGTTCTGCTCGTGCTCGTCGATCCCGCTGTTCATCGGTTTCGTCGAGGCCGGCATCCCGCTCGGCGTGACGCTGTCCTTCCTGATCGCCAGCCCGATGGTGAACCAGGTGGCGGTGGTGGTGCTGGCCGGCGTCATCGGCTGGCAGTTGACGCTGATCTACGTGTTCACCGGCCTGACCATCGCCTTCGTCGGCGGCTACGTGTTGCAGGCGCTGAAACTGGAACGCTGGGTGGAAGACTACGTGTGGAAGATCCGCATGGGCGAGGCGCCGACCATCGCGCGCGACGACAGCCCGCGCGGTCGTCACCTGTATGCCTGGAACGAGGCGCGCCAGATCGTCGGCCGCATCTGGAAGTACGTGCTGATCGGCGTCGGCATCGGCGCGCTGATCCACGGCTACGTGCCGGCGGATTTCGTCGCCAGGATCGCCGGCGACGGTTCGGTGCTGTCGGTGATCGTCGCGGTGCTGGCCGGCGTGCCGATGTACTCCGACGCGGTCGGCGTCATCCCGGTGGCCGAGGCGCTGCTCGGCAAGGGCGTGCCGATCGGCACCGTGCTCGCCTTCATGATGGCGGTGATCGCGCTGTCGCTGCCGGAAATGCTGATCCTGCGCAAAGTGGTGAAATGGCCGCTGCTGGGCTTCTTCGCCGCCTATCTCGCCGTCGCCTTCGTGCTGGTCGGCGTCCTGTTCAACAGCCTGAGGAGTGTGTTCGCATGAGCGCCGAGTCGTCCCCCCGCACCGAGTTGCATCCATCCATCGTCGCGCTGGTGGCGCTATCCGCCAACATCGCGTCCAACCATCCCAACCAGGGCCTGTGCCAGATCGACAAGCTGAAGGGCTACGGCGTGGCGCGTGAACAGATCGACGCGGTGATCGAGATCGCCCGCCACATCCGCGACGAGTCTTCGCAAATGAACGCGCAAAAGCTCGACGCGCGCTTCGACGCAGCCTATGCCGAGGCCATGGCGCCGGCGAAACCGGCGATCAAGCCCGACCCGTTCGCCAACATCGCGGTGGTGGAAGGGGGTTCCTGCTGCACGCCGACAAAATCCGGGCAGGCGTGTTGCTGAGCACGACGGTGATTTCTCCGATTTCGTCGTTCCCGCGCGGGCGTGAACCCAGCCAGATCGTGGCACTGGATTCCCGCCTACGCGGGGATGACGCGCAGTTCGGCGGGTCCTGAGCACCGCCGTTTCCTTCTCCCACGGAGCACCCCCATGAGTCCCCTCGAACACGACACCATCCGCCAACAGGTCCGCGCCGCCTACGGCGCCGTCGCGCGCGCCGGCGGCGGCGCCCCCGCCAGTGCCGGCGGCTGTTGCGCGCCCGCGCCGTCCGGTGGCGGCTGTTGCGCGCCGACCGACCAGGACGTCGCCGCCCTGCTCGCGCGCGGCATCGGCTACAGCGCGGAGGAAACCGCCGTCGTGCCGGACGGCGCCAACCTCGGTCTCGGCTGCGGCAATCCGCAAGCCATCGCCGCGCTGAAAGCCGGCGAAACCGTGCTCGACCTGGGCAGCGGCGCCGGCTTCGACTGCTTCCTCGCCGCGCGCGCGGTCGGCCCGGCCGGCCATGTGATCGGCGTCGACATGACTCCGGACATGCTGACCAAAGCGCGCGCCAACGCGCTCAAGGGCGGCTACGCCAACGTCGAATTCCGCCTCGGTGAAATCGAGCACCTGCCGGTCGCCGACGCGTCGGTGGATGTGATCATTTCGAACTGCGTGATCAATCTGTCGCCGGACAAGGCGCGGGTGTTCCGCGACGCCTTCCGCGTATTGAAACCGGGCGGCCGACTGGCGATTTCCGACATCGTCGCGATGGCGCCGCTACCGGAGGACATGCGCGCGGAAGTCGCCCTGCACACCGCCTGCGTCGCCGGCGCCGCCAGCGTCGACGAACTCGCCGCGCTGCTCGCGGACGCGGGCTTCGCCGACATCCGCATCGCGCCCAAGGCCGCCAGCGGCGAATACATCCGCAACTGGGCGCCCGGCCGCGGCGTCGAACGCTACATCGCCTCGGCCACCATCGAGGCGTTCAAACCCCTGGAGGAAACGTCATGAAACAGGTCAAGATCCTCGGCCCCGGCTGCCGCAACTGCGAAACCACCGCCAGGCTGGTCGCGGAAGTGGCCGATGCCCAAGGCATCGCCATCGAACTGGAAAAGGTCACCGACATGGCCGCCATCCTCGGCTACGGCATCCTGAGCACCCCCGGCGTGGTGATCGACGGCAAGGTGGTGCACAGCGGCGGCGTGCCCGATCGCAAGAAGATCGAGGGCTGGCTGGGCTGATCCGGCCATGCGTCGCCGCGCCTTCCTCGCCGCGCTCGGCCTGGCGCCGCTGGCCGGCACGCGCGCGGCGCCCCGGGCCACGGTCTTCGTGGTCCATCCCTATGACACGCCGAGCCGGCTGTATGCCCGGTTCCGGCCGCTGACCCTGTATCTGGCCGGCACGCTCGGCCGGCCGATGCGCCTGGTGATCGCCAACAGCTACGACGAGCAGATCGCGATGATCGCCGACGGCCGCGCCGATTACGCCTATCTCGGCCCAACCCCCTACATCCGGGCGCGTGAACGCGGCACCGTGCGCATCCTGGCCGGCGAGACCGAAGGCGGGCACGCCTTCTACCAGAGCGCGCTGGTGGTGCGTGACGACAGCCCGATCCGGCGGGTCGCCGACCTGGCCGGGCGGCGCGTCGCGCTGGGCGCGGAAATCTCCCTGTCGAGCGCGCTGGCGCCCAAGCGGATGCTGGCGAATGCCGGCCTCAAGCGCGACGATCTGGCCGTCGTCACCCACCTCGACCGCCACGAACGGGTCGCGCTCGCCGTGATCCACGGCGATTTCGACGCCGGCGGCCTGCGTCTCGACATCGCCCGCGCCTATCTGCCGCGCGGCTTGCGCATCCTGGCCACCTCGCAACCGCTGCCGCCGCATGTCGTCGTCGCTTCGCCCAAGGTGCCGGAAGCCGATGCCGCGCGCGTCCGCGACGCCCTGCTGCATCCGTACACCGGCGGTCTGGAAGCCAACCGCGCGCTGGGCCCGGAGATCGGTTTCGCCCTGGTCGAGGATGCCCATTACCACCCGATCCGGCGCATGGCGCGCGCCCTGGAAAACTGGTGAAGCGACGCTCGCTGGCCTTCGAACTGACCGCCTATCTGGGCGGCGCCTGGCTGCTGCTGCTGCTGGCGCTGGGCGGTCTGCTCTGGCAAAGCGCCCAGCGCTTCATCGAGGACGCCCAGGCCGACAAGGCGCGCGCGCTCGCCGCGCAACTGGCCACGGTCTCGCTCGACGCCGTACTGCTGCGCGATTACGGCACCCTGGAACGCTATCTGGCCGATCTCGCCGGTGCCGCCGGCGGTCTGGCCCACGCCGAAATCCGGCGCGCCGACGGCCAGGTGCTGGCCAGCACGGGCCAGCGTCTGGACCAGCCGGAACCGCTGCGCGCATCGATGCGCATCCGCGGTGGCGGCATCGACGAGGAAATCGGCGAGGTACTCGCCCAGTACGACCCCCGGCCGGCCCGACGCGCGGCCTGGCAGCTCGCCGGCGTGCTCGCGCTGGCGCTGGCGGTGTTCGCCGGACTCAGCTTCTGGGCCCTGCGCCGGCTGCTGCTCGATCGCCTGGTGGCGCCGGTGGCCGATCTGCTCGAACAGGCCGATCCGGAACGCGCGGCGCCACCGGTTCCGCCTGGCGCCGCCACCGAGGTCGCCGAGCTTGCCGCCGCCATCGCCAACCTGCGCGGCCGCGTCGACCACCACATCGCCGCCGCCGAGGAAGCCGCGCAAAGCCGCAACGAAGCGCTGCGTCGGCTGTGCTCCGAACAACGCCTGGCGGCGGTCGGCCAGCTCGCCGGCGAAGTCGCGCATGAACTGAACACACCACTTTCCAACATCCTCGGCTACGCGCAAAGCGCGCTGCCGCTGGCGCATGAGCCGTCGCTGCGGGAATCGCTGGAAACCATCGAAGCCCAGGCCCGACGCGCCGGCCAGATCGTGCGCGATATGCTTACCGCCGCGCGCGCGCCGGCACCCAGCTTGCACGATGCCGACCTGAGCGCGCTCGCCGCCGGCTTCGTCCGTCTGGTCACGCCGCTCGCGCGCAAACAGGGCTGCGCCGTCACGCTCGCCGGTGACGCGCCGGTCACGGCCCGCGCCGACAGCGCCCGGGTCGAGCAGATCCTGTTCAATCTGGTATTCAACGCCGTCCAGGCCGGCGCCCGCGAAATCCGCCTGATCGCGTCGGCGGCGCCGACGCCCGGCATCGCCGTGATCGACGACGGCCCCGGCCTGCCGGAAACAGTGCGCGCGCGCCTGTTCGAGCCCTTCGTCACCACCAAGCCCGCCGGCCAGGGCACCGGCCTGGGACTGGCCATCAGCCAACGGCTGGCCAAGGAGATGGGCGCCGAGCTGGTCTGGCGTCCGAATCCGGAAGGCGCCGCCGGCTGTGCCTTCCGCCTGAGTTTTCCAATCACGATGGAGACCGCCCCAGAATGAAATGCCCCCCTTGCTCGCCGGACTCACTTCCCCCCGAGGGGGAGGTCAGTTCCTTCGGAGCGGCCGCGCGGAACTGGAATGAAACGGCCCCCTTGCTCGCCGGGCTCGCTTCCCCCCGAGGGGGAAGTCAGTTCCTTCGGAGCGGCCGCGCGGAACTGAGATGAAACGGCCCCCTTGCTCGCCAGGCTCGCTTCCCCCCGAGGGGGAAGTCAGTTCCTTCGGAGCGGCCGCGCGGAACTGAGATGAAACGGCCCCCTTGCTCGCCAGGCTCGCTTCCCCCCGAGGGGGAGGTCAGTTCCTTCGGAACGGCCGTGCGGAACTGACATGACCTTCACCCTGTTGATCGCCGAGGACGACACCGCTCAGGCCCGGTTGCTGGCGCGTCTGGCCGGCGAGGCCGGTTTCGAGGTCACCGGCGTCGCCGATGGCGCCGCCGCGCTGGCGGAGCTGGCCGCCAATCCCCCCGACGCGCTGTTCACCGACCTGCGCCTGCCCGGGGCCGACGGCCTCGCCGTGCTCGCCGCCGCGCGCGCCGCCGACCCGGCCATGCCGGCGATCCTGGCAACCGGCTACGCCACCGCGCACAACGCCGTCGAAGCCTTCCATCTGGGCGTCACCGACGTGCTGTTCAAACCCCTGGAACTGGATGCCGTCCGCCTTACCCTCAAGCGCCTGCGCGACAGCCTGGCGCAGCGGCGGCGCATCGACCAACTCAGCGCCCAGCTCGATGCCCAGCGCGCCGCCCATGCCGCGCCACCGCTGCTCGACAGTCGGGCGCCGGCCATGAAGCAATGCCTGAATCTGGCCACCCAGGTCGCCGACAAGGAACTGCCGGTGCTGCTGGAAGGCGAAACCGGCGCCGGCAAGGGGGTCATCGCCGCCCACATCCACGCCCTGTCGGGCCGCCGCGACGGCCCCCTGCTCACTCTCAACTGCGGCGCCCTGCCCGCCACCCTGCTCGAATCGGAATTGTTCGGCTTCGAGAAAGGCGCCTTCTCCGGCGCCGGCGCGCGCAAACCCGGACTGCTGGAACTGGCGCACGGCGGCACCCTGTTTCTGGACGAGATCAACAGCGCCAGCCTGGACGCGCAAACCCGGCTGTTGCAATTCCTCCAGGACAAGCGGCTGACGCGCCTGGGCGGCACCAAGGCGATCGAGGTCGACGCGCGCCTGATCCTGGCCGCCAACCGGCCGCTCAAGGGCGAGGTCGAAGCCGGCCGCTTCCGTCAGGATCTGTACTTCCGCGTCAACATCTTCCCGATCGCGGTGCCCGCGCTGCGCCAGCGGCGCGAGGACATCCCGGCGCTGGCCGAATACCTGCTCGCCCGGCATGGCCGCGCGCTCAACCCGAACGTGCGCGGCATCGCGCCGGAAGTGTCGACGCGCCTGGAGAAGTACGACTGGCCGGGCAACGTGCGTGAACTGGAAGGCATCATCCAGCGCGCGCTGGTGCTTGCCGGTGGCGACGTCCTGATGCTGGCCGACCTGCCAGCCGACCTGCGTCCCGCCCCGCGCGCCTTCACCGGTGTGCCCTGGCCGACCGATGCCACCCTGGCGGAAGTGGAAGACTTCTGGATCCGGCACGTGCTGGAACGCTGCGGCGGCAACCGCGCCCAGGCCGCCCGGCAACTGGGCATCGACCCGTCGACCCTGTGGCGCAAGCTCAAGGAGGCTGAGAATTGACGCTTGGATCGGACGTGGCCGCCATGTCACCCGCCAGTGGCCGAACGCCCGTCGCCGGCACGTCCTGGCGACGCTGGCTGATCGCCATCACGCTGTTGTTCCACGCCACCGCCGGCGCGCATGCCGACGATGTCTGGATCGCCGCCGGCGCCGGTGGCCAGCCCGAGATCCAGCTCTATTTCTTCTGGGCGTTGACCTGCCCGCACTGCGTCGACGCGCATCCGCATGTCGAGGCGCTCGCGCGCGAGCGGCCCTGGCTGCGCTTGCATGAACTGGAACTGACCCGCCATGCCGACCATGTCCGCCTGTATCAGGTCATGGCCCGGCAACTCGGCGAGCAGGCGGCCTCGGTGCCGGCTTTCCTGTTCTGCGGCGAGATGCACGTCGGCTGGGGCGATGGCGCCGACGCGTTGCTGCGCCAGCGCCTGGACGCCTGCCACGCGCGCGCGCTCGGTACCGACCCGGGCGCGCCGGCGCCAGCCCGGGCGCCGCCCGCCGTGCATCTGCCGCTGCTCGGCGACATCGACCCCGCCAGCCTGTCGCTGCCGGCGCTGACCGTGGTCCTGGCCGGCCTGGACGCGTTCAACCCGTGCGCGTTCTTCGTGCTGCTGTTCCTGCTGTCGATGATGGCGCATCAGAAAAGCCGCGCGCGCATGCTCATGATCGGCGGCGTGTTCGTGCTGGTATCCGGCGTCATGTACTTCGTCTTCATGGCCGCCTGGCTCAACGTCTTCCAGTTGTTCGGCCACCTGGCCTGGGTGACCCTGGCGGCCGGCGCGCTGGCGGTGTTCGTGGGGCTGGTGAACGTCAAGGATTTCTTCCTGTTCGAGAAAGGCCTGACGCTGTCGATCCCGGAATCGAGGAAACCGGACATCTTCCGCCGCGCGCGCGCCATCCTCAACGCCGAAAACCTGCCGGCCATGCTCGCCGCGACGCTGTTCCTGGCGATCGCCGCCAACTTCTACGAGCTGCTGTGCACCGCCGGTTTCCCGATGGTGTTTACCCGCATGCTTACCCTGGCCGACCTGACCGTGGCCCAGCGCTACCTGTACCTGGCCGCCTACAACCTGATTTACGTGATCCCCCTGGCGCTGATCGTCGTGGTCTTCGCCCGCACCCTCGGCGCGCGCAAGCTGAGCGAGCGGGAAGGCCGCCTGCTCAAGCTGATGTCGGGCCTGATGATGCTGCAACTGGGCGCGCTATTGCTGTTGGCGCCACAATGGATCAGCCGTCTCGGCATCGCCTTCGGCCTGATGACGGTGGCGGTGGGCGCGACCTGGATCGCGGCGCGCGCCACCCGGCCGCGCGGGTAAGCCGGATTGTTCCCGGCGCCGGCCGGCTTGCGCCGGCCTGGATAGCCCGATAAGGTCGGGCCACGCCCGGCGATCGATCATCCCGCCATCGCCGGATTTTTTCCGTCCCCGGACTTCAGGATGACGCGCATGCCCCGACTGTTCTCCGCGTTGACGACGGCCACCGTCGTCTTCTGCCTCACCGCCTTCGCTCCCGATCCCGCGCAAGCCCAGCAGAAGTTCGTCAACATCGGCACCGGCGGCGTCACCGGCGTGTACTACGCCGCCGGCGGCGCCATCTGCCGGCTGCTCAACCGCGATACGCCGCGCCACCGTCTGCGCTGCTCGGCGTCCAGCACCGGCGGTTCGGTGTACAACCTCAACGCGGTGCGCAACGGCGAACTGCAATTCGGCGTCGCCCAGTCGGACTGGCAGCATCATGCCTGGCATGGCGGCGCCACCTTCCAGGCCGCCGGGCCGAACCGCGAGCTGCGCGCGGTGTTCTCGCTGCACCCCGAGCCGTTCACCGTGCTGAGCCGCAAGGAAGCCAACATCCGCCGCTTCGAGGATCTCAGGGGCAAGCGCTTCAACGTCGGCAACCCCGGCTCCGGCACGCGCGCATCGCTGGAGGAACTGCTCGACGCGATGGGCTGGAAGCTGTCCGACTTCGCGCTGGCTTCGGCGCTGAAGGCCGACGAGCACGGCGCCGCGCTGTGCGACAACAAGATCGACGGTTTCATCTACGGCGTCGGCCATCCGTCCGCCAATATCCAGGACCCCACCACCACCTGCGGCGCGCGCCTGGTGCCGCTGACCGGCGCGGCGGTGGACAAGCTGGTGGCGGAACGACCGTATTACGCGCGCGCCACCATTCCCGGCGGCCTTTACGCCAACAACCCCGAGCCGGTGGCGACCTATGGCGTGGTGGCCACGCTGGTGACCTCCAGCAAGGTGCCGGACGACGTGGTCTATGCGCTGGTCAAGGCGGTGTTCGACAACTTCGACGCCTTCAAGCGCCTGCACCCGGCCTTCGCCCACCTGAACCCGCGCGACATGGCGCGCAATGGTCTCAGCGCGCCGCTGCACGACGGCGCCGCGCGCTATTACCGGGAGAAGGGTTGGCTGTAAGCGATGGCTGACGCCGCCGATTTCCGGCGTCTGGTCGCCGCCGCCGACACCGGCGCGCGCCGGCCGGCGGGTTTCGCCGGCGGCGTGCTGCTGGCGGTGGCCCTGGCCTGGTCGGTGTTCCAGTTGTGGATCGCCTCGCCGCTGCCGTTCGCGCTCGGCGTGTTCGTGCTCAACGACAGCGAGGCGCGCGCCATCCACCTGGCGTTCGCGCTGTTCCTGGCGTTCGCCGCCTACCCGGCGCTGAAGGCCTCGCCGCGCGCGCGCGTGCCGCTACTGGACTGGCTGCTGGCCCTGGCCGGGGCGTTCTGCGCCGGCTATCTGTTCCTGTTCCACGAAGCCCTGGCGAGCCGCCCCGGCCTGCCGACCACGGCCGATCTCGCCGTGGCGGTGTGCGGCATGGCGCTGCTGCTGGAAGCGGCGCGGCGCGCGCTGGGCCTGCCGATGGTGATCCTCGCCCTGCTGGTGCTGGGTTACATCTTCCTCGGCCCGTGGATGCCGGAGGTCATCGCCCACGGCGGCGCTTCGCTGGCGCGCGGCATGAATCATCTGTGGCTGTCCACCGAGGGCGTGTTCGGCGTGGCGCTGGGCGTGTCGGCCGGCTTCATCTTCCTGTTCGTGCTGTTCGGCGCGCTGCTGGAAACCGCCGGCGCCGGCAACTATTTCATCCGCTCGGCCATCGCTCTGCTCGGCCATCTGCGCGGCGGCCCGGCCAAGGCGGCGGTGCTGGCCTCGGCCTCCACCGGCCTGATCTCCGGCTCGTCGATCGCCAACGTGGTGACCACCGGCACCTTCACCATTCCGCTGATCAAGCGCGTCGGCTATCGCGCCGACAAGGCGGCGGCGGTGGAAGTGGCGTCGTCGGTGAACGGCCAGTTGATGCCGCCGGTGATGGGCGCGGCGGCCTTCCTGATGGTCGAGTACGTCGGCATCCCCTACACCGAGGTGCTCAAGCACGCGCTGCTGCCGGCGCTGATCTCCTATATCGCGTTGTTCTACATCGTGCATCTGGAGGCGATGAAAGCGGACTTGCGCGGCATCCCCCGCCGCCAGCCGCTGTCGCGGCGGCGGACGCTGGTCGCCGGCGGTCTCACCGTCTCCGGCCTGGTGTTGTTCGCGGGCGCGGTGGTGTACGGCTTCGGCTGGATCAAGCAGGTGGCCGGCGACGCGTCCTTGCCGGTGATCGGCGCGCTGCTGCTGGCCGCCTATCTGGTCCTGGTCCGCCACGCCGCGCGCCTGCCCGACCCGCCGGACGCCGGCGCGGACATGGCCTGGCTGCCGGAGATCGCGCCGACCCTGCGTTCCGGCCTGCATTACCTCCTGCCGGTGGCGGCGCTGATCTGGAACCTGATGGTCGAGCAGCTCTCGCCGGCGCTGTCGGCGTTCTGGGCGACGCTGTTCCTGATCTTCATCCTGCTCACGCAACGGCCGCTGTTCGCCTGGTTCCGGCGCCAGGGCCGCCTCGGCGCGGCGGCGCGGCGCGGCGTCGACGATCTGATCGCCGGGCTGGCCACCGGCGCGCGCAACATGATCGCCATCGGCATCGCCACCGCCGCCGCCGGCATCATCGTCGGCGCGGTGACGCTGACCGGCATCGGCCTGGTGATGACCGACCTGGTCGAGGCGCTAGCCGGCGGCAACCTGCTGCTGATGCTGGTCCTGGTGGCGGCGATCTGCCTGGTGCTGGGCATGGGCCTGCCGACCACCGCCAACTACATCGTCGTCTCGACACTGATGGCGCCGGTGATCGTCGCGCTCGGCGCCCAGCAGGGCCTGCTGGTGCCGCTGATCGCGGTACACCTGTTCGTGTTCTATTTCGGCCTGATGGCCGACGTCACGCCACCGGTGGGGCTGGCCTCCTACGCCGCCGCCGGCATCGCCGGCAGCGACCCGCTGCGCACCGGCGTCACCGCCTTCGCCTACAGCGCGCGCACCGCCATCCTGCCGTTCATGTTCATCTTCAACACCCAGTTGCTGCTGATCGGTGTGGACAGCCTCGCGCAACTGGCGCTGACCGTGGCCGCCGCCATCGCCGCCAGCCTGACATTCGCCGCCGCGACCATGGGCTGGCTGCTGACCCGCAACCGCGCCTGGGAAAGCGCCGCGCTGCTGCTCGTCGCCTTCAGCCTGTTCCGCCCGGATTTCTGGCTGGACCGCCTGCTGCCGGCGCACGAGGAAGCGGCGGCGACGCAATTGTTCGAATTGGTAGCGCAGGCGCCAGACCAGGCCGGCCTGCGCCTGCGCCTGCGTGTCGAAGGCCTCGATCTCGACGGCAACGAGGTCGCCCGCGGCGTGCTGCTGCCGCTCGGGGCGCGCGCCGACAACGCCCCGGCCCGCCTGAGTCGCGCCGGCCTGAGCGTGCTGGCGCAGGGCGACGAGATGCGCATCGCCATGGTCAGCTTCGGTTCTCCCGCCGATCGCCTGGGCCTGGAAGCCGGCTTCGTCATCCGCGCGCTGGAAGTGCCGACAGAACGGCCGGCCAAGGAATGGCTGTACCTGCCGACGCTGGCGCTGCTGGGGCTGGTGATTGGTGCGCAGCGGCGGCGGGCGGGAAGCTCATGAACCGTCACGCGGGCTCATGGTAGTAACGCCAAGCGTCGCTTTCCCTCTTCCTGTACGCGGCTCCACCTTCGCCGATCACGGCTTCCTGATTGGATGTCGGCTGGCTGCTCGCAAAGCGCGTGAGGAGTTCGCGCTGTAACGTCTCCAAAGTCTTGCAAATTGCATGCCCCGTGCAACCGGCAATTCAGGATGGCGTGGCAACGCTCGACATCCCTTTGTTTTCATTCAGGAAAGAGATGGCACGCAACTTGTTATGACGGTCTCCGCGCCGTATGCGGCCCGTGGCTGGGACAGGCACCGGCGGGAAATTCTCGCGTACCCAAAGGAGACAGGACATGAATCACGACAAGACAGGTCGCAAGACCCTGGCGCTGGCCGTTTTGCTGACGCTGCCCACGCTTGGCGGCGCGCAGGAAATGGTGACCGCCGACGAATACCGCGCGGCCTTGCAGGACAAGTTCGCCAACCCCGGCACCATGGTCATCGACCAGGGTGAAATGCAGTTCAAGACCAAGCGCGGCCCCAAGAACGCGACCCTGGAAAAGTGCGATTTCGGCAAGGGTCCGGGCGTGCTCAAGGGCGCCTACGCCGAGCTGCCGCGTTACTTCAAGGACACCAACCGGGTCGAGGATCTGGAATCCCGTCTGGTCACCTGCATGGTCAGGCTGCAAGGCCTGACCGAGGCGGAAGTGAAGAAGAAGGTGTTCGCCGACCAGCGCGCCAACGAGTCCAACACCGCCATCGAGGCCATGGCCATGTACGTGGCCGCGCAATCGGACGGCATGCCGATCAATCCGCCGCTCAAGCACGCCAAGGAAAAGGAAGCGCTCAAGGTCGGCGAGGCCCTGTTCTTCACCCGACATGGCCCGATGGACTTCTCCTGCGCCACCTGCCATGGCAATGACGACAAGCGCATCCGCCTGCAGGAACTCGGCAACTACGCCACCAGCAAGAAGGACGCGCAAAAAACCATGCTGACCTGGCCGACCTATCGGGTCTCGCACGGCGTGGTGCGCACGCTGCAAAGCCGGATGTGGGATTGCCACTGGCAGATGCGCCTGCCCGATCTGGATTACGGCTCGCCCGCCAGCGTGGCGCTCATTTCCTTCCTGAGCCAGCAGGCCAAGGGCGCCGTGCTCGATCTGCCCGGCATGAAGCGTTGAACGAGGAGACATCATGAACCGCAAGCAAACCACCCTGCTGGCCGCCGCTGTCGCGTTCGCGGCCGGCTGCGCCACCGCCGGCCCCAAGGACGACATCCAGGCCCTGGCCAACAAAGCCATCGCGGAGAGCTTCAAGCCCGGCGAGAACCAGGATCTCGACCGTCTGAAACAGGATGAAACCCTGCGTGCCTGCAACCAGTACCGTGACAACCCGCCCGAGAAGGTGGCCGCCGCCATCAACGCGCGCGCGACCGGCAACATCAAGTACCCGGCCGACGGCAAGCTGATGGGCGATTGGAAGACCGGCGAGAAGTACTACAAGATGGGCTTCGCCTATCGCATCGGCACGGTCGAGCCGGATGATCCCAAGAAGGATCGTGGCGGCAACTGCTACGCCTGCCACGCCGCCGACCCCAAGGAACTGGCGTTCGGCACGCTCGGCCCGGCGCTCACCGGCTACGGCAAGCTGCGCGGCGCCAGCGACGAGATGGTCAAGTACACCTACGAGAAGATCTACAACTCGCAGGCCTTCACCGCTTGCTCGCAGATGCCGCGCCTGGGCCACAACGGCATCCTGACACCGGAGAAGATCGCGCACATCACCGCCTTCCTGCTGTCGCCGGAATCGCCGGTCAACAAGTAAGGAACAGACAACGCCCCTCCAGTCCGCCCCGCCAGCCCGGGTGCCGGACTTTCCCGCCGCCCCTTCGGGGGCGTTTTTTTTTGGCGCGCGGCGGGAGGCGGGCGCGAACCGTAAATTCCGCCCACGGCCGCGCCGATCTTCTGTCACCATGGGCGGGCTGGATGAGTGCCGATAGCCTTCCACGGCGACTCGTCGAGCCGGCTGCATCCCGGTGCCCCGCATGTCCACGCGCGGAGGCATCTTCCGATTTCGCGTCGCACGTCGAAAGGAAACTTCATGAAAACCCTGCTCCCCCTGTTGCTGCTCGTCGCCACCCCGGCATTCGCCGCCGATCCCGCTCCCGCCACCCCGACCAGCAGCGAAGCCTGGGCGCAAAAAATGCTGGATCCGACCCAGAACGCCGCCGCGTTCAAGGATCCTCAGGCATTCATGGCCTGGGCGAATGCCATGGCCAACCCCGCCACCAGCGCCGCCGTCGCCCAGATGGGCATGGACCCGGCAACCTATGTCCGCCTGCTCGGCGCGATGATGAATCCGGCCACCATGCGCAACTACATGCAATTCATCGACCCGGCCATCGCCATGAAATGGCTGGGCGCGGGCCTCGATCCCAGAATGTACGGGGCGATGGCGGGCATGGCGGCCAACCCGGCCATGTACGGCAACTGGATGCAGGCGCCGGTCAATCCGCGAATGTGGTCGCCGGCCATGCAGATGATGAACCCCAACATGTACATGAACTGGATGCAGGCGCCGGTCAGCCCAGCCGCGGTCAACACCATGATGACGCCGTTGAATCCGAATACCTACATGAACTGGATGAGCACTGGCGCCGACCCGCGCACCTACGGTTCCTGGGGCCAGATGATGAACATGCCGGCCATGCCGAACATGGCGCCCGCGCTCGACCCGGCCATGTTGATGCGCCTGCTGCAATCCATGCCGATGCCGGCGATGCCCGCGCAATAACGGTCCGTTCGAGAATCCGGCGCAATCAGCGCCGGATTTCCTGTTGCAGCAATTCGCGCAACTTGAGCGCGATCAGCCTTGCCTCGTTGTCCCAGGCGCGGCTGTAGCCCAGTCGTTTTTCCACCCACTTCTCGAACGAACGGCGCGGGGCGATACCCAGTTCGCCATCGTGAAGTTCGACCGGCTTGTCCGGCGTGCCGCCCCAGGCAACTTCGTGAATGTGTTCGACCCGGGTCAGGTACAGGCGTGGGCCGGCGCCACGCGTCGTGGCCACGCGCATGGCGAGCGTGCCGGCGATCTCGGACAGGGGCATGCCCGGAACCTGCCGGGACAGGCTGTCACCGGCCCAGACCAGCTCGCCCTGGCGTTCGCGGAACCATTGGTCGAAGGCCGCGAGCGCGGCCGGCTCGAATACGATTCCAGCGTTGTAGGTGTCGTCGCCAAGGCAAAGCACGGCGCCATCGGCGTGGAATTCGCGCATCAGCCAGGCCGACAACTCCGGCCATGACGAGGCCAGGTTGGCGTGACGCATGAACATGCCGGTGATGGCGTCGAACCGTCGCGACAGGCCATCGATCAGGCGGATGCGCCGTTCGGACTGGTATGTCGCGGTCAGCAGGCCATGGCCGCGCACCAGCGCGGCCGCCTGCTCCAGCACGTTCAGCGGTGGTATGCGGGGTTCACGGTGATGGCCGGCGACCAGGGCCACCAGCGCGCCTCCGACGACGACCGGAAAGGACAACGACGCCCGCGCGCCCATGTTGCCCAGATAGACGCGATGCACCGGCGAGACGCCGCGCAGGTCGGACCAGGTCAGGTCCGGCGGATCGCTGGTCCGGCCGAGCACCGGCACCGGTTCGGCCTGGGCATCCGGAATCAGGCGCCAGGGATTCTTCAGATACAGCGCCCGGGCGATCAGCGGGATGTCGCTGGCTGGAAAGCGCAATCCGAGATAACTGCCGTAAGCCTCGCCCCGCCGCGCCTCGGCGATGACTTCGCCGTCGCCCTCCTCGCGGAAAAGATAGAACATGACGCGCTGGAACCCGGTCAGGTCGGCGATGCGCTCGACCAGTTCGGCGCGGGCCGCGGCCAGGGCCTGGGCGTCGGCCGGGGTTCTGGCGAGCGGCACGCCGGTGGGCGTGTCGGCGCCGGAGTCGACATGGCGCCCCAATTCCAGGTTGATGCCTCCGTCGGCATTGCGGATGGCGACCAGATCCAGGCGCGCGTCCACCCCCTCGAGCATGCCGCGACTGAGCAGCCGGGCCCCTGGCGCGACATCGATCCCCGCGCTCAGGGCGGCCAGTCGTTCGGGTGGCGGCGCGCCCAACAAGCTCGCTGGTGGCACATCCAGGAATTCGGCGACATTGGCGGCGGCATGCGTGACCAGGCCGTCGCGGTTCAGGACCAGCAACGTGCCGTGCGGCTGGATGACGCCGGAAAGGTGCAACTGCTCACGCTCGCATTGCTCGAAAAACCGTTTGTTCAGCTTATCCACTCCGCGCCCCCCACTGCGCGATCAGATCCTCGAAATCCTCGGCCTCCAGCGGCCGTGAAAAGAAATAGCCCTGGCCGATGTCGCAACCGTGCTCGGTCAGCCAGTTCAGCTGCCGCTCGGTCTCGACCCCCTCGGCCACGGTTCGCAGTTCAAGCGCGCGCGCCAGACTGATGACCGCGCGGGCGATGGCCTCGTCTTCCTTGTCGCCACCGAGTCCGTCCACGAAGCCCTTGTCGATCTTCAGTTCCGACAGCGGCAGACGTTTCAGGTAGCCGAGCGAGGAATAACCGGTACCGAAATCGTCGACGGCGATGTCGATGCCAGCCGCGTGCAGCCCGGCCAGATTGTGGACGACGTTGCTGCTGTTCTCCAGCAACGCGCCTTCGGTGATCTCGACCCGTACCAGATTGTTCGGCACCGCGCTGGCGACCAACTGGGCAAGCAATCCGGCGGCGAATTCCGGTTCGCGGATGCAGCGTGGCGAAACGTTGAAGGCAATCGGCGGCGGCCGCAGGCCAAGCGCGATCCAGCTTGCCAGTTTCTCGAACAGCAGCCCCTGAACCTGCGTGCCCAGTTCCAGTATGAGTCCGCTCGATTCCGCGATCGGGATGAATTCGGCGGGGGAAACATCGCCCAGCTCCGGATCGCGCCAGCGCAACAGCGCCTCGGCACCGACCAGGGGATGTCCATGAACCAGGCCGAATTTGGGCTGGTAGACCAGACGCAAACGCCCGGTGCGCAGGCCCTCGCGCAGGGCGCTTTCCAGCGCCGCCCGCTTCAGCAGTCGGACCTGCAGATCCGGCTTGAAAAACTCGACGCGCCGGCGGCCCTGTTCCTTGGCCCGGTACATCGCGGAATCCGCGGCCTTGACCAAGCTGGCGGAATCGCCGCCATCCTCGGGATAAAAGGCGACACCGATACTGGCCGATACGAACAGCGCGCGGCCTTCGATTTCGAACGAGGCGGACAAATCGTCGACGATCCGGCGTGAAACCTGGTCGGCGCTGTCGGCGTCGCAATCGGACAGGATGGCGGTGAACTCGTCGCCGCCCAGGCGCGCCACGGTATCCACGTCGCGCACCACCTCGCGCAGGCGCTGGCCAGCTTTCTTGAGCAGGGTATCGCCGATGTCGTGGCCAAGGGTGTCGTTGATGGTCTTGAAATTGTCGAGATCGATGAACAACAGCGCCACGCGCGACTTCTGGCGCCGCGCGTGGGCCAGGGCATGGCGCAGCCGGTCGTGGAACAGGTTGCGATTGGGCAGCCCGGTGAGTGGATCATGGGTGGACAGATATTCCGCCTTGCGCTGGGAATCCTTGATCGCGGTGATGTCCGAGAACACCGCCACGAAATGCTCGGTGTCGCCGTGCTCGTCGTCGACCCGGTTGATCGTCAGCCACTCCGGGTAGATCTGGCCGTTCTTGCGCTTGTTCCAGATCTCGCCCTGCCAGAACCCGGTTTCGCGCAGGGACCGCCAGAGCTGCTGATAGAACTCGCCGCTGTGACGTCCGGACTTGAGCAGCCGGCCGACGTTCCGCCCGATCGACTCGCCGGCCTCGAAACCGGTGATGCGCGTGAAGGCACTGTTGACGGTCTGGATCACGGCCTGGCCGTCGGTCACCACGATTGCCTCGCCAGCCTGGTCGAACACCCGCGCGGTGATGCGCAATTGCTCCTCGGCATGCCGACGGGCGGTGATGTCCTCGGCCTCCAGGATGAACGCGCTCGGTTGGCCATCGGCGTCGAGCAGCACCTGGTGGACGCTTCGCAGATGGACCCACCCCCCCTCCCGCTCGATGACGTGCTCGTCCACCGCCGGCGCCTTCGCGCGCAACGCGGCCAGATCGAGTCCCCACAGATCGGTGGCCAGATCATGCGGCAACAGCGCGAAATCACTTTTTCCGGCATAACCGGCGGCATCGAGACCAAAGAAATCCAGGAAACGGCGATTGGCGTAGAGATAGGCGCCAGCCAGATCCTTCATGGCGAAGATCACCGTGGTCCTCTCCATCAACGCCGACAGCCGCGCCTGCGACTCCGCGAGCTGGGCCTGAGCCTGGGCGATGTCGGTGACGTCGATCAGGGCCACCACCAGGGTCGAAACCTCCCCGGTCTTGTCGAGACCGGGAGTGACCACCAGACGCAGGGTACGGCCCTCCCTGTCGACCATCCTTTCCTCGCGATCGCCGTACGCCAGGCCGCGTTCGAGCAGGGCTTCCAGATCGGCCAGCGCATCCGGCAGGCGCAGACGCGAGACATGCAGACGCAACGCGGTCGGCCTCAGGTCGAATCGACGCCCCGCCGGCCCGTTGAAGCGGATCAGCCGCGAGTCCCGATCGAACACCAGGATGGGAAATTGCAGGGCGTCATACAGGTGCGCGTACTCCTCGGTCAGGCGCGACAACTCCCCGGTCTTGACGTTGAGCTCCTCGTTCAGGCTGACCAGTTCCTCATTGGTGGCCTGGAGTTCCTGGTTGGCGGCCTCCAGTTCCTCGTTGGTCGCCTGCAATTCCTCGTTCGAGGCCTGCGCCTCCTCGTTCAGCGCCTGCATCTCCTCGTTGGCGGTCGCCATTTCCTCGACCAGGGTCTGCAGATGCTCGCGCGTGGCCAGCAATTCATCCTCGAGCGGATTGCGCTCGCCGGCTGGCGGCGTTACCGCGTCCGGTTCGTCGCCGGCCGCGGTTTCCGGGACGAACAGCACCAGCGTCAGGGGACCACCGCCATCGTTGACCGGCATCACCTCGACACGCATGACTTCCTTGCCGATCCGACGACGGCGACCGCGCGCCGCCTTGCCGGTCTGATGGCTCCGATGCAGAAGCGTCAGCAGTTCGCCACGCAGGGCCGGCAGCACCACATCGCCGAGGCCCAGACGAGCCACCCCCACCGGGAACTGGAGGTAGCGCTCGACCTGGCCGACGCTGTGCTGGATATTTCCATCCGGATCGCAAAGCACCGCGGTAACGTCGAAATGCTCGGCCAGCTTGCCCAGCAGCAGCTCGGCCTTGCGCTCGCGGCGCTGGGCCGGCGTCTTGAGCACGCCGCTCGCGGTCGGCTCCGGCGGGCTGACCGCTTCACCGACCTTGCGGAACAGGCGCTCGCGGCGATCCTGGGCGACGAAATGCTGTTCGGCCTGAGCAATGCTTTCGGAGCGTCCCAGAAACAGATGGCCGTCACGCGCCAGGCTGAAATGGAAAATCCTCAGCACCTTGGCCTGCAAGGGAGCGTCGAAATAAATCAGCACATTCCGGCAGGAGACCAGATCGAGACGCAGGAACGGCGGGTCGCTGACCAGGTTGTGACGCGCGAACACGATCATGTCGCGCAAGTGCTTGCCGGCCTCATGGGACTGATTGACCGGGCGGAAATGGCGTTCGAGCAGATCCGGCGCCACTTCGCTCATCGCCGCCGCCGGATAGACGCCGCGTCGGGCGACGTTGAGCGCCTCGTCGTCGATGTCGGTGGCGAAAATCTGTACGCGGTACTGGGGCAGGCGCTCGCCGAGCACATCGGCGAACAGCATGCCGATCGAATACGCTTCCTCGCCACTCGCGCACCCCGCGACCCAGACCCGGATTTCACTACCGGGCGCCTTGCGCGCGCAGATCTCCTGAATCCCGCGCCGAAGTGCCTCGAAAGCTTCGCGATCGCGGAAAAACGCGGTAACCGAAATCAGGATGTCGCGCGCCAGCAAATCGAGCTCGCGCGGGGTCTTTTCCACCCAATCAAGATAAGCCGGCAGGTCGCGACAACCGGTGGCGATCTCGCGCCGGCGCACCCGTCGCATCAAGGTACCGACCTTGTAGCCGGAAAAATCGAACCCCAGGTTCTCGCGCAGCCGGGCAAGCAGCCGCGCGAGCGAGTCCGGCGGCGCGTCCTCGGCATCCTGGGAAGTGGTCGCCAGCAACTCCGGCAGCCGGGTCGCGATTTCCTCGGGGGTCAGGACATGGTCCACGACCCCCGCCTCGATGGCCGCGCGCGGCATGCCGTCATATTTCGCCGATTCCGGCTTCTGCGTCAGCGTGAAACCGCCCGCCGCCTGAATCGCGCGCAGGCCGGCGGTGCCATCCGAACCGGTTCCCGACAGGATGACCCCGATCGCGGCTTCGCCCTCCTCGGCCGCCAGCGAGATCAGAAACTGGTTGATCGACGGCTTGGGCACGACCTCGGGCGGCGCCGTCACCAATTGCAACCGCCCTTCCTTCAACAGCGCGTTGGAATTGGCTGGCACCACATAGAGCGTGCCGGCTCGCGGCTGATCGCCCTGACTCGCCTCCTTGACCGTCAACGCGGTCTCGCGGCCAAGGATTTCCACCATCATGCTGCGGTACGAAGGCGACAGATGCTGAAGCACGACATACGCGCATGGCAGATCGGGCTTCAGGTGGCCAATCAGTTGGGTAATGGCCTCAAGACCCCCCGCCGATGCGCCAATACCGACGATATAAGTCTTGCTTTCCTTACGCATGAATCGGTCTGAGGGGCTTTTATGTACCGTACAGAGTATAAATCCGACCGATAAAGTTCAATACAAGACTGTTTTGTCATCGACGAAGAATGGCCAGCCAGCGCCACAGGTTGAGCATCGCCGAAAGCGATGAGGCCACGTAAGTCAACGCGCAGGCGGTCAGGATGCGCCGGGCGGCGGGAAGATCGCCGGCTGGCAGCGGACCCGCGCGCAACAATGGCAGGGCACGCCGGAAGCTGGCGTCCAATTCGACCGGCAGGGTGACCAGATGGACGATGGCGGCGGCGAGGAATCCGGTCGCCCCGATCAGACCGGTGACCAGACCGCTGACCGGGCGCCGGGTCAGCAGCATGAGCACCGGCGTCAGCAACATCAGGGCCGCGCCAACCTTTTCCGCCGCGCGCGCCAGGATCACCAGACGCGTGCGCCAGGCCAATGGCCGGTAACCGGCATGATCCTGGAGGGCGTGACCGACCTCGTGGGCGGCGACGGTCAGCGCGGTCAGCGAACGCCCGCGCAAGTTGGCGGCCGACAACCGCACCGCCTTGGCGGCGGGATCGTAATGGTCGCCGCGCTCGGTCTCCTCGACCTCGACGTGATGCAGGCCATGTTCGTCGAGCAGATGCCGCGCCAAGGTTCCACCATCTCGCCGGAAATCCGCGCGTTCACTGGCATGGCGCCGCAATACCGCGTTCGCCCACCAGCCGGGTAGAAACATCAGGATCAGGAACAGGACTGCGAATATCGCGATCAGCATGGCGGGAATGAGAGCACGCAAGCCAGTCCGGCCGCTACCTTTTCGGGCAGGCGCCCGACGGGTCGAAGCGATGGCGGGAACTTCCGAAACCCCGCCGCCACGTGGAGTCCGAAGCCCGCGTCATGACCATGGCGAAATCCCTCAAGCCCACGAAACCTTGTGGTGGATTTCCCATACACGTGGGGTGACAGATAGATAGTGTTTTGGATTGGCGCTTGGCGCGGCAAAAAATCCGGGCCGCCACGCCAAACCAAGCCAATGATTTACAACAAATTTCTGGTGGGTGCTGACGGGTTCGAACCGCCGACATTCGCCTTGTAAGGGCGACGCTCTACCAACTGAGCTAAGCACCCGCGCCGGGGGTATCCGGAAGGGCGGCTAGTTTACGGCGTCGCGCAGGGATTTTCCAGCGCGGAACTTGGGCAGTCTGGTGGCTTGGATCTGAATGGCGGCGCCGGTACGGGGATCCCTGCCGGCCCGGGCCGCGCGCTTGCCGACGTAGAACACGCCGAAGCCGACCAGGGTGACCATTTCCCCCTTGCGCAGCGCCTTGCGAATCGCCTCGGTGGTGCCATCGAGGGCGCGCGCGGCCTGGGAACGGGTGAGACCGGCGGATTCGGCGATGGCCTGGATCAATTGCGATTTGTTCATGGCTCCCCCCTGGGACCACCCGAAATCGGGCAACGCGGCCGGTTATAGCAACCGGCCGGCGCCACCGTCAATCGCGTCGGTATGAATCAATGCTTGATCAGGGCCGGGGCATCACCAGTGGCGGGCGCCGGCGCCTTGGCCTCGGCGGGAGCGTCTTCCGGCAACGCCTCCGGCGGCCGTTCCAGCGCCAGGGCAAGCACCTGCTCAATCCATTTCACCGGCTGGATGTCGAGACGGTTCTTGATGTTGTCCGGGATTTCGACCAGATCCTTGACGTTGTCCTGCGGGATCAGCACCTTCTTGATGCCGCCGCGATGAGCCGCGAGCAGCTTTTCCTTGAGACCGCCGATCGGCAGGACTTCGCCGCGCAGGGTGATTTCGCCGGTCATGGCGACATCGCAGCGCACCGGGATGCCGGTGTAGACGGAAACCATGGCGGTGGTGATGGCGATGCCGGCGGACGGGCCGTCCTTGGGCGTGGCGCCCTCGGGCATGTGGATGTGCATGTCCTGCTTGTCGAACATCTCGGCGACGATGCCCAGCGAACGCGCGCGGCTGCGGGTAACCGTGCGCGCGGCTTCGATCGATTCCTTCATGACATCGCCAAGCTGACCGGTGCGGGTGATATTGCCCTTGCCCGGCATCAGGCTGGCCTCGATGGTCAGCAGCTCGCCACCAACCTCGGTCCAGGCCAGGCCGGTAACCTGACCGACCTGGTTGTTCTGCTCCGCCATGCCGTAGGTGTAGCGGCGCACGCCGAGGTATTTGTCGAGATTCTTCGCCGTCACGGTGATCTTGCCCTTGGCCTTCTTCAACGCCAGGGCGGTGACCGCCTTGCGGCAGATCTTGGAAACCTCGCGCTCCAGACCACGCACGCCGGATTCCCGGGTGTAGTAGCGGACGATGTCGCGCAGCGCGGTTTCCGCGACGTGCAGATCGGTCTCGGCCAGGCCGTTGTTCTTCATCTGCTTGGGCAGCAGGTAACGCTGGGCGATGTTGATCTTTTCGTCCTCGGTGTAGCCGGACAGGCGGATCACTTCCATGCGGTCGAGCAGCGCCGCCGGGATGTTCAGCGAGTTGGCGGTGGCGACGAACATGACATCGGACAGGTCGTAGTCAACCTCGACGTAATGATCCTGGAAAGTGTGGTTCTGCTCGGGATCCAGCACTTCCAGCAGCGCGGAGGACGGATCGCCACGGAAATCCATGCCCAGCTTGTCGACTTCGTCGAGCAGGAAAAACGGGTTGCGCACGCCGACCTTGCTCAGGCTCTGCAGAATCTTGCCCGGCATGGAACCGATATAGGTGCGGCGATGGCCACGGATCTCGGCTTCGTCGCGCACGCCCCCTAGCGCCATGCGCACGAACTTGCGATTGGTTGCGCGGGCGATCGACTGGCCGAGCGAGGTCTTGCCGACGCCGGGCGGGCCGACCAGACACAGGATCGGCGCCTTCAGCTTGCCGACACGTTGCTGCACGGCGAGATACTCGACGATGCGCTCCTTGACCTTCTCCAGACCGTAATGGTCCTGGTCGAGCACTTCCTGAGCCTTGGCCAGATCCTTGCTGATCTTGGTCTTCTTGTGCCAGGGCAGATTGATCAAGGTCTCGATGTAGGTACGCACGACAGTGGCTTCGGCCGACATCGGCGACATCATCTTCAGCTTGCGCAGTTCGGCCTCGGCTTTCTTGAGCGCTTCCCGGGACATGCGCGCGGTCTTGACGCGCTTTTCCAGTTCCTCCAGATCGGCGCTCTCGTCGACGTCGCCGAGTTCCTTCTGGATCGCCTTGACCTGCTCGTTGAGGTAGTACTCGCGCTGGCTCTTCTCCATCTGGCGCTTGACCCGGCCGCGGATGCGCTTTTCCACCTGAAGGATGTCGATCTCGGTCTCCATGAAGCCCATCAGATGATCGAGCCGGGCCTTGAGGTCGGCCATTTCCAGAATCGCCTGTTTCTGCTCCAGCTTCAGCGGCAGGTGCGCGGCGATGGTATCGGCCAGACGCCCGGCGTCGTCGATGCCAGCCAGCGAAGCCAGGATTTCCGGCGGAATCTTCTTGTTGAGTTTGACGTAGTTGTCGAACTGGGCGAGCAGCGCGCGCCGCATCGCCTCGATTTCGGAATCGTCGACGCCGGTCTCGGGCAGGATCGAGCCGCGCGCCATGTAATGGCTGTCGGCATCGATGAATTCCTCGACAGTGACGCGCTGGTTGCCTTCCACCAGCACCTTGACGGTACCGTCCGGCAATTTGAGCATCTGCAGGACACTGGCGATGGCGCCGACTTCATACAGATCCTCGAACGCCGGCTCGTCCTTGGCGGCGGATTTCTGCGCGACCAGCATGATGTGCTTGCCGGAATCCATCGCCGTCTCCAGGGCGCGAATCGATTTCGGCCGGCCGACGAACAGCGGAATCACCATGTGGGGGAATACGACCACATCCCGCAGCGGTAGCAGCGGCAGGGTGACGGGATCGGTGAATTGGGGGCTAGTGCTCATGATGTTCTCCGGCGGATCAGCCGCCTGTACGGTTCGAGCTACATGAGACCACCGGCGTTCATTTCAAGCCGGCGGCCCCGTGGTGGATCGAAAAAAGCGGGCGCGCGAGTGCTCAGCCGGCGGCCTTGGCGGGCTCGGAATAGATCAGCAGCGGCTTGCTTTCGCCACTGATGGTCTTCTCGTCGACCACGACCTTGCTGACGTCCTGCATGCTTGGCAGTTCGAACATGATGTCGAGCAGCGCATGTTCGATGATCGAGCGCAGGCCACGCGCGCCGGTCTTGCGCTGGAGCGCGCGGTTGGCGATGGCCGTGAGCGCCTCCTCGCGGAATTCCAGTTCGGCGCCCTCCATCTTGAACAGCTTCTGGAACTGGCGCGTGAGCGCGTTCTTGGGCTCGGTCAGAATGCGCACCAAGGCTTGGGCATCGAGTTCCTCAAGCGTCGCGATGACCGGCAGGCGACCCACGAATTCCGGGATCAGACCATACTTGATCAGATCCTCCGGCTCGACCATGCGGAACACCTCGCCGACATCCTTGCTGTTGTCCTTGCTCTTCACCTCGGCGCCGAAACCGATGCCGGATTTCTCGGTACGGTTGCGGATCACCTTGTCGAGTCCGCTGAACGCGCCGCCAACGATGAACAGGATGTTGGTGGTGTCGACCTGGATGTATTCCTGGTTGGGATGCTTGCGCCCACCCTGCGGCGGAATCGATGCGACCGTACCCTCGATCAGCTTGAGCAAGGCTTGCTGGACACCCTCGCCGGACACGTCGCGGGTGATCGATGGGTTTTCGGAACGCCGGGAAATCTTGTCGATTTCGTCGATGTAGACAATGCCGTTCCTGGCCTTGTCGACGTCGTAATCGCACTTCTGCAGGAGTTTCTGGATGATGTTCTCGACGTCCTCGCCGACATAGCCGGCTTCCGTCAGCGTGGTCGCGTCGGAGATCACGAACGGCACGTTGAGCAGACGCGCCAGGGTCTGCGCCAGCAGGGTCTTGCCGGAACCGGTCGGGCCGATCAGCAGGATGTTGCTCTTGGCCAGTTCGACGTCGCCATCCTTGCCGCCACCAGGTTGACGCAGACGCTTGTAATGGTTGTACACCGCCACCGCCAGAGCGCGCTTGGCCTTGGCCTGACCGATCACGTACTGGTCGAGCACATCGCTGATCTCCTGTGGCGTCGGCAGGCTGTCACTGGATTCCTTGTCGGCTTCCTTGCCGACATCCTCGCGGATGATGTCGATGCACAGATCCACGCACTCGTCGCAGATGAACACCGACGGACCGGCGATGAGCTTGCGCACTTCATGCTGGCTTTTGCCGCAGAACGAGCAGTAGAGAAGTTTGTCGTCGCCTTGTTTGTCCGCCATGATGGACTCCGTGGTTAATACCCGATAATTTCAGTCAAGTTTACGCTGGATCACTCCGGCTGACCAGCACCTTGTCGGCCAGACCATAGGCCACCGCCGCCTCGGCACTCATGAAGTTGTCGCGATCGGTATCGCGCTCGATGGTTTCCAGATTCTGGCCCGTATGCTCGGCCAGGAGCTGGTTGAGCTTGGCCTTGAGATACAGGATTTCCTTGGCGTGGATTTCGATGTCGGTCGCCTGCCCCTGAAAACCACCCAGCGGCTGATGGATCATCACGCGGGAATTGGGCAGCACGAAACGCTTGCCCTTGGCGCCGGCCGAAAGCAGGAACGCGCCCATGCTGGCGGCCTGGCCGACGCAAAGGGTGGAGACGTCCGGCTTGATGAAGCGCATGGTGTCGTAGATGCCCATGCCGGCGGTGATCGCGCCGCCCGGGGAGTTGATGTAGAGGTGGATGTCCTTGTCCGGGTTCTCGGATTCCAGGAACAACAGCTGCGCGACCACCAGGTTGGCGCTCATGTCGTTGACCGGGCCGACCAGAAAGATCACGCGCTCCTTGAGCAGGCGGGAATAGATATCGTAGGCGCGTTCGCCGCGCCCGCTCTGCTCGACGACCATGGGGATGTACCCCAGGTCGGAAGGCTCCTGCGTCCAGTGGTTCATCAGGCGTTCCCCATCAGTTTTTCAAGCGAAATCGGATCATCGGTGACCTGGGCGCGCTCCAGCAGCCAGGCGACGATGTTTTCTTCCAGGACCAGGGCACGGGCTTCCTTGAGACGGGTTTCGTCGCGGTAGTACCAGTCGACGACCTCGGACGGGTCTTCATAGGACTGGGCGAACTCGTCGATGGTCGCGCGAATCTGGGCGTCCTCGGCGGTCAGTTTGTGTTCCTGAACGATGGCGTCCATGAGCAGGCCGAGGGCCACGCGCCGCCGAGCCTGGGCATCGAACACCTCCTCGCCGAGCTTGATGTCGGTTTCTTTCATGCCACGCGCCTTGAGGTCGGTCACGGCCTTTTCCATCAGCGCGCGGCGCTCCATTTCCACCAGACCGCCAGGCAGGTCGAACGGCGAGATTTCCAGCAAACCGCTAAGCGCCTGCTCCTTGACCTTGGCCTGAATCCGGCGTTTGGCCTCGCGCGCCAGATTGCCCCGGATTTCCTCGCGCAGCTTGGCGATACCGCCCTCGTGGATGCCGAGGCTGGCGGCGAAGGCTTCGTCCAGTTCCGGTAGATGTGGCTCATGCACGGACTTCATGGTCGCCTCGAAAGTGGCGGTCTTGCCGGCCAGCTCCTTGGCGAAATAATCAGCTGGGAACGCGACGTCGAAGACCCGGCTCTCACCGGCCTTCATGCCGACCAGACTGCCTTCGAAATCCTTGAGGGTGCGACCTTCGCCCAGAATCAGCGGAAAATCCTTGGCATCTCCACCAGGAAAGGCAACACCGTCGATCTTGCCTTGGTAATCGATATGCACGCGGTCACCATCCCGGGCTTCGCGTTCGACCGCCTGGTAACGGACACGCTGCTTGCGCAACACCTCGATGGTGCGATCGATATCCGCGTCGGTGACGTCGACATGCGGCCGGGTCACCTTGATCGTGGAGACATCGCCCAGCTTCACCTCGGGAAACACCTCGAAAGTAGCCACGAACACGCCACCCTCGCCAGCGGAAAACCTGGGATAACCCGCCACCGCGATATTGTTGGCCTGAACCGCCTCGCCAAACTGTTTTTGCAGCGCGTCACCCAGCACCTCGCCACGAATTTCGCCGGAATAACGGGCGGCCACCAGTTTGAGCGGCGCCTTGCCTGGGCGGAAACCATCGATGCGCACGTTACGCGCGACGCGCGACAGACGCCTGCCCACCTCGGCCTCGATCTCGGCCTGGTTGAGGTTGATGGTGAGACGGCGGTTGAGGCCATCCAGGGTTTCCACGGTTGCAGTCATAAGGTTTTCCTTGAAGTAACAATATTCATGCCAAATGGCATTCGATCCCGAACACGCGCCAGCCGAGCCAGCCTGGCGTCATGCGTAAGCCGTGACATTGTGCGACCCACGCCAAACCCGCCCGGATTGATCGACATGCCACCAGCGTAGACTGGTGCGAAAGGGGGGACTCGAACCCCCACGCCGTAAGGCGCTGGAACCTAAATCCAGTGCGTCTACCAATTCCGCCACTTTCGCGCTAGACAGGGCAATGCGATACGCCGGCCGGAACGGCGCGAAGGGTGCCGTGCCAATGACGCACATGATGTAATTTTATCATGGGATCAAGAGCCCCCGCCCGGCGCCCGGATGGTCGCGCCGTTCAGATCGCCCCCGCCTTTTCGCCACCAAGCGCCGCGATCAGATCATCCAGCATCCGGGCAAGTTCGCCGGTCATCAGCGTGAAATCGAGTTCGAAACGTTCGTCCGCGTTTTCCGCCTCGCCAGCCTGTTGCTCGATGATGTCCAGGAAGACCAGCCGCTTGATCTGCAACTTGTCATCGAGCACGAAGGAAATCCGGTCGTTCCAGGTCATGCCCAACCGGGTCACACTCTTGCCGGTGGCGATGTGCGCGCGGATTTCCTCACCCTCCAGGGCATGGCGGACATAGCGCACGGTGGCGTTGCCCTCGTCCGGCGCGCGCAATTCGAGGTCATGATCGATGCTGAAACCGGCCGGTGCCTCGCCGGCCAGCAGCCATTCCCCCATTGCGGCGCCAGGAGACCGCTCGGTATGCGGAATCCGCGCCGGCAAGTCCTCCAGGGTTTTGTTCAACTGTTCGAGCAGCGTTTCCGCGCGTGCCCGCGCGCTGGTGTCGACCACCAGCCAGCCATGCACCGGGTCGATCCAGGCATGCATGCGCCGCCGGCGACTGAAGGCACGCGGCAGCAATTCATCGAACACCTGCTCCTTCAGTTCGCGCAACTGCTTGCGGCCGGGCCGATAGCCCTGACGCGCCTCGATTTCCTCGACGCGATCGGCGACCACCTGGTTGACCACCGAGGCCGGCAGCAACTTCTGCTCCATGCCCAGCGCGATCAGGATCTGCTGGTTCGAGACGTGGACGTGACGCTCGTCATCACGAGGCGGGAGCCAACCCCAGGTTTCCCGATCAAGCCCGCCACAAGGCAACAATGGCCGGGCCGACAGGGCGGCCTCCAGGATATCCGGGTCGAGCGCCCAGCCGGACGGCAGGCGATACAGGACAAGGTTCTTGAAGAACATGGCGCGCACGAAAAAAGGGGGCGATTATACGGACATGCGCCGGATGGCGGCCCGGAGCACCGCTCATGGCGGGCGGGGATCGAACCCGTCGATCGCCATCGCCGACCGCGCGACGGAAATATCGAAACGGTAACTTCAATTTTTTCTGGATCAGCCGATAATCACATGGCGTATGAGCAATCGTTCCGCGCAACCTGAATGGGGCAAACCCGTCGAAAGGCGGGGACGCAAAATCACCGGTCTAAGGGGGCGACCCTATGACGGCGGGATTGCCAGGTGGCAGACGAAACTGGCGTTGCGCGCGCGTTTTCCGCCGCGCCCTCGTCGTGATTCGCGGTTTCCCCCTCGCATCCCTCCCGCCATTCCCACCTCCTCCGCGTACCCCCTTCAGGTCGTCGAGCGCGCGGCCGATTGCTCCAGCCAGGAGACAGGATCATGCAGGAATCTCGCAAGAACGTCGTGCAACTGAGTCAGTACGGACGCGGGCGCGCCAGCAGCGGCGCGCCCGGCGGCAGCCTGCTCGACGCCTGCGGCGAGATGGCCGCCACGTGGCTGGGCGACGCGCTCGCCAAAACCCTCAAGCGCAGTGCCGACGAATTGCTGGAACTGGTTGACCAGCTGCCCGCCTACGAAATGCGTCGCTTGTATGACGAAGCGCGCGAATTCGCGCGCGCGCAGGGGGATGCCACCGCATCCGATCTGAAACGCCAGTTCTTCGCGCGCTTCAAGCGCGAATGCCGACGCGACAAGGCGCGTGGCAGCGGCAGCCAGCTCGGCGGCCTGGATGCCAGCCAGCTCACCTTGATGGACCCGGACGATCTGGAGGAATCGCTGGCCGCCGGTACCGTCGCCAACGCCATCAACAACGTCTGCGGCGAGGAGCTGTTCGGCCTGAGCAAGCGCATGGGCATCCTGCTTGACGACCCCGAACTCCAATATGGCGACAACCCTGTCAGCCCGGAAATCATTGGCGACGTGGTCACGGAAGCCCTGAAAGCGCGCGAACTGCCATTCAAGACCCGGCTGGTGCTGATTCCACTGATCAACAAACACCTGCCGATGCTGGTGCGCGAGCTTTATCAGGCATTGAACCGCCATCTGGTCGAACAGAACGTCCTGCCCACGATCCGTGTCGGCGGACGCCGGCCGGACGCGCCACCGGCCGCGCCGCCCGCCCGGGAGGCCAGCGCGGTGACGGGCCCTGAGGTGGACGAACAGGACATCCTGTCGCTGTTGCGCAAACTGTTGAGCAATCAGGCGGGCGCCATGCCCGCCGCCGCCACGCCAGCGAAGTTGGAAATGCCGGCGGCGATGGCCTCGCTGCTGGCGGGTGATACGGCCGCCGGCCCGGCATCACCGGCCGGCGCGCCGCCGCCCCCGACGGATATCGCCGAAGCCGCGCCAGTGGTGATGCGGGCGCTCACCCAGTTGCAGAAAGGTCAGCTCGACACCCTGCCCGGCATCACCATCGACCCGGGCCGACTGCAAGACGGCCACGTCAACATCCTGCGCGAGATCAAGACCACCGAAGTCGCCGGCAACATGGGCCAGATGGACGCGATGACCCTGGACATCGTCGCCCTGATCTTCGATTACATCCTTGACGATCGCCGCATTCCCGATGCCATGAAGGCGCTGATCGGCCGCCTGCAGATCCCGGTGCTCAAGGTGGCGATGCTCGACCGCGCCTTCTTTTCGCTCAAGACCCATCCGGCCCGGCGCCTGCTCGACGTGCTGGCCGAGGCATCGATGGGCTGGGACGAGGCGGAAGGCCACGAAAGTGGCCTGTACCGGAAGGTCGACGATCTGGTGCAGCGCATCCTCAACCAGTTCGACGAGGAGGTGGATGTCTTCAATCAGGCCCTGG
Organism: Hydrogenophilus sp.; assembly: GCA_020725265.1. Taxonomy (GTDB): domain Bacteria; phylum Pseudomonadota; class Gammaproteobacteria; order Burkholderiales; family Thiobacillaceae; genus PFJX01. Next base: position 86,417 of record DYFK01000006.1, on the reverse strand, counting down.
AAGAGTTCTCCGAATATCAGGTCGAGGAAAAGCGGCGCGCCGACGAACTCGCCGGCCGCAGCGCCCGCGTCATCCAGAGCCGTGAGCAGACCGCGCTCGCCCGCATCGTCGCCCGCGACGAAGTCCAGAGCCATCTGTTCGACCAGCCTGTGGCGGAATTCATCCGGGCCTTCCTGTCCGGTCCTTGGGAACAGCGGCTTGCCCACGTCTGCGCGCGCGACGGCGAAAACAGCGACGCCTGGCGCGAAACCGTGGCGACCATGGACGACCTGATCTGGAGCGTGACGCCAAAGATTTCGGCCGACGACCGCAAGAAACTGGTCGGTCTGCTGCCCGATCTGCTCAGGCGTCTGGATCAGGGCCTGCGCGATCTGGGCGTGGTTGCCGAGATCAAGGACCAGTTCTTCACCGGCTTGGTCAAGTGCCATGCCGAGGCGGTACGCGCGGGCCTGCGCGCGCCCGGAGACGGACCGGGCATCGGCGCCATCCCGGTACCGAGTTTCGATCTGGCGGAGACCACCTCCGACGAGGCCGAATCCACCGACGGCTTCGTCACCATTCCCGCTCCCGACGACAGCGTCGAGGCCGATCCCGAACTGGTACGCGAAATCGCCGCCGAGCCGGAGGAGCGGCCGCTGGTCGAGGAAATCACCATCGGTGATGTCGGCTGGCTGGCGCGCGGCCACGAGGAACCGGAAATCGACGAATTCGAGGCCCGGGTCAGACAGCTCAAGCGCGGCTCCTGGATCGAATACCGCGACGAAGCCGGCGAGATGGTGCGCGCCAAGCTGGCCTGGATCAGTCCGCTCAAGGGTATCTACCTGTTCACCAACCGGCTCGGCCAGCGCGCCATGTCGATCAACGGCGAGGGCCTAGCCGCCAAGTTCCGCGAAGGCCAGGTACAACTGATCGACAACGTCCCGCTGATGGACCGCGCGGTCAACAGTCTGCTGGAAAAGCTGCAACAGAACGCGGCCTGAGCGCCAACGTCGGGACACCGGCAAGCCGGCCCGGGCCGTGTAAACTTGCGGCCCCGGCGCCTTGCCGACGTCATTCCTGAACGCCCGTTCCGCATGTCCACCACCCCGCGCCCCAACGCCATCAACGCCGGCCACTACGAGAACTTCCCGGTCGCCTCCCTGCTGATGCCGGCCCGGCTGCGCCCGGCCGTCCGCGCGATCTACGCCTTCGCGCGCAACGCCGATGACTTCGCCGACGAGGGCGACGCGCCGGCGGCGGAGCGGCTGGCCCGGCTCGCCGAATATCACGAATTCCTGCGCGCGCTGGAACGCGGCGAGACGGTCGAGCACCCGGTATTCCGCGATCTGGCCCCGCACATCCGCGCCCACGACCTGCCCTGGCGGGCGTTCCACGACCTGCTCGACGCCTTCGAGCAGGACTGCGTGAAGACCCGTTACGCCCATTTCGGCGAGGTCATGGACTATTGCAAGCGCTCCGCCAACCCGATCGGCCGGCTGCTGCTGTGCCTGTACCGCGACGACGATCTCCGTCACCAGGCTTGGGCGGACGGGCTGTGTTCGGCGCTGCAACTGATCAACTTCCTGCAGGATGTCGCGCTGGACTGGCAAAAAGGCCGGGTCTACCTGCCCCAGGACGAAATGACGAAATTCGGCATTTCCGAACGCCAGATCGCCGAAGGCCGGGTCGACGCGCTCTGGTGGCAGTTCATGAAAACCCAGATCGAACGCGCCCGGCGCATGCTCCAGGCAAGCGCGCCGCTGGGCCGCGCCCTGCCCGGCCGGCTTGGCCTGGAGACGCGCATGATCGTGCTTGGCGGCGAACGCATCCTGCATCATCTGTACGAAGCACGCGGCGACATGTTCCGGCACCGCCCGACCCTGGGCTGGTGCGACTGGGCCTACATGCTGCGGCGCGCGCTGCTGCCCGGCCGCCGACGCGCGTCGGCGGCGTCGTGCGACTCCGGTCATTGCGGACACTGACCATGGACCACCCGGCTCCGACCCCGGCCAGCGCGCTCGAACAGGCGCACGACTACTGCCGGCAACGCGCCGCCGCCAGCGGCTCCAGCTTCCATTACAGCTTCCGCTTCCTGGAGCCGCCGCGCCGGCGCGCGATCACCGCCTTCTACGCCTTCTGCCGGGAAGTCGACGACATCGCCGACGAATGTCGCGACATCGACGTCGCGCGCGCCAAGCTGGCCTGGTGGCGCGACGAGATCGATCGCCTGTATGCCGGCGCGCCCAGCCATCCGGTGACCCGCGCGTTGCTCGAAGCGGTGGAGCCCTACCGGCTGCCGCGCGAGGCGTTCGAGCAGATCATCGACGGCATGGAAATGGATCTCGGTCATGTCCGCTACGCCGAATTCAAGGATCTGCGCCTGTACTGCCACCGCGTCGCCGGCGTCGTCGGCGAGGCCTCGGCGCTGATCTTCGGCGTCACCGATCACGCCACGCTCAAGTACGCCAACCGACTCGGCCTCGCCTTCCAGCTCACCAACATCCTGCGCGACGTCGGCGAGGACGCCCGGCGCGGCCGCATCTACCTGCCGCAAGCCGAACTGGCCGAACATGGCGTCGATGAACGCGACCTGCTCCAGGGACGCGCCGGCCAGGGCTTCCACGCCCTGATGGAACTCCAGTACCAGCGCGCCCAGCGCACCTATGACGAAGCCTTCGCGCTGTTGCCGGCCGCCGACCGCAAGGCGCAACGCCCCGGCCTGATCATGGCCGCGATCTATCGGACCCTGCTCGAAGAGATCCGCGCCGACGGCTACCGCGTGCTCGAACACCGGGTCGCGCTGACGCCTCTGCGCAAGCTCTGGCTGGCCTGGCGCGCCTGGCTGCGCGGCTGAACCGATGGCCACGACGACCACCGCCGGGGTCGCCATCGTCGGCGGTGGCTGGGCCGGCCTGGCCTGCGCGGTCGAACTCGCCGATCACGGCGTGCCGGTACGGCTGTTCGAAGCCGCCCGCCAGTTCGGTGGCCGCGCCCGCGCGGTCGACTGGCACGGCCTGCGCGTCGACAACGGCCAGCACCTGATGATCGGCGCCTACCGCGCCACCCTCGACCTGATGCGCCGGCTGGGCACGCACGACGGCATCGAACGGCGACCGCTCGACCTGCGCGTGCCCGGTTTCCGCCTTGCCCTGCCCCGGCTGCCGGCGCCTCTGCACCTGGCCGCCGGCCTGCTCGCCGCGCGTGGCTTGGCGCTGGCCGACAAGCTGGCGGCGGCGCGGTTCATGCGCGCGCTTCAGGCCACCGGCTTCCGCCTGGCGACCGACCTGCCGGCCGCCGAACTGCTGGCCCGGCACCGGCAACCCGCCGCGCTGGTCGATCGGCTGTGGGCGCCGATCTGCATCGCCGCGCTGAACACGCCGCTGGCGACCGCCTCCGCCCAGGTGTTCTGCAACGTGCTGCGCGACAGCCTGGCCGGCGCCCGCGCCGACAGCGACCTGGTGTTCAACCGTGCCGACCTCGGCCGGCTTCTGCCGGAAGCCGCCGCCGCCCGGGTCCGCGCGCGCGGCGGCGAAACGCGCCTGGCCTGCAAGGTCGAAGCGGTGACCCGCGCCGGCGCCGGTTACCGGCTGGCCGGGCCGGATGTCGAATCCGACCGGGTCGTGTTCGCCTGCCATCCGGCGCGCCTGCCGGCGCTGCTCGCCGGCCTGCCGGAACTGGCCGAACTGGGCCGCCGGGTCGGTGCCTTCACCTGGCAACCGCTGGCCACGCTCTGGCTGCGCTTCGCCAAGCCGGTCGCCCTGCCGCTGCCCATGCTCGGTCTTGGCGACGGCCAGGCGCCATGGGCGTTCGAGCGCGACGACATCGCGCCCGGCGTGGTCAGCCTGGTGGTCAGCGCCGACGGACCACATCTGCGGCAGCCGCCGAAAACCCTGCGCGACGACTATCTCGCCCTGCTCGCGCGTGAACTCGGCCCCCTGCCGACACTGCTGGACTGGAAACTGATCATCGAAAAGCGCGCCACCTTCGCCTGTCTACCCGGCCTGGACCGGCCCGGCAACGCCACCGCCCTGCCCGGCGTCTGGCTGGCCGGCGACTACACCGCCGGCGACTACCCGGCGACGCTGGAGGGCGCCGTACGCAGCGGTCTGGCCTGCGCCCACCGCATCCTGGAAAATGACGGCCATGACTGAATCCCTGCCTGCCTCCGTGTTCCCCGCCGATTTCCTCGCCGGACGCGTCATCCTGGTCACCGGCGCCGGTGGCGGTGTCGGCCGCGCCGCCGCGCTCGCCTATGCCCGCCACGGCGCCACCGTGATCCTGCTCGGCCGCGCGGTCGGCAAGCTGGAACAAACCTATGACGAGATCGTCGCCGCCGGCGGCCCGCAACCGGCCATCTTCCCACTGGATCTGGCCAGCGCCGGCGACGCCGAATATCAGGCCATGGCGGAAGCCATCAGCTATCAGCTCGGCCGTCTCGACGGCATCCTGCACGCCGCCGCCGCGTTCGAAGCGCTGTCGCCGCTGGACATGGAAAACGTCGAGGGCTGGACGCGTCTGTTCAAGGTCAACGCGGCCGCGCCAGCCGCCATCAACCGCGCCTGCGCGCCGTTCCTGTCGGCCAGCGACCTGGCCTCGGTGATCCTGATCGGCGAAAGCCACGGCCACGCGCCGGTCGCCTACTGGGGCGGTTTCGCGGTCTCCAAGGCGGCGCTGGAAGCCTACTTCCGCATCCAGGCCGACGAATGGTCGGACAAGCCGATGCGCGTCAACCTGGTCATCCCCGGCCCGCTCAACACGCCGCAACGGGCACGCAGCCACCCGGGCGAGGATAAGGCCCGGCTGCCCGACATCAACGCCCTGACGCCAACCCTGCTGGCACTGATGCGGCCGGGAGCGGAGGCGCCGCGCGGCCGCCTGATCGAGGGGCTGGACACGTTGCCGACGGCGCCCTGAGACACCCGCCCAGCGTATCCGAAACCGAGGCCACCCGTTCCAGCCACCGACCCGATGCCCACCCGACCACCGCTCACCCTGCTGTCCTGCCTGCTCTGCGCCTTGCTCGCGCTGGCACTGGCATCCGCCACCCAGGCGCGCGACGATGGCCTGGAAAACCTGCGCCAGACCGGCAAGGCATTCGCCACCGTGGCCCGCCGGGTGGCGCCGGCGGTGGTCTTCATCCAGGTCGAGCGGCGCCGCGAAGTCGAGGCCGGCCCGGACGATTTTCCGTTCGGCGACGATCTGTTCCGCCGTTTCTTCGGTGACGACCTCCCCGGCCTGTCCCGGCGCGCGCCGCGCCAGCCGCCGCGACGCGCGCTCGGTCAGGGCTCCGGCTTCGTGTTCGCCAGCGACGGACGCGCCACCAGTTACATCCTGACCAACAACCACGTGATCGAGCAGGCCGAGCGCATCCGCGTCCGTCTCCAGGACGGCCGCGAGTTCGACGCCCGCCTGAAGGGCACCGATCCCAAGTCCGACATCGCCGTGCTCGAAATCCCGGTGGCCGGCCCACCTCCCCTGGTCTGGGGCGACTCCACGCGCATCGAAGTCGGCGAATGGGTGGTGGCGATGGGCAACCCGTTCGGCCTGTCGCATACCCTGACCGCCGGCGTGGTCAGCGCCAAGGGCCGCGCCAGCCTGGGCATCAACGATTACGAGGATTTCATCCAGACCGACGCCGCCATCAATCCGGGCAATTCCGGGGGACCACTGGTCAACCTGGACGCCGAGGTGGTCGGCGTCAATACCGCCATCTTCAGTCGGAGCGGCGGCCACATCGGTATCGGCTTCGCCATCCCCAGCAACCTGGCGCGCGACATCGCCGAGCAATTGCTCCAGCGCGGCCGCGTCCTGCGCGGCTATCTCGGCATCACCGCGCGGTCGCTCGACCGCGTCGCCGCCGAGGCCCTTGCCGGCACATCCGGACGCGGCGTGCTGGTCGCCGAGGTCGCCGAGGATTCACCCGCCGCGCGCGCCGGTCTGCGCGCCGGCGACCTGCTGCTCGGACTCGACGGCACGCCGATCGGCGATCCCGGCCAGTATCGCAACCGGGTCGCGCTGGCCCGCCCGGGTTCGCGCATCACCCTGGATATCCTGCGCGATGGCCGACCGTTACGCCTGCACGCTCGCGTCGGTCAGCTCGACGAAGCCCGCCAGGAGCTGGAAACCGCCATCCAGGCACTCGGTTTGCGCGTGCGCGCGCTGAGCCCGGAACAAGCCCTGCGCGCGCGCCTGCGCCCCGGTCACGGCGTCGTCGTCGAGGAAGTCGCCGCCGGTTCGGTCGCCGCGCTGGCCGGCTTGCGGCCCGGTCTGCTGATCCTGGAAGTCAACGAGGAACCGGTCGGCGACGCCGACGGGTTCGAGAAGGCGCTGGCCAGGCAGGCCGGCGCCGGCCGGGTACGGTTGCGTGTCGTCGAGAACGGACGCGCCCGGCAACTGCTGTTGAGCTGGCGCTGAAGGCGGAATGCCCGGCGCCAGCGGCACTTCAGCGCTGGCAGCCGTCGCAGAAGCGGCGATGGAGGTAGTCCTGGAACTCGGGACCGACCTCGCTGTGCTTGAGCGCGTATTCGACGGTGGCCTCCAGGTAGCCGAGCTTGCTGCCGCAGTCGTAACGGACGCCGTCGAATTCATAGGCGAGCACCTGCTGTTCCTTGAGCAGGGCGGCGATGGCGTCGGTGAGTTGCAGTTCGCCGCCGGCGCCGCGCTCGATCTGGCGCAGGTGATGGAAGATGCGCGGGGTCAGCACGTAGCGACCGACCACGCCGAGATTGGAAGGCGCGTTTTCCGGCTTCGGCTTTTCCACGATCTGCTCGATGCGTGACAGCCGTTCGGCCATCGGCTGGGCGGCGACGATGCCGTAGGAAGCGGTGTCCTCCGGCGCCACCGGCTGCACACCGATCAACGAGCATTGGTAATAGTTGTACAGCTCGCACATCTGGCGGGTGACCCCGGGCTCACCGTCGATCAGGTCATCGGCCAGGATCACCACGAAGGGATCCTCGTTGACCGCCGGCTGCGCGCACAGCACCGCGTGGCCCAGGCCGAGCGCCTCGGCCTGGCGGATGTAGATGCAGTTGACGTTGCCGGGCAGCATGCCGCGCAACTCCTCCAGCGCCTTCAGCTTGCCGCGCGTTTCCAGTTCCACTTCCAGCTCGTAGGCCTTGTCGAAGTGATCGGCGATGGCGCGCTTGGTCCGGCCGATGATGAAGATCAGATCGGTGATACCGGCCGCCACGGCTTCCTCCGCCGCGTACTGGATCAGCGGCTTGTCGACGATCGGCAGCATTTCCTTGGGGTTGGCCTTGGTCGCGGGCAGGAAGCGGGTGCCCATGCCGGCGGCGGGGAATACGGCTTTGGTGACGGGTTTCATGCGTGTCGTTCTCCCTGATCAAGAAGGTCCAGCAGGGACGCTTCGTCGAGGATTGTAATGCCCAATTCCCGGGCCTTGGCGAGCTTGGAGCCGGCTTCCTCGCCGGCCACCACGTAATCGGTCTTCTTCGATACCGCGCCACTGACCTTGCCGCCCTCGGCTTCGATGCGCGCGCGCGCCTGATCGCGGGACATGCCGGGCAACGTGCCGGTGAGCACGAAAGTCCTGCCGGCCAGGCCGCCGGCGCGGGCGACACGGGCCTCGCCATCGACCCAGGCCCCGGCCGCGCGCAGTTGCTCGATGACATCGCGGTTGTGCGGTTCGGCGAAGAAGGCGCGCAGCGATTCGGCCACCACCGGCCCGACCTCGGGCACTTCGATGAGCGCCTCGATGTCGGCGGCCATCAACGCGTCCAGCGCGCCGAAATGACGGGCCAGATCCTTGGCGGTCTGCTCGCCGACATTGCGGATGCCGAGGGCATGGATGAAGCGGGCGAGTTCGCGGCCGCGACTGGCGTCGATGGCGGCGACCAGATTGGCGGCCGATTTTTCGGCCATGCGTTCGAGACCGGCCAGGGTGGCGGCGTCCAGTCGATACAGATCGGCGGGCGTGTGAACCAGCCCCTGGTCGACCAATTGTTCGACCAGTTTCTCGCCCAGCCCTTCGATGTCCATGGCCCGGCGCGAGGCGAAATGCAGGATCGCCTGCTTGCGCTGGGCCGGACAGGCCAGACCATTGGCGCAACGCGCCGCCGCCTCGCCATCCAGCCGGATCACCGGCGCGCCGCATTCCGGACAGGTCGCCGGCAGACGATAGGGCGGATGCAGCGGCTCGACCAGATCGCGCAGGGGTCGCCGGTCGAACAGGACGCCAACCACCTCCGGGATGACGTCGCCGGCGCGGCGGACGATGACGGTATCGCCGACGCGCACGTCCTTGCGTTCGATTTCATCCTGGTTGTGCAAGGTGGCGTTGGTGACGGTGACGCCGCCGACGAACACCGGCCGGAGGCGCGCCACCGGCGTCAGCGCGCCGGTGCGGCCGACCTGGACGTCGATCGCCTCGACCAGCGTGAGCTCTTCCTGGGCCGGATATTTGTGGGCGATGGCGAAGCGCGGCGCTCGCGCGACGAAACCGAGCGCGTCCTGGTCGGCCAGGCGGTTGACCTTGTAGACGGCGCCATCGATGTCGAACGGCAGCCCGGCGCGGCGCTCGCCCAGCCGCCGGAAATAGTCGAGCAGGCCATCGACGCCGAACACGCTGGCGCGTTCTCCGGAGACCGGCAGGCGCATGTCCGCCAGCCAGTCCATGACCCCGGCGTGGGTCGCCGGCGGCGTCGTGCCCTCGATCCGGCCGATACCGTAGGCGAAGAACGACAGCCGTCGGCGCGCGGTGATCCGGGGATCGAGCTGGCGCAGGCTGCCGGCGGCGGCGTTGCGCGGATTGACGAAGGTTTTCTCGCCACGTTCGCGCGCTTCGGCGTTGAGTCGTTCGAAATCGCGCCGCAGCATGATCACCTCGCCGCGCACTTCCAGCCAGGCCGGCGGCGCGTCGGTGGCCAGACGCATGGGAATCGCGCGGATGGCGCGCAGGTTGGCGCCGACATCCTCGCCCCGGTAGCCGTCGCCGCGGGTGGCGCCCTGGACGAACTCGCCGTCGCGGTAGACCAGACTGACCGCGAGGCCGTCGAACTTGGGTTCCACCGCGTATTCGACGACCGCGTCCTCGCGCCCCAGCCCCTCGCGCACGCGCCGGTCGAAGGCCGCCACCTCGGCTTCCGAGAAGGCGTTGTTGAGCGACAGCATGGGTACCTGGTGGACGACTTCCGCGAACGCCTTGAGCGGTTCGGCGCCAACCCGGCGGGTCGGCGAATCGGCCGTCGCCAGTTCCGGCCAGGCTGCCTCGATGGCCTCCAGTTCGCGCACCAGGCGGTCGTACTCGATGTCCGGGATGTCCGGATCGTCGAGCACGTAGTAGCGGTGATTGGCGGCCTCGATCCGTTCGCGCAACCAAGCGGCGCGCGCGCGCTCGTCTCCGTGCATGTTTCCGTCGGGATCGCCGGGCCGGGCCGGGGACATGGCGCGCGCAGTCGCGAGCTCAGACGAACAGACGCAACGCGCGCTCGCCGCCGGCCGGGATGCCGCGCCGTTCCATGCCCTGATAGAAGGCGGCCAGCCGGGCGCGATCGCGATTCAGGCTTTCCTCGCTGACCGCTCGACCGTTGTCGTCGACCAGCCGGCCTTCCAGACGCCAGGCCAGATCGAAGCCCAGCCGGGTCATGCGATCGAACACGTTCAGGCCATCGGCAACCCGGGGCACGTCGAACAACAGCGTGACGCCGCTACAGACCAAGCCGCGGCCATCGCGCGGAAACGGCGATTCATCCTGGTTGGCGAGGGTGAACAGGGCATGTCCGAAATCGTCGCGGGCGTGATAGGTGCCGTCGGCTTCCAGCCTGAGCCCGGCTTCGCCGGCCAGGCCGTGGATGGCCTCGCTGGTGAACGGCCGGCTGTCGTCGGCGCCGACGATGTTGAGGCCGATGAGCACGTCGACGTCCATGCAGAACAGATCAAGATCGCGCGCCTGCTGAAGGGCTTCCTCCTTGTCCGCGCAAGTCACCGCGCCACCGGCCTCGGCCGCCAGTTCATACAGTTCCCGGCAGAAGCGGTCGAGCTGATCGGGCAGCAGGGCACCGCCGCGATCGGCCAGCTGCAAGCCGAATTCGAGCTGCTCGAACGCCTCGCGCGGGTGGCTGCTGAGCGCCTCCCAGGTGCCGTCGACGCGTTTGCCGAAAGCCCGCACCGGCTTGCCGATCCGGCGCAGTCCGGCAAGCAGCGGGCCGAAGTCGATGGCGGTGGGGGTCGTGAAACGGAACCGGGCGATGAACTCGGTAAGCGCGTCCAATCCGCTGGCGCGCGTCCTCGGGTCGGCATCGTCATCCTCCGCCACCGTCGCCGGCATCGGCGCGGCCGGGCCTGGCGTCCGGGCCGGAGCCACCGGTTCCGGCGTCGGCATCGGTCGCGCGCGCGGTTCCGGCGCGGACTCGGCCGCCACCGGCTTGACGGGCGCCACGCGCGGCGCTTCATTCTCGATCGCCTCCAGCATCGAAACCGGAGCCGGTTCGGGCTGGGGCGGCGGCGCGGGAGGCTCGGCGGAGCCGGAATCGAGCTGGATGCGCGGCTCGCCCCGACGCCCGCCGGTTTCCCCGGAAACCGATTCGCCCAGCATCACGTCATCGCGGCGCTGCGTGAACATCTTGTCGGCCTCGCGGCGGAAACGGCGTTCCTGCCAGACGTTGTAGATGACGATGGCGGCGATCAGGACGACGCCGACGATGGCCAGGACGATGTGCAGCGTGGTCATCATGGACGTTTCACCTCGGTTGCGGAGCGATGCGCCGGCTCCATGACGTGGAAAAAGACTTCGTTGGCGCGCACCATGCCAAGTTCGAAGCGGGCGCGCTCGTCGAGCGCGTCGTAACCGGAGTGCAGATCCCGCGCCTCCGCCGCCAGCTGGGCGTTGCGCGCTTCCAGCGCGAGATTGGCGGTCTTCCGAGCGGCGATCTCGCGTTCGAGTTCACCCACGCGCAACCAGCTGCCCTTGCCCAGCCAGAGCGGGTATTGCAGCAGCACGATCAGCAACGCCAGAACCCAGGCCAGCCCGCGCATCGCATTTCAGCGCCGGTGGCTGGGCCGGGGCGAACGGCCGGACGGGGCGGCGGATGTCTCAGGCACCGGCACGCAACTGATAGAACGCGGCGAGGCCGGGGTATCGGGCGCGCTCGGCCAATTCTTCCTCGATCCGCAACAACTGGTTGTACTTGGCCAGCCGGTCCGCGCGCGAAAGCGATCCGGTCTTGATCTGCAAGGCATTGCTGGCCACCGCCAGATCGGCGATGAAAGCATCGTCGGTCTCGCCGGAACGGTGCGAGATCACGGCGGTGTAGCCGGCACGCTTGGCGGTTTCGATGGCGTCGAAGGTCTCGGACAATGTGCCGATCTGATTGACCTTGATCAGGATCGAGTTGGCGATGCCCTTGGCGATGCCCTCGCGCAGGATCTTGGCGTTGGTGACGAACAGGTCGTCGCCGACGACCTGGATGCGCTTGCCCAACTTGGCGGTATGCAGTACCCAGCCGTCCCAGTCGCCTTCCGCCATGCCGTCCTCGATACTGACGATCGGATACTTGTCGACCCAGGCGGCAAGGTAGTCGGTGAATTCCGCGGAAGTCAGCTTCAACCCTTCGGATTCCAGCACGTAGCGACCGTCCCGGTAGAACTCGGAAGCGGCGCAGTCGAGGCCGATCAGGACATCCTGGCCGGGCGTGTAACCGGCGGCGGAAATCGCCTCCATGATGTACTTGAGGGCTTCCTCGTTCGACTTGAAATTGGGCGCGAACCCGCCTTCGTCGCCGACCGTGGTCGGATGGCCGGCCTTGTCGAGGATCTTCCGCAGGCTGTGGAACACCTCGGCGCCATAGCGCAGCGCCTCGCGGAAGCTCGGCGCGCCGGCCGGGATGATCATGAATTCCTGCATGTCCACGCTGTTGTTGGCGTGGGCGCCACCGTTGACGATGTTCATCATCGGCACCGGCAGATGCATGGGCGCGGCGCCTCCCAGGTAGCGGTACAGCGGTAGGCCGGCATCCTCGGCGGCGGCGCGCGCGCAGGCCAGCGACACCGCGAGCATGGCGTTGGCGCCCAGGCGCGATTTGTTGTCGGTGCCGTCCAGATCGATCAAGGTGGAATCGATCAGGTGTTGTTCCTCGACATCGAGACCCAGGATGGCCTCGGCGATTTCGGTATTGACGTTCTCGACCGCCTTGAGCACGCCCTTGCCGCCATAGCGGGCCGGGTCGCCGTCACGCAGTTCGATCGCCTCGCGGCTGCCGGTGGAAGCGCCGCTGGGCACGGCGGCGCGACCGAGGACGCCGGATTCGAGCAGGACATCGGCTTCCACGGTGGGGTTGCCGCGCGAATCCAGGATTTCGCGGGCGATGACATCAACGATAGCACTCACTTTCTTTCCTCTTCTCTTTTCAAGACGGCCGTTATCCGCCGGTTAATGGGCCCCCGGCGCGGGTCGATCGCCCGCGCCGCCCCCCGAGGAGGCCGACCCCGCCAGCGGCGGGTCCGTGAGCCGGGCTTCGATAAAGCCCTTCTGTTTCACCAGGGCATCGATTTCCCTGAGTGTGATCAGCAATTCCTTCATCAGATCGAGCGGCCAGGCGTTGGGACCATCGGAAAGCGCTTTCTCCGGGTCCGGATGGGTCTCGGCGAACAAGCCGCTGATGCCCACCGCCACCGCCGCGCGCGCGAGCACCGGCACGAATTCGCGCTGGCCGCCGGAACGGTCGCCCCGGCCACCCGGCTGCTGCACGGAGTGGGTGGCGTCGAACACCACCGGACAACCGGTCTCGCGCATGATCGCCAGGCCGCGCATGTCGGAAATCAGCGTGTTGTAGCCGAACGAGACGCCGCGCTCGCAAACCATGATGGTGTCGGCGCCGCCATTGGCGGCCTTCGCCTTGTCGACCACGTTCTTCATGTCGCCGGGCGCCAGGAACTGGCCCTTCTTGATGTTGACCGGTTTGCCGGACGCGGCGCAGGCCTGGATGAAATCGGTCTGCCGGCACAGGAAGGCGGGCGTTTGCAGGACGTCGACCACCGCCGCCACCGGCGCGATCTCGGCTTCGGTGTGGATGTCGGTGAGCACCGGCACGCCGATTTGCCTTTTCACTTCGGCGAGGATGCGCAGGCCCTCGTCCATGCCCAGCCCCCGGAACGATTTGCCGGACGAGCGGTTGGCCTTGTCGAACGACGACTTGTAGATGAAATGGACGCCCGCCTCGGCGCAGATTTCCTTGAGCCGGCCGGCGGTATCGATGGCCATCTGTTCGGATTCGATCACGCAGGGACCGGCGATCAGGAACAGTGGCTGATCGAGCCCGACTTCGAAGCCGCACAGTTTCATTGGATTGCTTCCTTATGGGTGGCACGCGCCAGGGCCGCCTCGACGAAGGCCTTGAACAATGGATGGCCATCACGCGGATTGGACGTGAACTCAGGATGGAACTGGCAGGCGACGAACCAGGGATGCGTCTCGCGCGGCAGCTCGATCATCTCGCACAGATCGGTGCCCGGCGCTCGTCCGGAAACGACCAGACCAGCCGTCTCCAGCCGATCACGCAGCGCGTTGTTGACCTCGTAGCGATGACGATGGCGCTCGACGATCTCGTCCTTGCCGTAGATCTCGCGCGCCAGGCTGCCTGGCGCCAGCCGGCAGACCTGACCGCCCAGGCGCATGGAGCCCCCCAGATCGGACTGTTCGCTGCGTCGTTCGACCTGGCCGTCGGCGGTCCGCCATTCAGTGATCAGCCCCACCACCGGATGCGGCGTCTCCGGCGCGAACTCGGTGGAATGGGCGCCGGCCATGCCGGCGACGTCGCGAGCGTACTCGACCACGGCCAGCTGCATGCCCAGGCAGATGCCCAGAAACGGCACACCGTGCTCGCGCGCGTGCCGGATCGCCGCGATCTTGCCCTCGGTGCCGCGCTTGCCGAAACCACCCGGCACCAGAATCGCGTCCATGTCCGCCAGAGCGCCGCAACCGTCGCGTTCCAGCGCCTCCGAATCGAGGTAATGGATATTGACCTTGGCGCGCGTGTGAATACCGGCATGCACCATCGCCTCCGACAGCGACTTGTAGGACTCGGTCAGATCGACGTACTTGCCGACGAAGGCGATGTCGATCTCGCGCGTCGGATGCTCCAGCGCATCGACCAACCGGTTCCACACCGAAAGATCGGCGGCACGGGCCAGGATGCCAAGCTTGTGGCAGACGATCTGATCGAGCATCTGGTCGTGCAGCATGGCCGGAATCTTGTAGATGGAAGTCGCGTCCAGCGCCTCGATCACCGCCTCCGGCATGACGTTGCAGAACAGCGCGATCTTGCGCCGCTCCTCGGCGGGAATGGAACGATCGGCGCGACACAACAGCACGTCCGGCTGGATGCCGATCTCTCGCAACTCCTTGACCGAATGCTGGGTCGGCTTGGTCTTCAGCTCGCCGGCGGTCGGAATGTAGGGCAGCAGGGTCAGATGGATGAAGCAGGTGCCGGTCTTGCCTTCCTCGATCCCCATCTGGCGGATCGCCTCCAGGAACGGCAGTGATTCGATATCGCCGACCGTGCCGCCGATCTCGACGATGGCGACGTCGGCACCCTCGGCGCCACGCTTGATCGACGCCTTGATCTCATCGGTGATGTGCGGAATCACCTGCACGGTCTTGCCCAGATACTCGCCGCGCCGCTCCTTCTTGATCACCGACTCGTAGATCTGGCCGGTGGTGAAATTGTTGCGCCGCGACATCTTGGCGCGCGTGAAGCGCTCGTAATGCCCAAGGTCGAGGTCGGTTTCCGCGCCATCCTCGGTGACGAAGACCTCGCCATGCTGAAACGGGCTCATGGTGCCCGGATCGACGTTGATGTAAGGGTCCAGCTTGAGATGGGTGACGGTCAGGCCGCGCGATTCTAGGATCGCGCCCAGCGAAGCGGCGGCGATGCCCTTGCCGAGCGAGGACACAACGCCACCTGTGACGAAGATGTAGCGAGTCATGGATTTGGCTGCTGCCGAGGATGCGGAATGATACCGGAAGCCCCCCTCCCCCTCAAAGGAGACGAAGCGCGGAAGCCCCGAAAACAAGGAACCGCCACACCAACGAATACCGGGGAAAATGGCATGCCTGTTGTTGCGGTAAGATGAAAAAAACAAAGCCCGGTGGGTTTCCCCACCGGGCGGGTTCGATTCTATTCGAATCTTATTGTAGCAACGGCTCTCACCCCGGATAGCCACAACGGGAGCGATCATAAGGGAGTAGCACCATGCCGGACAAGACCACTTCGCCCATCACCATCGGCCTCGACATTGGCATTGCATCGGTCGGCTGGGCCGTGCTGACCTCGAACCGGATCGTTGCACTAGGTGTACGTGCATTCGACAAAGCGGAAACCGCCAAGGAAGGCGAATCGCTCAACCTTGCCAGACGAAACGCCCGACTGATGCGCCGTCGCTTGCGCCGCCGAGCTTGGCGGCAAACCAAGGTAGCCCGCCTGCTCAAACGCGAAGGGCTGATCGAAGACGCGCGCCATTTTCACGCCCACCAGCCATCCACCATCTCTCCATGGAAACTGAGGGTCGAGGGACTGGATCGCCGGCTTTCCCCTGAGGAATGGGCTCGAACGATTTACCACCTGTGCAAGCATCGCGGCTTTCATTGGACCAGTCGCGCCGAGGAAAAGAAAGCAGAAGAAGATGCCAAGGGTGAAGGTGGCAAGGTCAAGCAAGGCTTGGCTGCCACCGCGAAATTGATGCGCGAGAAAAACTACCGCTCCGCCGCTGAAATGGTGCTGGCGGAATTTCCGGATGCCCAGCGCAACAAACAAGGCGATTACGGCAAGGTGCTCGCGCGCGCCCTGCTCGCCGAGGAAATGCTCATACTGTTCCAACGCCAGCGCGAGCTCGGCAATCCACATGCAAGCGGGGCATTCCAGGTCGCGCTGCTTGGTAACGGAGACCGTAAAAGCGGACTGTTCTGGTCGCAGAAACCGGCACTCTCGGGCGAAAACCTTCTGAAGATGCTGGGCAAATGTACTTTCGAGAAATCCGAATATCGCGCCCCCAAGGCCAGCTTCACCGCCGAGCGTCATGTCTGGCTGACCCGGCTCAACAACCTCCGAATCGTCGTTGATGGCATCACCCGACCACTAAACGAACAGGAACGCCGCATCGCACTGCCACTGCCATACAACCAGGCTGGTGACCTCACCCACAAACAGCTTCGTGCCGCGTTGGTGAAGTCAGGCACCCTTGATGACGGTTTCCGCTTCGCGAAATTCACCTACGCCCAATCAGCAGACGGGAAAAACAAAGATCCGGAATCCGCCATTCTGGTCAAACTTCCCGCATGGCAGGATATACGCAAGACGCTGAAAGAAAAGGGATTGGAAACCGAGTGGCAGGGCATGGCCGGTGCCGCGCAATCCGGCGCGCCTGAATTACTCGATCAAATCGCTTGGGTACTCTCGGTCTACAAGGACGATGACGAAGTGGCGGAGCAACTCGCCAAACTACCATTGCCCAATCCCGCTCGCATGATCGACGCCCTGCAAGGCATCCGGTTCGACAAATTCCACGCACTATCGCTTCGCGCCTTACGCAAGATTGTCCCCCACATGGAAACTGGACTGCGCTACGACGAGGCGTGCGAGCAGGCCGGGTATCACCATAGCCAGCTTTTCAAGGTCGGCGAGGGCGAATCGCGTTACCTGCCGCCGTTCTACTCCGGCCGTGACAAACATGGCCGCATGGTGTTCAACGACGACATGGACATTCCCAGAAATCCGGTTGTCCTGCGCGCCCTCAATCAAGCTCGCAAGGTGGTCAATGCTCTGATACGCGAATACGGATCGCCAGCCTCAGTGCATATCGAGATGGCGCGGGAACTCTCCAAACCCTTTGATGAGCGAAGAAAAGTCGAAAAAGAACAAACCGAATACCGCGACAGAAAGAACGTCGACTGGGATGAATTCAAGAAGTACGCTACTACTTATGGTCTTGCGGAGCCGGCCAATAGAGACAAGCATGGGCGCGAGTTCATGAAATGGCAGCTTTATCGTGAACAACTCGGCAAATGCGCGTATTCACTTGAAGCATTTGAGTTGGACCGCCTACTTGAAAGAGGCTATGCGGAGATAGACCACGCCCTACCATATTCCCGCAGTTTCGATGATGGCAAGAACAATAAGGTGCTTGTTTTGGCGAAAGAAAACCGGGACAAAGGCAACTGCACACCTTATGAATATCTGGGCGGCGCTGAGGACAGCGAGCGCTGGCGCCGCTTCACCGCCTACGTCGAGGGCAACAAGGCCTATCGGCTCGCCAAACGATCTCGACTGCTGCGAAAAAATTTCGGCGAAATGGAATCCAGAGAATTCCGGGAGCGCAACCTCAACGACACCCGATATATATGCAAATTCTTCAAAAACTACGTCGAGCGCTATCTGAAGTTGGCCGACGACAACGGGTCGAAACGATGCGTTGTATTGTCAGGCCAACTCACAGCCTTCCTGCGCGCTCGCTGGGGTTTGTTGAAAGTCCGTTCGGATAGCGACCGCCACCATGCCTTGGATGCTTGTGTGGTAGCGGCATGTAGCCACAGCATGGTGCAACAGCTTTCCCTCTATGCCCGTCGCAAGGAACTCGATCAGGTGCGTGATGGCTTTGTTGATCCTGTCAACGGCGACGTAAAAGATATCCACATCCACCACCAACTGAAGGTGCGTTTTCCCGACCCATGGGCCGGCTTCCGACATGAACTGGAAGCGCGCCTCAAACTCGATAACCCAGAGGATTTACGCTCCGCAGTGGAAGGACTGGGCACCTATCCACAAGAAGCGCTGGACACACTCAAACCGTTGTTCGTTTCTCGTGCCGTACAGAGACGCGGCACCGGTGCATTACATGAAGAAACGATACGGTCTGCCAAGTTGCTCGACAAAGGTGTGAGCCATGTCAAAACCCCTCTGCATAAACTCAAGTTGGCCAACCTACCCAACATCGTTGGCTCAGAAGACCCTCGAATTGCACCTTTAATTGACGCTCTTCAAGAGCGTCTTACGAGGCATGGTGACGATGGCAAGAAAGCATTTGCCATCCCTGTTTACATGCCATCAAAAACTGGCAAGGGTGCATTAGTAAAGTCCGTCAAGCTAGCTTCAACCCAAAAAGGCGGAATGTTTGTACGTGGTGGCGTAGCAGAACTGGGTGACATGCTTCGCGTTGACGTATACCGTCACGGCAAACGTTTCTTGGTTGAACCAGCCTATGCCGTCGATAACGCCAAGCGTGTTAAGCCAACAATTTTGCCAACAGATTCGGTGTTTCTATTTAGCCTTACCAAACACGACTTTGTGAGAGTAACGCTAGGAAATGTGATCCACGAAGGCTATTTCGTCATGTACGAAAGCGATGGCCGCCTAACACTTCGCGCCCATGATCAGCCGAAACCGGACAAGTTGTATTTCCGCAAGGCGATTAGCGGAGCCACTCGAATAGAAAAACTCCACGTTGATATCCTTGGAAATCTTTACCCCGCACTGCCGGAGAAACGCCGTGACTTGGCGTAGCGTAATGATCTCGCGGCCGGCCAAGCTCCGGCGCGAACATTTCTCGCTCGCCATCGAGCAGGACGAAACCGCCTTCGTCCCATTCGAGGATATCGCCGTCATCGTCCTCAACCACCGCGAAATCAGCCTCACCCACCCGGTACTGTCGGCCTGCGCCGAATATGGCATCGGGCTATACGCTACGGGTGACAACCATCAACCGAACGGCGTGTTCATTCCTTTCCTGCAACACACGCGCAGCACCCGAATTTGGCGTCTACAACAAAATGTCGGCAAACCCTTGGCCAAACGAACCTGGGCCTCCATCGTCCGGCGCAAGATCACCAATCAGGCTGCCTGCCTGCGGCTATCTGGCCGTGATGGCACGGAAAAATTGGAGTCCCATGCCCGCCGTGTCCGCTCTGGAGATTCGGACCGGCAGGAAGGTCAGGCCGCCGCGTATTACTTCACACAGCTGTTCGATCGGCATTTCCAGCGCGACGACGCACGCTGGGTCAATGCCGCGCTGGACTATGGCTATGCCGTCCTGCGTGGCGCCATCACGCGAGGACTGGTGGCCCATGGTCTACATCCGACCATGGGTATCTTCCATGACAGCGAGCAGAATGCCTTCAATCTGGCTGACGACTTGATCGAACCATTCCGCCCCTTGGTCGACCTGCATGTCATCAAGCATCTGCGCGCAGACAAGGAAATCGATCTCACCCCCTCCGACAAAGCCACGCTGGTCAGCTTGCTAAACGTGGATGTCGGCATGCCTCGCGGTGTCATGTCGGCCCTCTCCGCCATTGAACACACCGTGGAAAGCTTGGTCAGGGTCTACGACGAGTCAGACGAAAACCAGATCGAACTTCCGCTGCTGATCGGTCTCACCCAACACCGCGCCGACGGCTGAACATGAGCGCGGAGACACGACGCCATATGCGCCTGCTCGTGTTCTTCGACTTGCCCGTTGTCACCCGCGCGGAACGCCGTGCTTATTCGATTTTCCGTCGGTTCCTTCTCAATGACGGCTACGACATGATCCAGTTTTCTGTCTACGGCCGCATTCTCAACGGCAACGACGCCGAGGGTAAACACCTGAAACGCCTGATCGACAATCTCCCGCCAGCCGGATCGGTCAGATGCCTGACCGTAACGGAAAAACAATTCGCCAGCATGAAACTCCTTGTCGGCTTACCTCTTTTTCAGGAAAAAGCGGTCAAGTCCGAACAGATGTTGCTGTTCTGAAGGCCTCTTCCCAGAAAAAAATTCCCCGCCCAGCTACGCCGGGCGGGGAATTGGGGAGGGGTAGTGTAGCTATCCGGGGTGAGAGAGGGAGCTACAAC
>DYFK01000006.1:41257-66498 GCA_020725265.1 Hydrogenophilus sp. | reverse complement strand
CGGGGAATTGGGGAGGGGTAGTGTAGCTATCCGGGGTGAGAGAGGGAGCTACAACACACGCCCTGTTCATTGCGCTGGACGGGCGAGTGTAGCTATCCGGGGTGAGAGAGGGAGCTACAACGTGACACTGGACGCCGAGCAGGTCGGACCGAGTGTAGCTATCCGGGGTGAGAGAGGGAGCTACAACCTCCCAAAGCCCGACAGCCTCCTAGAATCGAGTGTAGCTATCCGGGGTGAGAGAGGGAGCTACAACAGGCGGTGCAACTGGCACCACCAGCGCGCGAGTGTAGCTATCCGGGGTGAGAGAGGGAGCTACAACCTCGACCGGCTCCAGGATCGCGGCGTGGAAAGTGTAGCTATCCGGGGTGAGAGAGGGAGCTACAACAGAGCAACCGAGGCAACCTGTGCCTTCATGAGTGTAGCTATCCGGGGTGAGAGAGGGAGCTACAACATCGATGGCGGCGGCGAGGCTTTTTTCCCGAGTGTAGCTATCCGGGGTGAGAGAGGGAGCTACAACAAGGCCTGGCCGGGGTTGCCTTTGACTTTCAGTGTAGCTATCCGGGGTGAGAGAGGGAGCTACAACCGTCGTCGCCGTTGTCGTCTGGCGGACAGTAGTGTAGCTATCCGGGGTGAGAGAGGGAGCTACAACTACCCGCGCAGTTCCGCCGTCACATGCGGCTGTATGGTCCGCAGCAATTGCACGAAAACCTTGGGATTGCCGGCGAC
The DNA here is from genome assembly GCA_020725265.1 of Hydrogenophilus sp. Classification (GTDB taxonomy): domain Bacteria; phylum Pseudomonadota; class Gammaproteobacteria; order Burkholderiales; family Thiobacillaceae; genus PFJX01. Next base: position 65,772 of record DYFK01000006.1, on the reverse strand, counting down.
GACGTTGCCGGAGCGCAGGTAGTTTTCCTCGCCGGCGAAATCGCTGACCAGGCCACCGGCTTCCAGTACCAGCAGGCAACCGGCGGCGATGTCCCAGGGCGACAGGCCGATTTCGAAGAAGCCGTCGGTGTGGCCGGCGGCGAGCCAGGCCAGGTCGAGCGCGGCGGAGCCGGGGCGGCGCAGGCCGGAGGTCTTGGGCAGCAGCTCGCGGAACATCGCGGTATAGGCGTCGAGGTGGCTGAAATCGCGGAACGGGAAGCCGGTGCCGATCAGGGCGTCCTGCAATTTGTCGCGTTTGGAGACGCGGATGCGGCGTTCGTTCAGGAAGGCGCCGCGACCGCGGCTGGCGGTGTAGAGATCGTTGCGGACCGGGTCGTAGATGACGGCCTGGTCGAGTTGCCCCCGGTACATCAGCGCGATGGAGACGGCGTATTGCGGAAAGCCGTGCAGGAAGTTGGTGGTGCCGTCGAGCGGATCGATGATCCATTGGAACTCGGCGTCGGCGGCGCCGGACTCCCCGGTTTCCTCGGCTAGAATGGCGTGCCCCGGGTAGGCATCGCGGAGGATTTCGACGATGGCCTGTTCGGCCTTGTGGTCGATTTCGCTGACGTAATCGTTTTCGCGTTTGCTGTGAACGGTGAGACGGTCGAGATTCTGGCTGCCGTAGTTGATGACCTTGCCGGCGGCGCGGGCGGCCTTGACGGCCGTGTTGAGCATCGGGTGCATGTTTTTCCAAAGAGCGGTTCAATTTCAGCGCGGATTTTACCTTGAACGACGCCGATCCACGTTCCCGGCCTGGCGCTGAAACGCCAACGCCTCTTCAGCGCATCCGCGTGGTTCTGGTGGAGACCAGCCACCCCGGCAACCTGGGCGCGGTGGCGCGCGCGATGAAGGTGATGGGACTGCGCGACCTGGTCCTGGTCAATCCGAAATGCGCGATCGATCCGGAGGCCCGCGCCCGCGCGTCCGGCGCGGTCGACGTGCTGGACGCGGCGCGTCATTGCGCGAGCCTGGACGAAGCGATCGCCGATACCGTTCTGAGCGCCGCCTGCACCTCGCGCCGGCGCGATCTGCCCCACCCCGCCTTCACGCCACGCCAGGCCGCGCCCGATCTGCTGGCGACGGCCGGACATGGGCCGGTGGCGCTGGTGTTCGGCTCGGTAACCTTCGGTCTGTCGAACGAGCATCTGATGAAATGCCGCTGGCTGCTCAACATTCCGACCAATCCGGAGTACGCCTCGCTCAATCTGGGCGCGGCCGTCCAGGTGCTGGCCTACGAGCTGCGTTGCGTGGTCGAGGACAGGACACTGGCGCTGCCGGATTTCGAGCCGGCCGAGACGATGGCGGTGGAACGCCTGTTCGAGGACATGGAACGGACACTGGCCGACATCGGCTTTCTCGATCCCGCTCATCCCAAACGCCTGATGCCGCGCCTGCGCCGGTTTTTCGCCAAGGCCGGGCTGGAAAAGGAGGAACTGGCGATCTGGCGCGGGATTTTCGCGGCGGCGCGTCGACCTCGCTCGTGACGCGCCCGCGCCATGCCGGCAAAATTGACCTGATTACTCGGGAATTGCATACTTGCCGGTCCGATTAATCGTTCGCGTCAATCACCATTCATGTTCGCCAGACTGCGGGAAGACATCCGCGTCGTGTTCGACCGGGACCCGGCGGCGCGCACCTTCTTCGAGGTGCTCACCACCTATCCCGGCCTGCATGCCGTGCTCTGGCACCGCTTTTCGCACGTGCTCTGGAATGCCGGCCTGAAGTGGCTGGCGCGGTTGTCCAGCCATCTGGCGCGCTGGCTGACCGGCATCGAGATCCATCCGGGCGCGACCCTGGGCCGGCGCGTGTTCATCGACCACGGCATGGGCGTGGTGATCGGCGAGACCGCCGAGGTCGGCGACGACTGCACGCTGTACCACGGCGTCACCCTGGGCGGCACGTCCTGGCGGAAGGGCAAGCGCCATCCCACTCTGGAAGCGGGCGTCATCGTCGGCGCCGGCGCCAAGATCCTTGGTCCGATCACGCTGGGCGCCGGTGCCAAGGTCGGTTCCAACGCGGTGGTGGTCAAGGACGTGCCGGCCGGCGCCACCGCCATCGGCATCCCGGCGCGCATTCTCGACGCCGGGCAGGACAAGGCGCGCGAGGAAGCCGCCAAGAAACTCGGGTTTTCCGCCTACGCGGTGTCCAGCGACATGAACGACCCCATGGTCAAGGCCATTCACGGCCTGATCGACCACAGCGCGCATACCGACCAGCGCATCGAGTGGATTCTCGCGGAACTCCAGCGGCTGGGCGGCAATGGCGGAACCGGTGTCCCGGATGACCGTTTCGACCCGGATTCATTGAACAAGATGGTCGACTGACGGTCTTGAGGAATGAATAGTTGACCAAAATAATCGGGATTAGTAGAGTGTCGACACTCACACTTCCTCAACGAGGCTGAACATGCGTCTGACCACCAAAGGACGTTTCGCCGTGACGGCGATGATCGATCTGGGCATGCGCCACCAGCGCGGTCCGGTCACGCTCGCCGGCATCAGCGAGCGCCAGCGTATTTCCCTGTCCTATCTGGAGCAGCTGTTCGGTCGCCTGCGCCGGCAAGGCATCGTCGACAGCGTGCGCGGCCCCGGTGGCGGCTACACCCTGGCGAAGTCGATGGACGCCATTTCGGTGGCCGACATCATCCGCGCGGTCGACGAACCGATCGACGCCACCCAGTGCGGAGGCCTCGGCAACTGCCATGACGACCGGGAATGCATGACCCACGATCTCTGGATGGCACTGAACACGCGCATCTACGATTACCTGGATGGCGTGCACCTGGCCGAACTGGTCCAGAAACAGCTCGACAAGCAGGCGCGCGAACCGGCTGCGCCCGGCCATGCGCACGAAAACCGGCGCGTGGTCGGCTCGGCGGAACTCAAGGTCGCGCATTGAACGCAACCGCATGACGGAGCGATGAAGATGGTCAAAACCCCGATTTATCTCGACTATTCCGCGACCACGCCCGTGGACCCGCGCGTGGCCGAGAAAATGATTCCCTACCTGACCGAGCACTTCGGCAACCCCGCCTCGCGTTCCCACGTGTTCGGCTGGGACTCCGACAAGGCGGTTGAGGAAGCGCGCGGTCATGTCGCCGCGCTGATCAACGCCGACCCCAGGGAGATCGTCTGGACCTCCGGCGCCACCGAATCCAACAACCTCGCCATCAAGGGCGCCGCGCACTTCTATTCCGGCAAGGGCAAGCACCTGATCACGGTGAAGACCGAACACAAGGCCGTGCTCGACACCTGCCGCGAACTCGAACGCCAGGGCTTCGAGGTGACCTATCTGGGCGTCGGCGGCGATGGCCTGATCAACATCGACGAATTCAGGGCCGCGATCCGTCCGGACACCATCCTGGCCTCGGTGATGTACGTCAACAACGAGATCGGCGTCATCCAGGACATCCCCACGCTGGGCGAAATCTGCCGGGAAAAGGGCGTGATCTTCCACGTCGACTCCGCCCAGGCCGCCGGCAAGGTGGAAATCGACATGGCCCGGCTCAAGGTCGACCTGATGTCGTTTTCCGCGCACAAGGCCTACGGCCCCAAGGGCATCGGCGCCCTCTACGTCCGGCGCAAGCCGCGCGTGCGCCTGGAAGCGCAGATGCACGGCGGCGGTCACGAGCGCGGCATGCGCTCCGGCACCCTGCCCACCCACCAGATCGTCGGCATGGGCGAAGCCTTCCGTCTCGCCCGACTGGAAATGGGCGCCGAACTCGAGCGTATCCGCCATCTGCGCGACAAGCTCTGGGCGGGCCTCCAGGACATCGAGGAAGTCCACCTGAATGGCGATCTGGAACGTCGCATCGCCGGCAATCTGAACGTCAGTTTCAACTTCGTCGAGGGCGAAAGCCTGATCATGGCGATCAAGGATCTGGCCGTATCCTCCGGCTCGGCCTGCACTTCCGCCAGTCTGGAACCGTCCTATGTGCTGAAGGCCCTGGGCCGCAACGACGAGCTGGCGCACAGCTCGATCCGCTTCACCATCGGCCGCTTCACCACCGAGGAAGAGATCGACTACACCATCCGGCTGTTGCACGAAAAAATCGGCAAACTGCGCGACATGTCGCCGCTCTGGGAGATGTACAAGGACGGCATCGACCTCGACAGCGTGCAGTGGGCGGCCCATTGAAACTGAAAGTGGGGAATAGGGAGTAGGGAGCGGGGCGAGTTTCCCCGACTACCCACTACCTACTACCTACTACCCAAGCAAAGCAAGGAGCACACAAATGTCTTACAGCGAAAAAGTCCTCGACCACTACGAAAACCCACGCAACGTCGGTGCCTTCGGCAAGGATGACGCCGGGGTCGGCACCGGCATGGTCGGCGCGCCCGCCTGTGGCGACGTCATGAAGTTGCAGATCAAGGTCAACGAACAGGGTGTCATCGAGGACGCCCGCTTCAAGACCTATGGTTGCGGCTCTGCGATCGCCTCGTCGTCCCTGGTCACCGAATGGGTCAAGGGCAAGACGCTGGACGAGGCCATGGCGCTGAAGAACACCCAGATCGCCGAGGAACTGGCGCTGCCGCCGGTCAAGATCCACTGTTCGATCCTGGCCGAGGACGCGATCAAGGCCGCCGTCGCCGACTACCGGCAGAAGCATGGCGACAAGTCCGTCAGCGAGGAATACACCGCCTGCCATCCGCCCGTCGCCGCGTAAGGAGCCCGCCATGCCCGTCACTCTCTCGGAACGCGCCGCCACGCACGTCAAGAACTTCCTGAACAAACGGGGCAAGGGCCTCGGCCTCAAGCTCGGCGTACGCACCTCGGGCTGCTCCGGCATGGCCTACAAGCTGGAATTCGTCGATGCCGAGGATCCGGAAGACGTCAAGTTCGACAGCCACGGCGTCACCGTCTACATCGACCCGAAGAGTCTGAGCTATCTGGAAGGCACCGAACTCGACTTCGTGCGCGAGGGCCTCAACGAAGGTTTCAAGTTCAACAACCCCAACGTCAAGTCGCAGTGCGGCTGCGGCGAATCGTTCAATGTCTGAGGGACAGCGGGTAGCGGGTAGCGGGTAGCGGGTAGCAAAAGGAGCGCGCATCGCGCGCGGCAAATGGCTACCCGCTACTGGCTACCCGCTACCAGCTAACTATGGATTTCAACCAGAACCACTTCGAACTGTTCGGTCTGCCGGCCACCTTCGCCATCGACGCCGACCGGCTTGACCAGGCCTACCGCGACATCCAGGCGAAAATCCATCCCGACCGTTTCGCCCATGCCGGCGACGCCGAGAAGCGGCTGTCGATGCAATGGACGACCCGGATCAACGAGGCTTACCAGACCCTGCGCAAGCCGTTCGAACGCGCCCGCTATCTGCTGCTGTTGCGCGGCATCGACGCGATGGCCGCCGGCAACACCCACATGCCGGCCGATTTCCTGATGCGCCAGATGACATGGCGCGAAGCCCTGGCCGACGCCAACGGCGACACGCCGGCGCTGACCACGCTGGAAAGGGAATTGCGCGACCACGCCCGCGAACTCCAGCAGGAGCTCGCCGACCGGATCGACCAGCGCCAGGACTGGCCGGCCGCCGCCGAGACCCTGCGCAAGCTGCGTTTCATGGAAAAACTGCTGGAAGAAATCGACGACGCCCTGGCCGCCATCGAATAACCATCGCCTCCCGCTCACCGTTCACCGCTCCTCCAATGGCTCTTCTGCAAATCTCCGAACCCGGCCTGTCGACCGCGCCACACCAGCACCGACTGGCGGTGGGCATCGACCTCGGCACCACCAATTCGCTGGTCGCCAGCGTGCGCAATGGCGTCGCCGTGGTGCTCAACGATGCCGCCGGCCACGGCCTGTTGCCCTCGGTGGTGCGTTACCAGCGGGATGGCGACGTCGAAGTCGGCCATGGCGCGCTGGCGCGCGCGGCGGAAGATCCGCACAACACCATCGTCTCGGTGAAACGCTTCATGGGGCGCGGCATCAAGGACATCCCGGATGCCGCCACCATGCCCTACCAGTTCGTCGACGCGCCCGGCATGGTGCGCCTGCGCACCATCGCCGGCGAGAAAAGCCCGGTGGAAGTCTCCGCGGAAATCCTCAAGCAGCTGAAAGCGCGGGCCGAAGCCGCGCTCGGTGGCGAACTGGTCGGCGCCGTGATCACGGTGCCGGCCTATTTCGACGATGCCCAGCGCCAGGCCACCAAGGACGCCGCCCGGCTGGCCGGCCTCAACGTGCTACGCCTGCTCAACGAGCCGACCGCCGCCGCCATCGCCTACGGCCTGGACAACGCCGCCGAGGGCATCTACGCGGTCTACGACCTGGGCGGCGGCACTTTCGACATCTCCATCCTCAAGCTCACCCGGGGCGTGTTCGAGGTGCTCGCCACCAACGGCGATTCCGCGCTCGGTGGCGACGATTTCGACCGCCGCGTCTACTGCTGGCTGCTGGAACAATCGCTGCTGCACACCGTCGGCGACCACGACAAGGCCATGCTCATGGCCAAGGCGCGCGAGGCCAAGGAGCACCTGACCGACCACCCGGAAGCGCGCGTCACCGCCGTGCTTGCCACCGGCCAGTTGATCGATCTGGTGCTGACCGAGGCCAAGTTCAACGAACTGACCGCCAGCCTGGTCAACAAGACCCTGGCGCCCTGCCGCAAGGCCCTGCGCGACGCCGGCCTGGACGCCGCCGAGGTCAAGGGCGTGGTCATGGTCGGCGGTTCCACCCGGGTGCCGCGCATCCAGGCGGCGGTTGGCGAGTTCTTCGGCCAGACGCCGCTGACCAATCTCGATCCGGACAAGGTGGTGGCGTTGGGCGCCGCCACCCAGGCCAACGTCCTGGCCGGCAACAAGGCCGGCGACGACTGGCTGCTGCTCGACGTGGTGCCGCTGTCGCTGGGCCTGGAAACCATGGGCGGCCTCACCGAGAAGATCATCCCGCGCAACGCCACCATCCCGACCGCGCGCGCGCAGGAGTTCACCACCTTCAAGGACGGCCAGACCGCGATGAGCATCCACGTCGTCCAGGGCGAACGCGAACTGGTCAGCGATTGCCGCAGTCTGGCGCGCTTCGAACTGCGCGGCATCCCGCCCATGGTCGCCGGCGCCGCGCGCGTGCGCGTGACCTTCCAGGTCGATGCCGACGGACTGCTGTCGGTCAGCGCCCGCGAGACCGGCACCGGCATCGAGGCCAGCATCGCCGTGAAACCGTCCTACGGACTCGGCGACGACGAAGTCGCGCGCATGCTGCGTGACTCCTACGCGCATGCCCAGGACGACATGACCGCGCGCAATCTGGCGGAAGCCCGCGTCGACGGTCAGCGTCTGGTCGAGGCCACGGAAGCCGCGCTGGCCGAGAATGGCGACAGCCTGCTCGACGCCGACGAACGCGCCGCGCTTGATAAACTGGTTGCCGCCCTCAAAACCGCGTTGACCGATGGCGATCTGACCGTCATCAAGCGCGCCAGTGACGCACTCAACCAGGGCACCGTCGAGTTCGCCGCGCGGCGCATGAACCTGAGCGTCAAGAAAGCGCTCGCCGGCCACCGGCTGGACGAGCTGGAGATCTGATCCATGAGTCTGTTCGAACCCGAATTCATCGCCGCGTTGCAGGCGCGCCTGGACGGCCATCCGATCTACGCGGCCGTGAAGACCCCCGAGGATCTGCGCGTATTCATGGCGCATCACGTCCACTCGGTATGGGACTTCATGTCCCTGATCAAATACCTGCAACACGCCGTGGCGCCGGCGCGCTGGCCGTGGTCGCCAGGCGCCGACGCCAACGTCCAGCGCTTCATCAACGAACTGGTCATGGAAGAGGAAACCGATGAAGCCGGCCCCGACCGGCCCGGTGAATTCGCCAGCCATTTCGCGCTGTATCTCGGCGCCATGCGCGAAGTCGGCGCCGACGCCGATCGGCCGGCGCGCTTCGTCGACATCGCCGCGCGCGACGGCATCGAGGCCGCCCTCGCCAGCGGCCTGGCGCCGGCGCCGGCCGCCGCCTTCAATCGCGTCACCTTCGCCTGGCTCGATTCTGGCAGGCCGCACACCGTCGCCGCCGCGCTCGCGCTCGGCCGCGAGCACATCATCCCGGCCATGTTCCGCGCCTTCCTCGCGCGCATGGCGGTGACCGAGGCACAAGCGCCGATCTTCCATTACTACCTCAAGCGCCACATCCATCTGGACGAGGACTTCCACGCGCCGCTCAGCCTGCGCCTGCTCGAAGCCTTGTGCGCCGGCGATCCGGACAAGGTCGCCGAGGCCCGCGACGCCGCCGTGCGCGCGGTGGAAGCGCGCATGGAATTCTGGGACGGCGTGCTCGCCGCCCTGCCCAGCCGACAGGAAGCCGCATGCCTCAACTGATCGTCCTCCCGCACGTCGAACTGTGCCCGGACGGCGCGGTGATCGATGCCAAATCCGGCGCATCCATCTGCGATACCCTGCTGGAAAACGACATCGAAATCGAGCACGCCTGCGAGAAATCCTGCGCCTGCACGACCTGCCACGTGATCGTGCGCGAAGGCTACCCATCCCTGCCCGAAGCCACCGAAATCGAGGAAGACCTGCTCGACAAGGCCTGGGGCCTGGAACCCACCTCGCGCCTGTCCTGCCAGGCCGTGGTCGGCGACACCGATCTGGTCATCGAAATCCCCAAATACACCATCAACATGGTCAAGGAAGGGCATTGATGGGGAGTGGGGAGTGGGCGGTCGAGCAAGCTCGACCGTCGGTTTTCCTACTACCTACTACCTACTCCCCACTACCTACTCCCCCACTGGAGCAATCATGAAATGGACTGACATCCTCGACATCGCCATCGCGCTGGCCGAGCACCATCCGGACGTCGACCCGCGCGCCATCCGTTTCACCGACCTGCACCGCTGGGTCATGGCCCTGCCCGGTTTCTCGGACGACCCGAACCGGTCCGGCGAGAAGATCCTGGAAGCCATCCAACAAGCCTGGATCGAGGAACGCGATTGAACCGTAGGCTTCTCCCCCTCCTGGCGACCGCCGGTCTGTGCGCGCTGGCGATCGCGCCGGCCGGCGCGGCGGAGCCGCCCGGCTTCAAGGGCGCCGTGCTCGGCTCCGATCTCGCCCTCATCGCCAGCGATCCGCGCTTCGACTGCCGGCCGCTGCGCACCCCGATCGCCGATCGGGTCTGCGACCTGCGCCATGGCGAGAAGGAAACCATCGCCGGCATGCCGGTCGCCTCGCTGTTCTATTTTTACGACGGCCGCGCCCTCACCGGCATCACCATGAATCTGGACGAGAAACACATCCAGACCGTGGTCGACGCGCTCACCGGCAAATACGGCCCGAGTGAAATCCGGACGGAAACCGTCAGGAACCTGAATGGCGCCAGTTTCGAGAACCGGACCTGGCGCTGGCGACTGCCGGGCGGCACCATCGAAGCGCAGCGCTACGCCGGCCGCCTGGACAAGTCCTCGATCCGCGTCACCGACCACGGCGCCGCCGAACGCATCCGGCAACGCCGGGAAAACGCGGCGCGCGATCCACGCCAGGATCTCTGAGTCCCCCGGGGGCTCGGCCCGGCCCACCGCCAGGCTTTTCCAGGAGCGTCGGTCAGCCGGCGCCATCCTCCTCCAGCTCGCGGTCCGGAATGTGGTGGAAGGCGATGCGCATCGGTGCCTCGCGCAGCGCCTGGAAGGCACCGCCGAAATAGATGGCGTCATTGCCGAAACGCTGTTTCAGGCGGTCGAGCACCGCGTCCAGTCCGGGCGCCGCGCGCTGTTCCGGAAACAGCGGCAGCGCCGCCTGATCCGCCCGGGTCAGATCCTTCAACACCACTCCGACCTTGACCGGCTCGCGTCCGCGTGGGCGTTCCGCCCACAGGGTATCGAGCACGCGCAGGAAACCCAGGGTGTCCGCCATCTCGTTGAAGCGCCCTTCCACCGACCACGGCTCGCGTCGGCGATAGTCCACCCAGACCGCCAGTCGACGCGCCAGATAGCCTTCCGCGCGCAACCGGCGCGCCGCCTTCTGGGTCAGCTTGGACAGCACCGCGTAGGCGCCCTGATCGAAACGCAGGGTCGGCGGCAGCACGTGCGAATGGCCGAGACTGGCGCGTTTGCTGGGCGTCACCGGCACGTCGATGCCACGCAGGCGATCGTGCATGCGCTCGCCCTCGATGCCGCCCCAGATCCGCCGCAGCACCGCGCGATCGGCCTGGCACAAGGCTTCCACGCTGCCGATGCCGTAGTGCTCCAGCCGCGCCAGCATGGCCCGGCCGATACCGTGGATGTCGGCAAGTTTCAGGCGATACAGGGCGCGCGGCAGTTCCTCGGCGTGGATCACGGTAAGGCCATCCGGCTTTTGCATGTTCGATGCCATCTTGGCGATGAAGCGGTTGGGACCGATGCCGACCGAACTGGTCAGACATTCGCCAACCTCGGCGCGGATACGCGCCTTGGCCTCGGTGGCCAGGCGGACCGCCACCGCCTCCTGGCGCCAGCTCCCGGTCAGCTCGCACACCACCTCGTCGATCGACAGCACCTCGGTGATGGCGATGACCCGGTCGATGGTTTCCATGAGCCGGTGATGCATGTCGACGTAAACGGCCGGGCGCGCCTCGACCAGCACGATGTCCGGGCACAGCCGACGGGCATCGGCCACCGACGTGCCGGTGCGCACGCCGAAACGCTTGGCCTGCTGACTGGCGGCGATGCAGCAGGTGGTTTCCGCCAGCACCGGCAGGATGCCGAGCGGACGACCGCGCAATTCCGGCCGCAGTTGCTGTTCGACCGAGGCGAAATAGGAGTTGAAATCGAGCAGGAGCGCGCGCAGGGACATGATGGAAACGCGCGAACGGGATGGCGGCATCCGGCGCCAGGCCGGGCGCTGCCGCAAGACTCAGCGGGCGCCTACGCCGTTGCGGCCGCCGTTCCGGGATGCGCCGCGCAGGGCCTTGCGGTACTGGTAGCGCATCAGCCAGATGACGACGCCGGCGGAAACCAGCAGCACGCCGCTGACCCGGCCGAGCGTAGCATCGAGCTGCCAGGCCGCGACGATGCCGGACAGGCTGTAGAGGTAAGGCAGGGGTTCGTAAATCCAGTCGGGCCACATGTCGTCTCTCCTGATTTTGTTATCGAGACCGGCAGTGTAATCGACCGGGCGCCCGATCAGGCATCGGGGATTTTCCCTGCGAGCATTCCCTCGATCACGGTCACCAGCGCGGCCGAGTCGAGCTCGCCGGCGCCGTTTTCCTCGACCAGCCGCGTCATCAGTTCCCCGGCCAGCCGCGTGGCCGGCAGCGCGGTTAACGCCGCGCCCGCCTCGGCGCGCACGATGTCGAGATCCTTGCGGTGCAGACGCGCCCGGAAACCGGGCGTGAAATTCCGTTCCAACATGCGCTGGCCGTGGATTTCCAGAATGCGGCTGTAGGCCGAGCCACCCAGCAGCGCCGCCCGCACCCGGGCCGGATCGACGCCCTGGGCGCGGGCGAAGGTGAGCGCCTCGGCGACGCCGAGCAGGGTCGCGGACACGGCGATCTGGTTGCAGGCCTTGGCCACCTGACCGGCGCCGGCGGGGCCGACGTGGACGACGTTGCCGCCGAGCGCCTGGAACAACGGCGCCACCCGCGCGAAGTCCGTCGCCGCGCCGCCGACCATGATCGACAGCGTGCCCGCGCGGGCGCCGGCCTCGCCGCCCGACACCGGCGCATCGAGCAAGCTGGCGCCGAGCCCGGCCAGGCGTCCGGCGAAGGCGCGCGTGGCGGTCGGCGAGGTGGTGCCCATGTCGACCACGATGGCGCCCGCTCGCAGGCCGGCGGCGATGCCATCCGCGCCGAACAGCACCGCTTCCACCGCCGCGTCGTCGCTGACGTTGATGAACACCACGTCGGCCGCGCGCGCCACCGCCGCCGGCGAATCGGCCAGCTCGGCGCCGGCCTCGACCAGCGGTCGCGCGCGTTCGCGGTTGCGCGCGTGGACGGTGAGCGCGTGGCCGGCGCGTCGCAGGTTGAGCGCCATCGGCTGGCCCATGACGCCAAGGCCGATGAATCCGGATCGGGTTTGCATGTCGGGCTCCTTTCGTCGGGGTTGTCGGGTCGGGGTTGTCGGGTCGGGGTTGGCCAAGCTCGGCTCAGCCGCCGAGCAGCCAGATCCAGCCCGGCAGCGTGACCAGGAAAGCCAGGCTGGTCCAGCTCGCGGTCAGCGCGGCGGCGCGCACGTCGAGCTGGAAACGGTCGGCGAAACTGGCCGCCATCAGCATGGTCGGCATCGCCACCTCGATGATCGCGGCGGTCTGCGCCGGCCGCAGTTCGCCGAAGCTGGCGCGCGCCAGCGCCAGCACCAGCAACGGCGCCACCAGCAGCTTGACCGCCACCGCCGCCAGCACCGGCCGGGTCGGCCGCAGGTCGCGCCAGGGAATCGACAGGCCGAGCGTGAACAGCATGATCGGGATGGTCGCCTGGCCGATGAACTTGGCCGCCTTGACCAGCGGCGCCACGTCGATGCCGGCCAGGTTGACCGCGAAACCGAGCACGAAACCCCAGATCGGCGGCAGCGTCAGCATGGTGCGCAACAGGCTGGCGCCGTGGCCGCCCTCGTGGCCGAGCCGGGTGGCGATCCAGACGCCGAAGGTCCAGACCAGCGGCGTCGACGCCAGCACGTCGGCGAACGCGGCGTAGCTGCCGCCGATGTCGCCGTACAGGAAGGTCAGGGTCGGATAGCCCATGAACAGCACGTTGCCGAAGCAGCCGGCGAGCAGCACGGCGGCGCGCGTCTCCCGGCGCAGGCCGCGGCCGAAGCCGGTGTGATAGAGCAGCGGATAGAGCAGCGCGAAACTGATCAGGATGCCGGCCAGGGTCAGCGCCGGCACGGTCAGCAGCTCGGGCGTGATCTCCGCCTGCGCCGACAGCGCGAACAGCAGCGGCGGCGCGAACACGTCGACCACCAGCCGGTTCAGGTTGACGCGCAGCGGATCGGCCGGGAACGCCGGCCGGTAGCGCACCCACAGGCCGCCGGCGGCGACCAGCAGGGCGATCGGCAGCCAGACCTGGAGCAGCAGTTGGAGCAGGAAATCGGGTGTCATGGGCGCGCCGGATTGTGCCGGTTCGCGGGCGCCGACGAAAGCGCGCCCGCGCGTTCAGTCGCTGGCGTCCCGGTCCTGGCTGGTTTCGATCTCGACCCGATCGCGACCGGCCGCCTTGGCCCGGTACATGGCGCCATCGGCGCGCTTGAGCGCGTCGTCCGGGCTGGTGTCGGACACGCGCAGGCTGGCGACGCCGACGCTCACGGTCAGGCCGACATCGCCGCCATCGCCGGGCGCCGGGCTGGCCGCCACCCGCTCGCGCAAGCGCTCGGCGAGCTGGCGCGCGCTGTCGATACCGGTGCCCGGCAACAGCAGCGCGAATTCCTCGCCGCCCAGACGGCCGGCCAGATCGGTGCGCCGCTGACTGGCCCGCAACAGCTCGGCAAAATGGCGCAGCACCCGGTCGCCGACGGCATGGCCGTGGCGGTCGTTGACGTGCTTGAAATGATCCAGATCGAGCATCAGCAAGGTCGTCGGCGGCCCCTCATAGCGCTTCATGCGATCGAATTCCAGACGCATGCGGTCCAGGAACTGGCGCCGGTTGGCCAGGCCGGTGAGCGCGTCGGTGGTGGCCAGCTCGATCAGTTCGGCTTCCAGCCGCTTGCGTTCGCTGATGTCCTGCTTGACGCCGACGAAATGCCGGATTTCGCCCGATTCGTCCCGCACCGGCGCGATGGTCAGTTCCTCGTCGTAGAGGCTGCCGTCCTTGCGCCGGTTGACGACCTCGCCACGCCAGGTCTGGCCGGCCAGGATGGTGCTCCAGAGCGTTTCATAGAACGGTTTGTCCTGGCGGCCGGACTTGACCAGCTCGGCCGGCCGGCGGCCGATCGCCTCGTCGCGGGTGTAGCCGGTGAGTGTCCCGAACGCCGGGTTGACCCATTCGATGCGCGCCGTCGGATCGGTGATGACGATGGCGTTGGCGACCGCCTCCAGCGCCGAGAGCAGCAAGCGGTCGCGCGCCTGGGCGGCGCGCCGCTCGGAGATGTCGCGGAACACCACGACCACGCCGACGCCGTCGTCACGATGCAGCGGCGTCACCGTCATGTCCACCGGCATGGCGACGCCGTCGCGGCGCCAGTACCAGTCCTCCTGGCGGCGCGGCTGGCCGTCCCGCAAGGTCCGGTGGATCGGGCAGTCGGCGTGCGCATACGGCTCGCCGCCCGGATGGCTGTGGTGGATCAGCGCGTGGATGTCGGCGCCGATCAGTTCCGCTTCCGGATAGCCGAGCATGGCCATCGCCGCCGGGTTGACGAAGGCGCAGCGTCCGTCCGGGCCGACCCCGTAGACGCCTTCGCCGAGCGCCGCCAGCAGTTCGCGGCGTTCCTCGGCTTCGCGCGCCAGCTCCAGCTCGGCGTGTTTGCGGTCGGAAATATCCTGGTGGATACCGACCGCGCGCAGCGGCCGGCCCTCGCCGTCGCGCTCGATGACCCGGCCGGCGTCGAGGATCCAGACCCAGTGGCCGTCGCGGTGGCGCATGCGGTGTTCGCACTGATAGAACGGCGTGGCGCCGTCCAGGTGCGGTTGCAGCGCGGCGCGGATGGTCGGCCAGTCGTCCGGATGCACCCGTTCCTCCCAGCTCGACACCCGTGGTTCGATCTCCTCCAGGGCGTGACCGAGCATCCCGGCCCAGCGCTCGTCGAAAGTGACCTCACCGGTCGCCACCCGCCAATCCCACAGGCCAAGGCCGGCGCCGGCCAGGGCCAGGGCCATGCGTGCCTCGGAATCGCGCAGACGCTGTTCCAGCCGCGCGCGCGTCAGCGCGTGGCGGATCGCGCGCGCCAACGCGTCGGCCTGGATTTCGCCCTTGACCAGATAATCCTGGGCGCCGGCATCGAGGGTTTCCAGCGCGAGCGCGGCATCCTCGTTGCCGGTCAGCACGATGACCGGCGCCATCGTCGCCGCGCGCAGCGCGCGCACAGTGTCGAGGCCGGTACTGTCGGGCAACGACAGGTCGAGCAGGACCAGATCGGGGCCGCCATTCGCCAGGAACGGCCGCGCCTCGGCCAGGCTGGTCGCCCAATCCACCCGGAAACGCCCCTGGCCGCGCAGGGCCTGACGAACCAGGCTGGCGTCGCCGGGTTCGTCCTCGACCAGGAGGATGCGCGCTTCTTGCCGGTCCACCATGGCCGTGCCTCAGCGCTCGCGCGGCAGCCGGACCAGCGCGAACCAGTAGGCTTCCAATTGCCGGATGGCGTCGCAGAACTGGTCCATGTCGACCGGCTTGGTGATGTAGCCGGCGGCGCCCAGACGATAGGAGGCGACGATGTCGCGCTCGACGTCGGAGGTGGTCAGCACCACCACCGGAATCGACGTCAGCGCCGGATCGGCCTTCATCTCGGCGAGGAATTCGCGGCCGTTCATGCGCGGCATGTTCAGATCGAGCAGGATCAGGTCCGGGCGCGGCATGGCGTCGGCGCCGTCGCGCTGGCGCAGCAGTTCGAGCGCCTCGATGCCGTCGGCGGCGTGGCGCAGGTTGCACAGCACCCGGCCCTCGCGCAGCGCCAGGCGGACCAGGTGGACGTCGGCCGGTTCATCCTCGACCAGCAGGATTTCGAAGGGTTGGGCGGTCATGTCGATCATGTCGGGGGTTCCAGGCTGGAATCGATGGCGGGAAGAATGGCGGAGGCCGGCGCGTCGGCGGGCTCGGGCAGTTCGATCAGCACGGCGATGCCGCCCAGATCGGAATCCTCGATCCAGATCCGGCCGTCCCGGCTTTCGACGATGCGTCGGGCGATGGCCAGGCCGATACCGGTGCCGGCATCGGCCGCCCCATCGGACTCCGGCGCCGGCAGGCGCTCGAAGATCTCGAACACGCGCTGGCGGAATCCGGCCGGAATGCCCGGGCCGTCGTCGGCGAAACGCAGACGCGCGAACCCGCGTCCGTCCCGCGTCCGGCGCTCGCCGGAGACGTGCACCCGCGCCGGCTGGCCGGGCGGGCGATGGCCAAGCGCGTTGTCGAGCAGGATGGTGAACAGGTCGATCAGGCGCGGCCGGTCCAGCGTCACCGCCGGCAGCGCCGTCGACTCGATGCTCGCGCCGGCCAGGCGCGGATGGCGGGCCAGCCGGCTCCGGGCCTCGGCCAGCGCGGCGCCGGTGTCCTGACCGACGATCTCGGCGCGGGGCGCGTCGGCGGCCAGATAGAGCTGGATGTCGCGGACCAGGCGGCGCAGACGGCTGGCGTCGCGTTCCAGGAAATCGAGCGCCAGACGCGCCTCCTCGTCCTCCAGATCACCGCCCAGGCGTGCGCGCAGGCGCTGCGCGTAACTGCCCAGGCGGCGCGACGGCTCCATCAGGTGATGCGCGGAAATCTCGGCGAATCGGCTCAGGTCGGCGTGCGCCCGGCGCTGCGCGTCGATCGCCGACTGGCTGGCCTCGGCCATGCGGTTGAAGGCGTCGATCACGTGGCGCAGCTCCGGGCTGCCTTCCGGCGTCAACCGGGTCCCCAGATCGCCACGCGCGAGCGCGTCGGCGCCCGCTTGCAGGCGCCTGAGCGGCGCCAGGCCGTTGCGCAGCACCAGCCAGATGCCGAGAAAGTCGAGCATGATCGCCAGCAGCAGGATGCCGAGATGGTCGAGCAGACGAAACCAGGCCCGGTCGGCCAGGCCCTGGCTGGTCAGTTCCAGCGCGACGCGGCCGTATTCGCGGCCGCCGATCACCACCGGCGCCTCGCCGCGGACATCGCGAAAATCGAGCGCGCGCGCGAACCATTCCGGCGCCAGCCGGCGGCGCGGCGGGTCCAGACCGAGCAGGCTGATGCCGGTGGTATCGGTGAAGCCAACCCTCGCCACGCGCGGACGCGTGACGTAGCGGTCGAGGATCTGTTGCAGCGTGGCGAAATCGCCGATCACCACCACCTCGGCGAGCGCGCCGGGCAGATTTTCCAGTTCGCCGGCCAGATCGGCGGCGAGATCGGCGCGGGCGTCGCGCGCCTCCTGGCGGGCCGAGACCAGGATCATCGCCGAGCCGGCCACCACCAGCGCGAGGCTGGCCGTGACCAGCAACCGGGCGACGAACGGCAAGCCGTTCCAGAAGGCGGAAAGCCGGTTCACTAGCGGATGTCCCGAACCAGGGTCGTCTTGTAGAAATCGACGTAGGCGCGGTAATCGGCCGGCGTCGCCTTCATGAACCCGTACGGCGGTTTCTGGCCGACCACCTGGGCGCTGGCGCGCAGCACCTCGACGCCTTCCGGATCGCGGTCCATGCCGTCGATGGCGTCGCGCACCGCCGCCGCCACCTCGGCGGGCACGCGCGGGTGCGCGGCGATCGGCAGATTGTGGAACGGCACCGATTCCCACAGCACCCGGTAGCGCACGTTCTCGCGCGCGGCGAAGGCGCGCATGACCTGGTTGTTGACGCCGGCGGCGATCACGCGGCCGGCCTTGAGCTGGCCCATGATGCCTTCCTGGTTGCCGCCGAACACCGGTTCCACGGTGATGCCCAGGCGCAGCAACTGATCCATCGGCACCGCGTAGCCGACGAAGGCGGCCAGCGACGGAAAGCCGACCTGGCGGCCTTCCAGATCCTTGAGCGAGGCGATCGGCGAATCGGCCAGGGTGACGATCTGGCCGGTGATCGCCTCGGCGCGTGGCCGCAGGATGACCTGGTAGCCCGCCTTGGCCATCTTGGGCAGAAAGATGGTGTTGGAATAGACGAAGTCATATTCGCCGCGCTCGGTCGCCTCGTTCGATTCAGGCGCGGTGCGCGCGACCTTGAGCGCCAGGCGGATGCCGGTCCGGCGTTCGACGTGATCGAGGATCGGGTTCCAGTGCTGGGCGGTGAGCACGGCGCTGCGTTGCGAGAGCACGCCGAACGAATAGGTCTCGGCGGCGGCGGTCGGGGTGACCGACGCGCAGGCCAGAACGGCGAGGAAAAGGCGACGTGAAATCATGCGGGTGCTCCTTGCGGCGACGGCGTCGTCGACGCCGGGTATTCGTGGTCGGCGTGGTCGGCGCCACCATCGGCCGGGTCTGGTAGCGGGATCTCGAACGTGAAGGTGCTGCCGTGTCCCGCGCCGGCCGATTCGGCGCGAATGCGACCGTGGTGATGTTCGACGATGCGCCGGCTCAACGCCAGGCCCATGCCGGTGCCGTCGAAGCGGGCGCGCGATTGCAGACGGCTGTAGAACTGGAACAGGCGGCCGATCTGGGCCGGGTCGATCCCGATGCCGTTGTCGCTGACCACCACCCGCCAGACCCGGCCGACGATGGTGGAATCGACGCGCGCGCGCGGCCGGGCGTCCGGCTCGTGGTACTTGATGGCGTTGCCGATCAGGTTCTGGAACAGCCGGGTCAGTTCATCGCGGCTGGCGTGGAGGCGCGGCCAGTCGCCGGTGACCGCCACTTCGGCATGGTGCTCGGCGATCGCCGGGGCCAGGAAGTCGAGCGCCTCGTCGAGCGGCTCGCGGCTGTCCAGCCACGCCTTGGGGTCGGTCCCGCGCCCTACCCGCGAATAGTCGAGCAGCGACTGGATCATCGCGTCCATGCGTCGGGCGCCATCGACGGCGTATTGCAGGTTGGCGCGTTCATCGCCTTCCAGACGGTCGCCGAGCGCGCGTTCCAGCAGTTGCAGGTGGCCCGAGACCATGCGCAGGGGCTGGCGCATGTCGTGCGAAATGGCATAGGCGAACTGCTCCAGGTCGGCGTTCGAGCGCTCCAGATCGGCGGTCTTCTCGCGCAGGGCCAGTTCCACCTGCTTGGTCTCGGTGATGTCCTCGGCGTTGCCGGCCCAACGCCGTCCGGAACCATCGATCCCCGGCACCGCGTGGCTGCGCGCGTGGATCCAGCGGATGGAGCCGTCGGCGCGCACGATGCGGTATTCCTGGTCGAAATCCACGCCCTCGGCCCTGACCGCCGCGAACGCGGCACGCACCCGGTCCAGATCGTCGGGATGCACGCTATCGAGGAATGAGGCGGGATTCTCGTACAGGCTCTGGCAACTCCGCCCCCATACGCTTTCATAGGCCTTGCTGATGTAGAGCATCTGGTCATCGGTGCGCAGCCAGAACACCAGATCGCTGCTGTCGGCGAACTGGCGGAAGCGCAGATCGCTCTCCGCCAGCGCGGCGGCGGCCTGCTTCTGCGCGGTAATGTCCTGCATGAAACCGTTGTAGACGCGGGAACCGTCCGCCATCGCGCGCGGCACCGATTCCAGATGCAGCCAGCGGGTCTCGCCATTGGCGCCGAAATAGCGCAGTTCGTGAACGAACGGCGCGCCACTCCGCCAGGCGGCGAGATCGGCGGCGCGGAAAGCCTCGAAATCATCCGGATGGATGCGCTCGAACAGTCGCGCCGGATCGCGCAGCGCCTCGGCCGCGGTGATGCCGAACAGGCTCTCGACCCGGTTGCCGATGTACAGCAATTGGGGACGCCCATTCGCGTCGAGCCGATAGCGGTAGACCGCGACCGGGATCGACTGGGTGATATCGAGCACCTGCTGGCGGACGTTGGCCAGCTCCGCGTCCATGCGCTTGCGCGCGCTGATGTCGATGAAGCTGGCCACCACCGCGTAGGGCTCGCGTTCGCCGGAATGACGCAGCGGCGCGGTATTGATGGCGATCCAGGTGACTTCGCCGTCGGGCTTGCGCAGCCCCATGACCACGTCGCGGCAGGGTTCGCCGGTGCGCAGCGTGACCGTGGCCGGATGCGTGTCGTCGGGAAAATCCTCGCCGTTCTCGTGGATCGCCGACCATCCCGGGTCCAGGCTGTCGCGCCCCCGCATCTGCTCGGGCGTCAGGCCGAGGATGCGCGCGGCGGCGCCGTTGGCGGTGACCACGCGACCGCTCGCGTCCTGCATGACCACGCCCTCGGCGAGCGCCTCCAGCACCGTTCCGCGCAGGCGTTCGCCCTGGCGCAGGCGCCGGTTGACGGTGAGCAATGCCACCACCAGCAGCAGGATGACGGCGCCGGCCACGATCAGGCCGACGATCAGCCAGTGGTAGCGCTGCCAGATGTCGCCGGCGGTGAAATCGGGCGTGGCATCGAACGGCGGCGCCCGCAATGTCCGCATCAGGGCCTCGACCGGCCGGTAATCGGCCGGGATGGTGAAACCGTGGATGCTCATTGCCCGCGCCGCCGGGCTGTCGAGCGGCAACGACATCAGGGCGGCGGCGGTGGCGCGGGCGAGATCGTCGCGCACATGCGGCATCGCCGACAGCGGCCATTCGGGATACAGCCGGGTGGATACCGCGAACGGGAAATCGGGCAGATCCTGCCGGTTCAGGATCTTCAGGCGGGCCGGGTCCAGCTTGCCTTCCGCCGCCATCGCCTCGATGACGCCACTGCGCACCATGCCGACGTCGGCGCGCCCTTCCAGCACCTCCATCACCGCCCGGTCGTGTGGCGGGCCGGTGACGGTCAGGCTGATCTGCTCGGGCACGCGCACGCCCGCCTCCAGCAACGCCAGGGCCTGCGCCTGGTAGCCCCCCAGCGAAGCCATGGTGCCGGTGGCCAGCCTTTTGCCGCGCACATCGGTCAGGTGGGCGATGTCACGACGGTCGGCGCGGGTGAAGAGGACGCCGCCGAACGCCGACACCGGCCGCTCGCCGGCCCTGTCGATCAGCGTCGCCAGCGGCGACGACAGGCCCATGCGCTGGGCGATCAGGACATAGTGGCTGGGCTGGGTGAAGACGAAATCAACCCGACGCGTGGCGATCGCGGCTTCCAGCTCGGCGTAGGTCAGCGCGAGCAGTTCGAACCGGTGGCCGGGCACCGCCCCGCTCAGATAGTCGGTGAGCGGACGCCAGCGCGCCTCGGTCTCCGGCTTGGGCCGGTAGGCCAGCACCGCCAGCTTGACCGTATCGGTCCAGCCGGTGTCGGCTGGCGCCGGCGTCGCCACCGGCGCCAGCAGGCAGGCAGCGAGCGCCAGGATGGCGGTCCAGGATTTCACCCCTGCTCTCCCCGCAATCTTTCCAGCCAGGTCTCGGCCGGCTCCGGCCGGCCATACAGGTAGCCCTGATGCACGATGCCGCTCAGCCGGTTCAGGAAATCCGCCTGCTCGCGGGTTTCCACGCCCTCGGCCACCACTTGCAGGCGCAGGTGGTGGGCAACCGCCAGGATGGCCTCGATCAGGGCCGCGTCGTTGGGATCGTTGGGCGCGTCCTGGACAAAGCCGCGATCGATCTTGAGTTCGTGGATGGGCAGGCGCTTGAGATAGGCCAGCGACGAGTAGCCGGTGCCGAAATCATCGATCGAGAAATGGATGCCGCGATCGGCCAGCGCGTTCATCTTGGCGACCACGTCGGCGAGGTTGTCGATGACCAGACCCTCGGTGATTTCCAGGGTCAGATGAGTGGGATCGGCGCCGCTGGCGGCGAGCAGCTCGCCGATCCAGGCGACGAAACCGGGCTGCCGGAAATGGCGCGGACTGATGTTGACCGACACGCGCAACGCCCGGCCGGCGAGATCCTCGCGCACCATCAGGCGGCAGACCTCGGCCAACACCCAGGTCTCGATGTCGACGATCAGATCGGATTCCTCCGCCAGCGGAATGAAGGCGCCGGGCGGAATCAGACCGCGGCTCGGGTGCTGCCAGCGCACCAGCGCCTCGGCGCCGACCACGCCGCCATCGGGCGCGACCTGGGCTTGCAGGTACAGCCGCAGTTCGCCGGCCGCGATGCCCTGGCGCAATTCGCGTTCCAGCTCGAAACGCTTGCGCACCTGGGCGCCCATGCCGATCTCGAAGAACGCGGCGCTGCCCGGACCGGCGGCCTTGGCCTGATGCAGGGCGGTGTCGGCGCGCAGCAGGATGTCGGCCGGGGTGTCGTCGAGCGAATCCGGGAACAGCGCGATGCCGAGGCTGGCGCTGATGTGGAAGGTGTCGCCCTCGATCGGGAACGGCGCGCGCAGGGCCGCCTGGATCTTCTCGGCGACGTTGAGCGCCTGGCGGGCGGCGGTGTCCAGCTCGCGCGCGAGATCGGGCAGCAGGATCGCGAATTCGTCGCCGGACAGATGCGCCAGGGTGTCACCGTCGCGCAGGTCACGCGCCAGCCGTTCGCCGATGGCGCGCAACAGGGCGTCGCCGACGGCGTGGCCGCGAGCGTCATTGATGGTCTTGAAGCGGTCGACGTTGAGCAACAGCAACGCGTCCTGGCGGCCCTGCCGGCGCGACACCGCCAGCGTCAGACCGAGGCGGTCCTTCAGCAGCATGCGGTTGGGCAGACCGGTGAGCGCGTCGTAATAAGCCAGATGCTCGGCGCGCGACTGCGCTTCCTTCTGTTCGGTGATGTCCCGGCCGATCACGACCAGACCCTTGCGCCGGCCGTCCGGGTGGAAGAGCGGCACCTTGATGATGTCGAACACCTTGGCCGGGCCGTCCGGACGCGGGATCACCTCCTCGGCGCGGCTGGGTCCGCCGGCCCGCCAGGCGAGCTCGTCGGAATCCTCGCAGGCCAGGAAGGCCTCGCGATAGAAATCCTGGTAGGCGGCGAGATCGGAATCCTTCTTGCCGCGGTAGTCGACGTTTTCCAGTTGGAACAGCCGGAGGTCGAAATCGTTGGCCTCCAGCCAGCGGCCTTCGCCGTCCTTGAAGCAGACGATGTCGGGCATGGCGTTGATCAGCGTGCGCAACTGTTCCTCGCGCTGGGCAAGCGCCTCGACGGTGGCCTGGCGTTCGGTGATGTCCTCGCCGACGCTGAGGCTGGCGATGACCTTGCCGTCGGCGTCGCGCAACAGGGTGTTGCGCCAGGCGATCAGGCGTTCCCCACCGGCGCGGGTACGCACCGGGTTTTCGATGTACTCGACATCCAGGGTCTCGCCGCGCATCACGCGCTGGTGCACGCCCTGAAACAGCGATTCGCGCACCCCGGGCGGCAGGCACAGTTGGAACCAGTCGGCGCCGATCAGCTCCGCCTCGCGGTAGCCCAGCAGCTCGCGACCCTTGCGGTTGATCAGGACGATGCGGCCGGCGTTGTCGAGCACGACGATGATCATCTCGACCAGATCCAGATACAACTGACCGCGGTCGCGTTCCAGCCTCAGGGCATCCTCCAGCCGGCGATGCTCGGTGATGTCGCGGCCGATGCCGAGCACGCCGACCAGCCGGCCGTCGCTGTCGCGCATCGACGTTTTCACGGTTTCCAGCAGCACCCGGCGGCCGTCGGCGGCCAGGGTCACCCACTCCTCGTTGACGCATGGCGTCTCCGCGGCCATGGCGGCGCGGTCGTTGGCAAGGAAGAAATCGGCCAGTTCGGCGTCGACGAAGTCGTAATCGGTCTTGCCGACGATGTCGGCTTCGGGCGCGCCGAAGAAACGCTCGAACGCCGGATTGCAGATCAGGTAGACGCCGTCCGGATCCTTCAGCCAGACCAGATCGGGAATGGCGCGCACCAGGCCGCGCAGGCGCGCCTGGTTGCTGGTCAGGTCGTCGCGATCCCGCCGCCAGCTCTCGATCGCCTGGTTGAACTCGGCGGCCAGGTCGGCCACTTCGCGGAACCCGCCCGCCGACACGCGCGCGGTCAGATCGCCCTCGGCGACCCGCCGGCTGGCATCGGCCAGGGTATCGAGCGGCCGCGCCAGACGCCGATGCAGCCAGAGCGCGAGCAACAGGGTCAGAACCAGCGCGGCGCCGAGATCGGGCAGGCGATGCGCGAGGTTTTCCCGGCGTTCGGCGGCCACCGCCTCGCCGAGGTCATAGGCCAGATAGACGGCGCCGCGGCGGTCACCGCTCCAGGGCATCAGCACCGTCAGCCGGTTGCCGCCGGTCTCCAGGCGCGCGTCCAGCCTGGCGCCGGCCATGACGCTGGCAAAGCGGGCGGCATCCCAGCCTTGCGCCAGCGCGTCGATTTCGCGGCCACGCCAGTCGGCGCGCAGCGCGGCGAGCACGCGGCCGTCAGCGTCAATCAACGCGGCTTCGGCGACATCGGTCTCGCTCGCCAGCAACGCCAGTTCGCGCCCGGCCAGGGCACCCCCGTCGACGTCGGTTCCGGCCAGCCGCGCCAGCCGGGCCGCCTCGCGCTGGGCCTGCTGGTGGATGCGTTCGAGCATGGCGTGCTCGTGCGACTGGCCGGTCAGCCAGAACGACAGGCCGGAGATGAGCACGAAAGCGGCCAGCGCCGCCAGCGGCAGGATCAGGCCCAGTGAATACCAACGTCGACTCATGCCGTACTCCGATCGGGCGAGGGCAGCAGGCTGGCGTCGATCAGGCCGGCGGGCACGTCGGCGCTGGCCAGCAAACCGGCCCGGGCCATGCGCGCGGACAACCGGCCGGCGATTTCCAGCAACGCGGGATGCTCGCCGCCGAGCAGGCGCCGGTTTTCCCTCGGGTCCAGCAGCAACAGCCCCTTGTAGGTATCCAGCACGATCCGCGGCGACATGCCCAGACGCGGGGCCAGGCGGTAGGCGGTATCGAGCGCGCTGGCATGGAAATGGGCGAGCGCGCGGAAATGCGCGGCGATCAGCCGGCCCAATGCGTCGCGCTGGCGTCGCGCCGCTTCCGGCGTCACCGCCAGCACGTCGACGACGGTTTCCGGCAAC
>DYFK01000006.1:0-41157 GCA_020725265.1 Hydrogenophilus sp. | reverse complement strand
GCGTCGCGCCGCTTCCGGCGTCACCGCCAGCACGTCGACGACGGTTTCCGGCAACGCCCGGCTGTCGAACAGCGGCCGCGCGCCCGCCGCCAGAACGTGATTGGCGACCGGCGCGTGGCAGACCAGGGCGTCGACGCGTCCGGCCCGCCAGGCGGCAAGCTGCTCGGGTGGTGTCAACGCCACCGTCTCGATGGAGTCCCGGTCGAGGCCGGCCTGCTCCAGCGCCAGCGCCAGCAACAGCGCGCCGCTCCCACCCGGCTCGACGCCGACCCGCCGGCCGGCCAGATCGACCGGGCCGGTCATATCCGGGCGGCCCAGCACCATGTCGGCGCCGGCGGAAATATCGAATACCAGAACCACCACCAGCGGGATGCCATCGGCGCGCGCGCGCAACATTTCATCCAGGGTCAGCGCGGCGCCGTCGACCAGACCGGCGGCCAGCGCGTGCAGTGACGCCGACGCGCCGGGCATCTCGACCAGACGCACGCCGCCGCCATCCAGCCAGCCCTGGTCGCGAGCGAAAAACAGCAACTCGTAGCCCGGCCAGACATGGCTGGCCAGATTCAGCGACCGCGCCGGCCGGGCGCAGGCCGACAGGCTCCAGGGCAGGCACGCCGACAGCGCGGCGGCGCCCAGGTCGGCGAGAACGCGACGACGGCCCGGGCGCCGGTGGGTGACGGCGGATCGGTCGGATCGGGAAAGGTCTTGGCGGATGACTGGCGGAGGCGCGAGCATGGACGAGGCCGTGGCGCGCCCTGCCCGATACCGGGATGGCGCCGCCACCGCTCTATAACTTTAGTTAGAGACGGTGGGGATTATATCGGCGGAAAACGCGCGCTGCGTCTTCCCGGGATCGCGCGCGTGGCGAGATCAGACCGCCGGGTTGCGCAGACGGATGTGCAGTTCGCGCAACTGCTTCTCGTCGACCGCGTTCGGCGCGCTGGTCATCAGGCAGGAAGCGCGCTGCGTCTTCGGGAAGGCGATGACGTCGCGGATCGAGTCGGCGCTGGTCATCAGCGTGACCAGGCGATCCAGGCCGAAGGCCAGACCGCCATGCGGCGGCGCGCCGTAACGCAGGGCGTCGAGCAGGAAGCCGAATTTCTCGCGGCGCTCCTCCTCGCCGATGTTGAGGGCCGCGAACACCTTCTCCTGCACCGCCTCCTTGTGGATACGCACCGAACCGCCACCGACCTCCCAGCCGTTCAGCACCATGTCGTAGGCCTTCGACAGCGCCTTGCCGGGATCGCTGGTCAGGTAGTCGTCGTGGCCGTCCTTGGGCGAGGTGAACGGGTGATGCAGGGCATCCCAGCGCTTTTCGTCCTCGTTGTATTCGAACATCGGGAAATCGACCACCCACAGCGGCGCCCAGGCGCGGCCGTCGACATAACCCTTTTCATGCCCGATCTTGGCGCGCAGCGCGCCGAGGGCGTCGTTGACCACCCTGGCCTTGTCGGCGCCGAAGAACAGGATGTCGCCATCGGTCGCGCCGGTGCGTTCCAGGATCGCGGCCAGCGCGGCGTCGTGGAGGTTCTTGACGATCGGCGATTGCAGGCCGTCGCGGCCCTTGGCGGATTCGTTGACCTTGATCCAGGCCAGGCCCTTGGCACCGTAGATCTTGACGAACTCGGTCCAGGCGTCGATCTCGCCGCGCGAGAATCCGCCGCCGCCGGGCACCCGGATCGCGGCGACACGGCCGGCGGGATCGTTGGCTGGACCGGAGAACACCTTGAAATCGACATCCTTCAGTACGTCGGTGAGTTCGGTGATTTCCAGGGTCACGCGCAGGTCCGGCTTGTCGGAACCGTAGCGGCTCATGGCTTCGGCGTAGGGCAGGCGCGGGAAGGGATCCGGCAGGTCGATGTCCCGGGCCCGCTTGAACATGTCGCGGATCATGCCCTCGACCAGGGCCATGATCTCCTGCTCGCCCATGAACGAGGTTTCCAGGTCGACCTGGGTGAATTCCGGCTGGCGGTCGGCGCGCAGATCCTCGTCGCGGAAGCACTTGGTGATCTGGAAGTAGCGGTCGTAGCCGGCCACCATCAGCAGTTGCTTGAACAATTGCGGCGACTGCGGCAGCGCGTAGAACATGCCGTCATGCACGCGCGACGGCACCAGATAGTCGCGCGCGCCTTCCGGCGTGCTGCGGGTCAGCATCGGCGTTTCGATTTCCAGGAAGCCGTGAGCGTCGAGATAGTCGCGCATCAGCTTGGCGACGCGGTAGCGCAACCGCATGTTCTTCTGCATCGATTCGCGGCGCAGGTCGAGATAGCGGTATTGCAGGCGGATGTTCTCGTTGATGGCGTCGTCGTCGAGCTGGAACGGCGGCGTCAGCGACGGGTTCAGGATTTCCAGCGATTGCGTCAGCACTTCCACCATGCCGGTCGGCAGGTTGGGATTCTCGGTGCCGGCCGGCCGGGCGCGCACCTTGCCGACCACGCGCAGCACGAATTCGCCCCGCACCTCCTCGGCCACCTTGAAGGCTTCCGGGGTATCCGGGTCGATCACCACCTGCACCGTGCCCTCGCGGTCGCGCAGGTCGATGAAGATGACGCCGCCATGATCGCGCCGGCGATGCGCCCAGCCGCACAGGTTGACGATCTGGCCGATGTGGTCGGCGTTGACGGCGCCGCAATAGTGGGTACGCATGGGGGAGTCCTGACGATGGGTTGTGCTTGGCGAAGCCGGTGATTTTAGCGGTGGATCGGTTCCGGATCGAGATGGCCCGGCCAATCTCTGGTCAATACCCGGTCAATCCCCGGGGTACAGCGCGGCGTTGGTGGCGCGCGGGACCGGCGCCACCATGCCCATCGAGACGATGGCCTTGAGGGCGGCGTCGACGCTCATGTCGAGTTCGATGACCTCGTCGCGACGGACGTAGAAATAGAAACCGTTGACCGGGCTGGGCGTGGTCGGGATGAACACCGCGACCAGCTCGTCGTCGAGCTGGCGGGCGACCTCGGCGGGTACGTTGGTCTGGAACGCCAGCGACCAGGCGTGGGGATGCGGGTAATGCACCAGCAACACCTTCTTGAAGGCCATGCCGGAACCGGACAACAGACTGTCGGAAACCTGCTTGACGCCGCCATAGATCGACTTGATCACCGGGATGCGCTGCATCAGGCCTTCCCAGAAAGCGACCAGACGCTGGCCGATCAGGTTGGCGGCGAACACGCCGGTACCGAGGATGACGGCGCCGGTCAGGATGACGCCGAGACCGGGGATGTGCACGCCCAGCCAGGTATCGGGCCGCCAGGACTCGGGCAGCAGCAGCAGGGTCTGATCCATCGCGCCGAGCAGCGCGGTGACCACCCAGAAGGTGATGCCGAGCGGCACCAGGATCAGCAGGCCGGTGATGAAATATCGTTTGAGGTGGCTCACGTCGACTTTCGTGGGAGCGGCGCGCGAACAAGCAAATCGGGCAAAACGCCAGGCGTTTTGCCCGATCCGGGCACGGTCGGAAAGGTGGGACTCAGCCCGCGCAGGCCGGGCAGGCGCCAGTACCGCAGGCCGGAGACGGCGCCTCCGCCGGCTTGGCCGGAGGATTCTTGAAATCGGTGGCGTAGTAGCCGGAACCCTTGAGCTGGAAACCGGCGGCGGTCAGTTGCTTGCCGAAAGCGGGTTTGCCGCAGGTCGGGCAATCGGTCAACGGGGCGTCGCTCATCTTCTGCATGACGTCCTGTTCGAAACCGCATTCGGCGCACTTGTAGGCATAGATGGGCATGGCGGACTCCTTCGCGAAACGGCGGATATATTAACGGATTCTTATGGTTAGGGCGCGGACCCGGGGTTTCAAGCCCGGCCCCGGCTCACCACCATCCCAGCCGCAGGGTCGCGAAGACGCGTCGCTCGATCAGGTAGGTATCGCGGAATTCGGAATAATCACCGCCCAGGTTCTGCGCGGTCAGCGCCACTTCGTTCTCGGAGCCGGACTTGCCCAGGCGCCAGCCAAGCTTGACGTCGGTGCGGTGGTAGGCGGGCTGGATATCGCCATCGTTCAGCCATTTCATGGTGCCGACCCGGTAGTGCCCGACGTTCAGGGTCAACCGGTCGCTCAGGCGCTTGCTCCAGAGCAGTGAACCGCTGTGCCGGGGCGCGCTCTCGGCCAGATCCTGTTCGTCGCGGTTGCCATCCTCGGTCGGCCGGATGCGGATGTTGGCGTAACCGAGCAGGAAACGGCCGAACGTCGGATGGCGCCAGTCCAGGGTCAGGTCACCGCCGTCGACGCGGGCGCCGTGGATGTTGTAGAAGGCGTAGATGGGGTGGTTGCGACGCGACATCGGGTTGTTCCGCAACTGCGCGATTTCCGGCACGGTCGGCGGGATCGGCTCGACCAGTCCGGTGTAGCGCCAGGTGATCTCGGTGCGCTCGGGGTTCATGCGTCCGGAACGATGGTCGATGTAATTGTCGTACTCGTTGCGGAACAGCCGGGTATCCAGGCTCAGGCCGAGCGACGGGAAGCGGGCGACGTAGCCGAGTTCGATGAAGTCCATGCGTTCGGGCTCCGGCGTCTCGAAACTCCAGTAGCCGATGTCGATGACCTTGTCGCCGGCCATCAGCAACTCGCGCGAACGCGCGTTCATCACCGTCGGCGCCCGCCAGCCGCGGCCGGCGCTCAGGCGCAGCGCCTGGTTGGTCGTCAGCTCGTGGTTCAGCGCCAGCCGGGGCGAGAACAGCTTGTCGGTGTAATAGTGCTTTTCCAGCATGCCGCCGGCGTTGAGCAGCCAACCCGGCGCGAACCGCCAGGCGACGTTGCCGAACGCCTGCCATTGGGTGCCGCCCTCGTTGTCCAGGCCGGTCAGGTACAGGTCGGAGCGCACGCGGTCTCGGCGCAGACCGACGCCCCAGAGGGTATCGAGCGAGTCGGAGAACCGATGGGTGTGCTGGAACTCCAGATCGTCGCGCACGGTGTCGACGCTTTCGTCGACGATGAATTCGACCGGCTCGCCATTCGAGTTGATCAGATTGCCCTTGCTCGGGAAGCGCTCGGTTTCGTCGCGCTGATGGCGGTAGAACTGGAGCGTCCATTCCGAGCCGGGCGCGTAGGCATGCTTCCACATGGCCTGGAGGAACAGGTTGTCGCTGTCGCGGTCGTGCGCCGGGTAATAGGCCGAGATCGCGCTTTGCGCGACCCGGTCGCGGGCGGCGGTATGACCGAGCTGGAAATGCAGGGTGTCCTCGGTGCCGAGCCGGTATTCCAGCTTGCCGTTGACGACGTCGCGGCGGATGCCTTCCAGACTGGTTCCGGTCGTGCCCTTGTCCTCGAAATTGGTCGCCTCGCGCCGCGATACGCTCAGCCGCCAGTCGATGTCACCGCCGCCACCGCTGTTGAGGATGGCGGCATATTCGGCGACATCCTGATTGCCTCGCCGGACGATGGCGGCGAAACCATCCTCGGTGCGCGGATCGCGGGTGATGATGTTGACCACGCCCTGGAAGGCGTTGGCGCCGTAGGTCGCCGGCGCCGGACCGCGCACCACTTCCACGCGTTCGATGTCGGTCAGGCGCAGCGGCAGTTCCTGCCAGTCGATGCGGCCGTTGAACGGGTTGTACACCGAACGGCCGTCGACCAGGATCTGCAGACGGCCGAAGCTGGCGTCGCCCATGCCATGGTTGAGCACGTGCGGCGCGCCCTTGGGCCAGTCGGCGACCTGGAAACCGGGCACCAGACGGAGCAGGTCGTGGACCTCGGTGAACCCGGAAGCGCGGATGGTCTCGCGGTCGATGATGGTGACCGGCGCCGGCGCGTCGAACGGCGACTGCACCAGACGCGATGCGCTCAACACCACCGGCAGGTCGGACAGGAACAGGGCCTCGCCATCGTCCTGGGCGGCGGCGGCCGCGTGACTGGCAAGCAGGCAGCCCAACAGGAATGGATAGCGTTTCATGCGTCGGTTCCCATCAGTTTCAGCTTCAGATAATCGATCTTCCCGGTGCCCAGCATGGGCAGATCGGCGACCACGCGAATCCGGCGCGGCACCGCGATTTCCGGGTAACCGAGGCCCTTGGCGGCGGCGGCGAGCTGATCCCGGGTCAGGTCGGAATCGGTGGTGAACAGCACGATCAGTTCGCCGCGACCGGCATCGCTGACACAGGTGGCGGCGTGCATCGCCTCGCCCGACGCGGCGCGCGCGATCGCCTCCACCACCTCCAGCGAAACCATCTCGCCGGCAACCTTGGCGAAGCGCTTGAGCCGGCCCTGAATGGCGAGAAAACCGTCGCCGTCCAGGCTGACCACGTCGCCGGTATTGTGCCAGCCCTCGCCCGCTTCCGAACGCGGCGGTTCCAGAACGCCGGGCGCGTCGTGCCGATAGTAGCCGGACATCAGGTTGGGGCCGCGCACGTGCAGTTCGCCACCCTCGACGATGCCCGGCACCGGCAGGATTCTGGCCTCGACCCCGGGCAGCAGGCGGCCGACGCTGCCGGCGCGGTTGTCCTCAATCCGGTTGACCGCGATCACCGGCGCCGCCTCGGTGGCGCCATAGCCCTCCAGGATGTCGATGCCGAACTTGTCCCGCCAGAGCTGGCGCACCGGCGGCGCCAGTTTCTCGGCGCCGGCCACGACCAGGCGCAGCGACCGGAAATCCTCCGGTTCGGCATTGCGCGCGTAGTGATTGAGGAAGGTGCTGGTGGCGAACAGCACCGTGGCCCGGTGTTCGCGGACCAGATCGGGGATCGCCTTGAAATGCAGCGGGCTGGTGTACAGCACCAGGCGCGCGCCCGACAGCATGGGAATGAAGGTACCGGCGGTCAGCGCGAAGGAATGGAACACCGGCAGCACGTTGAGCACCGTGTCGTCCGGATCGAAGCGCAACACCGACAACACCTGGGCGACGTTGGCGAGCAGCGCGCGGTGCGACAGCACCACGCCCTTCGGCTTGCCCTCGGAGCCGGAGGTGAACAGCACCACCGCCGGCGCGGCGGCATCGCCTTCCGGCACCGCGCTCAGCGGCCGGTGGAGCGCCCAGCCGATCAGCCAGAGCTTGTCGAGCAAGCCGAAGCGGCCGCGCAGATCCTCCAGGTACAGCAACTCGACGTCCCGCAGCGCGGCGGCCTGCTCGGTCAGGCCGGCCTTGGCCAGGAACAGCCGGGAGGTGATGACCACGCGTACCCGCGCGGCTCCACAGGCGGCGCGCATGCCGTCGACGCCAGCGGTGTAGTTGAGCATGCATGGCACCCGGCGGAACGCCGACAGGCCGATCAGCAAGCCGATGGTGGCGACCATGTTCGGCATCAGCACGCCGACATGCTCACCCGGCGCGGTGACCTTGGCGGACAGCCGGCCGAGCGCCAGCGCCATCTTGATGACGTCGCCATAGCTGTAGCTGCCCGGCTTCATGTCCAACCACTGGCCCGGGCGGCCGCGGCCGAAACGCCGGGCGGCGCCGACCAGCGCGGAAAACAGGGTGTCGTCCGGGGACGGAACATAAGCCGAGGGCGCCGGCCCGCCATGCTGGCCGACCACCCCGGTCTTCAGGAAAAAGTCTCGCATCGGGCTTCTCCCGTCGGAGTGCGTCAGAAGGCGCGGGTGTACTGCACGCTGACGATGTCGACATGGCCGCGGTAGTCACCGCTCAGCCGGACGCCCTGGTCGACCCGGTCAATCTCGGCATCGCGCATGAACAGATGCGCGTAGCCGAAATCAACCGCCTGCGCCGGCCCCAGACGGTACTGCCCACCGAACGCCAGCCAGATCCGGTCGGCGTCGGGCAGGCGCGGCGAGCGCCGGGCCGGGTCCGGCACCGGCGATTCCTCGTAAGCCAGACCCACCCGCCAGCTCCACGTCCGGCTCATGTGATGGGTCAGGCCGAGCGCGTACCGGCGCGTATTCTCCCAGCCATCCGCGATCACGGGCATCGAGGCGCCCGCCATGTCCGTCGGGTCGCCGCGCCCCCAGCCGGTCCAGGTGACGTCGGCCAGGAAATCCCAGTAGGGATTGATGCGCTGAAACAGGCTCAGGGACAGACTTTCCGGCTGGAGCGGATCGGGCCAGCCTTCCAGCCGGTGCGACAGTTCGGAGCGATAGGCCAGACCGAGCCGGGTATGGCCGTCGAAATCCCAGATCGCGCCAGCATTCCAGCCCCAATCCGAATCGGTGCTGGCGATCCGCGTCGGCGAGCCGGCGCCATCGGCTTTCCGCGTCAGCGTCATGTCGGCGCGCTGCCAGCTGGCGCCAAGGCCGACCGCCAGATGCCGGTTGACCCGCCAGCCGAGCGCGGGATTGAGGTTGACCGTCCGCAAACGGGAACGCAGCGCCAGGTGTTGACCAGCCCAGGGCGCGTCGTACTCGGAAGTCATGCCGAGCGGCGCGCTCACGCTCATCCCGAACTTGACGTCGCGGGTCAGGTCCAGCGCCAGCCAGGCGGCCGGCACGGCCATGACGACGCCGGCATTGCCACCATCGCCAAGCGCGGCGGCGGTGCTGTCGGGATCGGCCGAGAATTTCAGGGAGGGCGCAACCAGATGGCCGGCGAACGCGATTCGCCGGCCTTCGACGTAGGGCAGGCCGGCGGGGTTGGAAAAACCGGTACCGGCATCCGCGGCCAGCGCCGCCTGACCGGCATACGCGTTGCCGAGACCGGCGGCGCCCTGCCCCATCAAGGCGTAGGCGGCGGCATGGGTCATGCCCGCCGACAACGACGCGGTCAACGCTACGCAAATGGCTACCTGTTTCATGGCTGTCGCGTCTTCGGTACCGGCATCGGCACGCGTTCAGAACGGGATGTCGTCGTCGATGTCGGAGAAACCGCCACCGCCACCGCCGCCGCCCGCCGGCTTGCCGCGCGGCGCGCTGTCCTGCGGCGGCGCGTCCCAGCCGCCGGAATCCGTCGAGCCACCGCCACCGCCACCACCGCCACGGCCGCCCAGCATCTGCATGCGGTCACCGCGAATTTCCGTGGTGTAGCGATCGTTGCCTTCCTTGTCCTGCCACTTGCGCGTGCGCAGGCTGCCCTCGACGTAAATCTGGCTGCCTTTCTTCAGGTACTGGCCGCAGACCTCCGCCTGCTTGCCGAAAAACACCACGGAATGCCACTCGGTGGCTTCCTGCTTGTTGCCTTCCTTGTCCTTCCAGGTGTCGGTGGTGGCGACGCGCAGATTGGCGATGGCGTCGCCGCTGGGCATGTAACGCATCTCCGGATCGCGTCCGAGATTACCGACGAGGATGACCTTGTTCACCGATGCCATTCAAATTCCCCCTTTGAGATTCAACAAATGCGTCACGCCTTCCTCGTCCCAGCCGGTCTGGCTCACCTTGAGCAGCACGGCGCCCTCGTCCGGCAACACGGTCACCGCCTCGACGCCGACGAACACCGGCAGCCGGGCGAGCAGGGCCTGGGTCTGCTCGGGGGTCAGCGGGCCGATATGGAACATCCGGGTCGAAACCCTGGGCGGTGGCGCCATGCCGGCGGCCAGCAGCAACCAGGACGCGACCAGCGCGGCGCAGAACACGAACACCGCCGTGAAGCCGTGGTGCTGGGCCAGCCAGCCGCCGGCCAGACCACCGAAAAACAGGCCGAAAGCCTGGGCGGTATTGTAGACCCCCATGGCCGTCCCCTTGGCCTCCGGCGGCGCGATTTTCGACACCAGCGACGGCAGACTGGCCTCCAGGACGTTGAAGGCGACGAAGAAGGCGAACAACGCCGCGACCACCGCCCAGAACAGATCCATGGTCAGGGCCAGGCCGATCTGGGCCGCCAGCATCAGGGCGATGGCGGCGACGAACACCGGTTTCAGCGCGCCGCGTTTTTCTCCAAAAATGATGGCCGGCACCATCAGGATCAGGGAACCGATCACGACCGGCAGGTAGACCCGCCAGTGATCCTCGGCGGCCAGGCCGCCTGATTCGATCAGCGCGAACGGCACCACCACGAACATCGCCATCTGTGCCGCGTGCAGCGCGAAAATGCCCCAGTTCAGGCGCAGCAGCTCGACTTGGCGCAGCACGTCCTTGAGCCGGGCCGGATTGGCCTCGGCGTCGGAATGGAAGGCGATCCGGCCGGGATTGGGCGTCACGTAGCGGATCACCAGGATCGCCAGCAACGCCAGCACGCCGGTCATCGCGAACATGCCGGGCACGCCGATCCAGCGATAGAACGCCGGCCCGGCCGCCAGCGAAAAGGCGAAAGCCAGGCCGATGGTGCTGCCGATCATGGCCATCGCCTGGGTGCGTTTCTCCTCGCGCGTGAGGTCGGCGAGCAGCGCGGTCACCGCCGCGGAAATGGCGCCCGCGCCTTGCAGCGCGCGGCCGATCAGCACGCCCCAGAGATCGTCGGCCATGGCGGCCAGGAAACTGCCAAGCGCGAAGATGACCAGGCCGACGATGATCACCGGCTTGCGGCCATAACGGTCCGAGGCCATGCCGAACGGAATCATCAACGCCGCCTGGGTCAGCCCGTAGATGCCGAGCGCCAGGCCGATCAGGGTGTGGTCATCACCGCCGGGCAGGGTTTGCGCGTACAGCGCGAACACCGGCAGGATCAGGAACATGCCGAGCATGCGCAGGCCGAAGATGCCGGCCAGCGACACCGCCGCGCGGCGCTCGGAGGAAGTCATGGGATTGGATCGGTCTCGGGACATGTTCGGCGCGACCGGACTGCCCCGGTGGCAAGAATTCGCAGGAAACGGCAAGCGGGCGCATTTTATCGCCAGGAACCGGGAACCGGGGGAGAAGTCTCGCGCCCCCCGCCTGCCACCATGCCCATGGTTTGAGCCGGACCGCGCCGTACGCGTATATTTGGCCGTTTTCCAAGCCGGTTCCGACCATGATCCGCGTCCGCGGCGCCCGCACCCACAACCTGAAGAACGTCAACGTCGATCTGCCGCCGCGCAAGCTGGTGGTGATCACCGGCCTGTCCGGTTCCGGCAAGTCGTCGCTGGCGTTCGACACCCTGTACGCCGAGGGTCAGCGCCGCTACGTCGAGTCGCTGTCGGCCTACGCGCGGCAGTTCCTGCAACTGATGGAGAAGCCGGACGTCGACCTGATCGAGGGGTTGTCGCCGGCGATCTCCATCGAGCAGAAGGCGACCAGCCACAACCCGCGCTCCACGGTCGGCACGGTCACCGAGATCCACGATTACCTGCGCCTGCTGTTCGCGCGCGCCGGCACGCCGCGCTGCCCGCATCACGGCATCGAACTGGCGGCGCAGACCGTGTCGCAGATGGTGGACACCGTGTTGCAGATGCCGGAGGACACCCGGCTGATGATCCTGGCGCCGCTGGTGGTGGGGCGCAAGGGCGAACAGCTCGGCCTGTTCGACGAGCTGCGCGCGCAGGGCTTCGTGCGCCTGCGCGTCGACGGCGAGGTGCATGACATCGACAGCCTGCCGCCCCTGGAGAAGAACCGTAAGCACACCATCGAGGCGGTGGTGGACCGCCTCAAGGTGCGCGCCGAGGTCAAGCAGCGTCTGGCGGAATCGTTCGAGACCGCGCTGCGTCACTCCGACGGCAAGGCGCTGGCGGTGGAAATGGACGGCGGGCGGGAAATGCTGTTCTCCGCCAGGTTCGCCTGCCCGGTGTGCGACTACGCGCTGCCGGAACTGGAACCGCGCATCTTCTCGTTCAACAACCCGATGGGCGCCTGCCCCAAATGCGACGGCCTCGGCCAGGTCACCTTCTTCGACCCGGCGCGGGTGGTCGCCTTCCCGCACCTGTCGCTGGCCTCCGGCGCGGTGAAGGGCTGGGACCGGCGCAACGCCTTCTTCTACCGCATGCTGGAAGGTCTGGCGCGGCATTACGGTTTCGACATCGAAACGCCGTGGGAAGACCTGCCGGAGGGTATCCGCCAGATCGTGCTGTTCGGCGGCGGCCACGAGGAAATCGCCTTCCAGTATCTCGGCGAGGGCGGCCGCAAGGTCACCCGCCGACACCGTTTCGACGGCGTCATCGCCAGCCTGGAACGACGTTACAAGGAAAGCGAATCGCAACTGCTACGCGAGGAACTGGCCAAGTACATCGCCACCCGGCCGTGCCCCGAATGCGGCGGCGCGCGCCTGCGCGTCGAGGCGCGCAACGTCACCATCGCCGGCTGGACGCTGCACGATCTGTCGCGCCTGCCGATCCGCCAGACCCTGGCCTTCTTCAACGACCTGAAGCTGGAAGGCAGCCGCGCCCAGGTGGCGGAGAAGATCGTCAAGGAAATCAGCGCGCGCCTGACCTTCCTCAACGACGTCGGCCTCGATTACCTCAGCCTGGAACGTTCCGCCGACACCCTGTCCGGCGGCGAGGCGCAGCGCATCCGCCTGGCCAGCCAGATCGGCTCCGGGCTGACCGGCGTCATGTACGTGCTCGACGAGCCGTCGATCGGCCTGCACCAGCGCGACAACGACCGCCTGCTCGGCACGTTGAAGCACCTGCGCGACCTCGGCAACTCGGTGATCGTGGTCGAGCACGACGAGGACGCCATCCGCCACGCCGACCACATCGTCGACATGGGGCCCGGCGCCGGCGAGCACGGTGGCGAGATCGTCGCCGAGGGCACGCTCGCCGACATCCTCGCCAGCGAAAGATCGCTCACCGGCCAATATTTGGCCGGCGTCAAGTCCATCGCCATGCCGGAACGGCGCCGCGCGCCACGCGAGGGTCGTGTCCTGAAACTGATCAACGCGCATGGCAACAACCTGAAGAACGTCACCCTGGAACTGCCCACCGGCGTCTTCGTCTGCGTCACCGGCGTGTCCGGTTCGGGCAAGTCGACGTTGATCAACGACACCCTGTACGCCATCACCGCCAACCAATTGAACGGCGCCGCGCACGAACCGGCGCCGTATGAAGCGATCGAGGGCGTCGAGTACTTCGACAAGGTGGTCAATGTCGACCAGGCCCCCATCGGCCGCACGCCGCGCTCCAACCCGGCCACCTACACCGGCCTGTTCACGCCGATCCGCGAACTGTTCGCCGGCACCCCGCAGGCGCGCGAGCGCGGCTACGAACCCGGCCGCTTCTCGTTCAACGTCAAGGGCGGCCGCTGCGAAGCCTGCCAGGGCGACGGCATGATCAAGGTGGAGATGCACTTCCTGCCCGACATCTACGTGCCCTGCGACGTCTGCCACGGCCAGCGCTACAACCGCGAAACCCTGGAAGTGCGGTACAAGGACAGGAACATCCACGAAATCCTGCAAATGACCGTGGAGGAGGCGCGCGCCTTCTTCGATCCGGTGCCGGCGATCCGCCGCAAGCTGCAAACCCTGATGGACGTCGGCCTCTCCTACGTCCGCCTCGGCCAGCCCGCCACCACCCTGTCCGGCGGCGAGGCGCAGCGCGTCAAGCTGGCGCTGGAACTGTCCAAGCGCGACACCGGGCGGACGCTCTACATCCTCGACGAACCCACCACCGGCCTGCACTTCCACGACATCGACATGCTGTTGAGCGTGCTGCACCGCCTGGTCGGAGACCACAAGACCGAGGGAAAGACCGGCGGCAACACCGTGGTCGTCATCGAACACAACCTGGACGTGATCAAGACCGCCGACTGGGTCATCGACCTGGGTCCGGAAGGTGGCGAGGGCGGCGGACGAATCATCGCCCAGGGTACGCCGGAGCAGGTGGCGGAGAACAAGGCAAGCCATACCGGGAAATACTTGAAGCCGGTACTGAAGCGGGGCTGAAAGTGCCGAAAATCATCATCATCGCAGGGCCGAACGGGGCGGGGAAAACAACCTTCGCCCGGGAATTCCTGCCCAACGAAGCCGCTTGCCCGATCTTCGTCAACGCCGACTTGATTGCGGCGGGTTTGTCACCTTTCTCGCCAGACACGGCAACGGTCCGCGCTGCGCGCATCATGCTCGAACAAATCGTGGAACATGTTCGGCGAAAGGAAAGTTTCGCCTTTGAAACCACCTTGTCGGGTGTGGGGTATGCCCGGCGCATTCCCGAATGGCAAGCGCTTGGTTATCGCGTTGAACTCTTTTTCCTGAGTCTGCCTGAACCCGAAGACGCCATCTCCCGAGTCGCCCTGCGTGTACGGCAAGGCGGTCATAAGGTGACGCTTTGCCTCGGGATTGGGTAACTTCAAGCGAATCTACCGACACTTGGTCGATGCCTGGGCGATGTACGACAATTCAGGCAACAAACCAAAGCTCCTTGATTGGGGAGAACGCGATGAACCCAAAGCCGATTGAACAAGCCAAGACCTCCGACCTGGCGAAATCCCTCCCGGCATTGCGCCGCGCGGCCAAGCATGCCCGTGAATTGGCCAGAAAGACGGCGGCTGAGGAACAACAAGCCAGCAAGCACGCCCCTACAAAGAAAACAGCATAGTCCTGCCGCCGTAAGGGCGTGGCATGAACACTGCGGCGACTGAACCGAGCTTCGATGGCGGCATGATGTGGATCAGCCTCGCCGACGGCCGCAAGCTGGGCGCGCCCCTCGCCTGTTTCCCCCAACTGCTGGCCGCCACGATCGAGCAGTTGAAGAACCACGAGCTGTCCGGCGGCGGCGCTGGCATCCACCGGGATGAACTGGATGAGGACATCCATGTCGAGGGCCTGTTGATGGGCATCGCAGATCGTACGCGCGGCAATCGGATCGCCGCCTGACATATCTTGCATTGCTTCAGTCTCCGCTCACCCTGAATGGCGCTACCGCAAGACTCCGACAATCTGGCGGGGTATCTGGCGCCGCGTTACGAAGCGGCCGACGTTCCCGGGCTGTATGGGCTGATCCGGGCGCGCGAAGTGCTGGACGCCTTCGCCACGCTGTTTTCCGGCGGCAGCGACATGGTGGTGCTGCGCCTGCACGTGCTGCGCGAACTGGGGCTGCGCGCCGAGGCGCCGCGCTGGAGTCCGCAGGAAATTCGCGCCCTGTTCGCCTATCTCGACGCCACCAAGCTGGATACCGTCCTGCTGCGTTTCCGGCGCGAGGGCCTGCTGGTCTGGGATGGCGAGGAAGGCTGGTATCAGCTTTCCCCGGTTGGCCGCACCGCCCTGTCCGCCTTGGCGGTGTTGCTCGATTTCGCCGAAACGCGTGATTCCGACCTCGGCTATCTGACCGCCCAGGTGGCCGCCGGCCAGGCCATGGGGCGGGTGTCGCCGGATACCCTGCGCCACCTGCTGGGCCGTCTGACCGAGCTGAAACAGGATTTCCAGGCGGCCATCGTGTCCGGCGCCGAGACGCGCATCCGGGCCGCGCGCGAGCGGCTCGACTCGGCGTACCGCTGGGTGGAGAAAGGCTCGGAAGTCATCCGCGAACTGGCCAAGGATGGCGACCTCGATGGCGCCGACTACGACATCGTCGGCGCCATCGGCCGCGCCCAGGGCGAGCTGCTGCGCATGGAAGCGAGTTTTCAGCGGGCCATCGCCCGCATCGAGGCCCAGCGCGTGCATCTGGGGGCATCCGGGCTGAATTCCTCGGATGTGCTGGCCTGGTTGCGCGGTCGCGATCAGGCGGCGCTCATCGCGCTCATGGACGGGGCGCTCGCGGCCGTGCCCGAGCCCGCCTTCGTCACGCCCATGGAAATGGCGGACGTGGCCGAATTCGAGCTCATCGACCGGGAACGTATCAAGGCCGCCGAAACCGCTTTGCCGGCCCCCCAGGATGCGCCGCGCATGGATGCCCCGGCCGAGGAACGACTGGTGCATCTGGAACGCTTCATGTCCCTGCTGAGCCAGGTGGACGCCCCCTTGCCGCTGGCGGACGCGGTCGCCGGCGGCGACTGGCGCGATGCCGCCTACCGACTGTCGCTGCTGGCCTTCCTGGGAGACCGGGAGACCCAGGGCCTGTCCGACCCGGTCGGCGCCTTCGCCGCGCTGCCGCTGGAACTGGTGGTCGACGACAGTCTGGAGGAAGTCCACCGTCACGGCATTGCCCGCATCAGCCGCGGACGGCTTCTGCCACGCACCGACTCCTGAATGCCCATGTCCGATCCCGCCGCCACCCTGGTCGCCCGCCTGCTCACCCACCGCGCCGTTCCGCGCGACGATGCCCTGGCCCGGCGCGCCTTGTCCGATGACGTCTTCCGCGCCGACCTGGACGCGCGGTTGGCCGCCGTCGGCCTGACCTTGCTGGAGAACCCCTACGCCGACCACCTGGCGGTCGGCCTGCGCCGGGAGGTCGAGGACGCTGTGTTCGGCGGCATGGCCCACTGGCTGTCCAACAACCTGGGCCTGCCGCGCGACGGCATCGCCCTGCTGGTGGTGCTCTGGGCGCTCCTGATCCTGCCCAAACGGGAACGGCAGATCGCGCGCCAATCGCTTGCCGACCCGCCCCAGGGCGACATGTTCGGCGCGGAGAAACCCTTGCCACGCGGCGAGGAGGTGGCCGCCGGTCTACCCGAAGTGACCCTGGTGGCCGAGTTCGGCGCGCGTCTGGGGGGCAAGACGCGCATCAATTTCAATCTGGGCATGCTGGCGCGCGCCGGCTTCATCGATCGGCGCAACAAGCTGGTGCACGAAGGCCCTTTGCTCGATCTGGCCTTCGACTACCAGACCATGGCGCCGCGCATCATCGAGGGCGCCCTGGCGGAGCTGCTGGCCCCCGATGCGGCGCGAACCGATGTTGGAAGCGCGGATGACGTCACGGACGACGACGAAAGATCGGGGGATCCTTTCTGATGTTCCACCTCAAATCCCTCGAACTGGTGCATTGGGATTTTTGGCAACGTCTGGCCCTGCCGCTGGACGCCAACATCGTCGGCATCGTCGGCCCCAACGGCTCCGGCAAGACCACCCTGCTCGACGCGCTGCGCACGCTGTTCGCCATCAAGTGTTCCGGCAGGCGCGACTGGAAACACTACGCGCGCCACGCCGACGCGCCGTTCGCCTGGATACGCGCCGTGGTCGGTAACGACAAGGGCGGTGGCCGGCAATACGCCTACCCGTTCTGGCCCCTCACCGATGCCGAGGTCACCCTCGCCTGCCGCATCCGCAAGCAAGGCGGTGACTGGGTGCGGCAATACCTGATCGAGGGCGGTGCCCTGTCCATTGAGGACCTGGAAGCCCGCGCCGGGAAAGGCGGCGGCGAACTCGGCGTCAACGACTACAAGCGCCGCCTGGAATCGGCGGGACTCACCCACGCCATCACCGAGGTGCTGGCCCTGGAACAGGGCGATACCGACAAGCTGTGCGAATACTCGCCGACCCAGTTGCTCAAGCTGGTGTTCACCGTGTTCGGCGACCAGGCGGTGCTGGATGACTACCAGGCGGCGAAGAATGATCAATCGCTCAGCGAGCGGGAACTGGAGGAAGCCGAGCGCAAACTGGCGGCCCTGGAGAACCGCGTCGAAACCGCCAGGACGCGCGCCCGTAATCACGAGGAATGGCGCGCATTGACGCGGCAGCGCCAAGCCCTGGTCGGCGAGATCCTGCCTCGGCTCAGATTCGCGGAGGTACGCGAATCCATCCAGGGTGGGCGCAGCCAGCTCGCGGGCCTCAAACGCCAACTGCTGGCGACGCGGACCCAATCCCAACAAGCGACCGAGATACTGGAATCCAGGCGAACGCGATTGGCCCAGGTGGCCAGAGAACGAAGCGACGCTCAGGAAAGCGCCAACGCGCTGCAAGCGGAGTTCCAGACGGCGCGCGATGCCGTCGTGGCGAGCGAAACCGTGCTTCGGCAACAGCAGCAACTCCTGCATCTGGCACGCCAGGAGGGCGCCGACGTCGGCGAGACGCTCACCCGCCTGCGCAGAGAGAAACGTGAACTGGAGGATGAAAGGGCGCGTCTGCGGGAACGTCTCCAGAACCTGGAAGAGGAGCGGAACCTGCTGCATGCCGGCCAGCGTCCGACGCCGGAATTCGTGCGGCGCTTTCGTGCCGCCCTGGACGAGGCGGGCATCGTCCACCGGCTGCTGGCCGACATCGTCGAGGTGACCGATCCGGCCTGGCAGGGCGCCGTGGAGGCGCTGCTGGCCGCCTACCGCCACATCATCCTCATCGACCGCCCAGGCCAGCGGGAGCAGGCCTGGCGCCTTGGCGAACGTCTGGGGTACCGCCATTTCGTGGTGGCGGACCTGGCCGAAGCAGCCACCGCCGATCCGGCCTCCCTGCTGGCGGTGCTGCGCTTCACCCGGCCCGCCCCCGCCTGGATGGCGCAACACCTCAACCGGGTGCTGCGCGTGGCCGATGTGGCGGAAGGCGCGCGCCTGTCCGAGGCGACGGAATGGGTAACGCCCGCCGGCTATCACAAGGAGCGCCGCGGCGCCCGCCACCTGGGGCTGGAACGGGGTGATTGGCAGTTCGGCGAGGCGGCGCGCAAGGCACGCCTGGATGCGCTGCGCGAGGAAAACCAGGCGCTGGAAACGAGAATGCGGAACATCGGCCGGCTGCTCGTGGAATTGACCCAGCGCATCGCCCCCATGCAGGCGCAACTGGAAGGCTACGACGCGGCCCGGCAACTGATGGCGCGCGAAGCCGAGTTCGACGAGGCGGCGACGCGGCTGCCACTCGAACAGGCGCGCGCGGATGAACTCGGCATCCGACTCGCGGAGGCGTTGTCCGCGTTGGAGCGGGCCCGCGAAGCCTGGCACGTCGCCGACACCGGGCTTAGGGATGCGCGGAGAAACCGGCAAGAGGCCGAGCGGGAACGGATCGAACTGGAAACACAAAGCCGCTCCCAGCGCGAGGAGCAATGCAAGCGATACCAGGTGCTGCGCCAGAGCCGGCGCGGCATGCCGCCCGCCTGGCGCAAGCCCGAGGCGCTCTCCGCCCTGGCCCAGGAATTCGATCCTGAAACGGGTCAGGCCGTGATCGCCCAGCGGGTCGCCGGCCAAAGGCTCAAGGACATCGAAACCCAACTCAACCGTGACGACTGGGAAACCGACCCGGTCTGCCTGGCGGTGCGCGACAAGCTGATCGCCGATCTGGCCGCCGACCAGAGCAATGTGGAACAGCGCCGGCGCGATCTTGACCGCGCCAGGAACATCACCTCCGATGCCCGCGCGGCCTACATCGCCAAGCTGCGGGCGACCGTGCGGAGGTATCAGAAGAACATCAGGCAGCTAGGCGAGCTGGCCGGCATCGGCGTCGAATGCGCGCCGCCGCATCTTGAAAACGACGACCTGACCCTGGCGCAGGCGGGCCTGGTGGTGCGTTTCGATTTCGACCGCAAGGGCTTCCAGCACTTGAGCGACGGCGAAGCCTCGGGCGGCCAGCAGGTCATGAAATCGCTGATCCTGTTGGTCGGCATGATGATGGACGAGGAACGGCCCGGCGGCTTCGTATTCATCGACGAACCCTTCGCCCATCTGGACATCTTCAACATCGACCGGGTCGGCGGCTTTCTCCAGGCCACCCGCGCCCAGTACCTGATCACCAGTCCGGTCACCCACAACCTGAACGTGCATGACCCGGCGGAGCTGGTATTGATGACCCGGAAAAAGCCTCCTGGAGAACGCTGGGCGCCGCCCATCGCCGTGCTCCAGCGTCAGAGCCGGAACCCATGATCCCGGACGGTTGGTCCGCGGCGGACGCCGCCGGCATCTCGATCCGCCCGCTGGACGTCGGCGCCGTCTCCACCTTGCGTGGCCGCAGGCTGCGCCGCGCATTCCCACCGGCTCCGGCCGGGCTGGACGCCTGGCCCGCCGATTGGCGTGCTCTGCTTGGCGAATGGCTTTGCCGGGGCGTGGCGCAACGGCGCTGGGACAGCCTGCTCAAGCAGGCCGGCAACGCGCGCTACAGCCAGGCCGAGACCCTGCGCGACGCCTTGCTGGCCGGCGGCTGGATCGAGACGGAGGAGCGTTTCACGGGCGGCCAATGGCGAACGGTGGCGCTGACGTTCCTCGATCCCGGCGCGGCGCGCGCCGCCCTGGGGCTGCCCGACCCCGAGGCAAGGCGCGCGCAATGGGCCGCCGCCCGCGCGGCCACGCGCCTGCCGGACGAGTTGGCCGAACTGGCGGCGCGACTGGACGGACTGCCGGCACAACGGGCGCTGGCCCGCCTGGAACTGCTCGCCGCGCTGAACCGCTGGCGGTCGGAAGGCCGTACCGGCACCTGGCGCGATTTCGCCCAACTCGCCCGTGGCGGCACCAAGGCCATCACCGAAGCGGAAAAGAACTGGCTGGCCGAAGGTCTGGACCTGGAAGCCTGGGGGGTATCGGCGCATACCCCGCTGTTGTTCCTGGCCGCGCCCCTGTCCCTCCACTCTGCGGACTGGCATCTGGATCTGGCCGGCCTGCCCGACTTCATCGGCCTCACCCCCGCCACGATCGACGCCCTCGACAGTCTGGAAGGCGAGATTGGCGCATGGCGGCTGGTGGAAAACCGCACCAGCTTCGAACGGGTCGCCGCTCGGCATGGACATCAGGACGGCGTGATCTGGTTGCCGGGATTCGCGCCTTCCTGGTGGAAAACCTGTCTAACCCGACTCATCGATCTGCGGCCGGCACAGGGCCTCATCGCCTGCGATCCCGACCCGGCCGGCATCGCGATCGCGCTCGACGCGGCCCGGCTTTTCAGCACGGCGGGCGTGTCATGGAAACCCTGGCGCATGGGCGCGGAA
Source organism: Hydrogenophilus sp. (assembly GCA_020725265.1). GTDB lineage: Bacteria > Pseudomonadota > Gammaproteobacteria > Burkholderiales > Thiobacillaceae > PFJX01. The sequence continues at coordinate 20,730 of DYFK01000006.1, read as the reverse complement.
GATCTGGCCGCGCTGCCTCGGCGGCTGCCGTTGACGGATGACGACCGACAACGAATCGACGCACTATTCGCGGCGCAACTTCCCGAGAGCCTGCGCCGGCTTCTGAGGTGGATGCTCGATCATGGCGAGAAAGGCGAACAGGAGGCACTGCTCTGAATGACGCGACTGGGTCATCGACCTCGGCCCCAAAGGCGGCGACCGGATCGCGGTATCCGGGCACGCGGGTTCGCGCGCCCTGCCCAGCTCATGCCCAGGCGACGTAAGATGACCGATACTCCCGCTTCCGATCCGGCAAGGTATTCATCATGACGCCCCAACTCCTGGTCCAGGAAGTCCACCACCTGTTCAGCCTGCCCGACGTGGCGATCCGGTTGAACGAGCTGATGGACCAACCCGACACCAGCAACCAGCAACTGGTCGATGTCGTCCAGCTCGATGCCGGCCTGGCCGCGACCGTGCTGCGGCTGGCCAACAGCGCCTGGTACGGGCTGCCCAGCAAGGTCGACACCATCTCGCGCGCGATCACGCTGATCGGCCATCAGGCCCTGCGCGATCTGGTGTTGTCGACGGCGGTGATCACCAGCTTCAAGGGCATTCCGGAAGAATTCGTGAACATGCTCGATTTCTGGGACAACAGCGTCAATTGCGGCGTGGTCTGCCGCAATCTCGCCAAGAGGTGCGGCGTCAAGAACGCCGAACGCATGTTCCTGGCCGGCCTGCTGCACAAGGTCGGCCGGCTGGTGTTCTACGCGGCACGACCGGTCCAGTACCGGCAGGTCCTGCAGGACAAGGATCGCGGCGAGGCGGCGATCGTCGAGGCCGAGCGCTTCGTGTTCGGCTTCACCTACGCCGAGCTGGGTGCCGCCCTGCTACGCGCCTGGCGGGTGCCGGAAGTGCTCGACGAGATCGTCGCCTTCCAGTTGTTCCCGGAGCAGTGCCAGGGCCATCCCAGGGAAGCGGCGATCCTGCACGTGGCGGCCGACATCGCCTTCCACATGGCCCCCGACATCAAGACCGGCTACCAGTTGTCCGACTACGACCTCACCTTCGACGAGGCGGCCTGGAACAGCCTCGGGCTGGAGCGCGCGGTGCTGGTCGAAATCATGCAGTCCTCGCTGTTGCAGACCTTCGAGCTGGTCGAAATCGTCAACCGGCACGCCTGAAACGCTCGCTTCCATGCCCGATCCGGCCCGCTGGCTGTACGCGCTGACCCTGGCGGCGGGACTGGCCTGGCTGCTCGTCGCCGTCAACGGCGAGGACGCGGCGCCGCCGATCCGGATCGGTGTGCTGCATTCGCTGACCGGCACCATGGCGGTCAGCGAAGCACCGCTGCTCGACGCCGCCCGCCTGGCGGTGGAAGAAATCAACGCCGCCGGCGGCCTGCTCGGCCGGCGCGTCGAGATCGTCGCCGCCGACGGTCGTTCCGATCCCGGCCACGCCGCCGCCGAGGCCGAGCGCTTGATCCGCGACGACGGCGTGGCCGCCCTGTTCGCGTGCTGGACTTCCACCTGTCGCAAGGCGGTCAGGCCGGTGGTCGAACGCCATCGCCATCTGATGTTCTATCCGGTCCAGTACGAAGGCATGGAGCAATCGGAGCACATCCTCTACACCGGCTCGGCGCCCAATCAGCAGATCGTGCCGGGCGCGCGCTGGGCGCTGGAACGTTTCGGCGAACGGGTGTTCCTGATCGGCTCCGACTACATTTTCCCGCGCGCCGCCAACCTGATCGCGCGTGACCTGATCGAAGCCTCCGGCGGCGTGGTGGTCGGTGAGCGCTACCTGCCGTTGGGTTCGCCCGAGGTCGACGACGTGGTCGCGGAGCTGGGCCGCGCGCGTCCGGACGTGGTGCTCAACACCCTCAACGGCGACAGCAACGCGGCCTTGTTCCGCGCGCTCGCGCGGGCCGGGCTGGCCGATCTGCCCCTGGTCTCGTTCAGCGTCGCCGAAACCGAGGCGAAGGCCTGGGGTGGCGGCGAACTGCGCCGGCATTTCGGGGTGTGGAGCTATTTCCAGTCGCTGCCGAATCCGGAGAACCGCCGGTTCGTCGCCGCCTTCCAGGCCCGATTCGGTCCCGACCGGGTGACCAGCGATCCGATCGAGGCCAGCTATGTCGGCGTGCATCTGTGGGCGCGCGCCGCCACCATCGCCGGCTCGGTGGAGCCACGCCGGGTCAATCGGGCGGCGCTCGGGCTCAGCCTGCCGGGACCGTCCGCGATCGTCTCGATCGATCCGGGCACCCGGCACGCCTGGAAAATGGTGCGTGTCGGCCAGTTCCGACCGGATGGACAGTTCGCCGAAATCCTGGCCTCGCGGGCGCCGGCGCGGCCGGCGCCCTGGCCTTTCCACCGCTCGCGCCAGGAATGGCGCGCGCTGACCCGCGACCTCGCCACCGCCGACAGGCCATGAACCGCATCGTCGTCCGCCTGCTGCTCGGGTTTCTGCTGCTGTCGCCGCTGCCGCTGGGCGTCCTGGCCTGGCTGTACACGACCGAGTTCGAGCGCAGGCTGGCGCTGACGGTCCAGACGCATCTGGCCGCCATCGCCGACAAGAAGGCCGACCAGATCGACGCCTATCTGGCCGAACGCCTGACCGACAGCCAGATGCTGGCGCAAGCCCAGACGACGCGGGACATCCTGCGCGCGCTCGCGGGGACCGGGCCGGACAGCCCCGCCATGCAAGGCCATCGTCGGCATTTCCAGGCTTTGCTCGACCGTGTCGGCTATTACGACCTGCTGTTGATGGACCTCGATGGCAACGTGGTTTTCTCCATCCTGGCCGAATCCGACCTGGGCACCAACCTGAACACCGGTCCCTATCGCGATACGCCGCTCGCCCGCGGCTACCGCGAGGCCCTGGCCCTGCTCGACACCCAGATCACACCGGTCGGGCGTTACGCGCCATCCGGCGACCGGCCGGCGATTTTCGTGGTTTCGCCGGTGATCGAGGCCGGCCGGCCGGTCGGCGGCATCGCCCTGCAACTGGATCTGGACCGCCTGACCGTGGTCACCGCCGACGTCACCGGCCTCGGCGACAGCGGCGAAACCGTGCTGGCCCAACGCGAATCCGGGCACGTTTTTTATGTGGGCCCCCTGCTGCGCGTCACCGATGCCGCCTTCAACCACCGGGTGCCGTACGAGCAGGCGGCGGCGCCGATGCGCGCCGCGCTCGCCGGCGACTCCGGCCTGGGGCGGACCATCGATTATGCCGGCATCGACATCGTCGCCGCCTGGCGTTATCTGCCCGCGCTGCGCTGGGGCATGGTGGTCAAGATGGATACCGCCGAGGCGCTGGCGCCGGCGCGCGAACTGCGCGCCCACGCGCTCGGGGCGTTGCTGCTGCTCCTGCTGCTGGCCGCCGCCACCGCGCTGCTGTATGGCCGTTCGCTGATCGCGCCGGTGCGCCAGCTGACGCGGACCACGCAACGCATCGCCGACGGCGACCTCCGCCAGCGCGCGCCCGCGCAGGGCTGCGACGAGTTCCGGCAACTGGCGACCAGCTTCAACCGCATGGCCGACCGAGTGGCCGAGGAGCAGGCACGCCTCGAACAGCGCGTGCGCGAGCGAACCACCGCGCTGCAAGCCAGCGAGGCGCGTTTCCGGGGCATCTTCGAATACGCCAACGCCGGCATCGCCTTCGCCGACGATACCGGCATGCTGCTGCAATGCAACGACCGTTTCGCGGATCTGGTCGGTTATCGCCACGAGGAACTCGCCGGCATGAATTTCGCGCGCTTCACGCATCCGGATGACCTCGGCGCGGAACTCGACTACTACCGGGAAATCCTGGCCGGCGCGCGCAACGACTACCGCATGGAAAAGCGCTATCTCCGGGAAAGTGGCGAGCTGACCTGGGTCGACCTGGCGGTCAGCGTAATCCGCGATGCCCAGGGGCGCCCAAGCCATTTCGTCGGCATGGTCATCGACATCAGCGCGCGCAAACAGGCCGAGGCGGCGCTGCTCGAAGCCAAACGGGCGGCGGAAACCGCCAACCAGGCCAAGTCGGTCTTCCTGGCCAACATGAGTCATGAAATTCGCACGCCGATGAACGCCATCCTCGGCCTGACCCGGGCCGTGCTCGACGCCGGCGACCTGCCTCCCCGCCAGGCCGATTTCCTGCGCAAGGCCCTGGCCTCCGGGCAAAGCCTGCTCGGCATCCTCAACGACATCCTCGACTACGCCCGCATCGAGTTCGAACGGATGCGGGTGGAACGCGTGCCGATGCGCATCGCCGACGTGCTCGCCGACTGCGTCGGTCTGCACCAGGCACGGATCGAGGAAAAGGCCCTGAGCCTGAGCATCCATCTGAGCGACGATCTCCCCGAACGGGTGCTGGGCGATCCGCTGCGCCTGGGCCAGGTACTCAACAACCTGATCGGCAACGCCATCAAGTTCACCGAACGCGGTGGCATCGACATCGAAGTCACGGCCATGGCCATCGACGCGAACGGTGATCCGGTGCTGCGTTTCCGCGTGCGCGACAGCGGCATCGGCTTCGACGCCGACCAGGCGGCCGCGCTGTTCCAGCCGTTCAGTCAAGCCGACGCCTCGATCACCCGACGTTTCGGTGGCACCGGCCTGGGTCTGGCCATCTGCCGCAAGCTGGTCAACCTGATGGGCGGCGAGATCGTCGCCGAAGGCCGCGCCGGCGGCGGCGCCACCTTCACCTTCACCCTGGTCGTCGGCCTGCCGGACGACACCGACGCGCCGGTCAGCGGCTCGGAACGGCATATCGCAGCGCTCGCCAGCGAAACCGGCGTGGCCCTGGCGACGCGACGGCCACCGGCGCCGGCGCCGGATGCCGCCTTCACGCGCGTGCTGGCGCCGCTGCTCGACCGCGTCGACCCCTTCCTGCGCGACCACGAATTGCTGCCCGAGACCGAACTGCGCCTGCTGCGCGAACTCGCCGAAGCCTGGCCGGATCAGACCCTGCTCGCCCACCTGTTGTACCGGATCGACCAGTTCGACCATGACGGCGCCCGCGCCTGCGTCGATGCGCTCCGGGCCACGCCCATGTAATAAAGTAGCGCGCATGCTCAGCGACGACACACCCCAAAAGGTCGACACGGACCGCCCGTTGATCCTGCTGGTCGACGATCTGCCCGCGAATCTGCACGTGCTGGCGGCGGCGCTGCGCGGCGAATACCGGATCCGCACCGCCACCAGCGGCGTCGACGCGCTCGCGCTGCTGGAACGCGCGGATACACCGGACCTGATCCTGCTCGACGTGATGATGCCCGGCATGAGCGGCATCGAGGTGCTGCGCAGGATGAAGGCGGACGCGCGCGCGCGCGACATCCCGGTGATCTTCGTCAGCGCCGACAGTTCGGAACAAAGTCAGTTGAGCGGCCTGGACCTGGGCGCCGACGATTACCTGACCAAGCCCGTGGTCGCCGCCGTGCTGCGCGCGCGCGTGCGCAACCTGCTGGCGCGCAAACGCACGGAACGGCAACTGCGGTTGGCCGCGCATGTGTTCGAGCACAGCGGCGAGGCGATCATGATCACCGATCGCGACAACCGCATCGTCGAGGTCAACCCCGCCTTCACCCGGCTGACCGGCTACACCCAAGAGGAAGTGCGCGGCCAAAATCCGAGCATGCTGTCGTCCGGCCGGACCACGCGCGAGGAATACGAGGCGATGTGGCGCGACATCCGCGACAAGGGTTTCTGGCAGGGCGAGATGTGGGATCGCGACAAGGACGGCGGCATCTACCCCAAGTTGCTGACCATCTCGGTGGTGCGCAACACCGAGGGCCGCGTCGACTATCACATCGCCAGTTTCGCCGACATCAGCGAGCAGAAAGCAGCCGAGGAACGCATCCGCCACATCGCCCACCACGACGCCCTGACCGGCCTGCCCAACCGCCTGCACCTGCACATCTCGCTGGAACAGGCGATCGCCAGCGCGCGCCGGGAGGGCAGCGAACTGGCGATGATGTTCATCGACCTCGACCGCTTCAAGGTGATCAACGACACCCTCGGCCACAACGTCGGCGACAGCCTGCTGGTCGAGGTCTCCCGCCGGCTGCGCGACAGTCTGCGCGAGAGCGACCTGATCGCCCGCCTGGGCGGCGACGAGTTCGCGGTGGTGCTGACCGGTCTGGGCGCCATCAACAACGCCGCCCACGCCGCCGAGAAAATCCAGCTCAGCCTGTCGCGCCCCTATCTGATCGGCGACCACGCCCTGCACAGCACGCCCAGCATCGGCATCAGCCTGTATCCGCAGGACGGCGACACCATCGAAACCCTGATGAAGTGCGCCGACACCGCGATGTATCACGCCAAGGAAGCCGGACGCGGCCAGTACCATTTCTACACCGAGAGCATGAACCGGCGCACGCGCGAGCATCTGGCGCTGGAAAACAGCCTCCACGAGGCGCTGGAGCGCGGCGAATTCGTGATTCATTACCAGCCCCAGGCCGACCTCACCGACGGCCGCCCGGTCGGCGCCGAGGCCTTGCTGCGCTGGCGCCACCCGGAGCGCGGCATGGTGCCGCCCGACGAGTTCATTCCACTGGCCGAGGAGAACGGCATGATCCTGCCGATCGGCGACTGGGTGCTGCGCGAGGTCTGCCGGCAACTCGCGGCCTGGCGCGAACGCGGTCTGCCGCTGTTGCCGGTGGCGGTCAACCTGTCGGCGCGCCAGTTCCGTCAGGAAGGCCTCGCCGGCCGCGTCCGCGCCCTGCTTGGCGCCGCCGGCCTGCCGATGCGCGCGATCGAACTGGAAATCACCGAAAGCACGGCCATGACCAAGGCCGACACCAGCGCCGACGTACTGCGCGCGCTGCACGGCGCCGGCCTGTCGATCGCCATCGACGACTTCGGCACCGGCTATTCCTCGCTCGGCTACCTCAAGCGGTTTCCGATCGACAAGCTCAAGATCGACCGTTCCTTCGTCATGGACATCCCCGACGACGCCAACGACACCGCCATCGCCTCGGCCATCATCCAGATGGCGCGCGGCCTGGGCATGAAGGTGGTGGCGGAAGGCGTGGAAACCGAGGCGCAGCGCGATTTCCTGCGCGAGCAGGGCTGTTCCTACATGCAGGGCTACTGGTACAGCCGGCCGCTCGACGCCGATGCCTACGAGACGTTCACGCGCAAGGCGCTGAATCTGGCCTGACCGCCGCGAACCGGTCCGATTTTCGGTCCGGACGCGGTCCGTGAGAAAATAGCCCGGATCCATACGGTGATGAAACTCATGAACAACGATCTCCCCCGCGCCATCGAAGCCGCGCGCAAGCCCATCCCCGCCGCCCGCCTGAAGCGGGTGCGCCAGATCAACCTGCAACTCGCCGCTCTCGGCCAGCCCGGCTGGCTGGGTGACGCGGACGACCTGCTCGATACCGCCGACGATCTGCTGCGCAACTACCGCCAGCACCGGCGCCTGTTGCAGGGCTATCGCTGCCCGGCCGACCGGCGCATCCAGGACTTCCTCGACGGCTATCTGCGCCGCGACGGCGTCGAGAGCGAGCTCCGCCTGCCCGCCGACAGCTTCGTACTCGATCGCGCCGGCCTGGCCGCTGAGCTGTCCCTGCCCGCCGATGGCGACCTGTTCCAGTCGCAATGGCTGACTTCCTACCGGGTGCGCCAGGGCGTGCTGCACAACCCGGGCAAGGATCGTCGCACCACCGAGGGCGTGTTCCACGTGGTCGAAGGCGGCCTGCCGATTCCCTGGGACAAGAAGGCGGTGCCCACCGCCACTTTCGCGGCGTTGTTCAAGGCGGCGATGAATCCTCCGGATGCCCTGATGAGGCTGCCGTTCACCGCCAATCAGGAGCCGGGCGCGCACCTGTGGGTCTCGCTGCTGCTGCGGCCGCTGGTGTCACCGGCGGTCACCGGCGTGATGCCGGAGAAGCGCATGGAAACCCGTTTCTTCGTGCCCGGCGGCCTGGTCGCCAACCTGGATTTCGTCGAGCGCATCTTCGGCAACGCTGGCGATCCCTACCTGCCGGGCAACGACGCTGGCCTCGATGTGACGCATTGGTCGGGCCATACCGGCTGCGTGATCCTGGCGCCGCACCTGATCGAACTGACCAAGAAGGAAGTCGGCCTGCCGCGCTGGGACGAGGCCAGCGAGCGGCAACGCCGGGATGGCATGTGCTGGCGCGACGAGCACGAGCGCTACAACGACGGTGGCGCCTTCAAGATCGTCTGCCGCGACCTGAACGGGGTCATCGTCACCATCATCGCCGACAACTACTTCGGCTACAGCAAGAAGGAGATCAAGTCGCAGATCAGCTACGCCGCCAACCTGTTCGGTGGCAGCGAGGAGGAACACTCCGGTGGCGCCCTGGCCTTCCCCAGCTTCAACCTGGGCGACAGCTACAGTCTGGATTCGCGCTATCTGGCCGAGGGCCATTCGATCCGCGACGTACGCCAGCTCTATGGCGACATCATCGACTTCCAGCCGGAGGGCCACGGATACGACCGCCGCCAGCCATGCATCGTCTACGTGCCGGAAGACACCCACATGGACCTGCAGGAGCAGCTCGCCACCTGGACATGGAGCAACGAATTGCGCCAGCTCAAGCTGCTGGCCGGCCATACCTACATCTATCCATGCGGTTTCAAGGTACATCTGGAGAAGCACCCGCACGCGCCATCCTGGCGCCTGGTCGGCAGCGAGGCCGAAGGCACCTTCTGCTACAAGCCGTGCACGGTCTCCGGCGGCGGCAAGTCGGAAATCTCCAAGTCGCTGGTCAGCGCGCTGCTGTCCGGGCCGTTCTACGTTCAGAACCTGAAACAGGACCTCGACCAGGTCGAGGCGCTGTTCAAGCGTGGCTATTCCGACCGCTTCAAGGTCCAGCCGGCCGGCGGCATGGATACCCGCACCCTGCTCTCCCCCAACCGCACGCTGGGTTCGGTGATCCGCCTGCTGACGCCATCCGAGGAATATACCGACGCCTACAATGCCTGGCTGGCGACCATCCCGCCGCACATCCGCGCGCTGGCCATCATCATCAAACGCTTCCATCGGCCGGAATGGGGCAACGACTGGCGCGAGCATTTCCACGTCGACATGGTCGACGGCCGCCCGGCGCATGAACTCAAGTACCACCGGCGCCGGCTGGAGGCCAGCTTCCTGCGTGTCGGCCGTCTGGACGACGGCTCCTGGCGCGTCTACAAGGTGCGTCAGGATTTCGTGGGCGCGCAAAAGGTCCAGCTCGCCGACGATATCGCGGTATCCGCCACGGTGCCCACGCGCGGCCTGCGCGACACGCCGCCCGGCGTGGCCGGGGAAGTCGCGTGCAAGATCGTCGCCAACTGCGAAAATCGCCTGTTCCAGCGCCCGGACGACGCCAAGCACCGCGGCCTCGACCCGCAGACCGAACTGGATCTGACACTGGACGACAACTTCATCTCCAATTTCGAGCCGCTGACCCGGGCCGATGCCCGCGAACTGGTCGACGACGTGCTGACCTTCCACCATTACAGCCCACCCATGCAGCGCTTCATCGAAGCAGCCGCGGCCGAGGAGGGCTATTTCGTGTCGTCGGCGCACCCGCGCATCGTCAACGGCAAACCCAGCCCGAACGTGCGCTATCTGCAAGCCCGGCCTGATCTCGCCAATCCGCTCGACAGCTACATCGCCGAAATGGGCACCCGTCTGTATCGCCGCATGCCCGCCAACACGCCGCTGCATCTGCCGGTCGACGTCATGCTGCCGGGACGCCGGAACAACCCGCCCAAGCCCGGCATCCGTCCGCTCGCCGTGTACGGCCCGATCCATTACCAGGAGCTGCCCGAACTGTTCATGGATTTCATCGCCAGCCTGTCGGGCAAATCACCATCGACCACCGGCGCCGGTTCCGAAGGCGCGCTGACCAAGGGGCCGTTCAACGCGCTCACCGCCACCGCCGACCTCAACAACGCGCTGGTGTCCTTCATCCTGTGCGGTCACGACGGCTATACCACGGCCGCGGGCCACATCGGCCCGAACCGCCGGGTCGATCACGACATCAGCTTCCTGATGCCGGAAATCTGGTGCCGACTTTCGCCGAAGCAGCGCGACGCCAAGTGGCTGATCGGACGCGGTTATCTGGAAAAGGTCGAGGATTTCGACCACAAGGGCCGTCGTGTCCGCGCCAGCCGCCTGGGCTACCGGATCACCACGCGCTTCATGCACGCTTTCCTCGGCAAGATTTTCGACGACCCCATGCAGGTATTCGACGAAGCCATGCTGCGTCCTGAAACCCAGGATCTGGACGCCTTCGTCGACGGTGTCGAGCACATCGTCGAAGCCCACGAAAAGGTCGCGCGCGGCTACCTGGCCGACGGTTCCATCGATGACGCCTGTCCGCCACTGAAGGCACTGCTCCACGTCATGGCCGAGGGTCATTACCAGGGCATGGACCTGTCGCATCCGGATCTGCGCGCCCTGTTCACGCGCGAATCGCTGCTGGCGAGCGACTGGTACCGGGAACGCCTGGCGATCAAGCAGCGCCGCGACATCGCCCTCTATCAACGTCACGTCGACTATCTGTCGCGCTTCCTCGCCGAAGCCGAGACGCGTTGCGAGCCAGATGGCATCGCCGGCTGCGAAGCGGCGTTGGAGGAAGCGCGCGCGCGCCTGGCGGAAGTCACCTCGCCGGCCTATCTCGACAGGCTGTGGGGCAGCCTTGGCGCCGACTGGGTGCATCGCCAGTCCGCGAACGCATGAGCACGACCGCGAACGCGCGCCCGGAAGGCATCCGCCTGTCCAAGCTGATGTCGGAACGCGGCCTGTGTTCGCGCCGCGAAGCCGATGCCTACATCGAGCGCGGTCTGGTTTTCGTCAACGGCGTGCGCATCGCGGAACTGGGCACCCGGGTCGACCCGGACTGCGAAATCCACCTCGCCCAGCAAGCGCGCAAGGACCAGCAACAGCGCGTCACCATCCTGCTGCACAAGCCGATCGGGTATGTCTCCGGCCAGCCGGAGCCAGGTTACAAGCCGGCGGTGGTCCTGATCCGGCCAGAGGCGCTCTGGAAGGATGCCGGCGGTCCCGCCTTCCATCCCGGCCATCTCAAGGGTCTCGCCCCGGCCGGCCGGCTCGACATCGATTCCACCGGCCTGCTGGTGCTGACCCAGGATGGCCGCGTCGCCCGGCAACTCATCGGCGAGGACTCGGATATCGAGAAGGAATACCTAGTGCGCGTGCAGGGCACGCTGAGCGAATCCGGGCTCAGGCTGCTCAACCACGGCCTCCGGCTCGACGGCCGCGAACTGCGGCCCGCCCGGGTCGCCTGGCAGAACGAGGATCAACTCCGCTTCATCCTCAAGGAAGGCCGCAAACGCCAGATCCGCCGGATGTGCGAGCTGGTCGGCCTGAAGGTGATCGGCCTCAAGCGCGTGCGCATCGGCCAGGTCCGCCTGGGCGATCTGCCGCTCGGCCAGTGGCGCTACCTGAGGGAAGACGAACGGTTCTGAAGCCGCGTAGCGCGCGTGGCATAGACCGCGAAATTTCGAGTCGTGGATCAGGCCTGCCGGGTCTTGTCCCGTTCGATCAGCGCGTACGCCGAATGATTGTGGATCGACTCGAAGTACGCCATCGGAGCGCGGAGCAGGGGCCCCACGCAATGGGGATGCGACCGCGTAGGCGGCGAAATTTCGAGTCGTGGATCAGGCCTACCGGGTCTTGTCCCGTTCGATCAGCGCGTACGCCGAGTGGTTGTGGATCGACTCGAAATTCTCCGCCTCGACCACGTAGGCATCGATGCGTTCGTCCTGGTTGAGCGCGGCGGCGACGTCGCGCACCAGATCCTCGACGAACTTGGGATTCTCGTAGGCGCGCTCGGTGACGAATTTCTCGTCCGGCCGCTTGAGCAGGCCATAGAGCTGGCTGGAAGCGTTCTCCTCGGCGACACGCACCAAATCCTCGATCCAGACGAAACTGTTGGTACGCACGGTCAGGGTCACGTGCGAGCGCTGGTTATGGGCGCCATACTCGGAAATCTTCTTGGAACAGGGGCACAGGCTGGTGCATGGCACCAGCACCTTCATGGTTTGCAGGTAGGCGCCATCGCGGATCTCGCCAATGAAGGTGACGTCGTAGTCGAGCAGGCTTTCCACGCCGGATACCGGTGCCTTCTTGTTGATGAAGTAGGGAAAGCTCATCTCGACATGGCCGGACACCGCCTCCAGCTTGACCACCATCTGGCGCAACATGTCCTCGAACGACTCCACGGAGATTTCCCGCTCGTAGCCGTTCAGGATCTCGATGAAACGCGACATGTGCGTCCCCTTGAAGTGGTGCGGCAAGTAAACGTACATGGCGAAGGTGGCGATGGTGTGCTGGACGCCACCATTCTTGTCCATCACCTTGACCGGATGACGGATGGCCTTGATGCCAACCTTGTCGATGGCGATCTGGCGGGAGTCGGCGAAATTCTGGACATCGGGAATGGCCTCCCGGGTGGGGCAGGCGGCGGGGGTATCGCAGACTGTCTCGCATACGTTGCCGGTCATGATGGAATCCTTTGTTTAGACATGTTCCAAATTATACGCCCCGGCCATACCCGAGTAAATTACTCGGGATAGTCGGTTTTGGAACAGAGCGGTCGGATCGCCGCCTCGATATGGCGTTCGCTCAACCCGCACCGGTCCAGCAGCACGCCGTGGTCGCCATGTTCGACGAAGCGGTCGGGCAACCCCAGATGAAGGATGGGCAGGTCGACGCCCAGCCCGGCCAACGCCTCGGCGACCGCCGAGCCGGCGCCACCCATGACCACGTTTTCCTCGATGGTGACCAGGTGTTCGTGGCGGGTGGCCAGTTCGCGCAGCAGATCGAGGTCGAGCGGCTTGACGAAGCGCATGTCGGCCAGGGTCAGGTCGAGTCGGTCGGCCACGTTCCGGGCCGCCGCCATCACGCTGCCGAAGGCGAGGATGGCGACGCCGTGGCCACGCCGCGACACCCTGGCCTTGCCGACCGGCACCGGTTCCAGATCGGCGGCCGGCGCGGCCCCGGGGCCGACGCCGCGCGGGTAACGCACGGCGCTGGGGCCGTCATGCCGGTAGGCGGTGCTGAGCAGACGCCGGCATTCATCCTCATCGGACGGCGCCGCGATCATCAGATTGGGAATGCAGCGCAGGTAGGACAGGTCGAAGGCGCCGGCATGGGTGGGACCGTCGGCGCCGACCAGGCCGGCGCGGTCGATCGCCAGCATCACCGGCAGGTTCTGCAACGCGACATCATGGATGAGTTGGTCATAAGCGCGTTGCAGGAAAGTCGAATAGATCGCCACCACCGGCTTGCGCCCCTCGCAGGCCAGCCCGGCGGCGAAGGTGAGCGCGTGCTGCTCGGCGATGCCGACGTCGAAATAGCGGTCCGGGAAGCGTTCGGCGTAGGCGGTCAGGCCGGAGCCTTCGCACATCGCCGGCGTGATCGCCACCAGGCGCTCGTCGGCGGTGGCCATGTCGACCAGCCATTGGCCGAAGATTTCGGTGTAGCTCGGCCGGCTCGGGGACTTCGGCGTGATGCCGTCGGCCACCTCGAACTTGCCGACACCGTGATAGAGACAGGGATTGGCCTCGGCCTGCTCGTAGCCCTTGCCCTTGCGCGTGACCACGTGCAGGAACTGCGGGCCTTCCAGGCGGCGGATGTTTTCCAGGGTGGGGATCAGGGCGTCGAGGTCGTGGCCATCGATCGGCCCCAGATAATTGAAGCCGAACTCCTCGAACAACGTACCCGGGGTGACCATGCCCTTGAGGTGTTCCTCGGCCCGGCGCGCAAGTTCGTGGATCGGTGGCAGGCTGGCGAGCAGGCGTTCACCGCGGCTGCGCAGGTTGTTGTAGAAGCGGCCGGACAACAGCCGGGTCAGGTAGCTGTTGAGGGCGCCGACGTTGGGCGAGATCGACATCTCGTTGTCGTTGAGGATCACCAGCAGGTTGGCATCCATGGCGCCGGCATTGTTGAGCGCCTCGAAGGCCATGCCGGCGGTCATCGCGCCATCGCCGATCACCGCCACCACGCGCCGCGTCTCTCCCTTCAGCTTGGCCGCCACGGCCATGCCCAAGGCGGCCGAGATCGAGGTGCTGGAATGACCGGCGATGAAGGCGTCGTATCCGCTTTCCTCTCGTTTCGGGAAACCAGACAGGCCGTCGGTCTGGCGCAGTGTATCCATGCGCGCGCGCCGACCGGTGAGGATCTTGTGGGCGTAGGTCTGATGGCCGACATCCCAGACGATGCGGTCGTCCGGCGTGTCGAACACCGCGTGCAGGGCGACGGTGAGTTCGACCACGCCGAGATTGGAGGCGAGGTGGCCACCGGTGCGGGAAACGCTGTCGAGAATGAACTGGCGAAGCTCGGCGCTCAGATTCTTGAGCGCGACACGATCGAGGCTTCTGAGATCGGCGGGGCTGTCGATGGTGTCCAGCAGGTTCATCGGCGATCCATCAATAACGGCGTTCGACGATGAACCGGGCGATGTCGGCCAGATGCCCACCAGCGGCCGCGAATGGCGCCACGGCCGCGAGCGCGTCCTCGACCAGCTCGCCGGCGTAGGCGCGGGCATCGCGCGCGCTCATCAGGGTCAGATAGGTGGCCTTGCCCTGGGCCGCGTCCTTGCCGGCGGTCTTGCCCAGGGTGGCGGTATCGGTCTCGGCGTCGAGCACGTCATCCATGACCTGGAAGGCCAGGCCGACACAGCGCGCGTAATGCTCCAGGCCGGCGCGTGCCGACGCCGCCAGCGGGCCACCGGAAAGGGCGCCGAGCAATACGGCCGCTTCGATCAGGGCGCCGGTCTTGTGGATGTGCATGAACTCCAGCTCGGCCAGGTCGAGGTTGCGTCCGGTCGCCGCCAGATCCACGGCCTGGCCACCAGCCATGCCGCGCGAACCGGCCGCGCGCGCGAGCAGGCGCAACATCTCGACGCGGGTCTCGGGTTCGCCATCGGCCATCGCCAACACCTCGAACGCCAGACTTTGCAGGGCGTCGCCGACCAGCATGGCGGTGGCTTCGTCGAACTGGACGTGACAAGTCGGTTTGCCTCGACGCAGATCGTCGTCGTCCATGCACGGCAGATCGTCATGGGTCAACGAGTAGACGTGGATCAGCTCGACCGCGCAGGCGGCCGGTTCGACCCGTTCAGCTGGCACGCCGACGGCTTCGCCGGCGGCGAACGCGAGCAGAGGCCGGATACGCTTGCCACCGCCGAGCGCGGCATAGCGCATGGCCGCGTGCAGCCGTTCGGGCGCCAGCGTGCCGGCAGGCAGAACACGATCCAGGGCGGTTTCGATGCGCGTCCTCAGAGCGCGCGACCAGGCGGCGAAGTCAGCCATGATCACCACGACGGCCGCCATCGAAGTCCTTGAGCTCGCCATGCTCCAGCACCTTGATCTGCTGTTCGGCCGCATCCAGGGTTTTCCGGCAATAAGCCGTCACTTCCATGCCACGCTTGTAGGCCGCCAGGGATTCCTCCAACGAAAGCTTGCCCGACTCCATGTCCGCGACCAGCGTCTCCAGCTCACGGATGGCGCTCTCGAAATCCTTGGGTTCGGTCGGTTTTGCGGTCTTGGACATGACGTTAGCGTTTGGTGGGCCCCCTGGGAGTCGAACCCAGCACCAACGGATTATGAGTTTGCTGGGAACACCGCATGCCTAGGAAAACCGGACATAGGCACGCGTAATCTAGAAAAACGAAAAGTAATTATACGACAGTAACTTAGCGTAGTTTGTCGAAGTCGGGCAAACATGGTGTCTGTACCGCAGTTGTACCGAGACTGACGGCCCGTATGGTCGATGATCATTGCCGCGCTGGACCGAACTTTCGAACGGCTTCCTTCAGATCGTCAAGAAACTTGCTGGTCATGCCTGGGCCAACATGGTCCACCGAAAACTGGATGAGCAACTCCCCAAGCGCCGCCATCAGCACTTGTGCGGGGATGCCGGGATTCTCGTTTCCGAAACGCTCCATCACGTTGATCATCTGGTTTCGCAGCTCGGTGGCTTTGTCGCGCATGGCAAGCGCGGAGGCGGGTGGCGTCGTCATGGCGCTTCTCCAAGCTGATCGAAAGGAAGGTAGGCGTTGCCGTCAAAGCCCGAGTCGTCGCCCGGAACGATTTGTATCGTCTGGTACGCGCCTTCGTGATCCATGAAACCGACACCAAAAGGGTGCGACAGCGACCGGGCCGCCAGATAGGCCGCCGTGGCTTTTCCGACGGCGGCATACTCGCGTCCCTGGAAAACCCCGGCTAGAATACCGAGCGCGGCGTTGTCGCGGTCGTTTTCGTCGCGCAAGAAACGGATGAATTCGGCTTGCTTCGCGGCCGCATCGGACCGGATATGGCGGTCGATTCCGTCCGGGGATTCGATGCCGGCAAGGAAAACCAGCTCGCCCGGCTTCTCGACGAACAGCACACCCGTGAAAATCTCGTGCAGGACGCCTCGGCGCACCGCCTTGATGTCGGCCGACCAGTACCCCTCGATGCCGTTCGGCACCTGGGCAAGAAACTGGCAATTGGCTGCAGCAAAGGCGATGGGCGGGGCGATGTCGATGTTCAGCATGCCGGTCTCCTCAATCGATCTTCAATGACTTGCCGCAACCTGGGTACTGCTTGAGGAGGTCGCGCTTCTGTACCCGGCTGCCGACAGGCGCCATCAGCCACAGCTCGCGGTTGAACTCGTCGAATTTCCAGGTGGGGACGTTTGGGTCGGCAAAGGTCGATGCCTTGACGCCGGCGTAACGCGCCTTCAGTTGTTCGGCCAGTTCACGCACCTGCGCGGTGGTGAATTCCCGGGGATAGCGGCGGATGATGAACTTCACCCTCAAGGTCTGTTCGGCCGCCGTGCTTCCAGGCTCTACATTGACGTTTACGCGAGTGGGAAAACCGCTATCGGATTTGAAGTGCCCCGTCAGGTCAAGATCGATTGGCTGGCAAAAGCCTTTGATCCTGGATAGTTTGGGGATGGCTTCGCTGTCAAACCCTTTCTCAAGCAAGTACGGAGCTGCCTCCTTGACGGCAGAGGCCGTATCAGGCGAAAAATTCTGCATAAGGTCTTTCAAGCTGGCGTCACGAATCTTGAACGACTTGACCGGCTTGTTGCCGATCATGCTTTTTACGTTGTCCCATTTGATTTTCGACAGCGCTGAAATATCGTCCCCGACGCAGATGCCGTTCAAGCATGGCCGTCCGTCGCGTACGTTGTCTTCGGCAATTGCAGTGGCAGAAAGGCCGGTGGAAAGAAGGAATATGACGAGTCGTTTCACTTGTTACTCCAGAGTTTGCAGAAAATCCTTTTGGGCAGTTCAGCCGCCGACGGCCTGACGCGGTGTCTCGTGACGTTGCTGGATCGCGTTGGCCATGGCGCGCAAGTCCTCGATGGTGCGCGCTTCCTTCCCGGCACAGAGGAGGCTGCTCAAGGCCGTGGCGATGGCCTGTAGCTTGATGGCATGACGCGCCTCGGCCCTCATCAGGCTTTCACCCCTGCCCACGTCGAAGCCGAGGATGGCGCTTTCATCCGTGGTGAAGTGAAGAACCACGCCGCGCGCGATGCATCGTCCATGCTGGCGAACATGTCCAGATACTCGGCGGTCAGCGATTGAAGCAATGCCTGGCGTTTGTAGTTGTCCACGGTCTGCGCTGCTGCCTGCGTCATTGATGAGGCCGCTCGCTATCGAAAGCCATGTCCTCGCCGCGAAGATCGGCGGCCAAAGCCTCGCGCAAGCGCATCGAGTCGCGCTTGCCGGGCGTATTGAAGGCCGCGATTGCCGCCACCGCATCCGCGTAAATCTCGGCGTTGAACCACTCGGTATGCCCATAGGCCCCGAATGGCACGCAATCCGGGGGCGTGGTGTTGGCATTGGCCTTGTGGAAGAAATCTTTAGCCATCGTCTCGGCGGCCAAGGCGGTCTTCTTGTCGCTGCCGAAGTGGATACCAATGCTTCGGTCCAGATCAAAGCCGTCCAGGCTGTCGTCGCTCGTAAACCGGAAGGCCCGGCGCGTCCAGTCGCCCGAAACCCCAATCTTGAGTTTCCGGCTTGGCGCGTGCACCAGAACATAGACGCGATAAATTGGCACGTTCACCGGTGCGAAAAGCCGCGCCGGCACCCTAACCCCGTACCTCTTCAGAAGCACGGAAACGAAAATCCGCGAACCCGGGTATTTCTCGCTATACCGTGCGGCGCTGCCTTCCACCTTGGCGGCCCCGACTTGCTCAACCAGGTAGCGCAGCCGACGAGCGTCCATCTCGTTTTCAACGTGGACGCCGTAGTGGTGCGCCGGCAGCTCGGGGAGAAAGGGGCTCGGGGAGTTCAAAGCGCTCAGGTTGGATCATGCAAGGCACGGATCGCGGTGATGTGCTCATCACCGGACAGTTCGCCGTCGATGTAACGCTGATTGATGGCCTCGACCTCGGGCGAGAGGGTGAAGCCTTCCAGCTCGACACTGGCCCGCGCGAAGTCGATTGCTTTCTGCCGCGTCGCCCGCTCTTGGGCACTGATACCCATTGAAACCGGCTTCGAGATCGCACTCATGGGCCGTCTCCTAAAAGCGTCAATGCGCCAGTTCGAACGGATGGACTTGAATCTCGGCATCCGGAAAGGACGCCACGAGCTTCAATTCGCCGCCGAGCGCCTTGACGTACTCGCGCAGCGTGCTCACGTACATGTCTTCGCGGCGTTCGAGTTTGGAAACCGCGGCCTGCTCGACGTTCATGGCGCGGGCGACCTCGACCTGGGTTACGTGGCGGGCGCGGCGTAGCTCCTGGAGCTGCATTTCAAGCAGCATGGCTTCCGCGCGGGCGGCCGCGCGGGCTTGCGCCTCTGGCGACATCCTGGAGCGTAGTTCGGTGAATTTCTTAGCCATCGATCAGCCCTTCCTTTCTCAGCGTTGCAAGGTGCGTGTCGTACAGCTTGTCGGCTATCGGCACATGAACGTCATACCAGCGGTCGTCGCCCGTCTTGTCGCCGCCGACCAGTAGGATGGCGCAGCGGCGCGGATCGAACGCATAGAGGACGCGGTACGGCCGCCCTTCGTGCTGCACCCTCAGCTCGCGCATATGCGTATGCCTTGAGCCTTCGATTCCCGAGGTGTGGGGGAAGCCGAGATTCGGCCCCTTTTCTTCGAGGAGGCGCACCGAGGCATCTATCGACTCTTGTTCGGCCTCGGTCAGCAACCCCCACCACTCGCCAAGTTCGTCGGTGTACTCCACCTCCCACTTACTGGACATTATTCCCTCTAAAGACTATTCCGTCAAGTGCATATTTCGTTGGGTGCGGAAGATTGCTTGAGCGTCGCGAATGCCTCGTGCTCGCTGACGCCTGGCAGGCGCTCTCGCGGCACCGGCTCGGCCGCCCGCCAGTCAGTTTCTCCCACGGCCTGGAAACGGTCGATGGCCAGATCGATGGCGGCCCGGTCGATGATCTCCACATCCAGAACAATGCGCAGCCCGATGCCATAAACGTAGCTGCGGTCGAGGCTGAACGACTCGAACACGATTGGCGGTTCGTTGCGAACGATCTCGGCTTCCAGCGCCTCCAACTTCTCGAAGAAGGTCATGCCGCCGAATTGCGCGTATCGAACTGGCTCACGCTTGACCATCTGGTAAGTCAGCACCTTTCCCGTGCGGGAATACGATGCGGGCTCGAATTCCAGCTGGGCTTCGGCCTCGCATTCTTCCGGCGTTCTCAAAGCGTCCGCGCGGTCGTAGGCGAGGCCGTTTGCCGCATCCCAGAACGCCCGTCGGGCGGTCACGATCTCCGCGTTCCAGATCGTGAAGCGATCCTTCCCCACAAAGTAGAAATCGAACCACTGCTTGTAGATGTCCGGCCGATCCGGTTCGTCCAGGACGAGATGGCTGGTGAATCGTCCGCCGTAGTCGCCCGCGTCGCGGTGAATACGACCTCTAAGCTTGATAACCTCGTCGCTGCGCCTGTGGCGCGGCAGGGCGACGAAGGGCAGCCGCTTTTTCGAATCCCGGCGTTTCACCGTCAGGTTCCCTCCGAAGGAGGCGAGACATGAGAGGCGGTTTCGCTGCCGGCTTGATCCCTTGCAGCTTGTCGGCGAGCCAGCTCGGCCCGCATCCATTCGGAGGATTCGGCCATGTCCTGGCGCAATGCGGCCCGCTCGCCGACGGTCAGTGAGTGCACCTTCGCGGCCTGCTCGGCCTGGTGCCGGGCGATGGCCTCATTCAGCGATTCGCCAGGCTGCCAGCCATACAACTCTCGGATGTTGGTCGTTGTGGGAACCGGGGGGAGATCGGCGCTCGGGCCTTCGTCGTCCAGGAACGCTGGTTCATCCGGGTGGGCGGTCATGCCGCCACCTCACGACCAGACGCGCGGCAGGTGGAACGGCAGGATGAAAAAGGCGATTGCAGGATCATGATGGAATAATGTCCATTCTGTCACGGCTGGCAAACTTTAGCCGCTAAAATCTTGCGCGGCGCACAGGCCGCCCCATGGATTGTAGTTGTATGTTGTACGCTACAACATACAACACGCTACATGCCACGAGAGGCCAGGCAAGCCACTTTCGCGCGCAATTCCGCCAGGTTTTCGGCAGGGAGTCGTTGGCAATTGAGGTGGTAGACCATCATGGCGTTCACATCCGTCATGGCATACAGGAGTTTCGTGATTGCCCGCCGATCCGCCGGCGTGACTTGACGCCGAGGGGTTTCGAGGACAGTCACCACTTCATTCAGCATGACGGCATAGTCCGTCATGCGCTCGCGGATCGTTATTGCGCTCATGGTCAGGCTCCTTGGGGTTGTAAGCCGGAACCCCAGAAATTTCCGTCAGCCGATCAACAAGGCTTG
>DYFK01000022.1 GCA_020725265.1 Hydrogenophilus sp. | reverse complement strand
TTGTTGCCGCCGCTGGCGCCCCGGTCGTAGCCGAAGCTGTTTTCCATCTCGTCGATCCACAACACCAGCGGCGCGATCTGTTCGGCCACCCGCAGGGCGCGATCGAAGGCGAACTCGGGCGCGCCGAAAGCCCCGGACAACACCAGGTTCATGTCCAGGCGCGCGAGCGGCAGATTCCAGGCGCTGGCGATGACCTTGGCGGCCATGCTCTTGCCGCAGCCGCTGACGCCCATGAACAGCACGCCCGAGGGCGCCGGCACGCCGGCCTCGCGCGCCTTGCCGGAGAACAGCGCGCGGCGTGAATGCACCCATTCCTTGAGGTTGTCGAGACCGCCGACGCGGTCGACCTCGACCCGCTGTTCGATGACCTTCAGGCAGCCTTCCTTGAGCAGGGCCGCCGACTTGGCCTCGGCGATTTCGGGCAGGGCGCTGGCCAGGGCCAGCCGGTTTTCCCGGATCAGCCGGCGCAGCAGGCGCCCGGCTTCATCCAGTCCGAGCCCCTTCATGGCGCCGGCGCACTGGTCGAACCAGGACTCCGGGACCGGCGCGGACAACTTCAGTTTGCCGATCTCGGTCTTCAACAGCGCCAGCAGCTCGGCCTCGCCTGGCACGCCCAGATCGATCACGCGGGCCTGCCGTTTCAGGGTCTCCGGCAGATCGAGGTATGGATACGACAGGAACAGCGCGCCGCCGCGCGTGGACAGGACCACCTCCAGCTCGCGCAGCGCCCGGATCAGACCGGGATTGCCAGGGAAATGCGCGGGCATGTCCTTGAGCAGCACCAGGCCATCGGGTGGGTTGGCGAGCAGGTGGCGCGCCATCGCCATCGGCTCGGTCAATTCGGGCGCGCCGGTCAGTCCAGCGGTACAACTCCAGACCAGCATGGCGCGCGAACCGGCCAGTTCGGCGAGCATCGCCTCCAGGCGGGTTTCCTCCTGGCAGATCACGTAGAACAGGGCCTGGCCGGCGTTCAGGCTTTTCTCGATGGCTTTGCGCGGCGGGATCGGCATGGCGCGGGGCGGGGAGGGAAGACGCCATCAGTGTATCGCTGCCGGCGATAAAAAACGCCCGTCCGGCCAAAGGCCTCGCGGGCGTCGAAGGAGCGCGGTTCAAAGCAAGCGTGGCTGGCGTCTGCCTCAGATGGCGGACTTGGCGGCCTGTTTCAGGCTTTCCTGTGCCAGGTCGTACTGCTCGCGGGCCAGATTGCCGTACTCGGCGCTGGACACGGTGGCGAAAGCGACGCCTTCACGCAAGGCGGCCAGATTGCGTTCGCCACACTCGCGCATCAGCGCGACCTGGCCGGCCATCAGATCCTGATAGCCCTTGGCCTTGGTCACCAGTTCCAGGCCGCGCGCGCTGGCATCCAGGTAGAACGAGGCCAGTTCGGCCTGCTGCTGGAACAAGCGATCGAACGCGCGCTGGTTGAGTTCAGCCAGGCGGCGGGCGGATTCGAGCGTGGTTTCGTTGGTCTTTTCGAACATTTCGACGATTTGCATGATGTGAACTCCTGAGGTCGTTGAGGATCGGGCGGAATTGTGCGACGCACAATTGGTGCAATGCACAATATCGAGACCGCATCCGTCCTGTCAAGTACCTCGGAAGAAAAGATCATGCTTTGTCGTTGGGCTTGTCGGCGGGGTCGGACGAATTGTCCGCGCGCCGCTGGCGCTCTTCCATGTCCTTCCAGAAGCCCATGTTCTGCTGACCCAGCTTCATCCAGAACTCCATGGGGTTGGCGCCGAGCAGATTGCCACTCCAGACTTCCTTGAGCTGTTCGTTGAGCAGACGTTGCTGACGCACGAACAGATCCAGGCTTTGCTCCATGAAGGCGGTGAAGGCGGCCTGGGTGGCATCGCCGTAGAACCGGATGAATCGCTCCAGCATGGCGGCGGTGAACAGGGGCGAACCGCCGGATTCCTGCTCCATGATGATCTGGAGCAGGATGGCGCGGGTGAGATCCTGTTCGGTCTGGGAATCGACCACCCGGAACGGGATGGCGCGCATGACCAGTTCCTTGACCTCGGCCAGCGTGATGTAGCGGCTTTCCTCGGTATCGTAGAGACGCCGGTTGGGGTATTTCTTGATCAGGCGTTCGGTGGTCATGTGGTCTCCCTTGGGTGCCGGCGGTGAAGCGCCCGCCGGCCATGCGCGTCAGCCCATGTGCTGGCCGCCGTTGGCGGCGATGTTGGCGCCGGTGATGAAGGCGGCATCCTCGCCGGCAAGGAAGGCGACCAGCGCGGCGATCTCCTCGGGCTTGCCCAGACGGCCGACCGGGATCTGCGCGATGATCTGGTTGCGCACGTCCTCGGCGATGGCCATGACCATGTCGGTGCCGATGTACCCTGGCGAGATCGAGTTGACGGTGACACCCTTGCGCGCGGTTTCCTGCGCCAGCGACATGGTGAAGCCGTGCATGCCGGCCTTCGCCGCCGAGTAGTTGGTCTGGCCGAACTGCCCCTTCTGGCCATTGATCGAGGAGATGTTGATGACCCGGCCCCAGCCCTTGCCGAGCATGCCGTCGATGAACTGGCGGGTGACGTTGAACACCGAGACCAGGTTGACGTCGAGCACGGCGTTCCACTGTTCCGGCGTCATCTTGCGGAAGGTGCCGTCCTTGGTGATGCCGGCGTTGTTGATCAGGATGTCGACGCCGCCGAATTCGGCGTTGAGCTTGTCGCCCATCGCCTTGCAGTCGTCGAAGCTGGAGACGTCGCAACGGATCAGAGCCACGTCATGGCCGGCCGCCGCCATTCTGGCCTGCCATTCGTTTGCCTGTGCTTCGTCCATATAGGTGGAGACCACCTTGCAGCCGGCTTGCGCCAGTCGCGCGCAGATCGCGCTGCCGATACCACCGGTGCCACCGGTGACCAGGGCGACTTTTCCATCGAGTCCATTCATGTCGGTTTCCTTGTTTCGTTCAGATGCGTTCCACCGCCAGGGCGACGCCCTGACCACCACCGATGCAGAGCGTGGCCAATCCCTTGTCGGCGCCGAGGCGGCGCATGCCATGGAGCAGGGTGACCAGGATGCGGGCGCCGGAAGCCCCGATCGGATGGCCGATGGCGATGGCGCCACCGCTGACGTTGACCCGGGCCGGGTCGAGCCCCAATTCCTTGTTGACCGACATGGCCTGGGCGGCGAACGCTTCGTTGGCTTCGATCAGGTCCAGATCGGCGATCGACCAGCCGGCGCGGTCCAGGCATTTGCGTACCGCCGGAATCGGCCCGGTGCCCATGATCGCCGGGTCGACCCCGGCACTGCCGAAACTGACCACCCGGGCCAGCGGCGTCAGCCCCAGCTCGCGGGCGCGGGCGCCGGACATGACCACGACGCCGGCGGCGCCGTCATTGATGCCGGAGGCGTTGCCGGCGGTGACGGAACCTTCCTTCTTGAAGGCCGGCTTGAGCTTGGCCAGGGTCTCCGCGCTGGTGCCGGCGCGCGGGAATTCGTCACGCGCGAAAACCAGCGGGTCGCCCTTGCGTTGGGGAATCTCGATCGGAATGATCTCCTCGTCGAACACGCCGGCACTCTGGGCGGCCTCGGTGCGTTGCTGCGAGGTGGCGGCGAACAGATCCTGGTCGGCCCGGCTGAAGCCGTAGCGATCGGCGATATTCTCGGCGGTGATGCCCATGTGGCAATCGTTGAAGGCGCACCAGAGGCCGTCCTGGATCATGGTATCCACCATCTCCCAGTTGCCCATGCGCTTGCCGTCACGCGAGCGCGGCAGGATATGGGGCGAGGCGCTCATGTTTTCCTGGCCACCGGCGATGACGATGCCGGCATCACCGCACTGCACCGCCTGTGCGGCCAGATGCACGGCCTTCAGGCCGGAGCCGCAGACCTTGTTGATGGTCAGCGCCGAAACCGTATCCGGCAGTCCGCCCGCGAGCGCGGCCTGACGGGCAGGGTTCTGGCCGGCACCGGCCTGCAATACCTGGCCCATGATCACTTCATCGATCTGCCCGGCCTGAAGATTGGCCCGGGCCAGCAGACCCTGTATGACGCGCGCGCCAAGCTGGCTGGCCGGAAATCCGGCCAGGCTGCCGCCGAAGGCGCCGACGGCGGTGCGTCCCGCCGCCACTATGACCACATCGTTGAACATTGGAAGTCTCCTGAATTTAAGGAATGCTTCCTCCCCCGGCGGCAATTCTAGCGGTTTTTGTGCAATGCACTTGACAGTTTTTGCTGCAACGCACAAGAATGCCCAGACAACCCCGATAAGCATGGAGACATGACCATGAGCACCGCGAATGACTGGATGGACGGCTGGATGGATGCCCAGCGCGCTTACTGGCAATCCTGGGCGAATTTGGCGCGGCGCGGCACGCCGGCGCCGGAAGTGCCCGGCAACCCATTCACGGACGGTTTGAGCCAGTGGTGGCGGACGCTGGCGCCCATGGCGCCGGATGCCGGCAAGGAAGTGTTCGACCGTCTGATTCAGGCCAGCCAGGGTTATTTCAGTCTGGCCGAGCGATTCATGGCCGGCGCCGATCAGGCCGACAACGGCATGAAGGCCCTGGACGACTGGCTCGATGGCATGCGTGGGATGTGGGATGACTGGTCGCGCGCGGGATCATCATTCGCGCCGGGCATGACCGGCATGCCCGACTTCAAGGGTCTGACCACCTTCTGGGACCTGCCCATGGACACCTGGAACCGTCTGGCCGCCAACGTCATGCCGATGCCCGGGGATTTCACCCGTGCCTTCCATCCCGACGGCGCGAACCCGGCCCAGGAGCAGATCAACCGTTTCCTGTCCATTCCTGCGGTCGGCTACACGCGCGAATCCCAGGAGCAGTACCAGGCGCTGGCGCGCAAGCAGATGGATTACCTGGCCGCGACCCAGGCCTACCAGGCCGCCTTCGGCAAGCTTGGCGCCACCACCACCACCGCGTTCCAACACGCATTGCGTGAGCGCGCGCGCGAGGACAAGCCGATCGGCAGCCTGCGCGAGCTGTATGACCTGTGGGTGGAAATGAGCGAGGCCGCCTACGCCGAATTCGTCATGACCAACGAATACCAGACACTGTACGGCCGTCTGGTCAACACGCTGCTGGCGCTCAAGCAGCAGATGGCGCGCATGGTTGACCAGAGCCTGGAGGCGATGAACATGCCGACCCATGCCGAGATTTCCACCTTGCAGTGTCGACAGCAGGAATTGCGCCGGGAAAATCTTCGACTTAACAGGGAAATCAAGGAGATGAGAAAGCAACTTGATGCTCTGGTTGAACAACTGGCGACGGCTCCGGGGCACGCTCCGTCCCCGGAACCCGCCAAGCCGACCGAGGCCGCGCCAGCGCCCAAGCCGCGCGCGCGCGCGACCAAGACGACCACGTCCCCGACCGGGGCGACGCCACGTAAATCCCGTTGATCAGGAGACTCCTCATGCAGCCCTTCGACATGCGACCCGATGCCGTCATGCGGGAATTGATGAGCTACGGCGAAAAGCTTTCGCACGGTATGAAGAACCTGATGGAGATCGGGGAAATCTCCAGCGGCGTGACGCCCAAGACGGTTGTCCACCGCGAGGACAAATTGACCCTGTACCGCTTCAATCCCTCCGCCGAGCGGGTTCAGAACAAGGTGCCGCTGCTGATCGTCTACGCGCTGGTGAACCGACCGTACATGACCGACATTCAGGAGAACCGGTCGACCGTGCGCGCCCTGATGGACGCCGGTCAGGACGTCTACCTGATCGATTGGGGTTATCCGGACCGGGCCGACCGCTACCTGAATCTGGATGATTACATCAACGGTTATCTGGACCGCTGCGTCGATGTCATGCGCGAGCGCCACCGGGTCGACAAGATCAACATCCTCGGCATCTGCCAGGGCGGCACCTTTTCGTTGTGTTACGCCGCCCTGCATCCCGACAAGGTCAGGAATCTGGTGACCATGGTCACCCCGGTCGATTTCCAGACTCCGGACAACATGTTGTCGCACTGGGTCCGTCAGATCGACGTCGATCAGGTGGTCGACACGCTCGGCAACGTGCCGGGTGAAATGCTGAACTGGACCTTCCTGAATCTGAAGCCCTACCAGCTCATGGGCCAGAAATACCTGGGCCTGCTCGACACCCTGGACGATCCGGAAGCGCTCAAGAATTTCCTGCGCATGGAAAAGTGGATTTTCGACAGCCCGGATCAGGCCGGCGAGGCGTTCCGCCAGTTCATCAAGGATTTCTATCAGCGCAACAGCCTGCTCAAGGGCGACCTGGAAATCGGCGGACACCCGGTCAGGTTGAAGGACGTCGACATGCCGGTTCTCAACGTCTTCGCGGAACAGGATCATCTGGTGCCGCCGGACGCCTCGCGGGCGATGCGTGGCAAGGTCGGCACGCGCGATTACACCGAGTTGTCCTTTCCGGGCGGGCACATCGGCATCTACGTCAGCGGCAAGGCCCAGAAGACGGTGCCGCCGGCCATCGGCAAGTGGCTGGACGCGCGCTCCTGATCAGCCGCCCGGCGGCTTGACCTTGCCCAGGCCGCGCGCGGCCTGGATGCACAGCATCTTGAAATCGGTGTAGACCAGCGGGTCCAGACCCGCCGCGTCCCTGCCGCGATCGGCGTAAATCATGCCGGTCGGGCGGTTGCCGGTATGCAGGCTCATGGCGAAGAATTCGCCGTTGCCGATGGTTTCGCGCAGAGCCGGCGACATCATGGCTGACAGTTTGGTCCGGTTGTCGGCGTTGAGCCAGACACCCTGCATCTTGCCCATGAGCTGCGCGAACAGTTCCTTTCCAGCCATCTCCACCTCGAAGTGACGGAGCGGGTCATCGGAGGCGATGCCGAGTGTGAAGCGGGTTTTCAGGCGCTTGCCGTCGGGCGTGACCATGGCGAACAGGATGCGCGACAGGCCCAGGCCACTGTGCAGCCCCTTCAGGATCGTGGCCGACATCTGGTTGAGCGTGTAACTGCCGTCCAGGTGGGTTTCGATGCCCTGGAGCGCGTCCTTGAACACCTGTTTGTCCGGAGCCGGCGCTGGCGCGGCGGGTTTGGTCATGGTTGGCGCCGGATCGACCTTCGCTTCGGGTACTGGCGGCGGGACGCTCGTCGAAGCCGGCCCGGCCGGCGCGCGCGACATGGCCGGTTCGGCGTCGGCGTCCGGGCGGGCGGAAGCGACCGCGGCTTCGGGCAGGACTTCGACCGTCGCCACGTTTTTTTCAGTCGCGGTGACCTCGTCCTCGGCATCGTATTCATCCGGCGGCCAGGGCCCGGGCAGCATCGGTATCCAGACGCCGGCCCCAGCGGTCGACAACCAGTCAACGGCGCGCGCCACCCGCCCGGCATTGGCATGCGCGGTGGCGATCACGTCCTCGATCAACAGGTGTTCGATATCGGCCAGGGATTGGAAACAGAGCAGCAGGCGCTCATCCCACCAGCCACGGTCGCTCAGCCGGGCGATTTCGATGCAGGCGGCCAGCATGGTCTGGCGGTGGCGCTCGGCGTGGGCTTCACCGAGCAGATCGCGGGTGAGCGCTGGGATCATCCACTTTTCCAACAGATCCAGGCGCCAGTTCTTGAGCGACGCGCCCAGCGTCAGGCTCTCGGCGACTTCGTCGGGATGGCGCCGGCGCATGCGTTCGAGCTTGAAACCGGTGGCCGGCGCGCGCAGCCAGATCAGCAACTCGGGCAGATGGTGGAGGATGGCGGCGACCTGGACTTCCTCGGCGTGGACGTCGGCGTGCAGCACCGCGAAATCGCGTGCCTGCCAGGCAGCGTGCTGGGCGCGCCGGGTCAGCATGTGCAGGCCCTTGAGCGCGCGGGCATCACGCCCCGCCGGGGTGTCCTCCAGGGCGGGCAGCTTGCGCATGGCGTCCAGATAGGCACCAATCCCCTGCATCATCAGGGCATGTTCGACCGTGGTCACCTCGGTGCCGTAACGCTGGCTGACGCGTTCGTTGACCACGCGCAGGGTGTGCAGGGTGGCGAAGGGATCGGCCAGGATTTCGGTCGCGATCTCACGCGCGGTGATTTGTTCGCGGCGTGGTGAGAAGGCCGACAGGATGGCGTGCGTACGTCGATAAATGGGCAGATCGCCCGGTTTCAGACGGTCGAGCCATTCGCTCATCGCATCCTCCGAATCAGCAGTCTGGCGTGGGAAAAGTCATGCAGTTCGACGATTTCATCTGGGGTAACACCGGGGATCTCGAAGGTATTGCTGATCAGCAGACTGCCTGGCCGCATCTCGGCGCGCGCCTTGTCCCAGAGCCGGGCCATGGGCACCGGCGACAGATAGGCGTAGACGACGTCGTAATCGGCCAGATCGACATCCCACAAGCTGCCCAGCCCGACTTGCGCTCGCCCGAGCAGGCGCAGGCGCGCGATCAGCCAGTTGAGCGGGGCGGCTTCGACGCCATGCAGGCGGACATCCGGGCGCAGGGCATGGACTCGGGCCAGCGGCCCGCCGAGACCGCAGCCGAGATCGATCAGGCGACCGCCTTCGGGAATGCGCTCGGCCAGCGCCTCGGCGGCACGCGCGCTGGAAAGATACAGGGGAACCCGGGTCCGAACCGCGCCCAGCGAGGTCAGCGCCAGCACCAGGAAGCCGGCCAGGAACCAGCCCGGCGCGATCTCCACCTGCAAGGCCAGCCAGAGCATGGGCACGAAGGTCAGGTTGATCAGGCGCCACCAGACCGGCAGCTTCCAGAGGTGGGCGACCAGCGCGGCGGATACCCCGACCGCGGCCACGACCACGGAGAGCGGCGCCGGCACCCCCAGCATCGGCAGGATGGCAACCAGCACGAGGCCGGGAACATGCGCCAGCAGCGCCGCGAATGCTGGAGGCAGGCGCGCGATCGCGAACATCGTGGCCTCGGTAGTGGCGGAGGGCGCGGAAACCACGTCAGGGTTTCAGGTTGAGCTGGTCCGCCACCTCGCTGGCGGTGGCGGCCTCGATGCGCTCGCCTTCCTTGGTGATGGCTTCCTCGGCCTTGCGGTTCATGACGATGATGGAGATGCGCCGGTTCACCGGGGCGTTCGGGTTCTCGGCGTCGAACGGCACCGCCGAGCCCAGGCCGACCACGCGCAGCACCTTGCCGTCCTCCAACCCGCCCGCGACCAGCTCCCGGCGCGAGGCGTTGGCGCGATCCGCCGACAGTTCCCAGTTGCTGTAGCCGCGTTCGCCGCCGGAGTAGGGCACCGCGTCGGTGTGTCCGGACAGGCTGATGCGGTTGGGCACGTCGTTGAGGGTGCGACCGATCTCGCGCAGGATGACGCGTGTATAGGGTTTCATGACGGCGCCGCCGGAGTCGAACATCGGCCGGTTCTGGTCGTCGATGATCTGGATCTGCAAACCATCCCGGCTCATGTCGACCTTGAGCTGGTTCTTGAACTGCGTCATATGCGGATTCCGGGCAATGGCCTGGTCGAGCCTTTCCTTCAGATCCTGAAGCCGCGAGGTTTCACGTTTTTCCGCTTCGGCGCGCGATTTGGCATCGGTCGGCTCGATGTCGCCCTTCTTGACCTGGCCGGCGCGCTTGGTCAGATCCTCGCCACCGCCCTTGATCAGGCTGCTGGCGTCGCCGGCGCCGTCGCCACCGAACAGCGCGACCTTCAACGGCGTGTTGAAGTGATCGGCGATCCCCTGCATCTGTGCCTTGGTGCTCGAGCCGAGCAGCCACATCAGCAGGAAGAACGCCATCATCGCGGTCACGAAGTCGGCATAGGCGATCTTCCAGGCGCCACCATGGGCACCACCCGAGACTTTCTTGATGCGCTTGATGACGATCGGGCGTTGGCTGTCGTCGGCCACGTTTCACCTCATGCGGGACGGATGGATGATCGCGCTCACTTGCCCTTGCGCGCCTTGATGTCTTCCTCCAGTTCGCGGAAGGACGGACGTTCGTTGGAGAACAACACCTTGCGGCCGAATTCCACGCAGGTCTGCGGCGCGAAACCGTTGAGCGAAGCAAGCAGCACCACCTTGATGGTCTGCAACACCTTGGTCGATTCGCTCGCCTTGGTCTCCAGCACGCTGGCGAGCGGCGCCATGAAACCGTAGGACAGCAGGATGCCGAGGAAGGCGCCGACCAGCGCCTTGGCGATCAGGCCGCCCAGTTCCGGTGGCGGCAGATGCAAGGAACCCATGGTGATCACCACGCCCATGACGGCGGCGACGATGCCGAAGGCGGGCAACGCGTCGGACATCTTGGCGACCGCGTGCGCCACGTGCATTTCTTCCTGATTGTGGGTTTCGATCTCGTTGTCCATCAGGTTCTCGATTTCCATCGCGTTGAGATTGCCACCGACCATCATGCGCAGGTAATCGGTAATGAATTCGACGTGATGGTGATTCGCGGTGATGTTCGGGTACTTGCCGAAGATCGCGCTCTTGTCCGGTTCCTCGACATCATTTTCCAGCGACATCAGGCCTTCCTTGCGTGCTTTCGCCAGCAACTCGAACAGCAGGCCAAGCAGTTCCATGTAATAGGTCTTGGTGTACTTGGAGCCCTTGAAGCAGCTGCCCAGACCGCTCAGGGTATGTTTCAGCGCATGGGCGTTGTTGGCGGCGATGAAGGCGCCGAGCGCGCCGCCGAAGATCATGATGAACTTCGTGGGCTGCACCAAGGCGGCGATATGGCCGCCGATGACGACATAGGCGCCGAAAATACAGCCCAGGGCGACGACCCAGCCGATGATGACGAACATGCTTGCTCTCCTAAGCGTTCAGCGGTTGTTGCATGACCTTCCTGACCGGCCCGAAACTGACGCGATGGACCGGACTGGGGCCAAGCCGGGCCAACGCGGCCAGGTGCGCGGCGGTCGGATAGCCCGCGTGCCGCTCGAATCCGTAGCCCGTGAATATAGCGGAAAGTCGATGCATTTCCGCATCCCGGGCAGTTTTCGCAAGGATCGAAGCGGCGCTGATACTGGCCTCGCTGGCATCGCCGCCAATGATCGCGCGCGCCGGTATCGGCAGATCCGGACAGCGGTTGCCGTCGATCAGCGCCAGCATCGCCGCCGGCACCAGTCCGAGCACGGCGCGGCGCATGGCCAGCATGCTGGCGTGCAGGATGTTGAGCCGGTCGATTTCCTCGACGCTCGCCCAGGCGACCGACCAGGCCAGGGCATTGGCGCGGATGGCGTCCGCGAGCTGGTCGCGCCGCCGGGCCGACAGCTTCTTGGAGTCGGCCAACCCGACGATCGGACGTTCGGGGTCAAGGATTACCGCGGCGGCGCACACCGGTCCGGCCAGCGGACCGCGGCCGGCTTCATCGACGCCGCAGATCAGTTCGCCGCGCACGCTCATCGGCCCGCCTCCAGGAACGGCCGCAACGCGCCCGCGATCAACGCCGGCGTATCGCGCCGCAAGCGCGTTTGTTGAACCCTGAACATGTCAAGCTGGGCGGCGCGCGCGCCAGCGTCGTCGAGCAGGTGTTCGAGCGCGTCGGCGAGCGCTTCCGGCGTCGCCGCGTCCTGCAGGAGTTCCGGGACGACACCGGCACCCGCCAGGATGTTCGGCAATCCCACCCATGGCAGCAAAGCCTGGCGTTTCATGATCATCCAGGTCAGCCAGGGCACCTTGTAGGTGATCACATGCGGGCAATCCAGCAACAAGGCTTCGAGCGTGGCCGTGCCGGAGGCGATCAGGGCGGCATCGGCGGCCTGCATGGCATCCTGCGCGTGACCGAACAGGATGCGCAGAGGCAGCCCGTCGGCGCCGGCCCGATGCAACGCGGCCTCGAACAGCCGGCGGGTTTCGCGCGTGGTCAGCGGCACCAGGAAGCGGGTGGCCGGGCGGCGTTCGGCAAGGCAACGGGCGCTGGCGACGTAAAGATCGGCCAGCGCCTGGAGCTCGCTGACGCGGCTGCCTGGCATCAGCACAACGTATTCGGCGCCTTCCTCAAGACCAAGGCGCTCGCGCGCGGCCTTGCGGTCGGGCAGGGGCAGGGCATGGGCGATCGGATGGCCGACGTAGGTGGCGGGAATTCCAGCCTGCCGGTAAATCTCTTCCTCGAACGGAAAGATCAGCAGGGTGTGCGATGCCGCCCGCCGCATCTTCTCGATCCGGCGCGGTCGCCAGGCCCAGACCGAGGGGCCGACGAAATGGATGGTGGCGATGCCCGCCCGTTTCAGCCGGGTTTCCAGGGACAGGTTGAAATCGGGTGCGTCGACACCGACGAACAGGCGTGGTGGCCTCGCCAGCAGGTGGCCGCGCAAGGCCCGACGGATGCCCAGTATCTTGCCCAGGCTGCCGAGTGCCTCGACATAACCGCGCACCGACAGGGTTTCCATCGGGTACAGGCTGCGCGCGCCCTGGGCCTGCATCCTCGGCCCGGCGATGCCGAAGAAATCGGCGGCGATGCCGGCCTGACGTACCGCCCGGATCAGCAGGCTGCCGAGAATGTCGCCGGAGACTTCTCCGGCGACGATGGCGATGGCTGGGGGAGCGGACTGGGATGCGGGTACGACGCTGGTGACGCCGCTCAACGCAGAATCCCCCGTTCCGAACTGGCCAGGAAATCAGCCAGCAAGCGCAGCGCCGGATGTTGTCCCGCTTCCGCCTCGATGGCCGCGCGCGCCTCGATCAGACTCAGTCCCGAGCGATACAGGGTCTTGTAGGCGCGCTTGAGCGCGTTCAGGGCATTCGTGTCGAAACCGCGACGCTTGAGCCCCTCGGCATTGATGCCGTGCGGCGCCACCGGATTGCCGGCCACGGTCATGTACGGCGGCACGTCCTGACGGATCACCGAAGCGATGCCGGTGATCGAGTGCGCGCCGATCCGGCAGAACTGATGCACGCCGGTGAAGCCGCCCAGGATGGCGTGGTCATCGACCCGGACATGGCCGGCGAGCGTGGCGTTGTTGGCGAAGATGGTGTGATCGCCGACTTCGCAATCATGCGCGATATGCACATAGGCCATGATCCAGTTGTCGTTGCCGACGCGGGTGACGCCGAGATCCTGGGTGGTGCCGGTGTTGAAGGTGCAGAACTCGCGGATGACGTTGTTGTCGCCGATTTCAAGGCGGGTCGGTTCGCCGGCGTACTTCTTGTCCTGTGGCTCCTCGCCCAGCGAGACGAACTGGAATATCCGGTTGTTGACGCCCAGGCGGGTGTGGCCGGTGATGACCACGTGCGGAC
Organism: Hydrogenophilus sp.; assembly: GCA_020725265.1. Taxonomy (GTDB): domain Bacteria; phylum Pseudomonadota; class Gammaproteobacteria; order Burkholderiales; family Thiobacillaceae; genus PFJX01. The sequence goes on along the minus strand of DYFK01000022.1, from coordinate 42,300 downwards.
CGATCCGGCAGCCGTCACCGATCTCGACGTGTTCGCCGATGATGCTGTAGGCGCCGATCTCGACATCGGCGCCCAGGCGGGCGCCGGCATGCACCAGCGCGGTGGGATGGATCTGGGTCATGGCACGCGCTCCCGACGGGGAATGACGGAGATTGAAGGCGCCGACGGCGGTCGGCTCAGTCGAGTTCCTTGATGGTGCACATCAGCTCGGCCTCGCAGGCGAGCTGGCCATCGACGGTGGCCTTGGCCGCGAACTTCCAGATGCCGCGGGTGCTGCGCAGGATCGTCGCCTCGATGCGCAACTGGTCACCCGGAACCACCGGGCGCTTGAAACGCGCGCCATCGATGCCGACGAAATAGATCACGGAATCCTGGGTCATGGCCTGGCCGGTGCTGGCCAATGCCAGCAGGCCGGAAGCCTGCGCCATGGCCTCGATCATCAGTACGCCGGGCATGATCGGATGGCGAGGAAAATGGCCGGGGAACTGCGGTTCGTTCATCGTGATGTTCTTGATCGCGACGATGCGTTCGCTGGGTACCATCTCGATCACGCGATCCACCAGCAGGAACGGATAGCGATGCGGCAGGTGCTGCATGATCCGGGTAATGTCCATCGTGTTTTCCATGGCATTTAGCCTTTTTATTCAGGTTGTTGTGCTTGCTTGTAGAGAACTTTCTCGAGTTCCTTGATGCGTTGCGCCATCTGGTCGAGATGGCGCAGATGGGCGGCATTCCGCAGCCACTCCCGATGCGGCATGAACGGCATCGCCGAGGAATAGGTACCGGGCTCGCGGATGTCCTTGGCGATCAGCGCGCCCCCCGTGAGGGTGACCCGGTCGCAGATATCGAGATGGCCTGAAATCATCGCCGCTCCGGCGATCTGGCAATTGGCGCCGATCTGGGTGCTGCCGGCCATGCCGACGCAGGCGGCGATCGCGGTATGCCGGCCGATCCGGCAGTTATGGGCGATGTGGATCAGATTGTCGAGCTTGGCGCCCGGCTCGATCACGGTGTCGTCGAGCGCACCGCGGTCGATGGTGGTGTTGGCGCCGATCTCGACATCGTCGCCAATCACGACCCGGCCGACCTGCGGCACCTTCAGCCAGCGCCCCGCCTCCCAGGCCAGGCCAAAGCCGTCGGAACCGATCACGCAACCCGGGTGCAGGATGACCCGGTCACCGAGCTGGCAGCCATGCTGGACGCAGGCACGGGCATGCAGCAGACAATCCCGGCCGATCTCGCAGCCGGGGCCGATACTGACCAGCGCCCCGATCCGGCTGCCGGCCCCGATCCGGCTGCCGGCGCCGATGACGGCGCCAGGCCCCACGCGCACGCCCTCGCCGAGCACGACATCATCGCCGATCACCGCGCTGGGATGCGCGCCGGGCGCGAGATCGGGTTCGGGTCGCAGCAGTGTGGTCGCGCGCGCGAACACGGCGTGCGGGTTGGCGACCGCCAGACAGGGCATCGGCAGGGTCTGATCGAGACTGGCGGGGATGACCAGGGCGGCGGCCGAGCTGGCTCGCGCTTCCGCGAGATGCTTGCCGCTGACGAGGAAGCCGAGCTGACCGGCGCCGGCGCGGCTCAACGAGGATACATCATCGAGCAGGACCGAGCCGTCGCCGCGGATTTCGCCGCCCAGGCGTGCCTGGAGTTCGGCCAGGGTGAAGGCGGCCATCGGTGGTCAGCGGTCCAGGGACTTGAGGACCCGATCGGTGATGTCGACCCGCGGGCTGGCGAAAATCACGTTTTCGACGATCAGGTCGAATTTCTCCCGCTCGGCGATTTCGGTGATGGTTTTGCGGGCCCGTTCCTGGATGGCGGCGAATTCCTCGTTCTTGCGCTGGTTGAGATCCTCGCGGAAGGTACGCTGACCATGCTGGATATCGCGGCTCAGATTGGCGAGATCCTTCTGTTTCCTGGCGCGATCGGCCTCGGACAGGGTCAGGCCTTCCTTTTCCAGATGATTCTGCAGATCACGCGCCTGCTTCACCATTTTCTGGATTTCCTGTTCGCGCGCCTGGAATTCTTTCTCCAACTTCTTCTGGGCGCGCACCGCCAGCTGGGAATCGCGGAACACCTTTTCGGTGTTGACGAAGCCGATCTTGATGTCGTTGGCCTGCGCCAGCGGAACCGACAAGCTCAGGGCGCTGGCAAGCAGGAATGCGGTCAGTTGTTTCACGGGAAAACTCCTCGTCAGAACACGTTGCCGATCTGGAACTGGAACATCTGCTCCTCGTCGTCGGAGGCGGCGTTGAGCGGTTTGGCCAGGGACAGCTTGAGCGGACCCAAGGGCGAGTACCAGGTTACCGCGGTACCGATGGAGTATCGCAGGTCGCTGGTCGAGAACTTGCCGTATCGGCCGAGATAGTCGTTGTCGCCGACCACCATGCCGAGGTCGACGAAAGCCGACAGGCGGACCGAGCGATCCGCGCCCATGCCCGGGAAGGGGAACAACAGTTCCGCGTTGCCGACCACGCGTTTGCTGCCACCGATCGAGAACGCGTCACCCGACGAGTTGAGACCTTTCGGGCCGAGCGTGCCGCTGTCGAAACCGCGCACGGAGCCGATGCCGCCAGCGTAGAAATTGCGGAACAACGGCAGATCCTTGCCACTGTAACCACCGCCGATACCAATTTCGCCATTCAGCATCAGGGTCATGGTGCGCGTGAGCGGACGCAACCACTGATACTGGTAGTTGAGCTTGTAATAGTTGAAATCGCCGACCGGAGTGCCGACCTCGGCGAACACGCGTTGATAGGTACCCTTGGTCGGATACAGCAGACTGTCGCGCGAATCGCGCGCCCAGCCGGCTTCCAGGCGCAGGGTGTCGGTGGTTACGCCGGTGCTGGTTCCGCCATAGTCGGACGCGAACTGCTTGTAGACGTCCGGCGCGCTCTCGCCCAGCTTGAGCTTGACCCGTTCGCCGGCGAGACCGAAATTGACGGTGTCGAATTCCGTGATCGGCACGCCCAGACGCAGGCCAAGTCCCATCGTCGAGGTGCTGTATTCGGCCACGCTCAGCGAGGATGTGTCGACATCGCGCCGGTACAGGTCATAACCGAGACTAATGCCGTCCTGGGTGAAATAGGGATTGGTGAAGGACAGCGCGTAGACGGTGTTGACACTGCCGCTGTTGATCTGAGCCGAGAACCGGTTGCCGGTGCCGAACAGGTTGTTCTGCGAGACCGAGCCGGACAGAACCAGCCCCTCGGAACTGGAAAAACCGGCGCCCAGCAAGATGTTGCCGGTGGGTTGCTCGGTGACGTTGATGTTGACGTCGACCTGATCGGTCGTACCCGGAACGGTCGGCGTTTCGACGTTGATGTCCTTGAAATAGCCGAGCCGCTCGACGCGCACGCGCGAGCGGTTGATCTTGTCGGCCGCGTACCAGGCGCCTTCCAGTTGCCGCATTTCCCGGCGCACGACTTCATCCTTGGTGCGGGTATTGCCGGTGACGTTGACGCGCCGGACATACACCTTGCGGCCAGGGTCGACCAGGAAGGTGAAGTTCGCGGTGTGCTTGTCCTTGTCGATCTCCGGCGCGGCGTTGACGTTGGCGAAGGCGTAGCCATCGTTGCCGAGGCGGTCGCCGATCTTCTTGGTCGATTCGTTCAGTTGCTCGCGCGAGAACACATCGCCGGCCTTGAGACTGATCAGTGGCAGCAATTCACTTTCCGGTACCGGCAGGTCTCCGGCCAGCTTGAATTCACCCACCGTGTACTTCTCGCCTTCGTTGACGTTGACCGTGATGTAGATGTCCTTCTTGTCCGGCGTGATCGAGACCTGGGTGGACTCGACGTTGAATTCCAGATAGCCCTGGTTCAGATAGAACGAGCGCAGGGTTTCCAGATCACCGGCCAGTTTCTGGCGTGAATACTGGTCGTTCTTGGTCCACCAGGTCATCCAGCCTGGCGTGCTCAGCGAGAACTGCTTGAGCAGGTCCTTTTCCTTGAACGCCTTGGCGCCCACGATGTTGATCGAGCGGATCTTGGCGACCTCGCCCTCGGTCACCTCGAAATTGACCGCCACCCGGTTGCGTTCCAGCGGCGTGGTACTGGCCTTGACCTGCACCGCGTACATTCCTCGGTTGAAGTACTGGCGCTTGAGTTCCTGCTCGGCCTTGTCGAGCAGGGATTTGTCGAGGATGCGGCCATCGGCCAGGCCGAGCTGGCGCAAGCCGGACTTGGTTTCGTCCTTGGGAAACTCCTTCATGCCGGTGAAGTCGACGCTGGCGATGGCCGGCCGCTCCTCGACCGTGACGATCAAGGTGCCCTCGCTGTTTTCCAGCCGAACGTCCTTGAAAAAGCCGGTCGCGTACAGGGCCTTGATCGCCTCGGCCGCGCGCTCCGGGGTCAGCGATTCGCCAACCCGCACCGGCAGGTAGCTGAACACGGTACCGGCTTCGGTGCGCTGGATGCCTTCGACGCGGATGTCCTTGATCGGAAAGGGCTCGAACGCATGCGCATGCGCGGAGAACAACGCCAGGGCGAGCAGACTGGGACGAAAGGGGAGCATGGAGACGGTCAACCGGCGAGGAGTCGTTGTAGGTCGTTGTAAAGGGCAAAGAACATGAGCAGCCCGAGCAGGCCGATACCGATTTTCTGGCCGATTTCCTGGATACGCTCGGAAACCGGTCTGCCCGTCAGAAATTCGGCGAAATAATACAGCAAGTGCCCTCCGTCCAGTAACGGCACCGGCAGCAGGTTGAGCACGCCCAGACTGAGACTGACCAGGGCCAGGAAGGCGATGAAGGAGGCCAGGCCGGTCTGCGCGGACTGGCCGGCGTAGTCGGCTATGGTGATCGGTCCGGACAGGTTCTTGATCGAGGCTTCGCCGACGATCATGCGGCCGAGCATCTTCAGGCTGAAGATCGACAGATCCCAGGTGCGCTGGAGCGCGCGCATGAACGACTCGACCGGGCCATAGCGGGCCTCGCCCTGGATCATGGCCAGGAAGCCCGGATCCAGATGGGGCGCGGCGCCGATGCGGCCGGTACCGACGCCCTCGATCTCGACCGAATCCGGCACCACCGTGGCGGTGACCGGGCGCCCAGCCCGCTCGATCTCGAAACGCAGGGGCCGTCCGGGCGCCGCGCGAATCCGTTCGACCAAGGCTTCCCAGTTCTCGATGGCCTCGCCATCCACCGCCAGCACGCGGTCTCCGGGCATGAGGCCGGCGCGACTGGCGGCGCCATCGCCGACCAGTTCGCCGAGCACCGCGTCCAGTGGTGGCAGGTAGCGGACCAGGCCGAGCGCGCGCAATGGCGATTGCTCGAAACCTTCGCCGCGTTCATCGATCCGGACGACGTGGTCGCGCTCGCCGCCGGTGGGGGTTCGCGTGTCGACGCGTAGGCCGTCGTCGTCATAGGCATGCTTGAGCACCAGCCAGTGCACGTCCTGCCAGCTCTCGACGGCTTCGCCATTGATGGCGAGCACGGTGTCACCCGCCTGGATGCCAGCCAGCGCCGCCGGTGAGCCGGCCGGCGGCGTGCCCAGCAAGGGCTTGATGATCGGCACGCCGGACAGGAACAACACCCAGAACAAGGCGATGGCCAGCAGGAAATTGGCCAGCGGTCCGGCCGCGACGATGGCGGTACGGGCGCCCAGCGACTGGCGGTTGAAGGCGCGCCCGAGCTCGGCCTCGGCGACCGGTGCCTCGCGCTCGTCGAGCATCTTGACGTAGCCGCCGAGCGGGATCGCCGACAGCGACCACTCGGTGCCGTGCCGGTCGACACGGCTGGCCACGACCTTGCCGAAGCCGACCGAGAAACGCAGCACCTTGACTCCGGCCCAGCGCGCGACCAGATAGTGGCCGAGCTCGTGGATGACGATCAGGATGGCGAGTGTGACGAGAAAGGCAAGCAGGGTGGTCATGACGGTTCCGGCATGCGTGACGGCGGTCAGGCCCGCGCCGCCCCGATCAGTTCCCGCGCGATCGAGCGGGCGGCGGCATCGGCGGCGGTCAGGTCGTCGAGCGAGGTGGCCGGCAGGTCGGCCAGGCGTTGCATGACCCGGTCCAGGGTTTCGGAGATGCCAAGGTAGGACAGGCGGTGGTCGAGGAACGCGGCGACTGCTTCCTCGTTGGCCGCGTTGAGCACCGCCGTGGCGGCGCCGCCGGCGGCCAGGGCCTGGTAGGCCAGGCTCAGGCAGGGGAAGCGGCGCAGATCCGGTGTCTCGAAGGTCAGGGTGCCGATCGCGGCGAGATCCAGCCAGTTGACGCCGGCCTCGACCCGGTCGGGATAGGCCAGCGCGTGCGCGATCGGCGTGCGCATGTCGGGATTGGACAGTTGGGCCAGCACCGAGCCGTCCAGATACTCGACCATGCTGTGGATAATGCTCTGCGGGTGGATGACCACGTCGATCTGGTCGGGACGGGCGTTGAACAGCCAGCGCGCCTCGATGACTTCCAGACCCTTGTTCATCATGGTCGCGGAATCGACCGAGATCTTGCGACCCATGACCCAGTTGGGGTGCGCGACCGCCTCTTCCGGGGTCACCGCCGCCAGGGTTTCGATGGCGCGAGCACGGAACGGGCCTCCGGATGCGGTCAGCAGGATGCGGCGCACGCCATGCGCGGCGAGGTCGCCATCGTAGCCGGCCGGCATCGACTGGTAGACGGCGTTGTGTTCGGAATCGATCGGCAGCAGCGTGGCGCCGTGATCGCGCACCGCCTCCATGAAGAAGCGGCCGGCCATGACCAGGGTTTCCTTGTTCGCCAGCAGCACCCGCTTGCCGGCGCGCGCCGCCGCCAGGGCCGGGCGCAAACCAGCGGCACCGACGATGGCGGCCATCACGCTGTCGACCTCGGGCAGCGCGGCGATCCGCTCCAGCGCCTCCATGCCGACCAGCACCTCAACTCCCGAGCCGGTCAGCATGGCCGCCAGCAGACGCGCCTTGTCGGCATCGAGGACCACGGCGTAGCGCGGCCGAAAACGCCGGCATTGCTCGGCCAGTTTCTCGATCTGGTGCTGTCCGCTCAACGCGATCACGCGGAAGCGCTCGGGATTGCGCGCGACCACGTCCAGGGTATTGACGCCGATGGTGCCGGTGGCGCCCAGGATGGTGAGGTTGCGGGGGGTCATGTCCATAGGAGGAAGAACAGTAGGGCCAGGGGCAACACGGCGGTCAGGCTGTCGATGCGGTCGAGCACACCGCCATGGCCGGGCAGCAGGTTGCCGCTGTCCTTGATACCGGCCTGCCGCTTGGCGTGGCTTTCGAACAGATCGCCGAGCACGCTGGCGATGAACAGGAACAGGGCGGCGATGAGCAGACGCGACAGGCAATCCGGCGCGCAATCAAAGCCGAGGAATCCGGTGGCGGCCGCGTACAGCAGCACCGCGAGCGCTCCGCCGAGCGCGCCTTCCCGGGTTTTTCCGGGGCTGATCCGGGGCGCCAGCTTGTGCCGCCCGAACCGGCGGCCGCTGAAATAGGCGGCGGTATCGGCGATCACCGCGACCATCAGCGCGGCCAGCAACAGCCAGGGCGATTGCGCGTGCAGGGCGAGCGCGGCGTGCGCGGTCGGCACCAGCAAAACCGCGCCGAGCAGGGCACCGGCGAGGCCGCCGGGCATGCCCCAGCCACGCCACAACCATACCGGCGCCAGCAGCAGCCAGAAGGCGGCGGCGATGCCAGTGGTGGCGGCGTTGCCCCAGTCCGTCGCCAGAAAAAACATGGCCAAGCCCAGTGCCGGCATGATCAGGGTAAACAGCCAGCGGACCGGGCCGGTCAAGCGCGCCAGGGCGCTCCATTCCCAGGCGCCAGCGGCGATGGCCAAGGCCACCGGAAGGCTCCAGGCCCAAGTCGGCAACAGCAGAATCGCGGCGAGGGTGGCCGTGCCCAGCAAGGCACCAGTGACGACGCGCGCCCGCAGGTTGCTTCGTTCAGGGCGCGGCGAGCTGTTCGCTGGTTCGACCAAACCGGCGTTCCCGTTTCTGATAGGAGACGATCGCTCGATCGAGCGCCGCCGCGTTGAAATCCGGCCACAGGGTGTCGGTGAAATACAGCTCGGAGTAGGCGAGTTGCCAGAGCAGGAAATTGCTGATGCGCTGCTCGCCACCAGTGCGGATGAAAAGATCGGGTTCGGGTGCGTAATGCATCGACAGATAGGGCGCCAGGCCGGGTTCGTCCACCGGTTCGCTCGCGTCCGGGTGATCGCGCCGCCACGCATTGACCGCCTGCAGGATGTCCCAGCGACCGCCGTAATTGGCGCAGACGGTGAGGGTCAGGCGGGCGTTGTCCGAGGTCAGGGCTTCGCCCTGTTCGATCAGTTCCCGCAAACGGGCGTCGAAACGCCCGAGATCGCCCACCACTCGCAGGCGCACACCGTTTCGGTGCATTTTGTCGACTTCCCGCTCCAGGGCCATGACGAACAGTTCCATCAGGTGGCTGACTTCATCCTGGGGACGACGCCAGTTCTCGGAGCTGAAGGCGAACAGGGTCAGATAGCCGATTTCCCGCTTGATGCAGGCTTCCACCATGTCGCGGACACGCTCGACGCCCTTCGCGTGGCCGGTAACGCGCGGCATCAGGCGTTTCTTCGCCCATCGCCCGTTGCCATCCATGATGATGGCGACATGGCGTGGCATCGGAGGCGCATCGGGGATTTCGGCGGTGGAACTGAGGAAGCGTTTGATCATGAGGATAGCCGGTTGCTCGTGGCGGTTGGTCGATAACGATCTCGCGCGATGCGCGTCGGATGATAGCCTCGAGCCATCCGTCAGCGGTCCGGATCAGACCACCATCAGTTCCTTTTCCTTCTCGGCCAGGTGTTTTTCCATTTCCGCGATGTATCGATCGGTCAGCTTCTGGATGTCATCCTGAGCGCGACGTTCGTCATCCTCGCCGATCTCCTTGTTCTTGAGCAGATCCTTGAGATGGGCGATGGCATCGCGACGGATGTTGCGCACCGCGACCTTGGCGTTTTCCGCCTCGCCACGCACCAGCTTGACGAATTCCTTGCGTCGTTCCTCGGTCAGCGGAGGCATCGGCACTCGCACGATCTCGCCGACGGTGGCCGGATTGAGGCCGAGATCCCCGTCGCGGATCGCTTTTTCGATCTTGCCGGCCATGTTTTTTTCCCAGGGTTGCACGCCCAGGGTGTGGGCGTCGATGACGGAGATGTTCGCGACCTGGGCGATCGGCGTGGGGTTGCCGTAGTAGTCAACCTTGACGTGATCGAGGATGCCGGCATGAGCGCGGCCGGTGCGAACCTTGCCGAAATCCGTGCGTAGGGCCTCGACGGATTTCTTCATCTTGTCTTCGGCCGATTTCTTGATGTCATTGATCATGTCTGTCTCCTGGGAAGGGTGTTCAGGGCACCACGCGCGTGCCTTCCGGTTCGCCCATGACCACGCGCGCGAGCGCGCCGGGTTTGAAGATGCTGAACACCGCGAGCGGCAGCTTCTGCTCGCGACACAAGGCAAAGGCAGCGGTATCGAGGACGCCCAGATTCCTGGCGATGGCCTCGTCGAAAGTCAGTTTCTCGTAACGGGTCGCGGCCGGATCCTTTTTCGGGTCGGCACTGTAGACGCCATCCACCTTGGTCGCCTTGAGCATCAGGTCGGCCCCGATCTCGGCGCCACGCAGCGCGGCGGCGGTATCCGTGGTGAAAAAGGGATTGCCGGTGCCGCCTCCGAAGATGACCACGCGTCCAGCTTCGAGATGACGGATGGCGCTGTCACGCTCGAACGGCTCGCCAACATGGGCAATGGTCACCGCCGTCTGTACGCGCGCGGGCACGCCCGCCGCCATCAGGGCATCCTTCAGCGCCAGCGCGTTCATGACGGTGGCGAGCATGCCCATGCCGTCGGCGGTGGCGCGGTCCATGCCGGAGAGCGCGCCAGTGGCGCCCCGGAACAGGTTACCGCCACCGACGACGATCCCCATCTCCGTGCCCATTGCCACCACTTCCTTGATCTGGTCGACAATGCCGGCCATGGTGCCGGCGTGGTAACCGAAGGCATCGGGCCCCATCAGGGCTTCGCCGGACAGTTTCAGGAGTATCCGGGTGACGGCGGCCATGGCGCATATCCCGGTTTCAGATCTTGGCCGCGGCGGCGACTTCGGCGGCGAAGTCGGTCACTTTCTTCTCGATGCCTTCGCCGACGATGTACATGGCGAAGCCGTGGCACTGGGAACTCTTCGATTTCAGCACCTGCTCCACGGTCTGCTTGTCATCCTTGACGAAAGGTTGCGACAGCAGCGTGACTTCCTTCAGGAACTTCTGCACCGTGCCTTCCGCGATCTTCTCGATCATGGCTTCCGGCTTGCCGGCTTCCTTGGCCTTCTCGATGGCGACGCGGCGCTCGGTATCGATCAGATCCTGGGAAACGCCGGAAGCATCCAGCGATTTCGGCTTGGATGCGGCGATGTGCATGGCGATGTCCTTGGCGACGGCTTCGTCGCCGGTGACGTCGACCAGCACGCCAATCTTGCCGCCATGGATGTAGCTGGCGAATTTGCCGGTGGCGCTCATCCGGGTGAAGCGACGGATCGACATGTTCTCGCCGATCTTGCCGACCAGCTCGGTGCGCGCTTCTTCCACGCTCTTGCCGTTGTAGGGCAGGGCGGACAACGCGGCAACGTCGGCGGGGTTCTGGTTCAGCACCATTTCGGCGAGCGCCTTGGTGAGCGCCAGGAAATCGTCATTCTTCGCGACGAAGTCGGTTTCGCAGTTGACTTCCACCATGGCGGCGGTCTTGCCATCGGCAGCGATATTGATGGCGACGACGCCCTCGGCGGCGACGCGGCCGGCGCTCTTGGCGGCCTTGTTGCCAAAGCGCACGCGCAGGATTTCCTCGGCCTTCTGCATGTCTCCGGCGGCTTCGGTCAGCGCTTTCTTGCAGTCCATCATGGGGGCATCGGTGCGCTCGCGCAGTTCCTTGACCATGGATGCGGTGATTTCCGCCATTTCCAATCTCCTGAATTCAGTATCAAATCAAAAAAACGCCCCGGGGAGGCGGGGCGTCCTGCAATCCCTGGGGGGCCGGCCGGATGACCACCGGATTCGCCCCCGCTGCCGTCAGGCCGCGCCGGCTTCGCCGGCTTCTTCCACTTCGACGTATTCGTCCTGGCTGGCGGAAACCATTTCCTCGATCACCATCGTCCGGCCCTCGAGCACCGCGTCGGCCAGACCGCGCGCGTACAAGCGGATGGCGCGGCTGGAATCGTCGTTGCCGGGCACGACGTAATCGATGCCGTTGGGCGTGTTGTTGGTATCGACCACGCCGATCACCGGGATGCCGAGCTTGTTGGCCTCGGTGATGGCGATCTTCTGGTAGCCGACGTCGACCACGAACAGGGCGTCGGGCAGGCGCTCCATGTCCTTGATGCCACCGAGGCTCTGGACCAGCTTGTCGTACTCGCGCTGCACGCGCAGGACTTCCTTCTTGGACAGCGCGCCAGTTTCGGCCAGTTGCGCTTCGATGTCCTTCATGCGCTTGACCGACTGCTTGACGGTCTTGAAGTTGGTCAGCATGCCGCCCAGCCAGCGATGGGAAATGTACGGCATGCCACAGCGGGAGGCTTCCTCGGCCATGATGTCGCGGGCCTGGCGCTTGGTGCCGACGAACAGGATGGATCCCTTGTTGGAAGCCAGGCGACGCGCGAAATTGGCGGCGTCGTTGAACATCGGCAGGGATTTTTCCAGATTGATGATGTGAATCTTGTTGCGGTGGCCGAAGATGAAGGGGGCCATCTTCGGGTTCCAGTAACGGGTCTGGTGGCCGAAATGGACACCGGCTTCGAGCATTTGACGCATGGTCACGGACATATACGACTCCTGGGTTAAGGTTGTGCCTCCATCCGCTCAGAACCCCGCGAGTCCGCGCGGAGCACCTTAACGGGTGCGGATGTGTGGATTAAGCCGGCCCGGCGGAATGCCAGGCGCAAAGCTTTTCAATTCTAACAGGACACCTTGTTTTCCGTAACTCCCTTGGGTGGTTTGCCGCCATCGGGGGTCAATCGTCGCCGCGCGCGGTCCGATCCAGGCTGGCGAGGTGGTCGAGCCGCTCCGCGATCCGGTCTTCCAGGCCATGGCGGGTTGGTCGGTAGAAATGGGGCGGGGGATCGAGTTCGTCCGGGAAATAGCGTTCGCCGGCGGCGTACGCCTCGGGCTCGTCATGCGCGTATCGATAGGCTCGGCCATGGCCGAGCGTTTTCATCAGCCGGGTCGGCGCGTTGCGCAGATGCATGGGCACCGGGCGCGAGCCATCCTCGCCGACGAATTGACGCGCGGCCTTGTAGGCCAGGTAGGCGGCATTGCTCTTGGGCGCCGCTGCCAGGTAGAGAACGGCCTGGGCCAGCGCCAGTTCGCCTTCCGGGCTGCCCAGCCGTTCATAACAGGCCACCGCGTCCAGGGTCTGGCCGAGCGCGCGCGGGTCGGCCAGACCGATGTCCTCGCTGGCCATGCGCAGCAATCGCCGCCCCAGATAGAGCGGATCGGCGCCGCCGTCGAGCATGCGCGTGAACCAATACAGCGCGGCGTCCGGGCTGGAGCCGCGCACGGCCTTGTGCAGCGCGGAGATCTGGTCGTAGAAGGCATCGCCGCCCTTGTCGAAACGGCGTAGCGAAGGCGCCAGCGCTTCGCCCAGGAAAGCCGCGTCGATGCTCGGATGACCGGCCGCGCGCGCGGCGGTCAGGGATTGCTCGAACAGATTCAGCAGACGCCTGGCATCACCGTCGGCATAACCGAGCAGCATGGCGCGCGCCTCGTCGTCGATTCCGATCTCCGTGCGCGCGGCGTCGACCGCCCTGGTCAACAGGGCCGACAGCTCATGTTCGTCGAGGGATCGCAGCACATACACCTGGGCGCGCGAGAGCAGGGCGCCGACCACCTCGAACGAGGGGTTTTCCGTGGTGGCGCCGATGAACGTGACCAGACCGGATTCGACATGCGGCAGGAAGGCATCCTGCTGCGCCTTGTTGAAACGATGGACTTCATCGACGAACAGCAGCGTGCGCCGGCCGTTGCCGCGATTGACCCGGGCGCGTTCGACTGCTTCGCGGATTTCCTTGACCCCCGCGAGCACCGCCGAAATCTGGATGAAATCGGCATCGAAATGGCGGGCCATCAGGCGCGCCAGCGTGGTCTTGCCGACGCCGGGTGGTCCCCACAGGATCATGGAGTGCGGCTGTCCGGATTCGAACGCCAGCCGCAACGGCCGGCCGGGACCGAGCAGGTGGCGCTGGCCGATGACCTGATCGAGTTCGGCCGGGCGCAGCCGTTCGGCCAACGGCGCCGCGTTTTCCGCCGCCGGCCCGGAAGCCGGCATGCCCGGCCGGAGGGCGCTTGGCGCGTTGCCAAACAGGTCGGCCGTGTCCGGGTCAGCGTTCGCCGATGACATCCGCGCCCTTGGGCGGCGAGAAGCGGAACAGGCTGGCGCCCAACGCCGGGTTGCGGACCAGCCCGGAGAAACGCAATAACGTGGTCTGGCCGAAGTTGTCCTTGAGCTCCATGGCCAGTAGATCGTCGCCCTTGAAGCCCATGAATACCGTCTCGAAGCTGCCTTCCCGGCTTTTCGGCGTGGCCTCCAGCCATTCCAGGCCGTCGCGCGGCGCCGACGGTTTCAGGTTGAAATATTTCCGGATGTCGTTGTTGCCGGCCAGCAGCGCCGCCGGGCTTTCGCCGATGGCCTGGTCGAGCGCGCGCACGGTGACTTGCGCCAGATCCTCGTCGTACACCCACAGTTTGCTGCCGTCGCCAACGATGAGCTGGGCATAGGGTTTTTGATAAACCCAGCGGAACTTGCCCGGACGGGAGAAGAACAGGTCGCCACTGGCTTCCTGGGTCTTGCGGCCGTTGCGGTCGAACACGGTCTGGCTGAATTTGGCCTTGAGGCCCTTGGTGCCATCGACGAATGCCTCCAGGCGAGCGAGGGCATCGGCTTGCGCGTTCGCGGAAAACAGGCTGGCGCACAGGATCAGGGTCGGGATGAGTCTATTCATGTCGGGGTGCGATCACTTCTCGGTTGCCGTTGGTTTGCATGGAGGACACCAGTCCGGCGGTTTCCATCGCCTCGATGAGTCGGGCCGCGCGGTTGTAGCCGATCCGCAATTGCCGTTGCACCGAGGAGATCGAGGCCCGGCGGCTCTTGAGCACGTAAGCCACCGCTTCATCGTAGAGCGGATCGGCTTCCGCGCTCCGGTCGCCGGCTTCGCCTTCCTCGGCTTCCTCGGGAGATTCCAGAATGCTTTCGTCGTATTGCGGCGGCCCGAGTTCCTTCAGCCAGGCGCAAACCCGGTGGACTTCGTCATCGGACACGAAGGCGCCGTGCAATCGGGTCGGCACGCCATGGCCGGGCGGTAGATAAAGCATGTCGCCCTGGCCGAGCAGGGACTCGGCGCCCTGCTGGTCCAGAATGGTGCGCGAATCGATGCGGCTGGTGACCTGGAACGAAACCCGGGTGGGAATGTTGGCCTTGATCAGACCGGTGATGACGTCGACCGAAGGCCGTTGGGTAGCCAGCACCAGATGGATGCCCGCCGCGCGCGCCTTTTGCGCGAGACGTGCGATGAGTTCCTCGACCTTCTTGCCGGCGACCATCATCAGGTCGGCGAGCTCGTCGATCAGGACGACGATGAAGGGCAGGGGGGTCAGTCGTTCCGGATTTTCCGGGGTGATCGAGAACGGATTGGTCAACGGCTGTCCGGTCTTTTCCGCTTCGCGCACCTTGTTGTTGAAACCGGCGATGTTGCGCACGCCGACCGCGGACATCAGCCGATAGCGTTTTTCCATCTCGCCGACGCACCAGTTCAGCGCGGACGCGGCCAGCTTCATGTCGGTGACCACCGGCGCCAACAGGTGCGGGATGCCCTCGTAGCTGGACAGTTCCAGCATCTTCGGGTCGACCATGATCAAGCGAACGTCCTGCGGCGTCGATTTGTAGAGCAGGGACAGGATCATCGCGTTGATCGCCACCGACTTGCCCGATCCGGTGGCGCCGGCCACCAGCACATGCGGCATCTTGGCCAGATCGGCCACCACCGGATTGCCACTGATGTCCTTGCCCATCGCCAGTGTCAGTGGCGATGGATTGTCGTTGTAGACCTTGGCGGACAGGATTTCCGACAGACGCACGACCTGTCTCTGGGTATTCGGCAATTCCAGGCCCATGCAGGTCTTGCCCGGAATGGTTTCAACCACGCGGATGCTGACCAACGACAGCGCGCGCGCCAGATCCTTGGCCAGATTGGTGATCTGGCTGCCCTTGACTCCAGATGCCGGCTCAACCTCGTAACGGGTGATGACGGGGCCCGGGTAGGCGGCGAGCACGGTGACTTCGACCCCGAATTCACGCAACTTGCGCTCGATCAGACGGGAAGTCGCCTCCAGCCCGGCCTGATCGATCTCGGCCGCGGCTCCGGCCGGCTCATCGAGCAGGCGCAGGGGTGGTCGCTGGCTGTCGGGCATATCCCGGAACAGCGAATCCTGACGCTCCTCGAGCACGCGCTCCGATTTCTCGATGACCGGCAGCTGGGTCTCGATTCGCACCGGCGGCTCCTTCCGGATTCGCTTGCGCTCCTGGTTGACCACGGCCTCCCGCTCGCTGATCGCTTCCTCGCCAGCCTTGCGATCGCGCCAGGCCTGGGCCTTCGACCAGAGCAACCGGATCCCGCCTTCGATGGCTCCGCCGACCGCCTCGGCCAATGCGATCCAGGAGACGCCGGTGAACAAACTGAAGCCCGCGCCCCATACCAGGATCAGCAATACCGTACCGCCATCGAAACCGAACACCCGGGTGACGATCCCCGACAGACTCATGCCCAGAGCGCCACCTGGCGCCAGCGGCAATTGCATCGGCAATGCTTGAAAACGCGTCGCCTCCAGCGAACTGCTGGTCAGCAGGATCATCAGAAAACCGATCAGGGCGATGCCAAAGCCATGGCGGTGTTCGTTCTCCGGATCGCCGATCCGGCGGTAGCCCCACCAGACCAGGTAGAGCGCCAGCAGAACCCATAACCATGCCGACGCGCCGAACAGATACAGCATCAGATCGGCAAGCCATGCGCCAAAGGCGCCGCCCGCGTTCGCGACCGGCATCCCACCCCCGGTGCGAGACCAGCCCGGGTCCTCGATGCTGTATGTGAGCAGCAGCATGCCCAGGTACAACGCCAAGCCGACCGCCGACAGCCACCAGGCCTCGCGAAGCAAGCGGGCGACCTTTGGGGCAAGAGGTTTACGCGCGGATTTGGATACGGCGCAACGCCGGGATGACGACTTGCTCAACATGGCGCGCACTATAAAGGATGGTCCCGAAAGCCTCCATGGCATGAGGCATGAGTATACCCATAAAATATTCAATAGATATTATGTTAAATAATATTCGCCATGCCTCGCTGATAGAATCCACCGCCATCCGGCCTTGCAACTCGCAACCCCTTCCCCCATTTGTCCATCTGTTTGATTTCAACCACCACAAGCGATTCGGAGAAAAAATGAACGCCAAGCATTCCAGCCTTCTCATTCTGGGTTCCGGGCCAGCCGGCTATACGGCCGCTGTGTATGCCGCCCGCGCCAACCTGAAACCGGTGCTGATCACGGGTATGCAGCAAGGGGGGCAACTGATGACCACCACCGAGGTCGACAATTGGCCGGCTGACGTGAACGGCGTCATGGGTCCGGATTTGATGCAGCGGTTTCAGGCTCACGCGGAGCGCTTCAATACCGAGATCGTGTTCGACCACATTCATACCGTCGACCTCCAGAACCGTCCGTTCACACTGACGGGCGATGCCGGTGTCCACACCTGCGACGCGCTCATCATCGCCACGGGCGCCTCGGCGATGTACCTCGGCCTGCCTTCCGAACAGGCGTTCATGGGCAAGGGGGTATCCGGTTGCGCGACCTGCGACGGCTTCTTCTACAAGGGGCAGTCCGTGGCGGTCATCGGTGGCGGCAACACCGCCGTCGAGGAAGCCCTGTATCTCGCGAACATTGCCAGCCACGTCACCCTGATTCATCGTCGCGACACCTTCAAGGCCGAGAAAATCATGGTCGAAAAGCTCATGGAAAAGGTGAAGGAAGGCAAGATAACGCTTGAATTGAATAGTGTTCTTGACGAAGTTCTGGGCGACAAAAGCGGCGTAACCGGGATCCGCCTGAAGAATGTCGGGGATGGCGCGACCAAGGAAATCCCGCTGATGGGCGTGTTCATCGCTATCGGTCACAAGCCCAATACCGACATTTTCAAGGGCCAGCTCGACATGGACGAGCGTGGCTATCTGATCACCCAGGGCGGCCATCAGGGCAACGCCACGCAGACCAGCGTGCCTGGCGTGTTCGCGGCTGGCGATGTCCAGGACCACATCTACCGGCAGGCCATCACCAGTGCCGGGACCGGCTGCATGGCCGCGCTGGACGCCGAGCGCTTTCTCGATAATCTGGCCTGAGATCGGCCGTGTCATGAGCAAGGGCGGGACGCCATCCGGCAATTCTGGAATGGCCCCCGTCGAGGCGGAGGATCGCGCGCTGTTCCGCGCCGCCACCCAGGATGTCAAACCGATCACGCCACATGGCCGCATCCTCCCTCCTCCACCCAGAATCCCGCCGGTTCCACTGAGCCGCCTGCGGGACGAACGACAGGCCATCCTCGAATCCCTGCATGACCCAATCCGCTGGGACGAGGAAATCGGCGGCGCCGACGAACTCGCCTTTGTCCGGCCGGGATTGTCGCGGCAAACATTGAGACGGCTGCGACGTGGTGATTGGATCGCGCAGGCCGAACTGGATCTTCACGGGTTGACGCGGATTCAGGCTAAACAGGAACTCGCGGAATTTCTTCACGAATGCAAGAGGCGCGGTGTGCGTTGCGCGCGCATCGTCCATGGCAAGGGTCTGGGTTCGCCGAATCGGGAACCGGTATTGAAATACCATGTCCGTCATTGGCTGACGCGACGAGAAGAAATTCTCGCATTCGTGCAAGCCCGGCCGGTTGATGGTGGCGCCGGCGCGGTAATGGTCTTGTTGAAATCAGCGAATTACTGAGTCGATCCACGGCTTTTTGGAACCGGAAATTACCGAGGAGCGCGTATTGGATCGCGTTTCGGTGGAATGATTGAATCGCGGGTTGCCAATTCCCCATGCAATTGCCTATGATGCCGAGGCAATCGATGCACGGTCGGCAACCGGCTTATTCATATTCTTATTCCATCCTACTGACCCATTGGAGAACGCAATGTCTTCCTACCAACAGATTCTTTCCCAGATCGAGGAACTCAAGCGCCAGGCCGAGGAGGCCCGCAGACAGGAAATGTCCGGAGCCATCGCCGAAATCAAGCGATTGATGGCGCAATTCGGAATTACCGTCGAGGATCTCGGCGTGACTGGCCGCGCGGGCAAGGCACGGCCCAAAAGCACCGGCAACGCGAAATATCGTGATCCGGCCAGTGGCAAGACCTGGAGTGGCCGCGGACGCCGGCCGGGCTGGGTGCTGGAACTCGAAGGTCAGGGAAAGAGCGTCGAGGATTTCCGCATCGCCTGAAATCCATTTTTTCCGCTCTTGAAAAAGCCCCGTAACCGGGGCTTTTTTCATGGGCATCGGTCCGGATCGGCTCAGAACATGGCGCTGGCGATGAGCGCGTCGAGTTGCTGCTTATGAACCGTGGCCATGCCAGTCGCGGGCGACGAGGATTCAGGGCGGCCGGCATATCGCGCCATGCCACGGCCGAGACTTCGCAAATGATGCGCCATGAACCGCCAGGCGCCCTGATTGCGCGGTTCGTCCTGAGCCCAAACGATATCCTCGGCCGCCGGATATTTCCGGAATACCGCGCGCAATTCCTCGTCGGCGACCGGATAAAGTTGCTCGACACGGATCAGAGCGATTCGATCCAGGGAATGCTCGGCGCGCGCGCGGACGAGATCGAAATAAATCCGGCCACTGCAGAATACCAGTCGGGTAATGGCTTCGGGGTCATCCCCGATTGCGTCCTCGACTACGGGTAGAAACGCGCCGGTGGCGAGATCCTCGATCGGAGAAACCGCGGCCGGATGACGCAACAGGCTTTTCGGCGTGAACACGATCAATGGTTTTCGATATGGACGAACCACCTGACGCCTCAATAAATGGAATATCTGGGCTGGCGTGCTGGGTTGCGTGATCTGGATATTGTCGTGCGCGGCCAGTTGCAGGAATCGTTCGATCCGTCCGGATGAATGTTCCGGCCCCTGCCCTTCGTAACCGTGCGGCAGAAACAGGACCAGGCCATTCAGGCGGCCCCATTTGGTTTCCGCCGCGGCGATGAATTGATCGATGACCACCTGGGCGCCATTGACGAAATCCCCGAACTGGGCTTCCCAGATCACCAGTTGCTCGGGCGCGGCTCCGGCATAGCCATATTCGAATCCAAGTACCGCTTCTTCCGATAACAGGGAATCGACAACCAGGAAATTGGCCTGGCCGGGAATCAGATTCTGAAGCGGAATGTGGACACCATCGTCCCAGCGTTCCCGGTTCTGATCATGCAATACCGCGTGCCGGTGAAAAAAGGTGCCCCGTCCGGAATCCTGGCCGGTCAGGCGCACCGGAATGTCCTCGACCAGCAGGCTGGCGTAGGCCAGGCTTTCGGCCATGCCCCAGTCGAGCGGCTGCGCGCCCTCCCCCATGCGCTGGCGGTCCTCGATGATCTTGCGCACGCGCGGATGCGGCGTGAAACCGGCGGGCAGTTCGACCAGCCGGCGCGCCAGGGCTTGCAGGCGGTCGAGAGGCACGGCGGTCTCCGCCGGCGCCCGCCAGTGGCTGTCGCGATAAGGGCGCCAGTCCGCCGCGTATGGGCTTTTGGCGCTGGCCTGGTGGCTGGCTGGCGCGTCCAGGCTCGCGCGATAGACCTGCACCAGGGTTTCCGCTTCGTCGTCATCGAGCACGCCGGCCTGGATCAGGCGCGTGGCGTACAGATGACGGGTACTCGGCAGCGCGTGGATGCGCCGGTACATCAGCGGCTGCGTCGCCATCGGTTCATCCTGCTCGTTATGGCCGAGACGGCGATAACAGACCAGGTCGATGGCAATGTCGCGCTTCCAGAACATCCGGTAATCGATGGCGATGCGGGCCGCGCGGATCACCGCTTCGGGATCGTCGCCGTTGACGTGCAGGACCGGCGCTTCCACCATTTTCATGACGTCGGTGGCATACAGGCTGGAGCGACTGTCGCGAGGGTCCGAGGTGGTGAAGCCGATCTGGTTGTTGATCACGATGTGGATCGTGCCACCGGTCCGGAATCCGCGCGTCGCGGCCATGTTCAGGGTTTCCATGACCACGCCCTGGCCGGCGAAGGCAGCATCGCCGTGAATCAGGATCGGCATCACCAGACCGCCCTCGCGGTCACCGCGCCGCTGCTGCTGGGCGCGTACCCAGCCTTCGACCACGGGATTGACGATTTCCAGATGCGACGGATTGAACGCCAGCGCCACGCGGATGGCGCCACCCGGCGTCATCAGGTCGGCGGCGAAACCCTGGTGATACTTGACGTCACCGGTCCGACGCTCATCCAGTTCGGCATGATGGGCGTGCTCGAACAATTCGATCACGGAGCGGCCGAGCACGTTGTGCAGTACGTTCAGGCGGCCGCGATGGGCCATGCCCAGGCCAATCTCCTGGATGTCCCGGCGCGCGGCCTGTTCGATCAGATCGTTGAGCAGCGGAATCAGCGACTCCGCGCCTTCCAGGGAAAACCGCTTCTGACCGACGAAGCGGGTATGCAACGTCTTTTCCAGGGTTTCCGCCGCGGTCAGCTGGCGCAACAACCAGCGCCGCATGTCCTCGTCGATCTCGGCGACGTCGGCGTCGCCTTCCACGCGATGTTGCAACCAGCGTTTCTGCCGGGTATCGGTCAGATGCATGTATTCGGCGGAAAGCGTGCCGCAATAGGCGCCACGCAGCCGGGCTAGGATGTTGCGCAACGTGTCGCGCCCCGGACCGGCCAGGGAGCCGGTATCGAATTCCTGTTCGAGATCGGCGGAGGTCAGGCCGTGATTGGCGGGATCAAGCTCCGGCACGCCATCGGGAAGCAGACGCTTGAGCGGATCCAGATCCGCGACCCGGAAACCATGGAAACGGTAGGCATTGATGAGCTGCAACACGCCGACCTGGCTGGCTTCGCACTTGAGCAGCGGCAGGTCGGAAACGTCGAGCGCGGTCCGGCTGGCGAACCGGACCGGGGGTGGCGCTGGAATCCGCTCTGGACGCTCGGCCTCCAGCGCGGCCAGATAATCGGCGCTGCCGGAAAACAGTGCCGTGACCGGTGGGGGATCGCGTCGTCTGTCCATGTCGCCGCCAAACCGGCTCCGCGGGCTCAGCCGCGCCGGTCGATCGGCACGAAGTCGCGCCGACCGGGACCGGTATAGAGCTGGCGCGGCCGCGCGATCTTGTGGCCGGGCGTCGACACCATCTCGCTCCACTGCGCGATCCAGCCGGCGGTGCGCGCCAGCGCGAAGATGGCGGTGAACATCGAGGTGGGGATGCCGAGCGCGCGCAGCACGATGCCGGAATAGAAATCGACGTTGGGATACAGCTTCTTGTCGATGAAGTAATCATCCTCCAGCGCGATCTGTTCCAGCTTGAGCGCGATGCGGAACAGCGGGTCGTCATGCAGGCCGAGTTCGTCGAGGACCTCGTGGCAGGTCTGGCGCATGATCGCCGCGCGCGGGTCCATGTTCTTGTAGACGCGGTGGCCGAAGCCCATCAGCCGGAACGGATTGGTCTTGTCCTTGGCGCGCTGGATGATCTCGCCGATCCGGTTCACGTCGCCGATTTCCTCCAGCATCCTCAGCACCGCCTCGTTGGCGCCACCGTGCAGCGGCCCCCACAGGCAGGCGATGCCGGCGGCGATGCAGGCGAACGGATTGGCGTAGCTGGAACCGGCCAGCCGCACGGTCGAGGTCGAGGCGTTCTGCTCGTGGTCGGCGTGCAGGATGAAGATGCGATCGAGCGCGCGCACCAGGGTCGGACTCGGCTGATAGCTCTCGCACGGATTGGCGTGCAGCATGTACAGGAAATTTTCCGCGTAACTCATGCGGTTCTGCGGGTACATGAACGGCTCGCCCTTGTTGTACTTGTAGCTCCAGGCCGCCGCCGTCGGCACCTTGGCGAGCAGCCGGAACATGGAAATCTCGCGCTGGTGGGGGTCGCCGACGTCGCCGCTTTCCGGATAGAACGCCGCCATCGCGCCGATCATCGCCACCATCACCGCCATCGGATGGGCATCCCGGCGGAAACCGCAGAACAGATGATTCATCTGATCGTGCAACATGGTGTGGTGGCTGACCAGCCCGTCGAACTCCCGCTTCTGGTCGGCGTTGGGCAGTTCGCCATGCCAGAGCAGATAGGCGACTTCGAGAAAATCGGCGTGCTCGGCCAGTTGTTCGATCGGATAACCGCGGTAATACAGCAGCCCCTGGTCGCCGTCGATGTAGGTGATGCTGGACGTGCAACTGGCGGTCGACAGGAAACCGGGGTCGTAGGTGAAGTGGCCGTGGTTGCCGAGCGCGCGCGTGTCGATCACGTCCGGTCCCAGCGTACCCGACATGGTGGGCAGCTCGATGTTCTGGTCGCCGATGCGCAGCAGGGCGCGGTTCTGGGGCGGGATGTTGTTCATGTTCTCTTGTACCGGGTTGTCCTGATGGCATCCACCACGGCGCGGAATTCGGCGGGTGGCTCGCGCTCTCCGGTGAGCCAGTCGAACAGGTCCATGTCGTCCCGTTCCAGCAGTCGGGCGAAGTCGGCTTGTCGCTCGGCGGGTTGCGCGGGCAAACCCATTTCGAGATAACGGGTCAGCCAGGCATCCAGTTCCAGCATGCCGCGCCGGCACAGCCAGCGCAGTCGGTTGGGATGGAGCGGATCGGCCAGCACCGCGACTACAACGCCCGTTTCACCAGGAGCGACTTGATTTTGCCGATGGCGGCGGTGGGGTTCAAGCCTTTCGGACAGACCTCCACGCAGTTCATGATGCCGTGACAGCGGAACAGACGGTACGGATCCTCCAGGAAATCCAGGCGTTCGTCGGTCGCCTGGTCGCGGGTGTCGGCGATGAAACGATAGCCCTGCAACAGCGCGGCGGGGCCGAGGAAGCGGTCCGGATTCCACCAGAACGACGGACATGAGGTGGTGCAGCAGCCGCACAGGATGCACTCCCACAGGCCATCCAGCTCGGCGCGTTCCTCCGGGCTTTGCGGGCGCTCGCTTTCCGGCTCCGGGTCGAGATTGATCAGATAGGGCTTGACCGCGCGGTAGTGCTGATAGAACTGGGCCATGTCGACGATCAGGTCGCGGACCACGCCAAGACGCGGCAGCGGCCGGATGACGATGGGCTCCTTCAGTCCTTCCAGCGGCGTCACGCAGGCAAGCACGTTGCGGCCGTTGACGTTGACGCCATCGGAACCGCACACGCCTTCGCGACAGGAACGCCGGAACGCCAGGCTTTCGTCGAGCGTGTCCTTGATCGCGATCAGCGCGTCCAGCACCTTGCGGCCTTTCGGGTCGAAGTCGAGTTCGTAGTCCCGCAGGCTGGGCGCGGCGCCGCTCTCCGGGTCGTAACGATGGATTCGAAAGCGCATGGCTGGCCTCAGTAGGTGCGCGCCCGGGGCTGGAACGGCTCCACCGTCAGCGGTTTCAGGCGTACCGGTTTGTAGTCGAGCTGATCGCGGCCGTCCGCGTGTTCCAGGAAATACAGGGTATGACGCAACCAGCGGTCGTCGTCGCGATCGGGATGGTCTTCCCGGGTGTGGGCGCCGCGGCTTTCGGTGCGCGCCAGCGCGGAAACCAGGGTGGCGCGCGCGATCGGCAGCAGGTTTTCCAGCTCCAACGCTTCCAGCCGGGCGGTGTTGAACATGCGGCTGCGATCACTCAGGGCGGCGGCGGGCAGGCGCGCCTCGATCCCGTCCAGCAGCGTCAAACCCTCGCGCAACAACGCTTCGGTCCGGTAGACGCCGCAATGGGCCTGCATGACCTGCTGCATTTCGGCGCGCAGCCCGGCCACGGTTTCCGAGCCTTCGCCCCGATCCCAGCGCGCCAGTCGCGCCAGCGAGCGTTCCAGCGGCGTGCTCGGCAGCGGACGCGGAAATGGGTTGTCGCGCAGGTACTCGATCATGTGCTGGCCGGCGGCGCGACCGAACACCACCAGATCGAGCAGCGAGTTGCCGCCAAGCCGGTTGGCGCCATGCACCGACACGCAGGCGCACTCACCGACCGCGTACAGGCCCGGGGTCGGCTCCTCGGGGCCATAACGCACCGGCGCCACGACCTGGCCGTGCAGGTTGGTGGGAATGCCGCCCATCATGTAATGCGCGGTCGGTGTCACCGGAATCGGCGCATCGATCGGATCGACTCCGGCGAACTGCATGGACAGCTCGCGAATGCCGGGCAGGCGCGCCTTGATCTTGTCGGCGCCCAGATGCTCGATCTTCAGGTGCACGTAATCGCCATGCGGCCCGCAGCCGCGCCCGGCGCGGATTTCCTGGGCGATGGCGCGCGCCACCACGTCGCGCGAGGCGAGATCCTTGGCGTTGGGCGCGTAGCGCGGCATGAACGCCTCGCCATCCTTGTTGACCAGATAGCCGCCCTCCCCGCGCACGCCTTCGGTGATCAGGCTGCCCACCTCGGGAATGCCGGTTGGGTGGAACTGCCAGAACTCCATGTCTTCCAGCGGCAGACCGGCGCGCAACACCATGCCGAGGCCGTCACCGGTGTTGATGTGGGCGTTGGTCGAATGCCGGAAGATGCGGCAGGCGCCGCCGGTGGCCAGCAGGGTCGCGCGCGCCTCGAACAGCCAGGCCTCGCCGGTCTCGATTTCCAGGGCGGTGACGCCAAGCACGTAGCCGTCGTCGTCGCGGATCAGGTCGAGCGCGAAGAACTCATCGAAGAACTGCGTGCGGGCGGCGATGTTGCGCTGGTACAAGGTGTGCAGCAACGCGTGGCCGGTGCGGTCGGCGGCGGCGCAGGTGCGGATCGCCTGATCGCCGCCGTAGTTCTTGGACTGGCCGCCGAACGGCCGCTGGTAGATCTTGCCGTTGTCCAGGCGCGAGAACGGCAGCCCCATGTGCTCCAGCTCGTAGACCGCGCTCGGCGCGTTGCGGCACATGAACTCGATCGCGTCCTGGTCGCCCAGGTAGTCGGAGCCCTTGACCGTGTCGTACATGTGCCAGTGCCAGTTGTCCTCGGACACGTTGGCCAGCGCGGCGGTGATGCCGCCCTGCGCGGAAACCGTGTGCGAGCGGGTCGGGAACACCTTGGACAGCACCGCCACCTTGAGATTGGCCTGGGCCAGTTGCAACGCCGCGCGCAGACCGGCGCCGCCGCCGCCGACAATGACCGCGTCGAAGGTACGTCTGGGAATGCCCGGCTTGGTCATGACTTCATTGCCCTCACGGCCTCACTCCCCACAGGATATCCACGCTCCAGGCCAGGCAGCCCAGGTACAGCGTGGCGAACAGGAAATACAGTGCCAGGCGCGGCACCAGCGCGTGCAGATAGTCGATCAGGATCTCGCGCAGGCCGATCCAGGCGTGCGCCAGCAGCGCGGCGACGAACAACAACACCGCCACCTTGACCGCCACCGGCTCGAACAGGCCGCGCCAGACCAGGTAGTCGAGCGGCCCGGCCAGCCATGCGCGCGCCAGAAAGACCGGCAGGAACAGCAGCATGTAGAGCGCGCTGGCGCGTTGCACCAGCCACATGTCGAGACCGCGTCGGGCGCCCCCCACCCGTCTCACCACAGTCTCCCGACGAAAACGAGCGCGGTCAGGAGGAGCGCGCCGGACAGGGTCAGCCAGGCGGTCAGACGGGCGCGTTCGCGCGTTTCGCCGAGGCCGAAATCGAAACCGAGATGGCGGATGCCGGCGAGCAGATGGTGCAGCAACGCCCACAGCGTGATGGTGGTCGCCAGCATGCCGATCGGGCCGGCCAGGGTTTCGGACAGGCGCCGGAAATCCTCGGCGGAGCGCAGCGAACAGGCCAGGATGTAGAGCAGCGCCGGCACCGCCAGCGCCAGCAGCGCGCCGCTGGCGCGGTGCAGGATGGAGACGACGCCGCCGATCGGCAGGCGGATCGCCAGCAAGTTCAGGAAAAAAGGGCGTTGGCCGGGTTTGCCTTGGTTCATGTCCGCATCCTCACACACCCATCTGACACGAAACTGACACGCGCGGAACGACTTCCGCCGGGCGGCCCGGCCGGCGCGCGCATTGCCGATCGGACGCGGGTATTGAACGCCTATTGCGGCGCACAATCAACCCGTAGCGGGCGCTCCGGGAAATGGTTCGATCACTTCGCCATGCCAGCCCCGCAAGGCCAGGCCACGCGCCAGCGCGGCCTCGCGGATGGCGTCGAGCAGGGGGCGCGGCGCGGCGACGTACAGATCGACGCGGCTCAGGTTGGCATGGGCGGCGAGCACGCGCTCGACCAGCGTGGCCAGGCCGTCGTCGGCGGACAGCGGCGTGTAGAAAAAATTGTCGTAGGCATCCGCCCAGGACCGGCAGAGATTGTCGCGGTAATGGTCGGCGCCGCCGGCATCGACCGCCGCGGCGATCCAGTACAGGTGCATGGCCTCGCTGATTTCCAGTGACATGGCATGCTCGATCAGGCTCTTGATCGGCGCGAAACCGTCTTCCCAGGCGATGAATACCGGGCTGCGCCGCGATTCCAGGCTGAACACGAAGCGGCCGCCCGGCCCTTCGATGTCGACCGTGTCCTCCTTGCGCAGATCCTCGAACACCCGGCGCGCGAACGGCCGGTTGTCGCGGCGGACGTGCAGGGTGAGCTGACGATCGTCGCAAGGGCAACTGGCGACGTGATATTCGCCGGCGTCGCCGCCGATGGAAGCGGTGACATGCTGGCCGGCAAGGAAACGCAGGCGCCTGCTGCGCGGCGTGGTCAGACGCAGGGCGACCATGTGCTCGTTGAGCCGTTCGACCGCCTTGACGCGGGTCTGGACGCGCTGGACCGGGATAT
The DNA here is from genome assembly GCA_020725265.1 of Hydrogenophilus sp. GTDB lineage: Bacteria > Pseudomonadota > Gammaproteobacteria > Burkholderiales > Thiobacillaceae > PFJX01. The sequence continues at coordinate 15,362 of DYFK01000022.1, read as the reverse complement.
CCTCGGCGCCGGCGACGCCGGCTTCCACGACCACGTCGGAAACCGCGGTGTACGAACACATCAGGATGACGCCGTCGGCCTTTTCCGATTCCTTGAGCACGTAATCGTGCGGATGCGACTTGCTGACCTGCCCGGACAACAGCCGCGCCCGGCACTCGCCGCAATTGCCGTTGCTGCATCCGTAATTGAGTGGAATGCCGGCGCGCAGGGCCGCTTCCAGAATGGTGTCGTTGCCTTCCACGAAAAACTCGTGACCGGACGGCCGCACCGTCACGGTCGCGGACATGATGCGCATGACGCTCTCCTGGGCCAGCAATGCCTCGGCGCGCGCCGCCTCGTCGGGCGCGGCCTCCAATTCCGTCCGTAGCCAGTGCCGCAGCGTCGCCACCGCGTCGACGCCGGCGCGTTCGGCGAGATCATCGAGCTTGTCGTCCAGGAAACGATGCACCCGATCGTAGTGCAACAGCAGCGATTTGGCGGCGGCGAACTCCCGGCCCAGCTCGTGCAGGCGCTCGGCCAGCACCTCCTTGCCGGGCAGGGCGCGTTCGTAGACGCGCCTGGCGAACGCCTTCTCCTTGATTTCCTCGACGCGCCGGAATTCGCCATCGTCCTCCCAGCGGACATCGGGAAACACCCGCAGCAGTTCGTTCATGTCGACCATGCCGTCGAAGGTATCCAGCTCGCCGTCGTGGATCATGCGCTGGATCGTCGAGCGGGGCTGGCCGACCAGACGGGCAACGCGGGAGAGTGGCAGCAGATGCGACATGTACCGCATCTTAGCCAAGCGCCCGGGGCATACCAAACAGCGCCCTGTAATATTCGGACATGCTGAATCTGCTCCCCCGCGCGCCGCGCGCCGACATCGAACACCGCCTGCGCGCGGCCGGGCTGCCCACCCTGCTGGCCCGTCTGTACGCCGCGCGCGGTATTGACGACCCCAGCCAGCTCAAGACCCGCCTGACCGAACTGCTGCCATTCGAAGCCATGAAGAACGCGACGGCGGCCGGCGCCCGGCTGGCCGACGCCATCGAGCGTGGCGACCAACTGCTGGTGGTCGGCGACTACGACGCCGATGGCGCCACCGCCAGCACGCTCGCGGTGGCCGGCCTGCGCGCGCTCGGCGCGGAAATCGGATTCCTGGTGCCCAACCGTTTCGAATACGGCTATGGCCTGTCACCGGAGATCGTCGCGCTGGCGGCCGCGCGCAAGCCCGACCTGCTGATCACCGTCGACAACGGCATCGCCGCCCATGCCGGCGTCGACGCCGCGCGCGGACTCGGTATCGAAGTCCTGATCACCGACCACCACCTGCCCGGCGACAGCCTGCCGGAAGCCCTCATCGTCAACCCCAACCAGCCCGGTTGCGCCTTCCCGAGCAAGCATCTGGCCGGCGTCGGCGTGATGTTCTACGTGCTCATGGCGACGCGGGCCGAACTGCGCCGGCGCGGCCGCTTCAGCGGACGCGCCGAACCCAATCTGGCGGAATTGCTCGATCTGGTCGCGCTCGGCACCGTCGCCGACGTGGTCCGGCTCGACGCCAACAACCGGCTGCTGGTCGCCCAGGGCCTGCGGCGCATGCGCGAAGGCCGCGCCCGACCGGGCATCCAGGCGCTGTTCGCGGCCGCCGGGCGCGGCGCCGAACAGGCGCGGGCCGACGATCTCGGCTTCGTCGTCGGCCCGCGTCTGAACGCCGCCGGCCGGCTCGCCGACATGACCGTCGGCATCGAATGCCTGCTCAGCGACGACCCGGCGCGCGCGCAAGCCCTGGCCGGCGAGCTCGACCGGCTCAATCGCGAACGGCGCGAGATCGAAGCCGACATGCGCGGCCAGGCCGAAGCGCTGCTCGATGGCATCGAAGTCACCGACGGCGCCAGCCTGACCCTGTTCGACCCCGGCTGGCATCAAGGCGTGGTCGGCCTGCTCGCCGCGCGCCTGAAGGAACGACATCATCGGCCGACGCTGATCTTCGCCGACGCCGGCGATGGCCTGCTGCGCGGCTCCGGGCGCTCGATTCCCGGCCTGCACCTGCGCGACGCGCTCGACGCGATCGACCGGCGCGCGCCCGGTCTGATCCACAAGTTCGGCGGCCACGCGGCGGCCGCCGGATTGACGCTGGCGCGCGACCGCCTGGAGGAATTCGCCGGGCATTTCGAGACGGTCGCCCGCGCCAGCCTGAGCGAAGCCGACCTGACCCGGGTGATCGAAACCGACGGCGAACTGGACGCCGGCGCGTTCACCCTCGCCAACGCCGAACTCCTGCGTGGCGAGGTCTGGGGCCAGGGATTCCCGGCCCCGGCCTTCCATGGCGCGTTCCGGGTACAGAGTCAGCGACTGGTCGGCGACAAGCATCTCAAGCTCGGACTGGCCGGTCTCGATGGCGGCCACGGCATCCTCGCCGACGCCATCCTGTTCCATCAGTCCGAACCATTGCCGGCCGGCATCCAGGCGGTGTACCGGCTGGAAGTCAACGAATGGAACGGCAGGAAAACCCTACAGGCCAACGTCACCGACTGGGCCGCGCTGGCGAGTGGTTGAGTGTTTGCGCGGCGTGTTCGCCATGGGCTTGCCGCGAAGCCCGAAAACAGAAACGGCGACCTCGCGGGTCGCCGTAATCTTCCGTGCTTGCTGGACAATCTGGTGGGCAGTACGGGGTTCGAACCTGTGACCCCCGCCGTGTGAAGGCGGTGCTCTACCGCTGAGCTAACTGCCCGCGCCGAGTTGCTTCGGAGCGGCGCGCATTTTAATGAACCGGCGATGGCCCGGTCAAAGCCTTTTTCGTCCGCCCCCGGTTCGGAGCGGCGCGCGCTTTCCAGTAAAATCGCGCCCCTTTCCGCTTCCCGCATTGGTCCGAACATGGTCCGCACCCGTTTCGCCCCCTCCCCCACCGGCTATCTGCACATCGGCGGCGCCCGCACCGCGCTGTTCTCCTGGGCGTTCGCCCGCAAGATGGGCGGCGAATTCGTGCTGCGCATCGAGGACACCGATCTGGAACGCTCGACCCAGGCCTCGGTTCAGGCCATCCTCGACGGCATGGCCTGGCTCGGCCTCGACTGGGATGAAGGCCCCTACTACCAGATGCGACGCATGGAGCGTTACAAGGCGGTGGTCGACCAGTTGCTCGAAGCCGGCCACGCCTATTACTGCTACGCCAGCAAGGAAGAGCTGGAGACGATGCGCGAAGCCCAGATGGCGCGCGGCGAGAAGCCGCGTTACGACGGGCGCTGGCGGCCGGAGCCGGGCAAGACCCTGCCCGCGCCGCCGGCCGGGGTGACGCCGGTGATCCGCTTCAAGACCCCGCGCGACGGAGAAATCACCTTCCACGACATGATCAAGGGCCCGATCACGGTGGCCAACGCCGAGCTCGACGATCTCGTCATCGTGCGTGGCGACGGCGTGCCCACCTACAACTTCGGCGTCGTCGTCGACGACTGGGACATGCGCATCAGCCACGTCGTCCGCGGCGACGACCACGTCAACAACACGCCGCGTCAGATCAACATCCTCAAGGCACTGGGCGCGCCCATCCCGACCTACGCGCACGTACCGATGATCCTCGGTCAGGACGGCCAGCGCCTGTCCAAGCGCCATGGCGCGGTATCGGTGCTCCAGTACCGGGATGAAGGTTTCCTGCCCGAGGCCCTGCTCAACTACCTGGCCCGGCTGGGCTGGAGCCATGGCGACGAGGAGAAGTTCAGCCTCGACCAGTTCGTCGAATGGTTCGACGTCGGCCACGTCAGCCACTCCGCCGCCCGCTTCGACGCCGCCAAGCTGACCTGGCTGAACCAGCAGTACCTGAAGGAAGCCGATGACGGCCGGCTCGCCGATCTGGCGCGGCCGGGACTCGCCGCGCAGGGCATCGACCCGGCCACCGGTCCCGACCTGGACGCGCTGATCGGCCTGCTCAAGGAACGCGCGAGCACCCTGGTCGAGCTGGTCGACGCGCTGCATGTCTACTACCGGCAAACGCTGGCCGATCCCGCCGAGTTCCGGGCCAAGCTGACTTCCCAGGCGGTGCCCGCGTTCGAGCAACTGCGGACCGCCTTCGCCGAAACCGCGTGGGACGCGCCGACGTTGAACCAGCTGATCAAGGACACCGCCCAGGCGCACGGCCTGAAGATGGGCCAGATCGGCATGCCGTTGCGGCTGGTGCTGTTCGGCACCGCGCAGACGCCGTCGATCGACCGCATCCTGGTCCTGCTCGGCCGCGAGGAAACGCTGCGCCGATTCGATTCCGCCTGGCCGGGCGCACTCGCCGCGTTGGCCGAGGCGTGACACGAATCCCGCCGGCAAGTCTTGCTAGAATCGCGCCCCCTTACATGGAAAACCCGATCCCGTGTCGCTGAGAATGAAGCTCATCGGTTCCCTGACCAGCCCCTTCGTGCGCAAGGTCCGCATCGTCGCCGCCGAGAAGTTCATCGAGTACGAATTCGTCGTCGACGTGCCCTGGAACGACGATAGCCAGGTGCCCGCCTACAACCCGCTCGGCAAGGTGCCGGTCTGGGTCGTGGACGACGACAAGAGCCTGTTCGATTCCCGGGTCATCGTCGAGTACCTGGACAACGTCAGTCCGGCCGGCCATGTCCTGCCCAAGGACGCGCGGCCGCGCATCGCGGTCAAGCGTTGGGAAGCCCTGGCCGATGGCGTCTGCGACGCCGCCGCCCTGATCTTCATGGAAAAGAAGCGGCCCACCGGCCAGCAGAATCCGGACTGGATCCGCCGGCAGATGACCAAGGTCAACGCCGGCCTGAAGACCATGAGCGACGAGCTCGGGCAGCAGAGCTGGTGCGCCGGCGAAACCTTCACCCTGGCCGACATCGCGGTCGGCTGCGCGCTCGGTTACCTGGAATTCCGTTTCCCGGAGATCGACTGGCGGCGCGCCCATCCCAACCTGTCCGAACTCTATGACCGCCTGATGCAGCGGCCGCCGTTCAAGGACACTGTCCCGGTCGGCTGAACGGCGCCACCGGAATTGTCCATAATTCCGGCATGCTGACCGACGCCTTCGCCACCCTGCATCCCTACCTGACCAGCCTGGCCATCGGCCTGCTGATCGGCCTGGAACGCGAGCGCACGCCCTCGGCCAAGGCCGGCCTGCGCACCTTCTCGCTGGTCGCGCTGGCCGGCGCCATCGGCGCCATGATGTCGTCGCGCACCGGCGAGCCCTGGATGCTGGGCGCCGGCCTGCTGGTGATGGGCGGCATGATGGTGGCCGCGCACTTCAGGAACGACGGCGACGACGATCCCGGCACCACCACCATCGCCGCCGTGGTGGTCTGCTACGGCCTCGGCGCCATGGTCTGGTACGGCATGGAACAGCTCGCCGTCACCCTGGCCATCCTGGTCACCGCCCTGCTCTACTTCAAGCCGGAGCTGCGCGGCGTCTCGCGCAGCCTGACCCGGCGCGACCTGGTATCGATCCTCCAGTTCGCGGTGCTTTCCTTCGTCATCCTGCCGATCCTGCCAAACCGCGACTTCGGCCCCTACGACGCGCTCAATCCCTACCAGATCTGGTGGATGGTGGTGCTCATTTCCGGGTTGTCGCTGGCCGGCTACGCGGCGCTGCGCATCGCCGGGCAGAAGCATGGCTCGCTGCTGACCGGCCTGTTCGGCGGCATCGCCTCCAGCACCGCCACCACGCTCGCCTTTTCCCGCCACGGCCGCGACGATCCCGGCCTGCTCGACATGGCCGCGCTGGTCATCCTGATGGCCAACGTGGTGGTGCTGATCCGTCTGCTGGTGCTGGTGATGGTGCTGACCCCGAGCCTGCTGACGCCGGCGGCCATCCTGTTCACGACCGGCACGGTCGCCGGCATGGGCATGCTCTGGCTGCTGTGGCGGCGGCTGGGCCGGCAGGCCGACACGCCGGTCCTGGACATGAAGAACCCGACCGAAATCCGCGCGGCCCTGACCTTCGGTCTGCTCTACGCCGCGGTATTGTTCGCGTCCGCCTGGCTGACCGATCTGGTCGGCAGCCAGGGCGTCTACGTGGTCGCCCTGGTCTCCGGTCTCACCGACGTCGACGCCATCACCCTGTCCAGCCTGCGCCTGTTCGGACTCGGCGGCCTGCAAGCGCATCAGGTGATCACCGCCATCCTGCTCGCCGCGCTCGCCAACCTCGTGTTCAAGGGCGGCCTCGTCTACGCCATCGGCGGCCGCGAACTGGCGCGGCGGGTACTGCCGGGCATGGCCATGGTCGCGGCCGGCCTGATCGCCGGCTGGTGGCTGGCCTGAACCGGAGCGGGCAGCCCGCCCCCACCAAGGAGAAGACATGCCGATCATCTGGCGCGAACAAATGAGTGTCGGCAACGACCTGATCGATCAGGACCACCGCTATCTGTTCTGTCTGATCAATTCGATCGAACTGGCGCTCAAGCACGAGGAAGACGTCGACGCCATGCTGGTGTTCGTCCAGCAACTGGTGGCCTACACGCATTTCCATTTCCAGCGCGAGGAAAGCATCCAGAAGAAGGCGCTGTATCCGCAAAGCGGCTCGCACCAGGACATCCACCGGAAAATCCTGGAACACATCGGCGAACTCGAACAGGACATCCGGGAGTTCCATCAGCACTGCAAGGACGGCAGTCTGGTCGATGGCGAACGCGAGATGATCACCCAGCGCATCATGATGCTGCTGCGCGAATGGGTGCTCGACCACGTGCTCAAGGACGACAAGCGCATGGAGCCTTACCTGCGCAAACTGCCGCCCAACTTCGAATAAGGGCGGGCGCTATAATCGCCGGCTTTCAGCCGTACCGGGAATACCAGAATGGAAGCCGAACGCCTCAATCAGATCGAAGCCTCCCTTGCCGACCTGGCGCGCCGCGCCGACGAATTACGGGGGTATCTTTGACTACCCTGGCAAGCATGACCGCCTGACCGAGGTCGTCCGCCTGCTGGAAGACCCGGCCATCTGGAACGACGCCAAACAGGCCCAGGATCTGGGCCGCGAACGCAAGGCGCTGGAAGACGTGGTGCTCAATCTGGACAGCATCGGCAAGGGTCTGGCCGATGCCCGCGACCTGTTCGAGCTGGCCAACGCCGAGGATGACGACGAAACCCTGGAAGCCGTCGAAGCCGACGCCGCCGACCTGGAACGACGGGTCGCCGAACTGGAGTTCCGGCGCATGTTCTCCGGCGAGATGGACGCCGCCAACTGCTTCATCGACATCCAGGCCGGCTCCGGCGGCACCGAGGCCCAGGACTGGGCCGGCATGCTCGAACGCATGTACGTCCGCTATGGCGAACGGCGCGGCTTCAAGGTCGAAATCCTGGAGGAGTCCGAGGGCGAGGTCGCCGGCCTGAAATCCGCCACGCTCAAATTCAGCGGCGAATACGCCTACGGTTACCTGCGCACCGAAACCGGCGTGCATCGGCTGGTGCGCAAATCGCCGTTCGATTCCAACGCCCGCCGGCACACCTCGTTCTCCAGCGTGTTCGTCTACCCCGAGGTCGACGACTCCATCGAGATCGAGATCAACCCCGCCGACCTGCGCATCGACACCTACCGCGCCTCCGGCGCCGGCGGTCAGCACATCAACAAGACCGATTCCGCGGTGCGCATCACCCACCTGCCCACCAATATCGTCGTGCAGTGCCAGAACGACCGCTCCCAGCACAAGAACAAGGCCGAGGCGATGGCCATGCTGAAATCGCGCCTGTTCGAGGCCGAACTGCGCAAGCGCCAGGCCGAGCAACAGAAACTGGAGGACAGCAAGACCGACATCGGCTGGGGTCATCAGATTCGTTCCTACGTGCTCGACCAGAGCCGGATCAAGGACTTGCGCACCAATCACGAAGTCGGCAACACCCAGGCCGTGCTCGACGGCGACCTCGACGACTTCATCGAGGCCAGCCTGAAGCAGGGGGTGTGAGCCCCAATTGCCCCGGCTCCTGCACACCGCCGACTGGCAGATCGGCGCATGTTTCGGGCAATTCGAGCCGGACGAGGCCGTGTTGCTGGCCGAGGCGCGCTTCACCGCCATCGAACGCCTCGCCGCCCTGGCGACCGAACACCGGGTGGATCTGGTGGTGGTCGCCGGCGACGTCTTCGATGCCCAGGGCGTGGCCGACAAGACCATCCATCGCCTGTTCCACGCCCTGCGCGGCCATCCCGGCCCTTGGGTGCTGATTCCCGGCAACCACGACGCCGGCCTGGCGGAATCGGTCTGGACCCGCGCCGTCCGTCTCCAGGCCATTCCCGACAACGTCCATGTCTGCCTGAAACCGGAACCCCTGTTGCTGGAAGCCCTCGGCGTCGCGATCCTGCCGGCGCCGCTGACCCAGCGCCACACCCACGCCGACCTCACCGAATGGTTCGCCGACGCCGCCACGCCCGCCGGCATGGTCCGCGTCGGCCTGGCTCATGGCTGCGTCCAGGGCATCCTGGCGGACGATATCGACTCCGCCAATCCCATCGCCGCCGGCCGGGCCGGACAGGCCAGGCTGGATTACCTGGCCCTGGGCGACTGGCACGGCACCCGACGGATCGATGACCGCGCCTGGTACAGCGGCACGCCGGAGACCGACCGCTTCAAGGCCAACGACTCCGGCCAGGCGCTGCTGGTCGAACTGGCCGGTCCGGGCGCGCCCGCCGTGGTCACGCCGCTGGCGACCGGCCGATACCGCTGGCGGTCGCTGACCCCGACCCTTCAGGTCGCCAGCGACATCGACCAGACCCTGGCCGACCTTGCCCGACTCGGCCCGGCCGACGTCGTGAAACTGGTTCCGACCGGCCAGACCGACCTGGCCGGATACCACCGCCTGCGGGCCGCCATCGGCCAGACCCGGGGCCGGGTCCGCGGCCTGCAAGCCGACCTCTCGGCCCTGCGGCTGGAACCCACCGACGACGACCTCGACGCCCTGCGCGCCGACGGCTACCTGGGCGAAGTCATCACCGGGCTGCGCGACCGCCAACGCGCCGGCGCGGATGACGCCGAAGCCGTGCTGGCGCGCGATGCCCTCGCCCTGCTCGCCGGCATCCTCGACGAACGGCGCGCGCGGACCGCGACGTGAAACTCACCCGCATCCGCGTCGAGCAGTTCAGGCAGTTCCGCCAGCCGCTCGAAATCACCGGCCTGGACCCCGGCCTGAACCTGTTCACCGGCGCCAACGAAGCCGGCAAGAGCACCCTGGTGGCGGCGATCCGCGCGGCCTTTTTCGAGCGTCACCGCTCCGGCAGCGTCGACGACCTGCGGCCCTGGGGCGATGCCGGCGCCTCGCCCGGCGTCGAGCTGGATTTCACCATCGACGGCGTCGCCCACCGGCTCGCCAAGCGCTTCCTGAACCGCAAACGCTGCACCCTGCAAGCCGGCCCGTCGACCCTGGACGGCGCCGAGGCCGAGGACCATCTCGCCGCCCTGCTCGGCTTTCAGCACGCCGGCAAGGGCGCCAGCAAGGCCGAGCACTGGGGCATCCCCGGCCTGCTGTGGATTCAGCAGGGCGGCGCCCAGGAACTCCGCGAACCGGTCGGCCACGCCACCGACCACCTGCGCGCCGCCCTCAACACCTCCCTCGGCGAAGTCGTCAGCACCGGCGGCGACGAAGTCCTGGCCAGGGTCGAGACGCTGCGCGGCGAACTGCTCACCGCCGCCACCGGCAAGCCGCGCGGCGCCTACCAGCAAGCGCTCGAACAGCAAGCCGCGCTGGAACGGGAGCTCGATGCCCTGGACGCCGAGATCGCCGCCTACCGCGACCAGGTCGACCGGCTGGCCACGCTCCGCCGCGATCACGCCGCCGACCAGGCCGAACAGCCCTGGATCGCGTTCCGCCAGCAGGAGCGCGCCGCCGCCGAGCGGCTGGAGGACATCCGCCAACTCGAATCCACCTTGCGGGCGGACCGGCAACGCGCCGAGCAATTGGCCGGCCAGATCCGGCTGCTGCGCGACCAGCTCGACGCCTTCGCCAGCGAACAACAGGCGGTCGCCAGCCGTGGCGCGGCCCTGGAACTCGCCCGGCGGACCAGCCAGACCCAGGACGCGCTGGTGGCGCAATGGCAGGCCCGGGCCGGCGAAGCAAGCCAGCGTTACGACGCCGCCCGCGCCGCCCTGCGCCTGGCGCGCCAGGAAACCACCCGCCGCGACCTCGCCCGGCAACTGGACGAGCTGCGCCGCAAGCAGGCGGCCACCACCGATCGCCTCGACCGGGCCGGCGCCGAGCGAACCACCCTGATCGCGCTCGAACGCCTGCTGGCCGAAACCGCGATCGACCCCGCCGATCTGGACACCCTCAGGACACGGCACGACGCCCTGCGCGAACTGCGCATCCGCCGCGACGCGGTCGCCACCCGGCTGCGCTTCACCCTGAGCGCGGGCGGGCGCATCGAAATCGGCGGGGAATCCGTCACCGGCGACGGCGACCGCCTGCTCACCGAAGCCACCCGCGTCACCCTGCCCGGACTCGGCCAGCTCGACATCACGCCCGGCGGCGGCGATCTGGCCGAACTCCGGCGGAAGGAACAGGCGCTGGCCGACGAACACGCCGCCCTGTTGCAACGGCTTGGCCTCGCCAGCCTGGAAGCCGCCGAAGCCCGTCAGCAAAGCCACGCCCGCCACCAGGCCGAAGCCCGGACCGCCACCGCCACGCTGCAAGCGCTCGCACCCGGCGGCATCGACGCGCTACGCGCCGAGCAGGCCGGCCACGCCGCCCGCGCGCGCGACATCGAACAAGCGCTCGCCGCGCTGCCCGCCGCCCCGGACGCCACCGCCGATCCCCCCACGGTCTCCCAGGCCGAGGCCGCCGAGGAAACCGCCCGGCAATCGCTCGAACAGACCAACCAGCGGCTCAACCAGGCCCGGCTCGCCGCCGGCAACGCCCAGGCCACCCTTGAATCCGCCACCCGCGAGCGGGCCGCCGCCCAGGCCGTGCTCGACGCGCCCGACCGGGCCGCGCGCCTGGCCGCCGCCAACCAGGCGCTGGTGGATGCCCGCGCCGAGCAGGACACCCTGAGCGCGCGCATCGAAGCCCAGAACCAACGAATCGCCGAGGCCAACCCCGACATCCTCCGTCAGGACGTGGAACGCTTCCGCAAGAGCGCCGAACAACTGGAAAGGCAGCACGCCGAACGCCGCGACCAACTGATGCGCCTGGAAGTGGAACTCCAGACCACCGGCGCCCGGGGTCTGGAAGAACGCCGCGCCGAACTGGCGCGCGACCTCGAACAGACCCGACGCCGGAGCGACGAACTGCGACGCCGCGCCCAAGCCCTCGACTACCTGCTCGGACTGCTGCGCGACCAACGCGCCACCCTCACCCGCGAACTCCAGGCGCCGCTGCAAAGGCACCTCAACCGCTACCTGCGGCTACTGTTTCCCCACGCCAGCCTGGAGATCGATGAAAACCTCAGCCCCGGCCCGCTCACCCGGCCCGGCGGCAACGGCGCGGAAACCGGGCTGTTCGAGGAACTGAGCTTCGGCGCCCGCGAACAGATGGGCGTCATCAGCCGCCTGGCCTACGCCGACCTGCTCAAGGAAGCCGGCCGCCCCACCCTGATCATCCTTGACGACGCCCTGGTCCACAGCGACGAAACCCGGCTCGCCCAGATGAAACGTCTGCTGTTCGACGCCGCCCGCCGGCATCAGATCCTGCTGTTCACCTGCCACCCCGCCAACTGGCGGGATCTGGGCGTACCGGCGCGGTCGCTGGAAAGCCTCCGCGCCACGACCGCCACGGCGGGATGATCACGGGCCGGCGCCAAGCCAGGCCGGCCGCCCCTACCCCAACGTATCCAGCGGACTCAGCACCGCATGCCCACCCCGGTTCAGCACGTGGGTGTAAATCATCGTCGTCGACACATCCGAATGCCCCAGCAACTCCTGCACCGTCCGGATGTCCTGCCCCCGCTCCAGCAAATGCGTGGCGAAACTGTGGCGCAGGCTGTGGCAACTCGCCTTGCGCCCGATGCCCGCCGCCATCACCCCCGCCCGGACCGCCTTCTGCACCGAATCCTCATGCAGATGATGCCGCCGCGACACCCCGGAACGCGGGTCCACCGACAAACGCCCGCCCGGAAACACGAACTGCCAGCCCCACTCCCGCGCCGCATGCGGATACTTCACCGACAACGCATCCGGCAGATGCACCGCCCCGCGCCCCAGCGCCAGATCCTGTTCATGCAGGCTCCGAACCTCCGCCAGATGCGCCCGTAAACGCTCCACCAGGGAATCCGGCAACGGCACCACCCGATCCTTGCCGCCCTTGCCCCGGCGCACCATGATCAGCCGCCGCTCGAACTCCACGTCCTGAACCCGCAGCCGCAGACACTCCAGCAAACGCATGCCGGTCCCGTACAACAACGCCGCGATCAGCCCCTGCACCCCGGTCATCGCCGCCAGCAGACGCCGCACCTCGGAAATCGACAACACCACGGGCAGACTCTTGGGCCGCTTCGCCCGGATGAACGCCCCCAACTCCCCCAGGGGGCACTCCAGCACCTGGTCGTAAAAGAACACCAGCGCGTTCAAAGCCTGGTTCTGCGTGCTCGCCGCCACGTTGCGCTCCACCGCCAGATGCTGGAGAAACCCCACCACCTCGTTCGCGCCCAATGACTCCGGCGCCCGCCCACCATGAAAGGCCAGAAACCGGCACAGCCAATGCGAATAGGTCCGCTCCGTGCGGATCGACAGATGCCGCGCGCGCAAAACCCCGGACAACCTGGAAAAAGCCTCGGGAAAACGATGCGCCAACCGCGCGCAGCCCGGATCGCCCCCCTCCCCACCAGACTCCGCCCCAACTTCCGGAACCGGCGCCACCGCCACCGGCACGCGCGCGACGGAATCATGCCGGGCCGGCAGCGCCCGCGCGGAATCCAACCAGAACCCCCAATCAAATCCGGCCATCGATTCCGCCTCGACCATGCTGAACAGAATCTGTGTAGCAAGGACCACCTGCCGGAACTGCCAATCCCGCAACCCCGGCTGACGCCCCACCTCCGCCAGGTAGGCGGACACCGAATCCGGCGTATGCCCGGCCAGCTTGCAATCCGGAAACGCCCGAATGAACTGCTCCGCCCGAACCACATGCCAACGGTCGAATGGTGGCTTAACCCCTTGTTTATGAAGGATTCCGATGTATCGATCCCAAAACCGGCGCTCCCGCTCGGAACGGTAGTCCTCGCCCATGTCACCTCCCTGAATGGTGTTTTTCTCCACGAACCGCGCCATGATACGAAAAAATCAGAAGTGACGCAGGCTGCGGAATGGCGAAGGACGCCGTGCTAAACAGAATCTGCGTAGCACGGATATACAAGATTCTGTTCAATCAACTGTTAGATGATGGAAGAACTAGTAAACATTCTTGAGAAATTGAAGCGCCTTCTTTCTGAAGGTGGTGATTTGTACTATGCGAGCCACATACAAAAGGCATTAGAGAGTGGAGAAAAAGATACATGGGAATTCTTATGTTCAAATGAGCTTTGGGGCGGCGCTGGCTCAATTGCAGATCAAGCGCTTCTCGAAAATGATTCATTAAGGAAAAAGTTAGAGAAACTATTGGTTCAACTCGGAGAGCTACAGCAAAAGGATGGGCGTGTAAACGTCCGCACCGAAATGTGGGTTTCAGCTTTTAGTCAACGGCAGAAATGAAAAATCATCTAACAAGGCAAATTCACACGGACGACAAAAAGCGCCGCTTCGCTCTGCTTTTTGCCTCCGGTGATTTGCAACGTTATACCGAACAACTCATCCGCAAATAGGGATAAGTCATGCTGAAAATAAAAGATATTCCGCTTGGCACTACAGACGCAAAGAATGAGGTTCTTAGCAGTACACCAGAAGAAAATAGGCGTTTCGTATCGTCATTTGTGACACCACCGGCCTTAGCAATCGAAAAATACATCTCAAGACAAAAATATTACATTGTAGGCTTAAAGGGAACGGGCAAAACCGCCCTGCTTAGATACATCTCGTTAAAACTTGACGAAGACGATGAATCCACTTCTTCTTTTGTGTTGTTTAAATCTGAAGTCGATGAGGACTTAAGAAAAGATTTTGCCCGTGCTGCTCGCGTCCAGTTGGTAGACGAGAACAGCGAAACATACGAAGGCGACGATTTCGAAACCGTATGGCGCTGGTTTATTTATAGAAAAATTGCATCAGCAATCCAAGAAAAGCAAGCTCATCCATTTCAAGACAATGGTCAACTAAGCTCATTTATTGAGCTTGTTAGCTCAGAAGCACTTACCAAGCCTGAAAAGGCAGGTTTAATGCGATTGGTGCCAAGCATACGCAAGGGCAACATTGAAATTAGTAAATCGCCAAAGCTAGGCCTTGAGCTTGAGTGGGACGAAAATGGACGTGCAAAAGTAAACTTTAATGACTTAGTGCGTCGCGCAGACATGGCCTTTGAACAATTAGACCAAGATAAGAACAGGCTTAATATTTACTTTGATGAGCTTGAGCTAAACTATGGCAGTAGCAAGCAATATCAAAGAGACGCGAGACTAATAAGAGACCTAATTGTCTCAATAGAGAAACTGAACGCCAAAGCCAAGGCAAAGGGGTTCCCTCTTTGTCTATATGCGGCAATTCGCTCAGAGGTGCTTAACGCCGTCAGTTCTCTTGGCAAAGAAATAAACAAACCAATAACCGATTTCGGTTCGACCATTCTCTGGAATCGCCCCGGCCTAGATGCAAATCAGCAGCCGCTGCTAAATGTGATAGAACAAAGAATAAACAACGGAAGAATAGAGGCAGGACTTCCGAAATTGGACTCTGTCGAGCTTTGGAAGCAATACTTTCCGGTTGAAATAAACAATCAAAGACCGCAGGTTTATATTCTCCATAACTCATGGTACAGACCCCGAGATGTCGTGCGCTTACTGCTTTCCGTTCAAGATCAGTACCCAGATGAAATTAGTTTCGTTCGTCAGGGTTTGGAGGCTGTTAGGAAGAGCTACTCAACAGCATCATGGATAGAAATAACCGAAGAACTGAAAGCAAAATATAAACCATCAGAAATAGACGGCATTAAATATATTCTGTATGGTTTTAAACAAATATCTTCTTTACAAGAGCTCATTGAGCGAGCCGATGCCATAGCCAAAGACCACAAAGAAACGAAGCAGCTATTAGACGGCACATCATTAAAGGAAATTCTTAAGGACCTTTTTAGAGTCGGCGTAGTCGGGAACATCGATAAAAGACGAGAAAGAATGAGGTTTTCATTTCGCGGCGACGATGAAATTCTCTTTGACAACGACATCTTTATACATAATGCATTGAGAGCACATCTATCAATATTCCATTAAGGTATAACATGGCGCTCAACACGGACGCCCTACAGCCAGCTTCGCTGGCTTCCGGTTGCCGGTTAGCTAATGACATGGACTCCCCTACCCCGATGCGGTCGTCGGTGCCAGATTGAAGTTG
>DYFK01000021.1:52376-56827 GCA_020725265.1 Hydrogenophilus sp. | reverse complement strand
ACTTCAATCTGGCACCGACAACCGCATCGGGGTAGGGGAGTCCATGTCATTAGCTAACCGGCGCTGCGCGGCTTTATTGCGCAGCGTCCAGCGACCGAAGGGAGCGAGGTTGAGCGCCATGTTAGCTTTCTTGGTAGTCATTCAACCACCTTACGATTTCATCGTAATCGGCGAGCGTCATGTCCCATTTGCTAGCGGCCTCGTTTTCCACGAAGCCCTTAGCGCCTGATGTGAAGGTTGAGGTAGTAGCCAGAATTGTCTTGTTTGGCCCATCCTTTGTATTCATTACCCCATGTAGCGCTCTGACGACATCAACGCCCACTTTGTTGCTTTCTGCATAGTGCTTGCATTCGATAAAGTACTTGCTTTGAATTCCGAGCCCATCGATGTGAACAGCGATGATGTCTTTTCCTCCGTCACGGGTTCTTTTCGTTAAATCGACTACGAATCCCTTTGCCCTAAACACTTCCGCGACCACCTCTTCAAATTCCCTTGGAGAAAGATCACGCAATAGATATGGGCTGCTCTTCAGGGCGGAAACTAGCTCTGGAATTGACTCGTAAAACTGGAGCACATCCTCTGCGCTATATATTTCGCGCAAGTATTCAAATCCCGGTTCTCCGACTGTCTGTGCGCCTGATGAGTTGTTTAAGACAAAATTTAAACACTCAACGGGATATTCAGAGGCTTCAAAGGAGAGTGAAATTGTCTGGTTGCATTTTGGGCACTCGAACTCGTAGGTGATCCCGTAAATGCTTTCAGATCCCATCGACCGCTCAGAGCCACCGATGCATTCGATGTCGAAGTCATCAACAGGGATATCTCCATGGTCACCGCAGGTGTTACATGTGTATTGGATGGTTCCGGCAAACTTCCACACTCTGGGTATCTCCGTGAAAGCTAACGTTCGCCATCACCGGCGCGCAAATGCGGAGCGCAGCGTAGCTTTTGCGCGTCCGAGTGGATGGCGTTGTTAGCCCTTATCTGATTCATCTTCAACGGCCCCGACGCCAAACACATCTGTCACAGGAAGCCCTGTCAAAAGCTTTGCAGCGGCCGCCACATGATTCGGAACGTGGACCAGGAACGCAAGCAGCATTTCCTCTATGTCTACATCTTTCCATTTATCGGGTTCCGCGCAGAACTCAGCGAACCGCGCCAAATCATCAAGCCAATCGGTCATGTGGAATGCCACATCATCCGCGACGTCCTCGGGAAGCTCCGCTTCTCGGAGCATCACCTCTCTGATGCGGTTTTCAATGGCTTTGGAATTCAATGGCACTGCGCTCCCTTCTGGCGGCTAACGTAGAAGTAACCGGCCTGCGCGGCTTTTCGCGCAGGTCCGGTTGACTGCCGGGTTCGGCGTCATCAGCGACCGACTAAACAGTGGCCTCGCTGTGAAAGAGCTTTGATGTCAGCAGCGAAGGTTTGCGAGTGCGAAATCTCCTCACCCAATTGACCTGCTTTCTGAATGGCGACATTCGCCAGTTCGTCCATCTCCATGCCGAAAAAGGGACCATGCCCAGATACTAGGACGCTTGCCACTGACGCAGTAGTACCCGGCTGCGTGTCGCGCCCGTGGATGCATAGAACATCAAGTAGCAAATGTTGGCGCACGGTTTCCCGCCGGTCATCACGCAAAGACAATTTTGTTCTGTCCTTACGAATGATCCCGTGCCTTGTCGCGTGCTCCATCGCTCGGCGTACTTCGTTCGTTTGATACCCCTGTGCAACAAGGGCAGCGCCGATTTCGGCTTCGTCGCCCGACGACTGGATCAGGGCGTGCTCAATTTCAAGCGGAGTCACAAAACCCAATGCCTGCAACTCTCGGCGTAAGCGAATGGGAGCGCTCCGAATTTGAATGAAAGAGTGCGTAGTCTCCATTGCCAGAATTTTGCGAAGGTCGCTATTCAGGGAGGAGAAATATCCAGCGCCATCGACGTATTCCACGAACCGTGTGCCTTGGAACTTCTGCAATACACGGTCACGCGAGGTCTTGGTTTGATCGACATTCTTATGCGACACACTACCCGAATCGCCAGCATAGAACTGGCTTTGCATCATGATTCGCTGCTGCCAAGCGGGGAACCAGCCCGGCGTCCGGTAGGGCAGCACAAAGTCATAGGCACGGGTCTTCTCATCCCGACCTTGCCCATCACTATCCACAATCACGTCTGCCAGGTTGAAATCTTCGTCGGGGATCAGGCCCCAACTCTCGAGATAGCCACGGAGAATAGCCTCGGGCTTGTGCCCTCCTGATGCGCTGACGGAACCGCGCACCTTGAAAATCACAATGGGGGAAAGCAGGTTGCGTTCGTAACCGCGCCCCAACTGCTTGAGTGCGTAGTAGCTGAAACCAAGGCTCCAGAATTGACGCACTGCGTCCTCGCCCATCAGCAGGAAAGACACGAACTGTTCGAGCAGGCGTGATTCGTCGGCGCTGTTCTCTATGGCTGCAACCAAGTCCATGAAGTCGTCGCTTTTGATCGTGCGTGGGAGCGGGCTTTGCTCGACTACAGCATGACCCCGGCGGCGCGTCACAGATGGAAGGGTTTCCCACCGGGCCACGTCGCGCAGGAATAGAGGAAACTGGCACTTGGAGTTGTTATCCGACTTTCCGGTGACAAGGTAGAGCGTCGAAGCCAGTGACTTGAACAGTTCGGCGCGTTCAGCTTCGGCGCGGCCGTTGGCGAGGTGAGCGAAGGTTTGCGCAATCGCGCCAGGCGCACAGTGCCGCTCATCCTGAAAGTTGCCGGTCGCTTGCCCGAGTTCCTCAAATATCCGCGTCACACGGGCAAGTTCCTCCCGGAACTTGTCGGTGTCGGTTATCTCTCCCAATGAGGGAGTAATCCAAATGTCAAACTCTTTGAGGTCTCGTTGCGGGTCACGGACAGGAATCGGCAGCTTCATGCGTTCTTGTTTTCTTCGAGTAGATTGGCGATTTCTGCGGCGATGTTCAGGCGCTTCATCCCAAGGCGTTTTTCGACCAGCTTCGTGTATTCATCGGAGCCGTCGCACAGAATGGCGCGGAAGCCGCGTTCCTTAGCAACTGCACCAGCGGTGCCGGAGCCACACATCGGATCGAGTATCAAGCCACCATCCGAAACTGTCATTTGTAGAAGCTGGTCGTAGACCTTGAACGGCTTTTGTGATGGGTGGCCGGTTTGTTCCTTGCGGCCAACGAAGCCCACAAGCAATGCTTGTTCGATTACATCTGTGGGCGAGTCATCAAGGACGCTTGTAGGCCCTGGCATGTACCGCAACTTGCCCTTTTCTTTGAGGGCGAGTTGTTTCTCGTTCAGGAAGCGCTCGGGATACAGCGTCGCGCCGGGTTTGGATAGATGTAGACAAGCGTTCTGGCTGGATCGCCAGCCGCGAATCACGGATGGGTTGTTTTTGTAGTACCACGTCAGCCAGCACACGAGTTCAAGGGGCTTTGGAATGCGCTCAACGAACGGCGCGACGATCTCTGGGAAGCCCCAAAAATAAACATGCTCTGCTACTTCGCCAGATTGGCGGATGACGTCGAGGAAGAAGGGGAGGTAATCGTCCTGTGTGCCGCCGAAGCCCTTGTTGTACCAAGGATCAAGCATTACGGTATCGAATTGCAGACCCAGCAGTCGCGCCAGCGCTAGGGTGCGCTTCACGTCCTGCGGTGGCAGGATCACCACGCCATCCCGGCTTAGGCCGTCGAATATCGCCGATTGAACGTTGGCAATAGTGTCCGAACGACTCATTTCTTTCAGTTGTGCAAGCATCAATATTTCCAGTGGGTTGTTTGGCCGCCGAGCGATAGCAATTTTACTTGTTGGCCGCCCCCGTGTCTCTTTGACGCCGAACGTTCAGCTTGAGGGGTTGGCAGACAGTGGGCGAAGCCCGCTGTTGGACAATCCCTCTCGAAGCGATTGTTAGGGGATATGGCATGCAAACCAATGAACTGAATTGCCTCGCCGCGAAGTGGGAACACTTGGCGAAATGCAAGTTTCAAAGTGCTGAACACGAGAAGCTCCCGATGGGGAAACGACTTATTGAGCATGGCGCGATTTGTTATCTCAATTGCGCACGGGAACTCAAGGAAGCCCTAGCGGGCCTTTCGCCCCAAGAACCAGTAAATCTTTCAGGAGATCAAACGTGAAAGACGCGCCGGATGAAAGAACTTTTTTCTTTGCTTTTTCCCATACTGTGTTGTCCTTGGCCGCGTCGAGGAAATCATGACCTGCCCATGTAACACCAGACAGCATTGCTGCATGGCCGGTGTCACCAATTGTGGAAACGTCAATGGCTTCGACAAGACCTGCCTGCCACATGATGTAAACGTGGTAATCGACTTGATCGTCTGTGTATTCGTCGAAGGATGGGTTTCCATCAAAACCGCTTTCTTCCTGCTCGGAAGCCCATTTGAGAATTTCACGGACAAGATTCATGTCGCGCATCATTGGTATTCCCCTAAC
>DYFK01000021.1:43444-52276 GCA_020725265.1 Hydrogenophilus sp. | reverse complement strand
CCTAACAG
Source organism: Hydrogenophilus sp. (assembly GCA_020725265.1). Classification (GTDB taxonomy): domain Bacteria; phylum Pseudomonadota; class Gammaproteobacteria; order Burkholderiales; family Thiobacillaceae; genus PFJX01. The sequence goes on along the minus strand of DYFK01000021.1, from coordinate 52,268 downwards.
TTGATTGAACAGAATCTTGTATATCGCTGCTACACGGATTCTGTTTAGCACCGATATACAAGATTCCGTGTAGCAAGGCGCTTCTTCTGGTCGTGGCGCTTCCGTCCAGCCTTCCTCGCTTCTTTTTCGTATTCTCGCCAATCAAGGTCGGGCCTTGCTGGCGGTGGGGCTGTGGTTTCGAGGTTGCCGGCAATTCAACATGAATTCCCGTCATGGGACAACCCGCGCCCGTTGTGCCGGGGGCGCGGGCGTTGATGCCGGTGCGGCCGGCCGGGTTACGCGAGATAGGTGTGGGCCAGGCCGAGCAGGGCGCAGATGGCGAGGACGCGGGTGGGTTCCTGTTTGTATTTCCACAGGGCGATGAAGGCGGCGATGGCGAGCAGGGCGGAGAAGGTCTGGAAGTCGCCGGAGAACGGGGCCGCCGGGTTGGCGTTGGGCCAGAGCACGTGCCAGCCGAAGAACACGGCCAGGTTGGCGATGACGCCGACGACGGCGGCGGTGATGCCGGTGAGCGGGGCGGTGAACTTGAGGTCGCCGTGGGTGGCTTCGACCAGCGGGGCGCCGGCCAGGATGAAGAAGTAGCTGGGCAGGAAGGTGAAGAAGGTGGCGACCGTGGCGCCCAGGAAGCCGGCCAGGGCGAGCATGTCGGGGCCGAGGATTTCCTTGGTCCAGCCGCCGACGTAGCCGACGAAGGCGACCACCATGATCAGCGGGCCGGGTGTCGATTCGCCGAGCGCCAGGCCGTCGATCATCTGCGTGGCGGTGAGCCAGCCGTGGGTTTCCACGCCGCCCTGGTGGACGTAGGGCAGCACGGCGTAGGCTCCGCCGAAGGTGACCAGCGCGGCCTTGGTGAAGAACTCGCCCATGTCCAGCAAGGTGCCGGCGGGCAGCAGCATCATCACGCCGGCCCAGATGGCGACGAAGGCGAACAGCAGGCGGGCCAGGTGGAGCCAGTCGTGGCGGACATGGGCGGGCGGCGGGGTGTCGTCGTCGATCAGGGCCGGGCCGTATTGCTTGCCGGATGCGCCGTGGCCGCCGCCCAGGGTGAACTTGTCCGGCAGCCAGCGGCCGCCGAGCGCGCCGAGCAGGCCGGCGCCGAGCACGACGTAGGGGAAGGGCACCGAGAACACGAACAGGGCGATGAAGGCGGCCAGCGCGAAGGTCCAGAGCACGCCGTTCCTGAGCGCGCGCGCGCCGATGCGCCAGGCGGCGAAGGCGACGATGGCGACCACCGCCGGTTTGATGCCGCTGAACACGCCCTGCACGAAAGGCACGTCGCCATGTTCCAGGTACACCCAGGTCAGCCCGGCCAGGATGAACAGCGACGGCAGCAGGAACAGGGTGCCGGCGACGATGCCGCCCCAGGTGCGGTGCAGCAGCCAACCAATGTAGATGGCGAGCTGTTGCGCTTCCGGGCCGGGCAGGACCATGCAGTAATTGAGCGCGTGGAGGAACCGGCGCTCGGAGATCCAGCGGCGTTTCTCCACCAGTTCCTGATGCATCATCGCGATCTGTCCGGCCGGCCCGCCGAAGCTGATGAAGCCGAGCTTGAGCCAGTAGCGGAAGGCTTCCAGGAAGGAAGGATGGGCGGGGCGTTCGCGGGGGTCGGTCATGGTTGGTCTCGCGTGGCGGCATCGCCGCCTTCGGTGAAGTTGCGGTATAGCCCGTCGAATACCGGCAGGCAGGCGGCGAGCAGCGCGTCGTCGCCGCCGCCGGTGTCCTCGTTGTCCTGGCGCAGGCCGGCCAGCACCGCCTCGACGCCGGCCGCCTCGCCCACCGGCGCGCCGCCGACGTCCAGGAAATGCACCAGCGCGCCCAGCCGGGCAAGGCCGGGATCGGCATCCAGACCAAAGCTGGCGAGCAGCGTTTCGAAGGTGACGCGATGGCCGACATGGCTGAACGTGGCGCCGTCGAAGTCGAAGCCGAGCGCCTGTTTCGGGCAGTCGGCCGGGCGTTCCAGCCAGAGGAAGCGCGCTTCCGGGTCGATCCGGCGGCGGATCAGCCAGGCCGAGGCCAGACGATCCACCCACGGCCGCGCCCGCGTTGCCCACTGGCGGCCGCGATACTGCTCGGCGCGCAGGCGGCGCACACCGCTGGCGGCGGCGCGCGGCTCGCCGATGGCGTCGGCTTCCAGCGCGGCCAGCGCGCCCTCGGCCTGGCGGCGCGCCTCGCCGGGAAAGAAATCGATGGCGACGAGTTCGTTGAGCGCGCGGCGCAACGCGCGCAGGGTCTTGTTGTCGGCGTCGCCGGCGCGCGCGTGGGCGTCGATGTCGGCGAGCAGGCCGGCGTAATCGGCACCGCGATCGAACAACCCGCGCAGACTCGCCGCCTGTTCGGCATCGCGCGCCCGCACGCTCAGTACCAGCGCCTGGCCGCCGGCTTCGCGGGTTTCCCCGGCAAGCCGGTCGAGCCGGTGGGCGACGCCGCCGAGTTCGGGCAGCAGCCAGGCACCATCGCGCAGCGCGGCGCCGCCCATGCCTTTGAGCGCCCGCCACAGGCGCATGCGCGCGGCGGCGGGACGGGTGGGCAGGCTGGCGACCAGCAGCAGCCAGTCGGGTTGCAGGCCGGGTTCGGCGTGATTTCCAGATTTCATGTTGCGGATGCTACATCCATGTAACGTGAGCAACAAACATTTTGCCGGCGCCCGACCGCCCCGGTGCCGCCCGTACAATGCGCGCCATGCCGTTCGGATTCCTGTTTTCCCGCGCGCGCGCGCCGGCTCCGGTCGAGCGCGCGCTTCAGCTCGACCTGCCCGGCGGCGCGGTGTCCTGCGCGCTGCGTCTGAGTCCGCGCCGGCGCACGCTGGCGTTGCGCGTCGACGAGTCCGGCGCGGTGGTGGTGAACGCGCCGGCCGGGGTTCGCCAGGCCGAGCTGGAGGCATTTCTGGCCCGCCATGCCGGCTGGATCGCCGAGCATCGGGCGCGCGCGCTGGCGCGGGCGCCGGTCTGGCGCACCGGCATGGCGTTGCCCTGGCTGGGCGGCGACCTGCGCCTGCGCGTGGAGGAGGGCGAGGCAATGCCAAGGGCGGCTGGCCGGGGCGTCCGCCGCCATGGCGACGATCTGGTCTGCGCCGCCGGCGCCGACCTGCCGGCGCGGGTGGCGGCCTGGTACCGCGCGCAGGCGCGGCCGCTGCTGGCCGGGCGTCTGGCGGCGCACGCCGCGCGCGTCGGCCTGGACGCGCCGCCGTTGCGTCTGTCCGGCGCGCGCACGCGCTGGGGCAGCCTGTCGGCGGCCGGCGTGGTCAGCCTGAACTGGCGCCTGGCCAAGGCCACTCCGGACGAGATCGATTACGTGATCTGCCACGAGCTCGCGCATTTCCGCCAGCGCGACCATTCGCCCGCGTTCTGGCGCGAGGTCGAGCGGCTCTATCCGGACTGGCGCGCGGCGCGGCGAGGTCTGCGCGTCAACGGCCGGCGATATTTCGAGTTCTGATGGCCGCCGGACTGCACTACCATCGCGCGATGCGATGACCTTCGCGAGGAACCCCGAATGCGCATGTTGCACACCATGTTGCGGGTCGGCGATCTGGACCGATCCATCGATTTCTACACGCGCGTGCTCGGCATGAAGCTGCTGCGCCGCAAGGACTACCCGGACGGCAAGTTCACACTCGCCTTTGTCGGCTATGGCGACGAGGACGACCATACCGTGCTCGAACTGACCTGGAACTGGGGCGTCGACCGCTACGAGTTGGGCACCGGCTTCGGCCACGTCGCGATCGAGGTGGACGACGCCTATCAGGCCTGCGACGCGGTCACCGCGCTGGGTGGCCGGGTGACCCGGCCGGCCGGCCCGATGAAGCACGGCGGCACGGTGATCGCCTTCGTCGAGGACCCGGACGGCTACAAGATCGAGTTCATCCAGAAAGGGACGCGTGGCGCATGAGCGCGCGTCGCGCGGCCAAGGCCGGCCGGAGGCGGACATGATCCCCTGGCTGTCGGGCCGTCAGCCGTTTCCGCCCCTGTCGGCCGCGCTGGTCGAGCCGAACGGTCTGCTCGCGGCCGGCGCCGATCTGTCGGTGGAGCGGCTGCTGGCGGCTTACCGGCGCGGCATCTTTCCCTGGTTCACGCCGGGCGAGCCGGTGCTGTGGTGGTCGCCGGACCCGCGCATGGTGTTGTTCCCGGACGAGTTCAAGGTATCGCGCTCGCTGCGCCGGCGTCTGACGCGCGGCGATTTCACGGTGCGCGCGGATACCGCCTTCGAGTCGGTCGCGCGCGCCTGCGCGGCGCCGCGGCCGGGCGCCGCCGGCACCTGGATCGACGAATCGATGATCGCCGCCTATGGCGAACTGCACGCGGCCGGCCACGCCCATTCGATCGAGACCTGGATGATCGACGGGGAGGGCCGGGAGATCCTCGCCGGCGGCCTCTACGGCGTTGCCCTGGGCGGCGTCTTCTATGGTGAATCCATGTTCACCCGACGCACCGACGCTTCCAAGATCGCGCTCGCCCGGTTGGTCGATTTCCTGGCCGCGCGCGGTTTCGGCGTGATCGACTGCCAGATGCGCACCGCCCATCTGGCCTCGCTGGGCGCCCGTGAAATTCCGCGCGCGGAATTCGCCGCGCTGCTCGACCGCCTGGTCGATCGACCGGGCGCGCCCGGAAGCTGGCGCGGGGAGGTGTTCGCGTGAGGTTGCCATGAGGTTGCCATGAGCTCGCTCGACGATCTGCCGATCTTCCGGCTCCAGTTCTATCTGACCGCGCCGTATCCGTGCAGCTATCTGCCCGACCTGCGCGCGCGTTCGCAGGTGGCGGCGCCCGGCACGCTGATCGATACCACCGTCTACAGCGAATTGGTGCGCATGGGCTTCCGGCGCAGCGGCCACCACGTCTACCGGCCGCGCTGCGACCGCTGCCAGGCCTGCACGCCGGTGCGCGTGCCGGTCGACCGCTTCACGCCGAGCCGCGCGCAGCGCCGTTGCCAGGCGCGCAACGCGGACCTGCGCCTGGAACTCAAGCCGCTGGTGTTCGAGGAAACGCATTACCGGCTCTACCGCCGCTACCAGGCCGCCCGCCACGCCGGCGGCGGCATGGATCAGGACGACCGCGAGCAGTTCCGCGCCTTCCTGCTGTCGAGCCGGGTCGACAGCGCGCTGATGGAGTTCAGCCTGGACGGCGAGGTGGTCATGGTCGCGCTGACCGACCGCCTGCGCGATGGCCTGTCGGCGGTCTACACCTTCTATGAGCCCGACCTCGGCAAGCGCGGGCTCGGCACGCATGGCGTGCTCAGCCAGATCCGGCTGACGCGCGACATGGGCCTGCCCTACCTGTATCTCGGCTACTGGATCGGCGCCTGCCCGAAAATGGCCTACAAACACCACTTCCAGCCGCTGGAGGCGCTGCGCGCCGGCGTCTGGCAACCCCTGGAGAACCTCGATGGCCCGCCTGCCTGACGCGGTCGAGCAAGTGCTGACCCTGCACGCGCCCTTCATCCACGCCGCCGTCGGCGCCCTGCGCGACCGGAGCCGGCTGCCCGAGCTGATGGCCACGCTGGCGGAAGCCGAACGCCAGGGCTGGGCCGGCCTGGCGCGGGCGTTGCGCGCGGTCGCAGACGGCCGCCGCGACGAATCGATCAAGCTCGGCCTGGACGAGGAAGACCGCATCGTCGTCGACGCCGTGCTGCGCGGCATCGACAACCCGGCGACGTTGCCGCCGCTCGATCGCAAGCCCGACGCGGCCGCCGCCGCGCCCGGCCTGGCCGCGCTGATCGACGCCTCGGCGCGCGGCGACGCCCAGGCGCTCGCCGCGCTCGCCGCCATGTCCGAGCAGATGGTGCGCGCCGGCGGCGACATGGCCAGGCTGGGCGGCATCATGCGCCGGCTGGTCAACGGCGAGCGCGACGCCGATGCGCTGGCGCGCGGCATGGGGCCGCTCGGCCGGCAATTGCTGACCAGCATCCTCGACGAGCTGGGCCGGAGCAGCCTGCATTGACGCGGGCGGCGCAGTGACGCGGCGCACACGTCGATGGCCGACATGACTACAATGCCGGGCGGATTCGACCCCCGCCGGGGATACGGACCGGAGTTGGAGACGGAGCGAGAAGAACATGGCTGAAGACGGCTTTCTGGTGCCGGTGCGCAAGAACGAGATCGAGCTGGGCAAACCCCTGCCGTTCGCGATCTACGACAGCGATCGCAACCTGCTGCTCAATCGCGGCGTCACCGTCAGCTCCGAGCATCAGATCGAGGTGCTGCTGGAAAGAGGCCTGTACCGGGAGCGCGTCCGGCCGGCCTCCCCGCCCGGCGCGGCGGGCGCGGGCGGCGCCGAACCGGCCGCCGGCAAACCGCGCGAGGAAATGCTGAGTTTCGACGCGGTCAAGCTGATGCCGGGCGACGCCCTGCAACTGCAACCCCTGCTGGAAGGCCAGGTCGAGCGCTACACGGTGCACGTCATCGGCGTCATGAAACCGAAAAGCGTGCTGGTCACCGCGCCCGTGGTCGACGGCAAGCTGATCTTCGTGCGCGACGGCCAGAGCTATCTGGTGCGCGCGTTCTCCGGCCTCAACGTCTGCGCGTTCAAGGCGCGGGTGCTGAAAGCGCAGTTGCAACCCTTTCCCTACCTGCACCTGGCGTATCCGGACAGCGTCCAGGCCATGCGCATCCGCAAGGCCATGCGCGCGCCGATCAACGTCATCGTCGCCGTCCACGACAGCGAGGAAGGCCGCCAGACCGGCGCCGGCAAGTTCGTCGACATCAGCGTCGGCGGTGCCAAACTACTGTCCTCCCAGCACATCGGCGACAAGGACCAGACCCTGTGGCTGTCGTTCAAGGTCAAGCTCGGCGACATGGAGGAGCACGTGAAGACGCCGGTGGTGGTGCGCTCGATCGGCGAGGACGAGGACGAGCAGGGCAAGCGCATGAAGGCGTTCGGCATCCAGTTCGGCGATCTGACGCAATCGCAGAGGCTGATCATCATGAATCTGGTGTACCAGCACCTGCTCAAGGAAGACATGCAATGAGGTTGTACGGATGAAGCCCTATCTGGATCTGCTCCGCCACGTACTCGACCACGGCACCCGCAAGGCCGACCGCACCGGCACCGGCACGATCTCGGTGTTCGGCCACCAGATGCGGTTCGATCTCGGCCAGGGCTTTCCGCTGCTGACCACCAAGAAGGTCCACCTGAAATCCGTCATCCACGAACTGCTGTGGTTCCTGAAGGGTGACACCAACATCCGCTACCTGAAGGACAACGGCGTTTCCATCTGGGACGAATGGGCCGACGAGAACGGCGATCTCGGCCCGATCTACGGCTATCAGTGGCGCTCCTGGCCGGCGCGCGACGGCCGCCACATCGACCAGATCAGCGAGGTGCTGCGCGCCATCCGGACCAATCCGGATTCCCGCCGCATCATCGTTTCCGCCTGGAACGTCGGCGAACTGGACGCCATGAAGCTGCCGCCCTGCCACGCCTTCTTCCAGTTCTACGTGGCCGACGGCCGGCTGTCCTGCCAGCTCTACCAGCGCAGCGCCGACATCTTCCTGGGCGTGCCCTTCAACATCGCCAGCTACGCCTTGCTGACCATGATGATCGCCCAGGTCACCGGCCTGAAGCCGGGGGACTTCGTGCATACCCTGGGCGACGCCCACATCTACCTGAACCATCTCGACCAGGTCGACCTGCAACTGTCGCGCGTGCCGCGCGCGTTGCCGACCATGCGCCTGAACCCGGCGGTCACCGACCTGTTCGCGTTCCGTTACGAGGATTTCACGCTCGAAGGCTACGACCCGCATCCCGGCATCAAGGCCCCGGTCGCGGTCTGAATCGCACCGCGTTCAGTCGTTCGCCAGCAGTTCCGTTTCCCAGATTTCCAGCCGGTTGCGGCCGGCTTCCTTGGCCCGGATCAGGGCGATGTCGGCGTTGGCGATGGCCTCCTCGGCCGGCCGGCGCGGGTGCATCTCGGCCAGTCCGAACGAGGCGGTGACGAACAGCGTCTCGCCGTTCGGCAACCGGATCGGCAGGCGCTCCAGGCCGGCGCGGATGCGTTCCACCACCTGCGCGGCATCCTTGACCGGGCTGCCCGGCAGACAGATCAGGAATTCCTCGCCGCCATAGCGATAGACCGTGTCGTACTTGCGCAGCACGCCGGCGATGAAGCGCAGGCCCTGACGCAACACCGCGTCGCCGGCCGGATGGCCGAGTTCGTCGTTGACCCGCTTGAAGCGGTCGAAATCCATCAGGCACAGGCTGCATGGCCGATGGATGCGGATGGCGCGCTCCTGCTCCTCGCGCAGGCGGTTGAGCATGCCGCGCCGGCTGGCGCAGCCGGTCAGGCTGTCGGTGGTCAGCAGCTCGCCGATGATGTCGAGCTGGATGCGGCGCAGCGCGGTGTTCAGGCGCAGGGCCAGATCGATGCAGCGATCGTAATGCTCCGGCGCCGGCCGGCGTTGTTCGACCACCTCGCGCAGGGCCACGCGGGCGGCATCGTGCATCGCCTGCTGGATCGCGCCCAGCTCCCGGAAATCGTCGGAATCGTCCAGCACCCGCGCCTCGCGGCCATGGAACCACTGGCCGAACGGCGAACGCAGATGGGCATCCTCGGCCAGTTCCGCCGGATCGACCGCGTGTCCACACACCAGCGCCCGGTTGATCTGCTTGAACCAGGCCAGATGCGCCGCGATGACGACCTCGATTTCCTCGGTCAGGAGCTGGATTTCCTCGCGATCCAGGGGAGGGGACATGTTCCGCCCGTCTTGTTGTTGGACTGGCCGCGTTATCGGCGGCGCGCGCGGAGTCTTTAGGACACCTCGAAAAACCCGTCATTCCCGCGCGGGCGGGAATCCAGATCGTTGAATTACTGGGTCCACGCCCGCGCGGGGACGACG
>DYFK01000021.1:0-43344 GCA_020725265.1 Hydrogenophilus sp. | reverse complement strand
GTTTTTCGAGGTGCCCTTTAGCGGATGTATCGAGGTCTGGACGAACCGGCGGCCAAGTCGGTCACAGGTAGCCGATGCCGACCTGGAACAGCCGCTCGACCTCGCTGATCCGGCGTTTGTCGGCGAGAAACAGGATGACGTGGTCGCCGGTTTCGATGCGGGTGTCGTGGCCGGGGAACAGCAACCGGTCGCCACGCGCGATCGCGCCGATGGTGGTGCCGTCCGGCAACGGCAGTTCGTCGAGGCGGCGGCCGACCACGCGCGAGGTGCCGGCATCGCCATGGGCGACGGCTTCGATCGCTTCCGCCGCGCCGCGTCGCAGCGAATGCGCGGCCACCACGTCGCCACGCCGGATATGGGTGAGCAGGGCGCCGATGGTGACCTGGCTGGGCGAGACCGCGATGTCGATGCCGCCGCCCTGGATGATGTCGACGTAGGCCGGATTGTTGACCAGGGCCAGCACCCGGCGCGCGCCCAGGCGCTTGGCCTGCATGGCGGCGAGGATATTGGTCTCGTCATCGTTGGTCACCGCGCAGAACACGTTCGCGCGTTCGATGTTTTCCTCGATGCACAGACTTTCGTCGACGGCGTCGCCGTGCAGCACCATGGTCCGTTCCAGCGTCTCCGCGAGGGCGCGGCAGCGCGCGCCGTCGCGTTCGATCAGCTTGACCCGGTAACGGGGTTCCAGCATTTCCGCCAGACGTTTGCCGATGTTGCCGCCACCGGCGATGAAGACCCGGCCATGGTCGCGCCGGACGCGCCGGAACAGGGTGGTGACGGCGGTGATGTCCGCGCGCGCGGCGACCAGGAATACCTCGTCGCCGACCTCGATCCTGACCCGGCCGTCGGGCGCCAGGGCGCGTCCGCGCCGGAAGATCGCGACCACGCGCAGGCCGATGGCCGGCAGCCGGAGCCGGATGCTGGCCAGTTCGTGCCCGATCAGCGCGCCGCCGTGGTCCGCCCGCGCCGCCACCAGGCGCGCGCGGCCACCGGCGAAGTCGAGGCTTTGCAGCGCGCCGGGCTGATCGATCAGATCGACGATGAAGGTGGTCACCAGTTGTTCCGGACTGATGATGAAATCGACCGGCACGCCGTCCGGCCCGAACAGGCCCGGGCGGCCGTGGAAATCCGGAGCGCGCACGCGCGCCAGCCGCTTGGGGGTGTTGAACAAGGTACGCGCGACCTGACAGGCGACCATGTTGGTTTCGTCGCTGTCGGTGACCGCCAGGATCATGTCGGCATCCTCGATGCCGGCCTGGATCAGGGTTTCCGGATGCGCGGCGTGACCGGCCAGCACACGGATGCCCGGTCCGGCCAGATCGGCGAGTCGTTCCGCCGAACGGTCGACCAGGGTGATGTCGTTGCCTTCCCGGGCCAGGAAGTCGGCGATGCCGCCGCCGACCTGACCGGCGCCGAGGATGATGATCCGCATGTTCGCCGCGCCCGCTCAGTCCCGCCAGTATGTCGGCAGCAGCAGCACCAGGATGGTGAACACTTCCAGGCGTCCGACCAGCATGGCGAAAATTCCCAGCCATTTCGCGGCCGGATCGATCGAGGCGAAATTGCCGGCGACCTCGCCGAGGCCGGGGCCGAGGGTGTTCAGGGTGGCGGTCACCGCGCCGAACGCCGAAACCAGATCGAGTCCGGTGGCCATCATGCCGAGCGTCAGCAGCAGGGCGGTGACCAGATACAGCACGTAGAACCCCCAGACCGCCTGGATGATCTCGTCCGAAACCGGCCGCCGCCCCAGTTTGACCACCGTCACGGCGCGCGGATGGGCAAGCTTGAACAGTTGCGTCAGACCCGATTTGGCCAGGAGCATGATCCGCAGCACCTTCATGCCGCCGGCGGTCGAGCCGGCGCAACCGCCGACGTAGGACAGCGCCACCAGCGCCAGCGGGATATGGAGCGGCCATTCCGCGAAGGTGGCGGTGCCGAAGCCGGTGTTGGTGAGGATCGAGGCGACCTGGAAGGCGCCATGGCGCATGGCCTGGGTGGCGTCGGCGTAGACGCCGGTGAGGTACAGGCTGAGGCCGATGAACAACGCCGCGCCCAGAAAGATCAGCAGGAAGGCGCGGACTTCGGGGTCCCGCGCGTAGGCAAGCGCGTCGCGCCGGCGCCAGACCAGGAAATGGATGGCGAAATTGATGCCGCCGGCCAGCATGAAGACGATGGCGATGGCCTCGATGAGCGGACTGTCCCAGTGGCCGAAACTGGCGTCGTGGGTGGAGAAACCACCGGTCGCCAGGGTCGCGTAGGCATGGCCGACGGCATCGAAGGCGCTCATGCCCGCCAGCCAGAAGGCCAGCGCGCAGGCGGCGGTGAGGGCGACGTAGATCAGCCAGAGCGCGCGCGCGGTTTCGGCGATGCGCGGCGTCAGCTTTTCCTCCTTGGCGACGCCGGAAATTTCCGCGCGGTAGAGCTGCATGCCGCCGACACCGAGCAGCGGCAGGATGGCCACCGCCAGCACCACGAAGCCCATGCCGCCCAGCCAGTTGATCTGCTGACGGTGGTAAAGGATGGAAGCCGGCAGTTGGTCCAGGCCGACGATGACGGTGACGCCGGCGGTGGTGAAGCCGGAGACCGATTCGAAAATCGCGTCGGTGACGTCCAGATGCGGGCCGAAAATGAACGGCAGCGCGCCCATGCCACCGAGCAGCGCCCAGAACAGCGCCACCACCAGGAAACCCTCGCGGGCGCTCAATTCGTGGCGTTGCCGGTAATTGACGATCCACAGCAGCAGGCCGACCGCGAGCGTGACCGCGAACGACATCGCGAAGATGCCGGCCTGGCCGTCCGCGTACACCAGGGAAACGGCCAGGGATGGCAGGAAGCTGATGCTGTAGAGCATCAGCAGAAAGCCGAACAGGCGCGCGATCGCGCGGCCGTGGAAGGGAAAGCGGGGTGGCGTGGACATGCCCGTCCGCTCCCGGTCAGGACACGAACCGATAGCCGACCCCGGTCTCGGTCAGCAGGTGGCGGGGGCGCGCCGGATCGGCTTCCAGCTTGTGGCGCAGGCGGCCGACGTAGACGCGCAGGTAATGCCCGCTTTCCGAATGGCCCTCGCCCCAGACCGCGCGCAGCAACTGGCGATGGGTGAGGACGCGGTCGTTGTGGCCGATCAGGGTCTTGAGCAGGCGGAATTCGATCGGCGTCAGATGTACCGGCACGCCATCGCGTCTTACCGCGCGGCGGGCCAGATCGATCTCCACCGCGCCGCCGGCCAGGCGCAGGATGACCGGCGCCGGTTCGCCGCGCGCCCGTCGCAGCAGGGCGCGGGCGCGGGCGAGCAGTTCCGGGACGCCGAACGGCTTGACCAGATAATCGTCGGCGCCGGCGTCGAGCGCGACGACCTTGTCCTCTTCCAGGCCGCGCGCGGACAGCACCAGGATCGGCGTGTCGGCGAGCGCGCGCAGCTCCCGGATGAATTCGAGGCCGTCACGGTCCGGCAGGCCCAGGTCGAGGATCACCAGATCGGCGGGCTGGCGGCCGAAGGCATTCAGGCCATCGGCGACGCTGGCCGCTTCCGTCGCCTCGCAGCCGGCGTTTTCCATGGCCAGTCGGACGAACCGGCGAATCTGGGGATCGTCCTCGACCAGCAGTACCCGGTTCATGCCGGGGCCTCCCCCGCCTCCACGCTTTCCTCCTCGATGCTGGGTGGAGCGCCCAGCGGCAGCGAGAAGCAGACACGGGCGCCGCCGTCGGCGGCGTTTTCCAGCTTCAGCGCGCCGCCGTGGGCGCCGACGATGGTCTTGCAGATGGCAAGGCCAAGGCCGGCCCCCGGCGTCGCGGATTCGGGGTGGCCGCGCACGAACGGCTCGGCCAGCGTCGGCAGCGCCGGAAAGCCGGGGCCGCGGTCGCGGATGGTCACCCGCGCCTCGCCGTCGGCCACGCGCGCGTCGAGCCGGATCGGCGTGCCGCGCGGCGTGTGCTTGGCGGCGTTGTCGAGCAGGTTGCAGATCACCCGCTCCAGCAATACGGCGTCGAATTCCAGCAGCGGCAGGTCGTCCGGCAGGTCGATTTCGAGAGGATGTTCGGCGAGCGCGTCGCCCAGTAACTGAATGGCGCTGCCGATCACTTCCTCAAGAGGTTGCCATTCTCGCCGGAGTGGCCGCTCGCCGATCGTCAGTCGGGCCAGATCGAGCAGGTCGCCAACCATCGTCGCCAGTCGTTTCGCCCGCGTTCGCAGGGCGGCCGCGGTTTCCGCGTGCGGCGCCGGCAGCTTCGGTTCCGCCATGGCCAGGGTATCCGCCATGCCGACCAACGCGGTCAGCGGCGTGCGCAGATCGTGCGACAGCGCGGCCAGCACCGAGCCACGCAGCCGCTCCGACGCCATCGCCAGCTCCGTTTCGCGGGCTACCTCGACATAGTGCAGGCGCTCGATGGCGATGGCGACCAGCGAGGCGATCGTCACCAGGAGATGGCGTTCCCGCTCCAGATCGAGGGCTGACAAGGCCACGATCATGACGCCGCGCCGGGCCATGGGCGCGTTCAAGGGCAGGCAGGTCAAGGCTTCGCCGTGCCCGGACATGCCGACCTGTTCGATGATTTCGCCACGCGCGTGCACGCGCCGCGCGAGCTCGATGCCGCCCACCGGCCAGGCATCGTCGAGCGCGATCAGGTCGCCATTCCTGTCCGGCAGCCACAAACTGCACTGGGCGCTCAGGATGTCATTGATATAAGCGCGCACGATTTCAGCGACCTGACCGGGCATGGTCGTGCCCGCGATATGTCTTGCCATTTCATACAAGGCCAGCGTGTGCCGTTCGCGCATGCTGGTTTCATCGGCGTTCCGTTTCAATCGGGTAACCAGATGCGTGGTGGCGATCGCCACCGTGAGCATGACCGCGAAGGTGATCAGGTACTGGACATGCGCCACCGCGAACGACAACCGGGGCGGCACGAAGAAGAAGTCGAACAGGGCGACGCTGGCGACGGCGGCCAGCAGGGCAGGCCCGCGCCCAAGCCACAACGCCACCACGAACACCATGAGCAGGAACAACATGATGATGTTGGCGTGGTCGATGTGATTCGCGAGCGGCAGGGTCAGCAGTGTGGTCAAACCCGTTGCCAACATGGCCAGTGGGTAACGGCCGAAGCGCGCGCGTGAAATCGGAAAATCGAGATGTGATGCCATGAACCATGATGGCATCGCCCACGTAAAAATGGCGTAAACGTCCCGCGTTCGGAGGGCTCGCGAGGAGCCGCCGGCCAGGTCGATTCTTCCTGTTTCGGCTGTCATCAAATCGACATCAAGATTTGTCAAGGTTGGCCCCTTTCAGTGACTGGAGGTCGAGATGTTCCCGACACGGCGGAAATCCTTGGTGATGACGATGACGATGACGATGGCGATGGCGGGGCTGCTGTCGGCGTGCAATGGCGGCGATGACGACGACAAGCCGGCCGAGGCGACGCCGGTCAGCCTGCAATTGCAGAAAATCGGCGGTTACGCCAGTGGCGTCTTCGGTCAGAGCGCCGCCGAGATTCCGGCTTTCGACGCGGCTTCCAGGCGCGCGTTCGTGGTCAACGCGGCCGCCGGCAAGGTGGATGTGCTCGATCTGTCCGATCCGGGCAAGCCGGTGAAGATTGGTGAACTCACTTCCGAGGGGTTGCTGGCGGGGTCCGAGATCAACAGCGTGGCCGCCCACGGCGGCATCGTCGCGGTCGCCATTCAGGCCAACCCCAAGACCGACAACGGTCGCGTGGCGTTCTACAAGGCCAGCGATCTTTCCCTGATCAGCCATGTCGAGGTTGGCGCCCTGCCGGACATGTTGACCTTCACGCCCAACGGCAAGACCGTGTTGGTCGCCAATGAAGGCGAGCCCAGCGACGATTACCGGATCGATCCGGAAGGCTCGGTCAGCATCATCGATATCAGCAAGGTGTCGAGTCCCACCGTCAAGACCGCCGGCTTCGGCGCGTTCAACGGGCAGGAAGCGGCGTTGCGCGCCAAGGGCGTGCGCATTTTCGGACCCGGCGCCAACGCGGCGAAGGATTTCGAGCCCGAGTACATCGCGGTTTCGGCCGATGGCAAGACCGCCTGGGCGGCGCTGCAGGAGAACAATGCCCTGGCCAGGATCGATATCGCGTCGGCCACGGTAACCGACATCCTGCCGCTGGGTTACAAGGACCATGGCGTGCCCGGCAATGAAATCGATGCGTCGGATACCGATCTCGCCGCCAATATCCGCGCCTGGCCAGGCGTGCGTGGCCTGTACATGCCGGATGCCATGGCCGCCTACACGGTCGCCGGCAAGACCTATCTGGTGACCGCCAACGAGGGCGATGCCCGCGCCTGGGGCGAGGACAACGATGCCTACTGGGCGGGCGATGCCGGCAAGGGTTTCGTCGAGGAATTCCGCGTCAAGCATCTGATCAACAAGAACGGCTGGGCCGGCCGCGCCGGCGACGATCTGCCGCCACAACTGAACGCGCTGGCTGCTGGCGGCCTGCTCAACCCGACGGTGTTCCAGCATTGCGGCGCGTTGCCCGGCGACCCCGGTGCCTGCCGGGCGGACAACAATCTGGGCCGGCTGACCGTGACCTGGACGCTGGGCTACCGGCGGGACGCCAACGGCAACCCGGTCATGTTCAACGCCAATGGCGCGGAAGACCCCGCCGGTAATCGCCTGATGTACGACGCGCTCTATGCCTTTGGCGGCCGTTCATTCTCGATCTGGGATGAACACGGTGCCCTGGTCTGGGATTCCGGCGCCGAGATGGAAAAATTCTTCGCCAGCGACGAATGCAAGGCCGGTGTCAACCGCGACATTCCCTGCAAGACCTATTTCAATTCCAACCATGAGGCCGGCGACAGTCTGGACAACCGCAGCGACAACAAGGGGCCGGAGCCCGAAGGCGTGACCATCGGTACCATCGGCGCCAAGACCTATGCCTTCATCGGCCTGGAGCGGATGGGTGGTGTGTTGGTCTATGACATCAGCAATCCGAGCGCGCCGGTGCGCGTGGATTATCTGAACCCCCGCCAGGACTGGACCACCAAGGATCCGTCGACGGTGTCGGCGAGCGTCGGCGATCTCGGACCGGAAGGACTGGTGTTCATTCCCGCCAAGGATTCGCCCAATGGCAAGCCATTGTTGCTGGTCGGCAATGAAGTCAGCGGCACCACGGCGGTGTTCCAGTTGAATCTCGGCTACTGAGCCTGATCCTCTCGCGGTATTCGACCGGGCCGGGTGCCCGGTTTTTTCGCGCGAAAACCCCGTCCTCAACCTTCGACGATCTCGACCGGCGTGTAGGCCGGCACCAGATCGAACAGCTCGGCGATGTCGGCGTTGCGCATGCGGATGCAGCCGTGCGAGCAGGGCTTTTGCTCGAAGCGCTGGTCGGGCGTGCCGTGGATGTAGATGTAGCGGCGCATGGTGTCGCGCTCGCCGAGCCGGTTGAAGCCGGGTTCCGTGCCGGACAGCCAGAGGATGCGGGTCAGGATCCAGTCGCGATCGGGGTGTTCGGCGTCCAGTTCCGGGGTGTATAGCTCGCCGGTCGGCCGGCGCGCGACGAACACGGAGTTGAGCGGCGCGCCGGCGCCGATCCTGGCGCGCACGATGTGGCGGCCGCGCGGCGTGCGGTAGCTGCCCTGCTCCTCGCCGGCGCCGTTGGCGGCGGTGGAAACCGGCCAGACGCGCAGCACGCGGTCGTCGTCGTCGCGCAGCTCCAGTTCCTGGCGGGCGAGATCGACGCGCAGTTTCATGATGTCGCCGCGTCCGGTCTGGGCTTGCGCCGGCCGGCGAAGAAGGCCGACAGGCGGCCGCCGCACTCCTCGCCGAGCACGCCGCCGACGATTTCGGCGTGGTGGTTCAGGCGCGTTTCCGCGAACAGGTCGACGACACTGCCGGCGGCGCCGGTCTTGGGGTCGCGGGCGCCGTAGACGACGCGGGCGACGCGCGCGTGCAGGATGGCGCCGGAACACATCGCGCAGGGCTCCAGGGTGACGTAGAGGGTGGCGCCGGGCAGCCGGTAGTTGCCGAGCCGGCGGCCGGCGTCGCGCAGCGCCATGATCTCGGCGTGGGCGCTCGGATCGCGCGCGCCGATCGGCTGGTTGTGACCGGCGCCGACGATCTCGCCGTCGACCACGACCACGGCGCCGACCGGCACCTCGCCGAGCGCGCCGGCCAGCTCGGCCTGATCGAGCGCGGCGCGCATGAAACGGAAGTCGTCGTCGGTAAGGTCGCTCATCGCGTGGCTGGAGAAGTTCGGCGGATGGGGTGGGGGATGCGGATGCGCGATTCTCAGCGATGTCGGCGAGATCCGTAAATCGCGCCGCGCGCATCCGGATTTTCTATTGCGAGCGCTGGGGCTTGAAATGCCGCCCCAGCGCTCGCGTTTGCGCGGCAAAAAAAAGCCAAACGCAACCGGCGGATATTATGTTTGCTATAACGCACTCTGCGTCAAATAATGTGCGCCATGGCAAATATTAGGACAAAACACAGCTTTCATCCCCGGGTGCTGGACCAGCTATCCGGCCTCGGCATGCGCATCTCGGCATCACGTCGTCTCCAGCGACTGCGCCAGGAAGACCTGGCGGGCATGGCCGGTATCGGGCGGTCCACGCTGGTGGAAATCGAGAAGGGGTCTCCGTTTGTTGCCATGGGCAACTACATGAGTGTCCTTCTCGCGCTGGGGCTCTTTGATGAGGCCCCGCCAGAGGGAGAGTCCGATGTCTTGTTGCCTGGCGTGACGTCCGGCATGACCGCTGACGAGCAAAAGCTGGTCGTACACGATCTGCCAAAGCGGGTTCGCCATGGGTAAATCCTTGGTGCCCGTTTACGCCCAGTTGCCTGGGGTCGCACAAAAGATCCGCGTAGGGGCGTTCACGCTGGACGATGCCACTGGAGTGGGTGAGATGGTTTACGACAAGGCATACCTGGAAAGCTCGGGCGCCTACGCGCTCGACCCGGTGCGGGCACGGTTTCCAAGGCCCAGGAAATGCCTGCTGAACAGAGGTGTGTATGGCGTGCTGCGCGATGCCGGACCCGATACCTGGGGGCGGGACATGCTGTTTCGCGAGCACGGCGTGTTGTCCGAGATTGAGATCTTGCGCCGCGCACCGGAAGATGGGGCGGGAAACATTTCCTTCCACGCGGAAAACCGACTCAAGGCGTATTCGATCGAGGAAATCGACCAGGCATCGTCCGGATTTCCGCCGTCGGACGAACCGGCCTCCCGAGCGGTATACCCAACCACGAGCATGGGGGGCGCCAAGCCCAAGCTCCTGGCGTACGACGCCGAGGCTTTCTGGATTGCCAAGTTTCCGGAAAAAGGCGATCCAGAATACAAGAATGCGGCGAACGAGCATGCCATGCTGGAAATGGCTAAGTCCTGTGGCATTGAGGCCTGCGACTCGCGCCTTCATGTCCTGCCGGATGGCCGCAAGATTCTCCTGGTGAGGCGTTTCGATCTGGACGGCTCGCCGGCCAGGTACGCCCGCGGAGGCTTTGCCAGCGCGCATACGGTCCTGGGTATGGGTGACCCGCGACATGAGGGGGCGCTGAGGTCCTATGTTCGTTTCCGGCACGAGGCCAAGCACTGGACCAAGCGAGATGACGGGGCCGCCCTGTGGCGCCGCCTTGCCTTCAACGCCCTGGTGTCGAACACGGATGACCATGCGCGCAACCACGCCTTGGTGTTTGATGGCGCGTGGCGGCTCTCCAAGGCCTTCGATATTGTGGCGACACCGGGTGTTGGCCTGGTTCGCCTGTGTCTTGGCATCCATGCCGGCGGCGTGGTGGCTACGCCAGAAAGCCTGATCCTGTCGGCCGACGAAATGGGCATCGAGCGAGAAGAAGCCGTGGATGTCCTGGTCGACATGGCCGCCCAAATCACGGCGCAATGGCGTTCCAGGATCGGAGATGGCATGGCCGCGGTCTCCGTGGACCAGTTGGCCAGTGCATTTCGCCTGGCCGACGAGGTGCTGGTTTTCGATTTTGCGCGGGTGGCGAGCCCTGTCCGGTCGCGTCGCTATAAACCGCGACGATGAGCAAACCACTCAATTCAATTGAGCCGATCTGTTGAGGAGCCAGGCCGCCGATCCCGGTTCAAATGTCTGTTGAGCCATCGCGTGGCGGCCCACATCGAAGACAGGACGAACGCCAGCAACACGGTGACCAGGCCGATCTCGCGCAGTCCTCGATCTGGCCAGGTTGCCACCCAGGCGAGCGCCGCCGCCGTTAAAGCCAAAGCAGCGGCCAACAACATGGTTGCTTTGGCAACAGGACCAAGCCTCATTCGGGATCTCCAGATTTCGCAAAAATGTGGGCTTGCCTGTTCTGGGAGGCGCGGACCCAGCGTGACTGTCAGGGTGACGAACGGTTCCACTATTAGACTGAATTTCCTATCCCGTCCAAGCGCTTCTTTCATTACTCTTCGTCCACTTCTTATCCTTTGACCGCGGCTGGCGGGTTTCTGGATGCCACGGAAGTGACGTTGCTTTTTCCCATCCCTTTTCAAAGGAGGCGTGTATGTTCAAAAAAGCCTTGCGTGCGCTGCCCATCGCGCTGGCTGTCGCGGCCACGGCCGGTCCCAGTATGGCCGAAGCGCCGGAGGACGTTCTTGATGCCCTGATCAAGAAAACCAACAACTCCCCGTACCTGACCCAGAGCCCCCAGAACATCATGATGATGCCGGACAACCCGGCCTGGCTGGTCGCCGAGGCCGGCGAAATCCTGTTCAAGACGCCGCGCGGTCCCAAGAACGCCTCCCTGGAGAAGTGCGATTTCGGCAAGGGTCCGGGCGTGCTGGAAGGCGCCCACGCCGAACTGCCGCGCTACTTCGCCGATACCGGCAAGGTCATGGATCTGGATACCCGGCTGGTGCATTGCATGAAGACGCTGCAGGGCTTCACCAACGACGATCCCGCCATCAAGAAGAAGCACGGTTCCGACAGCGACATCATGAAGCTGCAGACCTACATCGGCAGCAAGTCCAGCGGCGTGCCCTGGAACCCGCCGATGAACCATCCGCTGGAGAAGGCCATGCGCGATGCCGGCGAGGTCATGTTCTACCGCCGCTCCGGCACCATGGACTTCAGTTGCGCGACCTGCCACACCCAGGACGGCAAGCGCATCCGCGCCTCGGTGCTGCCCAACGTCTACGTGCCGGAAGAGTGGACCAAGGCGATTTCCTGGCCGGCGCACCGGACCAGCCATGAGCACGTCCGCAGCAGCCAGCATCGCGTCCTCGAATGTCTGTGGCAGATGCGTTATCCCAACATCAAGAACGGCTCCGATGCCTCGATCGCGTTGATTTCGTTCTGGACCGATGCCGCGCGTGGCCAGCCGGCCGTCGTGCCCGACCTGAAGCGCTGATCGCCGACTCACGAGGAGAACCCTACATGTTCAAGAAAACCTCCACCGCCGCGGCCGTCGCCGCCGCGACTTCCCTGCTCCTGATCACCGGCGGCTGTTCCGCGACCAACGCCGGCAAGACCGAAGCCGCCAAGCCGGCGCCGGCCGCGGCCGCTCCGGCTGCGGCCGCGGCCGCGCCCAAGGCCAAGTCGGTCGATTACACCGCCATGAGCCCGAAAGCCCTGGCCGAGTACCTGATTTTCGAATCCGGCAGCTATGAACTCGACCAGCCGACCCAGGAAGGCACCACCGGTCGCGCCCGCCTGACCCAGGACGAGATCCAGAAGGCCTGCTCGCTGATGAAGGGCGAGGAAGTCAGCGACAAGGCCCGGGAAAAGGTCATGGCCCTGGCCGCCGCTTCCATCAAGTACCCGGAAGGCGGCATCAAGCTCGGCGACTGGAAGAAGGGCCGGGAACTGGCCTGGTCGGGCTTCGGCTACCGCACCGCGCACAACCCGGACGATCACTCCAGCCGTGAAGCCGGCGGCAACTGCTACAACTGCCACCAGCTCGCCACCGACCGCACCGGCGGCGACATCGGCCCGAGCCTGACCGGCTACGGCAAGAACCGCGGCAGCAGCCCGGACATGCTGAAGTACACCTATGAGGTGATCTACAACCCGCACGTCTACTTCGCCTGCACCAACATGCCGCGCATGGGCGCCACCGGCGTGCTGAACCAGCAGCAGATCGCCGACATCATGGCCTATCTGTTCGACCCGGCCTCGCCCGTCAACAAGTAAGCGATCGGCAGGGTTCGACCGCGCTTCGGCGCGGTCCGCGAAAAGCCATCGGCGGCAGCGTCGATGGCTTTTTCGTTTTACGCGCCATGACGCCACCTTGGGAGGATTGCGGCGCGTGGGGAAGCGATCTACATTGCCGGCGGGGCATGGATGATGGGCATGGTGAAGTGATGACCCGCCCGTGAGGCCGCAGCCTTGGAAGCACGTTCCGATGGGTAGCCCAAACAGTGAGAGGAGATCACACCATGTTCAGCCATATCTTCAAGCACGTTGGTTTTGTGTTCGCGGTACTGGCCGTTTCCGGGACGATGCACGGCACGGGTCATGCAGCGGTGGACGTGCCGGCATTGAGGGAGGGGCCTGCTTCCACCATCAAGATGGGGGAACAACGCAAGTCGAAGCGGCTGGTGAACGGCGAGGAAATCATCCAGACCGGCAGGCTGATCGAAGAACACACCGTCGAGCGCACGAGAACCAACGGCTGTGTGACCACCACTTCGATCAAGGATTTCTACGCCCCGAACCTGACCTGGAACAACTGCGGCGAGGGCCCCTGGTCAACCGGCAAGGCCGAGGACATGAAGGTCAAGGGCCAGTTGTGGCCATTCAAGGTCGGCAACGTCGTGCATTACCAGTTCAAATCGGTTAATTCGTCTGGCCAGACCAATCACCGCGCCTTCCGATCCTGCGAGGTGACCGATACCGTCATGGCGGAGGCGGCGGGAAAGAGCTACCCCAGTTATCGGATCGACTGCTCCGAGCACGGCGACCGCAAGAGGATTTTTTACTATGCGCCGGGTGTCGACGAAACCGTCCGCGAAGAAGTGCGCCATCCCAAAACGGGGCTCAGCGTTAATGAGTTTGTCGAACGCTTGGAATGATCGGAAGCAGCGTTTGATGTGTTTTAAGTGACACCTGCCAGCATGAAACTGCTGACCTGGAACATCCAGTGGGGCCGAGGCCTCGACGGCCGCGTCGATCTGGCGCGCATCGCCGGGGAGATCCGCCGGATCGGCGATTTCGATGTGATCTGCCTGCAGGAGGTGGCGGTCAACTTCCCCGGGCTGCGCGGCAACGACGCGCGCGATCAGGTCGCCGAGCTGGCGGCGCTGCTGCCCGGTTACACGGCGATCCACGCGCCGGCCACCGACGCGCCGGACGGCCGGGGCGGCCGCAAGCTGTTCGGCAACGCGATCCTGTCGCGCCTGCCGGTGGGCCAGGTCTGGCGCCACCTGCTGCCGTGGCCGGTGGATGCCGGCGTGCCGAGCATGCAGCGGGTGTTGCTGGAAGCCGTGGTGCATGCCGGGTTCGGCGCGGTGCGGGTGATGACCACGCATCTGGAGTACTACTCGGCGTTACAGCGCGCCGCCCAGATCGACGCCATCCGCCAACTGCACGGCGAGGCCTGCGCGCACGCGCGTTCGCCGCGCCAGGGCAAGGGCGAGGCCGGCGGCAGTTTCGAGGTGTTCGCGCGGCCGGCATCCGCGTTGTTGTGCGGCGACATGAATTTCCCGGCCGACGCGCCGGAACGCGCGCGCCTGCTGGCGCCGTTCGCCGACGCCACGCCGGCGCTGGTGGATAGTTGGGAAGTGTTGCACCCGGGCGAGCCGCACGCGCCCAGCGTCGGCATCCATCCTGCCGATTTCGTCGACGCGCCGGCCTGTTTCGATTTCGTGTTCCTGAGCCAGGACCTGGCGCCGCGTCTGCGCGCGCACGGCATCGACCGGGAAACCACGGCTTCGGATCATCAGCCGGTGTGGGTGGAGCTGGCGCCGTGAGCGCCGGCCAGCCAAGATAAACCAGCGACAATCCCGGCGCGTCCGTATAATCCGCGCTCCGCGCGCGCCACCAATCCGCGCGCGGCGTCTTTTCTCCCGATCGATCCGATCACTGAACCGTCTGCCTCGATTGGTGCCGCGCGCGACGCGCGGTGGGCCGTCGCAGGAGTTGTCATGTCATCCCCCGTTGTTTCCGCCGGCGGCGTCACGCCCACCGGCACCCCCACGGCCATGCCCGTGACCGTCAAATTCACCGATCTCGGTCTGTCCGCGCCCTTGCTGCGCGCCGTCGCCGAAACCGGTTACACCACGCCGACGCCGATCCAGGCGCAGGGCATCCCGCTGGTGCTGAAGGGCGGCGATCTGCTCGCCGCCGCGCAGACCGGCACCGGCAAGACCGCCGGTTTCACGCTGCCGATCCTGCACCGTCTGACCGACAAGCCGCTGACGCCGAAACCCGGCCGGCCGCGCTGCCTGATCCTGGTGCCGACGCGGGAACTCGCCGCGCAGGTGGAAGAGTCGGTGCGCACCTATGGCAAATACGTCGATGTGAAGTCCATGGTCATGTTCGGCGGCGTCAACATCAACCCGCAGTACGCCGCGCTGCGCGGCCGCGTCGACATCCTGGTGGCGACACCCGGCCGCCTGCTCGACCACGTCGGCCAGAAGACCGTGGATCTGTCCGGCATCGAGATCCTGGTGCTCGACGAGGCCGACCGCATGCTCGACATGGGCTTCATCCGCGACATCAAAAAAGTCATCGCGCTGGTGCCGAAAAAGCGCCAGACCCTGCTGTATTCGGCCACCTTCTCCGACGAGATCAAGGCGCTGGCCAACGGCCTGCTCGACCACCCCGGCAGCATCGAGGTGGCACGCCGCAACACCGCTTCCGAACTGGTTGAGCAGTCCGTGCATCTGGTGCAACAGGGCCACAAGAAGGATCTGCTGGCGCACCTGATCCGCCAGCACAACTGGCAGCAGGTGCTGGTGTTCACGCGCACCAAGCACGGCGCCAACAAGCTCGCGGAAAAACTGATCAAGGAGAACATCCCGGCCGCCGCCATCCACGGCAACAAGAGCCAGGGCGCGCGCACCCGCGCGCTGGCGCAGTTCAAGGATGGCACCTTGCAGGTGCTGGTGGCCACCGACATCGCCGCGCGCGGCATCGATATCGACCAGTTGCCGCAGGTGGTCAATTTCGAGCTGCCCAACGTGCCCGAGGACTATGTGCACCGCATCGGCCGCACCGGCCGCGCCGGCAGCGCGGGCGCCGCGGTGTCACTGGTGGATGCCGAGGAAATGGGCTACCTGCGCGACATCGAGCGCCTGATCAAGCGCGGCATCGCCCGCGTCGAGGTGGACGGCTTCGTGCCGCCGCCGACTCCCGTCGGCGCGCCGCTGGATCGCGACGAGCGGCCGCCGCGCCAGGGTCGGGGCGGCGGCGGGCAGGGGCGTGGCCAGCCGCGCGGCCAGTCGCATGGCCAGCCACGCGTTCAAGCCGACGCCAGACCGGCGGGCGCCAGGCCGGCCGCCGATGGCAATCGCGCCGGCACGGGCAGCGCGCCGCGCAATCCCCAACGCAACGCGCCGCGCCACGGTCCCGCGGCCGCCACCGGCGCGCCGACGCCAAACCGGCGCGAGTCGCATAACCGGCCGCGCGCGGCGTTGCTGAGCGCCAAACCGGCCAAGACGGATCGCTGACCGCGATGCGGGCCGCCAAGCCTCTGTTCTCCTACCGCCCCTTCTGGGCCAGGCGTTTCGGCGTCGCGCCGTTCCTGCCGATGTCGCGGGCGGAGATGGAGACGCTGGGCTGGGACAGTTGCGACGTCATCCTGGTCACCGGCGATGCCTACATCGACCATCCCAGCTTCGGCATGGCGCTGGTCGGCCGGCTGCTGGAGGCGCAGGGCTTTCGCGTCGGCATCATCAGCCAGCCGGATTGGAAATCGGCCGAGCCGTTCCGCGCGCTGGGTCGGCCCAACCTGTATTTCGGCGTCACCGCCGGCAACATGGATTCCATGGTCAACCGCTACACCTCCGACCGCAAGATCCGTTCCGACGACGCCTACACGCCCGACGGCGAACCCCACAAACGCCCGGACCGCGCGCTGACGGTCTATGCGCAGCGCTGCCGCGAGGCCTACAAGGACGTCAACGTGGTGATCGGCGGCATCGAAGGCAGCCTGCGCCGCATCGCCCATTACGACTACTGGTCGGACAAGGTACGCCGCTCGGTACTGCTCGATTCCAAGGCCGACATGCTGCTGTTCGGCAACGCCGAACGCGCGCTGGTGGAACTCACCCACCGCCTGGCGGCGGGCGAACCCATCGAAACCATCCGCGACCTGCGCGGCAGCGCGTTCATGGTGAGCCACGGCTGGAAGCCGGACGCAACCTGGAGCGAACTGGATTCCCTCGCCATGGACACGCCGGGGCGGGTGGACAAGCATCCCGACCCGTATGCATCAATACTCCCCTCCCCCGCATACCCTGAAGGGCACAAGAGCGGGGGAGGGGCCGGGGGAGAGGGAAAAACCGTCCACCCGGTCCACTTCATCTCGAAAGAACAACGTCTCGCCGCCATCCACGCCGCGCGCGCCCATACCGTGCTGCGCCTGCCGGCCTACGAACAGGTCGAGAAGAACCCGGTGTTGTACGCGCACGCCTCGCGCGTGTTCCATCTCGAATCCAACCCCGGCAACGCGCGCGCCATGGTGCAGGCGCACGGCGAGCGCGACGTCTGGCTGAACCCGCCGCCGATCCCGCTGACCACGCCGGAGATGGACGCGGTCTACGACCTGCCCTACGCGCGCGCGCCACACCCGGCCTACGGCGACGCCAGGATCCCGGCCTGGGAGATGATCCGCTTTTCGGTCAACATCATGCGCGGCTGCTTCGGCGGCTGTACCTTCTGCTCGATCACCGAGCACGAGGGGCGCATCATCCAGAGCCGCTCGGAAGATTCCATCCTGCGCGAGATCGAGGCCATCCGCGACAAGACGCCGGGCTTCACCGGCGTCATCTCCGACCTGGGCGGCCCCACCGCCAACATGTACCGCCTGGCCTGTAAGGACGAAAGGATCGAATCCGCCTGCCGGCGCCTGTCCTGCGTGTTCCCGGACATTTGCGAGAACATGTCCACCGACCACGGCCCGCTGATCCAGCTCTACCGCAAGGCGCGCGCGCTGCCCGGCGTCAAGAAGATCCTGATCGGCTCCGGCGTGCGCTACGACCTGGCGGTGAAATCGCCGGAGTACGTCAAGGAACTGGTGGCCCACCACGTCGGCGGTTACCTCAAGATCGCGCCCGAGCACACCGAGGACGGTCCGCTCCAGCACATGATGAAGCCGGGCATGGGCGCCTACGAACGCTTCCGGCAACTGTTCGAGAAATACTCGGCGGAGGCCGGCAAGGAGCAGTACCTGATCCCGTACTTCATCGCCGCCCACCCCGGCACCACCGACCAGGACATGCTCAACCTGGCCTTGTGGCTGAAGGCCCACAATTTCCGCCTGGATCAGGTGCAGACCTTCCTGCCGACGCCGATGGCCATCGCCACCGCCATGTATCACACCGGCAAGAACCCGTTGAAGAAGGTGCTGCAAGGCGGCAAGGATGTCCCCGTGGTCACCCAGGGCCGGGTGCGCCGTCTGCACAAGGCCTTCCTGCGCTACCACGACCCGGAAAACTGGCCGCTGCTGCGCGAGGCGCTGAAAGCCATGGGCCGCGAAGACCTGATCGGCAACGGCAAGCAGCATCTGATTCCCAGCTTCCAGCCCGCCGGCACCGGCTTGCGTCATTTCGAAGGCCGGCGCCGGGAGGACGGCGAGGGTCGGGGCAAGGGCAGGGAGGAGGTCCGGCGCGATGGCAGGACCGCCGCCCGCCAGGGCCGCGACGAGCGAGCCGCCAGGGATGCCGGCCGGAAAGACCGGGCGAGCACGGGCAACGCCGTCCGTCGGGATCAAGCCGCCGACAGCGCGCCCGACAGACCGTCACGACGCGGCGCCGGCCGCGGCCAGCCCGCCGCCAGGCCTGGACAACCGGCGCCCGCCGGCCGCCGCCCCGGTGGCCGGAAACCCAGGAAGTAAGAGCCGCCGCGCTGAGGTAGCATTCAACCCGGGTAGTCCATAGGCAGGTAGTCCATTAGGCGGCTCCACGGGTACGGGTACCGCCATCGCAACCAACGCCGCGACCGAACCGCGCATGCAAGGAGGCACCATGAAAACCTGGATGATCACGCTCCCCTTCCTGTTGGCCGCTGGTCTGGCCACCGCGACGGAACCGGCCGCCCAGTCCGGGGCCGCCGTCGCTGTCGAGCAGGCCGTCCCGGCCAAGCCGGTCAAGATGAAACGCCACAAGGTACAGCGCCACAAGATCCGGCATCTGCCCCGGGGCGACCTGCGTCACTGCCTGGAACTGAAAGACAATCCAGCGATCATCGCCTGCGCGGAAGGGCGTCGGTAATCACCGATCGGACTTCTGACGAGCCCAAAAAACGGGGTTCGTCAGAAGCCAGAAAGCCGCCCTTGGGCGGCTTTCTGGCTTCAACCTGGGGTTGAATCGATGGTGCCGGGGGCTCAGCCGGCGTAGTTGGCTTCCGCGAACTGCCAGTTGACCAGGTTGTTGAGGAAGGTCTCGACGAACTTGGGTCGCAGGTTGCGGTAGTCGATGTAGTAGGCGTGTTCCCAGACGTCGACGCACAGCAGGGCCTTGTCGCCGGTGGTCAGCGGGGTGCCCGCGGCGCCCATGTTGACGATGTCGACGGAACCGTCGGCCTTCTTCACCAGCCAGGTCCAGCCGGAACCGAAGTTGCCGACCGCGCTGGTCTGGAAAGCCTTCTTGAACTCGTCGAGCGAGCCCCACTTCTTGTTGATCGCGTCGGCCAGCGCGCCGGACGGGGCGCCGCCACCGTTCGGCTTCATGCAGTTCCAGAAGAAGGTGTGGTTCCAGACCTGCGCGGCGTTGTTGTAGACGCCGCCGGCGGGCGCGGTCCTGACGATGTCCTCCAGGTTCTTGTTCTCGAAATCGGTACCCTTGATCAGGTTGTTCAGGTTGGTGACGTAGGCCTGATGGTGCTTGGCGTAGTGGTAGTCGAAGGTCTCGGCCGACATGTGCGGGGCGAGCGCATCCTTGGCGTAGGGCAGTGCGGGCAGTTGGTGTTCCATGCGAAGTTCTCCGTGCAGGGTTGTTGGTTGGGCGATTCGGACCCGGCGATTTTACGGGCCAGGCGAGGGCGCGGCAATGGTTGACTGAATTTATTGGGTATTCGGATATGGGCGTCAGATTTGCCCATCGATGGGGCTGCTCGTTCAGCGGACTTCGAGGCCGATGCTTTCCAGCACGCTATCGTCGGGCGCGTGCAGGCTCAGGCGATGGCGGCCACGCTGGAGCGGCCAGTGATCGGCGATGGTGACGCCGTCGCCACCATCGCGGTCGGCCGGCTCGCGCGCGATGCGCCAGTAGGCGCCGGCTGGCGCGTACTGGGCGCGCGGGCGCAACGCCTGGCGCTCTGGCGGGATGTCCGGGTCCAGCGCCAGGATGGCGCCGTCGGTCGGACTGACGATGCGGGCGGGGGGCGTGGCCGCCCGCCAGATGCCGTCGTCCGGCTCGGTGCCAGCCAGGAACCATTCGCGATAGGCCGGCGCGCCCGGCGTGGCGACGGTCCGGAGGATCAGGCCGGGTGGCGGTTTCGGTTGGCGGGAATCGGTGTCCGCGTGCAGCAGGTTCATGATCGCGGCCCAGGCCGGAGCGGCGCCGCTGATGCCGGAGACATCGCGCATCGGCGCGCCCGAGAAATTGCCGACCCACACGCCGACCGTGTAGCGGGACGAGAAACCGATCGCCCAGTTGTCGCGCATGTCCTTGCTGGTGCCGGTCTTGACCGCGCTCCAGTAACGGGTGGCGAGCGGGTTTTCCAGGCCGAAGGTGATCGCGCGGGCCTGTCGGTCGGCCAGGATGTCGGCGATCAGCCAGGCACTTTCCCGGTTGATCACGCGGGTGGGGCGTCCGGTTCCGGTGCCGGGGTTGAAGCGCATCGGACCATGCAAGCCGCCATTGGCGAGCGCGCGGTAGGCGTTGGTCAGCTCTTCCAGACGCACGTCCAGACTGCCGAGCGCGAGCGACGGGCCGTAGAAATCGGCGGCTTCGGTCAGGCCCTGGAAACCGAGCCGGGCGAGCCGGTCGGCGAACGCTTCCAGGCCGACCAGTTCGAGCACCCGCACCGCCGGAATGTTGAGCGAGCCGGCCAGCGCCGCGCGCAGGCCGACCAGGCCGCGATGGCTCTGGTCGTAATTGCGTGGCGCGTACTCGCCACTGGCGGTGGCCAGGGTCAGGGGCGCGTCGTCGAGCGGCGAGGCCGCCGTGAGCAGACGCTTCTCCAGGGCCAGTCCGTACAGGAAGGGCTTCAGGGTCGAACCGGCCTGGCGCGGCGCGCGCACGCCGTCGCTGGCCGGCGAGGTCGATTCGGGACCGCTCAGGCTGACGTAGGCGAGCACCTCGCCACTGGCGTTGTCGAGCACCAGCGCGGCGGCGTCGCGGACTTCGCGCGCGGCCAGGAAGGCGAGCTGTTCGGCCAGGATGGCGCGGGTCGCGCGTTGCAGGCCAGCATCCAGGCTGGCGCGGAATTCGCGGCGGCCAGGCGCGGCCTCGGCGCGCAGCCGTTCGGCGAGATGCGGCGCCAGGTTGGCGGCGGGCGCCACCGGATAGCGGCCGCTCAGGGTGTTGAGCGTCAGCGCGCGCAGTTCCGGGCAGGTCGGGCTACCCGAGCGCGTGTCGGCGAGCGCGCAGGCGCGTCGGGCGACGTCGGCGGGCTTGGCGGCGGGTGAACGCAACAGCGAGGCCAGGATCAGGGCTTCGCCGCGGTCCAGCCCGCTCGGACGTTTGTCGAACAGCCCGCGACTGGTGGCATCGATGCCGGTCAGTTCACCACGGAATGGCGCCAGATTGAGATAGGCCTCGAGGATCTCGGTCTTGCGCCAGCGCTTTTCCAGTTCGCGCGCGGCGCCCATCTGCAGCCATTTCTCGGTGACGTCGCGGCGGCCGCCGCTGGCCCGGTAGCGGGCGTCGAGCAGCGCGGCGAGCTGCATGGAGATGGTCGAGGCGCCGCGCGGCGTCTCGTTCAGCCAGTTGGTCAGCGCCGCCTTGCCGGCGGCCAGCCAGTCGACGCCGGCGTGTTCGAAGAAGCGCTTGTCCTCGGCACGCAGGACGGCGGCGATCATGGCCGGGGAGATTTCGTCGAGCGGTGTCCAGTCGGCGCGGCGCGCGTGATGGTCGACGCGGATTTCCTGGAGCAACGCGCCGTTCCGGTCGAGCACGCGCAGGTCGGACGAGCGCCAGTCGGCGCGGACCTGGGCGTAATCGGGAAACGTCGAGGCGACGGCCGCGCCGGTTGCGATCAGGCCCGCGAACAGCCAGGCGATCAGGCCCGCGAACGCCACCGGACGGCCCGGGTCGGGTTCGCGGACGGCCGCTGGCGGCATGTGTTCAGCGGGTCAGGGTTTGCACGCCGTCGGGCGTGCCCATCAGGCAGACATCGGCGCCGCGCCGGGCGAACAGACCGACGGTGACGACGCCGACGATCTGGTTGATCTCGGTTTCCATGGCCACCGGATCGAGGATGCTCATGCCATGCACGTCGAGGATGACGTTGCCGTTGTCGGTGGTGAAGCCGGCGCGCAGCACCGGATTGCCGCCCATCTTCACCAGTTGCCGGGCCACGTAGGAACGCGCCATCGGGATCACCTCGACCGGCAGCGGGAACTTGCCGAGGACGTCGACCAGCTTGCTCTGGTCGACGATGCAGACGAATCGCCTGGCGCAGGCGGCGACGATCTTTTCGCGCGTGAGCGCGCCGCCGCCGCCCTTGATCATGGCCATGTGCCGGGTGATTTCGTCGGCGCCGTCGACGTAGACCTCCATCTCGCCGGCTTCGTTGAGGTCGATGACGCGGATGCCGTTTTTCTTCAGACGCTCGGCGGTGGCGACGCTGGAGGCGACGGCGCCGTCGATGCGGCCCTTGACGTCCGCCAGCGCGTCGATGAAGAAGTTGGCGGTGGAGCCGGTGCCGACGCCGATGATGCCGGTGGTCACGTATTCGATGGCGGCGCGCGCCGTGGCCTGTTTCATTTCGTCTTGGGTCATCATGTCGCGTTTCTCTTTGTCGTTTGCGGGGAAAGTTCGAGAATAGCGACCTTTTCCGCCCCGTTCAAACCAGCCCCATGATCGATTATCTGGAGCGCATCCTGCTCGCCCGCGTTTACGACGTGGCCATCGAATCGCCGCTCGAGGAGGCGCCCAACCTGTCGCGCCGGATCGGCAACACGCTGCTGCTCAAGCGCGAGGACATGCAGCCGGTGTTCTCGTTCAAGCTGCGCGGCGCCTACAACAAGATGGCCGGGTTGACCCGCGCCCAGCTCAAGCGCGGCGTGGTCGCGGCTTCGGCCGGCAACCATGCCCAGGGCGTGGCCATGTCGGCGCAGGTGCTCGGTTGCGCCGCCACCATCGTGATGCCGGCGACGACGCCGGCGATCAAGGTCGATGCCGTCGCCAAGCGCGGCGCCGAGGTGGTCCTGCACGGCGATTCCTACGACGACGCCTACGCGCGCGCGCTGGAAATCGCCAAGAAGGAAAAGAAGACCTTCGTGCACCCCTACGACGATCCGGAGGTGATCGCCGGTCAGGGCACCATCGGCATGGAGCTGCTGCGCCAGGCGCGCGCGCCGATCGACGCGATCTTCGTGCCGGTCGGCGGCGGCGGTCTGATCGCCGGCATCGGCGCCTACATCAAGCGTTTGCGCCCGGAGGTCAAGATCATCGGCGTCGAGCCGGAAGAGGCCGACGCGATGGCGCGCAGCCTGTGCAAGAAGGAGCGCATCGTGCTGCCCCAGGTCGGCATCTTCGCCGACGGCGTCGCCGTCAAGCAGGTCGGCGAGGAAACCTTCCGACTGTGCCAGCGCCACGTCGACGAAATCATCCGGGTCGGCAACGACGCCATCTGCGCGGCGATCAAGGATGTGTTCGAGGATACCCGCTCGATCCTGGAGCCGGCGGGCGCGCTCGGCGTCGCCGGCGCCAAGGTCTGGGCCGCGCGTGAAAAGGCGCGCGACCGCAATCTGGTCGCCATCGCCAGCGGCGCCAACATGAATTTCGACCGCCTGCGCTTCGTCGCCGAGCGGGCCGAACTGGGCGAGAAGCGGGAAGCCGTGCTGGCGGTGTCGATCCCGGAAAAGCCGGGCAGCTTCAAGGCGTTCTGCTCCCTGCTCGGCGCGCGCGCCATCACCGAGTTCAACTACCGTTTCGACGATCCGGAGATCGCGCACATCTTCGTCGGCGTGCAGGTGCCCAACCGGCACGAGGTCGACAAGCTCCTGGCGGCGCTGGAGAAGCACGAACTGCCGGTGCTCGACCTGTCCGACAACGAGATGGCCAAGCTGCACATCCGCCACCTGGTCGGCGGCCGCGCGCCCAAGGTCGAGAACGAGGTGCTCTACCGCTTCGAGTTTCCGGAACGGCCGGGCGCGCTGATGCGCTTCCTGAACAGCATGAGCCACGCCTGGAACATCAGCCTGTTCCACTATCGCAATCACGGCGCCGACTATGGCCGCGTGCTGGTCGGCATCCAGGTGCCGCCGGAACAGGTCGAGGAATTCCAGGAATTCCTGGATGGGCTTGGCTACCGTTACTGGAACGAGTCGCGCAATCCCGCCTATGGCCTGTTCCTGAAATGAACGATGCGTCCCGGCCTACGGTTGGCGTGGCCGGGACGATTGTTCATTTCCGTTCGGTCGGGCAAGTGTTCAGGCCGAGCAGCGGATACAACGGACAGAAACCGACCACGCCCGTGGCCAGAGGCACCAGGCCGACCCAGGCCCAGACCGGGCCACCCAGAAGAGCCGCCCAGGCGACCAGGGCGAGACCGACGACGATGCGGAGGATGCGGTCGATGCCGCCTACGTTGGCTTTCATGGCGATGCTCCTGAAGAATCAAGGGATATGCCCGGCCACTGCCGGACCGAATCCAAGATATCGACCGTCCCGACGCGAATATGTGACCTGGGTTACACATGGCGGGTGGAGATGGCATCAGAATGGGAGCGCTTTTGCGAATTTCCGGATGGAATCGGAATTTTTTCGCCGTCATACAGCCATACCCTGCAAGAAATCAGGATTTCCCCGATATTTCAACTCTTTACTATTACTTAAGCTATACGGCTAATTGGATATGGGAGGCGGAAAATCCGCTAACGAGGAGCCATGTTGTCATGAGCAAGACTGAACCCGGGATGGTGCTTTCCGCCGACATGGTCAAGGCGCTCGATTGGGTGCCGACCATCATCTGGGTCGCGGACCGGACCGGGCGCTGTCTGCTGGTCAACCGGGCCTGGCTGGAGTTCACCGGCCGCAGGCTGGAGGATTCGCGGGATCTCGGGTGGTTGAGCGCGATGCATCCGGAGGACGCGGAGTCCTGGCCACGCCGGATCGAGCAGGCGCTGATCGCGCGTGAACCGTTTTCGCTCGATTGCCGCCTGCGCCGGCGCGACGGCCGTTTCCGCTGGATGCACAAGGCCGGCTCGCCGTTTTACGACGAGCA
Source organism: Hydrogenophilus sp. (assembly GCA_020725265.1). Classification (GTDB taxonomy): domain Bacteria; phylum Pseudomonadota; class Gammaproteobacteria; order Burkholderiales; family Thiobacillaceae; genus PFJX01. The sequence goes on along the minus strand of DYFK01000021.1, from coordinate 18,875 downwards.
CGGCGCGTTGCTCGGCTTCATCGGCTCCTGCACCGATGTCAGCAATCACAAACAGGCGCTCGACGCATTGCGCCAGGCTGGCGAGAAACACCGCTCGGTGCTGCGCAACCTCAAGGAAGCGGTGATGGTGATCGAGGACTTCCTGCGTACCGAGGAGCCGGGGTCGCACAACCATGTCGACGACCGCCTGACCCCGCGCCAGCGCGAGATCCTGCATCTGATCGCGCGCGGCTTCGCCACGCGCGAGATCGCCACCCAGCTCCACGTCAGCGTCAAGACCGTGGAGAGCCATCGCGCCCAGCTCATGCAGCGCCTCAACATCCATGACGTCGCCGGTTTGACCCGCTACGCCATCCGCATCGGCCTGGTTCCCTCCGACTACTGATCCCGGTTCGCCAGACCGCGCAACGCGTCCGGCGCCAGCACTTCGATCCGTTCCCGGCCAAGCCGGACCATGCCCTGTTCCTCGAACTGCCTGAGCAGGCGCGACACGATCTCGCGCACGCTGCCGAGTTCCAGCGCGATGGCCTGATGCGAGGCCGCGATCATCGGCGCGCGCGCCAGCAGCCAGGCGGCCAGACGTCGGTCCAGACGCTGGAAGGCGACTTCCTCGACCAGGGTCATCAGGCCGGTGAGGCGCTCCGCGAACAGCGCGAACACCGCCTCGCGAAACGGCGGGTGCTCGGCGGTCAGGCGCAGGAACAGCGGCCTCGGCAGCGTCAGCGCGACAACGTCGGTTTCCGCGGTGCCGGTGGCGGGATAGGTGCTGGCGCCGAGCAGACAACTGACGGTGATGATGCACAGTTCGCCCGGATGCACGCCGTAGAGCCGGATTTCCCGACCGTTGTCGGCGCGCCGGCTGACCTTGACCACGCCGGAGAGCACCAGCGGTAGGGCCTGGCAGGCGGCGCCGGCGTCGAACAGCAGGCTGCCGGCCGGCGCCCGCATCGGCAGCGCCTGGCGTTCCAGTTCGTTGGCCAGGGTTTCGGGCAGCCGCGCGAGCGCGGGGAAGCGGGCGATGAGGTCGGAGTTCATCGTGGTCCGGGGTCAGGTCCGCCAGGCCGCCTGGACGGCCTGGGTCCGGGCCGCGCGCACGGCGTCCCGGATGCGCGCCGGATCGACGCGCGCGGCGATGGCGCCGGCGTCCACCGCGCGCGCCGCCGCCAGCGCCGCGCGTAGCCGATCGGCCTGCGGGTAGGGGCGGTCTTCATGGCCCGCGCGGCCGTGGAAATCGGCCGCGCAGGCGGCCAGGAAGTCCTCGAAGCGTTCCGGCCGACGGAAGGCGTCGACCCGTTCCAGCAGTTCCACCGCGGTACCCGGGCGCAGTTCCAGCGCGCGGTGGGCATTGCCGTGATCGCGCGCCACCAGTACCGCCAGATCGCGGCAATCCGCCGGCGCGCGCAGGCGCGCGCTGACCGTATTCACCAGCGCGACGCCGCGGCTTTCGTGGCCGTGATGACGTGGCCACTGGTCCGCCGGCGTGGTGCCCTTGCCGAGGTCGTGCAACAGCGCGGCGTAGCGCGCGGGCAGTTCGAGGCCAGCGCGCGCGGCTTCGTCGATCACGCGCATGACGTGGTCGCCGGTATCGATTTCCGGGTGGTGCAGGGGCGGCTGCGGCACCCCGAACAGGCGGTCGAGTTCCGGCAGCAGCCGGGCCAGCGCGCCGCATTCGCGCAGGCTCAGGAACATCCGCGACGGCCGTGTTTCCATGAGTCCGCGCGCCAGTTCCCGCCAGACCCGTTCCGGCACCAGCGCGTCGACCTCGCCGGCGGCCACCATGGCGCGCATCCGATCGAGCGTTTCCGGAGCTGGCGCGAAATCGGTGAAGCGGGCGGCGAAGCGGGCGACGCGCAGGATGCGCACCGGATCCTCGGCGAACGCCTCGGAAACGTGACGGAACCGGCGGGCGGCGAGGTCGGCGCGGCCGCCGAACGGATCGATCAGCTCGCCGGTTTCGGTCTCGGCCATGGCGTTGATGGTCAGGTCGCGCCGAGCCAGATCCTCCTCCAGCGTGACGTCCGGCTCGGCATGCACGACGAAGCCCTTGTAGCCGGGCGCGGTCTTGCGTTCGGTGCGGGCGAGCGCGTATTCCTCGTGACTGACCGGGTGCAGGAACACCGGGAAATCCTTGCCCACGGGCTGGAAGCCGAGCGCCGTCATTTCCTCCGGGGTGGCGCCGACGACGACGTGGTCGCGGTCGCGCACCGGCAGGCCGAGCAGGCGGTCGCGCACGGCGCCACCGACCACATAGGCACGGATATGGGGCGGGAAGCGCATGCGCGGGGTTTGGGCCGGGGCCTGACCGGCGGTCAACGGCCCGCGCGCGCGCGGTAGGCCATGTAGCTCCGGCGCGCGCCGGCTTCGCGCAGGTAGCCGAGCATGCTTTCGAGGGCGGTCGGGCGCCCGAACTCGGCGGGGAAACCATCCGGGCAGACGTTGTCCACCGCCATCGCGTAATGGTTGTCGCGGGTCATGATCTTGCGACCCGGCTTCCATTCCATCAGCCAGGCGAAGGCAAGCGACAGGCCGGGGCCAAGCGGCAGCACGACGCGCTTCATGCCCAGCGTGGCGGCGGTCAGGCGCACCAGTTCGGCCAGCGTGTAGACCTTCGGGCCGCACAGGTTGTAGCGGCGGCCGAAGGTTTCCGGCCGCTCCAGCGCGTCGGCGAAGGCACGGGCGACGTCGCCGACGAACACCGGCTGGAAGCGCGCGCCGGCGCCGGCCAGTGGCACCACCGGCGCGAGTTTCAGCAGACCCGCGAACAGGGTCAGGAAGCTGTCGCCCGGGCCGAAGATCACCGACGGCCGGAACACGGTGACGGCCAGGCCGTGGCCATGGACGAACTTGGGGCCGTTGAGATACCAGTCGCCGTCCTCGCGATGTTTCATGCCGGCTTCCAGCACCAGCGCCTCGCCGACGCCCTTGGAGCGCTGATAGGCGCTGCGCGCGGTCGGGTCGGCGCCGAGCGCGCTCATGTGCAGCAGACGGCCGACGCCGGCCTCGGCGCAGGCCTGGACCACCTTGCGCGGCAGTTCGACGTGGGCTTCGTGAAAGCTGCCGCGCCGGGCGGAGGGCAGATCGGTCCGGCCGGGCGTGGTTTCGTGCAGGATGCCGACCAGATTGATCACGGCGTCCATGCCGGCGAACAGCGTTTTCAGTTGGGCCGGATCGTGGATGTCGGCCTCGATCACCTCGACGGTCGGCAGCACCGTCAGATCCTTGACCGCCTCACGGCGTCGGGCCGGGACGCGCACGCGGTGGCCGCGCGCCGCCAGCAGGGCGATCAGATGGTGGCCGACGAAGCCGCCGCCACCGAGTACGCAGAGGTTTCTGGCATGCATGGGAGTCAGGGTACGCGGAGGTAAGGGAGCTGGATTCTACCCACGAATCCGGAATCAGCCCTCGCGCGCGGCCTCGGCCGCCGCCTCGGCGGCATCCGGAGCGGCGGCGCGTCGGGAGGGGTGCGCGGGAATGACGCCGAGCCGTTCCTTGAGCGGCTGCGCGATGCCGCCGAAGCGGGCGCGGTAGAACATGGCGTTGGCCAGCACTTTCTTGACGTATTCGCGGGTTTCCGGGAACGGGATGCTCTCGACGTAGATCGCGCCTTCCAGCGGAGCCTCGGCCTGCCAGCGCCGGGCCCGACCCGGTCCGGCGTTGTAGCCGGCGGTGGCGAGCACCGGCGACTGACCGAGCGAATCGAAGACGTGGCGAAGGTAGAAAGTGCCGAAACGGATGTTGGTGTCCGGGTTGTCGACGCCAGCGTGCGCGTTCTTGCCCAACCCCATCTGGCGGGCGATCCATTTGGCCGTGGCCGGCATGATCTGCATCAGGCCCTGGGCGCCGACGCGCGAGCGGGCGACTTCGACGAAGCGCGATTCCTGACGCATCAGGCCGTACACCCAGGCTTCGTCGAGACCGTGTTCCTCGGCCCAGGCGCTGGCCAGGTCGCGGAAGGGCGCGATGTAGCGCAGATCGAAATCGTGCAGCTCGCGGGTGCGCTCGGCGGTGACGATGGCGCGATCGTGCCAGCGCGCGCGCAGGGCCAGTTCGGCGGCCGCGAGCAGTTGCCGGTCATCCATGCCGCGCAGCGCCCAATTCCATTCCTCGATGGCGTTCGCCGGCTCGCCCAGATCGCGCAGCGCCAGCGCCCGACGCAGACCGGGATGCGACTCGGCGGCCTTGAGATCGTCCGGCGTCACCTTGTACAGCAGCGGCCGGGCTTCCAGCGTCGCCGGCAGCTCCTCGGCCGCCAGCAGGCCGTAATAGTGATGCTCGCGCGACAGATTGGCGAACAGCACGTTGGCCTGGTAGGTCGCGTTCATGGCCTTGAGCGCGCGCGCTTTCCAGTAGCGCCAGACCGCCTCCTCGCGCATCGCCTCCGGCATGTTCTGGATGGCGTGGTGGACGTGGTCCCAGCGGCCGGCGCGCAGGGCGGCGCGAGCGCGCCAGACCAGTTGTTCGGTGCTGGTCGGCTGGGCGCCGGCGCGGGTCAGCCAGGTCAGCGCGTCGGCTTCGTGACGACGCGCGGCGTACAGGCCGATCTGCCCCCAGCCGTGACGTTGCTCGGACTCCGTGTACGCACCGACATGGCTCTCCCACAAGCGGGCGGCGCGGGTGCTGTCGGATTTCGCGATCTGGCCGAGCGCGTACAGCGCCGCTTCGCGTTGGGCGCGCCGGTTCGAGGCGGCGGCGGTGGCGACCAGTTTGGCGGGGTCGCGCTCGACCAGGGTCAAGGCATCCGCGCTCATGCGTTCCCCGGCCGGCAGACGGGCGTCGATCTCGCGCGCCAGTCGCGGATTGCCGAGATCGAACGCCAGACGCAGCCGGAGGTAGCGGTCTTCCAGCGTGAGCAGGCCGCGTTCGGCCAGCAGTTCGAAGACGGCATCGCAGGCCGACGGCAGATCGCGCGCGCCGCGCCAGGTCTCCAGGGCTTCCCGGCCGGCGTCGGCGTCGGCCTGGGTGAGCAGGCGGGCGTGCAGGTCGTGGCAGCGCAGTTCCTGATCCGGCCGGACGATGGCCCGGAACTGTTCGCGGAATGCCGGCCAGTCGCGGTCGCGCGCATGCAGGCGGGCGAGATCGGCGCGCGCGACGTTGGCAAGCGGAGTGTCCGGGTTGCGGGCGATGAAATCACGCAGACGCTGTGGCGACGGCGCCGGCATGGCCTTCAGCCGCCAGTAGTCGAAATAGGGCGCGAGCACATGGCTGGCGCCGAATTTCGCCGCCAGCCGCTCGGCGCGGTCGGACTGGCCCTTCTGGAAGGCCGCGCGCGCGGCCTGGAAATCGGCCGCGCTGGTGGCCAGGGCGGGCGTCGCGACGAAAGCCAGGCAAAGCGGGAGGACGCGGAGGAATCGGGAAAAACCGGTGCGCACGCGAAAAAACTCGAACCACGGAGGCCCGAACTGTACCGCCCGACGCGCCACCGCGCCATCGACGACGGGGATTGCCCTAGTTGGTTCGTACGAAGGCCGAACCGTCACATGCCGGTAACATCGCCGCCGGTCCGCCGTTTCGGGGGAGCGGCGTTTTCATGCCCACGTGGCATCACCCAAGCCAGAGAATCGAGGAGCCCATGCTGTTCAGCAATCACAGGATCAAGCTGGAAGAACAAACGCGTCGCATCGCCGAGCTGGAAGCCAGTCTGGCCGAGCGCGATCGCGGCATCGCCGGCCAGACCGCGCGCATCGACGCGCTGCTCGCGGAGAACGCGGAAGTTCGTCGCGAACTGGATTGCCTGAAGGGGCTGACGGGCCAGTTGCAGGCGTTCGGACAGTCGATGACCGACGTTCAGGGCAGCCTGGCCCGGCTGGCGGCGGTGATGCACGATGAAAAAGATCGCGCGGTCGAGGCCCAGGGCATCTCCCTGAACAGCCGCGCGGCGATCGAGCGCATCGCCGGCAACCTCGCCGATCTCGCGCGCGGTTCCCAGCAGACCGCTGCCCAGGTGTCGGAACTGGACGAGCGCGCGCGCCAGATCAGCGGCATCGTCCAGTTGATCCGGGAGATCGCCGACCAGACCAATCTGCTGGCGCTCAACGCCGCCATCGAGGCGGCGCGCGCCGGCGAACAGGGCCGCGGTTTCGCGGTGGTCGCCGACGAGGTTCGCAAGCTGGCCGAGCGCACCTCCAACGCCACCACCGAAATCGCCGGTCTGGTCGAGCGCATCCACCACGACAGCGCCGCCAGCCGCGATCAGATGACCGGGCTGGCCGAACAGTCGGAGCGCTTCAGCGGTGACGGCCAGGCCGCCGCCGGCACCATGCGCCAGTTGCTGGACATGTCCGCGGGCATGGAGAAGAGCATCGCGGCGTCGGCCTTGCGCGGCTTCTGCGAGGTCGCCAAGGTCGATCATCTGATCTACAAGTTCAACACTTACCGGGTGCTGCTCGGCCTGAGCGACGACGCTGAAAAGCTCCATGTCTCGCATACCGAATGCCGGCTCGGCCGCTGGTATTACGAGGGCGAGGGCCATGCCTGCTTCTCGAGGCTGCCCGGCTACCGCGAGATCGAGTCGCCGCACGCGGACGTCCACCGCTGCGCGCGGGAAGCGCTGGGCGCTTACGGCGAGGGCGACGTGGAACGCATGCTCAAGTGCGTGGCATCGATGGAATCGGCCAGCCTCAAGGTGATCCAGGGACTGGAGACCATGGCCTCGATCGGCGAGACCAGGAGCGACACGCTTTGCGCGGAGTGAACGCGCCGGCGCGCGAGGCTCAGCGCGCCGGCGGAGTGTCGCCGTGCCAGCGCGCCAGCCAGGTCTCGACCGGTTCCGGCCGGCCGTACAGATAGCCCTGGTGGACGACTTCGGCGCGGGCGTTGAGGAAATCGGCCTGGGCCTGGGTCTCGACGCCCTCGGCCACCACCTTCAGATGCATGTGCCGCGCCACCGCCAGGATGGTTTCCACCAGCGCGGCGTCGTCGGGATCGCCGGGCGCGTCCTGCACGAAACTCTTGTCGATCTTGAGTTCGTGGATGGGCAGACGCTTGATGTGGGCCAGCGAGGAATAGCCGGTACCGAAATCATCCATCGAGAAATGGATGCCGAGTGCCGACAGTTCGCTCATGCGGGCGACCACTTCGGCGAGGTCGTCGATCATCAGGCTTTCGGTGACCTCCAGCGTGAGCTGGGTCGGATCGGCGCCGGTGCCGGCGAGCAGTTCGCGCAGCCAGATGGTGAAGCCGGCGTGCCGGAACTGACGCGGACTCAGATTGACCGACAGACGCAATGGCCGGCCGGCCATGTTCTCGCGCGCCAGCAGCTCGCAGGCCTGGGTGAGCACCCAGGCGCCCAGATCGACGATCAGGTCCGATTCTTCCGCGATCGGCACGAACACCGCCGGCGGCAGCAAGCCGCGTTCCGGATGTTGCCAGCGCACCAGCGCCTCGGCGCCGACCAGGACACCGGCGGCGTCGACCTGCGGTTGCAGGAACAGGCGCAACTGCCCGGCCGGGATCGCTCGGCGCAGTTCGCGTTCGACCCGGAAGCGCTGTTCCGCCGATTCGCCCATCGTGGTTTCGAAGAACGCGCTCTGCTGGCCGCCGGCCGCCTTGGCCCGGTGCAGCGCGGTATCGGCGCGGCGCAGGATGTCCTCGCCGGTTTCCCGCTCCGATTCCGGAAACAGCGTGATACCCAGGCTGGCGCTCAGCGTGATCTCCTCGTCCTCGATCAGGATGGGCTCGCGCAGCGCGTCGTGGATCTTGCGCGCCACCGTCAGCGCCAGCCGGCTGGCCTGTTCCGGGCGCGCGCTCAGATCCGGCAACAACAGCGCGAACTCGTCGGCGGCCATGCGCGCCAGGGTGTCGCCTTCGCGCAGCAGCAGCGCCAGCCGTTGCGCCAGCGCCTGGAGCAGGGCGTCGCCGAGGGCGTGGCCGCGGGCGTCGTTGATGGTCTTGAAGCGGTCGACGTTGAGCAGGAGCAGCGCTTCCAGGCGGTCGCCGCGCCGGGCCGCGGCCAGCAATTGCGCCAGGCGGTCCATCAGCAGGGTACGGTTGGGCAGGCCGGTCAGGTTGTCGTAATAGGCCAGGCTATGGATGCGCGCCTCGGCGCGTTTCTGTTCGGTGATGTCCTTCTTCACCGCCAGGTAGTGGGTGACGTGGCCGTCGGCGCCGCGCACCGGCGAGACGATGGCCGATTCGATGTATTCCCCGCCATCCTTGCGCCGGTTGATGAACTCGCCTTGCCAGACCTCGCCGCGTTTGAGCGCGCTCCACAGCGCCTGATAGGTTTCCGGCGGCGTCATGCCGGACTTGAGCATGCGCACGTGCGCGCCGATGGCCTCCTCGCGACTGTAGCCGGTGGCGCGGGTGAAGGCGGTGTTGACGTATTCGATGCGGCAGTCCAGATCGGTGATGACGATGTGCTCGAAACTCTGCTCGACCGCCTGCGACAGCTTGCCGAGCGCGCGGTCGCGCGCCTCGACTTCTCCGGTCATGCGGTTGAAGGTATCGGCCAGGCCGGCGATCTCGTCGCCGCCGTCGAGTTCGACGCGGGTGGCGTAATCGCCGTCGGCGAAGCGTTGCGCGCCCTCGCGCAGACGCGCCAGCCGCCGACATACCAGACGGTCGAGCAGCACGCCCAGGGCCAGGAACAGCAGGGTGTAGCCGACCAGGCTCTTGACTACCTGGCCCCCCCAGATTTCCAGCAGGCGTTGATCGAACTTGGCGGTCGGAATGCGGATGCTGACCGCGCCGCGCAGGTCGCCAACCTGGTAATCCCAGGCGCTGTCGTAGCCGTCACGAATGCTCGGCGGCGCGTCCTCGCGCTTGCCGTGGCATTTCAGGCAGAACGGTTCGATGCGGATCGGCGCGGTGTAGAGCAGATAACGGACGCCATTGTCGGCGACGATGTCGCGCAGCAATTCCCGGGTCTGGGGATTGGCGCGAAACCAGTCCATCGCCGCCAGTTCGAAGCGGTCGGCCTGGTTGCGCGGATTGCGCGGCACGTCGGAAACGTTGTTGAAAATGATGCCGCTGTCGTTCCAGTTGGCGAAATCGCGGGAAATCCGGGAGAACGAGTGCGCCGGCAGAAAACCGATGGTCTTCTCGTTGACCGGCAGGCCGCTGTACACGAACTGTTCCTGGTAGATGCGCCGGGTCGCCATCATGAAGCCGTATATGGCGCGCGCGTCGAACTCCGCCTCGGCGCGCAATTCCGCGCGCAGCTTGTGATAGCCCACGGTCAGGTCGACCGCCAGCACCACGCCGACCAGGGCGCCGAGCAACAGCCAGATCTTGGTCTTGAGTTTCATGTCCGCGCGGAATGACGGGGGCGACGAGAGGCGATCTATAGCCTCGATCGGTCCGGGTGTCCATGATCCGCGACAAATTCCGTCATGGCGTGGTTTCTCCATGCCCGCGTTGATGTCGGTCAATGCCGCGCCAGTCGCCGACGTTAATATCGACGCCCCGGCCAACCGGTTTTTCCCTTTCCCATGTCCTCGCTCTGGTCACGCTTCACCGCCGCGCCGCACCGCGTGATGTTCCTCCCCGGCGCAATCCAGGGCGTCGCCGCCATGCTCTGGTGGATGGTGGCGTTGTCGGGCGGGTCCGGCGCGCATCCGATGCCGGCCGGGCTGATGCATGGCTGGCAGATGCTGTACGGCTTCTTTCCGTTCTTCGTGCTTGGTTTCCTGTTCACCGCCATGCCCAACTGGCTGAACGGGCCGGCCATCGCCCGGCGCGATTATCTGCTCGCCGGCGCCGGCATGACCCTGGGCGTGGTCGCGGTCTACGCCGGCGCGGTCGCGGTCGGGTTGCTGCTGCACCTGGCCGGCTGGAGCGTGGCGCTGGCGGCGCTCTGGCGCACCCTGGCCGGCGCCGGCGATCCCGACCGTCGCCATGGCCTGGCCTGTTGGCTGGCCGCCGCGCTGGCCGGCCTCGGCGAGCTCCTGGTGCTGGCCGGCTGGAGCCTGGACCGGCCGGCCTGGTGGGCGGCCGGTCTGGAGCTGGCGGTGTGGGGGTTCCTGACGCCGCTGTTCCTGACCGTCTGCCATCGCATGATTCCCTGGTTCACCAGCCGCGTCGTCGCCAATTACGTGATGATCCGGCCGTACCCGCCGCTCTGGGCGTTGTGGGCGGGTTGTCTGATCCACTTCGGCCTGGTCGCGGCCGGCCGGGGCGAGTGGAGCTGGCTGGTCGACTGGCCGATGGCGGCGATCGCCTTCTGGTTTTCCGCGCGCTGGGGGTTCGCGCGCGGCTTTCAGGTGCGTCTGCTGGCCATGCTGCATCTGGCCTTCCTGTGGGCCGGCGCGGCTTTCGCGCTGCATGGCCTCGACAGTCTGGCGGCCTGGCTCGATCTGGGCTGGCGGGCCGGCCACGCGCCTTTGCATGCGTTCGGCATCGGCTTCTTCGGCGCCATGCTGATTGGCATGGCCTCGCGCGTCAGCCTTGGCCATTCCGGCCGCAAGCTGGAGGCGGATGGTTTCACCTGGGCGCTGTTCTGGGCGATCCAGCTGGTGGCGCTGGCGCGCATGGCGCCCGATCTGGGCGCCGGCTGGTTTCCCCACGCGCTGGTCGATCTGGCCGGCTGGGCCTGGCTGCTGGTGTTCGGCGCCTGGGCCTGGAAATACGCGCCGTTCTACTGGCGCCCGCGCGAGGACGGCAAGCCGGGTTGAACGCGCGGGTTTTTTCCGGGAACGGCAAAAGTTTTCACGGTCGCGACCGATAACCCCTCTCCCAACCCGAGGAGAGACCAGGAATGAACGACGTGGAAGCCATGCGCCGGGATATCGTCTCGATGGTGGTCGAACTGCGCGCCAGCATGCAGGAACTCGGCGACGAACAACCGGTGCAGGCCAATGTGGTCAGTAACGCGCGCGACCGGTTGCGCTACATCTCCGCGCTCACCGAACAATCCGCCAGCCGGACGCTGGATGCCGCCGAGGCGATCCGGGATCGCCTGCATGGCCAGCGCGCGCGCGCCACCGAGCTGATCGGCAAGACCCGATCGCCGGAAATCCGCGCGTTCCTGCGCGATCTGGCGGAGGCGCACGACACCAGTTGCGGCCAGGCCGGGGAGATCATCGAGGCCCAGGTTTTCCAGGATCTGGTCGGCCAGGTCATCAACAAGCTGCTGGTGACGGTGCAGAAACTGGAGGACAACCTGGTGCACCTGCTGGTCGAGGACGAGGCGCCGCCGCCGACCCTGTCCGGCCCGGTGGTGAAGCCGGAGCAGGCGGTGTCGCAGGACGAGATCGACGACCTGTTCGGTTGAACCGGCGGCGCGAAAAATTGCGATGAAAAAACGCGGCCGGGAGGCCGCGTCCAAGGGAAAGGCCCGGTTTGGCGCCGGGCGCGCGGGTTCAGACCACCGCGAACAGATACAGCAGACCGAAGTGGAAAACCGCGAACAGGACCACGGCGATGGCGACGGCGGTGTTCTCGCTATTGTCGTAAATGCGCTGGAAGTTCATGACGTTCACTCCTGAATGACAAGTGGTGGGACAACGATACGACCGCTCCGGCCATCGGTCCATGGCCGGAGTTGACGATTGTCAATGGCTGGTGCCTTCCGACAGCCGGGTCTTGTTCCAGACGTTGTACTTGCCCACCGGCCGGTTCATCGGCAGCCGCTTGACCTCCTTCAGCGTGGCGGCGTCGTAGACGATCAGCGCGCCATCCTTTTCCCACAGCGACACCAGCGCGTACTTGCCGTAACGGTCGAATTCCACGTGGGTGGCGGTCTTGCCCGGTTCCGGCTTCAGGTCGGCGACGATTTCCAGGGTGCGCTTGTCGATCACGTGCATGACGTCGCGGTTCTTGCCGAAGAACACGTCGGCCCAGGCGTAGGGCGTGTTCTCGTGGCTGCGCAGGAAGAAGCCCGGGCCCTGGGTCGGCAGTGTCTTTATGGTCTTCCACGTGTTCATGTCGATGATGGTGATGTGCCCGTCCTTGATATTTGGCGAGGCCATCACGCGGCGGCCCTGCCACGCCCAGGTGATGCCGGAGCCGAGGTGCGGCATGCCGGCGAGATCGAGGTCGGCGATCTTGCGGCCGGCGCCGAGATGGATCACCTGGCCCCTGGGGCTGGTGCGCGAGGCGCCGAGGATGTAGGTGTAGTCCTGGTCGAAGTAGAAATCGTCGAGGTAGTCCTCCAGCACGATGTGGCGCACCGGTAAAGGTCCCGGCTCAGGGATCGCTTCCTTGTACTGGTGGTCGTGCACCAGGCCCTTGTAGACCGGGCGACCGTCGTAGGGGATTTCCCAGACTTCGGGGATGTCCTTCAGCGCGGCGATGAAGCTGTTGCGCGGGCGCGCGTCGTACACCGCGGAGACGCGCGAGCTCTTGCCGTTGTTGCCGATCACCGGGATCACCTTGACCAGCGCCAGATCGCGGGTGTCCAGGGCGACCAGGGTGTGCGGCAGGTAGTTGGCGACCATGACGTAGCGGCCGTCGCTGGATACCGCCAGGTTGCGCGTATTGATGCCGGCGCGGACTTCCGCCACCACCTTCAGGTTCCACAGGTCGAACTTGGTGATCCAGCCGTCGCGCGTCGCCCAGAACACGAAGCGACCGTCCTTGGTGAACTTGGGGCCGCCGTGCAGCGCGTAGCGGGTGGCGAAGCGGGTGATCGGCTCCATGACGTCGCCGTCGAGCACGCTGATGTGATGGTCGCCATGCTCCACCACCAGGGTGATGTTCATCGGATCGGCGGCGAACACCGGCTTCGCCGGCAGGTCGACGTGCTCGGCGTTGACGATGCGCGAAGCCTCGATGTCGGCGGCATCCCATTTCGGCGGCAGCTTCGGCGGCGTGTAGATCCACGCCGCCAGCGCCTTGATCTCGTCGGCCAGCAGGGCCTCGCCGTAGGCCGGCATCTGGGTGGCCGGCAGGCCGTTGGCGATCACCTTCTCGGCGTCCGCCTTCTTCAGGCGCGCCAGCGATTCCGGCAGCAGCGCCGGGCCCATGCCGCCCAGCCGGTTGGGCGCGTGGCAGGACAGGCAATAGGTCTCGTAGAGTTTCTCGGGGTCGGGCGCGGCGTGGGCGGGGGCGGGGGTGAGCGCGGCGAGCAACGCCAGTCCGCACAGGATTGCCACCGCGATGTCGACGATTATGGCCGGGTGGGCGGGGCGGTTTAACGTCATCGGCGTGTCCATCGTTCAATACTCCATGGTTTCGGGTTCGACGGCGCGATGGCCGATTTCCTGATCGGTCAGGTAGCAGCCGGGGTCTTCCGCCCAGAAGTCGCCGGTGGTGTGCCAGGCGCGCACCCGGCTGTTGCCGTTGCAGATGTCCAGATGGCCGCAGCCACCGCAGCGGCCGGAGACCGGGCGCGGGTGCTGTTTCAGACCGGCCATCAGCGGTTCCGAGACGTCGTTCCAGATTTCTCCGAACGCGCGTTCGCGTACGTTGCCGAGCGGGTAGTCCCACCACATGGTGTCGGGGTGAACCAGGCCGAGGTTGTCGATGTTGGCGACGTTGACGCCGGAGGCGTTGCCGCCCCATTGCGTCAGTTTCCGGCGGATATGCGCGGCGCGTTCGGGGAAACGCCGGCGTACCCAGTCGAGCAGGTAGACGCCGTCGGCGTCGTTGTTGCCGGTGACGTATTCCAGCGGGCGACCGGCGCGGGCATGGCGGTAACAGCGTTCGAACAGCAGATCCATGGCCGCGCGCGTGGCGCGGAAGTGGGCATCCTCGGCGTCGGCGTCGGTGGTCACCGGAACATCGCCGATGGCCAGGCGCGTCCGGTTCTTGTTGCCGCGCCCGGCGTAGTTGAGGTGCGACAGGTAGAACTTGTCGATGCCCTCGGTTTCCATCAGGTCGAGCAGGGCGGGGAAATCATGGGCGTTGTCCCGCGTCAGCGTGAAGCGCATGCCGACCTTGGCGCCAGCGTCGCGGGCCAGGCGCAGGCCGTTCAGCGCGGCATCGAAAGCGCCCTGTTTGCGTCGGAAGCGGTCATGGGTGTCGCGCAGGCCATCCAGGCTGATGCCGACGTAGTCGAAGCCGACGGCGGCGATGCGCGCGACGTTGCCGGCTTCGATCAGCGTGCCGTTGCTGGACAGACCGACGTAGAAGCCCATGGCCTTGGCGCGCCCGGCGATGTCGAAGATGTCCGGCCGCAGCAGCGGCTCGCCACCGGACAGGATCAGTACCGGCACGCGGAAATCCTTGAGGTCGTCCATCACCCGGAATACCTCGTCGGTGGACAGTTCGCCGGGGAAATCCTTGTCGGCGGAAATCGAGTAGCAGTGCTTGCAGGTCAGGTTGCAGCGACGGACCAGATTCCAGATGACCACCGGGCCGGGTGGGTCGCGGCGCGGCCCGGGCGGTGTCGGCCGTTCGAGTTCCCGCATGAATTGGCTGACGCGAAACATGATGTTCTCCGGTTCGATTGGGCGAAGTGGGTGGGCGCGCTAGCGCGGCGGCAGGTAGAGCGGATACAGGATGCTTTCCTCGGTCTCGATGCGTTTGACCAGCACCGGCGCGATGCCGGCGAGTTCGGCGTCGAAGCCGGACCAGGCCTGTTCGTCCCAGTCCTCGCGTTCGCCGTGGCGTTGCAGGAAATCGCCGAGCGCGCGGCCGATGTGCTGCATCTCCTTGCGGAAGCCAAGCACCAGCTCGGTGTTCTCGGTATCCAGGCCCAGGGTGTGTTGGAGGTAGACGTAGAAGCGCACGTTTTCCGTGAGCAGGTGGCCTCGCAGGACGGTGGCGAAGGCGTGCAGGTTCTCGCGCAGGCGGTGGGCGTCGCGGCTTTTCGCCGCCTGGCCGACCAGGGCGAACAGCGTTTCGATGCGCCGATGGTCGGCCAGCAGGTGGTCGACCAGCCCGGGGTCGTAACGGATCTCGGTGCCGGGCGCGGTGGCCGCGCGCGCGGCCGGCGCGGCGGGCTCGGCCGGAACCGGACCGGAGTCTCCGGAATCCCCGGAAAACCACTTGCGCAGGAACTGGAACATGCTTCGACTCCCTGGAAAGTTATGGGAACCCGGATGGCGGCATGATGAAGCGGCGGGCGTCATTGTTCGGCATCGAGGTCGGCGGTCATGGCCAGCGCTGGGGTCAGCCGATGCGCAGGCCGGTCTTTTTCAGGATGTGGCTGCTGTACAGGATGTCGCGCGCGTTCAGCGCCGGACCGAGCAGATCGGCGATGGCCGCCGCCTGGGTTTCCACTTCCGCGCGTGAATGGCCATGGACCATCGCGAACAGGTTGTACGGCCATAGCGGCGGCCGACGCGGTCGCCGGTAGCAATGACTGACGAAATCGAGCTGGCCGACCGCCTCGCCGAGCGCGTCGACACGGTCGTCGGCGACATCCCAGACGGTCATGCCGTTGGCGACGTAGCCGAGCGCGTAATGATTGGGCACCACGCCGATGCGGCGGACCACGCCGGCGGCCTGCATGCGCGCCAGCCGGGCCATCACCAGTTCGGCGGAAATGCCGAGCTGGGCGCCGATGGCGTGATAGGGCCGCGGATCCAGCGGCAGTCCGCTCTGACAGGCGACGACGAGGCGGCGGTCGAGATCGTCCAGGCGCATTCCGGCTAGACCTTCAGCTTGAGTTCGACGAAATACTCCCGCTCCTTGGGAAAGCGGAAGACCTCCAGGCCGGTCGCGGCCTCGATCCGGGCGAACGCCTTTTCCGCGCGCTTCGGCGTCTCGGCGGCGACCACGAACCACATGTTGAGCGCGTGCTCGCGCCGGTAGTTGTGCGCGACTTCCGGCTGGGCATTGACCACCAGCGCGATCTCCTCGTAATCGGTCTCCGGAACCGCCATCGCCGCCAGGACATTGACGCCGCCCATGCGGTCGGCGTTGAACAGCGGACCGAAGCGGGTCAGCACGCGTTCATCGAGCAGACGACCCAGGCGGGTGAGCAATTGCCGTTCGCTCAGGTTGAGGCGGTCGGCGATCGCCATGAACGGCCGCTCGACCAGCGGAAACCCGCCCTGCATGGTGTTGATCAGCCGGCGATCGATTTCATCCAGCGGCGGCGCCGGTTTCGGATCGGCGCGTCTCATGCCGCGCGCGCCAGCGTTTCGACGGCGCGGCCGGCGCCATGACGGGTGCCGCACTGCTTGAAGCGGCGCCGCGAGAACAGCGGCTGGCAGGCCGGATCGGGCAGGTCGAACTCCGCGCGCAGGCCGGCTTCCAGCCGCGCCACCTCGGCGAGCACGGCGGCGCGGTCGCGGCCGTGCACCATGGAGAACAGGTTGTAGCGCCAGACCGGCTCCCGGCGCGGCCGCCGGTAGCACAGGGTCACCGCCGGCTCTCGAGCCAGGCGCTGGCCGACATCGCCGACGCGAGCGTCGGCGATGTCCCAGACCACCATGGCGTTGGCGGTGTAGCCGAGCTCGCGGTGGCGGACGACGACACCGAACCGGCGCATCACGCCCAGCGCCAGCAGGCGGTCGAGTCGGGCGAGCACGGCTTGCTCGGCGCAGCCCAGGCGTTCGCCGAGCGCGGCATAGGGACGCGGCACCAGGTCCAGGCCATCGTCGAGCGCGGCGGCCAGGGCGCGGTCGGCCGGCTCCAGGCTGGCGCGCAGTCGTTCGATGGTGGCCGGCGCGCCGGCGCCGTCCAGATGGCCGCGCGCGCGCCGATCGTCGGTCAGATCGAAGCCCAGATCGATATGGAAATCCTCCAGCATCGGCAGGTCGAGCGGCGCGCAACCGGCGAGCTCGCCGATTTCGGCGAGGATCCGTTCGACCCGGCCCTGGCTCGGCGCCGCGAGCACGAACCAGAGGTTGTAGTGGTGCTCGCGTTCATAGTTGTGATTGACCTCGGGATAGGCGTTGATCGCCGCCGCCACCGCTTCCAGCCGGCTTTCGTCGACCGCCACCGCCGCCAGCGTGCTCCAGCTCAGGGTGCGTGGCCGGAACACCGCGCCGACCCGGGAGACGGCGCCTTGCGCGCGCAACCGGCGCAGGCGTTCGAGCACTTCGTCCTCGGCGATGCCGAGCGTCGCGCCGAGCCGGGCGAACGGGCGCGGGATCAACGGAAAGTCGCGCTGCCAGTCGTTGAGCAGGCGGAATTCGAGGTCGGTCGGATCGGCGGGATGCATGTCGCGTGCTCCTACAGGCCCATGCGGTGGGCGCGGGCGGTGAAGAAGATGCCGCTGGGCGCGGCGGCGGGAATTTCCGCGAGCTTGCGGAAGCTGGCGGTGTCGTAGACCTCGACCCGGTTTTCGTCGCGCACCGAGATCCACACGTGCTCGCCGCGCGGCGTGAACTCCATGTGCAGCACGGCCTTTCCGGGTTTCAGCGTATGCACGACGCCGCGCGACGGTACGTCGATGACCTGAACCGTGTCGTAATGCGGGAAGGCGAAATTGACCCACAGCCGGCGACCGCTCGGTTCCGCCATCACGAACACCGGCTGGCCGGCGACCGGAATGACGCCGACCTTCTCCCAGGTATTCATGTCGACGATGACCACTTCATGGCGGCCGACGCCGGGAATGAAGGTGTGGTTGCCGGACACCGCCCAGGTTTCCAGGTGCGGCATCTTGTACACCGGCAGTTTCTGTTCGCCGCGGCCGTAGTCGGGCAGCGCGCGCTTCACGCCCTTCTCCGGCTGCCACAGGTCGAGCACGGCGATGCCGTCCTCGCCGAACAGCCCGGCCACGTACCAGCGGCCGTCCGGGGTCACCAGCGCGTCGTAGGGTTCCTTGCCGATGCCGGTATAGCGGGTGATCTTCGGTTTTTTCGGGTCCTCGGATAGGTCGGCGAGCCAGGTCTCGCCCGCCTCGAACAGGCTGAACACGAAGCGGTTGCCGGGCGCGTCCTCCAGGCCGACCACCTTGGACAGCGCGCCGGTGACCTCGGACAGCGCCGGGATTTCCGTCACCAGCTCCAGCGTCTCGCTGTCGAAGATCTTGACGCCGCCAGGCGTGTAGTTGGCGGCGGCGATGTAGCGGCCGTCCTGCGAGATGGCGCCGCCGATGGAATTGCCGGACTGGATGACGCGCCTGGCGATGCTGGCGGTCAGCAGGTCGACCTTGGTCAGGCCGCCATCGCGGCCGAACACGTAGGCATGGCGCGCGTCGCGCGAGAACACGGCGGAGGCGTGCGAGAGATCGCCGAGACCCTCGACGCGTCGCAGGCCGATGCGGTGGCTGTTGTCGATCAGTCGCACCGAGCCCTTGGCGCGCTCGATCACGATGCCGAGATCGCCGGTGCCGCGCAGGACCGGTTGCGTGTCGAGCGCTTGCGCATCCCCGGCGATGGCGCCGTGCGACAGCGCCCAGGCGATCAGGCCGACGCTGGCGAGGCGAACCAGACCGGACAGGCTCAACGGTAACCAGGCTCCGGCCGGTGGGCTCGGAGGCCGTCCCCGGGCGGGGTGTTCCGGAACTCCGGAATCAGGGCTTGATCGGCGTTTCATCGGGGAATCCTCGCAGCAGTTGTTGGACGATCCAGGCTGTGTCGGCCTCGCTCAGGAATGGCGCCCAGCCGGGCATGGCGGTGCCGGGGCGGCCGTACAGGATGGTGGCTTCCAGCGCTTCCGCCGGCCGCTCGGCCAGCGCCTCGGCGGTCAGCGGCGTGCCCAGGCCGCCGGTCAGCCGGAGGCCGTGGCAGAACCCGCATTCCTGGCGGACGAAGCGGATCAGTTCGGGCTTGCCTTGCGTATCGTGACGCCCGATCTCCGCCGCCATCGCGCCGGTCATCAGCGAGGTCAGCGCCACGATGGTCAGCGCGAAGGCGGAAGCGAAGGCCAGCGTGGCCCCCAACAGGCGGCCCAGCGCGCGCTCCGGCGGCGCGTCGGGCGGGTGTTTCCGGTCTTGTCGACGGGTCATGGTTCCTCTCCGGTTCGCCGGCCGTCCCCGGGTGGAGGCGGCCGGCGAACCCGCCCGGCCAGGCCGGGACGGGCTCGCGCGTGGTTACCTCAATACACGTCGTGCTGCGTGTTGTAGACGTTGAACTTGCCGGTGGGCGTGACCAGGC
>DYFK01000001.1:104968-394714 GCA_020725265.1 Hydrogenophilus sp. | reverse complement strand
GCAAGCTCGAAGCCGAATACCAGATCGGCTGGTTCAGGAACATCATGGCCGATGCTTTCTCCTGAGCGGCAGGAATTCAGGGTTTCATACGCGTTGTCTACTCCTTTCCCCACCGGCGACCCGCGCGCCGGTGGGTTTTTTTTTGGAAGTTGGGTGGCTGTAAGCATCCCGTCCGCTCGTTTAAGCCCCGATTAAGTTTGCCTTTCTAAAGTCGGCGCCATTCCCTGTTCCAGGCTGGCCCGATGCACGCGCTATCCAATTCCGAACCGACCCCCTGGCACGCTCAGGCGGTTCCAGTCCACGCACCCGAGCGGACGATGGCGGAGGCTTTCGTCCGCTCGGTGTTCGCGCGCCATCACGCTGCCCGGGTAACCGCTTTCATGCCGGATTTGATGGTGTTGAAGCACGCCGGCGGGATCGTGGCGGCGGCGGGCTGGCGCGGCGCCGGCCACGGTCCCCTGTTTCTGGAGAGCTATCTCGACCGGCCGGTGGAATGGCATATCAGCCAGTTGGCGGGGCAGCCGGTGGCGCGCGGGCATATTGCCGAGGTCGGCCATCTCGCGGCCACCCAGCCTGGCGCTGGCGCCAGGCTGATTCCCCGGCTGGCCGCGCGTCTGCATGATCTCGGCCATGAATGGGCGGTGTTCACCGCCACCCGTGAGCTGATCGGCATCCTCACCCGTCTCGGCCTGCCGCCGCTGGCGTTGGCGCCGGCCGATCCGGCTCGACTGGGCGCGGCGGCGGCGGACTGGGGGCGTTATTACCAGACCGGTCCCGTGGTGGTGGCCGGACGCGTACGCGCGGCGCTGAGCCGACATGGCTGAAAAGCTCGCCGATGCCCTTTGGGCGGCGCTCGACACGGGACCGCGCAAGCGCCCGGCGCTGTTCTCCAGCGGCGGCCCGGCCAGCGCCGGGACGCTGATCACCGAAGCCGAACAGCTCACCGGCCTGCTGTCGACACGCGGCGCGCGCGTGCTGGCGGTGCTGGCCGACAACGGCCCGGCCTGGGTTGGCGCCGATCTGGCCTGCCTGCGCGCCGGTGTCGTCCATCTGCCGTTACCGGATTTCTTCACCGATGCCCAGCTCGGGCATGCCCTGGACAGCGCCGGCGCCGATCATCTGCTCACCGACCGGCCGGCGCGCGGCGCCGCGCTGGCGCCGGGTTTCGCCCCGGTCGGAAGCTGGGGCGGACTCAGCTTGCTGGCGCGGCCGATCGGGCCGGTGGCGTTGCCGGCGGGGACCGCCAAGATTTCCTTTACCTCGGGCAGCACCGGCCAGCCCAAGGGCGTCTGCCTGGCCGGAGATGGTCTGCTCGCCACGGCGCGCGCGCTCGACGCCGCGCTGGCCGCGTTGCCGATCGACCGCCATCTGGCGGTATTGCCGCTGGCGCTGCTGCTGGAAAACGTCGCCGGCGTGCATGCGCCGTTGCTGCGCGGCGCGCCGGTCGTGTTGCCCGGCCTGAGCGAACTCGGCTGGCACGGCATGCGGGGTTTCGATCCGGCCGCGCTGGAGCTGGCGGTGAGCACGAATCGACCGGCCAGCCTGATTCTGGTGCCGGAACTGCTGAAGGCATGGACCTGGAGACTGACCACGCGCGGTCGGCGCGCGCCCGACAGCCTGCGCTTCGTGGCCGTCGGTGGCGCCCGTTGCGACCCCGCGTTGCTGGCCGCCGCCGAAGCGGTCGGCATCCCCGCCTTCGAGGGCTATGGCCTGACCGAATGTGGCTCCGTCATCACCCTCAATGCGCCCGGCGCCAACCGGCCGGGCAGCGTCGGCCGGCCGCTCGGGCATGTCGTCGTGGCAGGCGACGAGCGAGGCGAAATCCACGCGCGCGCTTCCACTTTCCTCGGTTATCTGGGTGGCCCGCCGGCCGGGGATGCCGGCTTCGCCACCGGCGACCTCGGCGAGTTCGACGCCGATGGTTTCCTGCATTTGCGTGGTCGGCGGGACAACCTGCTGGTCACCGGCTATGGCCGCAATGTGTCGCCGGAATGGGTGGAGGCGGCGTTGCTCGCGGAACCGGCGATCCGGCAGGCCGTCGTGGTCGGCGCCGGGCGTCCCTGGCTGGCCGGCCTGCTGGTGCCGGCGCCTGGCGTCGACGGCCGTGGTCTCGCCGCTTCGGTCGAGCGGGTCAACGCCGGCCTGCCCGACTACGCCCGCCTGCGCGGCTGGCTGGCGGTGCCGCCATTCACCCCCGCCGACGGTCTGGCCACCGGCAACGGCCGTCCACGCCGGGCCGCCATCCTCGCGCGCCACGCCGCCGGCATCGACGCGCTTTATGCCTCCACCCACGCATCGACGGGAGTTTCCGCATGACCTTCTTCCAGCATCTGATCGACGCCACCGCCGCTGAACGCGCCGAACTCCGGGCCGCGCCGGCGATCGTCGCCAGCCTGTCCGGCCAGGCGACCCGGACCATGTACCTGGCTTTCCTGCGCGAGGCCTACCATCACGTCCGCCACACCACGCCCCTGCTCATGGCGGTGGGCGCCCGCCTGCCGGACCGCCTGGCCTGGCTGCTGCGGCCGGTGGCCGAGTACATCGAGGAGGAAATCGGCCACGAGGAATGGATTCTGGCCGACATCGCCGCCGCTGGCGGTGATGCCGAGGCCACGCGCGCGAGTCGGCCGGGCATGGCCGCCGAAATCATGGTCGCCTACGCCTGGGATCTGGTCAGCCGGCGTGATCCGGCCGGTTTTTTCGGCATGGTGTTCGTGCTCGAAGGCACCAGCGTCGACCTCGCGCTCGGCGCCGCCGACCGCTTGCAAGCCAGTCTGGGCCTGCCTGACGCCGCTTTCACCTATCTGCGCTCGCACGGCACCCTGGATCAGGCCCACACCCGTCATCTGGCCGAACTGCTGGAGCGCATGGATGCCGACAGTCAGGCCGAGGTGCTGCGCCAGGCCAGGGTGTTCCACAAACTTTATGGCGACGTGTTCCGCGGCCTGCCGACAGCGGAGGCCTGAACCATGACGACCGGATTCGATCCCGCCGGCAGCCGGGTGCTGATCACCGGCGCCACCGGCGGCCTCGGCGAAGCGCTCGCGCGCGCCTTCGCGGCGGCCGGCGCCGATCTCCTGTTGAGCGGCCGCGACCGGAGCCGCCTGACGGCGCTGGCCGAGTCGCTAGGCGGCGCGGGCCGTACCGTCGCCATCGTCAACGCCGATCTGTCCCGGGAAGACGACCTGGCCAGCCTGGTCGCCGCCGCCCGCGATTTCCAGATCGACGTGCTGGTCAACAACGCCGGCGCGCTCGCCTTCGGCCTGTACGAGGACCAGTCATGGCCGGATATCGCCCGTCTGCTGGAAACCAATCTGGCCGCGCCGATGCGCCTGACCGGCGCGCTGCTGCCGTGGCTGCGGACGCGGCCGCGCGCCGCCATCGTCAACGTCGGCTCCACCTTCGGCAGCCTGCCGTTCCCCGGCTTCGCCGGTTATTCCGCCAGCAAGGCCGGCCTGCGCGGCTTCTCGCGCGCCCTGCGCCGGGAACTCGCCGACAGCGCCATCACCGTCGTCCACGTGGCGCCGCGCGCCATCGCCACCCCGCTCAATCCCCCAGCCGTCGACGCCCTCAACCGGGCATTGCGCAGCCACGTCGATCTGCCGGAAGCGGCCGCCCGAGGCATCGTCGCCGCCCTGCGCGCTGGTTGCGGATTACGCCATCTGGGCTTCCCGGAGCGCCTGTTCGCCTGGCTGGACGGCGTCGCGCCCGCTGTCATCGACCGCGCCCTGGCCGGCAAGCTGGCCACCATCCGACGATTCGCCCGTCCCATCGATACCCGAAAGGAAACCTCATGACCGCCGTTATCGTTTTCCACCCCCCGCGCGCATGGTTCGCGCTGATCGCGCTGATCGCGCTGATCGGTGTTTTCGCGCCGGCGCGCGCCGACACCGACATGGATGCTCTGTTGCGACCGATCCAGACCGATTGGGCGACCATCAAATACCGGACGCCGGAAAAACAGCGAGCGGAGCGTTACCAAGCCCTGGCCGGGCGCGCCCGACAATTGGCGGAGGCGCATCCGGGCCGGGCCGAGCCGCTGATCTGGGAAGCCATCGTGTTGTCCAGCGAAGCGGGCGCGCGCGGTGGCCTGAGCGCATTGTCCCTGGCCAAGGCCGCGCGCCAGCGCCTGGAGGAAGCCCTGGGGCTGGACGAGCGCGCGCTCGACGGTTCCGCCTACACCAGCCTGGGCACGCTGTATTACAAGGTACCGGGCTGGCCGCTCGGGTTCGGTGACCGTGCTCGCGCGGAAGCGATGCTGAAAAAGGCGCTGGCGCTCAATCCGGACGGCATCGACCCCAATTTTTTCATGGCCGAGTACCTGCACGAGCGCGATCGCGACGAAGAGGCGTTGCGCCATCTGGAAATCGCCCTGAAGGCGCCACCGCGTCCCGGCCGCGAACTCGCCGACAGCGGCCGCCGACAGGAAATCCGCGACCTGCTCGCCGCGGTGCGCAAGGCGCTGGCAAACTGACGTTTCCGCAACCCGCCCGCGCGTCGCCATGCGCATTCTCCTGGTCGAAGACGACGCCCTGCTCGGCGATGGCATCCACGCCGGCCTCAAGCTGGCCGGTTACGCGGTCGACTGGGCGCGCGACGGCGAATCGGCGCGGCTGGCCTTGCTCGACCAGCACTACCAGGCCTGCGTGCTCGATCTGGGCCTGCCGCGCCGGGATGGCCTCGATGTCCTGCGCGGCCTGCGCGCGCGTGGCGACGGCACGCCGGTACTGATCCTGACCGCGCGCGATCGGGGCGAGGACAAGGTCGGCGGCCTCGATGCCGGTGCCGACGACTATCTGACCAAACCCTTCGATCTGGCCGAATTGCAGGCCCGCCTGCGCGCCCTGATCCGACGCGCCGCCGGCGCGCCGGCGCCGGTGCTGCGACATGGCGACATCGCGCTCGACCCGGCCGGCCGGCGCGTCACCCGGGACGGACAAGCGGTCCCGCTGTCGGCGCGCGAATACGCGCTGCTCCATGACCTGCTCGCGCACCGGGGCCGCATCCGCTCGCGCGCGGAGCTGGAGGAAAGCCTGTACGCCTGGGGCGAAGAGGCCGAAAGCAACACGGTCGAGGTCTACATCCATCATCTGCGCAAGAAACTGGGCGCCGACCTGATCCGCACCGTGCGCGGCCTCGGCTACATCGTCGGCGACGCGCCATGAAGCCCGGTTCGCTGCGCGCCCACCTGCTCGCCATGCTGCTCGCCGGCACCAGCCTGGTCTGGCTGGCCGCTGCCTGGTGGGGCTTCGACGACGCCCAGCACGAAGCCGAGGAACTGCTCGATGCTCAGCTCGCGCAATCCGCGCGCATCCTGCTCGCGCAAGCCTGGCGAGGCGCGCGCGCCGACCACGGCGAGGCGCCGATGGTGCCCGAACCGCTCGATGGCCGCGCGTTGCATCCCTATGAACAAAAACTGCTGTTCCGCATCCTCGACCGCGCCGGCCATGTCGTCGTCGCATCCACCACGCCCGCGCCAACCATGACCGGACGCGTCGCCGGTTACGCCGACCTGCGCGCCGATGGCCGCGACTGGCGCGTCCTGGTGGTCGAGGACGACAGCCACGGCCTGCGCGCGGAGCTCGCTCAATCGCTGGAAATCCGCGACGAACTCGCCTTCCTGGTCGCCCTCCATCTGGTGCTGCCGGCCCTGATCGCGCTGCCGCTGCTCGGCGCCCTGATCTATCTGGTGGTCGGTCGCGCGCTGCGGCCACTCGACGATCTCGCCGGCCAGGTCTCCACCCGGACCGCCGCCAACCTGACCCGGTTGCCCGAAACCGGTCTGCCGGACGAGGTGTTGCCGCTGGCTCGGGCGCTCAACAACCTGCTCGACCGACTCGACCGCGCGCTCGACTTCGAGCGTCGATTCACCGCCGATGCCGCCCACGAACTGCGCACGCCGCTGGCCGCGATCCAGGTCCAGGCCCAGGTCGCCCTGGCCAGCGCCACCGACGAGGATCGCCGGCACGCGCTCGAACAGGTACTTGCCGGCACCCGGCGCGGCACCCGCCTGGTCGAGCAACTCCTGCGTCTGGCCCGGCTCGACCCGCTCGCCAGCCCGCCGGATGCCCACCCGATCGATCTGGCCGGCCTGCTCGTCGGCATCGCCAACGAATACCCCGAGGCATCCAGGCCGCGCATCGACGCCGCCGCCGGCACCAGGATCACGGGCAATGCCGACCTGCTTGCCGTGGCGATCCGCAATCTGGTCGACAACGCCATTCGCCATGTCTCCCCAGGCCACCACGTCGACCTCACCGTCGATACCACCGAAGGCATCGAACTGCACGTCGACGACGACGGTCCCGGCGTCCCCACCGACGAACTGGCAAGGCTGGGCGAACGTTTCTATCGGGGCCGGGACCGGCTTGGCGAGGGCAGCGGCCTGGGCCTGGCCATCGCCCGGCGCATCGCCGAATTGCATGGCGCCAGCCTGTGTCCGCGCAATCGCCCGGAAGGCGGACTGCGCGTGACACTGGCCTGGCCACCGGACTGATTCCGCTCCCGGCCAGGCTCGCGGCGCGGCTGAATTCCCACGTCCGCCACATCTTGGGCGTAATATCGCGCATCCGCGCGACCAGCCTAACGCGCATCGCAAACCCCGGGAGACAGGCAGACCATGAGCATCCAGACCCAGACCGTATCCGCCCTGACCGCCGCCCTGCTGGCACTTGCCGTCGCCGGCTGTGGCGCCTCGCCCGAGGAAAGCATGCGCCAGGCACAGGGGTACATGGACAAGGCCGATTACAAGGCGGCGGTGCTGGAATTGAAGAATGTCCTGCAGGCGCAGCCGGAAAACGGCCAGGCACGTTTTCTCCTCGGCAAGGCGCACCTGGCGCGCGGCGCCTACGTGGACGCGGAAAAGGAGCTGAGCCGAGCGCGCGAACTGGGCGTCAATGATCCGCAACTGACCGTCCTGCTGGCCAGGACCTGGCACAAGCTCAGCGATGAGAAAAAGTTGCTGGAAATGAAAGTCCCTGAAAACGGGTTGGGCGCTTCTGAACATGCAAGCCTGCTTGCCCTGCGCGCCGAAGCCATGCTCGCCACTTCGCGGCAAGCCGAGGCTGAACGAGCACTGTCACTTGCTACCGATCTGGATTCCCACAACCCGGATTTGCTGATGGTTCGGGCTCGGAGAGCCGGCGCGGCTGGGCAGCTTCCCCTTTCACTCGAGCTTGTCGAAGCAGCCATCAAACAGGATGCGAAAGCCCTGGACCCCCTCTACCTGAAAGCGGAACTCTTGGAACGGTTGGAACAACCGGAAGAAGCTAAAAAGACATTCCAGGCGATTCTCGCCAAAGACGAGCGCCAATTCCTGGCGCACCTGGGGTTGGCGCAGCAAGCTTACCGTCTGGGCAATCTTGATGCCGCCGAAAAGGCGATACAGGCGGCGGAGAAGATAGCACCACAATCCCCTGGCGTGCTGTATGCGCGAGGGGTTCATGAATTGCGCTTGGAACACTATAAGCAAGCTGGCGATGCGTTAACCAAGGTGTTGAGCATTACGCCGGATCATCTTCCCAGCGTGCTAGCGCTAGCGGCCGCTAATTTTGGTCTTGGCAATTATGAACAATCCTTGCAGGGGGCACGCAAGGTGCTGGCGCATGCGCCAGGCAACCCTATGGCCAGCCAGGTATTGGCCGGTGCACTCCTGAAAACCGGAGATGCAAAAGCAGCAGTCGAGTTGCTGGTGCCCTTGCTCAAGGGCCGGGAAACCGACGCTAGACTGTTCGCCCAACTCGGCGCGGCTCATATGCAGTTGCGCGAGTTCGACAAAGCCATGGATTATCTCAACCGGGCAGCCATCCTCGACCCAACCAACCCGGACATTAAAAGCCAGCAGGCCTCCGGCCATCTTGCGCGTGGTGAGACGGCGCGCGCCCTGGTCGAACTTGAACAAGCCAGTCGGTTAACCGAATCCGTTGGCCAGGCTGACCTCGCCCTCGTGGTTCTCAACCTACGCCGCAAGGATTTCGACGAAGCCTTGCAGGCAATCGCCGCGCTGGAAAAGAAACTGCCAAACAATCCGGTAACACACAACCTTCGCGCGGTTGCCTTGCTCGGCAAGGGGGATCGTATCAATGCGCGAGTGGCATTCCGGCAGGCCCTCGGGATTGACCCGACGTTTCATGCGGCTGCCATCAACCTGGCGCGCATGGACATGGAAGACAACAAGCCCGAAGACGCGCGTCGTGTATTCGAGGCGGTACTGGCCAAGGACAGAACCAACCTCCAGGCCATGTTGGCCCTTGCGGACCTCGCCAGAGTCAGCAATCAGACGAAAACCTATCTGGACTGGTTGGAGCGCGCCAGCAAGGCCCACCCGACGTCGATCCCTCCTCGCGCAGCCTTGGTCCGTCATCATTTGAGTCGGAAAGAGCCACAGAAAGCCCTGGCCATTGCCAAAGCGGCGGTGACCGCCATGCCGGACAATCCCGATGCACTGGAGCTTCTCGGTACGACACAGCTCTCGACGGGCGACAAAACCGGCGCCATCACCTCGCTGACCCGAGTGGCCGACATACTTAAGCAATCCCCCGACGCACAGCATCGCCTGGCCATGGCGCAGGCCGCCGACGGCCGAAACGCCGCGGCGCGCGCCAGCCTTCGGCGTGCGTTGCAGCTCAAATCGGACCACCAAGCCAGCCTGCATACGCTGATTCGCCTGGAGCTTTCCGATAACAAACCCGAAGCCGCGCTGTCGCTGGCTCGTGACATGCAACGGCTCCAAAGCTCTTCCCCCTTGGGTTATGGTTGGGAAGGCGATGTTCACATGACGCTGAAAAAACCAGCACTTGCGATCAAGCCATACCAGCATGCCATCGAGAGAGGGGCTGGTGCCCCATTTCTGATCAAACTGCATGACGCCCTCAGCCAATCCGGCGACACCAAGAGCGCGCAAGCGCGGTTGGCTGGCTGGCTCAAGTCACATCCCGAAGACCTCACCGTGCGCGCCTACGCCGCCTCGCTGGCCATGCAGCGAGGTCAGAACAAGGATGCGATTGCGCTATATGAGGACATCCTGCGCAAGAACCCCCGAGATGGCGTGGCTGCGAACAATCTCGCCAATCTTTATCTAAGTGTCGAAGACCCACGCTCGCGGGAAATGGCGGAAAAAGCGCTGGAGCTGATGCCTGGGAATGCCGCCGTGCTTGATACCTTGGGTTGGATTCTTGTCGCACAGGGACAAATCGCGAAAGGACTGCCGCATTTGGCCCAAGCAGCCACGCAGGCGGAAAAACATCCGACCATTCAATACCACTACGCGGTGGCGCTCGCTCGTTCCGGTGACAAGGCGAAAGCGCGCGAAGTGCTCGGTCGCGCGCTCGCGGAGGACGCCGACTTCCCGGAAAAAGCCGCCGCCCGCGAACTGCTGCGCACGCTCGAATAAGCCGGCCCGAACGCGCGGGCCGGCCACGCTTCAAACCGCCCAGACCGCGCGCTTCAGCTTCAGCCGGCTCCACAACACGATCAGCGCCGGCAGCAGCAGCAGATCGAACAGCAGGCCGGCGAACAGACCGGTGGCGGTGAGCAGGCCAAAATTCACGGTCGGCTGGAAATGGGAGCCGGTCAACAACAGGAACTGCACGATCAGCAGGAACGAAGTCGCCACCACCGCGCGGCCCGAGACCTCGAAACTGCGCGCCAGCGCGAACACCGGACTTCGACCGGCCTCGCGGCGCTCCTGGTATTTGTGGAACAGATGGATGGTGTCGTCGACGGTGATGCCGAGCAGCACACTGGCGATCAACACCGTCGCCATGTCCAGGAAGATGCCGAAGCTGCCCATCAGGATGAACACGAAAGTCAGCGGCGCCAGGTTCGGCAGCATGCTGATCACCGCCGCCGGCAGCGAACGCCAGAGACCGAGCATGATCAGGAAGATCATGCCGAAGGCGCCGGAGAAGCTCTGCAACTGGCCGATCACCAGCAAATCCTGCTGATCCGCGAACTGACGGCCGAAACCGGCGAAATCGAAACGCAATCCGGGGTATTCCTGGCTGGCCAGATGCGCCTTGATCTTTTTGATCAATATCTGGATTTCGTTGGCGCCATGCACGTTCAGGTTGAGCAGGATGCGGGCGCGCTGGTATTCGTTATTGACCAGTTCATTCAGATCGCGGCCGTCATAGATCAACAGCAACTGGCTGAGCAGGCGATCATTGTCCGGTACCACGCGATGCACCGGATCCTCTTCGTTGAACGCCCAGTTCATTTCCTCGACCAGATCGGCCATGGAAACGCTGCGATCGACTTCCGGCTGGGCTTCCAGCCAGACCTGCAACGCCTTCAGGCTGGCCAGCGCCCCGGTTTTCTTGAACGCGTCGCGCCCCTCGCCGTCGACGATGATCTCCAGGGAGCCGACGCCAACCAGGCGATCCTCGATCAACTGGGTCGATACGGAAATGTTGTGCTTGTCGTCGAAAAACCGGAGCAGGTCCGATTCCACCTGGACTTTCAGGATCTGCTGGCCGAACAGCGCCACCGCCAGCGTGAATGCCAGCGCCACCCAGCCGGCGTGACGCATGCTGAAGCTGGCCAGACCATAGGACACTTTCCGGGTCCAGGCGAAACCGGCGCTCTTCTTCGGCCAGGGACCACGGTCGAACTGGACCAGCAGCGGCGGCACCAGGTAGAACAGCACCAGATAGATCATGAACGCGCCGAACGCGCTGACCAGGCCGAATACCTGCACCGGCGGGATCGGCACCAGCAACAGGCTGCCCATGCCGGCCAGCGTCGACAGCAAGGTGAAGAACGCCGGCTGGTGCACCAGCCGCACCGCGTAGACGACCCGGCGCGGGCGTCGGAAACCGGCCTCGCGGGTGCGTTGCAGGGCGGCGTAGAAGTGCAGCAGATTGGCCACCGTATAGGCCGCCAGCAGGGTCGGCACCATCGCCGTCACCAGCGTGTAGGGTTGGCCCAGCGCCGCGATCAGCGCCACCGCGCTGACCACCACGGTACTGATGGCGATGGCGCCAATGATCACCGGCCAGAGCCGGCCGACCATCCACAACAGCAGTTGCAGGCCGAGCAGAAACACCAGCGGCGTGAACATGATGCTGTCCTGGATCATGGAATTGAATTCCGCGGCATCCAGCGCGACCGGGCCGGCGACGGCGACCAGCCGGTCGCGCAGGCCGGCCTCCTGGGCGGCGTCGAACATCAGGCGTTCGAGGGCGACACGCTGCCGGCTTTCCTCCAGCTTCTTCACGCGCACCACGATGGCAAGCACACTGCCGTCGCGCGAAGCCAGCCAGTCCGGCGCGAAACGGTCGGCCAGCACGCGCTGGCGCCACTCCTCGGGCGGGAGTTCGTCCAGGCGTTCCGGATCGACCAGACGTTCGACCGCGAAACCGTCGTCGGTGGCGGCGATATGGTCGACGCTGGTCACCGAGAACACCCGTTCGACCAACGGATCCTGTTCCATGCGCGCGCCCACCTGGTCGAGCGCGCGCAGGTTGTCGGCCTGGTACAGATCGTCGCCGCTGAACAGCGCGATCAGCAATTCGTCATTTGGAAATTCCGCCCGAATCTCGCGCTCCAGAACGGCCCCGGGCGAAGCCGCCGGGAAATACAGGATCGGCGCGTTGTTGAACTCCAGGCGCAGGATGAAAAAGGCGGCAATCGCGTGTACCAGCACGATCAGCACCGCCGCCAGCCGCCAATCCAGCAAGCGCGGCTCGATCGCTCGCCAGAAACCATGCGTGGGCTCGGGCACGTGCGACGCGGTCACCGTGGTCACGGGTCGCGGCGCCTTGGCTGGAACCCTGCGATGGCCCGAGGGGGTCATGCGTCTTTCTCCTTGTAACGGTTCACGGGATCAACCCCCGGTCTTGCCAGGGCCGGCCAATGGTACCGCTTCAGGATTTCGGCCAGACAAACAAAAAGCCCCAAGGCCATTGGCCTTGAGGCTTTTTGGATGCGAATGCTCGATCAGGCCGACTTGCGACGACGCAGGGCCAGACCCAGACCGGTCAGGCCCAAGCCGAGCAGAGCCAGGGTGCCGGGTTCCGGAACGTGCACGTTCATGCTACCGGACAGACGATAGAAAGCCGTCTGTCCAACAACGCCGGGCAGATTGAAACCATCGAACGGACCATTGGCGAAAGTAATGTTGTAGAACGGGCTCGGCGCGGTGAAGAACTGGTCACCGTTCACAGCCAACTCGAACGTGGCATCCACGCCGAAGCTACCGCAGTTTTGACCGGCACTGCAGGTGAGGGTGCCACTGCCTTGCTTCAGCATACCGGTAGCCAAGACCGAATCGTCACCCCCTTTGCCGGTAACCCAAGACACCGGGAAACCAACCGGATTGGAGGGAATATTGGCAAACGTGGTCGTGGCATTTTTCGGGTCGTAGTACAACGTGAAACCGCCGGTCTTGAAATCGAACGTGGTCGCCCCGCCGTTCGTCGAATATGTGCCAGTAAAGTCCATCAGGGCATACATCCGGTAATCAGGACCGAGACCAGTAATATCCTGATCAATCGTGTTTTCAAAGGCATCGGTGAAGCCGTTGATCTGGTACACCAGTTGCGTTTCAAAGATGCCACCGGTCAAGGAGGTCGCGGTCAGCTTCGCCACTTCCACATACTGACCAGTGAAGCCACCGGCCTTGAAAGAACTGCTGTTGGTATTGGTGGCATCATAGTTCTGAGGATCCACGGTGAAGAGCAGGTTGGCGGCGGATGCCGGAACACTGGATACAGCAGCGGCCACCG
This sequence comes from Hydrogenophilus sp., assembly GCA_020725265.1. Taxonomy (GTDB): domain Bacteria; phylum Pseudomonadota; class Gammaproteobacteria; order Burkholderiales; family Thiobacillaceae; genus PFJX01. The sequence goes on along the minus strand of DYFK01000001.1, from coordinate 381,989 downwards.
CCAAGGACAGAAGAAGTTTTTTCATTTCAATCTCCAGATAGTCTGAGGTCTGAGTACTTTCCAGGCCAAGTGGCCATGCCCAACTAAAGCAATGGCCATGCCAATATCGTCGTTGTCATATTAATCAATATGTTACGAACTTCTTCGCCATTATGTAGGAGTCCGATGTAAAGTCCGCCGACAATTTTCCGCTCATCACCCCTGGATTCCGATCATCAAACCATCGCTTGTCATTCCTTGACGAGGCCATGCAACAATGCCCGCCTCCCCCCTCCAGGCGATCGCGTGAAATTCAATTTTTTCGGCTGGGCCTCCCGCAAGGCGGACAAGTTCGCGAAGACCATCGCGAGCTACGCGCCGCCGCGCCAGTTGCGCTCGCTCACCACGGCGACCGAGGCGCCCGCCGACCTGCGCGAACGCGATCTGACCCGCGAACGCCTGAAAATCCGCTTCGCGCAGACTTCCGACGCGCTGGAAGACGCCACCATGCTGGTGCAGAAGCGTTATGCCTGGCGCGGTTATCCACCCGCCCAGCTCAAACCGAACCCGAACCGGATCACCATCACCACCAGTCACGGCAGCCGGGTGATCGGCACGGTGACGGTGGGCTACGATTCGGAGGCCGGACTGCTGGCCGATGAAATCTACAAGACCGAGATCGACCAGTTGCGCGCGCGCGGCTGCGTGGTCGGCGAACTCAGCAAGCTGGCGATCGACAAGGAACTGGGTGGCAAGCAGGTGCTGGCGCGCATCGTCCATATCGCCTATCTGTACGGCCTCCTGCATCAGTGCACCGACGCGGTGATCGAGGTGGTGCCACGGCACAAGGCGTTTTACGAGCGGATGCTCGGGTTCACCCAGCTCGGCCCGGAAAAGCTGAATCCGCGCGTCAACAAGCCGGTATTGCTGATGCACATGCCCATGGCCGAAATGGCGGAGCGAATCCGGGCCTTGGGCGGGCGCGGCGCGACCACCGGCAACCGCAGTCTCTACCCCTATTTTTTTTCGCAACGGGAGCAGGACGAGATCATCGCCCGGCTGACCCAGGGCGAGTGAGCGGCCGGCGATTCAGAGCCTGTTTCAGCCCGCGTGTCCCATCTGGCGGTTGAACTCCGCGGCCTGATCCTGGAACTTGCGCGCCACCAGCCAGCGCTTGAGGCGCTGCAACGGGCCCTTGTTGCCGAATACCAGACGGCCGCGCCGATAGAGGCCGCGATAGGGGTCGAACTGGACGAAGGTGGGCGCCGCCTGCACCGACCGGCGCCCGAGCAGATGCGCGAACACCTCGGTGGTGAGCAGGCCGGCGCTGATGTCGCAGGCGCTGGCGAGCGAGGGGCCGGCATGGCTGTTGAGGTCGACGCGCGACAGATCCATGTATTTCCAGTGGGTGCCACGCGGCGTCAAACCGATGCTGAAGGCGACCAATTGGTCGAACGGCGCCATGTCCTCGCGGATGTCGTAGTAGTCGAAGAACGACATGCCGTCGGGCGTGAACGCGTGCAGGGTGCCGGAATGGCCGATCGGCGCCGAGAAGAACACGGTCTTGCCGAGTTCTCGCGCGGTCTTGTAGAGCAGCATGCGCGCCTTGATCGCGAAGAAATCGATGCTGTCGACCACGGCGTCGGCGTCCTTGAGGAATTCCACGACGTTATCCGGCTGCACGCCGTTGGTGTACAGACGAAGATCGACGTCCGGGTTGATGTCGCGCGTCACCTCGGCCATGACCTCGACCTTGGGGCGGCCGATGGTGCGGGCGTTGGCGCCGTACTGGCGGTTCATGTTGACCTCGCCGAAGGTGTCCAGGTCGGCCAGATTGAAGCCGCCGATGCCCATGCGCGCCAGCGTCACCAGATGGATGCCGCCGACGCCGCCGAGGCCGGCCACCGCCACCCGGCATTGCCGCAGCCGCTCCTGTTCGGCTTCGGAAACCAGCCCGAGGTTGCGCTTGAACAGCGTCGCGTAATCCGCCATGTGCTTCTCCTTGCCTGAGGATCAATAGGGAAAAGCCAGGTTCGCCCTGGCGTATTCCGATCTGAGTTTGGCTTTTGTCCCGTCGTCGAGCGTGTCGACGAAACGGGTTCTGTTTTCCAGGAAATACCGGAGTTGGTCTTCGTCCCAGGGGCCGCCTTCGTTGATCTGGGTATCGATTTCGCCGGCGAAGAAAAAATCATGCACGTTGGCGTCGAAGCTGTCCGTGGAATAGGTGTCGCGCGAATCCTGAAAAGCATGCTCGATGTTGAGCACATGCCCCTGCACTTCCAGGCCGTTGCCGGCATCGTAGGGCAGCAGTTCGCCGAGTGGCCGGAACAGCAGGATGTCGCGGTAGAACTCGATGTGGCGCTTGGTCACCGCGCAGCAGATGTCGGTGACACCCTTGTAACGGGCATATTCGAACATGACCTTGTACAGGTACATCATGACGTTGTGGCGCCGGAACTCGGGCGCGATGGCGAGCGCGATGACCTCGGCCAGACGCGCGCCACCTGCGCGCAGATCGGCGATTTCCGGCGCGCACACCTGTTCCACCGGCAAACCGAGCGCGGAATCCAGCACCAGGGTCAGGGTGCCGACCACGCGCTTGTCCTCGTTGACGCGAGCGCGATCGATGTCCGGCTTGGTCAGCTCGGGACGGAACACCGCCACGAAAATCTTGGTGGTGGGAATGACGTGGTATTTGGTGAAGCGGATGCGCGCCTCGTTTTCCGCTTGCAGGCCGACCTCGGTATAGGCCTGGTAGACCAGCCGGAAGGCGTCCTCGATCGTCTCCGTATCGCGCGCGATCGAATAGTTGACCGCCAGATCGAAAGGCGAATCGAGCAGCGCCCGGGTCTTCCGGAGCCGTATTTCCCGGCGCTGATCGCGCGCCGCGCTTACCGTCCGCATCTTGTCTCCTTGGCGATCGCCCGAATATTGCAGCCGCGGCGAGCCCTGGGTCTCCGTGAAACTCCGAATTCTAGAACCAATTCAGGACATCGACCGGCTCGAATCTCCAGCGTCGCGCCGCGCGCGGTTCAGAACTTCGCCTGCCAGCCCAGGCTGAGCAGGTCGTTGCGCCGGTAATGGCCACCCAGGGTCTGGGCGTCGCCGCTGTACAGATGGGCGGCGACATGGAATTCGTGACCGTCTATGCCCAGCCAGGCCAGCTTCGGGTTCCAGTAGTACTCGCGTTCGTCGAGGCCGGCGATGAAGCGCAGGTTGGCGCGCCAGCGGCCCTGGGCGAACGGGTGTTCGATCTCGCCGGTGAGCCAGGCCATCCGGTCGCGGTCCAGGGTCGGCTGGTCGGTGAAGGTCCGGTGGCCGGCCAGTTGCAGGGTGACGCGGGTATCGGCATCGCCGGGGAAGAACTCGGCGCCGATCACCAGGTCGAGCGCGCGCTCGGTCCGGTACTGGAACGTCCGCGTGGTCACCGGCAGATCGCTGCTCCAGGCCATTTCCATGCGCCAGGTGGCGCCCGCCTTCTGGGTTTCCAGTTCGCCACCGACGGTCCAGCCATAGGGGTGGACGCCGACCAGTTCGGTGCGGGCGCCGGGATTGATCCGGTAGTACGGCAGCGACTGACGCACCCGCTGCACGCTGAAACCGAAGTCGATGTCGCCGCCGCCATGGGTGACGCGAACGCCGGCGCCGCCGCTGCCGTGTTCGTCCTCGCGCACGCGCGCGCCGACCAGCGCGGGATGCGAGCCGATGCCGAGAATGCGGCCGCCGCGCGTGTCGACCGGGTGCCAGGCGCTGTCGGCATGCGGTAGCACGGCGGCGTCGAACACCGGCAGCCAGACCGCGTCGATCCGATAATCGCCGACGAAGCGTTCCAGCCGCGCGGCCGGCACCGCCCGGCGACGCTCCGGCAGTTTGTCGAGGTTGAGGCGGGACAGGTCGACCCGGCTCATGCGGTCGATCGGGGAAATTTCGTCGACCCGTCCCCACAGCACGTTCTGCGTGCCCAGCGTCAGGCGCATGCCGTCGCCGCGCCAGCGCAGGTAGTTCTCGGTGTAATCGAGGCGCGCGCGCGTGAAATCCGGGGTGCCGGTCTGGGCGTAGGCATCGAAGCGGGCTCCGAGCGCGTATTCCAGATCGCCGGAGCGGCCGGTGCCGCTGACCGCGCCATGCAGCCAGGCATCGCCGGACTGACCGGGATCGTCGAGGAAATGGCCGAGCTCGGCGCGGGCGACGTCGAATTTCGCGTTGAAGCCGTCCCGACTTTTCCGGGCCGTCGTCCTCTTGGCCTTGGCCGGTTTCTTGGCGACCACGACTTCCTCATCCGGGCCGTAGTCATCGTCCGCCGCGTGGCCGGGGACCGTCGCGAACAGCAACGCCGCCGCGCCCAGCATGGACAACCCGCCGAATCGTTTCCATCGTTTCATTGGTCCGCTCCCTTGTCGCATGAGTGTTTGAACTTCCGTCCGGTCGCCCTTCGCGTTCACAGCCTGTAGTCCTCCTCGACGCTTTCGTCGGCCAGGGCCTGGGTGGTGAACAGCCGCGCGGGCAGGCGCCGATCGTAGACGACGCGTTTGATCGTCAGCCGGGTCTGATGGCCGGTGTTCAGATCGGTCATGGTGGTATCCATGGCCGTCCAGTAGCCCTGGATTCGCTCGCGCCTGACCACTTCCAGGCGTTTGCTGGGCTGATCGGGACGCTTTTCGTAAAAATCGACGCGCACCGGTAGCAGGCTGGCCGGGTCGATCCAGCTCACGCGCCTGACGTAGACCGAATTGCCGGCTTCGACCGGCACGCTCTCGAGCACCTCGCAGGCGATGCCGGCGATCGTCTCGCGACCGCTGACGACATGGCTGTCCTGCTCGACCTTGCGATCGCGCAAATCCTCGAAGTAATAGTCCGAATTGACGAAGCGGCCGCCCTTGCGATTGGAATCGATGCGGCGCACGCGGTCGAGCGCGGGCAGGTAGATCCACTGGTTGGAATCGCCGTCCGGGCGGTCGTGGGTGAGCAGGCCGGTGCCCTCGATGTCCGCCGGTTCGGTGAAGCGGATCAAGCTGTTGATTTCGCCTGCGCGCCGTTCCAGGCGGTAGACCAGCATTTCCCGCGTGCGTGGGGCGCGGCCGCGTTCGGTCAGGGTCATGGTCACCAGCGAGGTGGCATCCTTGCCGCCGGGCCGGTCGTAGACGCGCCGGGCCAGGCGGTCGCCGGCGGCGTCGGCGCGCGCCGGCGCCGACGTCAGCAGGCCGACGGAAAGCGCCGCCGCGCCGACCAGGAAGGCCCGACGGTCAAACGCGGGCACGGCGCGCGGAATCGGTTTCGTACGGGACATCGTCGCCTCGTGGAGGACTGGCATCAACGCGCAAGATAGCAGGCTGGCGGCGCGCCCGAAACCCGGAGGACGCCGGCATCGGCCGGCGCGACCGTCCGGGTCAGGACATCAGGCTCAGATAATCCTTGTAGACGCAGCGATCCATGACCACGGTCAGGCCGGCGGCGCGCGCCCGCTCGGCGGCTTGGTCGTGAATGATGCCTTCCTGAATCCACAAGGCCGGCGCGCCGATCGCCAGGCATTCGTCGACGATGCCCGGAATCGCGCTGGCCTCGCGGAACACGTTGACCAGATCGACCGGGAAGGGAATGTCGGCGAGCCGCGCGTAGGCCGGTTCGCCGAACACCTCGGTGACGGCCGGACGCACCGGCACGATGCGGTAGCCGAAACCGCGCATGGCGCGCGACACGGCATGACTGGGCCGGTCCGGTTTCGGCGACAGGCCGACCACGGCGATGGTCCTGACCCGCGCGAGCAAATCCCGGATGGCCTCCGGCGGCGGATTGCGGAAATTCATGCGAGCCCCTTCACCATCACGTAATCGTCCATCACGAAGCCGCCGCCGATGTCTTCCATCATCAGCGTGGCGATGCGGAAACCCTGTTTGAGATAGGAATCGACCGCCGCCGTGTTGCCTCGGTTGACGCGCAGGATCAGGCGATCGTTGCCCAGGCCGCGCGCGCGCCGGCCCAGTTCGGCGATCAGACGGCCGCCGATGCCCCGACGCTGCCAGCCGGTATCGACATACAGCTTGTCGAGCTTGTAGTCGCCGGCGGACAGCGGATGGCCATGCGCGAAGCCGACCAGCGCGCCCGCCGCGCGTGCCGCCAGCCAGACGTCGCCGCGCGCGATCAACTGCCGGATCAGCGCGGGTTGATAGCGCCGCGCCAGCATGTACTCGATCTGCTCCGGCGTGATGATGCCCGGGTAGTGCGCGCGCCAGATCCGGCCGGCCAGCTCGACCAGGGCCTCGGCCTCGTCGAGACGCAACGGCCCAATCTCGATCGCGGACAGGTCTTCAGTCATACAGGCCGGGCTCCCCTTCCGGCCGGGTCTTGAAGCGCTTGTGCAGCCAGAAATACTGGGCCGGCATCTCACGCACGCGGTCCTCGATGAAGGCGTTCATGCGCCGGGTGTCGGCCTCGACATCGGCGCTCGGGAAATCGGTCCAGGCCGGGTAAAAGCGAACCACGTAGCCATCGCCTTCCTGACGGGTGATGCAGGGGATCACCACCGCGCCGGTGGCGCGGGCGATGCGGCTCAGGCCGGTGATGGTCGCCGCCGGCACGCCGAAGAACGGCGAGAAGATGGCGTCCTGGCGGCCGTAGTCCATGTCCGGCAGGTAGTAGAACGGCAGCCCTTTGCGCACCGCGCGGATCACCGGCTTGATGCCGTCCTTGCGCGAATACAGCTCGGAACCGCCGAAGCGGGTGCGCGCATGCAGCATCAACCGATCAACATGAGGGTTCTTGATGCGCGCGTACATGGAAACGACCGGGGCGTAGCGCGTGCTGATACGCACGCCGCCAGCGTTGAGGCCGACGAAATGCGGCGCCAGCCAGATCACCGGCTTGCCGCGCCAGGCCTCGAAATGTTCGATGCCCTCCAGCCGGGTCAGGCGCTCGACCTGCTCGCGGCTGCCCCACCATGACACCGTTTCCAGCAACGTGGTCCGGCCGAGCGCGCGGAAATGCGCCTTGAGCACGCCAGTCCGCCAGGCTTCGTCCTGATCCGGGAAACACAGGCGCAGGTTGGTCATGCCGATCCGGCGGCGCGAACCGGCCAGCCGGTAAAGCACGGCGCCCAGCAGTTCACCAAGGCGGCCGAGCGTGGACGCCGGCAGCAGGCGCCAGAGCAGCCAGAGCAGGCCGATGCCGAGCCGCCTCACAGCGCCGGTCCCTCGGGTGGCGCCGGCTTGCGCCGCTGGAAGCGGTAGCTCCACAGATACTGCTCGGGCAGGCCACGGATCAGCGTCTCCATGGCGTGGTTGACCACGCGCATGGCGGCCGGAATGTCGTCCGGCAATTCCGGCAGCGGCGCGATCTCCAGGCCGTAACCGCGCCCCCACGACAGGCGCCGGCAATGCATCAGCAGCGGCGTCGCGCCGGACGACGCGCGCAGCCGGTAGATCAGGGTCGGCATGTAGGTCCAGCGCCCGAACAGCGGCACCCAGGCGCCCTCGCCCTTGCTGGCGCGCTGGTCCGGCAGCACCCAGACCAGTTCGTTGCGCTTCAGGCTGGCGAGCAGCGCGCGCACGCCCGGCAGGCCGGGCTCGACCATGCGGATATGACCCTGGTTGCGGCCGCGCGACATCATGGCGTGCGCCCAATCCTGGCGGGGGCGTCGATAAAGGACGGTCATCATCAGGCGCGACGAGACATGGAGACCGGCCACCTCGATGCAGCCCAGATGCGGCCCCAGCAACAGCACGCCGCGGCCGCGCGCGCGCGCGGTTTCCAGATGTTCCCAGCCGCGCACGTAGCGGACCCGGGACAGCACGGTTTCATAAGGGCGCAACCAGACATAAGGCAATTCCATCAGATTCTTGCCGAGTTCCATCGCCACCCGCGCCAGCATGGCGGGCGAGTACAGACCGGCCTGGCGCAGATTGCCGACGACCTCGGCGCGATACCGGCCACGCGCCAGCGCGCCGAGGCCGAGCAGGGCGCCAAGCGCGTGCAGAATCGGCAGGGGCAGACAGGCGAGGGCACGAAACAACCAGGGCAAGGGCGGGACGGCGGTTTGACCGATGGCGGATGGAATCCCTAGAATTATCCAGCCGCCGAGTTCATTGCAGCAATGCCACGGGCAAGCTGTAGACAAATTGCGGGCGGGATACAAATCCAGCTAAAGCGTCCCGCTCCCGTCCCCGGAGCCGGTTACGCCGGCCGAGCCAGGGGAAACGACGACAGGAGCAGCACCATGAGCAAGAACTACCTCTTTACCTCGGAATCGGTTTCCGAAGGCCATCCGGACAAGGTTTCCGACCAGATCTCCGACGCCATCCTCGACGCCATCCTGGAGCAGGATCCGACCGCGCGGGTGGCCGCCGAAACCCTGTGCAACACTGGCCTGGTGGTGCTTGCCGGCGAAATCACGACAACCGCCAACGTCGACTATATCCACGTCGCCCGCGACACCCTCAAGCGCATCGGCTACGACAACACCGAGTTCGGCATCGACTACAAGGGCTGCGCGGTGCTGGTGGCCTACGACAAGCAGAGTCCGGACATCGCCCAGGGCGTCGACCGCGCGTCCGACGATTACCTGAACCAGGGCGCCGGCGACCAAGGCCTGATGTTCGGCTACGCCTGCGACGAGACGCCGGCGCTGATGCCGATGCCGATCTACCTGGCGCACCGGCTGGTCGAGCGCCAGTCCCTGCTGCGCAAGGACGGCCGTCTGCCCTGGCTGCGTCCGGACGCCAAGTCACAGGTCACGCTGCGTTACGTCGATGGCAAGCCGGATGCCATCGACACCGTCGTGCTGTCGACCCAGCACGCGCCGGAAATGGCGGAAATGATCGACGGCGGCAAGCGCATGAAGCAGGCCGCCATCGACGCCATCATCGAGGACATCATCAAGCCGGTGCTGCCGGCCGAACTGATCAAGGGCGACATCAAGTTCCTGGTCAACCCCACCGGCGCCTTCGTGGTCGGCGGCCCGCAGGGCGATTGCGGCCTGACCGGCCGCAAGATCATCGTCGACACCTACGGCGGCGCCGCGCCGCACGGCGGCGGCGCGTTCTCCGGCAAGGATCCGTCCAAGGTCGACCGCTCGGCCGCCTACGCCGGCCGCTACGTGGCCAAGAACATCGTCGCCGCCGGCCTGGCCGAACGCTGCCTGATCCAGGTTTCCTACGCCATCGGCGTGGCCAGGCCGACCTCGGTGATGGTGGAAACCTTCGGCACCGGCCGGGTCAGCGACGAGCGCCTGACCGAACTGGTGCTGGAACATTTCGATCTGCGTCCCAAGGGCATCGTCAACATGCTCGACCTGCTCCGTCCGATCTACCGCAAGACCGCCGCCTACGGCCACTTCGGCCGCGACGAGCCGGAATTCACCTGGGAAGCCACCGACAAGGCCGAGGCGCTGAAGGCGGCGGCCGGGCTGTAATTCAACGGGCTCTCAGCCTCAATCCGCGTCGGGGGTGGCGCCGGGAAAATCGAGGATGCGCGCCGGTTCACCCGGGCTCCGGCGTTGGTCGAGCAAGGCCAGCGCCTTGTGGAATTCGCCCTGCAACCGTTTCATCGTCTCGCGCGCGTCGGGCCGGTAATACAACGCCCGGTAGGCGACCGGCTGGTCGAGCCCGGCGCGCGCGTCCGGACGGAACCGGGTCCAGGCGATCTCCACCTCGCGCGCCGCCTCGCGGTGCGTGAAGATGATCTCCTCGGCATCGATCACCGCCAGGTACTGCATCGACCGGATCGGCACGAACAGACAACCGGAGCCCGCGCGCGCCAGCAGCACGCGGCTCAGGTTGTAGGTGTCCGCCGGCAGGTGGCGGTCCTCCTGGTCGATCGGCGCGTCACGGAAGAATCGGATTTCCATGGCCACCGTTTTATCATCGCGCGCCGCCTTCCGCCACGTTCGCCATGCCCGCCATCAACGCCACGATCCTGCAAACCGTCGTCCTGCTGGCCCTGTCGAACCTGTTCATGACCGTGGCCTGGTACGCCCATCTCAAGCACCTCAACGACAAACCCTGGTGGATCGCCGCGCTGCTGAGTTGGGGCGTGGCGCTGTTCGAATACCTGTTGCAGGTACCGGCCAACCGCATCGGCTACACGCAACTGAGCCTGCCGCAACTGAAGATCATGCAGGAAGTGATCACCCTGGCGGTGTTCGCGCCGTTCGCCGTGCTCTACATGAAGGAACCGCTGTCCTGGAATTACCTGTGGGCCGGTTTGTGCCTGCTCGGCGCGGTCTACTTCATCTTTCGCGGGCCGTGACCCCGGTCCGGCATGCCGGGCTCCGGCTTCCACGATAAAATCCGCCATTTCCCGCCTACCGGACCGCCCATCATGTTTTCCACCAGCCAGACCCTGCAAACCACCGATCCCGAACTGTGGGCCGCCATCGAGGCCGAAGCCCATCGCCAGGAACAACACATCGAGCTGATCGCCTCGGAAAACTACACCAGCCCGGCGGTCATGCAGGCGCAGGGTTCCGTGCTCACCAACAAATACGCCGAGGGGTATCCCGGCAAGCGCTATTACGGCGGCTGCGAACACGTCGACGTCGCCGAGCAGCTGGCCATCGACCGCCTGAAGACGCTGTTCGGCGCCGACCAGCACGGCTACGCCGCCAACGTCCAGGCCAATTCCGGTTCGCAGGCCAACCAGGCGGTGCTGATGGCGTTTTGCAAGCCCGGCGACACCATCATGGGCATGAGCCTGGCCGAAGGCGGCCACCTCACCCACGGCATGGCGCTCAACATGTCCGGCAAGTGGTTCAACGTGGTCGCCTACGGCCTCAACGAACACGAGGAGATCGATTACGAGCGCATGGAAGCCCTGGCGCGCGAGCACAAGCCACGCCTGATCATCGCCGGCGCCTCCGCCTACGCGCTGCGCATCGATTTCGCCCGCTTCGCGAAGGTGGCGAAGGAAATCGGCGCCATCTTCATGGTCGACATGGCCCATTACGCCGGCCTGATCGCCGCCGGCGTCTATCCGAACCCGATCCCGCACGCCGACGTGGTTACCTCGACCACGCACAAGACCCTGCGCGGCCCGCGCGGCGGCATCATCCTGATGCGCGCCGAGCACGAGAAGGCGATCAACTCGGCGATCTTCCCCGGCCTCCAGGGTGGCCCGCTGATGCACGTGATCGCCGGCAAGGCGACCGCGTTCAAGGAGGCCGCGAGCAAGGAGTTCAAGCTGTACCAGGAGCAGGTCGCTGCCAACGCGCTGGTGATGTGCAAGGTGTTGCAGGAGCGCGGCCTGCGCATCGTCTCCGGCCGCACCGAATCCCATGTCTTCCTGGTCGACCTGCGCGCCAAGAACCTGACTGGCAAGGATGCCGAGGCCGCGCTTGGCCTGGCCCACATCACGGTCAACAAGAACGCCATCCCCAACGATCCGCAAAAGCCGTTCGTCACCAGCGGCATCCGCATCGGCACGCCGGCCATGACCACGCGCGGCTTCAAGGAACTGGAAGCCGAGAAACTCGCGCATCTGGTCGCCGACGTGCTCGACGCGCCCGCCGACGCGGCGGTGATCGAGCGCGTCAAGGCCGAGGTGGCGGCGCTGACGGCGGCGTTCCCGGTGTATGGCTAAGGAGCGGGTAGCCAGTAGCTTTTTTGCGCGCCGTAGGCGCGGAAAAATTTCGCTACCCGCTACGAGCTACCGGCTACAGGCCACATCATGAAATGCCCCTATTGCGGCGCTTCCGACACCCAGGTGGTGGAAACCCGCCTGGGCGAGGATGGCGCCAGCATCCGCCGGCGCCGGCGTTGCGCCGCCTGCGACAAGCGTTTCACCACCTTCGAGACCGCCGAGGTGCGGCTGCCGACCGTGGTCAAGCAGCAGGGCGAGCGCCAGGATTTCTCGCGCGAGAAGCTGCGCGAAGGCTTCCGCCGCGCGCTGCACAAACGGCCGGTGCCGACCGAACTGGTCGATGAGGCGATCCAGCGCGTGGTGCAGAAGTTGCTCGCCCTGGGCGAGCGCGAGGTGACCAGCCGCTACGTCGGCGAACTGGTCATGGCCGAGCTCAAACGGCTGGACAAGGTCGCCTACATCCGTTTCGCCTCGGTCTATCGCGCCTTCCAGGACATCGACGACTTCCGCGACGCCATCCGCGACGTATCGGGGGAGTCGGACACCGGGAACGGAAAGTAGGCGATGTCCCCCGATTCCCCGCGCCCCGCGTCCCACGCCCCCTTCTCCGTCGCCGATCATGCCCACATGGCCCGCGCTCTGCGCCTGGCGGCGCGCGGCCTGTACACGACCATGCCCAACCCGCGGGTCGGCTGCGTGCTGGCGCGCGACGGCGAGGTGGTCGGCGAGGGCTGGCACGCGCGCGCCGGCGAGGCGCACGCCGAAGTGCTCGCGCTGCGCGCCGCCGGCCCGCGCGCGCGCGGCGCCACCGCCTACGTCACCCTGGAGCCGTGCAGCCACCACGGCCGCACGCCGCCCTGCGCCGACGCGCTGATCGACGCCGGCGTCGCGCGCGTGGTCGCGGCCATGCGCGATCCCAATCCGGTGGTCGCCGGTCGCGGCCTGGAACTGCTGACCCTGGCCGGCATCGCCACCCAGGTCGGACTCCTGGAAGAACCGGCGCGCGAACTCAATCCCGGCTTCATCCAGCGCATGCTGCGCGGCCGCCCGTGGCTGCGCCTGAAGACCGCGTCCAGCCTGGACGGCGGCACCGCGCTGGCGAACGGCGCCTCGCAATGGCTGACCGGCGCCGACGCGCGCGCCGACGTGCAACGCCTGCGCGCCCGCGCCTGCGCCATCCTGACCGGCATCGGCACCGTGCTGGCCGACGATCCGCGCATGAACGCGCGCGACCTCGCGCTACCCCGACAGCCGCTCAAGGTGGTGGTCGACAGCCGTCTACGCACGCCGCCCGCCGCCCGCGTGCTGGCTGGCGGCGCGCTGATCGCGACGGCGGTCGACGCGCCCGCGCGCGCCCAGGCGCTCGCCGCCGCCGGCGCCGAGGTGCTGCGCCTGCCGGGCGCCGACGGCCGGGTCGATCTGGCCGCGCTGCTCGACGAACTCGGCCGGCGCGGGATCAACGAAGTGCACGCGGAAGCCGGCGCCGGCCTCAACGGCGGCCTGCTCGACGCCGGTCTGGTCGACGAATGGGTCGCCTATGTCGCGCCCATGGTGCTGGCGGCGGGCGCGCGCGGCCTGTTCGCCGGCGCCGGCCTCGAACGCATCGCCGACGCCCGGCGTTTCCGCCTGACCGACACGCGCATGCTCGGCGCCGATCTGCGCCTGACCCTGCGGCCGGCGTGACGCCGGCGTAGTGGGGTAGAATCACCGGTTCTCGCCAGCTTTCCGCTTTTCATTCCAGCAGGACACCTTCATGTTCACCGGCATCATCCAGGCCGTCGGCCGCGTATCCCATCTTGTCGAAAGCGCCGGCGGCGACGCCCGCGTCACCATCGCGGCGGCCGGCCTCGACCTGGCCGACGTCGGCCTCGGCGATTCCATCGCCTGCAACGGCGTCTGCCTGACCGTGGTCGAAAAGACCGCCGACAGCTTCGGCGTCGACGTCTCCGGTGAAACCTTCTCCTGCACCATCGGCTACACCCCTGGCGACGCGGTCAATCTGGAGAAGGCCATGCGCCTGTCCGACCGACTCGGCGGCCATCTGGTGTCCGGCCACGTCGACGGCGTCGGCGAGGTGGTCCGGTTCGCGCCGGTGGCCGGTCAGGACGACGGCAGCTGGCGCCTGGACCTGCGCGCGCCGGCGGCGCTTGGCCGCTATCTGGCGGCCAAGGGCTCGATCGCGGTCAACGGCGTCTCGCTGACGGTGAACCGGGTCCAGGGCCTGGAATTCTCGATCAACCTGATCCCGCACACGCTGGAACAGACCATGCTGCGCGACCTCCAGCCGGGCGCCCGCGTCAACCTGGAAGCCGACATGCTGGCCCGCTACGCCGACCGCCTGCTGAACTACATGCAAGAACAGGACAAAGACTGATGAGCCTCGCCCCCATCGAAGAAATCGTCGCCGAGCTGAAGGCCGGCGGCATGGTCATCCTGGTCGACGAGGAAGACCGCGAGAATGAAGGCGATCTGGTCATGGCCGCCGAACACGTCACGCCGGAAGCCATCAACTTCATGGTCCGCCACGCCCGCGGCCTGGTCTGCCTGACCCTGACCGACGCGCGCTGCCGCCAGCTCGGCCTGAAGCAGATGGTCAGCGACAACCAGACCCCGCACGGCACCGCCTTCACGGTCTCGATCGAGGCGGCCGAGGGGGTCACCACCGGCATCTCGGCGGCCGACCGCGCGGTCACCATCCAGGCGGCGGTGGCCAAGCACGCCAGGTCGACCGACATCATCCAGCCCGGTCACATCTTCCCGCTGCGCGCGCAGGAAGGCGGCGTGCTGGTGCGCGCCGGCCATACCGAGGCCGGCTGCGATCTCGCCGCCATGGCCGGCCTGGAACCGGCCGCCGTGATCTGCGAAATCCTCAAGGAAGACGGCACCATGGCCAGGCTGCCGGACCTGATCGAATTCGGTCGTGAGCACGGCCTCAAGATCGGCGCCATCGCCGACCTGATCCACTACCGCGCGGCCAATGAAAGCCTGGTCGAACGGGTCGGCGAACGCGCCATCGAGACGCCGTTCGGCCCGTTCCGGATGTGCGTCTACCGCGACAAGGTCAGTCGCGCCACGCACCTGGCGCTGACCCGCGGCGACATCCGCGCCGACGCGGAAACCTTGGTGCGCGTGCATGAGCCGGTGTCGCTGCTCGACGTGCTGGAAACCGGCGGCGGCGGCCACGCCTACTCGGTGCCGCGCGCGCTGCGGCTGATCGCCGACGCCGGCGACCAGGCCGGCGCCATCGTCCTGCTGCACCGGCCGGAAACCGCCGACGATCTGGCCGCGCGCGCGCTGCCGCCGGAAACCGCCGCGCCGGCGCGCAAGTTCGACCTGCGCAATTACGGCACCGGCGCACAGATCCTGCGCGATCTCGGCGTCGGCAAGATGAAGCTGCTGGCCACCCCCCGCAAGATGCCGGCCATGGACGGCTTCGGACTGGAAGTGACCGGTTATCTGGAACAGGAAGGAAACTGACATGGCCCGCTACGACGACATCCACGAAATCCAGCCCAACCTCGACGGCAAGGGCCTGCGCATCGGCATCGCCATGAGCCGCTTCAACCTCGACGTCTGCGAGGGCCTGCTGTCCGCCGCCGTCGCCGCGTTGGCCAAGGCCGGCGTCGCCGAGAAGGACATCGTCCTGGCCACCGCCCCGGGCGCGCTGGAGTTGCCTCTGATCCTCAGGAAGATGGCGGAATCCGGAAAATTCGACGCGCTGGTCGCGCTCGGCGCCGTCATCCGCGGCGATACCTACCATTTCGAGGTGGTCTCCAACGAGATGGCGTCCGGCATCACCCGCGCCACCCTGGATACCGGCGTGCCCATCGCCAACGGCGTGCTCACCACCAACACCGACCACCAGGCGACCTCGCGCATGACCGAGAAGGGCCGCGACGCCGCGCTGTGCGCCATCGAAATGGCGCATCTGTTGAAGGCGCTATGAATCCGTCCACGCAACGCAAACCGTCGAAGGGACCGTCGCCGCGCCGGGTCGCGCGCGAACGCGCGATGCGCGTGGTCTATCAGTGGCTGGTCGCGGGCGGGGACTATGCCAGCCTGCTGGTCCAGGCGGAAAACGCCGAGCCCGAGGAAATCGAGGCCGGCGACGGCACCGTCAAACCGCATGCCGGACTGCTCGGCGAACTGCTCGCCGGCGTCCTGCGCCATGCCGACGCCCTCGACGAGGCGCTGACGCCGCATCTGGACCGCCCGGTCGCCGAACTGTCGCCGATCGAGCACGCCATCCTGCTGATCGGCGCCTACGAACTCGGGCACAGCCTGAACGTGCCGTACAAGGTCTGCATCAACGAAGCGGTCGAACTGGGCAAGCGCTACGGCGGCACCGACGGCCACAAGTTCATCAACGGCGTGCTCGACAAGCTCGCCCAGGCCACCCGCCAGGTCGAGATCGAAGCCGCGCGCGGCGGCGCCTGATTCCGCCCGGCGGCATTCGACGATGCCCTCCGAGTTCGAACTGATCGCCCGCCACTTCACCCGGCCGGCCGCCGGCGCCGTGCTCGGTGTCGGCGACGATGCCGCCCTGCTGGCGCCCAGCCCCGGCCGGCATCTGGTGGTGTCCACCGACATGCTGCTCGCCGACCGGCATTTCTTCGCCGACACCGACCCCGGCGGCCTCGGCCATAAAACCCTCGCGGTCAACCTGTCCGATCTCGCCGCCATGGGCGCGCGGCCGCGCTGGGCGACGCTGGCGCTGGCGCTGCCGGCGGCCGACGAAGCCTGGCTGGATGCCTTCAGCCGGGGCTTTTTCGCGTTGGCCGAGCGTTTCCGGGTCGATCTGGTCGGTGGCGACACCACGCGCGGTCCGCTCGCCCTGAGCGTCACCATCCTCGGCGAGGTCGCGCCCGCCGACGCCCTGCGCCGCGACGCCGCGCGCCCGGGCGACGACATCTGGGTGTCCGGCGAGCTCGGTGGCGCCGCGCTCGGGCTCGCCGGCCTGCGCGGCGAGCTGACGCTGACCGCCACCGACTCCGTCGACTGCCTTGCCCGTCTGCACCGGCCGGAACCGCGCGTCGACCTCGGTCTCGCCCTGACCGGGCTGGCGCATGCCGCCATCGACCTGTCCGACGGCCTGCTCGCCGATCTCGGCCATATCCTGGCCCGCAGTGGCGTCGGCGCCCGCGTCGAACTGGCGCGTCTGCCGGCGCATCCGGCCCTGGCCGGCGTCGAAACCGCGCTGGCCCGGCACTGCCTGCTGGCCGGCGGCGACGATTACGAACTGTGCTTCACGGCGCCGCCGGGATGCCGCCCGGCCATCCTCGATGCCGGCGCGGCCACCGGCGTCGCCGTGACCCGGATCGGCCGGATCGAGGCCGGCTCTGGCCTCTCCCTGCTGGCCGCCGACGGTGGCGCCATCGCCATCGAGGAACGCGGCTATGACCACTTCGGCGCCTGATCCCCGACCCGGCCCGCGCTTCCTGCTCGCGCACCCGGCGCATTTCATCGCTCTCGGCTTCGGCTCCGGGCTGTCGCCGAAGGCGCCCGGCACGGTCGGCACGCTGGTCGCGCTGCCGCTGTACTGGCTGCTCGCCGACAGCGCGTTGTACTGGCCATGGATCGCGCTGTTCCTGGCCGTCGGCGTCTGGGCCTGCGACGTCACCGGCCGCGCGCTCGGCGTCCCCGACCACGGCGGCATGGTCTGGGACGAGATCGCCGCCTTCCTGATGGTGTTGCCGTTCGCGCCGGCGACCTGGTGGGGCTGGCTGCTGGCCTTCGCGCTGTTCCGGCTGTTCGACATCTGGAAACCGTTTCCGATCGGCTGGTTCGACGCGCGCGTGCCCGGTGGCTTCGGCGTCATGCTCGACGACGTGCTCGCGGCCGGTTACGCGATCCTCTGCCTGTGGGGGCTGACGACATGGCTGTGAGCCAGGACGAACTGGAAACCGTGGCCGCCGAACTCGGCGCCGCGCTGGCCGCGCGCGGCTGGCGGCTGGCCTGCGCGGAATCCTGCACCGGTGGCTGGGCGGCGCAGGCGATCACCGCCATCGCCGGCAGCTCGGCCTGGTTCGAACGCGGCTTCGTCACCTACAGCAACGAGGCCAAGACCGAACTGCTCGGCGTGCGCGCGGAAACCCTGGCCGCGTTTGGCGCGGTCAGTCCGGAAACCGCCGCCGAAATGGCCGAGGGCGCCCTGCGCGCCAGCCGCGCCGACGCCGCCTTCGCCATCACCGGCATCGCCGGCCCCGGCGGCGGTAGCCCGGACAAGCCGGTGGGCACGGTCTGTTTCGCCTGGGCGCTGGCCGATGGTCGCCGGCTCCGGGCCCACCATCATTTCGCCGGCGATCGCCGCCAGGTACGCGCCCAGTCGGTGCGACTGGCGCTCCGGGAGATGCTGGCGCTCGTGTGATAATCACAGGACTTTTCTGGAGGACAACGACATGGATGAAAACCGCGGTAAGGCGCTCAGCGCCGCCCTCGCCCAGATCGAGAAACAATTCGGCAAGGGTTCGATCATGCGCATGGGCGACGGCAGCGTGGTCGAGGATCTGCAAGTCGTCTCGACCGGCTCGCTCGGGCTTGATGTCGCGCTGGGCGTCGGTGGCCTGCCGCGCGGCCGCGTGGTCGAGATCTACGGACCGGAATCCTCCGGCAAGACCACCATGACCCTCTCGGTCATCGCCGAAATGCAGAAGCTCGGCGGCACCGCCGCCTTCATCGACGCCGAACACGCGCTCGATCCGCAATACGCGCGCAAGCTCGGCGTCAACGTCAACGACCTCCTGATCTCGCAACCGGACACCGGCGAGCAGGCGCTGGAGATCGCCGACATGCTGGTGCGCTCCGGCGCGGTCGACGTCATCGTCGTCGACTCGGTCGCCGCGCTCACGCCCAAGGCCGAAATCGAGGGCGAGATGGGCGACTCCCACGT
Source organism: Hydrogenophilus sp. (assembly GCA_020725265.1). Taxonomy (GTDB): domain Bacteria; phylum Pseudomonadota; class Gammaproteobacteria; order Burkholderiales; family Thiobacillaceae; genus PFJX01. The sequence continues at coordinate 363,553 of DYFK01000001.1, read as the reverse complement.
CGGCCTGCAGGCCCGCCTGATGAGCCAGGCCCTGCGCAAGCTCACCGCCAACATCAAGCGCACCAACACCCTGGTCATCTTCATCAACCAGATCCGCATGAAGATCGGCGTCATGTTCGGCAGCCCGGAAACCACCACCGGCGGCAACGCGCTCAAGTTCTACGCTTCGGTCCGCCTGGATATCCGCCGGATCGGCGCGATCAAGAAGAACGACGAGGTGATCGGTTCGGAAACCCGGGTCAAGGTGGTCAAGAACAAGGTATCGCCGCCGTTCCGGGAAGCGATTTTCGACATCCTGTACGGCGAGGGCGTCTCCCGCGAGGGCGAGATCATCGAACTGGGCGTGGCCAACAAGATCGTCGACAAGGCCGGCGCCTGGTACGCCTACCAGGGCGAGAAGATCGGCCAGGGCAAGGACAACGCCCGCGAATACCTGCGCGAGCATCCGGAAATCGCCCGCGAGATCGAGGCCCGCATCCGCGAAGCATTGGGCGTCAAGGGCGCTCCGGCGGCGATCGCCGTCGAAGCCTGATCGACCGATGACCGCGCGCGCGCGCGCGCTCAACCTGCTGGCTCGGCGCGAACACAGTCGCGCCGAGCTGGCGCGCAAGCTGGCGGGACACGGCGACGACGACGAGATCGCCGCCCTGCTCGACGACCTGGAACGCGAAAACCTGCTGTCCGACCGGCGTTACGCCGAGGCCCTCGCGCACAGCCGCGCGGGCCGCCATGGCAGCGTCCGTCTGAAAGCCGAATTGCGGGAAAAGGGCGTGGCCGACGCGGTCGCCACGGAAGTGCTGGCGGACGCGCGCGCCGCCGATATCGACGCCGCGCGCGCGGTCTGGCGCAAGAAGTTCGACCGGGCGCCGGCCGATGCCGCCGAGCGCGCCCGCCAGATGCGCTTTCTGGCGGCGCGCGGTTTTCCGGCCGAAGTGGTCAGGCGCGTCGTCGCCGGCGCCGGCGACGACTGGGAGCGGTGAACCAGTCTTGCGGACGCTCAGAAATACTCGTCCGCCGCCTGTTCGCGAGTAAGCCGATCGGCCTCGCGCAGCAGCGCGTGCATCACCGTGGTGGCCACGCGCGCGCCGTTGGCCATGCCGGCCACCGCCAGTTCGCCGAGCGGCGCCAGGTTGGCGGCGAGATCACAGCCACGCGCCGAAGCGGCGTTGCCGGCCCGGCCCGGCAACGGCCCGGCTTCGGCGAACCCGCGCCGCATCTGCTCGACTTCCCATTGCCGGCGCAGCATCTGGCCGGCCTGATAGGGCGTGACGCGACCTTCGCGCAAGGCGGCCTCGATGTCGAAAGCCGGCGCCGGCGCGCGCGCGGCCGGTGCCGCCGAATCGAGCGGACAGGCGCGACCATCGGCCATGGCCGGACCGGCGGCCGAGGCCAGAACCGCGCACAAGGTCAGGGTTTTCAGGATTACGGATGATTTCATGATGGGCTCCTGGAGAGACCCCGCCACGCGGGAATGCGCGACGGGTGTGGTCACTCTGGGGCCGCCCGGTAAGCATGGTATTTCCGGACCATTGCCGGTTGCTACAGATGTTTCAGGCCGGCGCGTCCGCGCCGACCTCCGCGCTCACTCGGCCAGTTCGCCCATGGCGCTTTGCAGATAGTTCTGGATGCCCAGCTTCTCGACCAGATCGAGCTGGGTTTCCAGGTAATCGATGTGTTCCTCGGTATCCGACAGGATGCCTTCCAGGATTTCGCGCGAGACGTAATCACGCACCGATTCGCAATGCGCGATCGCCTCCAGGTAGAGGGCGCGGCCACCCTGTTCCAGCTTGAGGTCGCAAGCCAGGCATTCGGGCACGTTCTCGCCGATCAACAGCTTGCCGAGATCCTGGAGGTTGGGCAGACCTTCCAGGAACAGGATGCGCTCGATCAGCTTGTCGGCGTGATGCATTTCCTCGATCGACTCCTCGTACTCGTGCTTGCCCAGGGCCGCCAGGCCCCAGTTCTTGTACATGCGGGCATGCAGGAAATACTGGTTGATCGCGGTCAGTTCGACCGTCAGGGCCTTGTTCAGATACTGGATGACTTTCTTGTCGCCTTTCATGCCGCGCTCTCCTCGTCGAAAAAAGAAAAAACGATCGCGAACGCACCGGGTGGCGTCCACGCGGAAGGCTTCTGGCTTGCCGGAGCTGGCTGGGAAACCGGGACACCGGAGAACCGGTGTCCTGGCGACATTATGCGGAATTCGGCGCCGGTCGGCGCGACCGGAATGGCGGGAATGAGAGGGATCGCGCGGGGCGCGCGCGGCCGACCGGGCGCAATCAGTGGGCGCGGTCTTCGGATTCGGCGCGCGGGCAATCGCGGCATTCCTTGAGAATGCCGTGCGCGCAACGCGCGCAACGTCCGCATTCGGACGCCACCCCCAGTTGCTCGCGCAAACCACGCAGGGAACTGACGCCACAATCGATCGCTTCACGCACTTGCCGCTCGGTGACGGCCTGACAGACACAGACATACATGACTTCATCCTCCTGAACGGTGTCGGTATTCTTTTGTAAATGAGAATGGTTGTCAACACATGGATGTCGCCATGGTATCTTGAAATGGTCAGGGCCTGGCACGGGCCCGACTTCAACCAACCAGACGAAAGGGAACATCATGGCCATCGATATCGGCATCAGCGACAAGGACCGCGCCAAGATCGCGGACAGCCTGTCCAGGGTTCTCGCCGACAGTTACATCTTGTATCTCAAGACCCACAACTTCCACTGGAACGTCACCGGCCCGATGTTCCAGGCGCTGCACAACCAGTTCATGCTGCAATACACCGAACAGTGGAACGCGCTGGACATGATCGCCGAGCGCATCCGCGCCCTGGGGCATCCGGCGCCGGGTTCGTACAAGCGTTACGCGGAACTGTCGAGCATCGACGAGGAAGAAGGCGTGCCGTCGGCGCTGGACATGGTCCGCCAACTGGTGGCCGGCCAGGAGGCCGTGGCGCGTACCGCGCGCGCCGCCTTCAAGGTGGCCGACGCCGCCGACGATCAGCCGACCGCCGACCTGCTCACGCAACGCATGGAAGTGCACGAGAAGAACGCCTGGATGCTGCGCGTGCTGCTGGAGGATGGTGCCGCGCCAGCGCCGGCGCCCGCCAAGTCACGGCGCCGGAAATGATCGGCGCATGATCGACGACCGGCGGGCGCGACGGTTCGCGCCCGTCCGGAAGCTCAACCGGCCCGGCCGCGCGACCACTCGCGCCGGGCCAGCACCAGCAGGGTCACCGCCAGCAACGGCAGCACGAAACCGCCCATCACCAGACCGTAGCCGTCGAGCGCGTCATGCCGGCTGGCATGCAGGATCAGATAGACCGTATAGGCGACGTACAGGGCCAGGAACATCGCACCCTCCCAGCGCGCGACGCACGAACCGGTGAAGAACACCGGCAGACAGGCGATCGCGACCGCGACCATGATCGGCAGGTCGAAAGCCAGCAGTGACGGCGCCACCGTCAGCGCGGCCGGCGCGACACTGGCGGAAACCCCCAGCACCACCAGGATGTTGAAAATGTTGCTGCCGACCACGTTGCCGACCGCGATGTCGCGCTGACCGCGCAACGCCGCCATCACCGAGGTGGCGACCTCGGGCAGCGAGGTGCCGGCGGCGACGATGGTCAGGCCGATGATCAGCTCGCTGACGCCCAGCAGACGGGCGAAACCCACCGCCGCCTCGACCAGCCAGTTCGCGCCCAACACCAGCAGAACCAGGCCGACCACGATCAGCAGCAACTGCACGCTCCAGTGCGCATCCCAGCGCGAGCTGGGGGGGGCGCCATCCTCCGCGTCGGCGGCGCCATTCCCGCGCCGGCTCTGGCGGATCAGGAACACCGTGTAGACCAGCGCGAGACCGGCCATCGACAGGCCATCGACGCGACTGATGCCGCCATCGAGCGCCAGCGCCCACAGTAGGAAACTGACGCCGATCATGATCGGAACCTCCTGGCGGATCACCTGGCGATGCACCACCAGCGGCGCCACCAGCGCGGCCAAGCCGAGAATGACCAGGGTATTGAACAGATTGCTGCCGACGACGTTGCCGAGCGCGATGTCGACCTGTCCGGTCCAGGACGACCGCACCGAAACCGCCAGTTCCGGCGCGCTGGTGCCGAAGGCCACCACGGTCAGGCCGACCACCAGCGGCGAGATGCCGAACGACAGGGAAAGCCGGGAAGCACCGCGAACCAACAGTTCGGCGCCCAGCAACAGCGTGACCAGACCAAGCACGAACCAGAGCATATTCACCTACCGTGGGCCAACCCCGTGCCAATGAAGCCATGAAGCATGCGTGAGCCGACGTGGACGGACAAGTCGGTCGGCTGCGACCATCCATTCGGAAGCCGGAACGGCCCCGCCGGGATGCGCGGAAAAAAACGGCCCCGCGAGTCGGGGCCGTGAAACGGGGTTGACACCCCGGCTGTGAAGACCGGACCCGGTTCAAGCACTGTGTACCCGCACCGGCGTGGAAAAGATCAGCAGGCCGTAGTTGGCTTCGTATTCCCGGCGCAGGTGCTCGGCCACGCGTTCGGCCAGTTCGGGATCGCACAGGATCTCGACGCGGATGTTGCCTTCCTTGCGCCAGGCGCCACTGCGTCGCCCGTGACTGCCGAGACCGCGCGCGTCGGAGATGGTGTAGCCGGTCACCCCCAGGGCTGGCAATTCCTGCTCCAGAAAGGGCTCCAGCACGGCTTCGCAGACGATGGTCAGGAGCAGGCGGTTGGGGGTGTTCATGGGTCAGCCTCCGATACGGTGCATGGTCTGGGCCATCCAGTAATACACCGGAATGCCGACGAACAGGTTGAACGGGAAGGTAACCCCCAGGGCGGCGCCGATGGACAGGCCCGGATTGGCCTCCGGCACGGCGATGCGCATGGCCGCCGGCGCGGCGATGTAGGAAGCGCTGGCATAGAGCGTGGCCAGCAGCAGGGTGCCGCCGACCGAGAGATCCAGGCTCCAGCCCACCAGGGTGCCCAGCAGACCGGCGATCAGGGGCATGACCATGGCGAAGCCGATCAGGAACGCGCCGTGGGCGCGTAGGTCCGCCAGCCGACCGGCGGCGACCAGGCCCATCTCCAACAGGAACAGGGCCAGCACGCCCTTGAACAGGTCGAAGAACAGCTTGTCGAGCGGCTGGATGCCTTCCGATCCGGCCAGGTAGCCGATCACCAGCCCGCCCGCCAGCAGGAAGATGCTCTTGCCGAAGAACACCTCGTGCAGCAGCTTGCCCCATTTCACCGTTCCCTGGCCATGGCGGGCGAGCAGCACGCCGATGATCAGCGCGGGCATTTCCAGCAGCACCAGGAAGACGATCATGTAGCCCTCGTAAGCCTGGGCCTCCTGGGCCAGGAAGGTCACCCCCACCGAGAAGGTGACCACGCTGACCGAACCGTAATGGGCGGCGATGGAAGCGGAATCGGCCCGGTTCATGCGCCCCAGCCAGCGCAGGATGGGGAAGGCGATCAACGGGATCAGGGCGCCGGCCAGGACGATGAAGGCGCCGTCCACCAGCATGCCGGCATCGGCGTGTTCGGCGAGCTTCACCCCGCCCTTGAGGCCGATGGCCAGCAGCAGGTAGATGGAAAGGGCATCGTAGATGCTGGACGGGATCTTCAGATCCGAACGGGCCAGGCCGGCGGCCACGCCCAGCAGGAAGAACAACACCACCGGCTCGAAACTCATGGTCCTATCCGTAGCGGGCCAGCAGGGTCTTCAGGGCCTGTTCCTTGGAGCGGAAGATGCGCTCCGGCGGCAGGGTCTTGTGGATCTCCGCGCGCTCCAGAACCTCCAGCACCTGTTTCTTCAGGCCGCTCAGGTACAGCTTCACGCCGCTTTGCTCGAGGCGCCGCGCGAGGTCGGTGAGCTTCTCCTCGCCGGACACGTCGATCTCGTTGATGCTGCTGCCGATCAGCAGGATGGCCTGGGCCTCCGGGAAGCGGCGCACCGCCTCCAGCAGCATGTCCTCGAAATAGGACACGTTGACGAAGGTGAGCTCGCCATCGAAGCGCACCGGCACCACTTTCTGGCTGATGGGCGCGAGGCCATGGGTGTCCAGCCCGCCCAGCACGCCGTCGGGGTGCTGGCCCAGGATCTCGCCGCGGGGACGCATGCGCCGGTGCAGGAACAGGGCGATGGCCACCACCGCGCCGAACAGGATGCCCATGTCCAGGTGGGGCGCGAAGGCCAGGGTGGCGATGAAGGTGACCAGGGCGGCCAGGCCGTCGTGGCGATGGGTATGCCAGGCGTGGCGCATGGCGCCCGGATTGATGAGGCCCAGCACCGCCAGCATGATCACCGCCGCCAGCACCGCCTGGGGCAGGTGGTAGAGCAGGCTGGTCAGGAACAGCAGGGTGAGCAGCACCAGCAGGCCGGCGAACACCGAGGACAGGCCGGTGACCGCGCCGGCGTTGAGGTTCACGGCGGAGCGCGAGAACGAACCGCTGACCGGAAAGGACTGCGAAGCGGCGCCGACGATGTTGGCCAGGCCCTGGCCCACCAGCTCGCGGTTGGGATCGATACGGGCGCGGGTCCGGGCGGCCATCGCCTTGGCGATGGAAATGGCTTCCATGAACGCCACCAGCGAGATCACCAGGGCGGCGGAGAGCAGGGCGGTGAAGTCGGACCACCCCATCTTGGGCACGGACAGGCTGGGCAGGCCGGGCGGGATGGCGCCTACCACCTCGCCGCCGCCGGTGAGGCGCAAGCCATCGTCGTCCAGCTTCTTCAGCCGCCAGACCTCGGCGCGGCCGGCGCCAGCGGGCGCGCCGGCTTCGCCGTACAGTTGCCCGCCTCCCCGGCCGTCATCCACCAGCACGAAACGCATGCCCGCCAGGGACTTGAATCGCGCCTGGTTCTCGCGGACGGCTTCCTCCAGGTGGGCTCGCGCCAAGTCCAGCCGGTATTCCAGTTCGGCCTGGCGCGCCCTCCGGGCGAGTTCGCCGCCGCTTTCGGTGGAGGCCCGCGCCAGGGCGGCGCGGGCTCCGGCCACTTCCGCCTCCAGACCGGCGATGCGCTGCCGGCCGGCCAGATAATCAGCCACCAGGGTTTGCGTGGCCGCGTCGCGTACCGCTTCCGGAGCCACCGTGCGCAGACGCTCGAAGCCGAGCTGCCAGCTCAGCAGCGTGGCCAGCGCCACCGCCACCAGCACGTTGGGCCAGCGCGGCAGATAGCGCTTCATCAGTAGCATGAGCGCCAGGGCGCCCGCGCCCATGGCCAGGGTCGGCCAGTGGGTCTCGTCCGCTTGCCGTAGCACGCCCCAGATATCGCTGAGGAAATTCTCACTGCGGCTCATGGGCACGCCCAGCAGCTTGTTGAGCTGTGACAGCGCGATGATGATGGCCGCCGCGTTGGTGAAACCGATGATCACCGGATGCGACAGCAGATTGACGATGGCGCCCAGACGGAACAGGCCGAGGGCGAGCTGGATGGCACCCACCATCAGGGCCAGCAGGATGGCCAGGGCAATGTACTGTTCCGATCCGGACGCCGCCAGCGGCGCCAGCGCCGAGGCGGTGAGCAGGGCGACGATGGCCACCGGCCCGGTGGAGAGCTGTCGCGAGGAGCCCCATAGCGCCCCTACCATGACTGGCAGGAAGGCGGCATACAGGCCGTAATAGGAAGGCATGCCGGCGAGCTGGGCGTAGGCCATGGACTGGGGAATCAGCACCAGGGCGACGGTCAGGCCCGCGAGCAGATCGGCGCGGATCTGGACCCCGCTCATGGGGAACCAGTCGAGGAAGGGCAACCAGGCCCGCCAGATCGGTTTGGCGACGGGTTTCATGTCCGTGTTTCGTTCTCGTCAGTCGATTTGGCGAGGCGCGAGCACCCGGCGTTCGCGGCCAGGCCCGCCAGCACCACCGCCAGAATGGCGGGCACCGCCTCCCGCGACAGGATCAAGGTGATCAACCCGCAGGCCAGCAGGACCGACAGCATCACCCAGGGTTCGTCGCCGAACAACAGGCGTGCCCAGAGCGGATCGCCAGGGGCGTTGGCGAGTGGCTCGTGTTCGGACACAGGCCACCTCAGTCCGGCCAGACCCGGCGGGGATGCAGGGGGCGCGTCACGTCATCCTTGTCGCCGGCCGGCGCGGGCGCCTGCTCCCGGGGTACCGGGGCACGGTCCTTGGTGGTGGGCCTGGACGCCGGCTTGGCCACCGGTGTGGGCTTGCTTCTGGCCGGCTTGAGGCTGGCGCTCAGTTTGTCTTCCAGTTTGCTCATGGTCCCGTTACTCCTGTTCCGTGATCGCTCGGATCACCTGATCGATCTCCCGCGCCGCCTCGCGGCCGCGAAAACCAAGTTGGTAAACGCTGACACCCTCCACGGCGGCGGCGCGGAAGGCCGCCCGGCGCCGCACCACGCAACCCAGGGCGGGCAAATCCAGCCCCGCCAGCGCGGCGCCCATGGCCCGGCTGAGCGCGCTGCCCGGTTCCGCCTGGTTCACCAGCAGCCAGGCCTTCAGCTCCGGATTGGCCTGGCGGGCCTGGCGCACCACCGCCACCGTCTCGGCGCTGGCCCACAGGTCCAGCGGCGAGGGCAACACCGGAATCAGCACCGCCCGCGCCCGCTCCAGCACCCGCCGGGTAACGGCCATGTCCAGCGAGGGTGGACAGTCCACAATCACCCGTTCGTGGTTCCTGGCGGCCCGGGCGATGGCCCCCAGGGGGTCGGCGCCGCCGGCCAGCACCCGGGGCAAGTCGCGGTCGCCGCTGGCGTCGTTTTCCTCGTCGCCCCAGGCTACCCAGTGGCGCATGGCCCCTTGTGGGTCGGCGTCGACCAGGCCCACGCTGTCTCGCCGGGCGAGGCCGGCGGCCAGATTCAGTGCCAGCGTGGTCTTGCCGCAGCCGCCCTTGAGGTTGGCCAGCGCCAGCACCCAGGCAGCCACGGTCTCAACCCGTCGCGAGGTTGACGGGCGGAGTGGCGGCCAGGACGTCCACCTGGCTGGCGAAGGCGTATTCGTTCGGCCCCAGGACTTCGTCCCTGGCCGCCACGCTGACGTTGACGTGAGTCTTGGCGAAGTTCAGATCCGGGTAGTAGCCGCTCGCTTCCGACAGCTTGGTCAGGCCGTCCAGGAAATCCCGGGTGGCGGCGTAGTCGGGAAAATCGAAACGCCGGGTCATCGCCGGGGGCCTGGCTTGCACCTGCCAGCCGGCGGGAGGGGTGTCAGACATGGCATATCTCCTCTAGAAAACGCACCGGGTCGCAACCCTTCTCATCCAGTTCCGACAACATGCGGTCCAGCTCCGCCAAGTGGCCTTGCTCATCCGCCAGCAGCTCGGCGAACAGGGTCGCCGCCACTTCGTCCCGGCAGCGCCGGGCGTAATGCAGGGCATCCTGGTAGAGCCGCACCGCGTCCAGTTCCAGGCCCCGGTCCAGCAGCAGCATCTCGCGCAGGTCCCGGCCCGGGCGCACCGGCTTCAAGCGGGTGCCGTTGGGGGCCAGACCCAGGCTGAGCAGGTGGCCGATGAGCCGGGCGGCGTGGCCCTGTTCCTCGTTGGCCTCCTTGCGGAAGTAGGCCGCCAGGCCCGCTTCGCCCCAGAGTTCGCACAGGCAGGCCTGGGTCAGGTATTGCTGCACCACGGAAAATTCATGGTCCAGCGCCTGGGTCAGGTAGCCCGCGAGACGAGGATTCGCCCACATGATCCGGCCCTCAGCTCCGCGCGACCTCGCCATCCCGCCCGCCGCCGCCGGCGTTGGGCGAGCCGGGCAGCACGCCTTCGACTTCCGAATGCACGCGGGCGATGATGTGAGCGGCGACCAGGCCGTCGCCGACCCGCTCGCAGGCGTCCGCGCCGGCGCGCACCGCCGCGTTCACGGCGCCGGTCTCGCCGCGCACCATGACGGTGACGTAACCGCCACCGACGAATTCGCGCCCCACCAGGCGCACTTCCGCCGCCTTGGTCATGGCGTCGGCCGCCTCGATGGCGGGCACCAGGCCACGGGTTTCGATCATTCCAAGAGCAATTCCGGTCACAGCAGCCATTTCAGTTCTCCTTCAAATCGGGTACGCGCGGGTGGGACGCGCCCATCCCGCGCCTTCTGCCTCATGCGCTCGGCGCCTTGGGCAGGATGCCTTCCACCTCGGAGTGGACACGGGCGATGATGTGGGCGGCCACCAGTCCGTCGCCGACCCGCTCGCAGGCGTCCGCGCCGGCGCGGACGGCGGCGTTGACCGCGCCGGTCTCGCCGCGCACCAGCACGGTGACGTAGCCGCCGCCGACGAACTGGCGGCCGATCAGGCGCACCTCGGCGGCCTTGGTCATGGCGTCGGCCGCCTCGATGGCGGGCACCAGGCCACGGGTTTCGATCATGCCCAGGGCAATTCCAGTCACTTCAGCCATTTCATTTCTCCTTCAGTCGATCAGGTCAGATCCAGCTCAGGCGGCGGCTTGGGGCAGCACGCCTTCCACTTCCGAATGCACGCGGGCGATGATGTGGGCGGCGACCAGGCCGTCGCCGACCCGCTCGCAGGCGTCCGCGCCAGCGCGCACCGCCGCGTTCACGGCACCGGTCTCGCCGCGCACCATGACGGTGACGTAGCCGCCACCAACAAATTCACGGCCCACCAGGCGGACTTCAGCCGCCTTGGTCATGGCATCCGCGGCTTCAATCGCGGGCACCAGACCGCGGGTTTCGATCATTCCAAGAGCAATTCCGGTCACAGCAGCCATTTCAGTTCTCCTTACGGTTTAAAAAAGCACGGTTGAAACAGTTGGTTGAAAAAACTCCGGCGATCAGGTTGCCGGATCCCATTGATCGATGATTCCGGCGATGGTCAGGTCGGTAAGAACCTTGGCATCGCCGACCGCGTACCGGGCGGCGGAGCCGCTCACGGTGAACACCCATTTGCCCGGCGGCACGCCGACCGGGTCGCAAGCCACGGACAAGCCGCCCTTGGCATCCGCCAGTACGCGCAGGGAGTGGTTCTTCAGCCCCGCCACGCGCCGGGTGGCCACCAGTTCGGAGCGCACCTGCATGATTTCCATCAGGATTTCCCTCCGCCTTGGGCTTCCTCGGCCTGCCAGTGGTCGATGATCCCGACGATGGTGAGATCCGACGGGTATTCCTTGCTGCCGGCGGCTTCCCGGGCGGCCGAGGAGCCGACGCAGATCACCCAGTCGCCGGGGATGCAGCCGATGGCGTCCACCGCCACCTGGCGCCCGCCGCCCGCCTTCTCGCGCACCACCAGCAGGGGCCGGTGGCCCAGGTCGGCGATGCGGTTGGTGGACACCAGGGTCTTCTCGACTTGCATGATCTTCATGATTCGCTCACCTCCTCGATGGGACTGCCGGTGGGCAGGTCCTGCACCGACAGCCAGCAGGCCAGCAGGCCCTGGGCGGCCAGATCCGGATAACGGGCGCGGATGGCATCGCGCACCCGGCGGGCCTTGGCCGCCGCCCGCTCGCGGGCACCGGGCACCTTGGCGTCATAGCGGTAATGGATGGCCACCGGGATGGGCAGGCCATGTTTGACGTTCAGGCCCTTGAAGATCTTGATGCCGACGTCCATGTCCGCCGCGCCTTCCTCGACGGTATGCAGGTGGGCGTAGTAGGCCACGTTCCGCATCTGCACTTCCTCGAAGCCGTCGCCCACGCTGATGTAGCGCTCGGCATGGCCGATGTCCGGGTAGCGGCCGTCGTACAGATCGTTGACGTACTCGATCTGGGAGAAGTTGTTCACCAGCAGGTTGCCGATCAGCCGGCGCATGCCGTCGTGTGGCTCGCCGTGGCCGGCGCCCCAGCCGTCCTTGCGGCTGGTGGCGCGGATCGCCTCGTACACCGCCGCGCGGGCGGAGTCGCCGGACAGGCGGGCGGTTTCCCGGTAGAGGACGGCGTTGTCCACGAAGCGGTGGGCGGAAAGCTCCCCCTTGGCGTCCGGGATGTGCACCTTGATGGCGTCGGTATCGGTATCCACGCCGATCAGCAGGATGTCCGTGCTGGCGCCGCAGCAGAAACTGTTCTCGATGGCCTGACGGAATTGGCCGAGCCGCTCCAGGGCCGCCTCGATGGCGCGGGTCTCGTTGCTGCCGTGGGCGGCGCAGCCTTCATGGCAGGGATCGGACGAACTGGTGTGGTACACCGCGATCTTGAGATAGCGGGTGCCGGCGTCCGCCGTGGTCGGCACGCCTTCGCGGAAGCGGCGCAGTTCGGTGGCGCCCCAGTGGCGCACGTCGGTCTCCACGTCGAACAGGGCGCCGGCGTAGGCCTTGCGCCGGGTCAGGGAGGTCAGCGGCAGGCGCAGGATGTAGCGGCTCAGACCCTTCAGCCGGCCGTCCGCGCAGGGGCTGATGTCGACCGCGTGGTAGCCGCAGTCCAGGAAGAAGTTGCGGGTGTCCCGCACCACTTCCAGTTGTGCCTTGATGTCCCGCGCGAACTGATCGACGGCGGCCTTCAGGGACTCGAACGCGCAGTGGGCGTACAAGGCCTTCAGGTCCAGTCCGCCCACCCAGGCATCCTCCAGGATGACGGCGGGCAGGGGGTAACCCAGCCGCTCCCCGGCGATCCGTTGGGCCTGGGCGGGGAAATCCTCCAGATGTTGCAGGGCCGACAGAGACTTGAGCGTGGGCACGATGGCGTCGAAGCGCCCCTTCACCGAATCCTCGCAGTGGGCCAGGCGGGCGTTCATGGCCCGGTCCGCCAGCGGATGACGCGGACTCGGCTCGCCGGCGCCCGCCGGCTTGTCCGCCGGCCGGGCCTGGAGGTTGGCCGCCGGGGTTCCTAGACCGTAGGGCGCGTGACCGGCCGGTCGGGCCGGATGGCGGTTACGCTGGGCCTGGGCGCGCAGGGCGTAGGCGTCGCGGGTGTTCATGGCCGGCTCCGTTCCTTAGCCCCGGGCGCCGCCGGAGACGGTGATGACCGCGCCCTTGCCGGCGTTGCCACTGCTGCCGGTAACCTTGGCCAGGGGCACCTCCGGCTTCTCCAGGTCCTTGTTGGCCCAGGCGCTGGCGCCCATGCCGCGGCCGCCCCCGCGCAGGGTGGGATTGCGACCCTGGGCCCAGCGGCCCTCGGTGCCGGTGATGCGCTCGTTGCGGCCCCAGTCGTCGCCGGTGATGCGCGCGCCCTGGTCGCGACCCTCGCCGGTGATGGCGCGGGCCGGCGCTTCCTGGGCCGGCGCCGCGGCATGGGCCGGGAACGCCCCGAAGCCGATGCGCGCGTCATCCCGGTAACGGAACTCGGGGGTGCCGGACACCAGGCCCGAGGCCATGTTCACCGGGCCGGTGATGCGGCCGGCGCCGCCGTAGCCGGTGCCGGTGATGCGGCCGAAGGATTCCCGCGCCGGCGAAGACACACTGAAGGATTCCGGCCTGGGCTCGGTGGCCCGCATGCTCATGGCCATGGCCCGGGGCCGGCCCGGAGGCTGGAAGCGGGGATGGGCCTGGAGCGGCGCGGCGGTTTCCTCGGCGGCGGCGTGCCGGCAGCCGCAACCGCCCGTCAGCTGCTCGCTGGCGGCGTAGGGCGTACCGCTGATGGCCAGATGACTGCCCGGCTCGTCACCGGTCACCCGACCGCCACGGCCCAGGGGCGTGCCGGACACGGCCAGGCCGTGCAGGGTGTGGGTGACATCCACCTTGGCGGCGGCGGGCACGGCTTCGGGTGCGTTCACGCAGGCGGCGGCTTGACCAACCTGCTCGATGCCGGTGACGCGCTGGCACCCACCGTGCTCGTCACCGGAAAGCTTTGGGAAGTTGGCGCCCGCCATCACGCCGGTCATGGGGCGTCCCGACAGGGTGCGGACTTCTCGCGCCTTGGCCGGCGCCTCGCCGCGGACGGCGCCTCGCTCGTACTGAGAACCCGTGATGCGGCCCTCGGCCCGGGGCTCGTTGCCGGTCACCCGCTCGGTGCGTTCCACCAGGTTGCCCGTGATGCGCTGGCCAGCCAGGCTGGCGGCCTCGCCGACCTTGGTCGGACCGGGTTCCGGGCGGGCATTGCAGATGCTCTGGAACTGCTCGTTGGACAGGTACTCGGTGCCGGAGATGGCGCGGCAGGAGCCCGCCTCGTCGCCGGTGACCTTGATGGAACGCCCCACCTCGATGCCGGACACCGGCCGGCCGGCGACCGTATGGGTGAGCGCCACCTTGGCCGGGCCATTGATGGTCAGGCGGGAGATGCCCGCGTCGTTGTACTGGGAGCCGGTGATCCCCCGCTTGGCGCCGGCCTCGGCACCGGTGATGGCCACCGCCCGCGCCTCGTCGCTACCGGTGACCGCCAGGCCCTTGCGGGCGGTCATGCCCACCGGCACCTTTTCCGGACGAGCGGTCATGCCCTTTCCGGCGCAGAACTCGGCGAAGTTCTCACTGCCCAGATATTCCGTGCCGGTGACCGGCTTGCAGGTACCCGCCTCGCCACCGGTAACCGTGACCGAACGGCGCACCTCGGTGCCGCTCACCACCTGGCCGCGACTGGTGGCGCTGGCGCCCACCTTGGCCGGCGCCGGCGTCGGACGGCTGGCGCAGAAAGTGTCGAACTGCTCGTTGCCGATGTATTCGGTGCCGGTGATGGCACGGCAGGAACCCGGCTCGCCGCCGGTCACCTTCACCGTGCGCTCCACCTGGGTGCCGGTGACCGCCTGGCCGGACAGAGTGGTGCCCACTTCCACCTTGGCGGGCGCCTCCACCGATGGGCGCACCCGGCCGGAAGGACGGGCCGGGGGTGCGTCGCCGCGGCCTTTCAGGCTCTGCTCCAGACGACGCTGGCGGGCCTGGGCCTGACCGCTGCCGTTGGCGCCCTGGGGCACGCTGGCGGGACGGGCCGATGGCTTGATCGCCGCCTTGCCTTGCGAAGACAGGGCCTGGCGGCGCTGGCGACAGTAATCACGCATGCTCAGGCCGGTTTCTCCGGCCATTTCCCGGGCGACCTCGGGAGCGCTCTCGACCACGGCGCAGGCGATATCCATTGCCGCCTCCTCGACGGTGGCCGGAGTGGCCTGGGCTTCGGTGGCCACGGCCGCCGCGACGGCTGGCGCGTCGGCCTGGCCCCGCAGGCTGGCCGCCACGCTCTGGCGCGTCACCAGGCCGATGCCTTTTTTCCCGGTCTGGGACAACATGGCCCGCCGGGCCCGGGCCAGTTCCTTGCCGCTCAGGCCCGCCAGGGCGTCGGTATCCGCGGTCAGATCAGACATGTCGTTTCCTCTTGCGCAGGTTGATTCCGAAGGTGGAACCGGCATCAACCCCCGGTCCACCAGACGGTTCAAACTCTAGTTAGGATCAACAATGAACTGAAGTTAATTGTTATTATGGAATCGATTTACTTTTGTTTATTCATGTGCCGCCATGAGACTGCGCAACGTCACCCTGCACCAGCTGCGCCTGTTCCGCAGCCTGGGCACCCACCTGTCCTTCACCCGGGTGGCCGAGGAACTGCATCTGACCCAGCCCGCCGTGTCCATCCAGATCAAGCGTCTGGAGGAAAGCGTGGGGCTGCCACTGGTGGAACACATGGGCAAGCGCCTTTACCTGACCGACGCCGGCCGGGAACTGTTCGAGGCCAGCCGGGATGTGCTTGAGCGTCTGCGCGTGCTCGGTGAAGACATGACCGGCCTGGAGGAAGGTATTCGCGGTCCCCTGCACGTAGCCGCCATCACCACGGCCAAGTACTTCATGCCCCACCTGCTGGGCCATTTCCTGCGGGACTACCCGGCGGTGGAACCCCGGCTCACCATCACCAACCAGACCCGGGTGGTGGAACGCCTGGAGAACAACCTCGACGACCTTGTGATCATGGGCACGGTGCCGGATAACATGGACCTGGAAGCGGAATTCTTCCTGGACAATCCGCTGGTGGTGGTGGCGTCACCGGATCATCCCCTGGTGGGACAGAAGAAGATCCCGCTGGCCCGCATCGCCGAGGAACGCTTCCTGTCCCGGGAACCCGGCTCCGGCACCCGCCAGGCCCGCACCCGGCTGTTCGCCCAGCACGGACTCACCGCCAACACTTACATGGAACTGGGCAGCAGCGAAGCCATCAAGCAGGCGGTGATGGCCGGCCTGGGCATCTCCGTGCTGTCCCGCCACAACCTGGGCCTGGAACTGGAATCCGGCCGCCTGGCGATCCTGGACGCCGAGCATTTTCCTCTGGTTCGTCAGTGGTACGCGGTCCATCTGAAGGGCAAGAAACTGTCCCACACCACCCGCCGATTCCTCGACTTCCTGCTCCAGGATGGTGCCCGCATCTGGCGCGAGACCCAGCCTAATTTCTAGATCGCGACATCCGCCCGCGGGTGTGGCGGGGGCAAGGAATCGGCTGAGCGGCGATAAGCCGCCCGGGCACTCATGCGCGATCGGTCCTTCGCGGGCGTTTTCCGGCCATGCCGGCGTTGGTCGGCATCCACGAACAAAAAAATGGCGGCCAGTGGCCGCCATTCTTGTCAATCCGTACGATGCTCAATTGACCTTGGGATCCAGTTCGCCCTTGTCGTAGCGCTGCTGCATGGCTTCCAGGCTGAACACCTTGGTGATCTTGCTGGCCTGGCCGGCGGCGCCGAAGGCTTCGTAGCGGGCGGCGCAGATGCCGCTCATGGCCTTGGTGGCTTCCTTGAGGAACTTGCGCGGGTCGAAGTTCGACTTGTTTTCCGCCAGATGCTTGCGGATGGCGCCAGTGGAGGCCATGCGCAGGTCGGTGTCGATGTTGACCTTGCGCACGCCGTTCTTGATGCCTTCCACGATCTCGGACACCGGCACGCCATAGGTCTGGCCCATGTCGCCGCCGTAGCTGTTGATGATGGCGAGCCAGTCTTCCGGCACCGAGGAGGAGCCGTGCATGACCAGGTGCACGCTGGGGATGCGCTGGTGGATTTCCTTGACGCGGTCGATGCGCAGTACCTTGCCGGTGGGTTTCTGGGTGAACTTGTAGGCGCCGTGGCTGGTGCCGATGGCGATGGCCAGGGCATCGACGTGGGTCTTGGCGACAAAGTCGGCGGCTTCGTCGGGATCGGTCAGCAGCGCGGAGTGATCCAGCACGCCTTCGGCGCCGTGGCCGTCTTCCTCGCCGGCCTTGCCGGTTTCCAGCGAGCCCAGGCAGCCCAGTTCGCCTTCCACGGAGACGCCGCAGGCGTGCGCCAGCTCGACCACGTGGCGGGTGGTGTCGACGTTGTATTCATAGGTGGACGGGGTCTTGCCGTCGGTGCCCAGGGAACCGTCCATCATCACCGAGCTGAAGCCGGACTGGATGGAGCGGAAGCAGATGCTGGGGGAGGCGCCGTGGTCCTGGTGCATGCACACCGGGATGTGCGGATACTGCTCGATCGCGGCGAGGATCAGGTGGCGCAGGAAGGGCTCGCCGGCATAGGAACGGGCGCCGGCGGAGCCTTGCAGGATCACCGGGCTGTTGGTCTTGTCGGCGGCCTGCATGATGGCCTGGACCTGTTCCATGTTGTTGACGTTGAAGGCGGGCAGGCCATAGCCGTTCTCGGCGGCGTGGTCCAGCAGTTGACGCAGGGAAATCAGAGCCATCTGTCGTTCTCCTTAATAAAACAGTTGAGAGTGGAGAGCCGGGAGCCGAGAGGGGATGTCGGGTGCGGTTTCACTCTCGACTCTCCACTCTCCACTCTCGACTGCTGTTTCAAGCTTTCTTGTGTTCGCCGACGCGAACGATCTTCATGGTGTTGGTGCCGCCGGGTTTGCCGATCGGCTCGCCGATGGTGAGCAGGATCAGGTCACCGTTACGGACCGCGCCACGCCGCCGCAGTTCATCTTCCGCTTCCGTGAGCAATTGGTCGCGCTCGTTGGTGGACGGTTTGAAATTGACCGGATAGACGCCACGGAAAAGGGTGACTTTCCGGCGGGTCTCGACTTCGGGCGTCAGGGCATAGATGGGTACGTGCGTGCTGATGCGCGACATCCAAAGCGCGGTCGAGCCGGATTGGGTCATGGCCGCGATGGCCTTGACGTTGAGGTGCAGGGCGGTGAAGGCGGCGGACATGGCGATGGCCTCGTCGACCCGCAGGAAGCCGTGGTCGATGCCGCGCGCGCCGGCCATGGAGTCGTATTCCTTTTCCGCCTCCAGGCAGACCCGATGCATCGCGGAAATCGCCTCGACCGGATATTTGCCGGCGGCGGTCTCGGCGGACAGCATGACCGCGTCGGTGCCGTCGAGCACCGCGTTGGCGACGTCCGAGACTTCGGCGCGGGTCGGGATCGGGCTGGAAATCATCGATTCCATCATCTGGGTCGCCGTGATCACCACCTTGTTGTGCTCGCGCGCCAACCGGATCATGCGTTTCTGCAAGGCCGGGACGGCGGCATCGCCGACTTCGACGCCGAGATCGCCACGCGCGACCATGATCGCATCCGAGGCCTCCAGGATACTTTCCAGTTCCTCGATCGCTTCGGCGCGCTCGATCTTGGCGACGATCCAGGCGCGGCCGCCGGCGGCGCGGAGAATTTCGCGCGCCTGCTGGATGTCGGCCGCGGAGCGGGGAAACGACACCGCCAGGTAATCCGCCTTGATGGCGGCGGCGGTCTTGATGTCCTCGATGTCCTTCTCGGTCAGCGCGCTGGCCGACAAGCCGCCACCCTTGCGGTTGATGCCCTTGTTGTTGGAGAGATCGCCGCCCTGGATGACCTTGCAGTGGACTTCGCCGCCCTGGACTTCCTCGACCCACATCTCGATGCGGCCATCGTCGAGCAGGAGGGTGGCGCCACGGGCGACGTCGTTGACCAGTTGCTTGTAGTCGAGGCCGACCCGGTTCTGGTCACCCAGCTCGCAATTGGCATCCAGGATGAACTGATCGCCCGGCTTCAGCGTGATCCTGCCGTCCTTGAACTTGCCGATGCGGATCTTGGGGCCTTGCAGATCGACCAGCACGCCGACCGCGCGGCCCCGGGTCTTGGCCAGCGAGCGCACGAGTTCGCAGCGTTGCTGGTGCTCGTCGCGGGTGCCGTGGGAAAAATTGAGACGGACGACGTCCACCCCGCATTCGATCATCTTGTCCAGCACCTTGGGATCGGAGCAGGCCGGGCCGAGCGTGGCGACGATTTTGGTTCTGCGTAGCATATTTACCTCAGTCGAGAGTGGAGAGTGACGAGTCGAGAGTGGGGGAGTTGTACTCTCGACTCTCGACTCCCGGCTCTCAACTCAGCCCTGCGCCCGTTTTTCCAGGATATCCACGGCCGGCAGAACCTTGCCTTCCAGGTATTCCAGGAAGGCGCCGCCGGCGGTGGAGATGTAGGATACCTTGTCGTAGATGTCGTACTTCTGGATCGCGGCGATGGTGTCGCCGCCGCCGGCGAGCGTAAACGCATTGGTCTCGGCGATGGCCTTGGCGATGGCCTTGGTGCCTTCGCCGAACTGGTCGAACTCGAACACGCCGACCGGACCGTTCCAGACCACGGTGCCGGCCTTCATGATGATGTCGACCAGTTCCTGGGCGGACTTGGGTCCGATGTCGAAGATCATGTCGTCGTCGGCCACGGCGCCGGCGTCCTTGAGGACGGCGGGCTCGTTGGCGTCGAACTGCTTGCCGCACACGACGTCGACGGCGACCGGGATGGTGGCGCCACGGGCGGACATCTTGGTCATCAGGGACTGGGCGGTCGGGATCAGGTCGTTCTCGCACAGCGATTTGCCGACGTTCTTGCCGGTGGCGGCCAGGAAGGTGTTGGCGATGCCGCCGCCGACCACCAGCTGGTCGCATTTCTCGGCCAGGGCTTCCAGCACGGTCAGCTTGGTGGAGACCTTGGAGCCGCCGACGATGGCGACCATCGGCCGGGCTGGGTTGGCCAGCGCCTTGGCCAGGGCTTCCAGTTCCTCCGATACCAGCATGCCGGCGCAGGCGGTCGGCGCGAACTGGGCGATGCCATGGGTGGAGGCCTCGGCGCGGTGGGCGGTGCCGAAGGCGTCCATGACGAAGACGTCGCACAGCGCGGCGTATTTCTTCGCGGTCTCTTCGACGTTCTTCTTCTCGCCCTTGTTGACGCGGCAGTTTTCCAGCAGGACGACTTCACCCTCGGCGACGTCGAAACCACCGTCGACCCAGTCCTTGATCAGGCGAACCGGCTTGCCGAGTTTGGCGGCCATGACATCGGCCACCGGCTTCAGGGAGACTTCCTCGGTCCACTCGCCCTCGGTCGGGCGGCCCAGGTGGGAGGTGACCATGACCTTGGCGCCGGCCTTGAGGGCATGCTCGATGGTGGGCATGGAAGCGGTGATGCGGGCGTCGGAGGTGACCTTGCCTTCCTTGACGGGCACGTTCAGGTCGGCGCGGATGAAGACGCGCTTGCCTTTCAGGTCGAGGTCGGTCATGCGGAGGAATTTGGCCATTGTTGTGCTCCTTGGAGAGTTAAGCGGTAAGAGATAGGCAGACCTATTTCTTACAACTCAGTAGGTTCAGTCGAGAGCCGAGAGCCGAGAGAAAAGGAGGAGAGCCAAGCGGGGGGAGCTTTTCACTCTCCACTCTCGACTCTCCACTCTCGACTTACTTACTTCGCTACGTGCTCCACCAACCGCAGCATGTTGCAGGTGTAGCCGTACTCGTTGTCGTACCAGGACACGACCTTGACGAAGGTGCCGTCCAGAGCGATGCCGGCTTCGGCGTCGAAGGTGGACGGGGCGCTGTTGCCGACGAAGTCGGTGGAGACCACCTTCTCGTCGGTGTAGCCCAGCACGCCCTTCAGCGCGCCTTCGGAGGCAGCCTTCATGGCGGCGCAGATGTCGGCGTAGGCGGCTTCCTTGTTCAGTTCGACGGTCAGGTCGACCACGGAAACGTCGGAAGTCGGCACGCGGAAGGCCATGCCGGTCAGCTTCTTGTTCAGCTCGGGGATGACCTTGCCGACGGCCTTGGCGGCGCCGGTGGAGGACGGGATGATGTTCTCCAGGATGCCGCGGCCGCCGCGCCAGTCCTTGGAGGACGGGCCGTCAACGGTCTTCTGGGTGGCGGTGGCGGCGTGCACGGTGGTCATCAGGCCGCGCTTGATGCCGAAGTTGTCGTGCAGCACCTTGGCGATGGGGGCCAGGCAGTTGGTGGTGCAGGACGCGGCGGAGACGATGGTCTGGCCGGCGTAGGTGGCGTGGTTCACGCCGTACACGAACATCGGGGTGTCGTCCTTGGACGGAGCGGACTGTACCACCTTCTTGGCGCCGGCCTTGAGGTGGGCCTCGCAGGACTCGGTGGTCAGGAAGAAACCGGTGCAGTCGATGACGATGTCGGCGCCGACTTCGTTCCACTTCAGGTTGGCCGGATCGCGCTCGGCCGTGAGGCGGATTTTCTTGCCGTTGACCACCATGTTGGAACCGTCGACGGCGATGTCGCCGTTGAAGCGGCCATGCACGGAATCGTACTTGAGCATGTAGGCCAGGTAGTTGGGGTCGAGCAGATCGTTGATGGCGACGATCTCGATGTTCGGGAAATCCTTGGCGACCGCGCGGAAGACCATTCGGCCGATGCGGCCGAAACCGTTGATGCCAACTTTGATAGCCATGCTTTTGCTCCTTTATTGATGATGTAAATCTGTGCAGGAGCGGGCTATTGCCCGCGATTCGCGGCCCGAAGGCCGCTCCTGCGGGTCAATCACAAAACGGCCTTGGTCTTGGCCACGACGTTCTCGACGGTGAAGCCGAATTCCTTGAACAGGGCGGGCGCGGGCGCGGATTCGCCGAAGCGGTCCAGGCCGATGACGGCGCCGTCCAGACCCACGTACTTGTACCAGCCGTCGGTGACGCCGGCTTCGATGGCGACACGCTTGACGCCGGCGGGCAGCACGCTGGCCTTGTAGGCGGCGTCCTGGGCGTCGAAGGTGTTGGTGCAGGGCATGGACACCACGCGGGCGGCGATGCCGTCGGCCTTCAGGGCTTCCTGGGCCTTCAGGGCCAGCTCGACCTCGGAACCGGTGGCGATCATCACCACGGCGGGCGTGCCGTCGCAGTCGGACAGCACGTAGCCGCCCTTGCGGATGGCGGCGATCTGGTCATCGCCGCGCTGGATGAAGGGCAGGTTCTGGCGGGACAGGATCAGGCTGGTGGGGCCATCCTTCTTCTCGACGCCGGCGGCCCAGGCCACCAGGGTCTCGGTGGTGTCGCAGGGACGCCAGACCGACATGTTGGGGATCATGCGCAGGGTGGCGGTTTGCTCGACCGGCTGGTGGGTCGGGCCGTCCTCGCCCAGGCCGATGGAGTCGTGGGTGAACACGTAGATCACCCGCTGCTTCATCAGCGCGGACATGCGCAGGGCGTTGCGGGCGTATTCCGAGAACATCAGGAAGGTGCCGCCGAACGGCAGGATGCCGCCGTGCAGGGCCATGCCGTTCATGATGTGGCTCATGCCGAACTCACGCACGCCGTAGGAGATGTAGTTGCCGCCCGGGTTGCGGTGCAGGGTGTGGCAGCCGGGCCAGTTGGTCAGGTTGGAACCGGTCAGGTCGGCGGAGCCGCCGACGCGCTCGGGCAGGGTCGAGACCAGGCGTTCGATGGCGAGCTGGCTGGCCTTGCGGGTAGCCACGGTCTCGGCCTTCTCCAGCGTGGTGGCCAGCGCGGCCTGGACGCGGGCATCCCAGTCGGCGGGCAGATCACCGGCCATGCGGCGGGTGAACTCGGCGGCCAGCTCGGGGAACTGCTTGGCGTACTCGGCGAACTTGTTCGACCACAGTTTCTCCAGACCTTCGCCCTTGGTCTTGGCATCCCAGCCCTCGTAGACATCCTGGGGGATGACGAACGGCTCGTGATTCCAGCCCAGATGCTTGCGGGTGGCGTCGACTTCGGCCTGGCCGAGCGCGGCGCCGTGCACATCGTGGGTGCCTTCCTTGTTCGGCGAGCCCTTGCCGATGATGGTCTTGCAGCAGATCAGGGTCGGCTTGTCGGCGGACTGCTTGGCCTTCTGCACGGCGGCTTCGATGGCAACCGGGTCATGCCCGTCGATATTGGCGATGACGTTCCAGCCGTAGGCTTCGAAGCGCTTCGGCGTGTCGTCGGTGAACCAGCCTTCGGTATGGCCGTCGATGGAAATGCCGTTGTCGTCCCAGAACGCGATCAGCTTGTTCAGCTTCCAGGTGCCGGCCAGCGCGCAGGCCTCGTGCGAGATGCCTTCCATCATGCAGCCATCGCCCATGAACACGTAGGTGTGATGGTTGACGATGTCGAAGCCGGGCTTGTTGAACTCGTGAGCCAGCAGCTTTTCCGCCAGCGCCATGCCGACGGCGTTGGTGATGCCCTGGCCGAGCGGGCCGGTGGTGGTCTCGACGCCCGGGGTGTAG
This sequence comes from Hydrogenophilus sp., assembly GCA_020725265.1. Taxonomy (GTDB): domain Bacteria; phylum Pseudomonadota; class Gammaproteobacteria; order Burkholderiales; family Thiobacillaceae; genus PFJX01. The sequence continues at coordinate 340,370 of DYFK01000001.1, read as the reverse complement.
CCGTACTCGGGGTGGCCGGGGGTCCTGGAATGCAGCTGGCGGAAGTTCTTCAGGTCATCGGTGGTGACGTCGTAGCCGGTCAGGTGCAACAGGGCGTAGATCAACATGGAACCGTGGCCGTTGGACAGCACGAAGCGGTCGCGATCCGGCCACTTGGGATTGGCCGGGTTGTGGCGCAGGTGATGGTTCCAGACCACTTCGGAGATTTCCGCCATGCCCATCGGGGCGCCCGGGTGGCCGGACTTGGCCTTCTCGACCGCATCCATGGCCAGGGCGCGGATGGCGTTCGCGAGGTCGGTACGTGTTGCCATGTCTTTGTTTCCTTAGAGAAAAATAAGAATTTTTGGTCCGCGATGGGCGGAAAGCTTTGATTATGTCGTAGGCGCCAGAAGCAGAGCAAGCCAGGGGAAACGCTGAAATCCCGCGCCAGTAGGGCAAACCCGGGCGACCGCCTTGATTTTTCGGGGTTCGGTAACGATGGGCGCAAAAACTAAAATATTTTTATATATACAGACCAATGACTTATGGTGCTCTCATGTTGCAAGGCACAAGAACCGGAATCGGGATGGGATGAGGCGTCAACCGGTCGCCGTCGCGTCGGTGCCCAGCCAGTCCCGCCATTGCGTCAGCAGTTCCGTGGTTTGCGCGGCCAGAACCGAGCGGCACCAGGGATCGCCGTCGGTGAAATCGGAACCGTCCATCTTGCAGGCGGCGCCGCCCGCCTCGCGCAGGATCAGGCAGCCGGCGGCGTAATCCCAGAGTTTCTGGCCGCCATGCAGATAGACATGCAGTCGGCCGGCGGCGACGTAGCACCAATCCAGGGTGCTGGCGCCAAGGTTGCGCTGGGAGCTGAACGGATGCTCCTGGGCCAGGCGGCCGGCCAGGGCGCGGTCGATGCGCTTGAGTTCGATGCCGGCCATGCAGCGGCGCAGTTCGGTCGGCGGCTCCTTCAGCGGCAGACGCGCGCCATTCATGTACGCGCCGCCGCCGAGAACCGCGTGGAAGGCTTCGTCGGCGGTCGGATCGTAGACCACGCCGAGCACACTGCGGCGGTCGCGGATCAGGGCCACCGAGACCGCGAAGAACGGCAGTCCGTTGACGAAATTGCTGGTGCCGTCGATCGGGTCGACGCACCAGAAGCCGTCGCCACCGAGCGCCCAGACGTCGCGCTGTTCCTCGTCGGTCATCTCCTCGCCCAGCACCGGGTAGGGCGCGATCGCGCGCAGACGGGTGATCAGCGCGTTCTGCGCGGCGATGTCGGCTTCGGTGAGCAGGCTGCCGTCGACCTTGCGCTCATGCGCGACCTTGAGATAGCGCGGCATCACCTCCTCGCGGCCGACCGCGCGACAGGCTTCGATGACGGCGGCCACGAGGTCGCTGGTCGGGGGTGGCGGGCTGGCGGTCATCGGCATGGGGTCACGGGAGGGTTCCAACATCCGTCGACCGCGATCCGCTTACGTATTTTTCCATTTGATCGAACAGCCCATGCTCGGAATCTGCTCCGCCGGACCCCGGCCGGTTTCGGCGACCTGCTTCATGGCCTCGAACAGATCGCGGCGCGCGCCTTCCGGCGCGGTTTCCTTGCGCGATTCGTCGAGACGGCCGCGATACTGCAATTCCAGATCGCGGTTGAAGCCGAAGAAGTCGGGTGTGCACACCGCGCCATAGGCCTGGGCGACCTCCTGGCTGGCGTCGACCACGTAGGGCATCGGGAATTTCAGGTCGGCGGCGATCCGGCGCATGTGCTCGAAGTCGTCTTCCGGGTATTCGGTCGGATCGTTCGACATGATCGCGATGGCGCCGACGCCCAGCGTCCGCAGCTCGGCGACGTCGCGGATGATGCGATGGATGACCGCCTTGACGTAGGGGCAGTGGTTGCAGATGAACATGACCAGCAACCCGTTCGGGCCGGCGACGTCGCGGAGGGTGTAACGGCGCCCGTCGACACCGGGCAGGTCGAAATCCACGGCTTTCCAGCCGAAATCGCAGACCGGGGTTTCCATGCGTACCACGATGCGCAGCTCCTGAATGGCGGACGGCCGGATAATATCACCCACCCGATGCCTTCCCGGCCGCCCCTCATATCCAGCATGCCGCGCTTTTTCTGCGATTTCCCGCTCGCCGCCGACCGCCTGGTCGAGTTGCCCGACGCCGTCGCCCGCCACGCGATCGGCGTGTTGCGCCTGCGCGCGGGGGAAACGGTGACGCTGTTCAACGGTGACGGCGGTGAATATCCCGGCGTGCTCGAAACCAGTGGGCGCGGCGCCGCCGCGCGGCTGGGCGCGCGCGCGGAACCGGACCGCGAATCGCCGCTGCGGATCACCCTGGCCCAGGGCATTTCCAGCGGCGAACGCATGGACCTGACCATCCAGAAGGCGGTGGAACTCGGTGTCGCCGCGATCCAGCCGCTCGACATGCGCCGCTGCGTGGTCCGCCTGGCCGGTGACAAGCTCGAACGCCGGAGACGGCACTGGCGGGGTGTGGTCGTCGCCGCCTGCGAGCAATGCGGCCGCAATGTCGTGCCCGAGGTGGCGCCGATCCGCGATCTGCGCGACTGGCTGCGCGCGGGCAGTCCGGCCGCCGGACGCTACCTGCTCGACCCGGAGGCGGTCGTCGGCCTGGAGGGCTTGCCGGCGCCAGCGCCAGGGGAAGAGCTCGTGCTCCTGGCGGGGCCCGAAGGCGGCTTCGATCCCGCCGAGCGCGTCGCCGCGCTCGCCGCCGGCTTCCAGCCGCTGCGCCTGGGGCCACGCGTATTGCGTACCGAGACGGCGGCGCTCGCCGCGCTCGCCGCCTTGCAGGCGCGCTGGGGGGATTTCCGGTGAAACGCGCGGCCCCGACCCTGGCGATTTCTCAAGTTTTCGCGCTGGTGGTCGAAACAATGACCGCCCTGATACACGCGCGCCGCGCGCCCGCGCCGGAGATGACGACATGACCAAATCCGCGGACACCGACACTACCGCCTTCGTCGAGTGGTTCCGCGCGGCCGCGCCCTACATCCACGCCTTTCGTGGCAAGACCTTCGTGATCGCCTTCGGCGGCGACGCGCTCACCGACGAGACCGGCCTGCGTGGCCTGATCCACGATTTCAACCTGCTCAACAGTCTCGGCGTGCGTCTGGTGCTGGCGCATGGCGTGCGTCCACAGGTCGAGGAACGGCTGCGCGATCTCGGCGTCGACGCCATGTACGTCCAGGATCGCCGGGTCACCGACGCCGACACCCTCGAACACGTCAAGGACGCGGTCGGTTCGGTCCGTGTCGACATCGAAAGCCTGCTTTCGGTCGGCCTGCCCAACACGCCGATGGCGGGCGCGGAAATCCGGGTCGCGTCCGGCAATTTCGTCACCGCCCGGCCGGTGGGCGTGGTCGACGGCGTCGACCTGATGTTCACCGGCGAGGTGCGCAAGATCGCCGACCGCGCCATCGCCGATCGGCTCGCCGCCGGCGAGATCGTGCTGCTGTCACCGCTTGGCTATTCACCGACCGGCGAGGTCTTCAACCTGACCCTGGAGGAGGTCGCCACCGCCGCGGCCATCGCCCTCCAGGCGGAGAAGCTGATCTTCCTGCTCGATCGCGGCGATTGCGCGGACGCGCGCGGCAACCACATCAGCCAGCTCACCGCCGCCGCCGCCTCGCGTCTGGTCAAGAGTCTGCCGGACGGTGATCTCAAGCTCTACCTGCCCCATGCCGCCCAGGCCTGTCGCCAGGGCGTGCGCCGCGCGCACCTGCTGCCGCGCGCGCTCGACGGCGCCGTGCTGATGGAGCTGTTCACCCACCAGGGCGTCGGCACCATGGTCGCCCGGCTGGCCCTGGAAACCGTGCGGCCGGCCAAGATCGAGGACGTTGGCGGCATTCTTTCGGTGATCGAACCGCTGGAAGCCGGCGGCGTCCTCGTGCGCCGCTCGCGCGAGCGCCTGGAACAGGAAGTCGAGCAGTTCTTCGTCGACGAACTGGATGGCCGCGTGGTCGGCTGCGTCGCGCTGTATCCGTATCCGGACGCGCGCGCCGGCGAGATGGCCTGCCTGGCGGTGGCGCCCGAGTTCCGCCGCGCCGGTCGCGGCGACGCCCTGCTCGAAGTGGTCGAAGCGGCCGCCCGCCAGGCCGGCCTGGACAGGCTGTTCGTGCTCACCACGCGCACCGCGCACTGGTTCATCGAACGCGGTTTCGTGCTCGGCGCGCCGGAAGACCTGCCGGCGCCGCGTATCGAGCTGTACAACTGGCAGCGCCGTTCCAAGGTGCTGGTCAAGACGCTGGAGCCGGCCTGACATGGTGGGCGGCATCCGCTCCATCCGGTTGGCGCGCGCCGCCCTGTTCGTCCTCGCCGCCCTGTTCGTCCTCGCCGGCCGCGCCGCCGCCGAGACACCGGTGTTCACCCTCGGCGTGCTGCCCATCCACAGCACGCGCGTGCTCGTGGAACGCTACGAACCGATGCGGCTGTATCTGGAAAAAGCGCTCAAGCGCCCGGTTCGGGTCGAAAGCGCCCCGGATTTCGCCCGCTATCACGCCCGCGTCCTGCGCGGAGATTTCGACCTGACGATCACGCCCGCGCATTTCGCCCGACTCGCGCAGAAGGAGGCCGGCTTCCAGCCGATCGCCCAGTTCGCGCCCGATCACGACACCCTGCTGGTGTACAACGCTGATCGCCCGCTGACTTCACCCGCCGATCTGCGCGGCAAGCAACTGGCGGTCATCGACCGGCTCGCGATCACGGTCATGGCGGCGCTGGTCTATCTGGAGGAGCACGGCCTGGAGGCCGATCGCGACTACCGCGTGCGCGAGCACCGCACCCACGCCAGCGCCGCCCACTCCCTGGTCACCGGCTTGTCGGCGGCCGCCGTCACCACCAGCCAGGGGCTGTTGCAGATGCCCGCCGAGGTCCGCGACCGGCTGATCCTGCACAAGCACATCGCCGACATTCCCGCCTTCGTGTTCCTGCTCAAGCCCGATGCCGACAAGGCCGAGGTGGCGCGCCTGCGCGCCCTGGTCCTGGCGTTTCCGGGCGAGATGGAAGGCATCGATTTCCTCGGCCGGACCGGCTACTCCGGCATCCGGCCGGTCAACGAAACCAGCATGAAGCGGGGCGATCCTTATCTCAAGGAAACCCGCAAGCTGCTCAAGCCTTGAAATCGTCCCTGCGCGCGCCGCTCTGGCTCAAGCTGACCCTGGCCGGCCTGCTGGTCGAGGCGGTGATCATTTCCATGCTGGTGCTCGGCCACATCCATCTGACCGAGGACGAGCTGGTGCGCAAGACCCAGCTGCGCATCGACAGCGCCATCCCCCTGCTCAACGCCGCGTTGGCGACACCGCTGATGCAGCGCGACTACGGCACACTCGGGGAAATCCTGGACGAAGCCCGCCAGAACGACAGCTATGTCTATCTGGCCTTGCTCGACAGCGAAGGCTTTCGTGTCGCCGCCTCCGGCATCGCGCCCGACCAGCCGCTACCGACGCCGGCCCCGGAATTACGCGCGGGCACGGCCGATCCCGTGCATGACGTGCGCATCCCGATCACATTGGCTGGCCACGAATACGGCCGGCTGCATTTCGGCATCGCCACCGATTTCCTGGCCCAGGCGCGTGAACGCGTGGTGCGTCAGGGCATCAACGCCGGTCTGGCGGCGGTGGTGCTGACCTTCTTCACGCTGTCCCTGCTTGGCTATCTGCTGACCCGCCGGCTGGAACAACTGACGCGCGCCAGCCGGGCGTTCGCCAGCCAGGATTTCGATGCCCTGCTGCCGGCCGCCGGCGGCGACGAGGTCGGCCAGCTTGCCGCCGCCTTCCGGCAGATGTCGCACCAGTTGCGCGCGCGTCTGTCGGAACTGCGCGACAGCGAGCAGCGTTTCTTCGCCATCGCCAACTACACCTACGACCTCGAACTGTGGATCGAACCGACCGGCCGCACCATCTGGGTCAACCCCTCGGCGCAGCGTATCGTCGGCTATACCGCCGAGGAATGCCTGACCCTGCCCGGTTTTCCGCTGGCGCTGATCACCGAGGAATTCCGGTCGACCGCCGGCCGGCGTTTCCAGGATGCGCTGTCCGGCGCCGCTGGCGAGGGCTACCAGTTCGAAATGCGACGCAAGGATGGCGCCCGTTTCTGGGCGGCGGTCAACTGGCACCCGATCTACAGCCGGGAAAACCAGTTCCTCGGCATCCGCGCCAGCATCCGCGACATCAGCGACCTCAAGCGCTCGGAGCAAAAGGCGCTGGAATACCTGCTTGGCGCCGAGACCGAGCGCGCGCGCCTTCAGGCGCTGCTGTCGGCGATGAACCTGGGCATCCTGTTCGTTGGCGTCGATGGCCGGGTGATCTATCACAACCCCGCGCTTGGCTATATCTGGCGCCTGCCGGAACGCCATAACCTGGTCGGCGAGCCGGTGCGCGCGGCGTTCAACGCGTCCGCCTGCGCGGTCCTGCGCGGCGACGACTACCAGACCTACATCAGCCAGCTTCTGGAACACCAGGAAGATGGCGAGAGCCGCGAAATCGTGGTCGAGGATGGCCGCATCGTCACCCAGCTCAGCTACGCGGTGCGCGACCGCGATGCCCACTTCATCGGCTATCTGTGGATCTACGAGGACGTCACCGGCGAACGCCAGACCGCCGAGCAACTGCTCTACCTGGCCGAACGTGATTCCCTCACCGGCCTGTACAACCGGCACCGCTTCGAGATCGAACTGGAGCGCATGCTGTCGGAATCCGGACGCTACGGCTCGCCGTCCGCGCTGCTGTACTTCGATCTCGATGAATTCAAGACCATCAACGACCATTTTGGCCACCGCGCCGGCGACGCGCTGCTGATCCGGGTCGCCGGCGAGGTTTCCGGCCTGACCCGGCGCAACGAAATGCTGTTCCGCCTCGGCGGCGACGAATTCGCCGTGCTCATGCCCAACGCCAACCGCCTGCAGGCGGAAGCGCTGGCCGAACGCATCGTGCGCGCGGTCGCCGGCATCCCGTTCCGCTTCGAGGGCCAGACCCTGCACATCTCGTCCAGCCTTGGCATCGCCCTGTTCCCCGAACACGCCGCCGACCAGGACCAGTTGGTCGCCTGCGCCGACGCCGCCATGTATCAGGCCAAGCACGCCGGCAAGAATGCCTGGCGCGCCTACCGCGCCGACCTCGACACCACGCCGGAAATGGTCAACCGCCTGTCCTGGAACGAGCGGCTGGTGCACGCGCTCGACCACGACCTGTTCGAACTGCATTTCCAGGGCGTCTACACCGTCGCCGATCGCCGACTCTCGCACCTGGAAGCGCTGATCCGTCTGCGCGACGCCAACACCGGCGAGTTGGTGCCGCCGGGCCAGTTCATCCCGATCGCCGAGAAGAGCCGGAAGATCCTGGAAATCGACCGTTGGGTGCTGGCCCGGGTGATCCACATGCTTGCCGACAACCCGCGCGCGCCGGCCATCGCCGTCAACATCTCCGGCCGCTCGTTCGACGACCCCGGACTGCCCGGCTACATCACCTACCTGCTGCGCGAGCACGGCGCCGATCCGGCCCGGCTGCTGATCGAGGTCACCGAGACCGCCGCCGTGTCCGACCTGACCGATGCCGAGCGCTTCATCGAGGCGCTCAAGCGCGCCGGCTGCCGGGTCTGCCTGGACGATTTCGGCGCCGGCTTCGCCTCCTTCGCCTACCTCAAGCACATCCGCGTCGACACCATCAAGCTCGATGGCATGTTCATCCGCAACCTGCCGCACGATCACGACAACCAGGTATTCGTGCGCGGCATGGTCGAAGTCGCGCGCGGTCTAGGCAAGACCACGGTCGCCGAATTCGTCGAGGATGAAGGCACCCTGAGCCTGCTGGCCGAACTCGGCGTCGATCTCGCCCAGGGCTACCATCTCGACCGCCCGCAAGCGCGGCATCCCGCGCTGAACCCCGAGGAGGCGCGCGCATGAACCAGACCGATACCGCCCACGAAGCCACGCTCAGGCGACTGCGCGAGCTCGACCGCGCCATCGCCCAGCATGCCCAGTGGCTGGCTCGTCTGAACCGGCAACTGATCTGCGGCGGCGCCGGCGCCATCGATGCCGGCCACGCGCACGCCGCCGACGTCGCCGACGTCGCCGAGGACGCCCATCTGCGTTGCCAGCTCGGCCAGTGGCTGCACGGCCCCGGCCGCGACGACCTCGGCCGCGAGCCCGGTTACGACGCCATCGAGATCGCGCACCAGTCGATGCACGGTATCGCCCGCCATCTGCTCGGCCGCCAGGCCGCCGGCGAACCGATCGCCGCCGAGGACTACGATGCCCTGGTCGCCGTCGCCGCGCGCGTGCGCCAGCTCTTGCGCCGGCTGGAATGCGATCTCATGGAACGCCTGGGCGCGGTCGACAAGCTCACCGGCGTCTGGAACCGGCAAGCGGTCAACCTGCGCCTGGCCGAGGAGATCGAGCGCGTGCAACGCACCGGCCAGCCGTGCGCGATCTGCTATCTGGATATCGACGATTTCGCCCGGGTCAACGAGAACCTGGGCCAACGCGGTGGCGACGCCGTCCTCAAGGCGGTCGCCGCCTTCCTGGCCGGCCGTCTGCGTGGCTACGACACCATCTACCGGATGGGCGGCGAGGAATTCCTGCTCTGCCTGCCGGCCACCGACCTCGATCAGGCCGGCCCGCTGATCAATCGCCTGCGCGATGATCTCGCCGCCGAGCCATTCATCGTCGAGGACCGGCCAACGCGACTCACCGCCTCGTTCGGCGTGGTCGCGCTGGAGCCGGTGTTCTTCATCGACGAGACCCTCGAACGGGTCGAGCGCGCGCAACTGATCGCCAAGACCCAGGGCGGCGACCGTGTCTGCGTCTGGCATGACGTCTGGCGCGCGCCCGAAGCCGAGCCGGAACCGCCGGGCAATAGCCAGGGGCCTGTCGAGGAGGGATGAGCGGCCAACCGCCGTTGCCAGGTTCAAGCCACCACCGAACCGGTGCCGCGCAATCGTTTCGCCGCCGCCACCATGTTGGCCAGGGCTGCTTCCGTCTCCGGCCAGGCGCGGGTCTTCAGACCGCAATCCGGATTGACCCAGAGCCGCTCCGGCGGGATGCGGGCGGCGGCTTTCCGCATCAGCCGTGTCATGGCCTCCACCTCGGGCACGTTGGGGGAGTGGATGTCATACACGCCGGGGCCGATTTCGTTGGGGTAATTGAAACCGGCGAAGGCATCGAGCAGTTCCATGTTGGAACGGGCGGTCTCGATGGTGATGACATCGGCATCCAGGTCGGCGATGGCGGCGATGATGTCGTTGAATTCCGAGTAGCACATGTGGGTGTGGATCTGGGTCGCGTCGGCCACGCCGGCGGTGGCCAGGCGGAAGGCTTCCGCCGCCCAGGCCAGATAGGCCTTGCGCTGGTTCGCGCGCAACGGCATGGCCTCGCGGAAGGCCGGTTCGTCGACCTGGATCACGCCGATGCCGGCGGCTTCCAGGTCGAGGATTTCGTCGCGCAGGGCCAGGGCGATTTGCAAGGCGGTGTCGCGCCAGGGTTGGTCGTCGCGCGCGAAAGCCCATTTCAGCATGGTGATGGGGCCGGTGAGCATGCCTTTCATGGGCTTGTGCGTCAGCGACTGGGCATGGGCGCTCCAGGCCACGGTCATGGCCGCCGGCCGGGCCACGTCGCCGTGGATGATGGGTGGCTTGACGCAACGCGAGCCGTAGGACTGCACCCAGCCGTCGCTGGTGAAGGCATAGCCGGCCAACTGCTCGCCGAAGTATTCCACCATGTCGTTGCGTTCCGCCTCTCCGTGCACCAGCACGTCCAGGCCCAGTTGTTCCTGGACCGCGACGGCATGGCGGATTTCTGCGCGCATCTTTTCCTCATAGGCCGCCTGGCCGATCCGGCCGGCCTTGTAGTCGCGTCGGGTGGCGCGGATGTCGGCGGTCTGAGGGAAGGAGCCGATGGTGGTGGTGGGATAAAGGGGGAGCTTGAGCCGTGCCCGCTGGATCATCGCCCGCTCGGCGTAGGGCGAGGCGCGATGGCCGTCCTCCGGTTTGACGGCGGCGAGCCGGGCGCGCACGGCGGGGTCGCGCACCCGCGATGATGCCCGGCGCGCGGCCAGGGCGGCGCGGTTTTCCTCCAGGACCGGCGCGATCGCCTCCCGCCCCTGCTCCAGGGCGCGGGCCAGGGTCGCCAGTTCATCCAGCTTCTGCCGGGCGAAGGCCAGCCAGGACTTGATATCAGGGTCGAGGCCGGTCTCGACCGTCAAATCCAGGGGGACGTGCAGCAGGGAACAGGACGGCGCCAGCCAGAGCCGATCACCCAGCCTGGCGTGGATGGGGGCCAGCCGGTCGAGGGCGCCGTCCAGGTCGGCGCGCCAGACGTTGCGGCCATCCACGCAGCCTACCGACAACACCTTGGTGGCCGGCAGCCAGTCCACCGTCTGGACGAGTTCGTCCGGCGCGCTCACCGCGTCCACGTGCAGTCCGGCCACCGGCAGCCTGGCGGCGGTGATCAGGTTGTCTTCCAGGCCGCCGAAATAGGTCGCCACCATGATCTTGAGGCCGGCGCTTTGCAGGACGTGATAGGCCCGCTCGAAGGCGGTCCGCCATTCCGGCGGAAGATCCAGGACCAGGATGGGTTCATCCAGTTGCGCCCAGGTCACGCCCTGCCCGGCCAGGCGGGCGAGGATTTGGCCATACACTGGCAGCAGGGCATCCAGCAGCTCCAGCTTGGCGAAATCGTCCTGAGCCTTGGCCAGCCACAGCCAGGTCAACGGCCCGACCATGACCACCTTGGGCGCGTGCCCCAGGGCCTTGGCCTCTTCCACCTGCTCGAACAGATCGTCGCGCGACAAGGCGAAGACCTGCCCCGACGCCAGTTCCGGGACCAGGTAGTGGTAGTTGGTGTCGAACCACTTGGTCATCTCGCAGGCGAACGCCGGCTGGCCGGTAGGCGCCCGGCCTCGGGCCATGCGGAAGTAGGTGTCCAGGTCCACCGGGCCGCCCGGCCAGCCGAAACGGGCCGGCACCACGCCCAGGCGGGCGCTCATGTCCAGCATCGGGTCGTAGAGGGAGAAATCCCCCACCGTCACGTAATGACAGCCGGCGCTGGCCTGCATGGCCCAATGGCGGGCGCGCAAGTCGCGGGCCACGGTGAGCGGTTCGGTGACGGCGCACGCTCCCCGCCAATAACTTTCCAGAGCCCATTTCAATTCGCGCCTGGCGCCGATACGGGGCAGGCCGAGGTTGTGGATGATGGTCATGATCCTGATTCCGGGAAAACGAAGCGGGCAGTTTCAATCCGGAGGAGAATGAGAACAAACGATAAATTTTCAGAAATACATGAGGAATTTTCATGATCGAACTCCGCCACCTGCGCACCCTCGTCGCCCTGGCCGAAACCGGCAGCCTGACGGCGGCGGCCGAACGCCTGCACCTCACCCAGTCGGCGTTGTCGCATCAGCTCAGGGAGCTGGAGGAACGCCTGGCGCTCTCGCTGCTGGACCGTGGCGCGCGGCCGGTCAGGCCGACCCAGGCCGGCATCCGCCTGCTGGAACTGGCGCGCAAGGTGTTGCCCCAGGTCGACAATGCCCTGGCCGGCCTGCGTGGTCTGGCCACGGGCCGGACCGGGCGGCTCTACGTCGCCAGCGAATGCCATGGTTGCCTGGAATGGTTGCTGCCACGGCTGCGCGCCTACCGAGACCGCTTCCCCGACGTGGAACTGGACGTGGTGCTGTCCGCCAGTCTGGACCCGCTGCCCCGGCTCATGGAAGGCGCCCTTGACGTGGTGTTGAGCCCGGACCCGCGCGAGCTGCCGGGTCTGGTCTGGACGCCGCTGTTCGATTACGAAATGCGTCTGGTGCTGGCGACCGACCATCCGCTGGCGAGGCGCGCCCGCGTCATGCCGGCTGATCTGGCCGGTGAAACCCTGCTGGCCTACCCGGTGGCCAGAGGGCGCCTGGACATCTTTACCCGCTTTCTCTGGCCGGCCGGCGTGGAGCCCGCCCGGGTGCGCGACGTGGAAAGCACCACCATGCTCATCGAACTGGCGGCCCTGGGCCAGGGTCTCGCGGTGCTGCCAGACTGGTCCTGCGCGCATGCGCTGGCGGAGGGCCGGATCAGGACCCTGAGGCTGGGCTCGGGAAACGGCCTGACCAGCGGCCTGTGCGCCGCCGTCCGCGCCGCCGAGGCTGGCCTGCCGCACGTGGCGGGGTTTCTGGACGTGGCGAGCCCATCATGAAGCCGGCCAGCGCTTGATCTTCCGGCCACCGGGAGGCGCGCGCGACCGCCGATCGCTGGGCATGCCCATTTCCGGAGGGTGTCTCCCGACAGCGCTCTTGACATATGTCACTCCATATCTAGTTTTATACGCATAGCATCAACACTAGATATAGCGTTTCAACGAGGAGACTACCCATGATCGAAACCCGTGGCGCCGAGGCCGTGGCGCTGCCACGCGAAGTGCTCAAGCGCGATGGCCGCAGGTTGCCGTTCGACGCAGGCAAGATCCGTTCCGCCATCGCCCGGGCCGGTCGGGCCAGCGGCGAATTCGGCGAGGACGAGGCGGCGCTGCTCACCGCCCAGGTCACCAAGGTGCTGATCCACCGGTTCTGCCATCACCTCCACGGTCAGGCGCCGGCCATCGAGCAGATCCAGGACGTGGTCGAGCAGACCCTGATCGCCGCCAACCACCTCAGGACCGCCCGCGCCTACATCGTCTACCGCGAGCAGCACGCCAAGTTGCGCCAGGACCGCAAGACCCTGGTGGACGTGGAATCCTCCATCAACGAATACCTGAACCGCCAGGACTGGCGGGTGAACGCCAACGCCAACCAGGGTTATTCGCTGGGCGGCCTGATCCTCAACGTGGCCGGCAAGGTCACCGCCAACTACTGGCTGTCCCACGTCTACGCCCCGGAAGCGGGCGCGGCCCACCGGGAGGGCGACATCCACATCCATGACCTGGACATGCTGTCCGGCTACTGCGCCGGCTGGTCCCTGCGCACCCTGCTGCACGAGGGCCTGAACGGCGTGCCCGGCAAGGTGGAGGCGGCGCCGCCCAGGCACCTGTCCAGCGCCGTCGGTCAGATCGTCAACTTCCTCGGCACCATGCAGAACGAATGGGCCGGCGCCCAGGCTTTTTCCTCCTTCGATACCTACATGGCCCCCTTCGCGCGCAAGGACGCCATGACCTACCCGGAGGTGAAGCAGCACATCCAGGAACTGATCTACAACCTCAACGTGCCGTCGCGCTGGGGCACCCAGACGCCGTTCACCAACCTGACCTTCGACTGGACCTGCCCGGACGACCTGAAGGAACAGATTCCGGTGATCGGCGGCGAGGAGATGCCGTTCGCCTATGGCGACCTGCAAGCCGAGATGGACCTGATCAACCGGGCCTACATCGAGGTCATGACCGAGGGCGACGCCAAGGGCCGGGTGTTCACCTTCCCCATCCCCACCTACAACATCACCCCGGACTTTCCCTGGGAGAGCGAGAACGCCGGGCGACTGTTCGAGATGACCGCCAAGTACGGCCTGCCCTATTTCCAGAACTTCGTGAACTCGGAACTGAAGCCCAACATGGTCCGCTCCATGTGCTGCCGGCTGCAACTGGACCTGCGCGAACTCCTGAAGCGCGGCAACGGCCTGTTCGGCAGCGCCGAGCAGACCGGCAGCATCGGCGTGGTCACGGTCAATTGCGCCCGTCTGGGCTATCTCTTCAAGGGCGACGAGGCCGGCCTGTTCAAACGACTGGACGCGCTGCTGGCCATCGGCCGCGATACCTTGGAGGTCAAACGGAAACTCATCCAGGGGCTCATGGACCAGGGCCTGTTTCCCTATTCGAAACGCTACCTCGGCACCCTGCGCAACCACTTCTCCACCCTGGGCGTGAACGGCCTCAACGAGATGATCCGCAACTTCAGCGCCGACGAGCACGACATCACGACCGACTGGGGCCACGCCTTCGCCCTGCGCTTCCTGGACCACGTGCGGGCGCGCATCGTCGCCTTCCAGGAAGAGACCGGCCACTTGTACAACCTGGAAGCCACCCCGGCGGAGGGCACCACCTACCGCTTCGCCAAGGAAGATCGCAAACGCTGGCCGGACATCCTGCAAGCCGGCACGGCGGAGCAGCCCTACTACACCAACTCCTCGCAACTGCCGGTGGGCTGGACCGACGACCCCTTCGAAGCCCTGGAACGCCAGGAGGCGCTGCAAGCCAGGTACACCGGCGGCACCGTGCTGCACCTTTACATGGGCGAACGCCTGTCCAGCGGCGCGGCCTGCAAGACCCTGGTGCGGCGGGCGCTGGAGAACTTCCGCCTGCCCTACATCACGGTCACGCCCACCTTCTCCATCTGCCCCAAGCACGGCTATCTGGCCGGCGAGCACGCCTTCTGCCCCAAGTGCGACGAGGAAATCCTGGCCCGCGGGCGCGCAAAACTCGCCGCCTGAGTTTCCCCACCCCCCCCGGCCCCTCCCCCGCTTGAGACCGAAGGAAGTCCCTGTGGGGCGGGGGAGGGGCGCCAACACCAAGGAGACCGTGATGACTGACCTATCCGCTACGACCCACATCGCCGCCATCGAACTCAAGGACGACGAGCCCTCCCTTCGGGAGGAGGAGCGCCAACCCTGCGAGGTCTGGACCCGGGTGATGGGCTACCACCGCCCGGTGGCCAGCTTCAACACCGGCAAGAAAGGCGAGCACGCCGAGCGCCGCTTTTTCGCCGAGCCCCGCCGGCCGGCCTGACACGGTGGCCGAACCGCGGGTCGGCGGCCTGACCCCGCTGACCACCATCGACTTCCCCGGCCGGCTGGCCGCCGTGGTGTTCTGCCAGGGCTGCCCCTGGCGCTGCGTCTATTGCCACAACCCGCACCTGATCCCGGCCGATGCCGCCACGGACTGGAGCTGGGGCAAGGTGCGGGATTTCCTGTCCCGCCGGCGCGGCCTGCTCGATGGCGTGGTGTTCTCGGGTGGCGAACCGACCCTGCAAGCCGCCCTGCCCGATGCCATGCGCGAGATGCGGGACATGGGCTTCGAAATCGCCCTGCACACCGCCGGCATGTACCCGGACCGGCTGGCCGCCGTGCTGCCCCTGGTCGACTGGGTGGGGCTGGACATCAAGGCGCCGGCCGACCGGCATGACGCCATCGTCGGCGCGCCGGGCGGCCATGCGCGAGTGATGGCGTCACTCGACCTGATCCGGGCCAGTGGTGTGGACTACCAGTGCCGCACCACCTGGGCGGCGGAGTTGTATGGCGAAGCCGAATTGACCGCCCTGGCCGAGAGCCTGGCTCGGCGGGGCGTGCGCGACTGGTCACGACAGCCGCTGCGTGGCGGGAAACAGTAAGGACGCGGCGATGACCGCGGAGGCGGATGGCGGCCACGGCGGGATTTCCGGTATCCGGCTCATGACCCCGATTCAGGAGCGAGACGTCGGGTACGGAAGCCGGCCAGTCCGGCCAGCAACCCGGACAGCAGCATCAGCCCCCAACCGGACAACGTCGGGATGTTCACGGGGGTCGCCACGTAGCCGATGGTGTCGCCGGCGAGCACGAAATTTTCCGGGGAGTAGGGGCCGTTCAGATCGATGACCAGCTCGGGGGGGCCATCGACGCCGTCGGTATCGATGTGCAGCCGGGTGATGCCGCCCGAGATGGAGACCCGCGCCGATCTGGCCGGGACGTTGCTCCCGTCGCCGGCACCGACCGTGCCACCGGTGAAGTCCACCACCGGCTGGCCGTCGGTATAGCCGTTGATCCGTGGGTTGCCCGAGGTGTCCGTCATATGGACGGGGTCGGAGCCGATCATGCCGTTGACCGAGCCGGCGACGAAGCCGATCACGCGAATCCGGTCGCCCGGACCGAAACCGGACAGGGTGTCGATGCCGTTGCCGGTTTGTCGGAAAGCGATGGTTTCGCTGTGCGGCCTCAGGGCAATCTGGTCGTTCCCCGATGCCGACCAGATGTCGATGTCGTTGGCCGACAGGGTGTTTCCCGCCACATTGAACACCGAACCGGGCAGCGCGGCCCCTTCGAGGATGCCGACGTCGAAGCCGCTGATCCGATTGCCGGTGACCGTGACGTTCATGCTGTTGGTGACGTTGATGCCGGTGCTCGAGTAGCCGCCGTTGCTGGAGGTGAGATTGCTGTGCCAGGAATGGATGCCCGGCCCGGTGATGGTGTTGCCGGTGATCCGCACGCCGGCGCCGGCCTCGTACAGCAGGATGCCACTGGGTCCGCTCTGCCACGGATTCAGATACGAGCCGTTGGAATAGAAGCCCGTCACGGGATCGAAGACGCCGCCCGGTTCAGGGATGACGTGCCCGAACCCCAATATCCGGTTGTTGGCGATGGCACCGGTGGTGCCCCGCCGATCGCCGCTGGTGCCCGCGCCGCCGGAGAGATTCGAGGAGGCGATCTGGATGCCGTTGCCGCTGCTGTGCAGGGTCTGGCCGTAGCCCTGGAGCGTGTTGTCGTGAATGTCCACCACCAGCGTCGGGCCCCAGGCCAGCAGCGCGGTCTTCTGGAACTTGGTGATGGTGGAATTCCGCACCACGAGGGTATGGGTGCCGGCGCCTTCCGCGCTTTCGGCGAAGATGCTCGCGTTGTGATTCATGCCGGCCGGCTCGTCGGGATACACGTCGGGCGGGCCGAAGCCGTAATCCGAGGCCAGCGCGCGCACGCCGGTGACCAGCACCGAATCGATGATGACGTTGGCGTCGTAGACGCCGATGCCCTGGAAGTCGTAGTCGTTCTTGTTCGGGTAGGCGGCATCCGGAAGATAGCCCTGGTCGTCGCCGTCCACGGTCAGGTTCCGAATCGTGACCTGCCCGGCCGTGCCGGTCTTGACGCCGATGATCGCGAACACGTCCTGGTTCTTGAGGTTGGTCCAGTTGCCGCCGCTTTGCATCAGGCTGGCGGCGGCGGGCGCGCGCAGGATGGTTTGGCCGACCCCGGCGCCCTCCAGGGTGATCGCCTTGGTGATGGTTACCTGCTCCACATAGGTTTGCGCGGCCAAGACGACGCTGTCGCCATCCGCCGCCGCGTCCACCGTCGCCTGGACGGTGCCATGGTCCGATACCTGCAACACCGCCGCCCAGGCCGGCTGGGCGGTGGCCGTCAACAACAACATCGCGCGGCACCATCCGGCCAGCCGCCGGTCCTGTCGCGCATCCTCCCCGACCCCGGAACACGGCACCGATGCCACCGTGTCGCCCGCGTCAGTCCGCCTCATTGCTCCTTGATCCTTCACCGTCGATATCCTTTTTCGCGTCCGGCCACCACCACCGCCGGCCGGCATGTCCAGGACGCCAGCCGGCCCCAATGCTCATCGAGCTCATGCGCGGCCATTCTGTCGACTGGGGCGCGGCCTATTAACTGTCGGAACTGACAGGTAAAGCCGGATGGTCGCGAGGGCGGTGGCGGTGGAGAAGGAGGCGGGTGGCATGACCATGGTTGACTGTCCGGGACGCCTGGATACAGTGCGCGGATGTCCAGAATCCTCCGGCACGACGAATTCAAGATGGGAGCAGCCCGCCGGCGTGGCGCGGCCGCGTCCCGGGAGGCTCGTCGCTGGCCGATGGCGACGGCGGGAGGGGTGTCGTGAGCCTGATCCTGGACGACATGCTCAACCGGGTCATGGACAGCCGCGATCTGGCCACGCTGGAACCCGTGCTTGACCGGATGGCGGCCGAATACGGCTTCACCGCCAGCACCTATGCCGATTGCAGCCGGGTGCCGCTGCCGCGCGAGCCGACCCCCTACTTCGTGACCTCCCTCGACCGGGGCTTCCTCGCCACCTACCTGGAACACGACCTGCCGGCCTTCGATCCCACCGTTCGGCGGGCGGCGAGCAGCAACGCGCCGTTCCTGTGGAGCGATTGCCCGGACTACCGGCGCCACCTCAAGCCGCGCCCGGGCGTGAAGGGGCGGGTGCGCCTGCTGGTGGAACTGGCCAGCGACCATGGTTATCGCGACGGCTACGTGCTGCCCTGCCATGCCCGCGACCCGTTTGGCCAGCCGCGTTCGGCGATCATCAGTCTGTTCTGGCCCGGCGACCCAGCGGAACTGGAACGGCACGGCCAGCCGCCGTCATGGTTCCGGCTCGCGGCATTGCTCTACCACGAACGGGTGCTGGCCCTGCGTGGCCAGGTCGATGCCCCGCCAGCGGCCATCGGCCTGCTCACCGACCGCGAACGGGAGTGCCTGGTCTGGGCCTGCCGGGGCAAGACCAATGGTGAAACCGCCGACATCCTCAACATCAGTGAGCGGACAGTGATCCATCACCTCGGCAATGCCATGAGGAAGCTCGGCGTGCACAGCAAGGTGCACGCGGTGGCGGTGGCGGTACGGATGGGACTGGTTACCCCCTAGCGGACCGTTGGCCTGACGCGCTTTCAGCAGGCGAATTCCCGTGTCGCCGCTGCCTCCGTCGCCACCGGCTCCGCGCAGCCGGCGGCGTTGTCCGGCTGGGACCGGGTCAGCGGTTGCCAGAAGCGCCACAGGAAGAGACCGAAGGCGAACATGGCCAGATCGCGGCGCGGCGGCCGCGCCAATCAGCGCGAGCAGCGCGATCAACTCATTCTGCGAAAGCGCGCGCGGCCGGCGACGGGAACGGACATGGCCCGCAAGTATGCGACAGCGCCCCGGCGCCGGGCTTTGCGCGCGGGTGGCGATCGTTTGCGGGAAGGGCGCGTCGACGGCCTGCCGCCGAATGTCGAAGCCAATCCGACAGGCCTTGGGGTTCATGGTGGCTGGATGGAAATCGCTTGTGGCCTTTGCGTGTCGATCATGCGAGAACAACCAGATAATGGCCGCGCCAGAACCCGTGCCTCCGTTATGCTCGAACCATGAATGCCGTAGAAATTGAAGAAGCCATATCAAGCCTGGCGCTCCAGCCGTTCGACCGCGCGGCGTTTCCATTTGCCTTTCTCATGGCCTTCGGCAACAAGGAAACGACCCTCAAGCGCCTGCGCGCGGGGGCGTCGAACAAATCCGACCTGGGCGGCGTGCTGCAAACCAACAACATCCACATCGCCGTCGCCGACACGGGCCGGGTTACCCAGACCCTGGCCGAGCTGAAGGCCAGCCCGGCGACCGCGAAGGCCAAGGCCCGCTTCATCCTCGCCACCGACGGCGCGGACTTCGAGGCGGAAGACCTCGCCACTGGTGAGACGGTCGCCTGTGCCTACCCAAACTTCCCCGACCACTTCGGCTTCTTCCTGCCCCTGGCCGGCATCACCACCGTCAAGCAAATCCGCGAAAGCGCCTTCGACATCAAGGCCACCGGCCGCCTGAACCGGCTGTATATCGAACTGCTGAAGGACAACCCGGACTGGGGCGCGGCCGACCGCCGCCCGGACATGAACCACTTCATGGCCCGCCTGATCTTCTGCTTCTTCGCCGAAGACACCGACATCTTCCATGGCTCCGGCCTGTTCACCGCCACCATCGACCAGATGAGCGCGCGGGATTCGTCCAACACCCACGCGGTGATCGGCGAAATCTTCCGCGCCATGAACGTCAGGATCGAAGACCGCGCCGCCGCCAACCTGCCGCGCTGGGCCGACACCTTCCCCTACGTCAACGGCGGCCTGTTCTCCGGCAACCTGGACGTGCCCCGCTTCAGCAAGATCGCCCGTTCCTACCTGCTGCACGTCGGCAATCTGGAGTGGACCCGGATCAACCCCGACATCTTCGGTTCGATGATCCAGGCCGTGGCCGACGACGAGGAGCGCGGCGCCCTGGGCATGCACTACACCAGCGTGCCCAACATCCTGAAAGTGCTCAACCCGCTGTTCCTGGACGATCTGCGCGCCAAGCTGGCGGAGGCCGGCGACAACAAGCTCAAGCTGCTCAACCTGAAGAAACGCATGGCCCGTATCCGGGTGTTCGACCCGGCCTGCGGCTCGGGCAACTTCCTGGTCATTGCTTACAAGCAGATGCGCGAGATCGAGAACGCCATCAACGAGCGGCGCGGCGAGCCGGGGCGCAAGAGCGACATCCCGCTGACCAACTTCCGCGGCATCGAGCTGCGCGACTTCCCGGCCGAGATTGCCCGCCTTGCCCTCATCATCGCCGAGTACCAGTGCGACGTGATGTATCGCGGCCAGAAAGAGGCGCTGGCCGAATTTCTGCCGCTGGAGTCGCAGAACTGGATCACCTGCGGCAATGCTCTGCGGCTGGACTGGTTGAGCATCTGCCCGCCGACTGGCACGGGGGTGAAATTGCTGGCGGAAGATTTGTTTGGGACGCCGCTGGATCAGGCGCAGATTGATTTCGAGAATGAGGGTGGGGAGACGTATATCTGCGGGAATCCACCCTATCTTGGCTCGACATGGCAAACCGCCACGCAAAAAGCCGACTTGGAAGCCATCTTCAGCAGGCGCACGAAGACCTGGAAAACACTGGACTATGTAGCGGGCTGGTTCATGAAGGCTGCCGATTACGGCACACACACCAACTCGGTAGCTGCGTTTGTGAGTACCAACAGCATTTGTCAGGGGCAACAAGTCGCGTATC
Source organism: Hydrogenophilus sp. (assembly GCA_020725265.1). Lineage (GTDB taxonomy): Bacteria > Pseudomonadota > Gammaproteobacteria > Burkholderiales > Thiobacillaceae > PFJX01. The sequence goes on along the minus strand of DYFK01000001.1, from coordinate 319,911 downwards.
TATGGCCGCTGATTTTCAACACTGGACACGAAATCGCCTTCGCTCATACCAGTTTCAAATGGGCGAATCTTGCCAGTCACAATGCGGGAGTAACGGTAGCTATCGTTGGTATTGCGCGAAATGCTGGACAGCCACGCCGCTTATATGGGGAAGGCGGCGACAAGCAAACGGTGTTGCGCGAGGCTGATTACATCAATGCGTATTTGGTCGCTGGCGTAAATGTCGTGGTTGAGGCAGAAACCAACCCATTGGGTTCTGTCTCGCCGATGACCAACGGCAATAAGCCGGCTGACGGCGGGCACCTGATTCTGGATTTGAGCGAGGCGGAAGCGCTTCGCTTGTCTGATTCCCGTACTGAAAAGTTTATTCGCCCCTTTGTTGGTTCGGATGAAGCCATCAATGGAAAGCAGCGACTCTGTCTCTGGATTGACGACGAAAGCATTGATCTCGCCAATTCAATCCCCAGCGTCGCGACCCGCCTGGCCGAAGTTCGCGCAATGCGCCAAGCAAGCACCAAAGAATTGACTCGAAGGGGGGCGACCACGCCACATGCTTTTCAGCAAATCAGGCAGAGAGGCAATGAGCGGCTGATGGTCGTTCCTCGTGTTTCTTCCGAAAACCGGCCTTACTTGCCTGTCGCACTGCTGTCGCAAGGAACCATCATCGGCGACCGAAACTTTGCCCTCTACGACGCCCCCCTCTGGAACATGGCGCTGATCGCCTCGCGTCTGCATTGGGTCTGGATTGGCACAGTCTGCGTTCGGATGAGAACTGATTTTTCCTACTCCAACACCCTCGGCTGGAACACCTTCCCCGTTCCCACCCTCACCGACAAGAACAAAGCCGACCTCACCCGCACGGCCTCCGACATCCTGCTCGCCCGCGAGGCGCATTTTCCGGCCACCATCGCCGACCTGTACGACCCCGAGGCCATGCCCGCCGACCTGCGCGCGGCCCATGAGCGCAACGACGAGGTTCTGGAGCGCATCTACATCGGCCGCCGCTTCCGCAACGACACCGAGCGGCTGGAAAAGCTGTTTGAGCTGTATACCAAGATGACGGCCGAGCAGCCCAAGGCCGCCACCAAACCCAAGCGAGGGAAGGCCATCCAATGAGCACGAGGTCGCGCCGCCCTTCATCCATCCTGCCGCCGTCGGAAACCTTGACCGTCGAATTCAAGAGCGACCGCAAGCGTCTGCCCGACGATGAACTGGTGGAAGCCCTGGCCTGTCTGGCCAACAGCGAGGGCGGTGAACTCTGGCTGGGCGTTGAGGATGATGGCACCCCCACGGGTTTGCATGAGGCGCACCTGAACCTGGCCGGTCTGCCGGGCTTGGTGGCGGCCAGAACCTCACCTTCCCTGGCGGTGACGGTTGAGGCGTTCGACATGGCGGGCATCCGCGTGGCGCGCATTGCGGTCCCCCGGTGCGCATCCGAGGTGGCGACCACGGCGGGCGTGTATCTGCGCCGTCGCCTCAAGCATGACGGGCTGCCCGAGTGCGTACCCATGTTGCCGCATGACCGCGACAGCCGCGCCGGCCGCTTCGGTTTGGCGGATGCTTCCGCCCAGGCGGTGGCCGGGGCGACGCTGGCGGATTTCGACCCGCTTGAACGGGAGCGTCTGCGCCAGTCCGTCCGTCAGTACGGCGGCGACCGCGTCTTGCTGGAACTGGACGACGAGGCGCTGGATGGTGCGCTGGGTTTCACCACCCGCACGCAAGGAGGTGAGCGGGCGCCCACCCTGACCGGCCTGCTGGTGATCGGCCGTGAAACCGCGTTGCGGGAGTTGGTGCCAACGCATGAACTGGCATTTCAGGTGTTGGCACGGGAAACGGTATCGTTCAACGAGTTCCGCCGATTTCCCCTGTTGAAGGCACTGGACTGGCTGGAAACCAATTTCCGCCCCAACAACCCGGAGAAGGAAGTGCAGATCGGGTTGTTCCGGGTGCCGGTTCCCAAAGTCGACATGGGGGCATTCCGCGAGGCAGTGGCCAATGCCCTGGTGCATCGCGATTACTACCGGCTGGGTGCGGTGCATGTGCGGCTGGATGACCACGGCTTGACCGTCAGCAATCCTGGCGGGCTGGTGGAAGGCGTGACGCTGGATAACCTGTTGACTACCGAGCCGCGACCGCGCAACCCGGCCCTGGCCGATGCGATGAAGCGCATCGGCATCGTCGAGCGGTCGGGACGCGGCGTGGACAAGATTTATCGAGGCATGCTTCGTTTCGGTCGCCCCGAACCGGATTACAGCCGTACCGATGGCAACAACGTGGTCTTGCAGCTGGCCACGGTGGACGCCGATGAGGTGTTCCTGAAACTCGTGGTTGAGCAGGAAAGCCTTCAGGACGGCGTCATGCTGCCAATCGACAGCCTGATTGTGCTGGCGGCCCTGCGTGAGCAAAAGCGGCTGAATGCCGAAGAATTGGCCCGCCATATCCATCGGGACGCGGCCCAAGCGAAGCGCACACTGGAGCGGCTGGTGGAGGCCGGACTGGTGCAACCCCATGGCAACACGCGCAACCGCAGCTATACCTTGTCGGCGGAGTTGTACCGGGCCAAGGGCGGCCAGGTGGAATACACGCGACAGGCAGGGTTCAGCCGTTTGCAGCATGAACAGATGGTGCTGGGGCATGTGCGGCATCACGGCCGGATTCAGCGCCGGGAGGTCATGGACCTGTGCCATCTAAATGTGGATCAGGCGAAGTGGTTGCTCAAGCGCCTCAAGGAGGAAGGCAAGCTGGTTCAGCATGGGACATTGCGTGGTGCCTTTTACACGCTCAATGAACCTTGAATGGTTATGGGTGGTTATGGGTGGTTATGGGTGGTTATGGGTGGATGACCCAGGCGTGACGCGTGGGAAACGGATGAAATCGGATGTACAGAAGTTTTGATCGGGTTTTGGTTGCCGCCTGTCCAAACAGCCAGTCGGCCAAGTGCTCGTCATTAAGTAACAATGGGTTACGCTGATTTTGGCGTGCCAAATTTCTTGATTGGGTTTTGATTTCTCCGGTTGGCTGGGATGCCCCGTCGCCAGAATGGATGTTTTGGGAGAGGAAATGACTAAAGCCGTGCCTTCCGTTTCGGTGACTTACGCCCGCAACGGCAGTTCGACCCAGGCCAATGCCTTGGGCATGCGCCCCATGCAGGAACGTGTCTACGAGCGGCGCGGCGAGCCGTATCTACTGATCAAGTCGCCGCCCGCCTCCGGCAAGAGCCGGGCGCTGATGTTCATCGCCCTGGACAAGCTGGCGAACCAGGGACTCAGGCAGGCCATCATCGTGGTGCCGGAGAAGTCCATCGGCGCGAGCTTCAACGACGAGCCGCTGTCCCAATCCGGCTTTTGGGCCGATTGGCGCGTGGAGCCGAAGTGGAATCTGTGCAATGCGCCCGGCGAGGATGGCGGCAAGGTGGTATCGGTGGGCGCGTTTCTGGCGGGTGCCGACAAGGTGCTGGTCTGCACCCATGCCACGTTCCGCTTCGCCGTGGAAAAGTTCGGCGTCGAGGCGTTCGACAACCGGCTGATCGCCGTCGACGAGTTCCATCACGTTTCCGCCAACCCGGACAACAAGCTTGGCGCCCATCTGGGCCAGTTCATCGCCCGCGACAAGGCGCATATCGTGGCGATGACCGGCTCGTATTTCCGGGGCGATGCGGTGGCGGTGCTGGCGCCCCAGGACGAAGCGCGGTTCGATACCGTCACCTACACCTATTACGAGCAGCTCAACGGCTACGAACACCTGAAACAGCTCGACATCGGCTACTACTTCTACTCGGGCGCCTACGCCGACGAAATCCTCAACGTGCTCGATCCGGCGGAAAAGACCATCGTACATATCCCGAACGTCAATTCTCGGGAGAGCACGAAAGACAAGATCCGCGAGGTGGAGCACATCATCGAGGCGCTGGGCGAATGGCAGGGGATCGATGCCGCGACCGGCTTCCAGTTGGTCAAGACACCCGACAAGGTGCTGCGCATCGCCGATCTGGTCGACGACGATCCGGCCCGTCGCGACCGGGTATCCATGGCGTTGAAAGACCCGGCGCGGAAGAACAACCGCGACCACGTCGACATCATCATCGCTCTGGGCATGGCCAAGGAGGGCTTCGACTGGATTTGGTGCGAACACGCGCTGACGGTGGGTTATCGGTCGAGCCTGACCGAGATCGTTCAGATCATCGGTCGCGCGACACGCGATGCGCCGGGCAAGACCCACGCCCGTTTCACCAACCTGATCGCCGAGCCCGATGCCTCGGAGCAGGCGGTGACCGAAGCGGTCAACGACACATTGAAGGCCATCGCCGCCAGCCTGCTGATGGAGCAGGTGTTGGCGCCGCGTTTCGAGTTCAAGCCCAAGCGGGCGGCCAATGAGGCCACGCCGGGTTTCGACTATGGCGATGGCGGTTATCAGCCGGGTCAGTGCAATGTCGGCTTCAACCACGACACCGGCCAGTTCCAGATCGAGATCAAGGGGCTGACCGAGCCGAAGAGCGAGGAAGCGGCGCGCATCTGCCAGGAAGACCTGAACGAGGTGATCGCCACCTTCGTTCAGGACAAGACCGCCATCGAGCGCGGTCTGTTCGACGAGGAACTGGTCCCGGAAGAACTGACTCAGGTTCGCTTGGGCAAGATCATCAAGGAGAAGTATCCGGACCTTGACGAGGAAGATCAGGAGGCCGTGCGCCAGCATGCCATCGCCGCTCTGAACCTGGTGCAACAGGCCAAGCAGGTGGCTATTGGCGAAATGACGGGAATCAGCGAACCGGCGCCCAATACCGCCCTGATCGAGGGTGTGCGCAAGTTCGTGAATGTCCACGATCTGGATATCGACCTGATCGACCGCATCAACCCGTTCAGCGAGGCGTATGCGATTCTTTCCGTCGCGATGAACGAGGAGAGCCTGAAGCAGGTCGCGGCGGTCATCGCCGCCAAGCGCACCAGCCTGTCATTGGAGGAAGCCAGGGAATACGCGATTCGGGCCGTCAAGTTCAAGAAGGAGCGCGGACGCCTGCCTTCAATCGGTTCGACGGACCCCTATGAACGCCTTTTGGCGGAAGGCGCGGCCGCCTTTGTCCGCTTCAAGGACGAGGGACGCTATGACTGATCTGGACGAACTGCGCGCCGAGCTGGACGACTACTCTCAGCCCGAGAAAAAGGGCGGGCGCTCGCCGAAAGAGGAACGCATCATCGCGGGGTTCGAGGAGATACAGCGCTTTGTCGAACAGCACGGCCGCGTTCCGCGACATGGCGAAGACAGGGATATCTTCGAGCGCCTGTACGCGGTGCGCCTGGGTCGCCTGCGGTTGTTGGAGGAATGCCGAACCCTGCTGATGCCGCTGGATCATCAGGGGTTGCTGAGCAAGACTGAAGCCGCCTCGCCGGAGCAGGCGTATACGCTGGACGACGACGAGTTGCTGGCCGAATTGGCGGACGCATCAGGTCCAACCGACATCACGGAATTGCGCCATGTTCGCGCCAGCGCCGAGAAGCGCGCGGCCGAGGAAATCGCCAATCGCACCCCGTGCGAGGACTTCGAGCGGTTCAAGCCGCTCTTCGAGGCAGTCAGAAACGAATTGAAGTCCGGACAGCGCCAGACACGCGCCTTCCATACCCGGACCATGGACGAAATCCAGCAGGGTACGTTCTTTGTCGTGGGTGGCCAGATTGCCTACATCGCGGAGGCGGGCGAGCCGTTCACCACGCAATACGAACGCCGCGATAGCCGCCTTCGGGTCATCTACGACAATGGCACCGAGAGCAACGTATTGCAGCGCTCCCTGCAGCGCGCGCTGCATCGCGACGAGGCTGCACGCTTAATTTCCGATCCCAATGCGGGGCCGCTATTTGGCGAAACCTGGGAAGCGGATGACATTGAGAGCGGCACGATATACGTGCTGCGCAGCCGATCGGAGCACCCCTTTGTAAGCGAGCACCGGGAACTGATCCACAAGATCGGCGTGACCGGCGGCAAGGTCGAAACCCGTATCGCCAATGCCGTCCACGATGCCACCTATCTGCTGGCGGATGTTGAGGTCGTCGCCACCTACAAATTAGCCGGCCTAGATCGCACCAAGCTGGAAAACCTCTTTCATCGCATCTTCGCGCCGGCACAGCTTGATCTCACCATCAATGATCGATTCGGCCATCCGGTGCGGCCTAGGGAATGGTTTCTGGTGCCGCTGCAAGTGATCGATGAGGCGGTGCGGCGCATTCTGGATGGCTCCATTACCAATGCGACATACGATCCGAAATCAGCGCGCTTGGTTGACGACAACGCATCGTGAAACACCTGCCCGTCGCCAATCCCTTCCGGGGACACACCGGTAAACCATGAGTACCCCCCTGATGCGACCCGCCTCAACAGGCGAATTCGCTCTTCGGCGTGTCCTCCAGCGGCACCGGTTCGGCGCAGCCGGCGGCGTTGTCCGGGCGTGGGCCGACCAGCACCGGCCAGAAATGCGCCAGGAACAGCGCGAACGCCGCCATCCAGGCCAGGGCTGATAGCGCCATCAGGAAATTGGCCCGCTCGGCCAGCACCGGCACGGCGGCCAGCACGCGGCACAGCGCCGCCGCCACGATCAGCGTCGCGGCGACGGGGAGCCAGCGCCGCCTGTCCAGCCAGTAGCCCGCGTGGATGCGGCCGGCCACCACCATCACCGCGAAAATGGCCAGGCTCATGGCGCCGGCCAGCAGCAGGTGCCGCCCCGCCGAGACCAGCGGCCAATCCCCCAGGATCGCCACGCCGATCAAACCGTAGCCCAGGGCCATTAGCCAATAGACCAGATAGAGCATGAAGACCCAGCGGTTGAACAGGTGGCGGCCGATGTGCCAATCGTTCAGCAGGTTGAACACGGCGGCCGACGCGGCCAGTGCCAGCCAGCCGCTGACGCCGTTGCCGGGCAACAGGAATTCGACGGCGGTGAACAGGCCGATGGCGAACATGGCCAGATCGCGGCGTGGCGGCCGGGCCAGGTATTCGACGCCGGACACGCCTTCCACGTCGAGCATGCCGTTGATCAGGCGCATGGAAATCCGGCTCATGGCGATGACGATGAGGATCATCAGAACGCCCGTGGCGACATACAGCCAGGACATCGGGTCGGCGCCGAGGAATACGCCGGCCTGGGCGATGGCCAGCGCCGCGAGCGCGTACAAAAAACTCACATGCGGCCGGCCCGGATCGCGCCAGATCGGCGGAGCGAACATCACCGCCAGCCAGGCCAGGAAGCCCAGATTGAGCAAGGCCGCCGGCCAGATCGTGATCGCCCCGGCCAACCAGTAGGCCACGCGCCCGGCCGACCAGAGCAGGAACAGCCCGAGCAGCCGGCGCCGGTCGACGATGGCGCAGCCGGTGAATTCCGGCACGGCGGTGAGCAGGAAGCCGGCCACCGAGGCCAGCGCGAAACCGTGGATCAGCTCGAAGGCATGCCAGACCACGGCGCCGCCGGGTACTTCGGGAATCGGCAAGCCGCCCGACAGCATCGCCGACCAGACCGCCAGCAGAAACACGCCATAGCCGGCCGTGGCCAAGTAAAACGGGCGGAAGCCACACAGGAACAGCGGGTGGGCGGCCAGACCAGGGATCAATGTTTGCCGCATGCGTGGGCCTTCGGTTTGAGCGGACCGCAACGGGAGACTGACTCGACGCCGGATTCAACGACGCTGTTTCCCTCTCCCCCGGCGCTTCCTCCGCTTGCGGGGGAGGGGGGTAATCCAAATCCTTGCCGCACGGCTGGAGCGTCCATGAATGCCGCCGTGGTGCGGTAGATCCAGTCCTCGTCGCGTTGCTTACGCGGCCGTTCGAGCCGGAACGCGCCGACGACGCGGCCCGGTTCCGGCGCCATCATCAGGATGCGGTCGGTCAGACGCACGGCTTCCATCAGGTCGTGGGTGATCATCAGCAGGCTGGCGCCCCGATCTGCCAATTCCTTCAGCAGCAGCGCGTACAGCTCGGCCTTCAGGCCGATGTCGAGCGCGGAAAACGGCTCGTCCAGCAACAGCAGGTCCGGCTCCAGCACGAAGGCGCGGGCCAGCGCCACCCGGCTCTGCATGCCGCCGGAAAGCTGGTGCGGAAACTTGTCCAGATCGTCCGGGCTCAGGCCCAGCCGGCGGCCGATGGCATCGGCGCGGGCATCCCGTTCGGCGCGCGCCATGCCTCGCGCCTTCAGGCCCAGCGCGATGTTGTCGCGCGCGATCTTCCAGGGCAGCAGCCGGGGTTGCTGGAAGACATGGGCCGGATTGCCGAAGCCGTTGTCGATACGGCCTTCGCTGGCCTGCTCCAGACCGGCGATCAGATGCAGCAGCGTGGTCTTGCCGCAGCCGGACGGCCCCACCAGGGAAACCGCCTCTCCCGGCGCCAGGACGAGGTCGATGCCGGACAGCACCTCGGTGAGGCCGAAACGGTGGCCCAGACCTTGCACGCGCAGACTCACTGGATCGCCCTCCAGCCTTCCACTTCCCGCTTGATCGGTTCCAGCACCAGGTATTCCACCGCCAGCAGCAGGCCGACCACGGCGGCGATCCAGGCCATCGAAGCGGCGGTATCCAGATGCGAACGCGATACCGCCAATGCCGCGCCGACGCCATCCGGCGTGGACAGCAGCTCGGCCATCACCACGATCTTCCAGGACATGCCCAGCGCCGCGATCCAGGCCGGGAACAGGTAGGACACCACGTGCGGCAGATAGACGTCGGTGAGGGTCATGCGCGCCGGCAGGCGATAGGCCCGGGCCACGTCCTTGAGCTGGTCGTCAAGCGTGCGCGTGCCTTGCAGGGCGCCGACGAAGACGATGGGGAAGCAGGCGATGAACACGGTGAACACCGGCGTCGCGTCGCCGCTGCCGAACCAGAGCAGGGCCAGCACCAGCCAGGCGATCGGCGGCATGCCCACCAGCACGGTGACGATGGGACGGGACATCATCGACGCCGTCATCGACAGACCGGCGATCAGGCCGAGCACGCTACCCGCCGCCAGCGACAACGCGAAGCCGATCAAGGCGCGTCTGGCGGTCACCATCAGTTCCTGCCAGGCCGAGCCTTCCGCCAGCAGGCCGGCCAGGGTGTCGAAAGTGGCGAGCGGGCTCGGCAACACCAGATCGCCATGGACCTGGGCGCCCCAGTCCCACAGGGCGAAAAACAGCATCAGGCTGCTGATGGCGCCCCAGCCGCTCCACAGATAGGCGGGGATGCCGGCGAGCCAGGCGCGCAGCAGATTCATGGATTCGCGCCCCGGCCGTGATCGGTAGCGCCATAAAACCCCGCATCCGGCAGTTTGCCGCCCAGCAGGGCCGGCTGTTTGGCGTGCAGGCGCTTGAAGAAGGATTCCAGCTCGGGCCGGGCTTCGGCGGCAGGCACAAAACGCATCTGGCTGACCGCCATGGAATCGGCCACGGCTTCGGGAGTCAGCAGATCGATGCGCTTGGCCACCAGCTTGCCGCATTCGCCGGCATGGGCCTGACACCATTTCAGCGAGGCGGCGTAGGCGTTCTGGAAGCGTTCGATCAGCTTGGCGTCCATGCGCGATTTGCCCAGGGCGACGATGCCGGCTTGCGGCATGCGCGCCTCGGTCTTGAACACGCGGCCCCATTCTTTTTGCAGATCGACGCTGCGATACAGGTCCGGCGCGATGACGCTGACCGGGAAGGACTTGGTCTTGCGCAGCGCCATGGACAGCGCCGGTTCCGCCAGCAACGCATGATCGACGCGGCGCATGACCAGCAACTGCATGGCGTCGAGCGGGTTGGCGACGTAGCGCAGTTTGAAGTCGCGGCGGGGGTCGATACCCTGCCCTTCCGCCAACAGGCCGAACACGATGTCCGGCATGTCGGCGCGGAACGGCATGGCGACTTCCTTGCCCTTGAAATCGGCCAGGGTCTTCAGCTTCGGATCGCGCGAGATCATCCACAGCACGCCCCAGGTAGAGACGTTGAGCAGGTTCAGCTTGACGCCCCGGTTGTACAGATTGGCCGCCACGTTGGTGGGCATGGCGACGAAATCCGCCTTGCCCTCGATGGCCAGCACGCGCAACTGGTCCGGGTCTTTCCAGGGCACGAACTCGACTTGCTCGGCGATGTCCTTGAGCGCACCGCTCTCCACCATGTGGATGAGCGGATTGGACACCGAGGCATAGGGGCCGGACAGGGTGAGTTTGGGCAGTTTGGCGGCCTGGGCGGCGCTAGCCAGCAGCACAGTGGCGACGAGCAGCCAGAAACGCATCAGAAGCTTCCCTTCAAGGTCAGGTTGAAACTTCGCCCCGGCGCCTGGATTTCGCGGCCGGAGATACCGTCGGTCAGGTGATCGTGATAGCCCTTGTCGAGCAGGTTGCTGACCGAGGCGTCGAGATCCAGCGCGGCCAGATTGCCGACCTTGCCGAAGCCCCAGCCGGCCGACAGGTCGACCGTGGCATAGCCCGGCGTGGTGTTCTCGGTGCCGTTGGAGAACTGGGTCGCGATGCGGTCCTGCTTCGCCACGCCGCGCGCCTGGGCGCGCCAGCGCAAGCCGCGCTCGGCCGGTTGGCCGATGCCGAGGCGCAGTTCCGGCGCCGGCATCTGATACAGCGGCTCGTCGTCCTGCTTGTTGTCGCCGCGCAGCCAGGTGAAGGCGCCGTCGAGCACATATGCGCCCACCGGCAGACTGGCGCCGCCTTCGAGGCCGTAAATCACCACCTTGTCCAGGTTCTCGGTCAGCTTGATCGGCAGGCCGGTGCCGGCATGGTTGGCGCCGGTGATGCGCCCGGCGATGAAGTCCTTCACCGTGGTGTGGAAGGCAGCCGCCCGGTATTCCATGCCGTCCGCCCGGCCCTTGGCGCCGATCTCGAAGGAGGAGGAGAACTCCGGCTCCAGTCGCGGGTTGCCGATCACGTAATAGCCGTCGCCCCGGGCCGAATCCTCGAAGCGCTCGCGCATGTCCGCGGCCCGGTAGGCCTGGCCGACGTTGATGTAGGGATTGAAGGCGCCCGATACCGCATGCACCGCGCCGACCGACCAGGAGACCGTGCCATCGCTGTGCTTCAGGCCCGTGGTCTGGGCGGATGGCCCGCTACCCTTTTGCGCCGCGTCGCCGACTATCCGGTCGTAACGCAGACCAGCCTGGATCTGGGTCGCGCCGAGGCTGAATTCGTCCTGCACGAACAGGCCGGCCGAGCTGACCTTGCCATCGGAAAACGGGTCGTTACGCACGTTGTTGTCGAAGGCCGGCGCATTGTTGTCCATGTAGCGCTCCGGGTCGCCGGTCATCCGCCAGGCATCGACGCCGACGGTGAGCAGGTGGCCTTCGGCCACCGGCATCAGATAGGACGCGCGGGCGCCGTGGGTGACGAAGCCGACGTCGTTGCGCACGTAATCCTGGCCCAGATTGGCCGACCAGGCGCGGATCTGGCGGAACACCTCCTGGCGATACAGCGCGGCCTTGAGCTGGCCGTCCCCCAGCTTGCCTTCGATACCCGCCTCGTACAGTTCGCGCCGCTGCTCCGGCGAATGCAGCGTCACCGTACCCAGCAGAGGTGGGATACCGGCACCACCGGGCTGGCCACCGGTACGCGCGGAACCCGGATACCAGACATCGTCGTCGCCGTGGCGTTGCAGGTTGAGGGTCAGAACCAGATCGCCCGACAACCGATGGCGCGACTTGAACAACAGGCTGTCGGATTGGTAGCCGGTCAGCGCCACCTTGCCGTCCGGCGCATCGTAATCGCCGGTCTTGCGATGCGCCGCGCCCAGCACCAGCGCATGATCGGCATTGCCGTAGCGGCCCAGCACGGCGCCGTTGAAACCGTCGTCCGCGCTCGACGCGCCGAGGCTGAAACGGCCATCCCAGCCGGGCGATTTCCTGAATCGCGCTTCGGGCGTGATCAGGTTGACCACGCCGCCCATGGCGCCGCTGCCGTACAACACCGAAGTCGGCCCCTTCACCGCCTCGGCGCGGTCGAGCAGGCCCAGGTCGAGAAAGGATGCGATGGCCCCCACCGGCTGCGCGGAATTCACGCGTACGCCATCCACCAGCACCACCACGCTTTCCTTCTTCAGGCCGCGCAGCACCGGGTTCCGACCCCAGGCGCCGTCGGTATGCGCGGCCAGCCCCGGCTCACCGGTGAACAGACTACCGACGACGCCGCTGATCACGGACGGCGCCAGCGTCTCCACCGCGTTGGCGGTGGCCAGCGGGTCGGCGGCGTAGCCCTTGGCGGTCACCGATACGGCCGGCAGGGTGACGGCATCAAGCGCATGGCAGGGGAGGGGGGCCAGGGCGGCCCATAACGTCATGGTGGCGGGGGAAAGTGGGTTCGGTCGCATGCTCGGTTCCTGTTGAGTGGGTCCGCGAAAATGTTGGCTGGCGGAGGAGCATGGCGGGATGTCCGAAGCTGGCTGAATCCAATGCTAATGATAATGATTCTTGACCGAATTGACCAAAGTCATGGGCGACCGGCGCGGATGGCCGACCGCGACGTCGAAGTCGGGTGGCCAGTGCTCGCCGCCGGATCGCGCGAGGCCACCCGCTTCGACAGCAGCCAGGACAGTGTTTGCGTGAACGTGGGAGAACTTCGCGGGTGACGATTCAACGGCGGCCCGGGTTCGTCCCTGGCCGGAAGGGCTCTGGCCAGGATGCCGGAGAGGCGTTGCCGATCCGTCGTGCGCACCCGGGCGGTTCGGGGAGGTGTCATAGCGGGTAAACTCGCCGGCCATGTCCACCCGTCATCTGTTTCTCGCTTCGCAATCGCCGCGTCGCCTCAAGTTGCTGCGCCAGATCGGTCTGGAGCCGACGGTGTTGCCACTGCGCGCCGCGCCCGCTCGCGCCGAGGTCGACGAGACGCCATTGGCGGGCGAGCCGGCGCTCGATTACGTGTTGCGCGTGGCGCGCATGAAGGCGGCGGCCGGCGTACGCGCGCGGGTTGGCCGCCAGTTGCCGGACTGGCCGATCCTGGCCGCCGACACAACGGTGACGCTGGACGGCCGGATTCTCGGCAAGCCGGCCGATGCCGGCGAGGCGGCGGCCATGCTGCGCGCGTATTCCGGCCGCGCGCACAGCGTGCTGACGGCGGTGGCGGTGGCTTGGCGCGACCAGCTCCAGGTGGCTCTGTCGGACAGCCGGGTGACGTTCAAGCCATTGACCGAAACCGAGATCGCCGCCTACGTCGCCAGCGAGGAATATCTGGACAAGGCCGGTGGCTATGGCATCCAGGGGCGCGCGGCGTTGTTCGTCGAGCACCTGGAAGGCAGCTATTCCGGCGTCATGGGCCTGCCGCTGCACGAAACCGGGCAATTGCTGGAGGAGGTGGGATTCGGGGTATGGTGAACGACGCGAGGAGCGAGTCGGGAGCCGGTACGCGGCCGGTTGCCGACTCACAACTTCACGGTCCGGTCATGAGCGAGGAAATCCTGATCAACGTGACGCCGCAGGAAACGCGGGTCGCGGTCATCTACCTGGGCGAGGTCCAGGAGTTGCATATCGAACGCAGCAGCCAGCTCGGCCTGGTCGGCAACGTCTATCTGGGCCGGGTCAGCCGGGTGCTGCCGGGCATGCAGTCGGCGTTCGTCGACATCGGCCTGGATCGCGCCGCCTTCCTGCATGTCGGCGACATCGTCGAGGCGCGTTGCGACAACTGCCCGCGGCCGATCGAGAAGGTGTTGCACGAAGGCCAGAACATCCTGGTGCAGGTGATCAAGGATCCGATCGGCGCCAAAGGCGCGCGGCTGTCGACGCAGATCAGCATGGCCGGCCGGTATCTGGTCTATCTGCCGCAGGAGACGCGCATCGGCATCTCCCAGAAGATCGAGGACGAGACCGAGCGCGAGGTGCTGCGCGAACGCCTGACCCGCTTGCTGCCGGTCGACGAGCACGGCGGCTTCATCATCCGGACCATGGCCAACACCGCCGAGGACGCCGAGCTGGCCGCCGACGTCGAGTACCTGCACGCGCTCTGGGACGCGATCCAGGCGCGCTCGGAAAACGTGTCCGGGCCGAAGCCGATCTATCAGGAACTGGATCTGGCGCATCGGGTGCTGCGCGATTTCGTCAACGCCGAGACCAGCCGCATCCTGGTCGATTCGCGCGAGACCTATCTGCGCCTGGAAGCTTTCGCCGAGGAATTCATCCGCGTCGGCGCCGGCAAGATCGGCCATTACGCCGCCGAGCGGCCGCTGTTCGATCTGTATGGCGTCGAGGACGAGATCGAGAAGGCGCTGGGCCGGCGCGTCGACCTGAAGTCGGGCGGCTATCTGATCGTCGACCAGACCGAGGCGCTGACCACCATCGACGTCAACACCGGCAGCTTCACCAGCGGCCGCACCTTCGACGAGACCATCTTCAAGACCAATCTGGAGGCCGCGCAGACCATCGCCCGGCAACTGCGGCTGCGCAATCTGGGCGGCATCATCATCCTGGATTTCATCGACATGGATAGCCAGGAGCACAAGTCGGCGGTGCTCGCCGAGCTGTCCAAGGCGCTGCAACGCGACCGCACGCGCATGACCATCAACGGCTTCACTTCGCTGGGACTGGTGGAGATGACGCGCAAGCGCACGCGCGAGAGCCTGACCCGCATCCTGTGCGAATCCTGCCCGACCTGCCAGGGACGTGGTCAGATCAAGACCGCGCAGACCATCTGTTACGAAATCCTGCGCTCGATCCTGCGCGAGGCCCGCCAGTTCGATGCCCGCGAGTTCCGCATCATGGCCAACCAGACCGTGATCGACCTGTTTCTGGATGAGGAGTCGCAGAGCCTCGCGCAGTTGTCGGACTTCATCGGCAAGCCGATTTCACTACAGGTGGAAAGTCTGTTCACCCAGGAACAGTACGACATCATCCTGCTATGAGACCGACGCGGCCGGGGCCTCCTCGCCGGCTTCCAGGGGCTTCATGGCGGTGCCGGTCAGCTGCGAGAATTCGCGCGCGATCTCCTCGATCTGGTCGACCTGCGCCTTGATCCGCGCCATGTCGCGGCTGATCGCGGCGCTGCGTTCCTGGATGGAACCGAGATTGGCGTACACCTTGTTCAGGTTTTCCAGGCGGTGTTCGAGCTGGTTCTTGTGCTCGCCGATGCGCACCACGATCGGGTCCAGGGTCAGGCGCAGCCAGGTTTCCGTCTCGATGCGCACCTGTTGAAACAGGATGCGCGCCTGGCTGACCAGGGCGATGTAGAACTTTTTCACCATGAAGCGCTTTTCCAGCATGATGTTGAGCGGATCGGAGCAGAACTCCTGGGTGCTCACCATCAATTCGTCCAGACGCGCGCGGTAGCGACCGAGATCGAGCGCGGGGGGGTCCATGCGTTCGAGGCCATGAACCTCGTGGAAGCGCTGGTAGGCGGTATTCAGCAATTGCTTGATGCCGTCGCACTGCTGGTGGGCATGGTCGAATTCCGCGCCCATGCGCCGGATCAGCAGGTGCATGCCCTTGATCAGGCCGGCAGTGGTCCAGGAATCGCTGATCGCCAGCATCGACTCCTCGATGATCTTGTCCATGCGGTCGTCGTCGAGCCGGGCCAGCACTTCCCAGCCCTGTTGCGCGACCAGCTTGCGGGTGACGTTGAAATTGCTGGTGGTTTCGTCATAGAGCTGCTTGTCGCGCAGCATCTTCTCGCGCATCTGGCCGACGATCTGTTCGTTCTTGCCGGACAGCGCTTGCAGGTCGAGCAGGTTCTGGCGTGCCGATTGCTGTCGCTTGAACGCGGTTTCGCGCGCCTCATGGAGCATCGGGCCGACTTCGCGGGTCACCGATTCACGCATGATCTTCTCGCGCGAGGGGATGATCTCGCGCGCCAGCATCACCTCCAGACCCTGGATGCCGGAACGGCGGAGCATGTCCTGGTCGGCGCGGATCTTGGCGACCAGCGCCTTCTGCGCGGAAATGGCGAGCACGCTGGCCGGCGAGATGTTGAGCTGGCTGGCGGTCGATTCGATCTGGCGCTGGATGGTGCGGCCGATTTCCTCCGGCGTCTTCAGGTCATCCCAGAGCATGTCGATCTTGTTCAGCACCGCGTAATGCTGGCTGGCGTGGCGCGATACCCACTTGTTCCAGATTTCATAATCGGACTGGGTCACACCGGTGTCGGTGGCCAGCAGGAACAGCAGCGCGTGGGCGTTGGGGATCGCCGAGATGGTCAGTTCCGGCTCCGCGCCCATGGCGTTGAGTCCGGGGGTGTCCAGGATGGCCAGGCCGGATTCCAGCAGCGGATGCGGGAAATTGATCATGGCGTAGCGCCAGGCCGGGATTTCCACGCGGTCCTGATCCTTGACCATGTAGCCGAGGTTGGGGTCGTTCTCGTCCCACAGGCCGAGCGCGCGCGCCTCGACCTTGAACACCACCTTGGTCTCGGCCAGCTTGCGCATGGCCGCGACCATGACGTTGGGGTCGGTGACGTCGAGCCGGATCGTGCTCCATTCCACCGGCTGGCGCTTGAGCGCGGTGATGCTGTCGTCCCGGAACCGGGTTTCGATCGGCAGCAACCGGATGTAGGGTTCGGAATCGGCGTCGTAATAGATCTCGGTCGGACACATCGTGGTGCGGCCGGCGTCCGAGGGCAGCAGCCGTTGCTTGAAGTCCGAAAAGAACAGGGCGTTGATCAGCTCGGTCTTGCCGCGACTGAATTCGGCGACGAAGGCGACCATCAGGCGGTCGCGCTTGAGGTTCTCGGTCAGTTCGTAGAGTCGCAGCAGTTGTTGCGGGTCGGCCTCGGTATAGCGTTCCAGCCATTCCTTGTAGGTGGAGACCACCTTGACCAGACGGTCGCGCCGGTTCTTGAACCGCGTGATGCCGCTTTCCAGACCAGAATTCATGATTTCGTCCCAGGTGTTAACAGCCGCTCGATTTCGTCCGGCGAGATCGCCAGCCAGACCGTCTTCCGGCGAGATTTTTCGCCGCGCAGGATTCTAACCGCCCGCCGGGGCAAGCCAAGATGTGTCGCGAGAAACCGCGCCAGCGCTTCGTTGGCGGCACCCTCCACCGCGCGCGCCGCGATGCGCAGTTTGAGGGCGTCGCCATGGAGCCCGGCGATTTCGTCGCGGGTCGCGCCCGGTTGCGCGTGCACCGTGACCTCGATGCCGTCGCTGGTCGGCCGGTACCAGTCGGGCATCGGCTCAGAGCAGGCCGCGCGCGTAGCGTTCCAGCGCCGAGACCGGCGCCACCAGCACCAGTTGCACCAGGATCAGCACCGCCAGCGGTGACAGATCGATCCCGCCGAGCGGCGGCAGGATGCGCTGGATGGGGCCGAGCAACGGCCGCGACATGGCGTGGAACACTGGCGCCAGCGGCGAGAACGGGTTGATCCAGCTCAGCACCGCCTGCAACAGCACCATGCCCATCAGCACGTAGAGGGCCAGGCGCAGCGCGGCGGCCAGGCCGAGCAGCAGGAAGCCGGGCAGCACGCCGGTGCCGGCGAGCGCGAACGGATAGCCCAGCAACCATTGCACGCCCAGGATCATCAGCAGTTCGGCCAGGAAGAACGGTAACAGGCTGGCCCAGTCGAGTCCGAACAGGCCGGGCAGCAGGCGGCGCAACGGCTTGACCGCGAAATCGGTGACCTTGACCACGAACTGGGCGAATGGATTGCGGAAGGACACGCGGGTCAGCTGCATCCAGAAACGCAGGAAGAAGGCGACCGCGAGCAGGTCGAGCAGGGTGCGCAGCAGGAATACGGCGGCGTCGGTGAACATCAGTCGCGCCCCAGCAGGTCGCCCAGTTCGGCGGCGCGCGAGGCCGCCGCGCGCGCCGCCTGGCCGATGGCCCCGGCGACGCCGGCCGCGTCCAGCGCGGCCAGGCCGCGTTCGGTGGTGCCCCCCTTGGAGGTGACGCGGGCACGCAGCTCGGCAGGCGTGGCTTCGCCCAGGAGGGCAAGCGCGGCGGCGCCGTGGAAGGTTCGCAGGGTCAGGCGGCGCGCGGTTTCCAGCGGCAGACCCAGTTCGACGCCGGCTTGTTCGAGCGCCTCGATGAAATGGAAGACGTAGGCCGGGCCACTGCCCGAGATGGCGGTGACGGCGTCGATCAGTGCCTCGTCGTCGACCCAGACCGCGTCGCCGACCGCTTCCAGGATGCGCGCCGCCTGTGCCTTCTGTTCCGCCGACACGCCGGGCAGCGCGTACAGACCGGTGATGCCGGCGCCGATCAGCGCCGGCGTGTTCGGCATCGCCCGCACCACGGCGGCATGGCCGCCCAGCCAGCGCGAGATGTCGGCCGCGCGCGCGCCGGCGGCAATGGAGATCACCAGCTGGCCGGGCGCCAGTGGCGGCAGCCCGCGCAGCACCGCCGCCAGTTGCTGTGGTTTCACCGCCAGAACGAGAACGTCGCAGGTGGCCGCTTCGGCGGCCGACTCGCTGGCGACCACGCCAAATTCGCGCGTCAGCCAGGCACGCCGGTCGGCATCGATCTCGGTCACGCGCACGCCATCGCCGGTGAAACCTTTGTCGAGCAGACCGCCGATCATGGCGGCGGCCATGTTGCCGCCACCGATAAAGCCCAGGGTCATGTTTCCGCTTCCTTGGTCGTATAACGGCGCGCGCCGAAGATGGCGCCGCCCACGCGCACCATTGTCGCACCTTCCAGGATGGCCGCTTCCAGATCGTCGGACATGCCCATGGACAGGGTGTCCAGGTCGAGACCGGCACGCCGGGCTTCCGCCAGCAGTTCGGCGAGCAGCCGGAAGCGCGCGCGTTGCCGGGCGGGGTCGCCGGTCGCTTCGGGAATCGCCATGAAGCCGCGCGCGCGCAGCCGGGGTAGTGCCGCCACGGCGCGCGCCAAGGCCACTGCCTGTTCGGGGGCGACGCCGTGCTTGCTGGCTTCGCCGCTGACGTTGACCTGGACGCAGACGTTGAGCGGCGGCAGTTCCGGCGGTCGTTGTTCGGCCAGACGCCGGGCGATCTTCTCGCGTTCGATGCCGTGCACCCAGTCGAACCGGCTGGCGATCGGCCGGGTCTTGTTGCTCTGGATCGGGCCGATGAAGTGCCACTCCAGGGCCAGATCGGCGAGCGCGTCGAGTTTCTCCTGCGCTTCCTGGACGTAACTTTCGCCGAACGCGGTCTGTCCGGCCGCGTGCGCGGCCCGGATGTCGGCGGCGGGAAAGGTCTTGCTGACGGCGATCAAGCGGGCGCATCCGGTACCGCGTCCGGCTTCGGCGCAGGTACTTTCGATGCGTTCCCGGCAGGCTTGCAAGGCGTCGGCGATTGCGCCCATAATGCCTCGCGCTCCCTAGGAAAATCACGTAACTCGGGGAATTATAATGGAAATTTCCGAGCTTCTTGCCTTCTCGGTCAAGAACAAAGCTTCAGATTTGCACCTCTCCGCGGGATTGCCGCCGATGATCCGGGTGCATGGCGACATCCGCCGAATCAACGTGCCGGCGCTCAACAATCAGGAAGTCCGTGCCATGGTGTACGACATCATGAGCGACTCCCAGCGCAAGGTGTACGAAGCCGATCTGGAAATCGACTTCTCGTTCGAATTGCGCGACGTGGCCCGTTTCCGGGTCAACGCCTTCAACCAGGAGCGTGGCGCTGGCGCCGTGTTCCGGACCATTCCCAGTGTCGTCCTGACCCTCGAACAGCTGGAGGCGCCGCGCATCTTCAAGGAGATCGCCGACACGCCGCGTGGCATCGTGCTGGTGACCGGGCCGACCGGTTCCGGCAAGTCGACCACGCTGGCGGCCATGGTCGACTACGTCAACGAGAACCTCTACGGCCACATCCTGACCATCGAGGATCCGATCGAATTCGTGCACAAGAGCAAGAAATGCCTGATCAACCAGCGCGAAGTCGGTCCGCATACCCACGGTTTCGCCGAGGCGCTGCGCTCGGCGTTGCGCGAGGATCCGGACGTCATCCTGGTTGGCGAACTGCGTGACCTGGAAACCATCCGCCTGGCGCTGACCGCGGCCGAAACCGGTCACCTGGTGTTCGGTACCCTGCACACCTCGTCGGCGGCCAAGACCATCGACCGGATCATCGACGTGTTCCCGGCGGCGGAAAAGGAGATGGTCCGATCGATGCTGTCGGAATCGCTGCGCGCCGTCATTTCCCAGACCCTGCTCAAGCGCAAGGACGGCAGCGGCCGGGTCGCCGCGCACGAAATCATGCTGGGCACGCCGGCGATCCGTAACCTGATCCGCGAGAACAAGGTGGCGCAGATGTATTCCTCGATCCAGACCGGCCAGTCGCTGGGCATGCAGACGCTGGACCAGTGCCTGGCCGAGCTGGTCCGCCGCAACGCGCTGGCCGCCGCCGAGGCGCGCGCGGTCGCGGTCAACAAGGACATGTTCCCGCTCTGACGCGCCTGGCGAACCGGCGCGGCCGGAAGCGGCTATCGTTTAACTGAGAGGATCGACATCATGGATGCCCTGTCGACGGTACATGAATGGCTGCGCTACATGGTCGCGCGCAAGGCGTCCGACCTGTTCCTGACCGCCGGTTTCTCGCCGGCCATCAAGCTCGACGGCAAGATCACGCCGATCGCCAAGCAAAGCCTGACGCCGGCCGATACCGCCGGCTTCGCCAAGGCGCTGATGAACGAAAAGCAGCAGCGCGCGTTCGCCGACGCCCACGAGGCCAACTTCGCCATCCATGAGCCGGAGATCGGCCGTTTCCGGGTCAACGTGTTCATGCAGCAGGGGCGCGTCGGCGTGGTCATGCGCCACATCAACACGCGCATACCGCGCCTGGACGAACTGCACCTGCCGCCCAGCCTGCGCGATATCGCCATGATGCCGCGCGGCCTCATCTTTCTGGTCGGCGCCACCGGGTCCGGCAAGTCGACCACGTTGGCCGCGATGGTCGGCCACCGCAACCAGAGTTGCCAGGAGCACATCCTGACCGTCGAGGATCCGATCGAATTCGTGCATCAGCATGGCCAGAGCATCGTCACCCAGCGCGAGATCGGACTCGATACCGACGACTGGGACAGCGCGCTGCGCAACGCCATGCGCCAGGCCCCGGACGTGATCATGATCGGCGAGGTGCGCGACCGCGACGCCATGCAGTACGCGCTGTCCTACGCGGAAACCGGCCACCTGTGCCTGACCACGCTGCACGCCAACAACGCCAACCAGGCGCTCGACCGCATCCTCAGCTTCTTTCCGCGCGAGCGCCGGGACCAGTTGCTGCTGGATATCTCGCTCAACCTGCGCGCCATCGCCTCGCAGCGCCTGGTGCCGCGTCTGGACGGCAAGGGTCGTTTCCCGGCGGTCGAGATCATGCTCAATTCGCCACTGATTTCCGATCTGATCATGAAGGGCCAGCTCGACGAGCTGAAGGAGATCATGGGCCGCTCGCGCGACCTGGGCATGCAGACCTTCGATCAGTCGCTGTACGACCTCTACAGCCACGGCATCGTCAGCGCCGAGGACGCGTTGCGCAACGCCGATTCGTTCAACGATCTGCGCCTGAAGATCAAGTTGCACCAGAAGGAAGGGCGCGGCGACGGGCCGCTGTCCGGACTGGAGCACCTGGACATCGTCTGAACGGCCGATTCCGGCTGAAGCAATGAGAAACGGCGGTCCGGATATCCGGACCGCCGTTTTTGCCTGACCGGCGGGGGCCGGTTACAGCGCCTGGTCGAGGTACTCGCGTACCGTCTTCACCAGGGCCGCCTCGTGGCCGTTGAAGAAGTGGTCGGACTTGGGCGTCATCTTCTGCATCGATTTCGGCTTGCCGCGCAATTCCGCGGCCCGTTGCTTGGCCGTGTTCAGCACCGCCGGCAGGTCGTTTTCCCCGTACAGATCCAGCACCGGGAATTTCACCTTGCCGTAATCCAGCGCCACCGACGGACCGATCGACACCCAGGCGGCGACCGGCGCGTCGGTGTGCTTCTTCAGGTAGTGGGCGGCCATGCGGCTGCCCAGACTGTGGCTGACCAGCGCGACCTTGGCGTAGCCCTTGGCCTTGAGGAAGGCCACCGCCTGATGGATGCGCTCGGCGGCTTCATCGAACGTCGGCGGATACTCGTCGCCCTTGGCGTCGGCGCGCAACACCGGCATCTGCGCCGACAGCGTCGCGTAGCCGGCCTCCGGCAGCTCCTGACGCAGCGGCGCGATCAGTCCCCAGTCCGGGTGCACGCCGAGGCCGTGGATCACCACCACGCCCGCCTTGGCATTGTCCGCCTCGGTGTACAGGGTCAGGAATTTGTGGCTGTTGGCCAGTTCCAGCCAGACCGGATCGCCGGTCATCACGGCCGGCACGATTTCGTCGGCCCAGCGTTTCTCGCGTGCGTAATCGGCGGCGGCGACCGGCAACGACAGGGCCAGGGCCAGCAGGGTGGTCAGCAGACGCATGGGGTTCTCCTGGAATCGGTTGGAATGTGAATTGTCGCGTCAACCGGCGAACAGGCCATAGGCCATTCGTACGCCCAGCAGGTAGAGCAGGCCGGCGAAGATCTTCTTCAGTTTGCCGACCGGCAGCCGGTGGGCGGCGCGCGCGCCGACCGGCGCGGTCAACCAGCTGCCGACGGCGATGGCGGCGAGCGCCGGCAGGTAGACGAAACCGATGCCGGCGGCGGGCAGGCCGGGTACGGCCTGACCCGAGAGCATGTAGCCGAGCGTGCCGGCCAGCGCGATCGGCAGACCGATCGCGGAAGAGGTGCCGATGGCCCGGTGCAGGCTGGTGTTGCACCAGGTCAGAAAGGGCACCGTCATGGTGCCGCCGCCGATCCCGACCCAGCTCGACACCATTCCGATGACGCCGCCCGCGGCGGTCATGCCCGGCCAGCCAGGTAGTTGCCGGCTGGGGGGCGGGCGGAAGCCGATCAGCATCTGGGTGGCGGCGTAGAACAGGAAAACGGTGAAGAACAGCTTGAGGCCGCGGTCGGGCAACCAGGCAGCGGCGATGCTGCCGGCCAGGGTGCCGGCCAGGATGCCGGGCGTGATCCGACGCACGGTCGGCCAATCGACGGCACCGTGCGCGTGGTGGGCGCGCAGGCTGGAGATGGCGGTAAGCACGATCACCGCCAGTGAGGTGCCGAGCGCCAGATGGATGGTGTAGGCGGACGCGAAACCCTGCCGGTCGAACAGCGAGATCAGCACCGGCACCATGATCAGGCCGCCGCCGACGCCGAGCAGGCCGGCGAAAAAGCCGGCGGCCAGGCCCAGGATCAGATACAGCGCCAGATACGGCGCCAGTTCGAACACGATCGTGGCGCCGTCAGGCGTCCAGCTTGTTCAGGATGAACGTCCACTCGTCCGGATCGACCGGCGTGATCGACAGCCGGTTGCCCTTGGCCAGGATGCGCATCGATGCCAGTTCTGGATAGCCGCGCAGCTCGCCGATCGAAAGCAGCCGGGTCTTGCGCACCGGCTTCACCTCGACGTTGAACCAGCGCGGGGTTTCGCGCGTTGCCTTGGCGTCGAAATACTTGCCGCCGACCTCGAACTGGGTTTCGTCCGGATAAGCCGCCCGGCTGACTTCGGCCAGGCCGGCGATGCCCGGCTCGGCGCACGACGAGTGATAGAACAGCACACCGTCGCCCACCCGCATCTGATCACGCATGAAATTGCGCGCCTGATAGTTGCGAACGCCGAACCAGGCCACCGAACCCTCGCGCAGCAGATCGTCGATGCTGAATTCGGAGGGTTCGCTTTTCATCAGCCAGTAACGCATGGTCATTCCTTGTGAAGACAGACATGGCCGGGCCATGGCGCGCCGCGCCGCCCGACCGGGACAGCGCGAAGATACACGAGGAGCGGCGGTTTGCGCCGCCGCGCGCTCAGGGCTGACGCCGGCGCAGTCCGCCGAGTCCGGCCAGGCCGAGCAGGCCGGCGAGCAGGCCAAGCGCGGGCGCGCTCAGCAGCGGTACCGGGGTGAGGCCGCCGGAGGGCGCGTCGGCGGCGACGGCGACCGGGCCGCCCGGATCGAGGATCTGGCCGTTGACCAGGCCGTCGGCGTCGAACGGGCCACCGTCGGTGAGCGAGAAGGTGATGCGCTGCTTGTCGCCGGCCTGGGTGATCGAGGTCGCGATGTCCTGCCAGACACCATTACTGTCCGGCTTGTGATACCCGGCGATGACGGGCGCGGCCGGCACGTACATGGCCAGGTTGACGGTACCGCCCGGCGGCGCGTTGAGGACGCGGAAGCGGAAGGCGCCGAACGGAAAATCCAGATCACCGGGGGCGTCGCCGGGCAGCGCGATCGCTTGCATTTCGACGATTGGCAGAATGGCGCCGCCGTTGTCGGCGGCCTCGGCGGCCAGCGTCACGTAATTCGCGCCGGTGCCCGGCAGCGAGACGACGTTGGCCTGTTCGGCGTCCGGCGTGCCGTCGCCGTTGCCATCACCGTTACCGCCACCCGAGGGGTTGGGAACCTGCGCCTGGACCGCCGGATCGACGCCGTTGTCGTAGCCGAGCTGGACGGTTTCCAGCCGGAATTTCTGTTGTTCGGGCACGCCGCCGTCCTTGCAGAGGCCGTCGCCATACCAGCTGGAATCGCCGTTGTCGACCACCAGCTGGATGTTGGCGCCGGGTGCCAGCGAGGCGAGCGGACCGACGATGCCTTCGAAGCTGCCGCCATCGACATCGAACGACAGGTCGGTGGTCAGCAATTGCGCCGGCGTGCCGGCATGGCCGTCCCAGGCGTACAGGGCAAAGCCGCCGGCCGACGCGGTGGGCCCGGCCAGGATCAGGTACTGGCCGTCGTCGGCGCGTTCCAGCGCGCGCACGGCACGGCCGCCCAGATCGAGTCGGATGGGCGCGCCGAACGCGGCTTCGCCGCTGGTGCCGCCGGCGCCGATCAGGCCGGCGAAATTGGCGACTGGCACGATCAGGGCATGGTCGCGGTTGGTGGTGTCCTGCAACGGCGCGCGGAAGCCGAGATAGGCGGTGGTGCCGTCCGGGGCCATGGCCAGGGCTTCGATGTTGAAACCGGAGCCGTCGGCGGTTTCCGGGATCACGCCGTCGGCCGCGCTCGCGGCCAGGCCCAGGGCACCGGCGCCGAGGCCATGACCGTTGCTGGCGTCCCAGGCGATCAGGTCGGCGCGCAGGCCGTCGTAGCGGCCGGCATAGGCCAGCGTGCTGGCGGCGCCGGAACCGGAGACATCCGTGGCGAACAGGCGATAGCGGTTGACCCGGAGGGCGCCGGAGGCGGCGTTGCTGTGCGAACCGAGCCAGTAGATCCGGTCGCCGACCCGGGTCGAGGCTTCGATATCGACCTCGCGCGCCACGCCGCCGGACAGGTCGGTCAGGCCGAGGTCGCCGGTGAAATCGAAATCGGCCAGATGCAGGCCGGACTGGTCGCGCCGGTACAGGCGGATGCGCTGGTCCTCGTCGTTGGCGATCAGCATGTGGCTGGCATCCAGGCCGAGCGCGGTCGAGGCGTCGCAGGCGCCGGTCGGGAAGCGTGTCGACGATGGCGTCGACGAAGCCGCCGAGACCGCGTGCAGCACGTAGAAGTGGCTGGCATTGCCATCGCCATCGGTGACCGTCAGCGTGACGATGGTCCGGCCGGGCGCGGCCGGCGTGATGCGCAGATTGCGGTCGGTGCCGGCGCCGGACAGGATCAGGTTGGCATCCGGTACCACGCTCTGATCGCTGCTGGAGGCGGTCACGATCAGATCGACGGCCGGGGTTGCGGTATCGCCGACCACGAAATCGATGCCCAGCGTCGACGCCGGATCGGTCGGATCGCCGAGCACGCCACTGGTCTTGCCGTGGCCGACGCCATCCAGCTTCAGATAGGGCGTGGTGGTCGGCGCCGCCGCGATGGTCGGAAAGCCGGCGGGCGCGGCCGCGCAGGCGTCGAACACCACCGTCGCGCGCGTACTCCGGCCCGGGCTGGCGATGTCGGCGCCGGTCGAGGTGAACGAATTCTCGGCGTCGGCGGCGCTGGCCAGGGTCCAGGCCGCCGCGTCGTTGGCGCCAAGACCGGCGGCGCTGACCCAGCCGCTCCGGTTTTGCGTGCGGATGGTGCCCGGGAAGGTCTGGTCGCCATAGGTGAGCCGGTCGACCAGCGCGTTGTCGGCGTCGTACAGATTGATTTCATCGTTGCGGCCAAGACCCTGGCTCGAACCACCGAGGATCTTGACGCCGGCGCACAGCCCCCAGGCGGTCCGGAAGTCGGCGGCGGTGGCCTCGGTCAGGATCACCGATTCGCCCGGCAACACCAGGCCGAAGCCACTCAGGCCGAACGTGCCAGCCAGCCGGCTGTCGTCGTCGAAGCTCCAGCCGGTCAGATCGATGGGCAGCGCGCCGACGTTGGTGAATTCGATGAATTCGCCGTTGGCGCCCTGATACATGTACTCGGTGATGCGCATCTGCGCGACCGCGCCGTTGGCGGCCAGGGCGAAGGCCAGCGGGGCCAGGATGGACAGTACGCGGCGCGCGCGGGGCTTGGGGTGGAAGGTCATGGCGGTATCGTCGTGGATGGTCCGCGGCCCGGCGGGGCCGGCAAGCCCGCGATCCTGCCGGGCCCGCGTTACCGGCGTATGACGATTCCGTGACCGCCACGCGGGCGGCGGTCTTCATGCTCAGGGCGTCTCGCGCGGGTCGGTGATGAAGCCGATGCGGGTGAGGCCGGCGCGCGCGGCGTCGGACATCACCGTCACCACGCGCTTGTAGGCGAGTTCGCCGTCGGCTCGGATGTGCAGTTCCGGTTGCGGTTCGACCGTCGCCGATTCGGCCATGCGCGCGCGCCAGGCGGTTTCCTCGACCGCCTCGCCGTTCCAGTACACGGTGCCGGCGGCGTCGATGGACAGGTGGATGTTCTCGCGCTTGGGCGTGTTCACTTCGCTGGACGCGCGCGGCAGGTCGATCTTGACCGCGTGCGTGAGCAGCGGCGCGGTGATGATGAAGATGACCAGCAGTACCAGCATCACGTCGATCAGCGGAATCATGTTGATTTCCGCCATCGGCTGGCCGCCGCGGTCGTTGGACAGGCCGCCGAACGCCATCACGCGCCTCCCGCCGCGACGCGCGGCTGGGCATCGGCGAGCACGGCCACCTTGGCGTTGGCGCGGGGGGTGGTCGGCTCGCTGCGATTGCCGGTGGACATGAACGCGAACAGATCGTGGGCGAAGCCGTCCAGTTCGGACAACACCAGCCGGTTGGCGCGCGAGAAGGCGTTGTAGGCGAGCACGGCGGGAATCGCGACGGCCAGGCCGATCGCGGTCATGATCAGCGCCTCGCCGACCGGGCCGGCGACCTTGTCGAGCGTGCCCTGTCCGGACAGGCCGATCGCCAGCAGCGCGTGATAGATGCCCCAGACCGTGCCGAACAGACCGACGAAGGGCGCGCTGGAGGCCACCGAGGCCAGCACGGTGTGGCCGTATTCCAGACGCGCGGTGTCCTGCTCCATGGCCCGGCGTAGCGCCCGGGTCAGGAATTCATCGGCGCTGCCGGCTTCGATCAGACGGTTGCCATGCTTGTTGGCGTACTGCTCGGCGGCGCGCAGGCCGTGGTGGGTCAGATGCGAGAACGGATCGCCGACGCCGTGCTGACGCAGGTAACCGGCCACCGCCGGCATGTCCGGCGCGTCCCAGAACTGGCGCAGGAAGTCGCGCGCGCGCTTGCGCATCTTCCAGTTGGAAATCGCCTTGGTGACGATCAGGTACCAGGTCGCCACCGACATCACCAGCAGCACCGCCAGCAGGAAATGCGCGACGCCGTCGGCCTGCGCGATGAAGTGGGCGAAGCCCAGGGTTTGTTGCGCTTCCATGTGAATCAACTCCTCAGACTGAATGAAACGGGAACCAGAACCCAGCCGGCGACCGCCTTGTCGCCCTGGCGGGCGGGGACGAATCGCCAGCGGGCGACGGTGTCGCGGGCGGCGCGATCGAGTCGTTCGTAACCGCTCGACTCGCGGATTTCGACCTGGCCGGCATTGCCGTCGGCAAGCACGTAGACGCGCAGCAGCACCCGGCCCTGCTCGCCCATGCGCCGGGACAGCGCCGGGTAGGCGGGCGCCGGGTTGTCCAGGTAGTCGGCATCGAAGCGTGGCGGTTGCACCGGCTCCGGGCGCGGTGCCGCCGGCGGTGCCGGGGGCGCGGCGGCGGTCACCGGTTTTTCCGGGGCGGGCGTCGGTGGCGGCAGCACCACCGGCACCGGCGCCGGTTCCGGCGGCGGTGGCGCCACCACCACCGGCGCCGGCGCTTCTTCCGGCGCGCTCAGGATGGGTGGCGGCGGCAACGGCTTCGGTGGCGGTTCCACGCGCGGCTTGGGCGGCAGCGGTTTCGGCTTTTCCTCGGGTTCCGGCGCCGGCGGTGAGATCAGGCTGGCCATCAGCGGTTGCTGGAGGCCGATCGCCCTGGCCACCGGCTCCATGCTCAACAGGGCGAACAGGATCAGGCCGTGGATGGCGACGACCACGGCGATGCCGCGCCAATCGGCGCGTGATTCGGCGTACGGGATCATTTGGTGAGAATCAGTTTGTTCTGGCGGGTGATGCGCAACCGATAGTCATGGCCATCGTGGCGGATCACCACTTCCTTGCGGCCGGCGAACAGGGTTTCGCTGGCCAGGGCTGGCATGGACGCGACGGCCGGGGTTGCCGGCGCGGTCTTCGTCTCGGGGCTGGCGCGGGAGGGGTCGGTCATTTGCCGGGACTTTCCGGAATGATTTCGGCAAGGTCGGCCTGACCTTCGGCCAGCCGGGTCAGGGCGGCGGCGAAACTGGCCACGCCCGAGCTCTTGGGCAGCAGGCACGGCTTGCCGGTCTGTTTGCAATGTTTCTTGAGCTGGTAATAGGCGAGATGGCCGACGCAGTCGGTCGGACAGATCACCGCGTCGGAGGCGGCGAGCAGGTCGGGCAGGCGCGACAACGCTTCCTCGCGGCCGCCGTCGTGATGCAGCAGACGCACGCCTAGCCGCTCGGCGAGCTGGCGGTACTGGGGCAACAACGGCGCGCGACCGCCGACACAGAGCACGCAGCGGCCCCGCAGCGGCTCGGCGCAGGCCGAACAATCGCCCACGCAATCGGCCACGGGTGCTTCGACCAGACACAGCCGTTCGAGCGCGTCGCGTTCGCCGCTGACTTCCTCCAGCTCCCGGGCAAGCCGGGCCTTGTCGGCGCGCAGCACGGCGACCCGTTCTTCCAGCGCGCGCACGCGGTTTTCCAGTTCGCGCGCGCGGCCGGCCTGGACCTCGGCCAGCATCAGGCGCTGGCCGATGGCGACCATGGCCTGGCCGGATTCGAGTTCGCGCACGCGTTGAAGCAGCGGCGCCAGATGCGCGTTCTGTTCCAGCGCGGCGGTATGGGCCAGTTCCAGTTCGCGCAGCGATTCGGCCTGACGGCGCTGGCCCTCGCGCAACCCGGCGACATCCGCGAGCAGTTGCCCGCGTTCGCGCTCCAGCCATTCACGGCGGCGCAGGTCGGCGGCCTGGCCGGCGCCGACCTGGTGCGACAGCATGTGCACGTCGGCATAGACCTTGTGACGGGTGGCGGGGCTGGCGGCCTTGTGCGACAGGGTCGCCCACATCGGGCCGGCCACCTCGCCGCGTTCCAGGCTCTCCCGCCAGAGCGCCAGCACCTCGGCGTCGGCGCGGGCGCGCTCGAAGCGGGTGATGGCGAGGTTGAACTTGCGGTCGAGCAGGCGCTGCATGGCTTCGGAGGCGGGATTGCGCGCGCAGGACACCGAGACCGCCTCGACGTGCAACCGGTATTCGTCGAAGGCGTGGCCGGCGAAGCCGTTCTTGCGCGCGATCTTCTTGATTTCCTCGATGCTCAGGCAGGTGCCCACCACCGGGCAGTGATATTTCTCTTCCAGCTCCCAGAGCTTGCGCCGTCGGCGTGGGCCGGCGGGCTTGGGGTCGGCGACCGGCGTGGTCTCGACGGGGCCGGTGGTGGTTTCGACGGCCGACATCGGATCGGCGCCGGCGATCGAGGCGCGGATCAGGCGGCCGAGCAGGCCGGAGGGAGGCGTGGACGCGCACATGCTCAGTTCCTCGCCAGCGCGCCGGATTCCAGCGCCTGGCACAGGTGGTCGCACAGGTCGCGGGTTTCGGCGTCGAGATCGCGGTGTTCGGACAGGGTCGAGAACAACCGGGCGGCGACGTGACTGGAATGCGCGCAGCCGGTCAGCAGATAGCGCAGCAGATGGTCCATGCCGCCGACCGCCAGGGTCATCGAGGCGGGCGACGGCTGACCGGACACGCCGGCGGCCGGCGGATAGGCGGGTACAACGTTTGCGCGCATGGATATCTCCTCGCGGTAAGGGCCTGGGAAAACGGGTTCTCTGGCTGGCTACCGGGGCGGAGAGGCCCCCTGGCTGGCGCTGCCGCGCGAGGCGGCGGGTATTACCGGGTCCGGATCACTTGGTCAGGATCAGCTTGCCGTTGCGGGTCACGCGCAACAGGTAGCGCTCGCCGGCATGCTCGATCATCACCACCGGCTGCCGCCCGAACAACGACCTGGCGTCGATCGCCACCGGTCGCGGCGCGGTCGGGCTGGATTCCTGGGGTCGGGTGGGGCACGGGATCGGATTCATGGGCGCGATACTACTGAGAACAATTCTCAAATGCAAGCAGTGATGCATGGATGCGAATGTCCGGGTGCCGACGAGTGGCGCGCGGGCGGGTAAACTCGCTGTCCCTTCACAGACCACACGCGGATCGCGCCGATGAAATTCACGCCCGAATCGTTTCGCGCCTGGCCGACCAAGCGCATCACCCTGCTGGGCATGTCCGGCGTCGGCAAGACCTACATCTCCAGCCTGCTGCGCCGGCATGACTGGTTCCATTATTCCGGCGATTACCGCATCGGCACCCGCTATCTGGACGAACCGATCCTCGATCTGATCAAGCAGCAGGCGATGCGCGTGCCGTTCCTGCGCGAGCTGTTGCGCAACGACTGGATCGACATCCGCAACAACATCAAGATCCAGGATCTGGGGCCGGTCATGTCCTTCGTCGGCAAGCTCGGCAACCCGGATTTCGACGGCTTGGCACTGGCCGAATTCAGCCGTCGCCAGGCGTTGTACCGGGAGGCCGAGATCGCGGCCATGAAGGATGTTCCGGAGTTCATCCGCAAGGCCCGGGAAATCTACGGCTACCACCACTTCGTCAACGACGTCGGTGGCAGCCTGTGCGAACTGGACGACGATGGCGTCATCGACCTGCTCGCCGAGCACACGCTGATCCTGTACATCCAGGTGACCACCCGCGACGAGGAAGACACCCTGATCCGGCGCGCGCAGAGCGATCCCAAGCCGCTCTACTACCGGCCCGCCTTCCTGGCCGAGCATCTGCCGGTCTACATGGCCGAGAAGGGCGTCGAATTCGTCGCCCAGATCGAACCGGACGATTTCACCCGCTGGATCTTCCCGCGCCTGTTCCATTCGCGCGTGCCGCGCTACCAGGCGATCGCTGGCCCGCACGGTTATACCGTGACTTCGGAGGAAGTGGCGCGGGTACGCGGCGAGGCGGATTTCCTGGCGCTGATCGAAGCCGCCATCGCCCGCCAGAAATGAAAATGCCGGCTAGCGCCGGCATTCGAGGGTGATGGAAGGTCAGACTTCCTGGCCGCTATCACAGGGCAACACACAGCTCTGACCCGGCGACAGCTTCAGGCCCGGCACGCAGACGCCGTCACCGGTCAGCGGCGGCGGTGTCATCCCACCCCAGTTGACCGGCGTCACCGCGTTGATGGTGGTGGTCACGTCGGTGCCCACCACCGGTCCGAGCACTTCCTGCGCATGCGCGTTCGCCAAGCCGGCGGCACCGGGTTGGAGCAGCCCGCAACTGACGAACTGCGTGCCCGAACTGCTTTCGATGGTGAAGTCGTAACCGACCGCGCGGGCCAGTTGGCCGGCGTCGACCAGCAGACCGGCCGCGAGCGCGCCACCGAGCAGGACCATGAAGCCGTCGCGCGCGCGACGCTTCATGAACGCATAGGCGGCGATGGCCAGCAGCACCGCGATCAGCGCGCTGGCCCAGGGACTCAGCGGCACCGCCGCGACCCCCCAGCCGATCTGCCAGCCGGGCGGTTGCTGGGCGAGGGCGGCGCCGGAAGCCAGCATGGCACCGAGGAACAGCAAGGAGCGGGAGGGCGCGCGCATCGGGAACTCCATTAGGGATGTGGAGCGCGCACGGTAACGCGACACCGTTCGTCGTGCAATCCCTACCTTTCGTCGGCTGCGGTCCGTACCGGTGACGCGCCGGCGGATGGGCGTCGCGCCGGCATGCCGGTAGCATTGCCGCCTTGACGAATCCGCCCATCCGGAGAGTTTCATGCCCATCGTCGCCCACAACGACCTGCCCACCCTGCAACGCCTGAAGGCGGCCGGCACCACCATCGTGCTGCCGGAAGAGCGCGCGGCGCGCCAGGACATCCGCGAACTCCATATCGGCCTGCTGAACATGATGCCGGACGCCGCCCTGGAGGCGACCGAGCGCCAGTTTTTCCGGCTGGTTGGCGAAAGCAACCCGATCGCCCAGTTCTACGTGCACCCGTTCACGCTTGACGCGCTGCCGCGCGGCGACAAGGCGCGCGCGCACATCGATCGCTATTACGAACCGTTCGCGCGGATTCGCGAGGACGGGCTCGATGCCCTGATCATCACCGGCGCCAACGTCACCGGCGAGGATCTGTCGAAGGAGCCGTTCTGGGAGCCGCTCGGCGAAGTCATCGAATGGGCCTGGGAGAACGTCACCACCACGCTGTTGTCCTGCCTGGCCACGCACGCGGTCATGCACTTCCGCCACGGCCAGCCGCGCGTCCGTCAGCCGGTCAAGCGCTGGGGCGTGTATTCGCACCGGGTACTGGACAGCCGGCATCCGCTGGTGGCCGACGTCAATACCCGCTTCGATGTGCCGCATTCGCGCTGGAACGACGTCTCGCGCGCCCAGTTCGAGGCCGCCGGCCTGCGCGTGCTGGTCGAAAGCGAGGAGGTCGGCGTGCATCTCGCGACCAGCCACGACGGCCTGCGCATGGTGTTCTTCCAGGGCCACCCGGAGTACGACACCATTTCCCTGCTCAAGGAATACAAGCGCGACGCGCTGCTGCACGCCCAGGGCCGGCTGCCGACTTTCCCGCCGTTTCCGGACAATTACTTGCGCCCGCGCGAACAGGCCATCCTGCTGGAATGGCGCGACCGTCTGCTGGCCGCGGCCGGGCGTGGCGAACCTGCGCCGGAGTTCCCGGAGACCCTAGTCGCGCCGCATCTGGACAACACCTGGCACGATACCGCCGAAGCTGTGATCGGCAACTGGATGGGCTGCATGTATCAGGTCACCCACAGCGAACGCCGCAAGCCGTTCATGGACGGAATCGACCCGAATGACCCTCTGGGTATTTACCTGGGCTGAACGTGGCATAATCCGCCGCTAATTTTTTGCGTGCGGCGTCAACGACGGAGGAATCGATCGTGGCAACAGCAAGCTCGAAATCAGTGAGCAAGAGCGCGACGAAAGACCCGGGCAAACCGACCCGGACCGGAACCGGCAAGGCCGCCAAGGAGACGAGTCCGCCGGCCAAGCCGACCGCTCCGGCCAAGACCGCGGCGAAGCCCTCCTTGAAAACCACGCCGAAACCCACGAAGCCCGCCGAAAAGTCCGCGAAATCCACCGCGCCCCAGACGGCGACAGCCCGGAAGGCAACCGATCAACCCACCACCAAGACCATGAAACCGCAAGCCAAGACGCAAGCTCCCGCCCCGGCCAAGGCCGCCGCCAAGACCACTGGCAAGAAATTCACCGGCATGCCCAGCACCGATAGCGAATTGCTGGCGATGGCCGAAGCCGACTACATGAACGATGCCCAGCTCGCCTATTTCAAGGCCAAGCTGATCGCGATGCGCGACGAAATCCTGGAAAACGCCCGCGAAACCGGCGAGCACCTGAAGGAGAACGAGGTCTTCGCCGACCCCAACGACCGCGCCACGGTCGAGGAAGAGAACCTGCTTGAACAGCGCGTGCGCGATCGTGAGCGCAAGCTGCTCAAGAAGATCAACGCTTCGCTGGCGCGCATCGAGGAAGGCGAATACGGCTACTGCCTGGAAACCGGCGAGCCGATCGGCCTGCCCCGCCTGCTGGCGCGGCCGACCGCGGAACTGTCGATCGAGGCCCAGGAAAAACACGAACGCATGGAAAAGCTGTACGCCGACTGATCCGGCGCATGATCGCGGCGATCCCGCCGCGCGTGACGAAACGGCCGCCCACGCGGCCGTTTCCTTTCTATCCCGGGGTTATTTCCCGACGCCGCCGACCGCCGCCAGAATGCCCTGCAACAGCGCGGTGGGCGTGGGCGGGCAACCGGGCACCTCGACATCCACCGGAATCACCTCGGCGACCCTGCCGACGGTGGCGTAGCCGGGGCCGAACAGGCCGCCGATCTCGCCACGACCACATCCGCAATCGCCCATCGCCACCACCCATTTCGGTTCCGGTGTCGCCTCGTAAGTGCGTTTCAGCGCCGTCTCCAGGTGACGGGACACCGGCCCGGTCACCAGCAGCACGTCGACATGCCGGGGGCTGGCCGCGAACTTCACGCCCAGGCCCTCGATGTTGTAGTGGGGGCCGTTGAGGGCATGGATTTCCAGCTCGCAGCCATTGCAGGAACCGGCGTCGACATGACGGATCGCGACCGCCTGGCCGAACACCTTGAGGATTTCCGCGTGCAGCGCCTGTTCCCGGACGCGCTGGTCGGGATCGGCGGCGGGCGCCGGCTCGGAAACGATGCCGGTCTTGAGGATTTTCCGGAGGAGGAGGTGGGTGGCCATGGGGGCGTGGTAGGGAGTAGGGAGTGGAGAGTGGAGAGTGGAGAGTGGGGGCTCAGAGATCCTGTCCGCTGTAGCTCAGGTTGAAGGATTTGTTGATGAGCGGGAAATCGGGAACGATGTTGCCGAGCACGCCCACCTCCAGTAACGGCCAGGCGCGCCAGGATGGGTCGTGCGGATGCGCGCGGTCGAGTCTGCCGTCGGCGTTCAGGCGTAGCGCGACCAGCACTTCGCCGCGCCAGCCTTCCACCCAGCCGAGC
This sequence comes from Hydrogenophilus sp., assembly GCA_020725265.1. Lineage (GTDB taxonomy): Bacteria > Pseudomonadota > Gammaproteobacteria > Burkholderiales > Thiobacillaceae > PFJX01. The sequence goes on along the minus strand of DYFK01000001.1, from coordinate 285,043 downwards.
CCTTCCGCTGGCCCGCTGGTCGGCGCCAGTTTTACCCGGATCGGCCCGTCGGGCAGCCGCGCCAGGATGTCGCGGATCAGGCGCAGGGATTCGAAAATCTCGGCGAAACGGACCTCCGCGCGCGCCAGCACGTCGCCGCGCCGGGCGGTGGCCATGTTGACGTCGAGCTGGTCGTAGGGGCGGATCGGGAACTGCGCGCGCGCGTCCCAGGCCTGGGCGCTGGCGCGTCCGGCCAGGCCGGTCAGACCCAGGCGCGCGGCCAGTTCCGGCCTGACGATGCCGGTGTTGGCGAAGCGATCCTGCAAGCCGGCGTGTTCGTCGTAAATGGCCTTCAGTTCCCGGACCTCTCCGGCCATGCGCTCGGCCAGCACGGCCAGTTCCGCGCCACCGGCGGCATCGAGATCGACGGCGACGCCGCCGGGCACGATCCGGTCGAACAGGTAGCGGTGGCCGAATAGCCGCGCGCACAGGCGCAGCCAGTCTTCCTTGAGGCGCCAGAACTGCATGAAGCCGAAGGCCAGGGCGACATCGTTGCCGAGATAGCCGAGGTCGCCGAGATGGTTGGCAACGCGCTCGATTTCCAGGAACAGCGCGCGCAGCCAGAGGGCGCGCTCCGGCACCGGCGTCGCCGTGGCGGTTTCCACGGCCATGCAGTAGGCCCAGGTGAAGGCGGAATGGCTGTCGCCGGAAACCCGGCCGGCGAGCCGGGCGCCCTGGTCGGGGTCGAGCCCTTCGAAGCGCTTTTCCACGCCCTGATGGGTGTAGCCCAGGCGCTCCTCCAGCTTGAGGATGCGGTCGCCAATGATCGAGAAACGGAAATGGCCCGGTTCGATGGTGCCGGCATGGATGGGGCCGACCGGAATTTCATGGACGCCGTCGCCTTCCACCCGGATGAAGGGGTAGCCGTCTACCTGAGGGAGTGGCGAGTGGTGAGTGGCAAGTGGTGACGCCTCTGCCCCCGCGACTTGCCAAACAAAATCCTTGCGCAACGGGTAGTGGTTTTCCGACCAGGCGTTGTGGCGCAGCCATTTCCGGGTATCCACCGCGCCCGCCGCGCGGATTCCCAGAAGATCGAAGGTGGCGCGCTGCATGCGCCCGGCCTGCGGAAAAATCGCCGCCAGGTCGGGATGGACGGGATCGTCGGCGGCCAGCGCGGCGTCGACCCAGACCAGCCCGGCGCCGGTCAGGAAAGCAGCGTGCACGGCGAAGCCCGCGTCCAGATGGCGGTCGTCCGACCCCCACAGCGCGATCAACTGGCCACCCGCATCCTTCACCTCGCGGGCGAATTCGGGCAGCGCTTCGGCGCTCAGGCGTCGACGCCGGATGGCCTCGGTGGAAGCGGATGTCTGGTTCGGCATGTCAACCCCCCAGCAAGGCGGCGGCCTGGCGGTACCAGTCCGCCAGATAGGGCGGCACGAACAGCCCCAGCATCAGCACCAGGCCGAGATGGATGAATACCGGCATCAGGGCCGGCTGGTATGGCAGCCGGGGCAGGGTGGTCTCGCCGAACACCATCGGCTGGACCTTGCCGAAGATCGAGGCGAAGGCGACGCCCAGCGCGATCAGCAGGAAAGGCGTCGCCCAGGGGTGCTGGTGCATCGCCGTGGTGATGATCAGGAACTCGCTGGCGAACACGCCGAACGGCGGCACGCCGAGGATGGCGATGGTGCCCAGCATCAGCCCCCAGCCGATGGTCGGGTTGGTCCTGATCAGGCCACGGATGCCGTCCATGGCCTGGGTGCCGGCGCTCTGGGTGGCGTGGCCGACCGCGAAGAAGATGGCGGACTTGGTCAGGGAATGCATGGTCATGTGCAGCAGGCCGGCGAAGCTGGCGACCGCGCCACCCATGCCGAAGGCGAAGGTGACCAGGCCCATGTGCTCGATGGAGGAGTACGCGAACATGCGCTTGACGTCGGTCTGGCGCTTGATCAGGAAGGCCGCCACCACCACCGACAGCAGGCCGAAGCCCATCATCAGGTTGCCGGCCATGCCGTTGCCATCGCCGGTGCCGAGCGCGCCATCCACCAGCACCTTGGAGCGCATCACGGCGTACAGGGCGACGTTGAGCAACAGTCCGGAGAGCACGGCGGAAATCGGCGTCGGACCCTCGGCGTGGGCATCCGGCAGCCAGTTGTGCAGCGGCGCCAGGCCGACCTTGGTGCCATAGCCGACCAGCAGGAACACGAAGGCCAGTTGCAGCACGGTCGGTTCGAGCTGTTCCTTGACGCCGTTCAGGTGCGTCCACAGCAGCGCGGTGCCGCCGGAACCGAGGATCTTCTCGGCCGCGAAGTAGAGCAGGATGGTGCCGAACAGCGCCTGAGCGATGCCGACGCCGCACAGGATGAAGTATTTCCAGGCCGCTTCCAGCGAGGCCGGCGTGCGGTACAGCGAGACCAGCAGCACGGTCGCCAGGGTGGCGCCTTCCATCGACACCCACAGGATGCCCATGTTGTTGGTGGTCAACGCCAGCAACATGGCGGCGATGAAGATCTGGTAACTGCTGTGATACAGCCGCAGACGCGTCGCGGTCAGGCGGCCGTGCTCGCGCTCGATGCGCATGTACGGGCGCGAGAACAGCGCCGTGGTGAAGGCCACGAAGGCGGTCAGCGCGACCAGGAAGACGTTGAAGGAATCGATGAAGAACCAGCCGTCGGCGACCATGATCGGGCCTTCCTCGACGATGCGCGCGGTCAGCAGGCCGGCCGCGATCAGCGTCAGCAGACTGAACAGGGCGTTGATCTCCGGCGCGTGCTCGCGGCTTCCCCACAGCGCCAGGAACAGACCGCCGGCCAGCGGAATTCCGAGTACCCAGTAGAGTTCCATGTCAGTTCCGCCCGGCCGATCCGAAGGAACTGACTTCCCCCTTGGGGGGAAACGAGCTTGGCGAGCAAGGGGGCTGTTTCATCTCAGTTCCGCCCGGCCGATCCGAAGGAACTGACTTCCCCCCGGGGGGAAACGCGATCGGCGACGAATAATGGTGTGGATGGCGATCGGGAATCATTTTTCCTTCAGTTTTTCCATGTGTTTCAGGTCCAGCGAATCGAAGGTCTCGCGGATCTGGAAAAAGAAGATGCCGAGCACGAACACGGCGACCATGACGTCCAGCGCCACGCCCAGCTCGACCACCAGCGGCATGCCGTAGGTGGCGCTGGTGGCGGCGAAGAACAGGCCGTTTTCCATGGCCAGGAAGCCGATCACCTGAGGGATCGCCTTGGCGCGCGTGATCATCATCAGGAAGGCCAGCAGCACGCTGGCCATGGCGATGCCCAGGGTCGCGCGGGTGACCGTGCCGGCCATCTGCGAGATCGGCGTCGCCAGGTTGAACGCGAAGATCACCAGCGCGATGCCGATCAGCATGGTGGTCGGGATGTTGATCATCGGCTCGACGTCGCGGTCGACGTCCAGCCTGCGCACCAGCCGGTAGAAGAACCAGGGCATGGCGATGACCTTGAGCGCCAGCGTCAGCGCCGCCGAGTAGTACAGATGGTGCTGGCCGGTCGACCAGGCCACGATCGCCGTCGACAGCGCCAGCGCCGCGCCCTGCCAGGCGAACAGCGTGATCAGGCCGACGACGCGGCGCTGCGAGAGCATCGCGAACGAGATCAGCAGCAGCAGCGCCGCCAGCAGGTTGACCACTTGCAGGGGGTAGGTCAGGGCCGTATCCATCTCCGTCATCTCAGACCTCCAGCAGGAAATGGGTGAGCATGCCCAGCACCGCCAGCAGGAAGGCGGTGCCCAGGAACTCCGGCGCGCGGAACAGGCGGACCTTGGCGGAAACAGCCTCCAGCAGGGACAGGCCGGCGCCGCCGACGGCCATCTTCGCGACCAGCGCCAGCAGCGCCAGCGGCAAGGCCGCCAGGTCGCCGGCCGGGGCGATGCCCCAGGGCACGAACAGGGCGATGCCGAGCGCGGAATAGGTGAACAGCTTGAGCGCCACCGCCCACTCGATCAGGGCCAGATGGCGGGCGGAATATTCCAGGATCATGGCCTCGTGGATCATGGTCAGCTCCAGGTGGGTGGTCGGGTTGTCGATGGGAATGCGCGCGTTTTCCGCCGTCGACACCATCCAGAACGCCACCGCCGCGAAGGCCAGGCTCGGGTAGATCACGAATTCCTTGTGCGCGAGGGCCTCGACGATCACCGGCAGCTCGGTCGAGCGCGAGATCAGGCTGGCGGTGAAGAACACCATCAGCAGGGCCGGCTCGGCCAGGAACGACACCAGCATTTCCCGGCGCGCGCCGAGGCTGCCGAACGAAGTGCCGATATCCATCGCCGCCAGCGCCAGGAACACTCGCGCCAGCGCGAAGATGCCGACCAGCGCGATGACGTCGGCGGCCGGCGAGAATGGCAGATCGTTGGCCAGGGTCGGCACGATGCCGGCGGCCAGCGCCATGCAGGCGAAGATCATGTAGGGCGCGAAGCGGAACAGCGGGCTGGCGTCGTGGGCGATCACCGCGTCCTTGTGGAACAGCTTGCGCAGTACCCGGTAAGGCTGGGTGATCGGCGGCGCGGCGCGGCCCTGCAACCAGGCGCGGCACTGGTTGACCCAGCCCATCAGCAGCGGCGCCAGCAGGATGGCCAGCAGGGTCTGGGTGATTTGCAGAAGGATGCCGGTGGTCATGGGTTCACCGTGTCACGAAGACGAGCAGGAAGATCAGGGTGACGAAGCTGTAGATCAGGTACCACTGGATACGGCCATGCTGGAGCCGGCCGACCAGCGCGGAAAGCCGGGCGGCGAGATCGGCGATCGGCTGATACAGCAGCAGCCAGAGCTTGTCGCGACTGTCGCCCCGGTATTGCGGATGTGGGTCGAACGGGTCCGGGGTTTCCCGCTCCACGCGCATGAAGCCGTCGAAGATCTGACGGATCGGCTGACCGAAACCCTCGGCGCTGTCCTGCATGCGCGCGTCCTGTTCCGGGAAGCCGCAGTCCCAGGGATCGGCCCGGCGAGCCCGGCCGTGATGGACACGTCGTACCCAGACGAACACCAGCAGCAGCACGACCAGAACCACCAGCAGGAAGATCAGCGGCGCGTAACTGGCGCGCTCCGAGGAAACCGGCGCCAGCAGCAACCAGCCGGCCGCGCCGCCGGCGTCGTTGACCAGGGTCTGGTTGGTCAGCAACCGCGTCACCGGCGCCAGCAGCGCGATGACCTGGGGCGGAAACAGACCCAGCAGCACGCAGCCGGCGGCCAACCAGAGCATGCCCAGCCGTTCCGGCCAGCCGGCCTCGTGGAGTTGCCCGGGGATCGGCGCGCGCGGCTGGCCGAGGAAGACGACGCCGAAGAACTTGACCATCACGTAGGCGGCCAGCGCGGCGGCCAGGGCCACGGCGGCGGCGGCGACCGGGATGACCATGTTCAGGTAGGGCTGGCTCAGGCCTGGCGTCAGCAGGAAGGCCTGCAACAACAGCCATTCGGAGACGAAACCGTTGAGCGGCGGCAGGCCGGCGATGGCGAGCGCGCCGATCAGGGTCAGCCAGGCGGTCCATGGCATGAACCGGATCATGCCGCCGAGAAAGCCCATGCGCCGTTCGCCGGTGGCGTGCAGGACCGCGCCGGCGCCGGCGAACAGCAGGCCCTTGAAGAAGGCGTGGTTGAGCGCGTGGTAGAGCAGCGCGGTCAGGGTCAGCGCCGCCAGCGCGCCCTTGCCGTCGGCATGAAAGATCAGGGTCAGGCCGAAGCCGGCGACGATGATGCCGATGTTCTCGATCGACGACCACGCCAGCAACCGTTTCATGTCCGACTGCACGGCGGCGAAGATGACGCCGTAAAGGGCGGTGACCAGTCCCAGCGCCAGCGCCAGCGTGCCCCACCAGCCGGGCTGGACGTTGAGCAGGTCGAAGCTGACGCGCAGCAGGCCGTAGATGGCGGTCTTCAGCATCACCCCGGACATCAGCGCCGACACCGGCGATGGCGCCGCCGGATGCGCTTCCGGCAGCCACACGTGCATGGGCACCAGGCCGGCCTTGGCGCCGAACCCGAACAACGCCAGCAGGAACGCGACCGAAGCCCAGAACGGCGCCTGCTCGGCGTCGCGCATGGCGGCGAAGGTGTACGCCTCCATCTCGCCGACGGCGCCGCCCTGAAGCACGCCGAACGCCAGCAGCAGGGCGACCGCGCCGATATGCGCGATCAGCAGATAGAGAAAACCGGCACGGCGGATGTCGGGAATGGCGTGGTCGGTGGTCACCAGGAAATAGGAGGCCAGCGCCATCACCTCCCAGGCGACCATGAAGGCATAGGCATCGTCGGCCAGGATGACCATGGCCATGCCGGCCAGGAACAACGGATACCAGAGCATCACCATCGCCAGCGCGCCGGTTTCCATGTGCCGGAAATAGCCGGTGGCGTATAGGCTGACGCCGAAGCCGGCCGCGCCCAGCAACAGCAGGAAGAGACCGGACAGCGCGTCCAGGCGCAGATGGAAGGGCAGGTCGGGCAGGCCGAACGGCAGCACGATGGCCGAGGCCGGCGCCAGCAGTCCGGCCAGGCCGATCGCGGCCATCGCCAGCGCGCCGAGCGCGCACAGGGCCGGCGCCAACGCCAACAGGCCGCGCGCGCGGCGCAGGAACGGCGCGGCGGCGGCGAGCGCCAGCCAGAACAGCACGCCCGCCCAGGCGAATTCGACGGGCGTGGAATCAGGGGGAAACACTGTGGGAAACCCAGAGGGAAACACGATGGCCATCACCGAATGGATTGCATGCGATTCTAGAAATCACCCATGTGGAACACAATGTTAATATCATTAACATCAAAATCACTGCCACGCGTGTCCCGTCATGGAAAACCGTACCGCCCGCCTGACCGTGCTCATCGATCCCAGGAAGAAGCAGTTGTTCGAGGAAATCTGCGCGCGCAAGGATCTGACGCCCTCGCAGGTGGTGCGCCGGTTGATCCGCCAGTACATCATCGACAACGCCGATGGCCACGAACCGCCGGACTGGCTGACCGCCGCCGCCCGGCGCGGCGACGAATAGAAACGTCGGGAACGTCGTCCTCATGCCGGCTTCACCCGGCAGAACAGGTCGTCGTCGGCGGCCTCGCCCAGGCGTTCGTAGATCGCGGCCAGGGCCTGATCCTCGGTGGCGAAGATGTTGTCCTGGCCGATCAGTTCGAACAGGTGGGTGGCGCGCATGACGTCCAGCACCTGTTTCTTGAGCCCCGAGAACACCAGCTCGACGCCGTTGCCGCGCAGGCGCTCGACCAGATGGTGGACGACCTCCTCGCCGGAGGCGTCGAGCTGGTTGATGCCGTCGCCGACGATGAGCATGAAACGGGCCTTCGGCTGGTCGGCCAGGGCTTCCAGCACGGTGTCCTCGAAATAGGCGACGTTGGCGAAATAAAGCTGGCCGTCGAAGCGCATCGCCACCACGTGTTCGCTGGTCGGCAGATCCGGGTTCACGCGTACGTCGCGCAGGGTGCCGTCCTTGTAGCGTCCGAGCCGGGCGACCCGCGGCTTCATGGTGCGCAGCAGGAACAGCAGCAGCGCCAGTCCGGCGCCGACCAGGATGCCGTTGTCCAGGTGCGGCGCGAACGCCAGCGTGGCGACGAAGGTGACCACGGAGGCGGCGCCATCGTGGCGGTTGGCCTGCCAGGCGTGGCGGATCGCGGCGAAATTCACCAGACCCATGACCGCCATGATGATGATCGCGGCCAGCACCGCCTGCGGCAGGTGGTACAGCAACGGCGTCAGGAACAGCAGCGTCAGCATCACGAACAGCGCGGTGAACACCGAGCTCAGGCCGGTGCGGGCGCCGGCGTTCATGTTCACCGCCGAGCGCGAAAACGAACCGGATACCGGGAATGCCTGGGTCATCGCGCCGACCAGGTTGGACAGGCCCTGCCCGATCAGCTCCTGATTGGGGTCCAGCCGCTGGCGGGTCTTGGCCGCGATCGCCTTGGCGATGGAAATCGCCTCCATGAATCCGACCAGCGAGATCACCAGGGCCGTCGGCAGCAGCATGCCGAGATTGGCGGACTCCCAGGTCGGCAGGCTTGGCGCCGGCAGGCCCTGGGGAATGGCGCCGACCACGGCGCCGCCGAGACCACGCTCGAAGTCGAGCAGCCAGGACGCCACGGTGGTCACCAGCACCGCGACCAGCACGCCGGGCCAGCGCGGGCGATAGCGACGCAGGCCCGACATGATCGCGATGGCGAGCGCGCCCATGACCAGGGTGGGTGGATGGGTATCCCCGATCAGGCCGAGGACGCCGAGGATGTCGTCGATGAAATGCTCGCTGCGTCCCATCGGCACGCCGAACAGCTTGGACACCTGCGACAGCGCGATGATGATGGCGGCGGCATTGGTGAAGCCGACGATGACCGGATGCGACAGGAAATTGACGATGACGCCCAGCTTGAACACGCCCAGCAGCAACTGGATGACGCCGACCAGGAGCGCGAGCAGGATCGCCAGCGCGACGAAGGTTTCCGAGCCGGGCGCCGCCAGCGTCGCCAGGCTGGATGCCGTCAGCAGCGAGACCACCGCCACCGGGCCGGTGCCGAGCTGGTGCGAGGAACCCCACAGGGCGGCCACCGCGACCGGCAGGAAGGCCGCGTACAGGCCGTAATAGGCGGGCAGGCCGGCCAGTTGCGCGTAGGCCATGGATTGCGGGATCAGCACCAGGGCGACGGTGATGCCGGCCATGAAGTCGGCCTTGACGCTGTCGCCGGACATCGGAAACCAGCGCAGGAACGGAAGGAAACGCGCGAACTTGTTCATTGGGACACTACTTTTTTTCAGGGAAGTCGGGGTGGTCGGATGCCGCCACCAGCGGGCATTCGAGCCGGGCCCAGGGGTCGCCGCCATCGGCCGACCAGGCAGCCGGATTGCCGACCACGACGGTGGTCACGCATTCGTGGCGACGCGCGTGTTCGACCACCACGCGCGCACTCAGGTCGGCGGCCGGCGTCAGGTGGCAGGTCAGGCCATCGCGTTCGAGTCCGGCCAGCCGGGTTTCGACCGCTGGCTCATCCATGCCGGCGGGATCGATCAGGACTTCGAGCTCGGCGTCCAGACGCCGGCACAGCGCCGCGCCCACCGCCAGCAGGCGTTCGACCGGAGAAACCGGCCGCAAGGCCACGACCACGCGGCGTTTCATCCGGCGACGCGGGCTCGGCGCGGACGCCAGGACCAGATCCAGGACCACGACCACGACCGGACCGGCGTCGCCTGGGCCATCGTCCCGGCCGCGTGATCCGGGCTTTCCCAGCCCAGCCAGCGGGCGCTGCGCAGACGTTCGGCGAGCAGGGTGCGTTGAACGGTTCGTGGTGGAGTTCGTTGCGACGAGTCGGGCATGACCAGCACCGGAAATAAAGGATTGTTGCCTATAGCAGCAACCGTGCCAGGCCGGATGTTTCTCCCAAGTCATTGTTAATAAACAAACCGTCAAAAATGCTCTGGGCCAGGGTATTGCATGATGCAACACCCCTGTTACACTCCATCCGATGCATTCCCTGCAAGCCAAGATCGTTCTCGTCTACCTCGCGCTGGCCCTGCTCATCGTCGGCTTGTCGGCGGTGGCGCTGATCGAGCTCGACCGGATCGCCGACAAGGCGCGCGAGGGCAGCAAGGTCGCCGAATTGGTCGACGCGACCCTGGAGATGCGCCGGTTCGAGAAAAACCATCTGCTGTACCGCCAGGCGCGCGACCTGGAAGACCACGCCCGCTACGCCGCCCGCGCCCGCGAGCTGCTGGCGCGCGACGCCAATGCCCTCGACAGCCTGGCCGGCGCCGGCGCTGCCGCCGGCTTGCGCGCGGACCTTGGCCGCTATCTCGACGCGATGGCGGCGCATGTCGGGCAACCGGACGAGGAATCGCGGGCCGAGGCGGTGCGCGTGCTCGGCAATCGTCTGGTCACGGTCGGCGAGCGCCTGTCCGCGCTCGAACGCGAATCGCTCAACGCCGCCCTGGCAGGGCATCGACGCGCGCTGCTGGCCTCGCTGGGCGTGGTCGCGATCCTGCTGGCGCTGACCGGGTTCGCGCTGGCGCGCCGGATCGCCGCGCCGCTCAAGGCGATGGAGACGCGCATGGAAGCTGTCGCCGACGGTCAGCTCGCGCGGCTGGCGCTGGACAGCCCGGAGCGGGAGCTGGTGTCGCTGGCGGCGGCCTTCAACCACGTGCTCGATGAGCTGGAGCGGCGCCAGCACACCCTGGTGCGCGCGGAAAAGCTGGCCTCGCTCGGCACCCTGCTGTCCGGCGTCGCCCATGAACTGAACAACCCGCTTTCCAACATCTCATCGTCGGCCCAGATCCTCAGGGAGGACCCGGCCTTCGCCGCCACCGGCGTTTCCCCGGTCACGGACTTTCACCGGCAACTGGTCGAGGACATCGACGCCGAAACCCTGCGCGCGCGCGGCATCGTGCGCGCGCTGCTCGATTACGCCGGCGACCGCGAATTCAAACCGGCGCCGGTCCGGCTGGCCGATCTGGTCGACGAGACCCTGCGCTTCCTGAAATCGCGGCGTCCGGCCGGCACCGAGGTGCGCGTCGACATCGCCGACCACCTGACCGTGCTGGCCGACCGGCCGCGTCTGCAACAGGTCGTGCTCAATCTGGTGGTCAACGCCTTCGATGCCATCGGCGACGCCGGCGAGCTGGTCATCCGCGCCGAGGCCGCCAGCGCAGCGCCGACGCGTCCCGGGCAATGCCGGCCGGAACGCCCCGCGGTCGACCTGATCGTCGCCGACAGCGGGCCGGGCATCCCGCCGGAACGGATCGAGCGCGTTTTCGACCCCTTTTTCACCACCAAGGCGGTCGGCCACGGCAGCGGCCTGGGCCTGTTCATCGTCCACGAGATCGTCGAGGAACACGGTGGCTGCGTCGGCGTCGAAAACCGGCCCGGCGGCGGCGCCGAGTTCCGCGTCCGCCTGCCCGCTGCCCAGCTACCCGCCCCCGGAGCCGAACCATGACCGCCCACATCCTGCTGGTCGACGACGAGCGCATCGCCCTGCGCAACCTGGAACACGTGCTCGCCCGCGAGGGTTACCGGATCACCGCCACCCAGAGCGGCGGCCATGCCCTGGAACTGCTCGACGGCGAGCCGTTCGACCTGGTGCTCACCGACATGAAGATGGACAAGGTCGACGGCATGCGGCTGCTGCGCCGCTGCAAGGCCCGCCATGCCGATACCGAGGTGATCATGATCACCGGCTACGCCACCCTGGAATCGGCGGTGGAAGCCATGAAGGAAGGCGCGTTCCACTACATCGCCAAGCCGTTCCGGCTCGACGAGGTTCGTCAGACCGTCGCCGAGGCGCTGGAGAAAATCCGTCTGAAGCGGGAAAACCGCGCGCTGCGCGCCCAGCTCGATGCCGTCGTCGGCCGTACCCGCGTGATCACCCGCGACGGCGGCATGCAGAAGCTGCTGGACATGGCCCGACAGATCGCGCCGACCGGCTGCAACGTGCTGATCACCGGCGAATCCGGCACCGGCAAGGAACTGTTCGCGCGCTATCTGCACGAGCATGGCGGCCGCGCCGACGGCCCCTTCCTGGCGGTCAACTGCGGCGCCTTCAACGAGGAACTGCTGGCCAACGAACTGTTCGGCCACGAACGCGGCGCCTTCACCGGCGCCATCGGCAAGCCCGGCCTGCTCGCCACCGCCGACGGCGGCACCCTGTTCCTCGACGAGGTCACCGAAATGACGCCGGCCATGCAGGTCAAGCTGCTGCGCGTGATCCAGGAGAAGGAAGTGCTGCCGGTGGGCGGAACCCGCGCGCTCAAGGTGGACGTGCGTTTCGTCGCCGCCAGCAATCGCGACATGAAAGCCTGGGTCGCCGAAGGCCGTTTCCGCCAGGATCTCTATTTCCGACTCAACGTCGTCAACCTGCACATCCCGCCGTTGTCGGAACGGCGCGAGGACATCCCGCTGCTCGCCCAGCACGTCCTCGACCGGGCGGCACCGCTGATGGGCAAGCCGGTGCGCGCGATTTCCGAGGAAGCCCTGGCCCTGCTCAAGGCCTACGACTTCCCCGGCAACGTGCGCGAACTGGAAAACATCGTCGAACGCGGCGTCGCCCTCTGCCAGGGCGATACCCTGGAAGCCGCGCACCTGCCCGACGATCTGCGCGACCTCGGCATCCGCGCCTTCCGCCGCCGCGACGGCAAGGTGGTGCCGCTGGAGGAACAGGAACGCGACTACATCCTGTGGGTGCTGGAGGAAGCGCGCGGCAACCAGACCCTGGCCGCGCAGATGCTGGGCATCGATCGGGTCTCGCTGTGGCGGAAGCTGAAGAAATATGGAGGTGAGAAGATATGAACCCGCCAAATTGTCGTTAATGCTGGCCGCGTGGTTGTGTTATTCAGGCGCCTCAACGCCAGATATAGTGTCATTCGCGAAGAAATCCGCCCTGACAACACTAATCAGCTTGCGCTATTGCTAGCGTTATTGCTTGCATTGACCAGCACGTTACCCAGCAATCCCATCCAGTATTCCGACAGGTTGTAGGCACGGATTCGTTGCGCGTCCGCCTTGACGGGAACCACGAAGGCTTCTTCCCGCCACTTGGTCAACCATTCCCGCGCCGTGGTGGCGGATATGCCATACCACTCCACCATGTCCGTCGGGCTGAAAGTCATGGCTGAGCAGCCTTCCTCGATGCCGCGCATCAGGAGCCGGGTCAGCAATTGCTGCTGTACCCGTCGCAGCTTTTCCCAAGGGGGCGAGGGGCGGCGTTCCGGCTCATACAACGCGATGGCCTGACGCCGTGGAGATTCCGCCGCCTGGGCCATGGTCGCCAGAAAATAGCACAGCCACTGGCTGTGGTCCGGGTCATGCCGACCATCGTAGTAGTTCACTGGCAAGCCCATTTGCAGGTTGTCGTAATACGCGCCCAAATCCGCCGTGTAGTGCTCTTCAAGCGAGAGGAAGCCGCGCATGTCGTACCCGCTGCGCCAGAGCTCGGTGGTCGCCAGGGCGCGAGCTGTGCGGCCATTACCGTCACTGAAGGGATGGATGCTGACAAAGCGATGCGCCAGCAACCCCGCCCGCACCGGCCCCGGCAGCACCGCCGCCTCCGTGCCGCGCCACCAGGCGACGAGTTCCCGCATCAAGACCGGCACCTCCTTGGGCATGGGCGGTGCGTAGTCGATGCGACGGGTGGCGGAATCCACCACCGGGCACTCCTCCACCCGGTAATCGCTGCGCATCCCCCGCCGCCCGGTGCCGCGCACCAGGACGATGGCGTGCAACTCGCGGATGAATTCCTCGGACGGCGGGCGTCGGGCCTCAAGCTGTTCCTCGATCCACTCCAGCGCCCGTCAGTAGTCGCGCACCTCCTGCTGCATCTCGGTCTGGCTCTTGCCCACCGCCATCACCGCCCGCCCCACTTCCTCGGAGTTCAGCGTATTGCCCTCGATGCGGGTGGAATTGCGCGTCGCCCGCTGCCGCGCCGCCTGGCGCAAGCGCAATTCCTGGTCGGGCGGCAGGGGCAACACGGTAATCACCGCCCGCGCCGCCTCGATCAGGCCGAAGTCACGCAGCATGGCGTGGGTGTATTGGAAGCGGGGGTGGAAGGTGGGGGACGGTGAAGAGTTCATGGCGGGCGTGATGATGGAGCCTTGGGATCAACCAATGTACACGGTCCGGCAGGTAGCCTGCTTTCCTTGGCTATTGGTGACGGGGTTCATTGCCAAGCAATGTCCATTTCATCATCGGACAAGCTTTCGTTGTCGCCAGAATGGGTTGTTGAGGGCCGATTCCCTCGGATTGAGCGGTGCGGTAGCGAAAACGCGAACGCCCGCCATCCGGCGGGCGTTCGCGTGGGGCCGAGGACTCAGACCGCCGGCGCCGAGCTGCGGATCAAGTGGTCGAACGCGGCCAGGCTGGCTTTGGCGCCTTCGCTCATGGCGATGATGATCTGCTTGTACGGCACCGTGGTGCAGTCGCCGGCGCCGAATACGCCCGGCACGTTGGTCTGACCCTTGACGTCGATCTCGATCTCGCCGAAGCGCGACAGGTTGACCACGCCTTTCAGCCAGTCGGTGTTGGGCAGCAGGCCGATCTGCACGAACACGCCTTCGAGCGCGATGTGCTGGCTCTGGCCGGTCAGGCGGTCGGTGTAGCTCAGGCCGTTGACCTTGCCGCCGGCGCCGGTGACCTCGGTGGTCTGGGCGCTCTTGATGACGGTGACGTTGGCCAGGCTGTACAGCTTGCTTTGCAGCACGGCGTCGGCGCGCAGGGCGTCGCCGAACTCCAGCAGGGTGACGTGGCCGACGATGCCGGCCAGGTCGATGGCCGCTTCGACGCCGGAGTTGCCGCCTCCGACCACCGCGACGTGCTTGCCCTTGAACAGCGGACCGTCGCAGTGCGGGCAGTAGGCCACGCCCTTGCCGCGATATTCCTGCTCGCCGGGCACGTTCAGCTCGCGCCAGCGCGCGCCGGTGGCCAGGATCACCGCTTTCGATTTCAGCACCGCGCCGTTGGCCAGGCGGATTTCATGGTAGCCGCCCGCCTCGCCCGGAATCAGCGCCTCGGCCTTCTGGAGATTCATGATGTCGACCTCGTATTCCTTGACGTGCTCTTCCAGCGCGCGGCCAAGCTTGGGGCCGTCGGTGTGGGGCACGGAAATGAGGTTCTCGATGGCGAGGGTGTCCATGACCTGGCCGCCGAATCGCTCGGCCAGCACGCCGGTGCGGATGCCCTTGCGCGCCGCGTACACCGCCGCCGCCGCGCCGGCCGGGCCGCCGCCGACCACCAGCACGTCGAACGGCGCCTTCTCGGCCAGCTTGGCCGCTTCGCGGTCGGCGGCGCCGGTGTCGACCTTGGCGAGGATTTCGTCCAGGGTCATGCGGCCGTCGTCGAACGGCTCACCGTTCAGCCAGACGCTGGGCACGGCCATGATCTGGCGGGCCTCGACCTCGGCCTGGTTGAGCGCGCCGTCGATCATCACGTGGCGGATGCGCGGATTCAGCGCGGCCATCGCGTTCAGCGCCTGTACCACGTCGGGGCAGTTGTGGCAGGACAGCGAGATGTAGGTCTCGAAGCGGAATTCGCCGGTCAGCGACTTGATCCGTTCGATCTGCTCGTCGCCGATCTTGGGCGCGTAGCCGCTGGCCTGCAGCAGGGCGAGGATCAGCGAGGTGAATTCATGGCCCATGGGCAGACCGGCGAAGCTGATGCGTGCCGGCTCGCCCACCTTGCCCACGGTGAAGGAGGGCTTGCGGCCATCGATGCCGTTCTCCAGCAGGGCGATCTTGTCGGAGACGCTGGCGATGTCCTCCAGCAGGCCGCGCATCTCGGCGGATTTCGGGCTGTCGTCCAGGGAAGCCACCAGTTCGATGGGGGCCACGAGTTTTTCCATGTAGGCCTTGAGTTGGGCCTTGATGTTGGCGTCCAGCATGGTGGTTCTCCTGTTTCAGAGGGCAATACGAAGGCTTCGCCGGGGCGACGGCTTGGTGTTGCGTTCTGGGGGTGGGAGGGGCGACATCCCCGCCTGCGCGGGGATGTCGGGGGCGGCTTAGATCTTGCCGACCAGGTCCAGCGACGGGGTCAGGGTGGCGTCGCCTTCCTTCCACTTGGCCGGGCAGACCTCGTTCGGGTGGGCGGCGACGTACTGGGCGGCCTTCAGCTTGCGCAGGGTTTCCTTGACGTCGCGGGCGATGGCGTTGTCATGGATTTCCAGGGTCTTGATCAAGCCTTCCGGGTTGATGATGAAGGTGCCGCGCAGGGCCAGGCCTTCTTCCGGAATGTGCACGCCGAAGGCGTTGGTCAGGGCGTGGGTGGGGTCTCCGACCAGGGGGAACCTGGCCTTGCCGACGGCGGCGGAGGTTTCGTGCCACACCTTGTGGGAGAAGTGGGTGTCGGTGGTGACGATGTACACCTCGGCGCCAGCCTTCTCGAACTCGGCGTAGTTGTCGGCGGCATCCTCGATCTCGGTCGGGCAGTTGAAGGTGAAGGCGGCCGGCATGAAGATCAGGACGGACCACTTGCCATGCAGGTCCTTCTCGGTGACTTCGACGAACTTGCCATTGTGGAAAGCCTGGGCCTTGAACGGCTGAACCTGGGTGTTGATCAGGGATTGCATCGGTCGATCTCCTTGGTTGGTTGCTTCAGGGGGTTGGAAGTCATGCGACGCCATGGACTCTACGTGGATGGGGTTAATTGATCCAATTGAATTGTCCGAATGGGGTAATCTATTCCGTCAATGCCAGGACGGTGGGCCGAGCCCCACAATCGCCGCATGAGCCTGGCTGATCTCGTGGTCCTGATCCACCTGTCCTTCGTCGTCTTCGTGATGGCTGGCGGTTTTCTGTTGCCGCGCTGGCCGGTTCTCGTCTGGGCGCACGCGCCCGCAGTGGTTTGGGGCGCCTACGTCGAATTCAGTGGCGCCATCTGCCCGCTGACGCCGCTGGAAAACCGGTTGCGCGCCGAAGCCGGCGGCGAAACCTACGCGGGCGGCTTCGTCGAACGCTATCTGCTGCCGGTGCTGTATCCGGAAGCGCTGACCCCGTCGATCCAGCAGGCGCTCGGGGTTCTGGTGGTGCTGGTCAACCTGATCGCTTACGGTCTGGCCTGGCGGGCATGGCGCCACCGACGGAATGGTTGACGCGATCACGGCCGCCCGTATAATTCCCGACAATTTTCGTCAACTAAAAGGGCTTTCCGATGGACATCCAGGACGCCATCCGCCAGCAAGTGACCCAGAACCGGGTCGTGCTGTACATGAAGGGCACGCCGCAATTTCCGCAATGCGGCTTTTCCGCCAATGCCGCCAACATCCTGCGCGCTTGCGGCGTCACCGACTTTCTCGCGGTCAACGTGCTGGCAGAGCCGGAAATCCGCGAGGGCATCAAGATTTTCGCCAACTGGCCGACCATTCCGCAGCTCTACATCAAGGGCGAATTCGTGGGCGGCTCCGACATCATGCGCGATCTGTTCCAGAGCGGAGAATTGCAGAAGATGCTCGCGAGCTGACCGACGTTACCGGGTTCTTTCAGCCTTTTCAGCCGGCGCGAGCCGGCTTTTTTTCGCCGGTCGGGTGGCGCGCCCGCCCGGCCGAGGCGACGCATGTTTCCTATTGGGGGCGGCTCTAATATGCTTCCGTCTCGTCGCCAGAGCGGGTCAGACCGCGCGGCGCGCTAACTGGAGACCAAACAAGATGGCCAAAGTGGTTCTGACCGTGGACGATTCCGCCTCCATCCGCCAGATGGTGGCGTTCACGCTGAAGAGCGCCGGGTATGAAGTGGTGGAAGCCATTGATGGCGAGGACGGTCTCGCCAGGGCGAAAGGCCGGAACGCCGACCTGGTCCTGACCGACCAGAACATGCCGAAAATGGTTGGACTGACCCTGATCCAGACCCTGCGTGGTCTGCCCCAGTACCGGGCCATCCCGATCCTGATGCTGACCACCGAATCCTCGGACGCCATGAAGGCCGCCGGCAAGGCCGCCGGCGCCACCGGCTGGCTGGTGAAGCCGTTCGATCCGCAGAAACTGCTGGAAGTGGTCAAGAAAGTCATCGGCTGATGCCCGCGCCGGTTTCCGGGCATGCCGCCGGCCAGTCGCCGGGCCGGGCCGACGCGATGGGAAGGATGCCATGGCCATCGACATGAGCCAGTTCCACCAGGTGTTCTTCGAGGAAACCTCGGAACATCTGGCGAGCATGGAAACCCTGTTGCTCGATCTGGACGTGGCCAACCCGTCCCCGGAACAGCTCAACGCGATCTTCCGTGCCGCGCACTCGATCAAGGGCGGCAGCGGCACCTTCGGCTTCACCGACATGACCGAGGTGACCCACGTCCTGGAAACCCTGCTCGATCGCCTGCGCAAGCAGGAAATCGTCTTGCGGCCGGAGATGATCGATGCCTTCCTGGCGGCCGGCGACGTGCTGCGCGCCCAGTTGGCCCACCACCAGGGTGGACCGGCGGCCGACCAGGCCAGCATCGATGACGTGCGCGCCCGGCTTCAGGGGCTCGCGAGCGATGGCGAGGAAGCCGGCGTCGAGCCGGCGGCGGTGGCGCCGGCCTTGCGTCAGATCATGCTCGAATGCGTGCTGCCGCCGGCCATCGCCGGCAAGCCGGCGGTGGTTACAAACCTGATGGCGGCGCTGGAGGACGTCGCCGCGGTCAACGTCGAACACCGGCCGGATGCCGACAACCCGCGTCTGGCGGCCATGCTCACCTGCACGCTGACCGACGACGAGATTCGCGAGGCCCTGGCGTTCTACCTGGCGCCGGACGAGATCCATCTGGCCGAGCCCGGCGCCGAGGAGGAGGCCTACGGCTTCTTCCAGGATGTCGAGCCGACCCAGGCCGCGGCCCCGGTCGGCGAGGCGGCCATCCCGGACGCGGACCCGGGATACGGATTTTTCGTCGATTTACCGACGGCGGATACCGAGCCGGCGATCGAGGTGCCCATTTGCGAGGCCGATCCGGATGGCCGCTTCGGGCTGTTCGAGGACGCGCCCGGCAAGCCCGAGCACCTGCCCCGCCGTGATGTCAGTCCGGCCGAGAGTCCGGCCGCCATCGAAGGGCTTGGTTATGGTCTGTTCGTTGACGCACCCGGCGGTTGCGGGCTGTTCGACGAAGCCCCCGGTGCCGAAGTCGCGTGCGCCGCCGCCTGGCCGGAACCGTCATCCGGCCGGCGGCTGATCGACAATCCGAGCGTGGAAGTGGCGCGCACCGGCCGGCGCGAGACCGACAAGACCGCCACCGCCGCCAACAGCGATACCAGCATCCGGGTGTCGGTCGACAAGGTCGACCAGCTGGTCAATCTGGTCGGAGAACTGGTCATCACCCAGGCCATGCTCGCTGAAGCCGCCGGCCGCCTCGATCCCGGCCTGGCCGAACGCCTGCTGCTCGGGGTCGACCAGCTCGCGCGCAACAGCCGCGACCTGCAGGAGGCGGTGATGTCGATCCGCATGCTGCCGATCGGCATGGTGTTCTCGCGCTTCCCGCGCGTGGTCCGCGACCTCGCCGGCAAGCTCGGCAAGCAGGTCGAATTCCGCACCGTCGGCGAAAGCACCGAGCTGGACAAGAGCCTGATCGAAAAGATCGCCGACCCGCTCACCCATCTGGTCCGCAACAGTCTGGACCACGGCATCGAGACGCCGGAGGCCCGGATCGCGACCGGCAAGCCGCCGCGCGGCACGCTGACGCTGCGGGCTTCGCACCAGGGCGGCAACATCGTCGTCGAGGTGATCGACGATGGCGCCGGCCTCGACCGCGCGCGCATCCTGGCCAAGGCGCGCGAACGCGAGCTGCCGGCGCACGACGGGATGTCCGACCACGAGGTCTGGCAACTCATCTTCGCGCCTGGCTTTTCCACCGCCGAGCAGGTCACCGACCTGTCCGGGCGCGGCGTCGGCATGGACGTGGTCCGGCGCAACATCGAAGGACTGGGCGGCCGCGTCGAACTGGAATCCTCACCCGGTCACGGCACCCGCACCGTCATCCGGCTGCCGCTGACCCTGGCCATTCTCGACGGCATGTCGGTGGACGTCGCCGGCGAGACCTACATCGTGCCGATCAACGCCGTGGTCGAATCCCTGCAGGTGCCGGCGGACGCCCTGCGCACGCTCGGCGGCGACAGCCGGGTGGTACGCGTGCGCGACGAATATCTGCCGCTGGTGGCGCTCGCCGAGGTGATGGGGGTGCCGGAGGCCGCGCCCGGCCCGGGCATCGTTGTCGTGGTCGAGACCGACGAGGGCAAGGCGGCGTTGCTGGTTGACGCCCTGCTCGGCCAGCATCAGGTCGTGATCAAGAGCCTGGAATCGAATTACCGCAAGGTGCCGGGCATGTCCGGCGCCACCATCCTGGGCGACGGCCGTGTCGCCCTGATCCTGGACGTCCCCGCCATCGTCCGCCTCGGCCTGGCCAGCGGCCGGCGTCGCGAGGCGGCCTGAACGGAAGAAACGCATGGAAGCCAGCGAAACCCCCGGATCCGCCGCCGCCGGCGAATATCTCACCTTCACCCTGGCCGATGAGGAATACGGCATCGACATCCTCAAGGTCCAGGAGATCCGCGGCTATGACGCGGTCACCCGCATCGCCAACGCGCCGCCCTTCATCAAGGGCGTCATCAACCTGCGCGGCATCATCGTGCCCATCGTCGATCTGCGCATTCGCTTCAACCTGGGCGAACCGACCTATGACGCGTTCACCGTGGTCATCATCCTCAACATCGGCCGGCGCGTGATCGGCATCGTCGTCGACACGGTATCCGACGTCATCCGGCTCGGCGCCGAGGCCATCCACCCGGCGCCGGAGTTCGGCTCGGTGCTCGATACCCGGCATCTGCTTGGCCTGGGCACGGTGGACGAACGCATGATCATCCTGGTCGACATCGAACGGCTCATGACCAGCCAGGACATGGCCCTGGTCGACGACGCCACCGAGACCACCAACGGGACAAGCCAATGAGCACACTCTCGATCAAGACCCGCATCGTCATTACGCTCGGATTCCTCTGCCTGCTGATCATCGTCGGCGCGGTCATGGGCTTCGCCGGCATGAGCCTGGGCAACCACGACCTCAAGCGCATCCACGAGGAAAGCCTGACCGGGGCCGATCTGATCCACCGCATCCTGGCGCGCATGAACGAGAACCGCCTGGAGGTCGCGCTGGCATTGCAACACGACCCGGCCGGTCCGGGCGCCGACCGGCATGCGCATGCCATCACCGAGCATACCGAGGCGATCATCCGCAACCGCGACGAGATCGACGCGCTCTGGAAGCGCTTCCAGGCGGCCGACCACCCGCCTGAAATCCAGCGCGTGGCCGGGGAATACGCCGCCGCGCGCGCGCGCTACGTCGAGGAGGGACTGGAGCCGGCGCGCGCCGCGTTGCTGGCCGGCCGTTACGAGGATGCCAGCGGCCTGCTGACCGACCGGATCGGCCCGCATTATCAGGCGGCGCGCGCCAAGGCCGACCAACTGCTGGAACTGACCCTGGCCGACGCCGCCGCCCGCTATCAGGCCGCCGTGGTCCGTTACGACTGGGTACTCGGCCTCGGCATCGCCGGCATGACCCTGGGCATCCTGTACGCGCTGCTGATGGGCGGTACCCTGCTGCGCGCGATCATGCGCCCGCTCAATCAGGCGATCGGCGTGTTCGAGCGCATCGCCCAGGGCCACTACCGGACCCCGATCGAGATCGAGCGCGCCGACGAGCTGGGGCGTGTGTTGGCCGCGTTGCGCGACATGCAGACGCGCCTGGCCAATGACGTGGAAACCGCCAGACGCCTGGCCGACGAGACCATGCGCGTGAAGATCGCGCTCGACAACGCCTCGGCGAGCGTGACCATGGTCGATCCGGAAGGCCGGCTGGTCTACGCCAACCGGGCGGCGGAAGCCATGTTCCACGCCGCCGAGCCCGATCTCCGGAACGTGCTGCCCGGTTTTGACGCAAGTCGCCTGGTCGGCGCGAATCTCGACGAATTCCGGGCCACGCCGGCGAGCCGGGCGGCGTTGCCGGACAACCCGGAAAATACCCACCGGGGCACGTTGTCGATTGCTGGCCGCACCCTTGATGTGGTCGTCAATCCGGTCGTCAACGAGGCTGGTCAGCGGCACGGCAGCGTCGTCGAATGGGACGACCGCACCGATGAGGCCGAAGTCGAGGCCGAGATCGCCGGCCTGGTCCACGCCGCCGCCGGCGGCGACCTGTCCCGGCGCATCGAGATGGCCGGAAAAAGTGGCTTCTTCCTGCACCTGGCCGGCGGCATCAATCAGCTGCTCGATACCGCCGAACACGGCATGCACGATGTTGCGCGGGTATTGAAATCGCTGGCGGCGGGAGATCTGACGAGGCGGATTGACGGGGAATACGCGGGATTGTTTGGGCAATTGCGAGACGACACGAACGCGACGGGGGAACGTCTTGCGGAGATTGTGTCGAGGATTCACGAAGCGACGGAAGCGATCACGACGGCGGCGCGGGAGATCGCGAGCGGCAACGCGGACCTGTCGAGGCGCACGGAAAGCCAGGCCTCGAGTCTGGAAGAGACGGCGAGCAGCATGGACGAATTCACCAGCACGGTGCGTCAGAACGCCGAGAACGCGCGGCAGGCGAACCAACTGGCGAAAGGCGCGAGCGAAGTGGCGACGCGAGGTGGAGAAGTGGTGGGAGAAGTGGTGCACACGATGGGCGCGATCGCGGCGGCCTCGAGGAAGATCGCCGACATCATCGGCGTGATCGACGGGATAGCGTTCCAGACCAACATTCTGGCGCTGAACGCGGCGGTGGAAGCGGCGCGCGCGGGGGAACAGGGTCGGGGCTTCGCGGTGGTGGCGGGCGAAGTGAGGAGTCTTGCGCAGCGCTCGGCGGCGGCGGCGAAGGAGATCAAGGGACTGATCTCGGACAGTGTGGAACGAGTGGACCAGGGCTACCGGCTGGTGGAACAGGCGGGCGGGACGATGGAAGAAGTGGTGGAGTCGGTGCGCCGGGTCACGGAGATCATGTCGGAGATCAGCGCGGCGAGCACGGAACAGAGCCAGGGGATCGAACAGGTGAACCGAGCGATCGCGCAGATGGACGAGACCACGCAGCAGAACGCGGCGCTGGTGGAACAGGCCGCCGCCGCCGCCGAATCGTTGCAGGATCAGGCGACCACGCTGGCGCGCGCGGTGGCGAGTTTTCATCTCGACCAACCGGCGCGCATGGCGCCGCCGCCGCGTCGGCCGGCGCTGCCCGGCGGCCGTCCGGTTCCGGTGCCGGTACTGGCGCGGCCGGCGCCGGCCCTGCCGTCGGTGGTGGATGCCGCGCCGATCGACGCGGTCGACTTCGAGCGCGTCATCACCGCCCATCAGGCCTGGAAACAGCGGCTGCGCTCGGCGATTTCGGGCGGCGATGAACGTCGGCTCGACGCCGAGGAAGTCGCCCGCGACAACGCATGCGAGCTCGGTCGCTGGCTGTACGGCCCCGGTCGGGCGTTGCAGGGCGAGCCGGAATACGCGGAACTGCGGAGCGTTCACGCCGAATTCCATGCCTGCGCCGGCAACATCCTCCGGCTCGCCCAGCGCGGCGACCGCGACGGCGCCAACGCGCTGCTGGTCGGAGATTTCTTCGACCTTTCCAACCGCACCGTCCAGCACATCGTCACCATGAAGCGGCGGCATGGCCGCTGATCGACAGGAGCACGCCCGCATGCGCCAGAACCTTCCCGTGACCGGTAACGAATATTCCCTGCGCGAGGGCATCCAGATCGTCTCCGCCACCGATCTCGAAGGCCGCATCACCTTCTGCAATCCCGATTTCGTCGAAGCCAGCGGTTATGCCGAGGCCGAATTGCTGGGCGCGCCGCACAACCTCCTGCGCCATCCGGACATGCCGGCGGCGGCGTTCCAGGATCTCTGGGAAACCGTCAAGCGTGGCCGGACCTGGTGCGGCATGGTCAAGAACCGGCGCAAGGACGGTGACCATTACTGGGTGCGCGCCTATGTTTCGCCGATCCGCAAGGATGGCGAGATCACCGGCTATCTGTCCATCCGCGCCCGGCCGGAGCGGGCCGAGATCGATCAGGCCGAGACGCTCTATCGCGCCATGCGCGAGGGCCGGGGCGACGCCACCCTGCGCGAGGGCCGGGTATCGCGCAGGGGCTGGCGCGGTCTGGTCGACGGGGTCCGCGATCTCAGCCTGCGTATCCGGTTGCGCGCGGCCTTCCTGTGCATGGTCGCGCTGCTGGCGGTCACCGGCCTGCTCGGCATGTACGGCATGGACCAGGCCGGCGGGATGGTCGAGCGGGTGCGTCAGGAGGCACTGGTGCCGGCCCGGCTGGCCAACGAAATCCGTTATCTGCTCGCCGACAACCGCGGTCACCTGCTGCTCGGCATGCAGCATGATCCGGCTTCGCCGCTGGCGGCGCTGCACGAGCATCCCCTGGAAATCCATCTGGATGCGATCACGGCCAACGTCGAGCGCATCAACGCGGCCTGGCAGGCCCTGTCGGAAACGCGTCTGGACCCGACGCTCGCCGCCGCCGCCGAGGTCGGCGCGGCGATGGAGCGTTTCCAGGCCGCGCGCGTGGCGTTCGGCCTGGAAGGCATCCTGCCGGGCAAGGCGGCCTTGCAGGCACGCATGTTCAACGACATCGGCGATCTCCTGGTCGATGTCATCGACCCCCGCTATGTCCAGCTCAACCGGGAAACCGACGCCCTGCTGGAAGCGCTCGACGCCTACGCCAACACCGCGCGCGCGCGCGTCGAGGAGGCGCACGACCAATTGCGCGACGGCATCCTGGCCCTGTTCGTGCTCGCCCTGCTGGCCGCCGGCGTGCTGACCTGGCTGCTGATCCGTTCGATCGCGCGGCCGCTCGACAGCACGATCCGGTATTTCGACCAGATCGCCGGCGGTCGTTACGACAACGCCATCGAGATCGACCGCGGCGACGAGATCGGCCGCGTGCTGGCCAGCCTGGCGGCGATGCAGGTCAAGCTCGGCTTCGACGTCGCCGAGGCGCGCCGGATCGCCAGCGAAAACCTGCGCATCCGCATCGCGCTGGACAGCATCACCGCGCCGGTGACGCTGTCCGACGCCGGCCACGCGTTGATCTACATGAACCCGGCGGCGCGGCGCCTGTTCGACCGGCTGACGCCCGGCCTGGCGCGTCGCCTGCCCGGTTTCGCCAGCACGCGCATGACCGGCGGCCGGTTGTCCGAGCTGTTCGAGGACGAGTCGCTGCGCGCCGCCTATCGCGAGCGTTTCCGGGACACCCGGGTGTTCGAAACCCGGTTGGCCGATCACGAGCTGCGGCTGTCCACCAGTCCGGTCCACGATGCCGCCGGCAATTACACCGGCAGCGTCACCCAGTGGCTGGACCGCACCGCCGAGGTCGGTGTCGAGCAGGCCATCGCCGGTCTGGTCGAGGCCGCCGCCGCCGGTGACTTCGGCCATCGTCTCGACACCACCGGCAAGGATGGCTTCTTCCTGCAACTGGCCGACGGCATCAACCGCCTGATGGAGACCAGCGAGCGCAGCATGCACGATGTTGCGCGGGTATTGAAATCGCTGGCGGCGGGAGATCTGACGAGGCGGATTGACGGGGAATACGCGGGATTGTTTGGGCAATTGCGAGACGACACGAACGCGACGGGGGAACGTCTTGCGGAGATTGTGTCGAGGATTCACGAAGCGACGGAAGCGATCACGACGGCGGCGCGGGAGATCGCGAGCGGCAACGCGGACCTGTCGAGGCGCACGGAAAGCCAGGCCTCGAGTCTGGAAGAGACGGCGAGCAGCATGGACGAATTCACCAGCACGGTGCGTCAGAACGCCGAGAACGCGCGGCAGGCGAACCAACTGGCGAAAGGCGCGAGCGAAGTGGCGACGCGAGGTGGAGAAGTGGTGGGAGAAGTGGTGCACACGATGGGCGCGATCGCGGCGGCCTCGAGGAAGATCGCCGACATCATCGGCGTGATCGACGGGATAGCGTTCCAGACCAACATTCTGGCGCTGAACGCGGCGGTGGAAGCGGCGCGCGCGGGGGAACAGGGTCGGGGCTTCGCGGTGGTGGCGGGCGAAGTGAGGAGTCTTGCGCAGCGCTCGGCGGCGGCGGCGAAGGAGATCAAGGGACTGATCTCGGACAGTGTGGAACGAGTGGACCAGGGCTACCGGCTGGTGGAACAGGCGGGCGGGACGATGGAAGAAGTGGTGGAGTCGGTGCGCCGGGTCACGGAGATCATGTCGGAGATCAGCGCGGCGAGCACGGAACAGAGCCAGGGGATCGAACAGGTGAACCGAGCGATCGCGCAGATGGACGAGACCACGCAGCAGAACGCGGCGCTGGTGGAACAGGCCGCCGCCGCCGCCGAATCGTTGCAGGATCAGGCCGCCGCGCTGGTCGAGGCGGTCGCGGTGTTCCGCACCGCCGGCGGCGTCGAGCAAGTGTTGGCGCCGCCACCGCCACCGCCGCGTTCGAGCGTGCCGGCGCCGGTGCGGGCCATGCGCCGGCTGGCGCCGACCCCCTCGGGCGACGACGACGAGTGGGAAGAATTCTGAAAGCGCCCGACGCCGAGACCGGGCGCGGGCAACACGGACAGCAAGGATGAACATGACAGACAGCGCCACGCCGCAACGGGAATTCGCGTTTTCGCGGCGCGACTTCGAGGAAATCCGCAAGATGATCCATGAGCATGCCGGCATCTCGCTGTCGGATGCCAAGGAGGACATGGTCTACAGCCGGCTTGCCCGGCGCCTGCGCGCGACCGGGCGACGCAGCTTCCAGGACTATCTGGCCCTGATCCGTTCCGGCGACGCCGCCGAATGGGAGGCTTTCGTCAATTCGCTGACCACCAACCTCACCGACTTCTTCCGCGAAGCCCACCATTTCCACATCCTGCACGATTTCCTGAAAACCCGGCGTGAACGGCCGATCACCATCTGGAGTTCCGCCTCCAGCACCGGCGAGGAACCCTATTCGATCGCGATGACCGCGGTCGAGGCGCTGGGCGGCTTCAACGCGCCGGTCAAGGTGCTGGCCTCCGATCTCGACACCAACGTCCTGCGCAAGGGCCGCGAGGGCGCCTATCCGCTCGAACGCGTCGCCAAGCTGAGCGAGGCGCGCCAGCGTCAGTTCTTCCTGAGAGGGGTGGGCGACAATACCGGCATGGTCAAGGTCAAGCCGGAATTGCAGACGATGGTGGATTTCTTCCGGCTCAACCTGCTCGATCCGGTCTGGTCGATCCGTCAGCCGCTGGACGCGATTTTCTGTCGCAACGTCATGATTTATTTCGACAAACCCACCCAGTACGCGATCCTGAAGAAGATGAAGCCGCTGTTGAAACCGGACGGCCTGCTGTTCGTCGGCCACTCCGAGGCGCTCTATCACGCCACCGATCTGTTCAAGCTGCGCGGCCAGACCGTTTACGAGCACGCCAGGTCGGGGGCATGAGGGCGTGCCGGTGAGTACCAGCGGCATCGAGGAAATCCTCGCGCCCAACCATTATTTCGACCGCAACTTCAACATCCACGCGGCCAAGATCCTGCCCGGCGAGTATTACGTCACCGGCCGCGACATGTTGCTGGTGACCGTGCTCGGTTCCTGTGTCGCCGCCTGCATCCGCGATCCGCGCACCGGCATCGGCGGCATGAACCATTTCATGCTGCCGGAAGGCGGCGGCGACCGCCTCGACCCGCTTTCGAGCTCGGCCCGCTACGGCGGCTACGCCATGGAAGTGCTGATCAACCAGCTGGTCAAGCTGGGCGCCAGCCGCAACCGCCTGGAGGCCAAGGTGTTCGGCGGCGCCGCCGTGCTGCGCGGTTTCACCACCGTGCAGATCGGTGAACTGAACAGCCAGTTCGTGCTCGACTACCTGGCCACCGAACGCATCCGCGTCGCCGCCGACGACCTGCTCGGCGAATACCCGCGCAAGGTCTATTACTTCCCGCGCGACGGCCGGGTCATGGTGCGCAAGCTGAAATCCGTGCACAACGACACCATCATCCGGCGCGAGCGCGACTATGGCCACCGTCTCAACACCACGCCTATTTCCGGCGACGTGGAACTGTTTTCCTGATTCCGTCCAATGTCCAACAAGATCAAGGTTCTCGTCATCGACGATTCCGCCGTGGTGCGCGGCGTGCTCAAGGAAATCATCGAAAGCAACACCGACCTGGAAGTGGTCGGTCAGGCGCCCGACCCGATCCTCGCCCGCGAACTCATCAAGCAGCTCGACCCGGACGTGCTGACGCTGGATGTCGAGATGCCGCGCATGAACGGCCTGGAGTTCCTGGAGAAACTGATGCGCCTGCGACCGATGCCGGTGGTCATGGTCTCGGCCAGCACCGCCCGCGGCAGCGAGGTCACGCTCAAGGCGCTCGAACTGGGCGCCGTCGACTTCATCAACAAACCGCGCATCGGCGCGCGCGAGGCGCTGTCCGAACAGGCCTACGAAATCGGCGAGAAACTGCGCGCCGCCGCGCGCGCGCGCGTGCGCCGGCATGCTCCGCGCGAGCCGGCGGCGACGGCGCCGCGGCCGCTGCCCGGCCAGTTCCAGGGCGGTTGCGACCGGCTGGTGTTCGTCGGCTCGTCGACCGGCGGCACCGAGGCGCTCAAGGAACTGCTCTCGCGCATGCCGGCAAGCTCGCCGCCGCTGCTGATCACCCAGCACATGCCGGAGTCGTTCACCCACTCGTTCGCGCAGCGTCTCAACGGCCTGTCGGCGATGACGGTCAAGGAGGCCGCGCACAACGAACGCATCCTGCCCGGCCACGCCTATGTCGCGCCCGGTCACTCGCATCTGCTGGTGCGCAAGAACGGCGCCCAGTATTTCACCGAACTGTCCAAGGCGGAGCCGGTCAATCGGCACCGGCCCTCGGTCGACGTGCTGTTCCACAGCGCCGCCGAATCGGTTGGCGGCAACGCGCTCGGCGTGATCATGACGGGCATGGGCAAGGACGGCGCCCAGGGCATGCTCGCCATGCGCCAGGCCGGCGCCTACACCATCGCCCAGGATGAAGCCAGTTGCGTCGTTTTCGGCATGCCCAAGGCCGCCATCGAACTCGGCGCCGCCACCGAGGTCAGCCCGTTGCCCGAAATCGCCGGCCGCATCCTCGACCGGCTCGGCCGGCGGGGATGAGCGAAGAGCGGGATTTTCGTCAAACCCAGATTTTCCATCAGGCGGCGCTTCGGGCCTACGCGCGCCCTGATGGACAATCTGGGTTAAAGAGAATCCCTGCGTGGCCGATAAGGCGGGCAATCATCCAGACCCGGAGTCGCATCATGCAGATCGCCAGCGAAATCGACGGCGGCAAGGCCGTTCTCAAGCTGAAGGGACGTTTCGATTTCCACTCGCACCGCGATTTCCGCGCCGCCTACGAAGAGGCGCTGGAGACCGACGGCGTGCGCGAAATCGAGCTCGATTTCAATGATGTCGATTACCTCGACAGTTCCGCGCTGGGCATGCTGCTGCTGCTGCGCGAGAAGGCGGAGGCGGCGGGTCATAACGTGGTGCTGGCCGGCCTGAAGGGAACGGTCAAGCAGGTCATGGACATCGCCAACTTCGGCAAGCTGTTCGCGATCCGGTCGTAACCGCGATGACGGAAACGCCGGCCGGCGGCGCCGGCGAGGCCGAACTGGCGGCCTGGCGGGCGCAGGCCGAAGAGCAGAACCGGCTGGGCGCGCACGTGATGGCGCGCCTGACCGACGCCGAGGGGTTGCGCGACCCCATGTTGCGGCATTTCAACCTGCCGGCGGAAACCTTCAGTGGCGATCTGCTGTGCGCCGCGCGGGCGCCCGGCGAGGTGCTCAACGTCATGCTGGCGGATGCGGCCGGCCATGGCCTGGCGGCGGCGCTGACGGCGATGCCGCTGACCCAGGCGTTCTACAGCATGACCGCCAAGGGGTTTCCGCTCGCTTCCATCGCCGAGGAACTCAACCGCAAGCTCAAGTCGTTGCTGCCGGTCGACCGTTTCGTGGCGGCGACGCTGGCCTCGGTCGACGTCCACAACCAGACCATCGAGATCTGGAACGGTGGCAACCCCGACGCGTTGTTGGTCGACCGCGACGGCCGGTTGGCGATGCGCTGGGCATCCCGACATCCGCCGCTCGGCATTCTGCCGGACAAGCTGTTTTCCGGGCAGACCGAGACTATCGTGTTCACCGAGCCGGGCGATCTGGTGCTGTGTTCGGATGGTCTGATCGAGGCCGAAAATCCGGCCGGTGGCTGGTTCGGCCTGGAGGGGGTCATCGCCGAACTGACTTCCGGCCGCGGGGGGGACGACCGATTCGACGGCCTGCGCGCGGCGGTGGCCGGTCACCTGGCCGGGCAGCCGGCGCGTGACGACATTTCCTGCATGATGGTTTCGATCCCGCTCGAACGCCGGCGCGCGCTACGCGTGGTGGCGCCGGCGCCGGCGCATGCCGGTGAGGTCGCCGAGTGGCGCATGGAGCTCAGTTATCACGCCCGTGAACTGCGCTATGTCGACGTGGTGCCTGCGGTATTGGGGTTCATGGCCCAGATCGAGGCGTTGAAGCCGCATCAGGGCGCGCTGTTCCTGATCGTTTCCGAGTTGTTCAACAACGCGCTCGATCATGGCCTGCTCGGCCTCGATTCCGGTCTCAAGGCACAGGAGGGAGGATTCGAGCGCTATCTCGGCGAGCGCGCCGAACGTCTGGCGGC
Source organism: Hydrogenophilus sp. (assembly GCA_020725265.1). Lineage (GTDB taxonomy): Bacteria > Pseudomonadota > Gammaproteobacteria > Burkholderiales > Thiobacillaceae > PFJX01. The sequence goes on along the minus strand of DYFK01000001.1, from coordinate 254,987 downwards.
GCTGGCCAGCGGGCGCATCGACCTTCGTTTCCTGCTGCACAGCGTCGAGGGACGGGCGGTGCTCGACATCGGCGTTGACGACAGCGGTCCCGGTTTCGACCATGCCGGCTTCCTGCGCAAGCTCGCGGGCTCCGGCACACGCCCGCACGGACGCGGGATTCTGCTGGTGCGCAATCTGTGCCGGGAGCTGGTTTACCCGGATGTGGGCAACAAGGTGCGGGCGCGCTACCCGTTATGACCCGGCTGGCGGTGGCGCCAGTTCCACCCGGTTGCGGCCGCCGTGCTTGGCGGCATAAAGCGCCTGGTCGGCCGCCTCGATCAGTTTTTCGGCGTCGTCGAAGCCGGGCATCTGGGCCAGGCCGGCGGAGAAGGTCTTGCTGAAGACGGTGCCGCCGGCATGCTGGACGATGGCGGCGAAGCTCTCGCGGATGTCGTCGAGCACCCCGAGCGCGGCCGCGCTCGGGGTATCGGGCAGGGCCAGCGCGAATTCTTCGCCACCATAGCGACCGATCAGGTCGCCACCACGCAGGCGCTGGCGCAGCAGGCGGGACAGGTTCTTGATGACCCGGTCGCCGACCGGGTGGCCGTATTGGTCGTTGACCTGCTTGAAATGGTCGATGTCGACCAGGGCCACCGACAGTGGCCGGTTCTGCCGGCGCGCGCGCGCGACCTCGGCGCGCAGGCGCTCCTTGAAGGTGGTGTGGTTGAGCAGGCCGGTCAGGCTGTCGCGCACCATCAGCGCGCGCAGGGCGCGATAGCGGGTGACCCGGCTTTTCACCGCCGAGATCAGATGCGCGGGCTCGATCGGCTTCTGCAGGAACTCGTCGCCGCCCAGGCTCATCGCCTCGCGCTGCCGGTTCATGTCGGTCTCGGCCGACAGGAAGACGATCGGGATCGACAGGTAGGCATCCTGCTGACGGATGACCTTGGCGATCTCCTGGCCGCTGGCCCCGGGCATGTTCATGTCCAGCAGGATCAGGTCGGGTGGGTTGTCGGCCAGCGCTTTCAGGGTATTGAGCGGGTCGGTGACGAACTGGCAGGTGAAGCCGGCATCGCCCAGATGGGCGGCATAGAAGGCGGCCAATGCCGGTGAATCCTCGACGATCAGTACCCGTCCGGTCTCGGCTTGAGGCTGCGCGGTCAGGCGGTCGAGCGCGTCGAGCAGGGTGGCGGTGTCGAGCGGACGGGTGAAATAGGCGCGGCAGCCGAGCCGGACCGCGTCCAGGCGGGTGCGGATGTCGCCCTGGTCGGACAGGCAGGCGAGCGGATGACGGCGCGCCAGTTCGGCGCGCAGGGATTTCAGCGATTCGGGCAGTTCACGCAAGGCGGCGTGATCGACCAGGATTGCGTTCGGCGGGGTTTCCATGGTGGCCGCGAGCAGGCCGCGCGGATCCTCGAACGCCATCGCCCGGTAGCCGTAGACCTGGATATGGCTGACGATGTCGGCCATGTCGGCGGCTTCGGCCGGCCACAGGTAGACGAGCTTTTCATCGCCCCGCCCGGGCGCCTGGGAAAACGGGGATTGGGGGGTGGATTCGGTCATCGCGCTGGGACTATGTCCAAAGACATATCCCTTGCCAAGTCCGGAGTGCCGAAAAATTGATCTCAGGCATTCAGCTTCTCCAACAGCTCCTGGATGCGCTCCGGCCGCCCGGCCCTTAGCAGGCGCCGGGCTTGCGGTGCCAGTCCGCCGACATGGCTGCGCATGACCTGCTGCTTGACCGCGAGAACGTGCGCCGGATGCATGGAGAAACTGGTCAGGCCCATGCCCAGCAGCAGCCGGGTCAGGCGCGGGTCGCCGGCCATCTCGCCGCAGATCGAAACCGGCTTGTCGAGTTTGCGGCCGATCGACAGGGTGTGGTCGATCAGGCCGAGCACGGCCGGGTGCAGCGGATCGTAGAGATGGGCGACGGTATCGTCGGTGCGGTCGATCGCCAGCGTGTACTGGATCAGGTCGTTGGTGCCGAGCGACAGGAAGTCGAGCTTGCGCGCGAACCATTCGGCCGCCAGCGCGGCGGCCGGCACTTCGATCATGCCGCCGATGGGGGTGTGTTCGTCGAACGGGATTTCCTGCGCGCGCAGGCTGCCGCGCGCGGCGCCGATCAGGGTCAGGGCCTGATCGAGCTCGGCCAGGCTGGCCAGCATCGGCAACAGAATGCGGATCGGCCCGTAATGGCTGGCGCGGTAGAGCGCGCGGATCTGGCTCAGGAAGATTTGCGGCTCGGCCAGGCACAGCCGGATCGCGCGCAGGCCGAGGGCCGGGTTGACGCTGGTGTCGGCCATCCAGCGCACCGATTTGTCGGCGCCGACGTCGAGCGTGCGGATCACCACCGGCCGGCCGCCCATGCCCTCGACCACGCCCCGATAGGCTTCGAACTGTTCTTCCTCGCCGGGCAGGTCGTCACGGTTGAGGAACAGGAATTCGCTGCGGAACAGGCCGATGCCGGCGACGTTCTCGTTCAGAGCCGGACCGACATCGGTGGGCAGGTCGATGTTGGCGTTGAGGTCGATGGCGATACCGTCGAGCGTGACCGACGGGCTGGTTTTCAGTCGACGCAGCTTCTTCTGTTCCAGTTGCCACTGGTTGCGAAGCAGCCGGTACTCGTCGAGGATGGCCGGATCGGGGTCGACCAGGACGATGCCGGCGACGCCGTCGACGATCAGCCAGTCGCCCTCCTGGATCAGGGTGCGCGCGTTGTGCAGCGCCATCACCGAGGGCAGGCCGAGGCTGCGCGCCAGAATGGCGGTGTGCGAGGTGGCGCCGCCCAGGTCGGTGATGAAGCCGGCGAAGGTGTGGCGCTTGAACAGCACCATGTCGGACGGCGACAGGTCGTGCGCGACCAGGATGCTGTCGCCCTCGTCGGCGGTGCGCAGTGGCGCGTTGCCGGGGTGGCCCATCAGCGCCTTGAGCACCTTGTCGGCGACCTGACGGACATCGTGCCGGCGTTCGCGCAGATATTCGTCGTCGATCGACTCGAACTGCGCGATCAACGCCTCGGTCTGCTGGGCCAGCGCCCATTCGGCGTTGCAGCGCTGCTCGCGGATGCGGCGCTTGGGCGCTTCCGAAAGCATGGAGTCGGACAGGATCAGCGCATGCACCTCGATGAACGCCGACAACTCCGGCGGCGCGCCGCCGGGGATGTGGGTCTGCAGGGCGAGCAATTCGGCGCGCACCGTCTCGACCGCCTCGGCGAAGCGCGCCACCTCGGCGTCGACGTGCTCGGGGCGCAGCACGTAGTGCGGCGCTTCCAGACGGGCATGGGAATAGAGCTGGGCGCGACCGATCGCGTAGCCGCCGGAAACGCCGATGCCGTGCAGGGAAAAGGTCACTCGCCCTCCCCGAACTTGTCCTCGATCAGCGCGGCCAGGCTGGCCATGGCTTCCTCCTCGTCGGGGCCGCGGGTTTCCACCAGGATGCGGCTGCCGCGCGCGGCGGCCAGCATCATCACGCCCATGATGCTCTTGCCGTTGACCCGGCGGCCGTTGCGCGACAGCCAGACCTCGGACTGGAATTTCGAAGCGGTCTGGGTGAGCTTGGCGGAGGCGCGGGCGTGGAGGCCCAGCTTGTTGACGATTTCGAGTTCGCGTTCAGCCATGTCGCGGTTCGGAATGGATGTTGAAGATGCCGGCCTGACCGCCGGATACCGCCTTTTCCAGCAACGTGGCCATGCCTTGGTCGCGGTAGGTGAGGGCTTTCAGCAACATCGGCAGGTTGACGCCGGAAATCGCCTCGATGTGGCTGGATTCCAGGATCTTGCAGACCGTGTTGCAGGGTGTGGCGCCGTAGACGTCGGTCAGGATCAGCACGCCTTCATCCTGGTTCAGGCTGGCCAGGCGCGCGCGCGCGCGTTCGAGCATCTCGGCGGGATCCTTGCAGGCGGAAAGGTCAAGGTTTTCCAGGGCTTCCGGGCGTTTGCCGAGCACATGCGAGGCGCACTGGATGAGACTGTCGCCCAGATTGCCGTGGGCGACGATGAGCAGAGCGATCATGGAGGCGGTCGGAGCGGAAAACCCCCGCATTCTACGCCCGCCGCGCGACGATCCGAAGCGCCCGCATGTTGCGCCGCGACATCGCCATATCCCCTTGATCGAAAAGGTTGAATTTGAGCGGGTGGGGTCGTGACCGGTAGAATTCCACCCTTCGTCCGCGAGTCTGTTCCATGTCCGCCGAGCGCATTCGGGAAATCCCCTACAACTACACCTCTCTGTCCGACCGCGAGATCGTCCTGCGTCTGCTCGGCGCGGAGGGTTGGCGCCTGGTCGAGGAGTTGCGCGGCGAACGCAAGACCGGGCGCTCGGCGCGCATGCTGTTCGAGGTGCTTGGCGACATCTGGGTGGTTACCCGCAACCCCTATCTGGAAGACGACCTGCTCGCCAACGCCGACCGCCGGGGCCTGCTGATCCTGGCGCTGCGCCATCGCCTAAACGAGATCGAGAAACGCCGCCAGGGCAGCGGAGTCGTTAGCGCTTCAGCGCTTACGAATCCGGCGTACTCCTCCAGCGAGTGCAGCGGAGTCGTTAGCGCTTCAGCGCTTACGAATCCGGCGTACTCCTCCAGCGAGTGCAGCGGAGTCGTTAGCGCTTCAGCGCTTACGAATCCGGCGTACTCCGCTAGCGAGTGCAACGAGCGGGTCGGTCAGCTGCTGCGCCTGGCGACGGACGCGGTCGATCGGTTCGAGGCCGGTTTCGGCGAAACCCGGCGTCTGCGCGAGGCGCTGCTGCGCCGGCTCGGGCGCCATACCCGGCGCGACAACATCGCCTTCGATGGTCTTGCCCGCGTGTCCCACGTTACCGACGCCACCGACTGGCGGGTCGAATACCCGTTCGTCGTGCTCCACCCCGATCACGAGGACGAAATCCCCGGCCTGGTCGCCGGTTGCGTCGAACTCGGTCTGACCGTGATCCCGCGTGGCGGCGGCACCGGCTACACCGGTGGCGCGGTGCCGCTGACCCGGCTGTCGGCGGTGATCAACACCGAGAAGCTGGACCACATGTCGGCGATCGAGCCGCGCGTGCTGCCCGGTCATGCCGAACCGACGCCGGTGGTCGTTTGTGGCGCCGGCGTCGTCACCCGGCGCGTGATGGAAGCCGCCGAAGCACGCGGGCTGGCCTTCGCGGTCGATCCGACCAGCGCCGACGCCTCCTGCATCGGCGGCAACGTGGCCATGAACGCGGGCGGCAAGAAGGCGGTGCTGTGGGGCACCGCGCTCGACAACCTGGTGTCCTGGAAAATGGTCACGCCCGACGCCGACTGGCTGGAGGTGACCCGCCTGGACCACAACCTCGGGAAGATCCACGACGTCGAACTGGTCCGTTTCGAGCTGCGCCGTTTCCATGTCGATGGCACCCCCAGGGGCGCGCCGGAAATCCTGGAGATGCCCGGGGCCGCCTTCCGCAAGCGCGGGCTTGGCAAGGACGTCACCGACAAGTTCCTCGGTGGCCTGCCCGGCATCCAGAAGGAAGGCTGCGACGGTCTGATCACCCAGGCCACTTTCGTGCTGCACCGGATGCCGCCGGAAATTCGCACGATCTGTCTGGAATTCTTTGGCCCGGTCGCCGACGCGGTGCCGGCGATCGTCGAGATCACGGACTGTTTCGCGAATGGCAAGTCGCCCGTCGCCAGTCGCGAGTGGGACGCCGCTGGCGACTCCCCCGGTGTGCTGCTGGCCGGCCTGGAGCATCTGGACGCGCGCTACATCAAGGCGGTCGGCTACGCGACCAAGGCGGAGCGGGTCGGCCGGCCCAACATGGTCCTGCTCGCCGACATTGCCAGCGACGCCGCCGCCGCCGTCGATGCCGCCGCCGCGCGCATCGTCGAACTGGCGCGCGCGCGCGGCGGCGAGGGTTTCGTCGCAGCCAGCCCGGAGGCCCGCCGCAAGTTCTGGCTGGATCGGGCGCGCACCGCCGCGATCGCCAAGCACACCAACGCGTTCAAGGTGAATGAGGATGTGGTCATTCCGCTCGACCGTCTGGGCGACTACTCGGATGGCGTCGAGCGCATCAACATCGAGCTTTCGATCGGCAACAAGCTGGCCCTGCTCGACGCGCTCGAAGCCTTCCTGCGCGGCCCGCTGCCCCTGATCGAGGACGAGGAGGGCGTCGCCGACCCGGCGCTCACCGAAGCCCGGCGCGAACGCGCCCTGGCCCTGCTGGTCGAGGTGCGCGAACGCTGGCGCGGCTATCTCGCCGATCTCGACGCGCCGCTGCCGCCGAGCCTGTGCGATGTGCGCGGACACGCGCCGCTGGCCGCCGGCAAGAGCGTGTTCCGCGCGCTACAGGACCACGAGCTGAGAGTGTCCTGGAAACGCGAGGTGCGCGCCGAGCTGCGCCGCATCTTCACCGGCCGCGAGTACGAGCCGGTGCTGGCCGAATGCGAGGCGATCCACCGGCGCGTGCTCAAGAGCCGGGTGTTCGTCGCCCTGCACATGCACGCCGGCGATGGCAACGTGCATACCAACATCCCGGTCAACTCCGACGACTACGCCATGCTTGCCACCGCCAACCGCGCGGTGGCGCGCATCATGCGCCTGGCCGAGGCGCTGGGCGGGGTCATTTCCGGCGAACACGGCATCGGCATCACCAAGCTGGAGTTCCTCGCCGAGGAGACACTGTCGGCGTTCGCCGCCTACAAGAACCGTGTCGATCCGGACGGCCGCTTCAACCAGGGCAAGCTGCTCAAGGGCGCCGATCTGGCCAATGCCTACACGCCGTCGTTCAGTCTGCTGGAGACCGAGTCGCTGATCATGGAGCAGTCGGAGATCGGCGCCATCGCTGACTCGATCAAGGATTGTCTGCGTTGCGGCAAGTGCAAGCCGGTGTGCAACACCCACGTGCCGCGCGCCAACCTGCTGTACAGCCCGCGCAACAAGATCCTCGCCACCTCGCTGCTGATCGAGGCCTTCCTGTACGAGGAGCAGACCCGGCGCGGGGTCAGTTTCAGGCATTTCGACGAGTTCGACGACGTCGCCGACCACTGCACGGTCTGCCACAAATGCGTCAATCCCTGCCCGGTCGACATCGATTTCGGCGACGTCAGCGTGGCCATGCGCAATTTCCTCAACGCCGCTGGCAAGAAGAAGAAGGCGCCGGCCTCGCGTCTGGCCATGGGCTTCCTGAACAGCACCGACGCCGACGCCATCCACCTGTTGCGCCAGGGCGCGATCCGGCTCGGCTATCTCGGCCAGCGTCTGGGCGCCAGCGTGATGCGGGCGCTGCCGCCGGTGCGCGAGGCCATGCGCCAGCCGCCGGCGACGGTCGGCAAGCCGGACGCCAGGACCCAGGTCATCCACTTCTTCAATCGCCGCCTGCCCGGCGACCTGCCGGCCAGGACCGCGCGTCAGATGCTCAACCTGAACGATCCCAAGGTGGTGCCGGTGCTGCGCGACCCGGCCAGGGTGACGGAGGATTCGGACGCGGTCTTTTACTTCCCGGGATGCGGCTCGGAACGCCTGTTCTCCCAGGTCGGCCTGGCCACCCTGGCCTGGCTGTACGAACTGGGCGCCCAGACCGTGCTGCCGCCCACCTACCTGTGCTGCGGCTATCCGCAAACCGCCACCGGCGACCGCGTCAAGGGCGATGCCATCACCATGCAGAACCGGGTGCTGTTCCACCGAGTCGCCAACACCCTCAACTATCTGGACATCAAGACCGTGCTGGTCTCGTGCGGAACCTGCCTGGACCAACTGGAGGAATACCAGTTCGACCGCATCTTCCCCGGCTGCCGGATCATGGACATCCACGAGTATCTGATGGAAAAGGGCGTCCGCCTGGACGAGGTGTCGGGCACCCGCTACCTGTATCACGATCCCTGCCACACGCCGATCAAGCGGCACAACCCGCTCGGTACCGTGAAGACGCTGATGGGTCAGGACGTTCGCCTGTCGGAGCGCTGTTGCGGCGAGGCCGGCACCTTCGCCGCCAGCCGGCCTGACATCGCCACCCAGGTGCGTTTCCGCAAGGCCGAGGAGATCGATCGCGTCGCCAACGGCCTGCGCGTCGAAGGCGCCACCGACGTCAAGGTGCTGACCGCCTGCCCGTCCTGCCTGCAGGGCCTCCAGCGCTACGCCGAGGACAGCAAGGTCGACGCCGATTACATCGTGATCGAACTGGCGAAGCTGAAACTGGGCGAACGCTGGCTGGACGATTTCGTCGGCAAGGCCAACGGCGGCGGCATCGAGCGGGTGTTGCTGTAGTGACGACTACCGCGAGCTCCTGTCCGCTGTGCGCGCCAACCGGGGAAACCGTGCTCTGGGCGGACGCGTTCTGCCGCGTCATCCTGGTCGATGATGCCGACTATCCCGGTTTCTGCCGGGTGATCCTGAACGCCCACGCGAAGGAGATGACCGACCTGGCGGAGGCCGAGCGCCAGCGCCTGATGGGCGTCGTGTTCGCGGTCGAGGCGGCGGTCCGGGAAGTGCTGGCGCCGGACAAGATCAACCTCGCCAGTCTGGGCAACGTCGTGCCGCATCTGCACTGGCATGTGATTCCGCGTCGTGCCGACGACGCTGCCTTCCCCGACGCGGTCTGGGCGCCACGCCGGCGCGATGTCGTCGCGAAGACGCCGGCCAGTCTCAGGGCGCGGCTGGCGGAGGTGCTGCGTCCACGTCTGTCTCCGGAACGATCCGCTCGGCCGGAAACACGGCCGTGAACGTGCTGCCCTTGCCGACGGTGCTGTCGATGCGCAGGCGCGCCTGGTGCCGTTGCAGTACATGCTTGACGATGGCCAGGCCGAGGCCGGTGCCGCCGGTCGCGCGCGAACGGCCGCGGTCGACCCGATAGAAGCGCTCGGTCAGGCGTGGGATGTGCCGGGCTTCGATGCCCTCGCCGGTGTCGGTGACCGCGAACACCATGGTGCCGTTGTCGCCATTCCCCCAACGCAGCGTGATGCGGCCATCGGCCGGGGTGTAGCGCACCGCGTTGGTGACCAGATTGGCGAGCGCGCTGTACAACTCCTGACCGTTGCCGATCAGACGGGCGTGACTGTCCAGGCGCAGCGTCACCCGCTGACGCCCCTGGCTCATGGTCTCGGCTTCGTCGGCCAGGCGCCGGGCCAGCGCGGCCATGTCGACGGTTTCCTCGCGCGGCTCCGGTTCGCTCTCCAGACGCGCCAGCGTCAGCAGGTCGTCGACCAGGCGGCGGATGCGGTCGGACTGTTCGCGCATCAGCGGGATGTGCTTGCGGAATTCGACCGGGTCCGGATCGGGCATGTCGTCAAAGGCTTCGAGGAAGCCGACGATGACGGTGATCGGCGTGCGCAGCTCATGCGAGACGTTGGCGATGAAGTCGCGCCGCATCGCCTCGACCCGGATCAGCTCGGTGGTGTCGTGCGCCAGCAGCATCTTCTGCGCGCGCGGCAGTTTCACCAGCTTCAGGGTCAGGTTGCCGGGGGGCGTTCCCGGCGTTTCCATATTCATGTCCTGGCCATGGCCGTCATGCATCAGCCAGTCGACGAAACGGGAATTGCGCAGCAGGTAAGGCAGGAACTGGCCGATGTCGCGGTCCGGGTTGAAGCCGAGCAGACGCGCGGCGGCATCGTTGAACCAGAGGATGCGATTGTCCTCGTCGAGCATGATCACGCCGTCCGGCAGGTTGCGCGCGGCTTCGAGCATGCGTTCCAGATCGGCGCTGACCTTGCGCTGAGCGACCTGGCGGCCGCGCAGCAGTTTGTAGAGGCGGTAGAACGTCTCGCCCCAGAGTCCGGAGCCTTCCGGCGGGTCGCCCTCGCCGCGACCGAGCCAGTCGGTCAGCTTGCGCAGGCGCGAAAGATGGTAGGCCAGGTAGGCGAGCAGGCCGGCGGAGAACCAGGCCCAACCGGTTCCAGGGGCCTGGTCGACGGACAGGATCAGGGCGGCTAGCGCGATCGCGCCGAGCGCGAGCAAGGGACGCCACCAGAATTCCAGCATGCGGGTTCGAGGGCCGGGAGGGGAATGCCGGATTCTAGCCGAGCGGCGGCGACCGGCGCGGTCAGCCCGGCAGTGCCGATAGCCGGTAACCGGAGCCGCGCACGGTCTGGATCAGGCGATCGTGGCCACTCGGTTCCAGCGCCGAGCGCAGGCGGCGGATGTGCACGTCGACGGTGCGTTCCTCGACGAAGACATGATCGCCCCAGACCTGGTCGAGCAGTTGCGAGCGCGAGTAGACCCGTTCCGGATGGGTCATCAGGAAATGCAAGAGCCGGAATTCGGTCGGGCCGAGTTCGAGCGGCGTCTGGTCGCCATGCACCCGGTGCGAGACCGGATCCAGCCTGAGGCCCTCGATCTCGACCAGATCCTCGGTCATTTGCGGTGCCCGTCGGCGCAGCACCGCCTTGATCCGGGCCATCAGTTCGCGCGGGCTGAACGGCTTGGTGATGTAGTCGTCGGCGCCGGTCTCCAGGCCCTGGATCTTGTCGCGTTCCTCGGAGCGCGCGGTGAGCATGATGATCGGGATGTCCTTGAGCCGGTGATCGGCGCGCAACCGGCGCGCGAAATCGATGCCGGACATGCCCGGCAGCATCCAGTCGAGCAGGATCAGATCGGGCAGCGCGCCCTGCAGGAGCCGGTTGGCTTCGTCGGCGTCGGTGGCGACCAGCACATCGTGACCGTGCTGGCCGAGATTGAATTTGAGGACTTCCTGAATTCCGGGTTCGTCTTCGATGACGAGGATGGTGGCGGCCATGTCTGCCTCCGTATGAGGGGATCGGCGGTCATGTTATGACGGTTGGATGAAGCTTTCGTGACAGCGTGGCCGGTTCCGGCGTCCGGACGGGGGCGAAAAAAAGGGCGCCCGGAGGCGCCCTGAACTCACTGGTGGGTGAGATGGATGGGGTTGGACGATCAGTTGTTGTAGGCCCGTTCGCCGTGGGTGGCGGTGTCGAGACCCTCGCGTTCCTGTTCTTCCGGCACGCGCAGGCCCATGGTCATGTCGACCAGCTTGAACAGGATGAAGCTGACCACGCCGGACCAGAACACCGCGACCAGCACGCCCAGGGTCTGGGTCATGACCTGACCGCCCATGCTGTAGTCGTCGACGCCGACGCCACCCAGGGCCGGGGACACCAGGATGCCGGTGCCGATGGCGCCGATGATGCCGCCGATGCCGTGAATGCCGAACACGTCCAGCGATTCGTCGTAGCCGAGCGACTTCTTCAGGCTGGTGACGCCCCACAGGCAGACCACGCCGGCGATGCCGCCCAGGAGGATCGCGCCCATCGGGCCGATCAGGCCGGCCGCCGGAGTCACCGCGACCAAGCCGGCGATGGCGCCGGAAGTGACGCCGAGCATCGACGGCTTACCCTTGAGCAGCCATTCCGCGAACATCCAGGCCAGGCCGGCGCCGGCGGTGGCGACGATGGTGTTGAGCAGGGCCAGCGCCGCGCCGCCGGTGGCTTCCAGGTTGGAGCCGGCGTTGAAGCCGAACCAGCCCACCCACAGCAGGGAAGCACCGATCATGGTCATCGGCAGGTTGTGCGGCGGCATCGGATCGCGGCCGTAACCGACACGCTTGCCGATCACCAGGGCACCCACCAGCGCGGCGATGCCGGCGTTGATGTGGACGACGGTGCCGCCGGCGAAGTCCAGGTCGCCTTTCTCGAACAGGAAGCCACCGGTCGCCCAGACCATGTGCGCCATCGGCAGGTAGGAGAAGGTGAACCACAGCGCCGAGAACACCAGCAACGCGCTGAACTTGATGCGTTCCGCGAAGCCGCCGACGATCAGGGCGGTGGTGATCGCCGCGAAAGTGAGCTGGAAGGCGACGAAGGACAGTTCCGGGATGACCACGCCATCGGTGAAGGTGGCGGCGGTGCTGTCGGGCGTGATGCCGGCCAGGAACATCTTGGAAAGATCACCGATCATCCAGTTGAGCCCGCCACCATCGCCGAACGCCAGCGAATAGCCGTAGATCACCCAGAGGATGGAGATCATGCAGAAGATGGCGAACACCTGGCTGAGCACCGACAGCATGTTCTTGGCGCGTACCAGGCCGCCGTAGAACAGCGCCAGGCCGGGCACGATCATCAGCACGACCAGCAGCGTCGACAGCATCATCCAGGCGGTGTCGCCCTTGTCGGGCACCGGTTCCGCGGCGGGCGCTTCCTCGGGCGCGGCTTCCGCCGCCATCGGCGCGGCTTCCTCGACCACCGCTTCCACCGCCTCGACGGCTTCCGCCACCGGCATCGGCTCCTCGGCCAGCGTCACGCCGGACAGGCCGAGCGCGCCGAACATCAACAGACTTGCGATAAGGCGTTTCATGTTCGTTCCTCCTCAGATCGCCGACTCGCCGGCTTCGCCGGTGCGGATGCGGATGACCTGTTCAAGATCCCAGACGAAAATCTTGCCGTCGCCGATCTTGCCGGTCTGGGCAGCCTTGGAAATGGCCTCGATGGCCTGGTCGAGCAGTTCGGCCTTGATCGCGATCTCGATCTTGACCTTGGGCAGGAAGTCGACGACGTATTCGGCGCCGCGATACAGCTCGGTGTGGCCCTTCTGGCGGCCGAAGCCCTTGACCTCGGTGACGGTGATGCCGGAGACCCCGAGCCCGGACAGGGCTTCGCGCACCTCGTCGAGCTTGAAGGGTTTGATGATGGCGGTAACGAATTTCACGATTCGCACTCCTCTAGTAAGCCCGGCGACGGCGCGCCGGGCGGGTCATCAGAAGGATTTGCCGACGCTCAGAACCAGGCGGTCGTCGCAGATCTTGCAGCCCTTGATGTCGGTGTCGACGTAGGCCAGGCCAACGTTGAAGCCGCCAATTTCCTTGCTGACGCCGATCTTCCAGTCGTCGTAGTCGAGGCCATCGGCATTCTTGCCGCGCACGTCGGTCATGCCGTAGTGCAGGGTCAGCGCGAAGCCGGCCGGCAGGTCGAAGTTCAGGTTGGTTTCAAGATAGGTGGAGCCGTCCGCGTCGGTGACGCCGAACAGGCTGTCGGACAGCGCGTAGGACAGTTTCACGTTGAGCCATTTCCAGGTCACGCCGGCGTAGGCTTCCAGGGTATCGGCATCGATGTCGTTGCCCGGGTAGTAGTACTTGAGCAGGCCGACGTTGTAGCCGAGGTCATCGGAAATGGTGCCGCTGTAGCCGCCGTAGAAATCCCATTCCATGCTGGCGCCGGGATACAGGCCGCCGTCGACGTTCGAGGCCCAGGTGCCGAGGTAGAAGCCGCTCGCGTGGGCGTAGTCGAAGCCCCCCTGGACAGCCGGATCTTCATTGGTCTGGGAGACACCCCGGAAGGCATAGTCACTGACCAGGCCCAGGTTGCCGCTGATGCTGTGCGGACTGTCGGCCAGGGCGATGGCGGGTACGCCGACCAGGCCGGAAAGCGCGAGGACTTGAACGAGCTTTTTCATCGGAATCTCCATAAGAAAGTGAGTGGGTGCAAGTGCACGTCCGCTATCAGCATTTCCTGTGCCATGTTGATTAAATCAAATAAATCAAATGGTTATTCTTGTTCTTCAGGGCGTGCACCGGCCTGGCGCACTGGATTGGTGCGATGACTTCCGGTCGCGCACCGACTTGGCTCCGGCGACCGTCGGCGCGCCTTGATACACTGCCCGGGTTGCATGCCTGGATTGGAGAATCGACCGTGTTGAATCAGGAACTCGCCCGCGAAATGGCCGGCAAGGTCTCGGAAGTCCTGGCCATGAGCCCGGCCCGCGACATCGAGAAGAACCTCAAGGCCGCCCTGGCGGCCTGGCTTTCGCGACTCGATCTGGTCACCCGCGAGGAATTCGACGTGCAGACCGAGGTGCTGGCGCGCACCCGCGATCGTCTGCGCGAGCTGGAAACGCGCCTGGCCAGGTTGGAGGCGGACGCGGCGGGCGTGGACACGGCCGACGACGCAGGCCGATGAATCCGGTGGTGGAAGTCGCCGTCGCCGTCATCGAGCGGGCGGACGGCATGTTCCTGATGGCGAGTCGTCCGATGGACAAGGTCTACGCCGGCTGGTGGGAGTTTCCTGGCGGCAAGATCGAGGTGGGCGAGTCGCCGATGGCGGCGCTGAAGCGGGAGTTGCGCGAGGAGCTCGGCATCGAGGCGGTGCGCGCCTGGCCCTGGCTGAATCGCGCCTTCGTCTACCCGCACGCGAGGGTCATGCTGCGCTTTTTCCGGGTTACCGACTGGCGTGGCGACCCGCATCCGCATGAAGGCCAGACGCTGGCCTGGACGCAGGCCCGGGCACCCGAGGTCGATCCCATCCTGCCGGCCAACGGGCCGATCCTGAAGGCGTTGCGGCTGCCACTCGAATACGCGATCTCGGAGGCCGACAAACTTGGTGTCGAGGTTTTCCTGGAGCGTCTGAGCAGGCGTCTGGAACAGGGACTGGGCCTGGTCCAGTTGCGCGAGAAATCGATGCCGGCGCCGGCGTTCACCGCCCTGGCGGAACGGGTTGCCGATCTCTGCCGCGAGGCCGGCGCCATCCTCATGCTGAACGGCGACATCGACCTGGCAGAGCGGCTGGGCGCCGGCGTCCAGCTGACCTCGGCGCAACTGGCCGGGCTGACCAGACGGCCCGAACTGGAATGGGTGGCCGCGTCCTGTCACGATGCCGGGGAACTGGCGCGGGCGGCGGCGCTGGAACTCGATTTCGTGGTGTTGAGCCCGGTTCTGCCGACCGCCAGTCATCCCGGCGCCGCCACGCTTGGCTGGGACCGGTTCCGCGAACTGCTGCGCGACTGCCCGCTGCCGGTGTTTGCCCTGGGTGGGCTCGGCATGGCCGATCTGGATACCGCCCGTGGCCATGGCGCGCACGGGGTCGCGTTGAAAAGCCAGGCCTGGCGATGAACCGGGAAACGACGCCGCGCGCGGGTTCCAAGTGGTTGCCGCTGCTGCCATTGGCGATCGCGGCGGCCGTTGCCGTGGTGGTCTGGCATGGTCGCCAGCCGCCGGTCGCCGAGACCGTGGTCGAGTGTCTGGCAACGGCGCGGGGCTGCGGCGCGCGCCTGGAGGCGGCGGACATCGAACTCGGCATCGACGGCCAACCGCGGCCATTGCAGCCGTTCGACATCTGGGTGAAAGCCGCCGACGCGCGCAAGGTCGAGGCCAGCTTCACCATGGAAGGCATGGACATGGGTTTCAATCTGTATACCCTGCGCGCCGATCCGGATGGCGTGTTCCGGGCTCGCGTCACCCTGCCGGTATGCGTCACCGGTCGGCGCGATTGGGTGATGAACCTGAATGTCGACGGACTCCGTCTGGCCGTGCCATTTGTCACCGAGATGTAATAAAAAGCGCATATCGGCTGCCTATAATCCGTCCACGCCGCCGTCCGCGCGGCAATCGATGGAGAAGAGACGATGCCCGGTGAACACACACTAAAACAATTCGATGCCGACCTGGAGGCGGTACGCGCGCGCGTGCTGGAAATGGGCGGGCTGGTCGAGGAGCAGGTCAACAAGGCGGTGGAGGCCCTGATTTCCGGCAATACCAAGCTGGCCGAGGAGGTGGTCGCCAACGACCACAAGGTCAACGCGATGGAAGTGGCCGCCGACAGCGCCTGCACCCACATCATCGCGCTGCGTCAGCCGGCGGCCATCGATCTGCGCATGATCCTGACCATCATCAAGACCATCACCGATCTCGAACGCATCGGCGACGAAGCGGCCAAGATCGCGCGCCTGGCGATCAACGTCTATGAGAGCGACCGCATCCTGACCCCGCGCTACAACGAGATTCGTTACATGGCCGGGCTGGTCACCAAGATGCTGCGCGAATCGCTCGACGCCTTCGCCCGGCTGGATGCCTCCTGCGCCGGCGACGTCGCGCGACAGGACATCGAGGTGGACGAGGAATTCCACCTGATCACGCGCCATCTGATCACGTTCATGATGGAAGACCCGCGCACCATCTCGACCTTCATCGACCTGTTGTTCGTGGTCAAGGCCATCGAGCGCATCGGCGACCACGCCAAGAACATGTCGGAATACGTGGTGTTCATGGTCAAGGGCAAGGATGTCCGCCATACCACCATCGAGGAACTGGAGCGCGAATTGCAGTAACCGACGCGCCCCCGGTCCGACGAAAAAGCCGGCTAAAGCCGGCTTTTTCGCGTCCGTGCCGGATCAATGTCGGTGAGTGGGCGTGCTGCCCCGATGCACTGGCAGGTCGACGCGCAGGGTCTGTTCCCGGCCGTCGGCACTACGCACGATCAGCTCGACCGGCGCCACGTCGCCTTCCTTGAGCTGTTTCTTCAGGCCAATGAACATGATGTGCAGGCCGCCCGGCTTGAGCTGGATGGTCTGGCCCTTGGGCAGCGCGATCTCACGCACCTGGCGCATGGTCATGACGCCGTTCTCCACCTTCATGGTGTGCAGCTCGAATTCGTTGGACACCGCGCTGCCGCCGCCAACCAGGGCCATGTCGGCGTCTGCGGTCAGGTCCATGAAGCCACCGGCGACGCGTTGGCCGGGAGCGGTCGCGCGGGTCCAGGCGTTCTCCACCTTGACGCTGTCGGCATGGGTGGGCGCGGCCAGGGCGAGGCCGATCAGGGCGAGGATGAGGGCGGATTTCACGGTGGACTCCTTCACAGTTTCCATTCCAGTTGGACAAAGGCGAAACGACCGGCGCCAGGCAGGCGGGCGCCGACGGCGACATCGCTGGCGGCGACCCGGTTGATGCCGCCGAGGTGGTCGTAATAAAGCTTGTCGAGCAGATTGTCGATGCCGAAATCGACGCGCGCGTTCTTGCCCGGCTGCCAGCTGGTATGCCAGTCGAGCACGCCATGGCCCGGCGTTTCCGGTTCGTTGCTGAGGCCAGGCAGGTCGTAGCGGACCACCTTGTCCTGGCGCGCCGCCAGGCGGGCGCGCAGGGTGTGTTGCCATGCCTCGGTCCGGTGGCCGATTTCCAGGGTCAGGCGCGCGGGCGCGACGCGATGCAGGTCGCCGGCGTCGCGATCGCGCGCGCGCGTCAGGCCGAGCACGCCGGCGGCGTGCCAGGCGCCGGTTTCGTAGCGCCATTCGGCATCGATGCCGTGGAAGCGGGCATCGTGGTTCTGGTAGCGCAGCACGTTGCCGCTGGCGTGCGCGTAGGGCGCGCCGACGATGTAGTCGTCGACCGCGCGGACGAAGGCGGTCGCCTTCAGGCGGTGGTCGCCGAGTCGGGTGGCGATCCCGGCCGACAGGCTGTGCGCGACTTCGGGATCGAGGTCGCGGTTGCCCAGATAGCGGTTGTTGTCGGCCTGGCCGGCGCTGGCGTTGAACGGGCTCCACTCGTAGCGCTCCAGCCGACTGGGCGAACGGGTCTTGCGCGCCAGACCGATTTCGTAAGTGGTCAGCGCGCTGGCGGGATATTGCAGGAGCACGCTCCAGTCCCAGTTCAGATCACGATGGTCGCGGTCGGCGTTGTTGAAGGCGACGCCGTCCGCGCTGGTGGCGAGCGCGCGCGCCGGACCGAAACGTACCTGACCGGCGCGGGTGCGCACCTGGTCGGCGCGCAGGCCGAGGTTGACCAGCCAGGCTCCCAGGCTGCTTTCCCATTCGCCATAGGCACCGGCGCGCTCGCGACGCGCGTCGCGCAGGATGTCCTGGTTGAAGGCGCCGGTACTGGCGTTCCATTGATAGGCGTCGAAATCGTTGCGCAGCCATTCGCCGCCATAGCGCAGGCGACCATCGCCGAGCCGCCGGTCGAAGGCCAGCGCGGCGCCGGTGTCGCGGCTTTGGGCCGGCGCGTTCATCTTCATGCCGGCGTTCGGACGCAGGCTGTGGTTGTCCATCAGATGGTCGATGTCGTGCCGGTAGACGCGCGCGTCGACGCGGGTATCGTCGAAACGGCCACGCCAGCCCAGGTTGAACCACTCGGCATCGTCCTCGACCATGTCCATCGGCAACGCCGGCGTTCCGGCGTCGCGCGTGCGATGCCGGCCCAGCGTGGCATCGAGACGGCCGGCCGCGCCGGTGGCACGGGCGAAGCGGAAGACGTGGCGCTCCAGTTCGTAGCCACTGGCGCGCACCCGGCCACCGGGAAAGCGCAGGTCGTCGGCGCGGGCCAGATCGCCGGCATAACCAAGCGCGGTGTCGGCGTTGGCCAGGGTCGCGGCCGCCGCCAGATTCCAGCCATCGTTGGCACCGCTGTAACCGGCGCCTAGGCGGGCGCCGGTACGCCAGCCGGCGGCATCGTTGAATTCGGGGCGCCGGGCTTCGACCCGGATCGCGGTGCCCAGGCTGTCGCCCCCGGCGGAGACCGGGGTGGTGCCGGCGATCAGCCGGAGACCATCGGTGTCGGCGGCGCCGGCGTAGTGCAGGGGCGGGTCCATGTGGTTGGGACAGGCGGGCGTGATGCGCATGCCATCGACCAGGATGTCGACGCGGTCGCCGGTCAGGCCGCGCACCTGGGCGATCCCGGTGAGTGGGCCGTTGCGGACCACGGCGGCGCCGGGCAGGGTGGCCAGGGCGTCGGCCAGATCGACGCGCGCCGGTATCGGCTCGGTCCGGCTCAGGTCGAGCGGCGCCAGCGTCGGCCGCGACGCGGTGACAAGGATGGAATCCAGGGTGGGTGGCTCGGCCGCCGCCGTCAGGGGCGGCAACGCGAGCAGGAGTGCGAGTGGCTTGAGGTTCATGGCGGGCATCCCGGTTGGAAACCCGCCGATGCTAGGCAAGCGCGGGCGCCGCGCCCATGCGACATATTGTCGCGGGGCGCGCGCCGGCGTCAGCGACTGGCGAAGATTTCGGCGAGGAACTTGGCGGTATCGGCCCAGGAATCGCGGTCGGCGAAAGCGTCGTAGCCGAGCGGCATGTCGAACTTGCGCGCGAACTCGTCGGCGTCCGGGTTGGTGAAGCTGTGCTTGACGCCGGGATAGCTGACCACGCTGTAGCGGACGCCAGCCTTGTCCATTTCCTGGCGGAAGGCGTCGACCTGGGCGGCCGGGATCATGGGATCGTCGGCGCCGGTGAACACGGCGACGCGGGCCTGAATCGGCGCGGCCTGGTCGGCCGGCACGGCGCTGGCCAGGCTGCCGTGATAGCTGGCCACGCCCTTCACGTTGACGCCCATGCGCGCCATGTTGAGGACCACGCCGCCGCCGAAGCAGTAGCCGAGCGCGGCGGTCTGGTCGGCGGCCACGCTCGGATGCGCGCGCAACGTCGCCAGCGCCGCTTCGAAGCGGGCCCGCGCCACCGGCAGGTTCCTGGCCACGGCGCTGGCGAAGGCGCCGGCTTCCTTGGGATGGTCGGCGGTCTTGCCGTCGCCGTACATGTCCACCGCCAGCGCGGTATAGCCCATGGCCGCGAGCAGGCGGGCGCGCTTGCGCGCGTATTCGTTGTGGCCCCACCACTCGTGCACGACGAGCACGCCCGGGCGCTTGCCGGCGACGCTGTCGTCCCAGGCCAGATAGCCCTTCATGACGACGCCGTCGGCTTCATACCGGACTTCCTCGCCACGGACTTCGGCGCGCGCGCCCTGGGCGGCGAACAGGGTGAACAGAAACAGCAGCGGGAACAGGATCGAACGGCGCATTGGGATCTCCTCTTCGAGTGGCATGGAGATCGGATTATGGTCCGCCGGCGATGACAAAAAAACGGCCCGCGTGGCGGGCCGGAAATACGTGCGTATGAACGTATGGAAGCGACGCCATCGTAGTTCCGGCGACGATTCCGGAAAATGCGACATGTTGTCGCAGGGGGCGTGCCCGCGCGCGCCGGTAGAATCGCGTCATGTTCGCGATCGCCCCGTTCGCCATCGGCGAAACCCTGCCCGAGGCCGCCCAACGTCGGCTGCTGGCGATCCGCGCCGTGCTCATCCTGGGCGAGGCGGCCGGTGTCCTGCTGCTGGTCAGCCTGCTCGGCGCGCGCTTGCCGTTGACGCCGTTGATGCTGGTGATCGCCCTGCATCTGGCCCTCAACGGCGCGGCCTGGCTGCGTCTGCGCGAAAGCGGCGAGGGACGGGGTGTCGGCGCGGTCGAAGCCACCCTGCAACTGGCGGTCGACGCGCTCTGCATCGGTGCCTTGGTATTCCTGACCGGAGGCTATGCCAACCCCTTCATTTCCCTGCTGCTGGTGCCGCTGATCCTGGCGGCGGTGACCCTGCCGACCGGCCATGGCTGGGCGATGGCCGCCTGGGTCGGCATTCTGTACACCTTGCTGATGCGCTTCTACCGGCCCCTGGAAATGCAGGTCTCGGCCGAGGCGGCGGTCGATCTCCACCTGACCGGGATGTGGTTGAATTTCCTGCTCACCGCCGTGCTGGTCGCCGCCTTCGCCGGCCGTCTGGCGGCATCCCTGCGGCGGCGCGACGCCGAACTGGCGGCCGCGCGCGAACAGCGTCTGCGCGACGAGCAACTGTTTGCCCTTGGCTTGCAGGCGGCGACCGCCGCCCATGAACTGGCGACCCCGATGGGCTCGTTGCGCCTGACCCTGGATGATCTGCGCCAGGATTACGCTGGCGATGATGAGCTGGAACGGCCGCTCGCGCTGATGTCGGGCCAGCTCGCGCGCATGGAGGCCGTGCTCGACCAGCTCGGTCGCGCCGCGCGCGCCCGTCCGACCACGTCGAGGTCGGCGCTCGACGCGGCGGTCTGGCTACGACGGCTGGTTGAACACTGGGGACTGATGTGGCCGAACGTCCGGATCGAGATGGATCTGGCCGAAGGTCTGCCGGCGATCAGCGATGACACCACCCTGGCGGCGGTGCTGACCAGTCTGCTCAATAATGCCGCCCAGGCCTCGCCCGGACATGTCACGCTGGCCGCCGAGGCGCGTGGCGGTTATCTGGAAGTCTCGGTTTCCGATCGTGGCGGCGGGCTTGCCGCCGGCAAGCCCGAGGGCTGGGGCGTCGGCCTTGATCTGGCGCGCGCCGCGTTGGCGCGCATGGGCGGCGAGCTGTTGCTGGAGGAAACCGGCGGAGGCTTGCTTGGCCGCGTCGTGGTGCCGCTGGCGGGTTTGCGATGAGCGGTGGTTCGCGCATCCTGTTGGTCGATGATGATGCCGTCTTCGCGGAGACGCTGGCGCGTTCGCTTGACCGGCGCGGCCATGTCGCGCGCCACGCCGGAGACGCGGCGACCGCGCTGTCGCTGGCCGAACGGGAGACATTCGACGCGGTGGTGCTGGATCTGCGCCTGGGGGCCGAGTCCGGGCTGCAACTGATCGAACCATTGCGGGATCGTTTGCCGGACGCGCGCATCCTGTTGCTGACTGGCTACGCCAGCATCGCCACGGCGGTCGAGGCGATCAAGCTCGGCGCCGTGCATTACCTGCCAAAGCCGGCCGGGGTCGACGACATCCTCGCCGCGTTGGGGCGCGCGGCCGGAGATGCCGGCATCGAGCCGCCCGAAACGCCATTGTCGGTTGATCGGCTGGAGTGGGAGCACATCCAGAAGGTGTTGGCCGAGCACGACGGCAATCTCTCCGCTACCGCGCGCGCGCTCAGGATGCACCGGCGCACCTTGCAGAGAAAGCTGGCGAAGCGCCCGGTCAGGGCGTGAGCGTTTCCAGGGTGACGTTGCGGTTGGTGTAGATGCACAGGTCGGCGGCGATGCCCAGCGCTTCGCGCACGATCGCCTCCGGCGTCAGCTCGGTATGTTCAAGCAGCGCGCGCGCCGCCGATTGCGCGTAGGCGCCACCACTGCCGATCGCGGCGATGCCCTGTTCGGGTTCGAGCACGTCTCCGGCGCCGGTGATGATCAGCGTGCTGGTTGGGTCGGCGACCGCCAGCATCGCTTCCAGTCTGCGCAGCATGCGGTCGGTGCGCCAGTCCTTGGCCAGCTCGACCGCGCTCCGCACCAGATGGCCCTGATGCTTTTCCAGCTTGGCCTCGAAGCGTTCGAACAGTGTGAAGGCGTCCGCCGTGCCGCCGGCGAAACCGGCCAGGATGCGGTCCTGATAAAGCCGGCGCACCTTGCGGGCGCCGGCTTTGATGACGATGTTGCCGAGCGTGACCTGACCGTCCCCGCCCATGGCGACGCTGGCGCCACGACGCACGGACAGGATGGTGGTGCCGTGGAACTGTTCCATGGAAGGGTTTCTCCGGCCCGGTCAGAGCCGGGTGCGGCCGAGTATGGCCGCGTACTGATCGACGCCAACCAGTTGCAGCAGGGTGTTGACCAGCTCGTTGCCTTCCTTGAACAGGATCTTGCAACCGCGCTGGGAGAGCTCGATCAGGGTGTCCAGCAGCAGGCCAACCACCGAGAAATCGATGCGCGCGAGCTGCCCGAGATCGATTTCGATCTGTTTCTTGCCCTCGGCGAACTGACGCAGCGCGACCAGCTGTTTTTCGGCGCCCGGCGCCAACACACCGATCAGCGCGAATTCCCGCTCGGGCGCGCTCGGCGCCTTGGCGCCGCCATTGCCGCCCTGCTCCGGCAGCGGGCGTGGCGGGGTGTAGGAAGGCGGTGAGACTTCGAAAGTGACCGCGTAGTCGACCGCCGCGTTTTCGAAATCCTCTTCCTTGCCGAGGATCTGCAGCACCGCCAGAAACAGCAGCCAGCCGGATTCGGTCAGGCGATTGCCCTGGCGGGCCGCGTTCAGCCGGACCGCGAAGCCGGGGCCGCCGATCAGCTCGATGGGTTTGCCCATGTCGTTGAGACGCAGGATGTCGTCGAGCATCATGCGCGCGCCGGCTTCGTCGGGCGACTGGGTCTTGGAGACGTCCAGCCGGACATGGCCTGCTCTTTCGGCGTCCTGGAAGAAACGGGGTTGCCGGGCCCGGTCGGCGGTGCTGTATTTTTCGCCGAAACCGAGCAGTGGCGCCGGCTGGTTGTTGGCGCGTGTCTTGGCGGCCTTGCGCGTCCAGGTTGGCGGCGAGCGTTCGAACTTGACCGCGAATTCCACCGCCGCGTCCTCGAAGGGTTCGATCTGGTCGCTGAGTTCGTACAGGTCGAACAGCATGTACCAAGGCTGGGGGTCGCGACCGTCCGGATGGTCGAGCAGATACCGGTTGAGCAGGGCGGCGGTCTCGCCGATCTTGCCATTGGCGTAGAGAACGGCCGCTTCTTCCAGTTCCGGCGCCAGTCCTCCGACGGCCTCGACGACTTCGATGCCGTAGTCCGCCTCGCGCGCGGGGTGACGGGATTGGACGTAGGCCGGCCCCTGGGCGAGCTCCTCCCGGCTTTCCTTCAGGAAGGCCTGGAGATCGTTGGGTTTGTCCTTGCGGAAGAAGGAAAACACGGGGTGGACGGCCGTTAGCGTTTCTGCGTAAGGGTTTATGAGAATACCAGAGCGAATCGTGTCTGTGAGGTTCCCGAAGCGATCCAGGTCCTCAAGGCACGGGATCGTGTCCGCCCGGATGCCAGGGGTGGCAGCGGCCGATGCGCCGGATGGCCAGCCAGCTGCCCTTGATGGCGCCGTGCCGCATGATGGCGTCGCGCGCGTAATGCGAGCAGGTCGGCGTGAACCGGCACTGGTTGCCGACGAACGGCGACAACGCGATCTGATATATCCGGATCAGGCCGATCAGCAGATGTTGCATCGGATTCATGGTCGGGATCCTCGGTGGTCGATCGGGTCGGCATAGCGCGAGGCCAGGCGTTCGGCGGCGCGCAAGGCGTCCGGCGTGTTGATGTTCAGGAATGCGTAGGGGTCGTCGCCACCGCAATAGAGCGTGTCCAGCGGGTGGCGTTCCTGCCAGCCGCGTACCTGGCGTCCGCCTTCGCGCAACCAGCTCTCCAGATCGGGGATGAGGTCGCGGTGCGCCAGCATGATCGCGTAATGGATGCCGGTTTCGTCGGCGGCGCGCACCAGGGGAACCTGGCTGGCGCCCGCCAGCGCGCGCATGCCCGCGACCAGCGTCAACGGCAGGAACGGTACGTCGCAGGGCACGGTCAGCAGCCATTCCTGTTGGGCGGTGCGCGCCGCCGAAAGCAGCCCGACCAGTGGGCCGTGAAATCCGGGCAGGCAATCCGGCACCACGGTGTGGCCGAGCGCGCCATAACGGGCCAGATTACGGTTGGCGTTGACCAGAACCTCGGCGGCTTGCGAACTCAGGCGACGGGCGGCCCAGAGAACCAGGGGGCGGCCGGCCAGCATGACCAGGCCCTTGTCTTCACCACCGAACCTGCGGCCCTGGCCGCCAGCCAGGATGACCGCGCTGACCGGTTGTCCGGAGAAGGATGTCATCGATGCCGTCATGCGCGATCACGGCATCCGCGCCGGCTCGGGCACACGGTATTCGAGCCGGTATCCCAGTGATTTCTGTCGCGGCCGCCAGCCCTGCCAAAGCAGCACGGAGCCGTCATGCCAGCCGGTCGTGGCCTCTTCCTCGGCGCCGCTCTTGCGGTCGTGGCGAATCAGTCGCCAAGGGCAGTTGGCGCGCCGTTCGACATCCAAATGCACGCGCAGCATGGTCGCCATGGCCGGATCGACATCGACGTCCAGGCAGGCATGGGCGGGCAGGTGGCGGGCGAGGTCGGCGATCATCGGCCGATAGCCCCAGCCGGCTTCGATCCAGGGGCGGAACAGCGAGGCGAGCAGGGTCCAGACCAGGACCATGCCGGTGGCCCAGACCAGGATCGGGCGGATCTTCGCGCGGGGAAACAATGGAATGGCGATCAGCCAGAGCAGTGTGACACCGGCCGCCAGGAGTATGTCGGGGACGCCGACCGAGCCGGTCTGATAGTTCGGGGTCAGGCGCGCCATGTGCGTGGCCAGCCGGACTGGCGTGCCCCATTCGAGCGCCACGAAATAGACCCAGAACGCCAGCGCGAAAAACAGGAAACAGAGCACGCCGAACCAGTAGAAGGCCTGTGACGCGCCACGTCGGAGGACATCCACCGCGTAAGCAGCGAGCAGGGCCAGCGGCGCCAGCGCCGGCAGCAGGGCGCCGTCGCGCGACCAAGCTGGCGCCAGCGCCGCCAGCAGCAGGATGGCCAGGGCCAGCAGGGGGGGGTGCAACACGGTTTCCCGGGTCAGGCGGCGATGCGCATGCCAGACCGCGGCCAACGCCAACGGCCACAAGGGCCAGGCGAACCAGACCAGTTCCGAATAGGCGCTACCTGGTGAGCGTAGCGGCAGGTAATGGGCGATGCCGTGCAGCGACCACCAGGCCGACAGTTGTCCATTCATGAACAGCCATGCCAGGGCGATGGCAATCAGCGCGATGGCCCACCCGATTCCGGACAGGGCCGCGAGCCGGTAACCGGGCGCGCGCCAGGTGGTCGAGGCCAGTGGCGTCAGCACCACCAGCGTCGCCGCCAGAAAATCCGGCAGCCCGCGCAGTCCCAGGGTCAGGGCGGTGATCGCCAGCGCGATCGTGATGGTGGCCCGCTTCGGACGCTGTCGTGCCTCGGCCACTCCCCACAGCAGCGCTGCCCAGGCCGCCAGCAGCGCGGTTTCCGGCAGCAGCGCATGGGCGCGCAGCATCAGGCCGAAACCACCGAGCAGCGCCAGCGCGGCGACCAGTCCGAAGCCGGCCCCGAACAACGCGCGCGCGGCCAGTCCGACGAACAGCAAGGCGGTCAGCGTGAAAACGCCGCTGGCGATGCGCGCGCCATCCTGCATGTCACCAGCCAGGCCGCTGTCGGCGAACAAGCCTGCGATCAGCGTATGCAACGGCGCCGGTGATGCCCAGACGGAGCGCTCGCCGGACAGCCAGTCCAGGATCGGCGCCAGCGCCAGGGCTTCCTCGGCGCGCCAGGCGTCACGGCCGACCAGGCCGTGAAAGGCCCAGAAGACCACCAGCAGGACGAACCAGAACCATCTGGATGGGGCGACGGGGTTCATGGGGAAGACGATGAGGCGTCGGGTTGGCGGTAGTCAAACAAAAAAGGCAGCCTCGGGCTGCCTTTTTTGGGGTCCGCCAAGGCGGAGATACCGCCGGCGCTCACTTCTTGCCGAGGTTGTACTTCTGGCGGAATTTCTCGACACGGCCCGCCGTGTCGACGATCTTCTGCTTGCCGGTGTAGAACGGGTGGCAGGCGGAGCACACTTCGACGTGCAGCGGCTTGCCCAGCGTGGAGCGCGTGGAGAAAGTGTTGCCGCAACTGCAAGTCACGGAGATTTCGTTGTATTGGGGATGGGTGCCGGCTTTCATGTCGCGTTACCTGGGGCTTGACCTGGAAAGCGCGCGATTATCCATGAAAACCCGGCCCTGGGCAAACTCACTGGCGTGAAGCAGTGCGCTAGGCCCGAATCTCGGCCAGCAGCCGTTCCACCATGCGTTCGGCCTGGGCTGCGTATCCGCCACCGAACAGGTGATGATGGTTGAGCACATGGTAAAGGTTGTATAGCAGCCTGCGCGTGGCATACCCCGGATCGAGCGGCCAGGCTTCCCGGTAGGCGGCCTGGAATGAGGCGGGAAATCCGCCGAACAGTTCGGTCATGGCGAGGTCGGTTTCCCGGTCGCCGTGATAGACGGCCGGGTCGAACAGCACGGGTTCGCCGTTCACGTAGCCGACGTTGCCTCCCCAGAGATCGCCGTGCAACAGGCTGGGCAACGGCCGGTAACCGTCGAAGAACGCCTCGATGTCCGCTTGCAGTCGCCGGCAGCCGTCGAGCAGACGGGCGGGGGCGCCGGTTTCGGCCGCCAAGTCGATCTGATGACCGAGCCGGCGATCCCGGTAGAACGGGATCCAGTCGGGCGTGGCGGTATTGGGTTGCGGCGTGCTGCCGATGGTGTTGTCGCGGTGCCAGCCGTGGGCGTGCCAGGTGACACGATGCAGGGCCGCCAGCCGCCGGCCAAGTCCGGCGGCGTCGCCATTGGGACGCAGATCGAGCCATTCCAGTACCAGGAATGCCTGCCCGGCCGCGATTCCGTGGGTGACCGGCCGAGGCACGCGGATTGCCCGCGCGGCCGCCAGCGTCGTCAGTCCCTCGACCTCGGCCGAGAACATGTCGGCATGGCGGGCGGCATTGAGCTTGACGAAAAAACGGCGACCATCCCGGCCGGCCAGGCTCAGTCCCCGGTTGATGCAGCCACCGCCAGCCTCCGTGTGGTGGTCGGGCTGGAACGCGGTGCCGGTGGCCTGGCCGATCGCTTCGGCCAATGCGGCCAGCGGCATGGTTACGCCAGGGTTTTCGGTTCGCGCGAGGCGCCGGCTTCCTCGAGGCGGCGCAGGTAGGCCTGCCAGTAGAAATCCTGCTTCCTGCCGAGGTCGTACAGATAGTCCCAGGAGTAGATGCCGGAATCGTGGCCGTCGGAGAACACCAGAACCACGGCGTACTGGCCAACCGGCTCGATATTCTTGATCTCGACGTTCTTCTTGCCGACCTGCAGCACTTCCTGGCCGGGGCCATGCCCGCGCACTTCGGCGGAGGGCGAGAACACCCGCAGATACTCGTAGGGCAGTTCGAAGCGGCTGCCATCGCTGAAGGCAATCTCCATGAAACGGGATTGCTGGTGCATCTTGATTTCAGTGGGGATCGGCGTGTCTTGGTTAAGGCCGCCCATGGCGGACTCCTCATGCTGGCAAAGAAGGGGATGTAGTTTGCCAGTCGGTAACGACCGGGACAAGCCCGACTAAAAAAGTCGGGAATTAGCTGGCGTTCCGTCTGGCCGGGCCGAGTATCAGCGTGTCCTGACGGGCTTCGCTCTCGCGAACGATGTCGAGCAATATCGTTTCCAGCCGGGTGAAGATGTTTTCCCAGGTCAGCCCGAGCGCGGTCGCGCGCGCCGCCGCCGCCAGTCTTGCCCGATCGTCGTCGCGCGCCAGCCGGCTCGCCGCCCGGATGAAGGCGGCTTCGTCGCCGAACGGCGCCTTGCGGCCGTTGATGTCATCCCGGACATGTTCCGCCGCGGCGGCGTAATCGAAGGCCACCGTTGGTAGGCCGCTGGCCATTGCTTCCAGCAATACATTGCCGAAGGTCTCGGTCAGGCTGGGAAACAGGAACAGGTCGCCGGATGCGTAATGGCTGGCCAGATCCTCGTCGCGCCGGGCTCCGGGGTAGATGAAGCGCGGATGGCTGGCCCGCAACGATGCCAGCTCCGGGCCGTCACCGATCAGGACCAGGCGCGCGTCCGGGCGCGCGGCCTCGATCGCCTCGAAGGCGCGGATCAGCAGGGAGAGGTTCTTCTCAGGCGCCACCCGGCCGACGTGGATCACCGCCAGATTCCGCTCGCCGACACCCCAGGTGGCGCGCAGGGTGGAACTGCGTCGGGCCGGGTCGAACAGCGTGGTGTCGACGCCACGCGCCACCACCTCGACGTTGCGGTAGCCCGCCGCCACCAGGTTGTCGCGCAGCGACAGCGAAGGCACCAGAGTGATCCGGCACTGGTTGTGAAAACGCTTGAGGTAACCCATCAATGGCCGCTTCAGCCAGCCGAAACCGTAGTGCCGGCTGTAACTGTGGAAATTGGTGTGGAAATCGCTCGCGACCGGAATCCGCAGTTTCTTCGCCGCCGCCAGCGCCGACCAGCCGAGTGGTCCCTCGGTGGCGACATGCACCACATCCGGGCGACGCAGCGACCACAATCGATGCAGCGTCGATTTCGCCGGCAGCCCCATCTTCAGGCCGGCGTAGCGCGGGATGGCGACACCGGGACGCAGGATCTGCTCCAGGTTTGCCTCGGAAGGCGGCTGATCGGCGGCATGCTGGCGCGGGCGGATCAGTTGCAGCTGGTGCTCGCGTGCCTGCAAGGCCTTGACCATGCGGCCAAGCGTCATCGCCACGCCGTTGATTTCCGGCGGATAGGTTTCCGTCACCACGGCCACGCGCAAATGGCGGCGGGGCGGCGGAAATTGCTGGAAGGCAATGTCCTGTGCAAGCATGGCCGGACTATGCCGCGCCGGCAAGACAGCGACGTGACGATAATGCTTCAGATGCGTGACCCTCAGGCCCCGACCTTGACGCGGGGATGGGCGATGCGCTCTAATGCGCGGCTTGTCGGCGCGCTAACGCACGCCGAACGGCCAGGTAGCTCAGTTGGTAGAGCAGCGGATTGAAAATCCGCGTGTCGACGGTTCGATTCCGCCCCTGGCCACCATTTTCAGGCCCGCTGGTCCAGCGGGCCTTTTCATTTCGCCTCGCGCTGGCGAGCACGGAATGCCATCGCCTGTTTCCGGGGGGGCGATGCGTATAAAATGCGCCCCTTTCGCTTCGGCTCTGACTCGGGTTTTCGCAATGCGGATTGGCTCCCACCAGCTCAAGAACAATCTGATCGTGGCGCCCATGGCGGGCGTCACCGATCGGCCGTTCCGCCAGCTCTGCAAGAAGCTGGGAGCGGGCATGGCGGTGTCCGAGATGGTGACCTCCAATTCGTTGTTGTATGGTTCCGCCAAGACCCGGCGTCGCGCCGATCACACCGGTGAAGTGGAGCCGGTTTCGGTTCAGATCGCCGGCAGCGATCCGGCCATGATGGCCGCGGCCGCGCGCTACAACGCCGACAACGGTGCCCAGATCATCGACATCAACATGGGCTGCCCGGCCAAGAAAGTGTGCAACGTGATGGCAGGGTCGGCCTTGTTACGAGACGAGCCGCTGGTGGCGCGCATCCTGGAGGCGGTGGTCGGGGCCGTGCCGGAAACGCCGGTCACCCTGAAGATCCGGACCGGATGGGACAAATCGTACCGCAACGCCCTGAGCATTCTGCGGATCGCCCAGGAAAGCGGTATCCAGGCCCTCGCCATTCATGGCCGCACACGTGCCTGCGGGTACTCCGGCGAGGCGGAGTACGAGACCATCGCCGCGGTCAAGTCGGAAGCGAGCATCCCGGTGATCGCCAATGGCGACATCACCACGCCCGAAAAGGCCAGATACGTACTGGAGACCACGCGCGCCGATGCCATCATGATCGGCCGCGCCGCCCAGGGGCGCCCCTGGCTGTTCCGCGAAATCGGCCATTATCTGGCGACCGGCGAGAAACCGCCGGCGCCGGAAGTCGCCGAAATCCACTCGATATTGCTAGATCATCTGGACGAGTTGTACGGTTTTTACGGCGAGCTGGCTGGCATGCGCATGGCGCGCAAGCATATCGCCTGGTATACGCGTGGGCTGGCGGATTCCGCGAGCTTCCGGCATGCCATGAACCAGCTCGAAAGCACGCGCGAACAGCTGGACGCGGTCAACGATTTCTTCTGGCGCGCGCGCGAACGCTCCAGCCGGCTGGTGTATCTCGATGCCGAGCGGGGCGTGCGGGAGGCGGCCTGAGATGGGGGGTGAAACCGCGCGATGAAACCGCTGTTCAACGAAAGCGAACTGGCCGCCTGTCTTCGGCGCGAGCTGGAACAGTATTTCCGTGATCTGGATGGCGAACCGCCGTCGGCGATTTACGAAATGGTGCTCAACTGCATGGAAAAACCGCTGCTGGAAGTGATCCTCGATCGCGCCGGCAGCAACCAGAGCCGGGCCGCCGAATGGCTGGGCATCAATCGCAATACCCTGCGCAAGAAAATGCAGCAGTATGGAATCAAGTAGGTCGGGGACGAACGGAGACGACGCTCGCTCGCGGCCACGATACATCCAGTACGCATCCACTCTTTCACTGCAATCCTTCAAATCATGATCCGACGCGCCCTGCTTTCCGTTTCCGACAAGACCGGCCTTCTCGATTTCGCCCGAGCCCTGCATGAGGCCGGCGTGGAAATACTCTCCACCGGTGGCACCGCCAAGGCCCTCCGCGACGCCGGCCTGCCGGTGATCGACGTGTCGGACTACACCGGCTTCCCGGAAATGCTCGACGGCCGCGTCAAGACCCTGCATCCGAAGGTGCATGGCGGCATCCTCGGCCGGCGCGACCTGCCCGAGCACGTGGCCACCATGGCGCGGCACGGCATCGGTAACATCGATCTGGTGTGCGTGAACCTGTACCCCTTCGTGCAGACCGTGTCGAAGCCTGGCTGCACCCTGGAGGACGCCATCGAAAACATCGACATCGGCGGCCCGGCCATGGTGCGCTCCTCGGCCAAGAACCACGCCTTCGTCACCATCGTCACCGACCCGGCCGACTACGTGAAGGTCATCGACGAAATGAAGGCCAACGGCGGCGCCGTCACCGACAAGACCCGCTTCTCCCTGGCCATCAAGGCCTTCGAGCACACCGCCGCCTACGACGGCGCCATTGCCAACCACTTCGGCAAGCTGGTCGAGGAATCCGAGTTCCCGCGCACCGTGAACCTGCAATTCGTGAAGGCCCAGGGCATGCGCTACGGCGAGAACCCGCACCAGAACGCCGCCTTCTACGTTGAGGCCGGCGCCAAGGAAGCCAGCATTGCCACCGCGAAGCAGCTCCAGGGCAAGGAACTCAGCTACAACAACATCGGCGACGCCGACGCCGCCCTCGAATGCGTCAAGCAGTTCGACGCCGCCCCGGCCTGCGTCATCGTCAAGCACGCCAACCCCTGCGGCGTGGCCTACGGCAAGAACCTGCTGGAAGCCTACAACCGCGCCTACCAGACCGATCCGGAATCCGCCTTCGGCGGCATCATCGCCTTCAACGGCGAGCTGGACGCCGAGACCATGAAGACCATCGTCGAGCGCCAGTTCGTCGAGGTCATCATCGCCCCGAAGGTGAGCGCCGCCGCTGTCGAGATCGCCGCCGCCAAGAAAAACGTGCGCGTGCTCGAATGCGGCGAGTTTTTGTCAAATTCGCCGGCCGAGCCCGGCAAGCGCCTGGACTTCAAGCGCGTCAATGGTGGTTTGCTGGTGCAGGAGGCCGACCTGGCCCTGACCAATGAAATCAAGGTGGTGACCAAGCGCGCCCCGAGCGAAGAAGAAATGCGCGACCTGCTGTTCGCCTGGCGCGTGGCCAAGTACGTGAAGTCCAACGCCATCGTCTATGCCAAGGAGCAGATGACCATCGGCGTCGGCGCCGGCCAGATGAGCCGCGTCAACTCCGCCCGCATCGCCGCCATCAAGGCCGAGCACGCCGGCCTGGTGGTGCCCGGTTCGGTGATGGCCTCGGACGCGTTCTTCCCGTTCCGCGACGGCATCGACAACGCTGCTCAGGCCGGTATCAAGGCAGTGATCCAGCCTGGCGGCTCCATGCGCGACGAGGAGGTCATCGCCGCCGCCGACGAGCACGGCATGGCCATGGTATTCACGGGCATGCGGCATTTCCGGCACTAAAATGCAGCTGAGAGTGGAGATTGGCGAGTGGCGAGTCGAGAGAAATGCCGACTCGCTGCTTTTTTACTCTCGACTCTCGACTAACTACTCTCGACTGAAGTCATGAAACTACTCGTCATCGGTTCCGGCGGCCGCGAGCACGCCCTGGCCTGGAAGCTGGCCCAGGGGCCCCGCGTCCAGAAAGTCTACGTCGCTCCGGGAAATGGCGGCACGGCACGAGAGGAAGGTGTCGAGAACGTGGCCATCACCGCCATCCCGGACCTGGTGGAATTCGCGAAACGGGAAGATATCGCCTTCACCGTGGTTGGCCCCGAGGCGCCGCTGGCCGCCGGTGTCGTCGATGCCTTCCGTGCCGCGCATCTGAGGATATTCGGGCCGACCCAGGCCGCCGCGCGGCTCGAATCGTCCAAGGACTTCGCCAAGCAGTTCATGGTCCGGCACGGCATCCCCACCGCCAAATACCAGACCTTCACCGACGCCGCAGCCGCCCACGCTTACATCGAGCAGGAAGGCGCTCCCATCGTCATCAAGGCCGACGGTCTCGCCGCCGGCAAGGGCGTGGTGGTGGCGGTCAGCAAGGATGAGGCCCACGCCGCCATCGACAGGATGCTGGAAGCGGATGGTAAACCCGGTGCCTTCGGCGAAGCCGGTGCCCGCGTGGTGATCGAGGAATGCCTGCAAGGGGAAGAAGCCAGTTTCATCGTCATGGTCGACGGCGAGCACGTCCTGCCCATGGCCACCAGCCAGGACCACAAGCGCCTGCTGGACAGCGACGAAGGTCCCAATACCGGCGGCATGGGCGCCTACTCGCCCGCCCCGGTGGTCACGCCCGAGCTGCACGCCCGCATCCTGCGCGAGGTCATCCGTCCCGTGGTGGCAGGCATGAAGGCCGAGGACACGCCTTATACCGGTTTCCTGTACGCCGGCGTGATGATCGATGCGGATGGCCGGATCGGTGTGTTGGAGTTCAACTGCCGCTTCGGTGATCCGGAGACCCAACCGATCATGATGCGATTGAAGAGCGATTTCAGCGTCCTGATCGAAGCCGCGACGCACGGCAGGCTGGATGAGGTCGAAGTCGAATGGGACCGTCGGGTCGCCCTCGGCGTGGTGCTGGCCGCCGCCGGCTATCCGGAGGATCCGCGCAAGGGCGACGCCATCACCGGTCTGGACGTGAAGCTCGAGGACGACGTTCACGTCTTCCATGCCGGCACCGCCGTCCAGGGCGACCAGGTGGTCGTCACCGGCGGCCGCGTGCTGTGTGTCACCGCCCTGGGTGATACCGTCAAAATTGCTCAGGCCCGTGCCTACCAGGTCGCTGACCAGATCGATTTCGCCGGCCGTCAGATGCGCCGGGACATCGGCTGGCGGGCCATCAAGCGGCGATGACCCCGCTGCCCGCGATTTCCGAGCTTCGCCGGCACCTGCTCGCCGGCGGGGTCATCGCCTATCCGACCGAGTCGTGTTATGGACTCGGCTGCGACCCCCGCTCGGCCCGGGCGGTGGCCGCCATTCTGCGCATCAA
Organism: Hydrogenophilus sp.; assembly: GCA_020725265.1. GTDB lineage: Bacteria > Pseudomonadota > Gammaproteobacteria > Burkholderiales > Thiobacillaceae > PFJX01. The sequence goes on along the minus strand of DYFK01000001.1, from coordinate 221,567 downwards.
GGGGCGCCCGAAGACCAAGGGGTTGATCCTGATCGGTGGCGCGCCGGAGCAGTTCGCGCCGTATCTCGCCGAGCCCCCGGCCGCTTGGCCACGATATTGGCCGGGACCCCATACCCTCCTGTTGCCGGCTTCGGCGCGTTGCCCGCGCTGGTTGCGCGGCCGTCATGCCAAGCTGGCGGTACGCGTGACCGCCCATCCCGAAGCGGCCCGGCTGTGTCGCGCGCTGGGCATGGCCCTGGTGTCGACCAGTGCCAACTACAGCGGCGCCAGGCCATTGCGCGACGCCGAATCCTGCCGGCGCGCGTTCGGCCCGGCGGTACGCGTGCTGCACGGACGGATCGGACGACGCAAACGGCCATCGACGATCCTCGATCCGGTCGACGGCGGAATCCTTCGCGTCTGAACGAAGCAAGGCCGGACATCGGGCACGCGCTAGAATTCCGGCTTTCCAACCACGCCAAGAAAATCATGGAAATCGGGCGCGTCAAGGAATTTCTGGTCGAATTGCAGGAGCTGATCGTCGAACGCATGGAACAGATCGACGGCAAGGCTTTTCGCCGCGATGGTTGGCAACGGCCCGAGGGCGGTGGTGGCCAGTCCTGCCTGGTCGAGGAGGGGGGCGTGCTGGAACGCGGCGGCGTCAACTTCTCGCACGTCATGGGCGAAAAACTGCCACCTTCCGCCTCCGCGCATCGGCCGGAACTGGCCGGCCGGCGCTGGCAGGCGATGGGCGTGTCGCTAGTCATGCATCCGCGCAATCCCTATGCGCCGACCACGCACATGAACGTCCGTTTCTTCGTCGCCGAGAAGGACGGCGAGGCGCCGGTATGGTGGTTCGGCGGTGGCATGGATCTGACGCCCTATTACGGCTTCGAGGAGGACGCGACGCATTTCCACGCCATGTGCAAGCGCGCGCTGGATCCGTTCGATGCCGGTTACTACCCGCGCTTCAAGCAATGGTGCGACGAATACTTCTACCTCAAGCACCGCAAGGAGCCGCGCGGCATCGGCGGCATCTTCTACGACGACCTCGCCGAGGGCGGCTTCGAGCAGTGCCTCAACCTCACCGAGTCGGTGGGCGATCACTTCCTGTCCGCCTACGTTCCCATCCTGGAACGCCGCGCCGAGCTGCCCTACGGCGAGCGCGAGCGCGATTTCCAGCTCTACCGGCGCGGTCGCTACGTCGAGTTCAACCTGGTGTTCGACCGCGGCACGCTGTTCGGCCTGCAATCCGGCGGTCGCACCGAATCGATCCTGATGTCGATGCCGCCGCTGGTGAAATGGCGTTATGACTGGCAACCCGAGCCGGGATCGCCGGAGGCGCGCCTGTATACGGACTTCCTGCGGCCACGTGACTGGCTGGGTGAGTTTCCGGGATATTGAGCGCGCGGCCTGATTCCAAGGTTCTCTCCTGATGCCCGCGCCTTCCGTTTCCGCCCCGGCCGCCGGGCCGGCTCCCCGCCCGCGCGGGCGGCGGGTCTGGCCATGGCTGCTGCTGGGTGTGGCGATGCTGGCGGGTGCCCTGATCGCCGCCTACGAGCTGATCGCTTCCCCGTTTCAGGCGATGGTGCTGGCCGGCTATGGCAAGCGCCTGACCTTTCAACTGGAAGCGGGCGAGAATCCGGACGCTCGGACGCCCGAGGCCGGTCCGTACGATATCCGTCTGGGATACGCGGGCCTGCCCGATTTCCTGTCCCGCCTCAAGTCGCAGGGCTTCCAGGTCACCGAACAGGCGCGCATCTCGCCGGACATGGCGCGGGTCGACGATTTCGGCCTGTTCCTGCCGTATGCCGAGAAATCGGTCGCCGGCCTGACCTTGCTCGATTGTCGCGGCCAGGAGTTGCAAAGCCATCGCTTTCCACGCCATACCTACGCCGACTTCGACGCGATCCCGGCGGTGGTCGCCAATACCCTGCTGTTCATCGAGAACCGTGAACTGCTCGATCCAAATCACCCCCAGCGCAATCCGGCGGTGGAATGGGACCGGCTCGGGCAGGCGATCCTGGAAAAGATGCTCCAGGCGATCGACCCGTCGCGCAATGTGCCGGGAGGATCGACGCTGGCGACCCAGATCGAGAAATACCGGCATTCGCCCGACGGCCTGACCCTGACCGTCAGGGACAAGCTGATGCAGATGGCGTCCGCCAGCCTGCGTGCCTATCTGGACGGCGAGGATACGCGGGCGACCCGTCGACGCATCGTCCTGGATTATCTGAATACCGTGCCGCTCGCCGCCGCGCCCGGCTTTGGCGAGGTGAACGGCGTCGGTGACGGCCTGCATGCCTGGTTCGGTCAGGATTTCGAGACCGTCAACCAACTGCTGCGCGCACCCGATCCCACGCCGGAGTCGGCGCGCGCGTTCAAGCATGTGCTCGCCCTGCTGATTTCCCAGCGCAAGCCGTCCTATTACCTGCTGTCCGGACGCAAGCAACTCGACGCCCACGCCGACAGCCACCTGCGCCTGCTCGCCCAGGCGCGCATCATCAGCCCGGCGCTGCGCGACCTCGCGCTCAAGGAGCGCATATCCTTTCATTCCGGTGTGCGCCCGGGCAGCGGCATGTTCGTCGAGAACAAGGCGGCCAACGCGTTGCGCGTGGAATTGGCCGGTCTGCTCGGCGTGCCGCGTCTGTATGACCTGGACCGCCTCGACCTTACCGTCAATGCCACGCTGCACGCGCCCACCCAACGCGCGGTGTCGGACTTCCTGCGCCGATTGTCGGACCCGGTCGTGGTCGAGGCGGCCGGCCTGTACGGGCCGTACCTGCTGAGCCAGGACAACGATCTGACCAAGCCGATCTACAGTTTCACGCTTTACGAGAACACCGAGGATGGCGCGTTGCTGCGCGTGCAGGCCGACAACCTCAACCAGCCGTTCGACATCAACAAGGGCGCCAAGCTGGACATGGGCTCGTCCGCCAAGTTGCGCACGCTCATCACCTACCTGCACCTGATCACGGAACTGCACGCCCAGTACGCGGAGTTGCCGCGCGATCGACTGCTCAAGGTCAAGGTCGCCGACAAGGACGTCCTGACCCAATGGGCCATCCGCCATCTCGCCGCCGCCGAGGACAGATCGCTGACGCCGATGCTGGAGGCGGCGATGGCGCGGCCGTATTCAGCCAACCCCGAGGAATCCTTCTTCACCGGTGGCGGCGTCCATCGCTTTTCCAACTTCAACAGCGAGGACAACCACAAGGTCATGGACATGTGGGAGGCCACCCGCAATTCGGTCAACCTGCCCTTCATCCGCCTGATGCGCGACATCGTCCGCCATTTCATGTATCGCGACCCGAAAGGCGCGGCGCAAATCCTGGCCAACGCCGACGACCCGCGCCGCGATGCCTACCTGAAACAGTTCGCCGATCGCGAAGGCAAGGCATTCCTCGCGCGCTTCCACCGCAAACACAAGGATCTGAAGCCGGAGGAATCGACCGCCGCGTTGCTCAACCACCTGACCGCGAACCCGAAACGCCTGGCGGCGGTGTTCCGCTATCTGGAACCGGAGGCCGATGTTGGCGCGCTCACCGAATTCGTGAAGGGCCGACTCAACAACCCCGGCTCATTCAGCGAGGGCGATTACCAGTACCTGTTCGATACCTACGCGCCCGACAAATTCGACCTCTCGGATCGCGGCTACATCGCCCAGGTCCACCCGCTCGAACTCTGGCTGGTCGCTTACCTGCGCGCGCATCCCGGCGCGGGCTGGAACGACATCGTCAAGTCCAGCGCCCGGGAGAGGCAGGAGGTTTATGGCTGGTTGCTCAAGACCCGGCACAAGAATGCCCAGGACATCCGCATCCTGTCGTTGCTGGAAATCGAGGCATTCCAGGAGGTCCACAAGCGCTGGCGGCGCCTCGGCTACCCGTTCGGCAGCCTGGTGCCGTCCTACGCCACCGCGATCGGTTCCTCGGCCGATCGCCCCGCCGCGCTCGCCGAGTTGATGGGCGTGATCGCGGCGGATGGCGAGAAATTGCCGCCGGTCACGCTGACCCGCGCCGAGTTCGCCGCCAATACGCCGTATCACACCATTCTCAAGCGCGAACGTCCGAAGCCGGCGCGTATCTTCCCGGCCGAGGTCGGACAGGTTCTCAAGGTTGCTCTTGCCGACGTGGTCACGCGCGGTACCGCCAGGCGCCTACAGGGCACGTATGTCGACGACATGGGCGCGCGTCTGGCGATCGGCGGCAAGACCGGTACCGGCGACCATCGGTTCGAGGTCTACTCGGCCAGCGGCCAGGTTCTGGAATCCCGGGTGATGAATCGCACCGCCACCTTCGCGTTCTACATCGGCCCGCGCTTCTTCGGCGTGATGACCGCGTTCGTGCCCGGCGAGGCGGCGGCGGATTATCGGTTCACCAGCGGCATCGCGGTCCAGATCGTCAAGGTCATGGAGCCGGCCCTGCGCCCCTTGTTGCTGGGCAAGCCGGAACCGGCTTGGAAGGAACTCGTCGCCGATTTCGAACGTGATGCCCTGGCGCCGGTGGGCGAGCCGCCACGCGCCAGCCCGTTGCCGCCACCGGGCGCGCCCATGCCGGCGCCGGCCGAACCGGCGGTAACCGAAAGCGCCAGCACGCCCAAACCGGATGCCGCCAGGAACGTGCCGCCATCCAGGCCGGCGCCACCGAAGCCGGTGCCGGTCGTGCCGACTCCCGTTCCCGACAAGCCCGCGCCGGAACCCGCCGAGCCGCCGCCCGCGCCACCGCCGCCCCAGATCGACAAGCCAGACCCTCCGCCGCCACCGCAGGCACCCGGCCCGCGGGTGAAGGAGCGGAAGCCGAGCCCCTGGGCGGTACCGGAAGGGCAGGGATTCAGTTTCTGATCGTGGTTCCGGCTGGGCAATTATTACCAGTTCGTGAAATGGCGGCGCGGACAGGTCAACGACGCCAGGCCGGGGGGCGTTATCCGCGTGCCTGAACTAGTCCAATCGCCTTGATCTTTTGGCTATTTTCAGTACACGGGCGGTCCAGTAACATGCGCCGCGCAACGCAAGTTGTACTTTCCAATAGGAGATCTGACATGAAAGCTATCGTGATTGCCGCTGCCGCCGCCCTGGCTCTGGGTGCCGGCGCCGCCGCCGCCGACGAGGCGCTGGCCAAGAAGAGCGCCTGCATGAGCTGCCACCAGGTGGCCAAGAAGGTTGTTGGTCCTTCCTTCAGCGATGTCGCCAAGAAGTACAAGGGCGACGCCAAGGCGGCCGATCACCTGGTCACCGTCATCAAGAAGGGTGGCAAGGGTGTCTGGGGCGCCGTGCCGATGCCTCCGCATCCGCAGGTCTCGGATGATAACGCCAAGAAGCTGGCCGACTGGGTTCTGTCCCTGTAATCCGGGCGCGAGTCCATGTGAAGCCGGGCATGTCCCGGCTTTTTTTCTGTCCGCGTCTGGCGTTCGTGGAACCTGGCGGACGTGGGGGGGAATGGGTGGGTGTGATATAAATCGCGCGTTTTTTCGTAACCGGGGTGATCGCGTGAAATTCGGAAAAATTGGTTGTTCGGCGCTGGTTTTGGGGATGTTCGGCTTGCTTGGCGGCTGCGGTGAGCGTGGTGGCGCCGACGAGAGCGCCGTCATCCGCATCGGCTCGGTCGCGCCGCTTACCGGCCCGCAGGCGCATCTGGGCAAGGACAACGAGAACGGCGCCCGCCTGGCCATCGATGAAATCAATGCCGAAGGGTTGGTACTGGGCGGCAAGCCGGTACGTCTGGAACTGATCGGCGAGGATGATCAGGCCGAGCCGAAGACCGCCACCATCGTCGCGCAGAAACTGGTCGACATGGGCGTGCAGGCGGTCATCGGCCATCTCAATTCCGGTACCACCATCCCCGCGTCGAAGATTTATCACGACGCCGGCATTCCCCAGATTTCTCCGTCCGCCACCGCCGTGGCTTACACCGCCCAGGGATACAAGACCGCCTGGCGCGTGATGACGAATGACGAGCAGCAGGGCAAGGTGCTCGGGCAATACGCGGTGAATGGTCTGGGCGCCAGGAAGATCGCGGTGATCGATGACCGAACCGCCTATGGCCAGGGGCTCGCCGACCAGTTCGAGGCGGCCGCGAAGGCGACGGGCGCCGAGATCATCGCGCGCGAGTTCACCAATGATCGCGCCACCGACTTCACCGCGATCCTGACCAGCATCAAGGGCAAGGGGCCGGATCTGGTGTTTTTCGGTGGCATGGATCCGCAAGGCGGACCGATGGCCAAGCAGATGAAACGGCTTGGCCTGAACGCGGTGCTGCTGGGTGGCGACGGTTTGCAGAACGCCAATTTCATCAAGCTGGCCGGCGCGGATGCCGAGGGCGTGGTGGCGTCCTCGCCCGGATTGCCGATCGACGACATGCCCGGTGGCGCGGAATTCCGCAAGAAATTCGAATCCAGGTATGGTGTCATCCAGGTGTACGCGCCGTATGCCTACGATGCCGTGCAGGTATTGGTGGCGGCCATGCGCCGGGCTGATTCGAGCGATCCCGCGATCGTGCTGGAAGCCTTGGCACGGACCGATCATGAGGGTGTGAGTGGCCCGATCCGGTTCGATGCCAAGGGCGACACCACCGGTGGCGCGGTCACGCTATATCAAGTCAAGGACGGCGCCTGGCGGGTGCTGGAAACGGTCCGTTGACCCCGCGCGGGGCGTGATGGCACGCCCCGTTCCTAGCAGAGCCGACAAGGGATCGCCGGATGGACATCTTTACCCAGCAGCTCATCAACGGCCTGGTGCTGGGCAGCATCTATGCCCTGGTCGCCCTAGGCTACACCATGGTGTACGGCATCCTTGAGCTGATCAATTTCGCGCATGGCGAGGTGACCATGATCGGCGCCATGGTGGCGCTGACCGTGATCGGCGTGGTCATGGGGGCCGCGCCGGACTTGCCGGGCCTGATGATGGTCGCCGCCGGTCTGTTGGTGGCGATTCCGGCCTGCATGGCGCTGGCGTTCGGCATCGAGAAGGTGGCATACCGGCCCTTGCGCCGCGCGCCCAGGCTGGCGCCGCTGATCACCGCGATCGGGGTTTCGATCATCCTGCAAAATCTGGCCATGCTGGTCTGGGGGCGCCAGTACATTTCGTTTCCGCCCATCCTGCCGCATAACCAGCACGAATTCCTGGGCGCGCACATCACCGACCTGCAAATCTTCATCGTGCTCATTTCCCTGCTGACCATGGCGATACTCGTGCTACTGGTCGAGAAAACCCGACTCGGCCGTGCCATGCGGGCGACCGCGCAATCAAAGGAAGTGGCCGAGTTGATGGGCGTCAACGTCGACCGGGTCATTTCCGCCACGTTCGTGATCGGCGCGGCCATCGCCGCCGTCGCCGGGGTCATGGTCAGTGCCTATTACGGACTGGCCCACTATTACATGGGATTCATGTTGGGCCTGAAGGCATTCTCGGCGGCGGTGCTTGGCGGCATCGGCAACATCGCTGGCGCCATGCTCGGTGGGCTGCTGCTGGGTGTCATCGAGGCACTTGGCGCCGGTTACATCGGTGATCTCACCGGGGGGTTCCTGGGCAGTCATTATCAGGACGTGTTCGCCTTCTTCGTGTTGATCCTGGTACTGGTGTTTCGTCCGTCCGGACTGCTTGGCGAGCGCGTCGCCCACCGCGCATGAGTATCCCGCGTCGCTTTTCCAGCGTGCACGCATGGTTTCAGGCGCGGCCCACGTTCGCGTTGGTGATGCTGGCCATCTCGCTGATGGCCTTGCCGTTTCTGGTTGGCGGCGGTCTCGGCAATTCCTGGGTGCGCGTTCTCGATTTCGTGCTGCTCTACATGCTGATGGCGCTTGGGCTCAACATCGTGGTCGGCTACGCTGGTCTGCTGGATCTCGGTTACATCGCCTTTTACGCGATCGGCGCCTATGTTTACGCCTGGCTGGCGAGCCCGCATTTCGGTCTGCATCTTCCGTTCTGGATGGTGTTGCCGATCGGCGCCGCCATCGCCGGTGTTTTCGGCGTGCTGCTGGGCGCGCCGACCTTGCGGTTGCGTGGCGATTACCTGGCCATCGTCACGCTCGGCTTCGGCGAGATCATCCGCATCTTCATGAACAACCTGAACGCGCCATTCAATCTGACCAACGGCCCGCAAGGCATCAACCTGATCGATCCGATCGGCATCGGCGGTTTCTCGTTCGGCAAGCCGTTCGTCCTGTTCGGCCAGACCTGGCCGCCAACCTATCTTTACTACTACCTGTTTCTCGCGTTTACCCTGCTTTTCATCGTCATCGCCATGCGTCTGCAGGATTCCCGGGTGGGCAGGGCCTGGGCCGCCGTGCGCGAGGATGAAGTCGCCGCCGCCGCGATGGGCATCAACACCCGCAACGTGAAATTGCTCGCGTTCGCGATGGGGGCGACCTTCGGCGGCCTCGCCGGGGGATTGTTCTCGGCGTTTCAGGGGTTCATCAGCCCCGAAAGCTTCACGCTCTGGGAATCGATCCTGGTGCTGTGCATGATCGTGCTCGGCGGCATGGGCAACATTCCCGGCGTCATTCTCGGCGCGATATTGCTTACCGTCATTCCCGAGGCGCTGCGCTACCTGGGCGACATGCAGCGCGCGGCATTCGGCCAGGTGATCGTCGATCCCGCCGACCTGCGCATGTTGTTGTTCGGGTTCGCTCTGGTCGCGATGATGCTGTTCCGGCCGGCGGGGTTGCTGCCCTCGCGCGTGCGCAAACGTGAATTTGCCGCCCGTGACGGCGCGCGGGAACAGGAGCAGTCCGACCTTTACGATGCCAGGGCCTGATATGGCGGCCAACGCGGTAACGTTGTTGCGAGTGGTCGGCGTGAGCAAGCGCTTTGGCGGACTCGCCGCGCTCGATGCGGTCAGTCTGGAGGTGCGCGTTGGCGAAATCTATGGCTTGATCGGGCCCAATGGCGCCGGCAAGACGACCCTGTTCAATTGCATGACCGGTCTCTACGATTTGAGCAGTGGCGAGGTTCACCTCGACGACGAGCCGGTGCATGGCCTGAAGCCACATCAGATCGCCCTGCGCGGATTCGCGCGTACGTTTCAGAATATCCGTCTGTTCCCCAACATGACCGCGTTGGAGAACGTCATGGTTGGCCGCCATCCACGAACCCATGCCGGAGTCATCGGCGCGGTGCTTCGCGACCGGCGTACGCGCGCCGAGGAGCGGGCGATTCGTGAGCGCGCGCACGCGCTCATGGATTACGTCGGCCTTGGTGGCAGGAGCCGCTATCTTGCCGGCCACCTTTCCTACGGCGACCAGCGCAGGCTGGAAATCGCCCGGGCATTGGCGACCGAGCCACGCTTGCTGGCGCTCGATGAACCGGTCGCGGGCATGAATCCGAGCGAACGCCGACAAATGGCCGACTTGTTCCTGAAATTGCGCGAGGGGGGAACCACGCTCTTGCTGATCGAACATGATGTGAAGCTGGTCATGGGACTGTGTGATCGGGTTGCCGTGCTTGAATATGGTCGCAAGATCGCGGAAGGAACACCGGAAGTGGTCCAGCGCGATCCCGCCGTGATCGCCGCGTATCTGGGCGGAGAGCAAGGATGAATCCGGGGATGGACACATGGCCATGACCCTCCTGCGCGTTCAAGGCCTGTGTGTCGCTTATGGGGGGATTCAAGCGGTACGTGGCATCGATTTCGAAGTCGCCGAGGGAGAGCTGGTCTGTCTGATCGGCGCCAACGGTGCCGGCAAGAGCAGCACACTCAAGGGACTCATGGGGTTGGTGCGGCCTCAAGGCGAGATCTGGTTCGCCGGGGAGCGCCTGCATCGCCTTGCAACTCATGCCATCGTCGCGCGAGGTCTGGCCATGGTGCCGGAGGGGCGTGGCATCTTCGGACGCTTGACGGTCGCGGAAAACCTGGAGATGGGGGCTTACCTGCGACGTGATCGAGACGGCATCCGCGCCGATATCGCGCGTGCCTACGATCTGTTCGAGCGGCTTGCGGAGCGTCGCGGACAGCTCGCGGGTACGCTATCGGGCGGAGAGCAGCAAATGCTCGCGATCGCGCGCGCCATGATGGGGCGACCACGGTTATTGTTGCTCGACGAGCCCAGCATGGGGCTGGCGCCCCTCATGGTGCAGAAGATCCACCAGACGATCGCCAGCATCGCCAGCGAGGGGGTGACCATTCTTCTGGTCGAGCAGAACGCGCACATGGCCCTGGCCCTGAGTCACCGCGCTTATGTCATGGAAAGTGGCGTCATGACGCTATCGGGCGCCGCGGCCGAGTTGCGCGGGAACGCCGATTTGCGCGCGGCATATCTGGGGGAATGAGCCTCCTTGCGAATGCGCCAATCTGGTGCAAATAAAGGTGGGTTGCGTTGTCGCAACGGCCAAACCCAGGTCCTGAAAAGACATGGGTGGAACAATCGAATGTTCTAATATTCACGCCTATACTGACGGCTCAGTACTGATTTATCCCTTTCCTTTCAACCATCTAGGAGTGACTTCCATGAAAAAGCTGTCCGTCCTCGCCCTGGCTCTGCTGGCCCAATCCGCCTTTGCCCAGGAAGCCGCCACCCCTGAAAGCACCGCCGCTCAACTGCTGGATCCGGCCAAGGTTGCCGACATCGCCAAGGATCCCAAGGCCGCCGTCCAGGCCATGACCAACCTGATGGATCCGGCCACCGCCATCATCATGATGCAGAAGGGCATGGACCCCGCCACCTTCACCAAGATGGCCCAGGCCGGCATGTCCCCCGACATTCTGAAGTCCTACGCCGCCTTCCTGGATCCGAACATGTACACCAAGTGGCTGGCCGCCTCCATGGACCCGAATTTCTATCTGGCCGCCATGTCGCCCCTGATGAATCCCAACATGTACATGAAGTGGATGATGGCTCCCCTGGATCCGCGCGTCCTGCAGATGGGTCTGGCCCCCTTCAACCCCAACATGTACATGAACTGGGCCATGGCTCCCCTGGCGCCGGCCAACATGAACCTGATGATGGCCCCGTTGAACCCCAATCTGTACACCCAGTGGGCCGGCGCCGCCGCCGATCCCAAGACCTACGGTACCTGGGGTGCCTTCATGAACCCGGCTACCTACGGCAACATCGCCAACCCGTTCGCCGGCTTCATCCCCGTGCCCGCCGCCCCCGCCAAGTAATCGGCGAAGCGTGTCGCGAAAAAGGACGGAACGTGAGTTCCGTCCTTTTTGTTTTTGGGGTTTTATGTTATCGCTTTGAATATTAGAATATCAGCGTTTCCAAACCCCCTGTGCCTTGGGTCGAGTGTGTCGGGTTCGCCGCTATCCGAGAGTCACGATGCGATTGATTTGAAGGTTCCGCTCATCATGCGATACAAGGCCGTATGCCTGTTTGCCTTACTGGCTGGAGTGATTCCGCCGGCGCATGCCGAGGCTTCGCCGCGCTCCGCCGCTACGGCGAGAGCGGATACCTCCCCTGCCTATGTCATTACCCCGGTTCGTCAGCCCGATGGCGGCGTGATCGATCGGTTGACCTGGGTGGACAGCACCGGTCAGCGGCGGAACACGGACTCGGTGGCGTCTCGCGGCAGCGAAGCCTGGCTGGCAATGATGCTGGACAGCACTCGGCACGGCGTCGCCTTCAAGAACCCCAAGGCTTTTTCCGAGTGGCTGGGCGCGGTCACCGAACCTCGCTTCATGACCGCGCTGGCGACGGTGGCCATGGAACCGGACGCCTACAGTCAGGCACTGGACAAGCTGATTGACCCGGAAACCGCCCGGAATTGGGCCGAGTTCGTGGATCCTGCCTTGCTGATGCGCTGGATGTCGGCAAGTGTCGATCCGGAGTTTTACCTGGCCATTTTCAATCGCATGAGCGACCTGGAAAAATATCGTCGATGGGCCATTCTACCGACCACCTCCGAGGCGATCGGGGTGGCCGCGACGGCGCTTCGGCCAGCGACCTATTCCAATTGGTTCAATGCGGGATCAAGCCCGAAAAATCAGGCATTGGCCTCGCGGGTCCTGGACCCGGGCACCTACGCGATCTGGCTGACCGCTTTCGCGGATGGTGTGCGGCGGACGGGTGAGGGCGCCGTCTCGGAGCAGACCTGGATTACCTTGCCGACTTCCGAAGCGAAGCCGAATCCCTGGCTGGTCAACGGCAAGAGCTATCGCTACTGAGGCTGGCGCGCAGGGCATCCCGAGCCAAGGCGCGACAGGCGCGCGAGGGGGCGCGTCGATGGCAGGCTGTTCGTCAGGCCGCCAGTCTCCGGGGAACTACCGAGCCCACCGGAATCCGGACTCCGTCAATATGCCATCGAGGGGAATGTCCCACGGATCCAATGGGATGTATTCAACTTCCTGCGCCGAGAAGGCCACGCCAATCAGCCTGGGTCTGCGCCAGACACGTCTGACGGCCAGGAAGGCCAGGCTCGCGTCGTAATAGCCGCCCCCCATGCCGATGCGTCCGCCGTGCGCATCGAACCCAATCAGGGGCATGAACAGCAGATCAAGTTTCGATGCGCGCAGATATCGGGCTCCGGGGCGTCGATATTCGGGAATGCCAAACCGGTTCGTGACCCAACCGGCCCGTGTGTCAGGTCGGGTGAACCAGAGCTTTCGTTGCCCGCGCGCCGGGACAACGGGTAGATAACAATGCGCACCCATGGCGCGGGCGACATGGAATAACGGCAGGACGTTGATCTCGCTTTTCGTCGGCAGGTAGAACCCGGCGCGTTTTCCACGCGCCAGCAGGTGTTCCCGTAGCGCATACCGGATGAGAGCCCTGCCCGCGCATCGACGGATTCGCGCGTCGATGGCATCGCGGCGCGCGCGTAGCTGTCGACGCAGTGCCGATTTGTCGGGGGGGTGAGGGGGAGGGAGGGGCATTGACGGGTGGAGGGTCTCCCCGCTGGCGCCGTTCGGGCCGCTATCTTGAACCCAGGGGTTCAAGGGTGGCCACGCGCAGATCGCTTCGGGTACATGGACAAGCCACGCGCTCTCCGGCGACCTAGCCGCGCGGCGCTAAGCTTGCGCTTATCGGTTCAAAGAATACGCAACCTTCGCGAACGCAGCAGGGAGATTGAGACCTATCGCCCATACAGCGACGATTTCGTCAGAACAGATTATCTTGCGGCGCCAAGGCTTGATCAAGCAGGTTCGTGAGTTGGTCCAGGCGGGCACGGTAGGCATGCATATCCGGCTCGGCGGGACGCGCGGCGAGAAAGTCATGGGTGATGTTCAGCGCAGCCATGATCGCGATACGTTCCAGGCCGATGACGCGACCGGCGTCGCGGATTTCGCGCATCTTGCGATCCAGATAGGAAACCGCGTGCAACAACCCCTCGCGCTCATCCTCGGGACAGGAAACGCGGAACTCGCGTCCCATGATGGCGACATCGAGACTGACGTGGTTTGAATGGCTCATCTCAGTCCGGGAGTTGGTCATGGAGGGCCTGCATGCGGACACGGGCCTCGTCCAGTCGGTCCATGAGCTGTTTGTTCTGGCTTTCGAGGGCGACGATCTGTTGGCGCAGTTTGACGTTCTCTTCGCCCATGGCTTGGTGGCGCTCGATCAGTTGAGCGATTCGACTTTCCAGGGCGTCCATTTCTGCCTGCATAACGGCACTATAATTGCGCGCATTTTCCCGCGTCAACTCGGGTCTTCGAACCGCGTCAGCCGGCGCGTCGCGTACATGGATAGCCGCTCTCTATATCTTCGTTTGTTGTCCCATGTGCGTCCGCACTGGCGCATGTTCGCCTTCGCATTGCTGACGATGGCTCTGCTGGCGGCGACCGAGCCGGTTCTGCCGGCCTTGATGAAGCCCATGCTGGACGGCAGCTTTGTCGCCAAGGATGCCGACATCATCCGTTGGGTGCCCTTGGTTCTGGTTGGCCTGTTCCTGGTTCGAGGCGTGCTGACTTTCGTTTCCGGCTATGCCATGTCCTATGTGGGGCAGCGACTGGTCATGGATTTACGCGCCGAGATGTTCGCGCGCCTGATGCGGCAGCCGACCTCGTATTTCGACGACCAGACGCGTGGCCGGCTGGTGGCGACGGTCGCTTTCAATGTCACCCAGGTCACGCAGTCGGCGACCACGGTGGTCACATCCCTGGTGCGTGACTCACTGGCCATTGTCGGTCTGCTCGGCTGGCTGCTGTGGCTGAACTGGAAACTGACACTGATCACCCTGGTGATCGTGCCGGTCGCGATCTGGGTCTATCGGGCCGCCAGTGGTCGCCTGCGCTATACCAGCCGGGAGATGCAGAAGAACATCGGCGACATCACCCATGTGCTGGAAGAAAGCATCGGTGCGCACAAACTGGTCAAGGTTTTCGACGGTGTCGGCTATGAGCAGGCCCGTTTTGGCAAGGCGATCCAGCGCGCCCGTCAGTTCGCCATGAAGCAGACCGTGGCCGCCAACACGCATGGTCCGATCCTGGAATTGCTGGCGGCGATCGCTCTCGCCCTGATCGTTTATATCGCCACGCATCAGGCGGCATCCGACGAGACCACGGTAGGGGGCTTCGTTTCCTACATGGTCGCCATGCTCATGCTTTCCGCGCCGATGAAGCGTCTGTCCGGCGTGTTACCGCAGTTGCAGCGCGGCCTGGCCGCGGCGGAGGCGGTGTTCGATCTGCTGGACCAGCCCGAGGAGCCGGATCATGGCAGGCTGGCTTTGGCGCGCGCGCGCGGCGAGCTACGTTTCGAAGGCGTGGGGCTGGTCTATGCCGGCAAGAGCGTTCCGGCGTTGCGCGAGGTCGACCTCCACATCCAGGCGGGCGAGACCGTGGCCCTGGTCGGCGCTTCCGGCAGCGGCAAGACCAGCCTGGTCAATCTGTTGCCCCGGTTCTATGCGCCGAGCGCCGGTCGGATTTTGTTGGACGGCGTGCCGCTCGATGATATCCGCCTGGCCGATCTGCGCGCCAATATCGCGCTCGTCTCCCAGGATGTGACCCTGTTCAATGCCAGCGTCGCCGACAATATCGCCTACGGCCGCCTGGCCAGCGCGACCCGCGAGGCGATCCGGGAAGCCGCGCGCGCCGCGCATGCGCTGGAATTCATCGAGGCCTTGCCAGAGGGGTTCGAAACCCTGGTCGGCGAGAACGGTGTTCGCCTGTCGGGCGGACAAAGGCAGCGACTGGCCATCGCCCGCGCCCTGCTCAAGGATGCGCCCATCCTGATCCTGGACGAAGCGACCTCGGCGCTCGACACCGAGTCCGAACGCCATGTGCAGGCCGCGTTGGAAAACCTGATGCGCGGCCGTACCACCCTGGTGATCGCCCACCGCCTGTCGACCATCGAGCACGCCGACCGCATCGTCGTGATGGCCCATGGGCGCATCGTGGAAGTCGGCACGCACGCACAGCTGATGGCGCTCGATGGCGCCTATGCCCGCCTGCATCGCCTGCAATTTCACGAGCCCGCCCCGGTGGGCGGGCCGAGCCAGCTTCAGCCGTGATAGGCGCGGCTTTTCGCGCGCACCGTGTCGACCAGGGCGGCCACGTTTTCCGGTGGCGTGAATTGGGAAATCCCGTGTCCGAGATTGAAGACATGGCCGCTGCCGTGGCCATAACTGGCGAGGATGCGCTCCGCTTCCGTGGTGACCGCTTCCGGCGTGGTCAGCAGGATTGACGGGTCCATGTTGCCTTGTAGCGCGACCTGGTCGCCGACCCGGCGACGGGCATCACCGATATCGATGGTCCAGTCCAGGCCGACCGCGTCGCAGCCGCAGTTGGCGATATGTTCCAGCCAGAGGCCACCGCCCTTGGTGAAGACGATGCGCGGCACCTGGCGGCCTTCACGCTCGCGCGTCAAGCCGGCCATGATGCGCGCCATGTAGGGCAGGGAAAACTCCAGATAGGCCGCCTGCGACAGCATGCCGCCCCAGGAATCGAACACCATGACCGCCTGGGCGCCGGCCTCGATCTGGGCATTGAGATAGTCGGTGACCGCTTGCGTGGTCACCTCCAGGATGTGGTGCATCAAATCCGGGCGGGCGTACATCAGCTTCTTGACCTGGGTGTAGCTGTCGCTGCCTTCGCCCTCGATCATGTAGCAGGCCAGGGTGAACGGGCTGCCGGAAAAGCCGATCAGCGGCACCGAGCCGTCCAGCGCCTTGCGGATTTCAGCGACCGCGTCGATGACGTAGCGCAGATGATCGTGCGGGTCCGGAGCGCGCAGGTCGCGGATGGCCCACTCCTCGCGCAACGGCCGTTCGAACTTGGGGCCCTCGCCCTCCGCGAAGTACAGGCCCAAGCCCATCGCGTCGGGTACGGTCAGGATGTCGGAAAACAGGATGGCGGCATCCAGGTTGTAACGCGCCAGGGGTTGCAGGGTGACCTCGGTGGCCAGCGTCGGCGATTTGCACAGATTCAGGAAACTGCCGGCGCGCGCGCGCGTCGCGCAATATTCCGGCAGATAGCGGCCGGCCTGACGCATCAGCCAGGTCGGTGTGTATTCGGTGGGATGGCGCAGCAGCGCGCGCAGGAAGGTGTCGTTTTTCAGTGTGGTCATCGTGTCGTCGCTCGGAGGTTCAACCGGCGGATTCTAACCGCTCATCGAAGTCGAGCCGTGTTCATGATCGAGCCAGCGATGGTTCCCGTGGTCACGGCATCCGTTCCGGTTTGCCGCCGGTCTGGGGGTGGGAGGGCATCGGCAGGTTCGGGTAGCGGACATGTTCGACCAGTGCGCGGGTCCGAGCGTTCGGGGCCGGAGTCAGCAAGCTGACGACGACGATGGCGATGAACCCCGCCGCCAGACCGAACACGCCGGCCGAGATGTCGGCGATGCCGAACCATTTTTCCATGCCATGGAATTTCACGCCGATCAGATAGAACAAGGTGACGCCCAGGCCGGTCAGCATGCCGGCGATGGCGCCTTCCCGGGTGGCCCGCCGCCAGAAGATGCCCAGGACCAGGGCGGGAAAGAAACACGATCCGGCGATGGAAAACGCCCAGGCGACCATGGACAGAATGGTGTCCGGGCGCAGCGACGCCACCCAGGCGGCGGCGACCGCCACGCACAGCAGCAACGCCTTGGAAATGGCGATGCGGCGGGTCGACGAGGCGGTCGGGTTGATCATCTGGTAATAGAGGTCGTGCGACAGCGCGTTGGCGATGGTCAGCAGCAGACCGTCGGCGGTCGACAGTGCCGCCGCCAAGCCGCCGGCGGCGACCAGGCCGGCGACGACATAGGGCAGTCCGGCGATTTCGGGAGTCGCCAGCACGATCACGTCGGGGTTCAGGGTCAGTTCCGCCAGTTGCAGGATGCCGTCGCCATTGATGTCCTCCACCGCCACCAGACCGACCTTCGCCCAGGAGGCCACCCAGGCCGGCAGTTCGGCGATGGCGGTGCCGATCACGTTGGTGTAGACCTCGTACTTGGCGAAAACCGCGTACGCGGGCGCGGTGACGTAAAGCAGGAAGATGAAGAACAGCGACCAGAACACTGACGCGCGCGCCTCGCGCACCGACGGTGTCGTGTAATAGCGCATCAGGATGTGCGGCAGCGCGGCCGTGCCGATCATCAGGCACAGGGTCAGCGCGACGAAATTCAGGCGGGCCTCGCCGCGCTCGCGCGCGTCGACGCCGGCGAATGCTTCGGTGTGCGGGCGCATCGGCTGGGCGCTGTCCTGCGCCGATTTCAGTGCCCTTTGCCATTCCTGCCGCTGCGCCGGAGGGGCGTCGACCGCGACGCGCAGATCCGCTTCCAGCGCGCGCGCGCGCGCCGCGTAGGCCTCGCGGGCCAGCGCCTGGGCCGGATCGGCCATCAGTTCGCGCTCGCGTGCTTCCAGCTTCTGCAGCACTTCGCCATACACGGCCTGCGGCACCGGCACGTTGGTGGTCTTGTAGGACAGGAAGACCACGGGCAGCAGGTAGGCGATGATCAGCACGATGTACTGCGCCACCTGGGTCCAGGTCACCGCGCGCATGCCACCCAGAAAGGAGCACAGCAGGATGCCGGCCAGACCAACGAACACGCCGGTCTCGAAGGCGAAGCCGAGGAAGCGGCTGGTGATGATGCCAACCCCGAAAATCTGCGCGGTGACATAGGTGAACGAAGCCAGGATGGCGCCGAATACCGCGATCCCGCGAGCCAGGTCACCGCCATAGCGGGCGCCGATGAAGTCCGGAATGGTGAACTGGCCGAATTTGCGCAGATATGGGGCCAGCAGCAGGGCAACCAGCACGTAGCCGCCGGTCCAGCCCATGACGAAGGCGAGGCCGTCGTAGCCTTTCTGATAGAGCGTACCAGCCAGGCCAATGAATGATGCCGCGCTCATCCAGTCGGCGCCGGTCGCCATGCCGTTGTAGACCGCCGGCACCCGGCGTCCCGCCACGTAGAACTCGTCGACATCGGAAGTCCGGCTCAGAAAGCCGATGACCGCGTACAACAGCACGGTCGCCGCCATGAAAATCCAGCCGATCCAGCGTTCCGGCGTGCCCATGTATTCCGCCACCGCCAGGGCAAACAGGAACAGCACGAAACCGCCGGTGTAGAAGCTGTAGTAGCGGAACAGGTTGCGCAGGTATGTAGGCTTCACCGCGCCACCCCGGTGGCGAATCAGCAGGCCAGGCCGTGCAGCCCGCAAAGATGGCGCTTGGCGATGGCCAGCGCGATCCAGAGCCAGAAGAGCAGGAAGAAGGCCAGCATCGGAATGTGCGCGTCGAGCACGAAACGTGGCGTGATCAGGCGCACGGCCCGGATGACCGGGCGCGTGACGATCTGGAAGACCTTGTAGAACACGTTGTCGTGCCGGTACTTGCCGGCCAGGAGGGCAAGAACACCCTGCCCGAGCAGGGCCAGGCCGGCCACTTCGACCAATACGCGCAGCGCGGAAACCAGAAGCAGATCGAGAGGCATGGCGGACATGGATCGAGAGACCCGGCGATTCTATCTCGAAGCGGGGCGCGGACATGCTTGCCCATGTCGGCATCGGCCGGGAAAATCCGGGGTTTCGGATGCTTGGGGCAGGGTTTCATGAATTTCGACCACTGGCGTCATCATGCTCGCGGCATTCTCATGCAGTGGTTGGGCCGATCCGAGCAGGCCATCGCCGCGTATCAGGACGCCTATCAGGCGGAGCCCGGTCACGCCGAATGCGCCCGCGCGATCGCCTGGCTGCATGCCCAGGCCAAACGCTGGCGCGATTCGGAAAGCTGGTATGAACGCGCGCTGGAAAGCGAGCCCGAGCATGCCGATACCTGGTTCAATCTTGGCTACGCGCGCGAACAGGGCGGCCGGCTGGTGGAAGCGGAACAGGCGCTGGCGCGCGCGAAGGCCCTGAATCCCAATCATGACCGCGCCTGGTATGGTCTGGGCATGGTCCGCGCCCATCTGGGAGATCATGCCGCCGCCGCCGAGGCGTTGACCGAAGCCGCGCGCCTGCAACCGATGAACGGCGTCGCCTGGTACGCGTTGGGCATGGCCCATCATCACTGCAACCGCCCGGACAAGGTCGAGGAAGTCATCGACCATGTCCTCAGCCACGATCCGCAAACCGCCAAGCGTCTGATTCAGGATGCCCAGCGTTCCGATCTGGCGCATCTGGTCGCCGATCTCTGAACTCCCGGCGCCGGAAAAAAAGCAGGCGACCTCGGTCGCCTGAAAAATGCTGCTATCGCTGACGCAGCTGTCCTGCTCAAGGGACTCTTAAATTCGATTCGAAATCACGCCCATCCCGGTCAATCCCTGGACCATTTGCGGATCCGCTCCGCCGCCCATTCGCGGCCACCGAGGCCGAACGCCAGGGACAGCGCCAGTACCAGGCCACCGAAGGCGATGGCGAAGGCGACCGTCAGCAACTGGGTGCCGATGGCCAGCTGCTCCAAGGCCAGGAACAGCGCGAAAATCTGGACGCCATATTCGACCCCGGTGCTCAGGGTCAGCGCGTGCGGCGCCTTCAGGCTGTTCAGCCAAGCGAACAGCAGGCGGTTCAGGAAGCGGGCCAGCAGGGTGCCGAACACCAGCACCAGGATCGCGACCACGACATTGGGCAGATACAGCACGACCCGGTTGATCAGCGTGGCGACGGTGTCGAGACCGAGGCTGTTGGCGGCGGAAATGCCGACCACCAGCAAGACCAGCCAGAACACGATGCCGGCGATGATCTGCGCCAGGGTCAGATCCATGCCGCCCTGGGCGAGCAGGGCTTCCAACCCGGATTTTTCCGCGATGCGGCCGAAACCAAGCACCTCCAGGCCACGGCGAACGCCGGCGCGCAGCAGCCGGGCCAGCATCCAGCCAAGAAACAGCAGAACCAGCGCGGCCAGCAACTTGGGCAGGAACAACGCGATCTGGCTCCAGAAATTGTCGAGCGAGGTCAGGAACAGATGAATCTGGGTGTCCATGATGATCCTTCAGCGCGGCGCGCGAGGCGACGGCGGACGCCGGTTCTTGCCGGCGGTCGGCAGGGTTTTGACGACCGCCATTTCCTCCGGTCGGGGGGAGAGCAGGTCGGCCATGGGTTGCAGGGCAGCGCGATCTTCCCGGAAGGGCATGCACTCCGACAGCGCCCGCATCGAGGCGACCAGTTGTTCCAGCGGCGCGTCCGGCAGGTTTTCGAGCGCGGCCTTGAGCACGCCCTGGCCATGTTCCGGCGAGGCTTCGGCGATGCGCAGTCCTTCGTTGGTGGCGAAATGGTGGCTGGAACCGCCACCGTTGAGCTGGCGGCGGGCCAGGCCCCGTTCGACCAGGGTATCCAGCAACTGGTCGGCGGTCGCGCGATGCACGGCCATGTTCCTGGCCAGATCGACGGCGCGCATGCCGGGGTTCTGGGCAAGCTCGCACACCGCCCAGAGTTGGGCGGCGGAAATGCCGTGACGGGATTCGGACCATTCCGCGTGGCGGCGCACGGCGTCGAGCGTGACGCGGAACAGCTTGAGGGCGCCGCGAATGGTTTCCCGCCGCCGGGCCCAGGCCACATCGGCGTCGTCCGGGGTGTGAAGCATCTCGTGTTGGCGTGCCGTTGCTTGCATGGCCGGCATTCTCTCCGCGCGCGGCCGGGTGAACATTCGTCGGCGCGCGTAAGGGAATCCCATACACGAAGGAATCAGTTTCGGCTCGGGCCGTCCTCGGGCAGGGCATCGAGACACATGCGCACCAGTTCCGGCAGGCTGCGCGCCTGCATCTTTTCCATCATGCGCGACTTGAAGACCTCGACCGTGCGCGGGCTGATCGCCAGTTCGGTGGCGATCTCGCGATTCGGCTTGCCGGCGATGGCCAGGAGCATGACCTGACGCTCGCGTTCCGACAGCCGTGCCATGCGCGCGGTGATTTCCTCCGCGTGGGAGTGGACGGCGTGCTGCCGGGTATCGCGGGCGATCGCCTCGCGCACGGCTTCCAGCAGGGAGTCCTCGGAATAGGGCTTCTCCAGGAAATCGATGGCGCCACCCTTGAGCGCGGCGCGGGCGTGGGCGATGTCGCCGTGGCCGGTCAGGAACACCACCGGCAGGCGCGAACCGCGTTCGCTCAGCGCCTGTTGCAGGGCCAGGCCGTCCATGCCGCTCATACGCAGATCGAGCAGCAGACAGCCGCGCCAGTCGGCCTGCCAGACCGCCAGGCAATCCTCGGCGGAGGCGAAGGCGCGGCTGCGGTAGCCGCGAAAGTTGAGGAGCAACGCGAGCGAATCGCGCGCGGCTTCGTCGTCGTCGACGATGTAGACAATCGGTTCGGTCATGGTCGTAGCGGCAAGGTGAAACAGAATCGCGCCGGTCGCGCGCTGTCCAGCCAGAGTTCGCCGCCGTGCGCCTCGACCAGGGTCCGGCTGATCGCCAGGCCCAGGCCCATGCCTTCCGGTTTGCTGGTGGCGAAGGAATCGAACAGGCGTTCGCGCATGTCGGTGGCGACGCCGTCGCCGGAGTCGCGCACGCATACGCGGATGCGGTCGCGATCCTGACGACGGGCGGAGATGACGATCTCGCGCGAGGCCGGCTGGCTGGTGTCGATCGCTTCGATGGCGTTGGTGAACAGATTGTGCAGGACGGTGCCGATCTGGACCCGGTCGGCGCGAACTCGCGGCAGGTCGGCCGGCAGATCGACCTGGACCGCGATGGCGTTGCGTTCCGCGCGCCGACGCGTGGGCGAAAGACCCTCTTCGATCAGTTCGGCGATGCTCATGTCCTCGAGGCGCAGACCGCCGCCCCGGAAAAATTCGCGCAGACGATGCACGACCTGGCCGGCGCGGGTCGCCTCCCGGTCGATCTTCTCCAGGGTGTCCGCCAGCAGCGACGCGTGCCGGCCGGGGTCGCCGGACATTACCCGGCCGGCGCGCGCGTAGTTGGCCAGCGCGGACAGTGGCTGATTGAGTTCATGCGCGATGGCCTGCGCCATCTCGCCCGCCGCAGCCAGCCGCATGGCCTGGTTCAGCTCCGCCTCGCGCCGGTGCAAACGTTCCTCGGTGGCCCGGCGTACGCTCACGGTCATGCCCAGGAACAGGCCGGTCAGCGCCAGACCCAGCATCAGCATCTGGAATTCGACCACCGCGATGACATGCATGCCCTGCCATTCCAGAATGGCGTTGAGGCCGAGGTGGGTGGCCGCCAGCGCGACCACGGTGCCGTGAATGCCGTGACGCATGGCGATCCAGATCAGCGGCAGGAACAGCAGGTAGAAGAACTTGAATTCGTCGGTGTAGCGCAGGCCGAAGATCACCCACAACGCGATGGCGATGGCCATGGCCTGGATGTACATCTCCCGGGTCGGCTTCCAGCCGCGCCAGTCGGAGCCCGCGTGCACCAGCACCAGTGGCGTGACCACCAGCAGGCGGATCAGGTCGCCGACCCAGAAATTGACCAGATCGGCGAGCAGGTCGCCGGAATCGGCGGCGGTTCCGGCCACGCTGGTGAGGACGTGGACGATGGCGTCGAGCAGGGCGCCGATGATGGCGGCGACCAGGAACCAGGACAAATCGCGCAGGTTGCGGAAACGCGGGTCGATGCCGAGCACGCGCGTCAGCCAGACCGCCATCGCGCCGTAACTGAGCGCCAGCGAGGCCGCCAGCATCAGCGCCGAGGTCCAGTCGGGCGGCAGGCCGTGGGTGGGCAGATCGACCAGGAAGGTCACCGCCACCAGCCAGGGCCAGTAGCGCAGTCCGAACAGCATCAGCACCGCCAGGGTCAGGCCGGGCGCCGGCGTCCACGGCGTCAGCGCCAGTGGCAGGATGTTCTGCGGATGGCTAAGCGTGTTCAGGATCAGGCTGCCGAACGCATAGGCGAGCAGCACTTTCCAGGATGGGACGAGCAGGGTTTTGAGGGTCTCCAGCATCGTTCGAAGGTACATCGAAACCGCCAGCCGTGGACATCCGGTGCCCGCCTATAATCGCCCGGCCGGCGCCGCCCGCGTGGGGACACGAACGCCGGTCAATCCAACGCAGCCGCCGAAGGAGCCATGAAACTCATCTACACGGTCGATGCCATCCAGCCGCCGCTGACCGGCATCGGCCGCTATGCCTGGGAGCTTCTCGACGAGCTGCGCGCCGCGCCGGAGATCGAGGATTTGCGCCTGTTCTCGATGGGCCGCTGGGTGTCCGACGCGGACGCGCTCATGGCGCCGACCGGCATCGAACGCGGGCGGCGGCGTCTGGTGGTGGCCGCGCGCCGGCGTCTCGCCGCCCAGCCCTGGGCCACCGCCGCCTACCGGGTGCTGTCGCCGTTCTGGTATCGGCGTCGCTTGCGGCCCTGGCGCGGCTATCTGCTGCATTCGCCCAATTTCTTCATTCCCCCGCATGACGGACCAGCCATCGCCACCGTGCATGATCTGTCGATCTATCGACATCCCGAGCTGCATCCGGTCGCGCGCAGGCAATTCTTCACGCGGGAATTTCCGCGCGCGCTCGAACGCGCGACGCATCTGATCGCGGTGTCGGAAGCGACCCGGCGCGAGGTGATCGACTACTTTGGCTGGCCGGCCGACCGGATCACGGCGGTGCCGCTCGGTGTCGACCCGGCGTTCACGCCGCGCCCGGCGCCGGACTTGGCGCCGGTGCTGGCGCGTTACGACCTGACGGTGGATGGCTATCTCTTGTGCGTCGCCACCCTGGAACCGCGCAAGAAGATCGACCGCCTGATCCAGGCGTATGCCGAATCGCCGCTCCGGGCTCGCTGGCCGCTGGTGCTGATCGGCGGGCGCGGCTGGCTCGACGGCGCGCTGGTCGAACGGGTCGAGCGCGCGCGCGCGCAAGGCTGGCTGCGTTATCACGGTTTCGTCCCGCAGGCCGACTTGCCGGTGCTCTATGCCGGCGCGCGCGGCTTCGCGCTGTTGTCGATCTATGAAGGCTTCGGCCTGCCGGTGCTGGAAGCGATGGCATCCGGCACGCCGGTATTGATCGCCGACCGGACCTCCCTGCCCGAAGTAGCTGGTGGCGCCGGCCTGCGTGTCGATCCCGACGACATCGACGCGGTGCGCGCCGGATTGAGTCGCCTGCTGGAAGACGAACCCTGGCGCGCCGAAGCACGCGCCGCCGGGCTCGCGCGCGCCGCCGGGCTGACCTGGCGGGACTGCGCGGCCGGCACCCTGGCGGTGTATCGGCGGGTGGTGGACGCCGGCCGGGTGCTGCCCTCGATTCCCTGAGCGCGCGCCGGCAATGAAAAAGGCCCGCGCGAGGCGGGCCTTGAAAACCGGCCCGGCGCGAGGCCGGGCGGATGGACGGCTTACGCCGCCCGGGTGTCGATGTCGCCTTCCAGGCTCGGATAGCGAACGTGGTCGACCAGGTTCTGGATTTCCTTGGACGGCGCCGCGCTGATCAGCGAGCCGATGATCACGCCCAGGAAGCCCACCGGCATGCCGAACACGGCGGCGGCGATCGGCTTGATCTCGAACCACTCGTTGGCCGGGACGCCACCGAAGAACGGGTAGGTGGTGTACATGTAGTACATGCACACGCCCAGACCGGCGAGCATGCCGACGACCGCGCCCGTGTAGTTCGCGCGCTTCCAGAATACGCCGAGCACCAGCGCCGGGAAGAACGCCGAAGCCGCCAGCGAGAACGCCGCGCCGACCAGGAACAGGATGTCGCCCGGTTTCAGCGAGGTCACGTAGGCCGCGGTCAGGGCCACCACCAGGAGCAGGGTCTTGGAGATGGTGATGCGGCGAACGGTGGACGCCTTCGGGTCGATCATCTTGTAGTACACGTCATGCGACAGCGCGTTGGCGATGGTCAGCAGCAGGCCGTCGGCGGTCGACAGCGCGGCCGCGAGGCCGCCGGCCGCCACCATGCCGGAGATGACGTACGGCAGACCGGCGATTTCCGGTGTCGCCAGCACGATCAGGTCGCCGCCGATGGTGATTTCCGCCAACTGGATGATGCCATCCAGGTTGACGTCGACGATCTTCATCAGGGTCGCGTCCACCGCCGCCCAGTTCGAGACCCAGGCTGGCAGCGTCGCGAACGACGAGCCCACCAGGTTGTTGTACACCTCGAACTTGACCAGCACGGCCAGCGCCGGCGCGGTGAAGTACAGCAGGAAGATGAAGAACAGCGACCAGAACACCGACCTGCGCGCTTCCCGCACCGACGGCGTGGTGTAGTAGCGCATCAGGATGTGCGGCAGCGACGCGGTACCCACCATCAGACACAGCACCAGGGCGATGAAGTTGCGGCGCTTGACGTTGGAAGCGTGCTCGTCCTCGGCCTGCGCGGCGGCAATCTCGGCCGGCGTGGCGTTGGGGTTCTCCTTCATCAGCTTGGCCTCGGCGCCTTTGCCCGAGAACGCGGTGGCGTGCGCGGAAACCGCGCCGGTCTTGGCCTTGTGGCCGTCGGCGCTCTTTTGCCAAGCGGCTTTCAGGTCTTCCGGCTTGCTCGGGAAGTCGGCCGGGTTGCCGGCGGCCGCGCGCGCTTCTTCCATGAAGGCGACGGTGGTGCCGGCGGCGACCGCTTCGTCGAGGGCCTTGATCTTGTCCTCGAACTCGGTCTGCTTGGCCTTGTGGGCGGCGCGTGCGGAAGCTTCCATCGCGCCGCGCTCGGTGGCCGGGTCATTCATCTGGTTTTCCAGCTGGGTCACCTGTTGCAGCACCTGGCCGTAGGCGATCTGGGGGATCGGGTTGCCGGTGTGCTGCACCGACAGCCACACCACCGGGATCATGTAGGCGATGATCAGAATGATGTACTGGGCCACCTGGGTCCAGGTCACCGCGCGCATGCCACCCAGGAACGAGCACACCAGGATGCCGGCCAGACCGACGAACACGCCCACTTGGAATTCCAGGCCGGTGAAGCGGCTGGTGATGATGCCGACGCCGTAGATCTGCGCCACCACGTAGACGAAGGAGCAGATGATGGCGGCGATCACGCCGATGGTGCGCGGCAGGTTGCCGCCGTAACGGGCGCCGAGGAAGTCCGGAATGGTGAACTGGCCGAACTTGCGCAGGTAGGGCGCCAGGAACAGCGCCACCAGCACGTAGCCACCGGTCCAGCCCATCACGAAGGCGAGGCCGTCATAACCGGCGAGGTACAGGGTACCGGCCATGCCGATGAACGACGCCGCCGACATCCAGTCGGCGCCGGTCGCCATGCCGTTGAACAGCGCGGGAACCCTCCGGCCGGCGACGTAGTATTCCGACACGTCGGCGGTTTTCGACATGATGCCGATGCCGGCGTACAGGGCGATGGTGGCGGCCAGGAATATGTAGCCGATGATCTTCGCCGACAGCCCCATCTGTTCGAGGATGCCGAGGACGATGATGAAGGCGATGAAACCGCCGGTGTAGAAGGTGTAGTACTTCTTCAGCTGCTTGAAGAATGCGGCGTTGGAACCGGGCGCGCTCATGTCAGTCCTCCCCTTCGTGGACGCCGTATTCCTGGTCGAGCTGGTTCATGCGCCGGGCGTAGAACCAGATGACGAGGACGTAGATGATCAGGGAGCCCTGCGCGCCCATGTAGAAGGCGAAGGGGAAACCCAGGATGACGATGTCGTTGAGTTCGCGCGCGAAGAAGATGACCACGAAGGTCGCGACGAACCAGATGGCGAGCAGGATCGCGGTCAACCGCAGGTTCCTGCTCCAGTACTCACGGTGCTTGTCCGTCAGTTGCATAGTGCTCCTCCAATACTGAAAAAAGGATTGCACTGTCTGGGAAGCGCGCCGGAGCACGCCCTCCTCCCCCAGAACCTTACGCAGACAGCCACGACAGGTCGGCGGAGTATAGAACAAAAGGAATAGGGGAAAAGAATTCAATGCTTTGTATTAGAAAGCGCTGATTGACGCGGTGCAGCAATCCTGTTCCAGCCCGGATTCAGGGCGAGTGGATCGCGTCGGGCGCGGCCGGAAGGGGGCGCCGGCGCCGCCTATCCGCTGCGCGCCGCCCAGCGCTCGGCCTTTTCCAGCTCGCGCAGGGCGTGGTAACTATCGAACTTGCGCGCGTTCGCCAACGGTCGCGCGGCCAAGAACAATTGCGCGGTGGCGAGCGCGTCGGCCAGGGCGCTGTGGCGCGCGTAGTTGCCGATGTCGAAATGCCGCGTCCAGTCGTCCAGCGCTCGGTGCTTGCGCGCGTATTCGGGCAGCAGGCCGGGCATCACGTAGGCCAGATCCAGCCAGGGATGGCGGAAATCGAAGCCGAGATGGCGACGGATCGCGCGCTTGATCATGGTTTCGTCGAAACCGACGTGAAACGCCACCAACGGCGTCTTGCCCAGGTATTCCAGGAATCGCAACAGGGCTTCCACCGGCTCGATGCCCTCGCGCTGGGCCTCGCCGCCGATACCGTGGACCAGGATGTTGTCCTTGTCGCTGACCCGCTCCTGGCGCAGCACCACCTCGAAACTGTCGGCCAGGACCACGCGACCGCCGGCGACCGCGCAGGCGCCGATCGCGATCAGGTCATCGTGGTGCAGGTCGAGGCCGGTGGTTTCCACGTCCACCACCACATAACGGGCCGCGCCGAGCGGAGCCGAGGCATCCTCGGCCGGCAGGGCGCGCCAGGCATCGAGCCGGCGCCGGGAATCGGCGTCGAGCTCGACGCGCGGACCGAACAGGCGTTTCAGGAAATCCACGCGGCGGCCCTCAGACCTTGTAATCCATGGACAGCCGGCTTTGTACCTTGCGCGCCTGCCGGAACGCCTCCTTGAGAATGCGCCGGTCGAGATCGTTGAGCTGGTCCGGATCGATGCGGTTGTCCATGACCTGGCCGGCCAGGTTTTCCTCGTGCTGGCCGCGCAGACGCAGCATCTGGATGAAAAAGAAAGCGGAAATCCAGGCTTCGATCTCGGCGCTGGCGATGCGCAGCTTCGGCCCCGCCGCGCGCAGGCGCGCCGCCGTGCCGGTGGCGCCGACACCGCTGGCCAGCGCGAACAGTCGGGCCGCGTCGACGAACGGCGTGGTGCCGTTGAGCTTGAGATCGAGGGTATTGGCGTGCTCGCCTTCCGAGGACACCACGAAATCCCGCACCAGGCCCAGCGGCGGCCGGTTGCGCAGGGCGTTGGCCGCCATCTGGTGCAGGAAGCGCGGTGTCGTCGTGGTGCGCCCCATCAGCCATTCGCGCAGTTGCGTGGCCAGTTCGGCGCGGCCGTGCAGGGCGCGGAAATCGAAGAAGATGCTGGCGTTGAGCAGCGATTCCGGATCGCCGGAATCGATCCAGCGCGAGAACGTCGCCTTCCACTCGTCCAGCGACAGGCACCACTTCGGGTTCATCGCCATGATGCCGCCCTTGCACAGCGGAAAACCGCACGCATCCAGCGCCCGGTTGATGCGCTCGGCCAGCGGCAGCAGCGCCGCGCGTGCCTGTTCCGGTGTCTCGCCGTCGGCGGCGACGAAAATGATGCCGTTGTCCTGGTCGGTGGCCAGGGTCTGCTCCAGCCGGCCTTCGGACCCGAACGACAGCCAGCAGAACGCGTGCCGGCACTCGGCGGCCGTGCATTCCAGCTCGATCACACGCTGGGTCAGGATGTCGTTGAGCGTCGACAGGATCTGCGTCAACTGCTCGGCCGCCACCCCCTGCGCCATCATGTTGTGGCCGAGCTGGCGGATGTCCTCGGCCGCGAGTTGCAGTTGGTCGAGCGCGTTGGCGCCACGGATCGCCGTGGAAATCTGGGTCACGCCGACCCGTTGCAGGGAGAACAGATCCTTCTCCGAAACCACGCCGCTCAGCGAACCGTGATCCATCACCAGCACATGGCGGAAACCGTGCTTGGCCATCATCAAGGCCGCCTCGAAAGCGTGCGCGCTGGCCGGCAGCGCCATCGGCTCCGGCGTCATCACCGCGCGGATCGGCGTGGCCAGATCGATGCCCGGAAGAATCACCCGGCCGATCAGATCGCGCACCGTGAACACCCCCACCGGTCGCTGGATGTCCCCTTCGGCTTCCACCACCACGATGGAACTGATGCCGCTGTCGCGGATGGTTTCCAGCGCAGACCGCAGCGGCGTGTCCGGCGCGCAGGTCACCGGCTTGCGCCGGGCGATGCTGGACAGCGGGCTGCGCAGCGACTGCTGCTCCGATGAAGACGTCGCGTAGCTGGCTTGGATGCCGCGCTGCGACTTCTCCAGCAGGGTGGCCAGCCGGCGCGTGCAGAAATCGTGAAACGGCGTGGAGTGCCTGAGCAGTTCATGGAAATCGGCGGCCGCCAGTTCATACGCGAACACATCGGTTTGCGCCCTGAAACTGGAAATCGCCGCGCGCGAGGACAACAACGCCCCAAGCGGAAACGACTCGCCCTCGTTCAGCTCCAGCCAGGCCCCGGCATCGCCCTGATCGCCCTGCACCACGCCCTGCTTGATGATGAACAGCTTTTGCACCAGCCCGTGCGCCGGCGCCAGCAACGTCTCGCCCTTGCCGTAATAGGCCAGCTTAAGACGTTCGGCCAGCCAGGCCAGGTGTTCCGGCGCCATGCCGTCGAACGGCACGAACCGGGCAAGATGATCGACGGTGGCCTGGATCAGGGCATTGGGCGCGGACATGGGCGTGGCGGCGGGAAGCTGGAAAACTGCGATGTACCCGAATCGCGCGCGCTCGGGAAGGGGCGTGGTCTGCGGGAATGCCGCGATCGTCCGGATCGCGGGCAAATGGAGACCGCGAATGACGGCATTTTCGAGATGCCTGCCAAACGGTGTGTCTCGCAACGTGATCGGGCTGGACAATCCACGGCAACGAGGTGACAAAAAACGTCACCCCCGGGTCGCTCGCCAACCACCTGCGTCCATCACCGAACGCCCCGGCCCGGCCCGGCCACCGGCTGGGAAACGCGGCGTGACGCCAACGAAGCCAAGCCTCGCCAAGGGATTAAAGAAAACACCGGAAAGGACGATAATGGCCGCGGCAAGGGAACGCGCATGGTTGGCACGCCTCTCGCTTAATGCTCCACGCCGCCCCGCTGGGCGTCACTAACTGAAACAGGAGAACGGATCATGATGATGAAACAGATGCAAACCCGCCCCGGCCAATCCGGCTTTACCCTGATCGAACTGCTGATCGTGGTCGCGATCATCGGCATCCTGGCGGCCATCGCGGTGCCGCAGTACCAGACCTACACGAAGAAGGCGCGCTTTACCGAGGTGATCAACTCCACGGCTTCGCTGAAGAGTGCCGTCGAGGGTTGTATCCTTGCTGGCAACGCTCCCGCTGATTGTGGCGCAGGTGAGAATGGCGTGCCTGATACCGCGTCCTTCGCGGCATATGCCAACGTCGCCAACCTGCAAGTCGATACCAACGGTGTCATTACCGCTACCGGCACCGCTGCGGTGGATAGCGCTACTTTTATCATGACTCCTCGGAACAACGACAACACTGCGGCTGCGGCTGCCGGTGGTCCGGTTACTTGGGCTAAGACCGGTACCTGCTACACACTGGGTCTTTGCAACTGACCTGAGTCGATTCCAAGCTGATCGCCATTTTCTTGGCGTGTGGCTTGAAGTATGAAAGAGCCGGCCATGAGGCCGGCTCTTTTCTTTTAGAGGTCGGGATGCTTCTGCTTTTTGTTTTGGCATTGGGTGCCAGCGTATTGTTGCCCCATACACCAGCGGCTGGCGCATTGATGCTTGTCGCGGCGCTGCCTGCGTTCGTCATGGGGCGGTATTGGAGACCGATATCCGGGCTTGATTTCATGCAGATATTCTGGTTTGCATGGGTGCCCTTGACATTGTTCTGGAGCTTGTCCGTGGGGCTGGCACTAGATCGGGCTGGAGTGTTGTTGTGTATGCCAATGGCCTATCTTGCTTGGCGGGCGTTGGGGGTACATCGTTTCGGCACGCGTGCGCCTGCGGTGTTGTTGGTCGTTCTGCTCTCGACTTTGGTGGCTTGGGGGTTGATACAGGGGCCGGAGACCTATACAGGAAAGCCGCAAGGCCCATTTAATGATCCTAATACTTTCGCCGGGGTGCTAGGTATGCTGGCATTACCGTTGCTTGCGCATTATTTGGCCATGGAACCTTGGGGGGAGCCGCGCTGGCGGCGGGTCGGGTATCTGATTCTATTGGCTGGCACTGGATTGGTTTTTTTTCTGATTGCCTCGCGTGGCGCCACACTGGGGCTGATACTGGTCGTTCCGGCGTTGTTCTGGCTGGCACGTGGTCATGCTGGATTTTCCAGAAAGCTTGTTGCGCTCACAGTAAGTGTGCTGGTCGCTTACCTGGCATCTGATTGGATCAAGAGTGGTGATCGGGATATTTTTCTGAGATTGGCCGAAACCGTAAGAGAGGGTGATTCCATACGAGTCATGCTGATGCAATCGGCGGTTTTGGCCGCACTCGACCAGCCTTGGCTAGGGGCGGGCTTGGGGAGCTTCCGGCTGCTGTATCCAAGGTATCGGTTGCCAGCGGAAAATGTTTCGGGGGGGGGGGGGGCGCATAACGATTATTTGCAACTTTGGCTGGAAGCCGGATTGCCCATGCTGCTAATCATGCTTGCGATGCTACTTTGGCTTCTCAAGGAGGCGTGGAATGCGCTCAGAAATGGAAAGGATAGAACTAGAGAAATTGTTCGGTTTGGTTACATTGGTGGAGCGTTGGTGATTTTTTTGCAGGCGGCAACGAATTTCATGTTTTATTTCGCCGTTGTCGCTTTATTGCTTGGCATGTATTTCGCTCAGGCTCGCCCAAGTTCCATTGATATCGGTGAGATGCGTACGATTCAGGCGCCTCGGTCGTGGCGCATGGCGACGACAGCGTCGGCGCTCATCCTCGCCCTGCTGTTTTTCGGGAATGTGATGGTCGAGCTGCTATTGGATCGTAACAGCATGTATTCGAAATGGTTTGCCCGTTTTGTTCCTGAGTTACCCCGCTATGAATTGGCTTATCGACTGGCTATATTTGCGCCGTTTCACCCGATGCCTCAGCATGTTATGGCTACTGAATTGGCTTCGGCACTTGATGGTATTGAGGGCGGAGGCGCGATGCGGCAGGAGGTGGTTGATGAGGTGCGTTGGCGGATGTCGGCAAGTCAGCGCCTTGCACCCTGCTATGTTTCATATGGAATTGATGCGCTCGCATTTATATCGAATCAGCCGGAAAACGAGGAGATAACCAATTGGGGAATGGACGTCGCGAGAGCAAATATCATATGCAATCCCGCGCATGGACTCAGTAGATACTATGCGGGGGTAATGTTAGAGCGGGCTGGGTACCGCGATGCGGCGCTTGATGCTTGGCGAACTGGCATCGAAAAAAGTATTTTTTTTGCTGACCGGCTTATTCTGGCCGCAGCCATCCTTGCTAGAACCTTGCCTGGTAACGAAGACACGTTGCAGCGGATTGTTGATCGCATGGTCAAGACGATGCATTTCCTGGAAACTCATCCCAATACACGATTAGATCAGTCGATTTGGGTCGATGCGCAACAACGGTTGCGCGCCATTGATGGTAACCAGTTGGATAGTCTTTTGCGTCTTCAAAGCCGATGAATGGTGTGGTTTCACTGGTTCCAGCACACGGTCAGTGCCGTGGTCTGCCCATCAGTCACTGACATGTTTGAATGACCCGCTTGACATGCGGACCCGTCATCACGCCATCGCCCGGGGCATGCTTGTCGTCATGCTCTTCGTCATGCTCGCCAAGCTGGTCGCCATGGCCAAGGAGATGGCTGTCGCCTGGCGTTTTGGTGTCGGCGAGGTGGTGGATGGCTACCTGTTTGTCTTCACTCTGGTGAGCTGGCCGGTCAGTGTCTGGCTGAGCGTGCTGGCGGTGGTGCTGGTGCCCCTGGCCACCCGCTTGCGACGCGAGGATGCCGCCGGTCTGCCGGTGTTTCGCGCCGAACTGCTCGGCCTGACCCTGCTGATCGGGGCCATGCTCACTCTGGCGGCGTGGCTGGGGTTACCCGTGTTGCTGCGCGCGGAGTGGCTCGGGTTGGCGCCCGCTGTTCGTGTCGTGGCTCTGGATGCCGTGCCCATGTTGGCCCTGGTGCCGTTGATCGGCCTGCCGATCGGCCTGTATTCGGTCTGGATGCTGTCCAGGGAGCGGCATGCCAACACGCTGTATGAAGGCCTGCCGGCGCTGGGCATCCTGCTCGCCGTTATGTTGCTGCCCTTTGACGGTGTCGCGCCGCTTCTGTGGGGCACGCTGGCCGGCATGGCGTTCCAGTTGGCCGCCGTGGTGCTGCCGTCGGCGCGCGACAAGGAGTTCGGGATGCCCGGCTTCCGCCGGACATCTTCCCATTGGCCCGCCTTCTGGCAAGGCTTCGGCATCATGATGCTGGGGCAGGCGATCATGAGTCTGACTTCGGTTATGGACCAGTTTTTTGCGGCACATCTAAGTACAGGCGGTATTTCCATACTTGGATATGTGCATCGTTTGTTGGCGTTGATTCTCGGCATGGGGGTCATGGCGGTATCTAGGGCAACGCTGCCCGTTTTTTCGCAAGTGAAGATGGTTCATGGTGCAGAACTGGGAAGAACAGCAAGACATTGGTTGAATTTAATGTTCGCATTCGGTGTGCTCATGGTTATTGTCTGTTGGTGGTTGGCCCCAGTAGGGGTGAGGGTGTTGTTCGAACGTGGGGCGTTTACTTCAGAAGATGCAGAGTTGGTGACCGAGGTATTTCGCTTTGGTCTTTTAAAGCTTCCAGCATTTCTTGCTCTGATTGTGGTTTCGTCATTGCTGGCATCCATGGGCGAATATCGAAAATGGATGCTTCTGATTGCGCTGTTTATTGTGGCAAGGGTCAGCTTAAGCTTGCTGCTGTTCCCAACGTTTGATTTGGTTGGATTAATGATTGCGGATGCGGTGGCTTATAGCACAAGCTTGGCGGCATATCTATTGCTTAGGACTAGGTGGTTTCATGGCTAAGACATGGAAAAGCAATGAATATTTTTCCGATTCCTGGAGATTTAGGGTCGAAAGAATGGCTTCATATATTGATAATGAGAGCGTCATTGCTGATTTAGGATGCGGGAAACAATGGCTTCGGGAGTGTTTATCTAGACGGGCGGAATACATCCCGGTTGATTACAAGCCTCGCACGGAAGATACTCTAGTTTGCGATTTTAATCGTTCAGAGTTTCCAAATATATATGTTGACGTATCGTTTATCTCTGGCGTCTTGGAGTATGTCAACGACGTTGAGTGGTTTTCTCGGAGCGTGATCAATCATACCGAAAAAAAAATAATTTTGTCCTACTGTGATACGGGCGCGGCCCCTTCAAGAAGGCAAAGAAGAAAAAACATGTGGGTTAATGATTATTCGAAAGAGGATATCTGCGAATTCTTTTCTCGGTTCGGATTTGTGCTATGTGCAACCGAGGCGGTTGGGCCAAACACAATATATGTGCTGACGCGGGAGCATGTGCTAAATGCTTATGGCGTTCTAGTATATCAAGATCAACTCGGTAATTTGGGAGATTATACGCAGACACTTGCGGCAATAGAGTTGGCGGGGGGCGACTTTCGTCCAGTGTATTTGCAACGTGAGTCACTGCATACATATCGAGGGAAAAGCCTCCCGGTGATCTGTAACGGTTGGTTTTCCCATAAGCCAATATTGCCGCCAGATGGCAAGCTATCGCCATTGTATATTTCACTGCATATTACTCCGGCCGCCAAGAAATGGTTTTCGGCCAAGGCCATGATTGATCACTTGAAAAAACATGCGCCGATTGGGTGTAGAGACATGGAGACGCGGGATTTTTTATTGCTAAATGGCGTGGATGCATATTTTTCTGGGTGTCTGACATACGCACTCGGAATAAAATTGAGGGAAAAATGTGATGCGATTCAAATCATGGGCAAGTCCTCGCATGTGTATTTAATTGATCCCCCGGTAGTGCCTGAAAAGCAACCATTGAAAATGATCATGCCATCTTTGTTACTTTTGAGGTATTTGCGTGTGGTGCCGGACGCTTGGAGGTTAACTGCTGGTCAGGGCAAGACATGGCGTCGCTTGTTTTTTTTGATTTACTTGGTTTATCAATACAGGCAGATTATTCGGCCGCATGGAGTGAATGTGGTTTTTCAGACGCAATATCTCGCAAAAAAGGATCAACTGGATTATGAGGCGCTATTTGAGCTGATCAAAATGAGGTTGATGGAGTATTGTCGTGGTTTGTGCGTGGTGACCGGTCGCATTCATGTAGCCATTCCGGCTCATTGCATGGGCGCCAAGCTTGTTTTTGTTTTGGCAGACAATCTTGGAGATACTGATCGTTCAAGGGTGATGGATCATGTTGACATGTTCGCAGCTAAATTTGTCATAAGGCAGGGAGGGCTTCAAAAGGAGTTGGTGGATATGGTTTCACGTGAGGAGACGCCCAGTGGTATGGGAGAGGATTCATTATTGCGTCTGGCCGAGTCACAAGAGTTGGCCATTAAGCATGCCTTAAGGACGTTTTATGAGAATACTAATTTATATTAGTTCTCTTGCCGGTGGAGGGGCTGAGCGGGTTGTTGCAAATCTTGCCAATCACTGGGCGGAAAAGGGCTGGGATGTTTTTGTCGTGACGTTGGCGCCATCCGCGCCGGACGACTATGTTCTGCATCGATCCATTAATCGTGTTTCATTGAATCTGGCTTGTAATAGCTCGAACTTTGTTGTTGGTGTATGGAGGAACACCCAGCGCATCGATGCATTACGCAATGTATTGAGCGAAATCCGTCCTGATGTTGCCATGGGCATCATGACAGAGGCAAATATACATCTGGCACTTGCCGGGATAATGTTCCCCAGTATGTGCCTGATTGGCACTGAACACGTTTATCCGCCGCGCGTGGATATCGGTGTCGGGTGGGGTTGGCTTCGGAGAGTTTGTTATGGCCGATTGGCGGCCGTGGTTACTCTTACTAATGAATGCTCGGATTGGATCAAAAGGAATACGGCTGCCAACATGACCCCCGTGATTCCGAACCCCATTGTTAAGCCTCTGAGGTCGCCGCCCCCGTATTTAGCGCCTAGCGCTATCCGTGTTGAGGGACGGCACCTGTTGTTAGCGGTTGGCCGTCTTCATGGCCAAAAAGGATTTGACTTGTTGGTGTCGGCTTTTTCTTCGTTGGCAAATAAATATTTTGATTGGGATTTGGTGGTGCTGGGAGAGGGGAAGCAACGCGATTCGCTTGAGCGTCAGGCTGCTTTGGAGGGTCTGGAGTCTCGCGTATTTTTCCCAGGGCGTGCCGGCAACGTGGCTGATTGGTATATGAGCGCTGACCTATACGTAATGAGTTCACGATACGAAGGATTTCCAAATACATTGATCGAGGCGCTAGCTTATGGCGTTCCTGTAGTCAGTTTCGATTGCGAAACGGGCCCCCGAGATATTGTCCGTGATGGAATAGATGGATTTCTGGTTCCTCCTGGGGATGTCACGTCCTTGGCACGGGCATTGGATAAATTGATGGGCAACTCTGATGAGCGCGCGCGCTGTGCTAGGCGGGCTGTAGAGGTTAATGAAAGATTTTCTATCGATCGAATTGCAAGTATGTGGGAAAAATTGTTTATGGCTGCCATGAAATGAGGGGTGTCGCTGTGCATATTGCGGCGTCCATGACGACTCGGATGGGGCGGTGGTGCGCCCTTCTTTGTCCTGCTGACAATGATGCGGGTACTTCTTCTCATCCGCTCCCTTGAGATCGGTGGCGCGGAGCGTCAGTTGGTGAATCTGGCACGCGGGCTGCGCGAGCGCGGCGTCGATGTCTCGGTCCTGACCTTTTACCCAGGTGGCGCGTTGCGCGTGGAGCTGGACGCGGCGGGGGTGCCCAACGGTGATCTGGGCAAAGCCGGTCGGTGGGACGTGTTGCCGTTCCTGTGGCGGTTCGCGCGTCATTTGCGTGGGTCGCGCCCGACGGTGCTGTATTCCTTTCTGCCCGTGGCCAATCTGCTGGCGCTGCTGGCCCGCCTGTTCCTGCCCGGAACCAGGGTGATCTGGGGCATGCGGGCCTCCGGCATCGATTTCCGTTGTTATGACCGCCTGGCGCGGCTGGTCGACGGGTTGGAGCGGAGCCTGGCGCGCTAT
The DNA here is from genome assembly GCA_020725265.1 of Hydrogenophilus sp. GTDB lineage: Bacteria > Pseudomonadota > Gammaproteobacteria > Burkholderiales > Thiobacillaceae > PFJX01. The sequence continues at coordinate 184,311 of DYFK01000001.1, read as the reverse complement.
TGCGCGCGCGTGGTGTTCAACTCGCGAGCTGGCTTGGCCCATGCCAGACAGCGTGGCATGTTCGTTGGCCATGCGGAGGTCATCGGCAATGGCATCGATACCGGACGTTTTCGCTTCGATCCCGCCGCGCGCGCGCGCTGGCGGGCGTCGTGGCGGATCGGCGAGGACGACTTCGTGGTCGGCGTGGTCGCCCGTATCGATCCCATGAAGGGGCATGCGCTCCTGCTCGATGCGCTGGCCAGTTCGCGGGGGACACGCATGGTCTGTGTCGGCGATGGCGAACCCGGCCTGGTCCAGGCATTGCGCGCCCGGGCGTGCGAGCTGGGCGTCGATGAACGGGTGTGCTGGCTGGCGGCCACGCTCGATATCGCCGGCCTGTATTCTGCTTTTGACCTGGTCTGTCTGCCCTCGCTGAGCGAGGGCTTTCCCAACGTGGTAGCCGAGGCGATGAGTTGCGAGCGCGTCTGTGTGGTTACTGACGTCGGCGATGCCGCCTTTCTCGTCGGCGACACCGGTCTGGTGGCGCCGGCCGGGGATGCCGCCGCCCTGGCCGGGCGAATTCGCGATGTCGCGGGCATGACCGCGGACCGACGCGCCGGGTTGGGGCGTTTTGCCCGTCAGCGGGTGGAAGACCGGTTCAGCGTCGCGGCCATGGTCGAACACAGCGCGCGGGTATTGTTTGGAGGCGGCCGATGACGCGGCAGGGGACGCCGGCATCAGGCGCGCCACGGGTGCTGTTCATCACCACCGGGCTGGCCACGGGTGGCGCGGAACGTATGCTGTGCCGTCTGCTGCCGGGGCTGGTGGCGGGAGGCTTGGAGGTCGGCGTGGTGTCACTGCGCGCGCGTGGTGGCGTGTCCGGGGATATCGAGGCGATGGGCGTGCCCGTGTGGCATCTGGGACTGGACTCGGCGCGCGACCTGCCGCTGGCGGCAATGCGTCTGCGTGGCGTTGCCCGGGGCTTTCGCCCGGATGTCGTGCAGGGCTGGATGTATCACGGCAATCTCGCGGCCTGGCTGCTGCGCGCGCTCTGGTCCCGGCGCGCCCGGCTCTGCTGGAGTGTGCGGCAATCGCTGCCCGACCTCGGGCTGGAAAAGCCGGGAACACGGCGGGTGATCCGCGCCTGCTCCCGGGTCTCGGCCGGGGTCGACGCGATTGTGTATAACGCCCTCCTGGCCCGCCGGCAGCACGAGGCGATCGGCTATGCATCGGCGCCGGGCAGGTTGATCGACAATGGTTTCGATACCGATGTATTCCGTCCCGACGCGGAGGCGGCGGCCGACATTCGCCGGGAACTGGGGCTGATGTCGTCCGGGCGCCTGATCGGCTTGATCGCGCGTTTCCATGCCATGAAGGGGCACGAGGTATTCCTGCGCGCCGCCGCCAGTCTGGCCGCGCGCGCGCCGGATGTGCATTTCCTGCTCGCGGGACAGGGTGTCGATGCCGCTAATCCTGTGCTGGCGCCCTGGCTGGTCGAGCCGGCGCTGCTGGGGCGCGTGCATCCGCTCGGCGAGCGCGCGGACGTGCCGGCGTTGACCTGCGCGCTTGATGTCGCCACCTCGGCATCGCTATGGGGGGATGCCTTTCACAACTCGCTTGGAGAGGCGATGAGCTGTGGCGTGCCGTGCGTGGCCACCGACGTCGGGGATGCCCGGCGCATCGTCGGTGACACCGGCCTGATCGTGCCGCCAGGGGATCCAGAGGCGCTGGCGGGTGCATGGGCGCGTCTGCTTGCCCTGCCCACCCCCGACCTGGCCGCGCTCGGCGCGGCGGCGCGGCGGCGCGTTCGCGAATGCTTCTCGCTGGACCATGCCGTGGCCGGCTACCGCGCGCTTTATCTGGGAGAACATCTTGCGTCGTGAGGATCTGACCGCCGCCGAGTCGCACTTCGCGTTTGGCGACAATTGGGCTTCCTATGCGGAGCGGATCGCCGAGCCGGAGATCGACGAGGCGGTGCGCGGACTGTCCCGCCTGCTCGGCGGCGAGCGTCTGGACGGCAAGCGTGTCCTGGACATCGGCAGCGGCTCCGGCCTGCATGCGCTCGCGTCGCTCAGGCTGGGTGCGCGCGAGGTGGTCGCGGTCGATCTGGACGCCGATTCCGTGGTGACCTCGCGCGCGGTGCTCGATCGCCATGCGCCGCGAGGCGGCTGGCGTGTCGAACGTCTGAGCGTGTTCGATCTGGCCGCCGCCGGTTTGGGCGACTTCGATGTCGTCTATTCCTGGGGCGTGCTGCATCACACCGGTGCCATGACACGCGCCATCGAGTGCGCGGCGCGCGCTATCGGGCCGGGCGGGCTGTTCGTCTTGGCCTTGTACCGGCGGGTCTGGATGGACTGGTTCTGGCATCTGGAAAAGCGCTGGTACGCGAATGCCTCGCCCGTCGGACAACGGCGGGCTCGGGCGGCATTCGTGGCGCTGTTCGCGATCCGCTTGCGTGTTACCGGCAGGAATCTGGCGGAGTACCGGCGTGACTACCGGCGGAACCGGGGCATGGATTTCGAGCATGACGTTCATGACTGGTTGGGGGGGTGGCCCTATGAGTCGATCACGGCCAGCGAGGTCGATGCCTTGCTGACTGGACTGGGCTGTGTTCCGGTACGTCGGTTCGTGCGACACGGCAAGTTGTTCGGGCGAGACCCTGGGGTGTTCGGGACGGGCTGCGACGAGTATGTCTTCCGTCGCCCTTCGGATCACCCTGGCCGGCTACCCGAAGGAACGTCCTGATGTGTGGTTTCGCCGGTTTCCTGCGCGCGTCCGGCCGCGGACTGGAAGCGCGGCGCGGTGTCGTCGAGGCCATGGCGGATACCCTGCGTCATCGCGGCCCCGATGACGGTGGCGCATGGGTGGATGCCGATGCCGGCATCGCGCTCGCGCATCGCCGCCTGGCCGTGGTCGATCTGACTCCCGCCGGACATCAGCCCATGTCGTCCGCCTCGGGACGGTATGTGATCGTCTTCAACGGCGAGATCTACAACCATCTCGATCTGCGCACGGAACTGGAGGCCGTGTCGGGGGCGGTGTCGTGGCGCGGACATTCCGATACCGAGACGCTGCTGGCGGCGATCGATGCCTGGGGCGTGCAGCGAACCCTGGAGAAGGCCGTGGGCATGTTCGCGTTCGCGCTGTGGGATCGGGCGTCCCGCGCCCTGGTGCTGGCGCGCGACCGTCTTGGCGAGAAACCGCTGTATTACGGTCGCGTCGGCGACGCCCTGGTGTTCGCGTCCGAGCTCAAGGCGATCCGGGCCTATCCCGGCTTCGACCGGCCCGTCGACCGCGATGCGCTGGCGCTCTATCTGCGGCACAACTACATTCCGGCGCCGTGGAGTGTGTACCAGGGCATCCGCAAGCTGAGACCAGGCACCTGGCTGTGCTTCCGGAGCCGGGACGGGCAACTCGACGACGAACCCGAAACGCGGGTCTACTGGTCGGCGCGGGCGGTCGCCGAGGCCGGTCTGCGCGACCCGTTTCGCGGCGACGAAACCGAGGCCGAGGCCGAGTTGGCGCGGCGGCTCGACCGCGCCATCGCCGGCCAGATGATCGCGGATGTGCCGCTCGGTGCCTTCCTGTCCGGGGGTATCGATTCCAGCGCGGTGGTGGCGCTGATGCAGGCCCGCTCCAGCCAGCCGGCGCGGACCTTCACGATCGGCTTTCACGAAACCGGTTACAACGAGGCCGAGCACGCCGCCGCCGTGGCACGCCATCTGGGCACCGCGCATACCGAGCTCTATGTGACTTCGGAGCAGGCGCGCGCGGTGATCCCGGAACTCGCCGACATTCATGACGAGCCTTTCGCCGATTCCTCGCAGATACCGACCGTGCTGGTATCCCGCCTGGCGCGCGGCGAGGTCACCGTATCCCTGTCCGGCGATGGCGGCGACGAATTGTTCGGCGGTTACAACCGATATTTCTGGGCGATGCGGCTTTGGCGCAGGCTGCGTCGCATACCGATGCCCATGCGACGGTTGGGCGCCGGTGTGATCGACACCGTGCCACCGGTGTTCTGGGAGCGGGCCCATGCGCTGGCCAGGTCGGTGCTGCCGGGCCGGTTGCGGCATGCGGCGGTCGCCGACAAGCTGCGCAAACTGTCCGGCATGCTGGAGGCCGGCGCTCCGGAAAATCTCTACACGGGGTTTGTCAGCCATTGGGAACAGCCGGAAAGTCTGGTCCTGGGCGCCCGGGAGCCGGCCACGCTCGTCACCGATCCGGCGGCCTGGCTGGACTGTCCCGATTTCGAGCAGCGCATGATGTATCTGGATACCGTCAGCTATCTGCCGGACGATATCCTGGTCAAGGTCGACCGGGCGGCCATGTCCGCCAGTCTGGAGACCCGGGTGCCGATGCTCGACCACCGGGTCGTCGAATTCGCCTGGTCGCTGCCGCTGTCCTTGAAGATCCGGAATGGCGAAGGCAAGTGGCTGTTGCGGCAATTGCTTTATCGCCATGTGCCCAGGGCCTTGCTGGACCGACCGAAAATGGGTTTCGGCGTGCCCATCGACGCCTGGTTGCGCGGTCCGCTGCGAGATTGGGCGGAATCGCTGCTGGATGAAGCACGGCTGCGGCGGGAAGGCTATTTCGACCCCGCGCCGATCCGCCAGAAATGGCGCGAACATCTGTCTGGCCGGCGGGCCTGGCATTACCACCTGTGGGATGTGCTGATGTTCCAGGCCTGGCTGGAACGCTGGAAACCATGAAAGTCCTGCTCTTCGCCAACACCGACTGGTACCTCTATAACTTCCGGCTGGCCCTGGCGCGCGCCTTGCGCGCGGCCGGCGCCGAAGTGGTGCTGGTATCGCCGGACGGGCCGTATGGCGAACGCCTGCGCGCGGCCGGGTTTCGCTGGCTGCCGGTGCCGATGCATCGGCGCAGCTTGAATCCCGTGCGCGAACTGGCCCTGCTGGCCCGGCTGGTGGCGCTCTACCGGCGCGAGCGGCCGGACGTGGCGCACCATTTCACGATCAAGTGCGTCGTTTATGGTTCATGGGCCGCGCGCCTGGCCGGGGTGAGGCGGCGGATCAACGCGGTGGCCGGGTTGGGCTACGTGTTCGCCAGCGATGATCGGCGGGCGCGCTGGTTGCGCCCGCTGGTGCGCGGATTGCTGCGGCTGGCCCTGGCCGGGCCGGACAACCGGCTGGTCGTGCAGAACGCGGATGACCGGGCGGCGTTCGAGCGGGCCGGACTGGTCGATGCCGGGCGCATCCGGCTCATCCCTGGGTCCGGCGTCGATACCGGGCGTTTCCAGCCGGTGCCCGCGTCGGAGCCGCGCCGTGCCGTGCCGCGCGTGCTGTTCGCCGCGCGCCTGCTCTGGGACAAGGGGTTGGGGGAATTCGTCGAGGCGGCCCGCCGCTTGCGGGCGGCGGGTCTGCCGGCCGAGTTTCTGGTCGCCGGCGTGGCCGATCCGGGCAATCCGGCGGCCGTGCCGGAGGCGGTGACGCGCGCTTGGGCCGCCGAGGGCGTGGTAACCCTGTTGGGTCAGGTCGAGGACATGGCCGCCTGCCTGGAAAGCGTGGATCTGGTGGTGTTGCCGAGCTACCGGGAAGGTTTGCCCAGGAGTCTGATCGAAGCCGCCGCCGCCGGTCTGCCGGTGATCGCCAGCGACGCGCCGGGATGTCGGGACGCGGTCGCGCATGGCGAAACCGGCCTGCTGGTGCCGGCGCGCGATCCGGCCGCGTTGGCGGCGGCGATCGGCGAGCTGTGCGCGCGGCCGGAGCTGCGCGCGCGCATGGGCGCGGCCGGGCGGCAACGGGTACTGCGCGAATTCGACGAGCGCCTGGTGATCGAGTCGACCCTGGCGGTCTATCGGGAGTGGTTTCCGGCATGAGCGCGCTGACTTGGGCCTTCCTGATCGAGTCGTGGCCGGTATTGCTGGCGCCGGCGCTGGCGGTCGTTCTCGCCCTTGCCCTGATCGGTCCGGCGCGCCGGTACGGTTGTCTCGACCATCCGGGCGGACGCAAGCGGCATGACGCGCCGACGCCGCTGGTCGGTGGCCTGGCGATCTTCCTGACCATCCTGCTGGTGTCGGCCGCGTTTGGCGCCTTGCCGGGCGGTAGCGCCAGCCTGACGGTGGCGATGACGCTGGCGGTGCTGTTCGGCCTGGCCGACGATCTGCGCCAGTTCGGCCATCGCGCCAAGTTCTTCGGCCAGTTGGTGGCGGCCCTGATCGTGGTGTCGGGGACCACCGTGCATGTCCTGTACTTCGGCGATCTGCTTGGCATCGGCGCCATCGAACTGGGCAAGTGGGCGTATCTGGTCACGGTGATTTCGCTGATCGGCCTGATGAACGCGGTCAACATGATCGATGGCCTCGATGGCCTGGCCGGTAGCCTGGTCGCGGTGCCGCTGTGTCTGTTCGCGGCGGTCGCGCTGATGGCCGGCGAATGGCGGCTGGGTCTGGAGATCCTGGCCGTGCTCGGCGCGGTCGCGGGTTTTCTCGCGCTCAACCTGCGCCTGCCCGGGCGGGCGCGGGCCCGGGTGTTCATGGGCGAGGCCGGTGGCGTGCTGCTCGGCCTGTTGCTGGGCTGGTACGCGATCAAGCTGGCGGGGGATGGCGTCGGGCCGATCCGGCCGATCACGGCGGTGTGGATCGTGGCGCTGCCGCTGCTCGACATGGGCAGCGTCATGGCGCTGCGCATCGCGCGTGGCAAGAGTCCGTTCCACGCCGACCGTTGGCATCTGCATCACGTGCTGCACGATGCCGGCTGCCCGGTTGGCCGGGTGGTGGCGATCATGGTCGGGCTGTCGCTGCTGCTGGGCCTGACCGGTCTGGCCGCCGAGCGCGTGGCGGTGCCGGAATTCGTGATGTTTTACGCGTTTCTCGGCTTGTGGGCGCTGTATTTCCTGGTCCTGGCACGGCCGGAACCGATCCGGCGACTGGCCGCCAGGCTGGCCGGGCCGCGCCACGATTGATCGCGCCGGCGCGACCGGTCTGCGTTACGCTTGCGGCTCCCGCGTCCAAGGAGACCGCCATGCAGCACCTGACCCCGAAGGAAACCCACGAATTCCTGCAAGCCCACCCGGACGCGGTGTTCATCGATTGCCGTTCGGAGTTTGAATTCCTGTTCGTCGGCCATCCGGTCGGCGCGATCCTGGTGCCCTGGTACGAGGGCATCAATTGGGATCTGAATCCGCATTTCCTCGGCCAGGTCCGCATGGCGGCGTCGCATCATCGGCCGGTGGTGCTGATCTGCCGGTCCGGCAACCGTTCCCGCGAGGCGGGCGAGTTCCTGGAGCGCAACGGTTTTTCCGACGTTTACAACGTGCTCTACGGTTTCGAGGGCGAACTGGATGAGACGCACCGCCGATCAACCATGAACGGCTGGCGTTTCGACGGTTTGCCGTGGGAGCAGTGCTGAACGGGCTGGCGCGCGCCTGGAGGAATGATGCTGTCGGCCAGCGCTAGCTTGGGCTCATGCGACAGCCGCGTGGCACCCTTGCGTTGCCCTGTTGTCTGGGGTGTAATAACTTTGTTATCACATGGGGGGTGGTCATGTTCACGACTTTGCGCAAGATTGGTAATTCCCGTGGGGTATTGATTCCCGCCACGTTGTTGGCCGAGTGCGGTATTTCCAATGAAATCGAGCTGCGATTGGAAAACGGGCGCATTGTCATCGAACCGGCCAGTTCCACGCGCGAAGGCTGGTTCGACGGATACCGGGCCGAGCTGGACGATGATGCCTGGCGTGAGTTGCCGCCCGCCGCCGACAGTGGGGAATGGGAGTGGTGAAGGTGGAGGAGGGGGTGGCGAAGCCACGTGTGGTCCGCCGTGGTGAAGTGTATTGGGTGAACCTCGACCCGACCGTTGGCACGGAAATCAAGAAAACCCGCCCGGCGCTGGTGATATCGCCCGATGACATGAACGCCGTGTTGCCACGCGTGATCGTCGCGCCCATCACCAGCAAGGGGCAGCCGCTTGGCTGTCGCCCGGAGCTGGAATTCGCCGGTAAGTCAGCGCGCATCCTGCTTGACCAGATTCGTTGCGTGGACAAGGCCCGGCTTACCACTAAGCTGGGTGAGATCGACACCGCGCACTGGCACGGTGTGCTGATGCGGATGCTGGCGTAGTCGTCGACGCCGCGACGGTTGTCCACGGGTCGAGTCCACGGGCCGATTAGGGGACGGGTGTTCCGGGCCGGGAATGGGTTACCTCGCGCCGCGGTCGAGCATTTCGACGTCGGCGTATAGGTCGTCCAGCGTCAGCGTGACGCCCAGGCTGACGAGTTCGAAGCTGCCTTCGGGACCGTGTGATTCGAGCACCCAGCGGCTTTCATCTTCGCGCCGGAACAGGTCGATGTGCCGGCGATCCTGTTCGATGAGCAGGACTTCGCGCAGGGTTTCGATGAGGCGGTAGCGCTCGAACTTGAGGCCGCGGTCGTAAGCGGCGGTGGATTCGGACAACACTTCCACCAGCAGGGTCGGGTGGCGCTTGGCGAGATCGGCCTCGGGGCCGCGGTCGCGCGGGTCGCAGGTGACCATGACGTCGGGGTAGAACACCGCGTCGGCGCTCTCCACGCGCAGTTTCATGTCGGCGATGTAGGCGCGGCAGGGGCCACCGCGCAGCGCCGAGCGCAACAGGCTCGCCGTGTTGAGCGCGATGGTGTTGTGGGCGTCACGCGCGCCGGTCATGGCGAACACTTCGCCATTCAGGTATTCGTGACGTTCGTTCTGTTCGGCTTCCCAGAGCATGTAGTCGTCTAGGTCGAAGGTGGCTGTTTGTTGAGGCGCGCCCATGGATCGCTCCCTTGGTGGATCGGATAAGTATAGAGGAGGCGTGTCGAGGCGGATTCAGCGCGCGTGATCGCCGCTTGCGGAAGTTCACGCCGTTGAGAAGGGGTTCACCACTCGGACGCCGGTGGGTTGAAAATGGCCGATGTTCCGGGTCACCACGCTCAATCCATGCACCTGGGCGGTCGCGGCGATCAGCACGTCCGCGCCATCGTGCCCGATGCGCGCCGACAAACGGCCCCAGCGACGGGCGATGGCCGGGGTGATGGGAAGAATCCTGTCGGCATACGCGCGCGCCAACCCTTCAAGCCAGATTTCCAGAGCGTTGGCGAATGCCGTGTCGTCGCGACGTTGCTTTTCGATGCCGCGTTCGATTTCACCCAAGGTCACCACGCTCAGGAACAGGGAAGCATCCGGCTGCGCCAAGGCCCAACCCGCCACGCCGGCATTCGGCGTGTGTTTGCGTAGCTCGGACACGATGACGGTGTCGAGAAGGAACATCAGAACTCGATTTCGCGCAGGGTTGGCCCGGCGGGCTGTTGCGCCGGCTCGTCCTGCCTGGGCGCCGCCATCAGATAAGTGACGAGGCTTGGCGCACTGGCGCATGCGCGCTCACGCAAGGCGCGGTAGGCGGCCTCGGACAACACCACGACCGCTTCCTTGCCGCGGCGGGTCACATGTTGCGGCTCGCCTTGCAAGGCGGCCTCGACGACCTGGCTGAACCGGGCCTTGGCATCCTGCAAGTGCCAGTACGGGGTGTGCATGGGATGATCCTGGTAACAAGCTGGTCAGATTATCTGACCAGCTGTCGCGCGCGGCAAGAAACGGGTGATGGAGCGCGGGGGCGGTAAGGAGGAATGTGGCTGGCTCCTGATGGACATTCATCGTCGCGGTTGCTCCGGCCCGATGATGTCCGGACGCTTTCCCTTTCCCTTTCCCGCGCTAGCGCGCGCGCAGCACCATCTCGCCATCGCGGATGGTGACGTCGAAACGGGACAGGTAGCTCATGCCGAGCAGGACACCGTCGCCGTCCATATCCGGCAGGATGCCGCCGGAGACGTCGCGGGCGGTGAGGCCGCCCAGGCTGACGCTGTCGAGTCGGGTCGACCAGACGGTGACCACGCCGTTGGCGGTCTGCGCGCGGAAGGCGCGGCCGGGGTGCAGGCCGATGCGTTCGGCCAGACGCTGGGGGATGGCGACCTGGGTGGCGCCGGTGTCGACCAGGAAGGTGACCGGGTGGCCGTTGATCTGGCCGGGGGCGCGGTAGTGGCCGCTTCGGTCGCGCCGCAACACGACTTCGGCGCGGCTGTCCTCGGCGAATTCCGAAAGGTGGGCGTTGGGCCGGAGCTGGCCGTCCATGAACCAGAAGATCAGGCCGCCGATGGCCAGCCAGGCCAGCACCATCATGACCAGTCCCTGACGACGCACGGCGACTCCGTCGGCTTCCGGCCGGTCAGCCCTTGCCGGTGCTGCCGAAACCGCCGTCGCCGCGCTGGCTGGTGGCGAAATCGTCGACGACGTTGAAGCGGGCCTGCACCACCGGCACGATGACCATCTGGGCGATGCGTTCCATCGGTTCGATGACGAACGGCGTGTCCGCCCGGTTCCACAGCGAGACCATGAGCTGGCCCTGATAGTCGGAATCGATCAGGCCGACCAGGTTGCCGAGCACGATGCCGTGTTTGTGGCCCAGCCCGGAGCGCGGCAGGATCATGGCGGCATAGCCGGGATCGGCCAGGTGGATGGCGAGGCCGGTCGGAATCAGCCGGGTTTCGCCGGGCGCCAGGGTGAGCGCGGCCTCCAGGCAAGCGCGCAGGTCGAGGCCGGCGCTCCCGGGCGTGGCGTAGGCCGGCAGCAGCGGGCGGATGCGCTCGTCGAGGATCTTGATGTCGATGTGCATGGGAATTTCCAGGGTTCCAGGTTACGGATGGCGGGTGTTGTAAAGCAGCGCGATATGGCCGATCAGCCGGCGCGCCTGGGTGCGTTTGTCGGCCTTTTCCAACACCTGGCGGCCGGCTTCGTCGAGCAGGATGAGCTGGATTTCGTCGGCGCCCACCGCTTCGCGCACGTCGTTGGCGACGATCAGGGGCAGATGCTTGCGCCGGCGCTTGAGTTCCGCGTACTCCTCGATGTTCTCGCTCTCGGCGGCGAAACCGACGCAGAACGGCGGGCTGGCGCGGCTGCCGACGTTGGCCAGGATGTCCGGATTGGGCGCCAGTTCCAGGGTCAGGATGTGGGCGTCCTTCTTGATCTTGCCCTCGCTCGGATTGAGCACGTAGTAGTCGGCGACGGCGGCGACGCTGATGAAGATGTCGGTTTCGTCGATGGCCGCTTCCACCGCTTCCAGCATCTGCTGCGCGCTGGTCACCCGGGTCAGGCGCGCGACGGGAGGCGGCGTCTGGCAGGTCGGGCCGGAGATCAGCGCCACCTCGGCGCCGGCCTCCAGCGCGGCGCGGGCGACCGCGTAGCCCATCTTGCCGGAGCTGAGGTTGGTGATGCCGCGCACCGCGTCGATTGCCTCGAAGGTCGGGCCGGCGGTGATCAGCACCCTGAGTCCGGCCAGGCGCTTGGGCTGGAAGCGCGCCTCCAGGGCCTCCAGCAGCTCGCCGGGCTCGGCCATGCGGCCGAAACCGGTTTCGCCGCAGGCTTGCTCACCGCTGTCCGGGCCGATCAGGGTGACGCCGTCGGCGCGCAACAGGTCGACGTTGCGCCGGGTGGCGGCGGCTTCCCACATCTGCCGGTTCATGGCCGGCGCCACCACCAGCGGGCAGTTGCGCGCCAGGCAGAGCGTGGACAGCAGGTCGGAGGCCGAGCCCTGCGCCAGCTTGGCCAGGAAGTCGGCGGAGGCGGGCGCCACCAGGATGACGTCGGCGCCCCGGCCCAGGTCGATGTGCGCCATGCCGTTGTCGACGCGGTCATCCCAGAGGTCGCCGAACACCGGGTGGCCGGTGATCGCCTGGAAGGTGGCGGCGCCGACGAAATGACGCGCCGCCTCGGTCATCACCACCTGTACGTCCATGCCCGTCTTGACCATCAGGCGCGCCAGTTCGGCCGCCTTGTAGGCGGCGACACCGCCGGTGACGCCCAGCACGATGCGTTTGAGTTCCATGTCGATCCCGTCCAGGAAGGGTTGCGAAAGCGTGCCGGCATCGCGCGCGGCGGGTCGGCGGTGGCGAGTTTAGAACCATTCGGGGTGAGGGGTATGCCCGGATTCCCGGTAGGGTTTGAATCCCGGCCCGCGCCGACTATCCTTGTGTATCCGAAAAAAAACAGATGGCCCGCTCATGAACCACAACGACAGCCAACTCAAGCCGATGCGCCGCAGCGCGCCCACGGCCGAACTGTACGAACTGCCGTCGATCGGCATGGATGCCGACACCCTGGCGCTCGACATCCGCCGCTATTTCGGCACCCATCTCGGCCGTGACCGGCATTGCCGCTCCACCCACTATCCCTATCAAGCCCTGGTGCTGGCGATCCGCGACCGCCTGATGGAGCGCTGGAAACGCACGCGTTACGCCTACGAGGAAGCCGACGCGCGCCACGCCTATTACCTGTCGCTGGAATTCCTGATGGGCCGCAGCCTCAACAACGCGCTGCTCAACCTGGGCCTGGGCGAGGCCGCCGAAGCGGCCATGCGCCGGCTCGGCCTGGAGCTGGAGGAGTTGATCGATACCGAGCATGACGCCGGTCTTGGCAACGGCGGCCTCGGCCGGCTCGCCGCCTGTTTCCTGGACAGTTGCGCGACCCTGAGCCTGCCGGTGATGGGCTACGGCATCCGTTACGAGTACGGCATGTTCCGCCAGCACGTCGAGAACTGCCGGCAGGTCGAGGAGCCGGATCACTGGCTGCGCGACGGCAATCCCTGGGAACTGGAACGGCCCGAGCACACCTGGCGGGTGCGCTTCCACGGTCGCACCGAGCGCTATCGCGATGCCTGGGGCCGCGAGCACGCGCGCTGGGTGGATACCCGCGACGTGCTGGCGGTGGCGTTCGACACGCCGGTGCCCGGTTTCCGCAATGGCACCGTCAACGTCCTGCGCCTGTGGCGCGCGGCGGCCACCGACGAGTTCGATCTGGGCGAGTTCAACGCCGGTTCCTACACCGAATCGGTGGCGGCCAAGAACGCCGCCGAGAACATCACCATGGTGCTGTATCCCAACGACGCCAGCGAGAACGGCAAGGAGCTGCGCCTGCGCCAGCAGTATTTCCTGGCCTCGGCCAGCCTGCAGGACGTGCTGGCGCGCTGGACCCTGCATCACGGCGACGATTTCAGCGGTTTCGCCGAGAAGAACTGCTTCCAGCTCAACGATACCCACCCGAGTTGCGCGGTGCCGGAGCTGATGCGCCTGCTGATCGACGAGCACGGCCTGGAATGGGACGCGGCCTGGGCGATCACCAGCCGGACCATGGCCTACACCAACCACACCCTGCTGCCGGAGGCGCTGGAGCGCTGGCCGGTGCGCCTGTTCGGCGCCTTGCTGCCGCGTCTGATGGAGATCATCTACGAGATCAACGCCCGCTTCCTGACCGAGGTGGCGCGCCGCTGGCCGGGCGACGGCGCGCGGCTGGCGCGCATGTCGCTGATCGAGGAAGGCCACGAGACGCAGGTGCGCATGGCCTATCTGGCCATCGTCGGCAGCTATTCGGTCAACGGTGTCGCCGAGCTGCATTCCGACCTGCTGCGCCAGGGCCTGTTCAGCGACTTTTACGAGCTCTGGCCGGACAAGTTCAACAACAAGACCAACGGCGTCACCCAACGGCGCTGGCTGGCGGCCGCCAACCCGGGGTTGTCGCGTCTGATCGGCGAGACCATCGGCGACACCTGGGTCACGCGTCTGGATGAACTGCGCCGGCTCGCGCCGCTGGCCGAGGACGCCGGTTTTCGCGCGCGCTGGCGGGCAGTCAAGCGCGAGAACAAGCTGCGTCTGGCCGCGCTGGTCAAGCACGATTGCGATGTCGAGTTCGACGCCGACGCGCTGTTCGACGTGCAGGTCAAGCGCATCCACGAATACAAGCGGCAACTGCTCAACGCGCTGCACGTGATCCATCTGTACGCGCGCATCAAGCATGGCGAGACGGCGGACTGGACGTCGCGCTGCGTGCTCATCGGCGGCAAGGCGGCGCCCGGCTATTTCATGGCCAAACGCATCATCACGCTGATCTGCAAGGTGGCGGACATGGTCAACGGCGATCCCGACACGGCGGGCCGGCTGCGGCTGGCCTTCCTGCCCAACTATCGGGTTTCCGCCATGGAGATCATCGCCCCGGGCACCGATCTGTCCGAGCAGATTTCCACCGCCGGCAAGGAAGCTTCCGGCACCGGCAACATGAAATTCATGATGAACGGCGCCGTTACCATCGGCACCCTGGACGGCGCCAACATCGAGATCCGCGAGGAAGTGGCGAAACTGGGGGGCGACGACAATTTCTTCCTGTTCGGCCTTACCGCCGAGGAGGTGGAACAGCGCCGCGCGCATTACGACCCCAACGCGATCATCGCCGCCGACGCCGATCTGCGCCGGGTCATGGGCCTGATCGAATCCGGCCTGTTCAACCAGTTCGAGCCCGGCCTGTTCGAACCCATCGTCCACGCCATCCGCGACCCGCGCGACCCATGGCTGGTGGCCGCCGACTTCCGCGCCTTCGTCGATGCCCAGGATCGCGCCGCCGCCGCCTACCGCGATCCCGAACGCTGGGCACGCATGAGCATCCTCAACACCGCGGCTTCCGGAAAATTCTCCACCGACCGCACGATGCGCGATTACAACGCGGATATCTGGAAGCTGACGCCGGTGGCGGTGAACGAATGAAGGTGGGTGCCGGTTCGCGGGCCTGAATAGCGGGTACTGCCCGCTCTTCTACGTCAAAAGGTGTCTTGGGAGCGTAAACCCTGGAGGGCGGGTCGGCCGGTAACCGGCCGACACCTGCTCCAGGTAAGGGCGATCAGGGGTGGGTCAGGTGCGGACGTTCGACCTACACCGCTTGTGAGGCTTCAGGTTAGCCATTGCCGCCGCTCTGATCCCGACATGGCCAACGTGAAACCCTCCCGTACCTCTCCACGCTGCGTAGCCACATCGAAGCCATGGGCGGCCAACTGGAGGTGGTCGCGTGCTTTCCTGACGGTGCGGTAAAGATCAGCAATTTCTCCGACCTGGAAAGCAACACTACGGACTGAACCGCGCCGGTTCATCATGCTGGGTGACTGAATATCTGGTCTATTCAACCGTGGTGCGTCCCCATTAATACATTCTCTCAGGTCGGCAAGAAGGAGGCGTTGACTTGCCAATCGTCCTCAGATCTTTCTAATCGAAGCCGGCGATGTCACCAAGCAAGGTAACGCCGGCGACGAATTCGTGCTTGTCCGGCTGGGAGTTTTCCCAGGCCAGGAATTCCTCGGCGGACATGACTGCTTTTTCCGGTGGCAGTCCCATGGCGACAGGCTCCGGTGATGACGGGGTGTCCGGATTGTAGGGGAGCCGATGGCCTTGTCAGCCGGCGTGGCCCAGGCGCGCGGAAATCCGACGCGCCGCTTCCCGCACCAGTGGCGTCCAGTCCAGCCGCCGCCGTTCCATCGGCGCCGACACCGACAGGCCGGCGACCACGCCGCCGGTCGCGTCGCGCACCAGCGCGCCGATGCAGCCGACACCCAGTTCCGCTTCCTCGTCGTCCAACGCGTAGCCGCGCGCCAGGCAGGACTCGATGTCGGCGCGCAGCGGCGCGATGCCGGCGCGGGTGTTGACGGTGTAGGCGGGCAGGCCGGTGCGTCGGGCATATTGCTCGATCTCGGCCGGGCCGGCCTCGCCCAGCATCAGCTTGCCGACGGCGGTGACGTGCAGCGGCGCGCGGCTGCCGATGACCTGCTCGACCCGCATCATCCGGTTGGGTGTGACCCGTTCCACGTACACCACCTCGTCGCCCTGACGCACGGTCAGGTTGACGGTTTCGCCGACCTGATCACGCAGCCATTCCATCTCCGGACGCGCGAGCGCGCGCACGTCCAGCCCGGCGCGCACCCGGGCCGCCAGGCCGAGCAGGCGTGGGCCGAGCCGGTAGTGGCCGGCCTCGTCGCGCGCGATCAGATCGTGCACGGCCAGCGCGGCCAGGATGCGGAAGGCGGTGGAGGGATGCAGGCCGGTTTCCGCCGCCAGCACTTTCAGGGAGGCGCCGTCGCCTTCGCTGGCGAGCGCGTCGAACAGCGCGGCCATGCGGTCGATGACCTGGATGGGGGAGGTTTTGGGTTCCGTCATGTTCCACATTATGAAACAACATCTGCATTGTGAAAAGTTGACTGATTCAGTAGATTATCGCCATCGCCATTCAGACCACGGAGCCGACCATGACCCCCAGCACCCAACCCGAGCAACTCGCGCCCGCCTTTTGCGAGGGCATCCAGTATTACGGCCCGGCCTGGCCGGGATTCGCCGAGCATGCCGCCGAGCCGGCGATCGTCGAGGGCGCCGCCGGGGTCGCCGACGCGCGCGCGCCCGCCGCCGCTTACCAGACCCTGCTGGCCGCCGATGCGTTGCGTTATCTGACCCTGCAAGTCTGCGGCGCCAAGGCCTCCGGCCATCCGGGTGGCTTCGCCTCCAGCGCCGAGGCCTACGCGGCGCTGGTCATGCTCGGACACACCAACATCGTCACCGAGGTCGGCCATCACGCGCCGGGCTTCTATTCGGCGATGTTCCTGGATACCTCGCTGGAGGAAATGGGCATCCGCACGGTTCAGGACATGCGTGAGCGTTTCCGCGAGCGGCACGGCCTGCTCGGCCATCTGTCCGGCGCCATTCCCGGTCTGCTGGCGCCGGCCGGCCCGCTCGGCCAGGGCCAGCATTTCGCCATGGCCGGCGCGCTGCTGCATCCGGGCACGCTGTTCCCGGTGACCATCGGTGATGGCGGCATGGGCGAACCCTATGTGCTGAATTCGATGATGCACTTCAACACCGCCTATCCGGCGGCGACCAACTACCTGCCGGTGCTGGTCTGGAACGGCTACAGCCAGGAACACCACGCCATGTGCGCGACCTGGAGCAACGATGAGATGACCGCCTACTGGAAGGGGCATGGCTTCGACAGCGTGTTCCTGGTCGATGCCCGCCAGTTCGACGACCAGAACCAGGTCGGCGCCTACGTCGACAGCACGCGCTTTTCCTTCGAACGCCGGCTCGATTTCGTCGCCGCCGTGCTGCGGGCCGCCGATCAGGCGGCGAAGAGCGCGCTCGGCGGTCGGCGCACGGTGCTGATCGTCAAGCAGCTCAAGGGCGCCGGCGTGCACAAACTGGGCGCCAAGGCGCACAACCTGTATCCGGCCGATACCCTGGATGCCGAGCACATCGTCGACGGTCTCCAGCGGCGCGCGCTGAATCCGGAGGCCTGGCGCGTGGTGCGCGAGAATTTCCGGCGCGCCGGCGGCGGTCCGGCCGCCAGGACCGTGGTCACCGAGCGCGCGCCGGCACCGGCGCCGCTGCCCGCGCTGCCGATCAACACCTTCACGCCCGGCGACAAGCAGGTGCCGGCCACCGCCTTCGGCGCGCTGGCGGCCTTCGTCGGTCAGCACGATCCGCGTTTCGTGGTGACCAACGCCGACGGCAACGAGGCCAGCGCCATGGCCAACATCAACGTCGCGCTGAAGATCCGCCATCCGGTGGAGGACGGCCTGTACCACCAGGGCCCGACCGGCCAGGTCTACGAGCCGCTCAACGAGGATGCCTGCGCCGGTCTCGCCGCCGGCCTGGCGCTGTTCGGCGGCCGTTCGCTGTGGCTGTCGTACGAGAGTTTCGCGATCAACGGCTGGCCGATCGTGCAGACCGTGACCCAGGCCATGGCCGAACTGCGCCGCAAGACGCCGTCCTTCGTCTGCATGTTCACCGCCGGCGCGCTGGAACAGGGCCGCAACGGATGGACCCACCAACGGCCGGAGATCGAGAACTACTTCGCCGCGCAGATGCGCAACGGCAACGTCTATCCACTGTTCCCGTGCGACGCCAACCAGATCCAGGTCGCCTACGAGTGGGCGCTGGACACGCACAACAAGGGCATCGCGATCATCGCATCGAAGTCGCCGCTACCGGTGTACACCACGCTGGATCAGGCGCGCGAGGGCATCGAGCGCGGCGCGGTGACGCTGTACGAGTCCGCCGCTGGCGGCAAGACCGTGGTGTTCGCGGTCACCGGCGACATGGTGCTGCTGCCGGTGTTCGAGGCCAAGGATCGACTGGAAGCCGCCGGCTTCCGGGTGCGCATCGTCAGCGCCGCCAACCCGCGCCGCCTGTACCGCCCGACGGATGTCGCCTGGGATACCGTATCGGAACCGGACAACGCGTTCATGGACGACGACCATTTCAACGCGCTGTTCGACGCGGACGCGCTGATCGGCGTCTCCGGCGGTCCGGCCGGCCCGCTCGAACCCATCCTGCTGCGCACCCGCGCCGCGCGCCGCGACGTGATGGCCTGGAAACGCGGCGAAACCACCGCCAGCCCGGGCGAGATCATGGCCTTCAACGGCCTCACCGGCGAAGCGATGGCGGCGCGGGCAATGGCGTTGCTGGCCTGACGGCCCTGCTCCCCTCCCCCGCGAGCGTGGGAGGGGCCGGGGGAGCGGGCGGTTGCATGCCCCCTTCCCGAATTCACGTCCGCACACCGACATGACCGACACCAAGATCATCGTCCTCGACGACGACCCCACCGGCTCGCAGACGGTGCATTCCTGCCTGCTGCTGACCCGCTGGGACCCCGCCACCCTGCGCGCCGCGCTGCTCGACGCCGCGCCATTGTTCTTCGTGCTGACCAACACACGCGGAATGGACGCGGCGCGCGCGGTCACCGTGACCCGCGAGGTTTGCCACAACCTCAAACAAGCCCTGGCCGACCTGGCGGCGCAAGGCCGCGCCTTCAACCCGATCTTTGTCAGCCGTTCGGATTCCACGTTGCGCGGCCACTACCCGGTGGAAACCGACGTCATGGCCGAGGAACTCGGCCCGTTCGACGCGCATTTCCTGACCCCGGCGTTCTTCGAGGGCGGCCGCTTCACGCGCGACGGCATCCATTACCTGATGGTCGACGGCACGCCGACGCCGGTGGCGGAAACCGAATTCGCGCGCGATTCGGTGTTCGGCTATCGCCACAGCTTCCTGCCGGATTACGTCGAGGAGAAGACCGTGGGCCGCATCCGCGCCGCCGAGGTCGAGCGCTTTTCGCTGGCCGACGTGCGCGGCGACCTGTCCGCGCGTCTGGACGCGCTGGCCAGCAATCGGTGCGTGGCGGTGGACGCGGAAACCCAGGACGACATGAACCGCTTCGCCGATCAGGTGCGCGCCGCCGCCGCGCGCGGCAAGCGCTTCCTGTTCCGTTCCGCCGCCAGCCTGCTCACCGCGCTGGCCAGGCTGCCACCGCAGCCGGTGGCCGCGGCGGGGATGCGCGCCTTCACGCGCGACGGCCGGCCCGGCGCGGTGATTGTCGGCTCGCACGTAAGAAAGACCACCACGCAACTGGCGAAGCTGCTGGCGCAGGATGGCGTGGAGGCGCTGGAAGTGGAAGTCGACCGGATCTCCAGCGATCGCGCCGGACTGCTGGCGACGATCCTGGCGCGCGCGGCCACCGCTCACGAACTGGGTCGGATCGTCGTGATCTACACCAGCCGGGGTGAGCGCCGGTTCGACGATGCGGCTACCCGTCTGGCCTTCGGCGAGACGGTGTCGGCATTCCTGATGGACGTGGTGCGCGGCCTGCCGGCAAGCCTGGGTTTCCTCGTCAGCAAGGGCGGCATCACCTCCAACGACGTGCTTTCCGACGGCCTGGCGCTGCGCGCCGCGCGCGTGCTCGGGCAGATCCTGCCGGGCTGCTCGGTGGTGCGCTGCCCGGACGACCACCCGCGCTTTCCCGGCTTGCCGGTGGTGATCTTCCCCGGCAACGTCGGTGACGACGACGCCTTGACCACGGTCTGCTGGCGGCTTTCGGCATAATCCCGGGCATGACCCCCGCCTTCCTCGCCGATCTGCGCGCCGCGCTGCCGGCCAGCGCGCTGCTGATCGAAGCGGAAGCGCTGCGCCCCTACGAGTGCGACGGTCTCTCGGCCTATCGCCAGGTGCCGCTCGCGGTCTGCCTGCCGGAAACCCTGGAACAGGCCCAGGCGGTATTGCGCGCCTGTCGCGCGCATCGCGTGCCGGTGGTGGCGCGCGGCGCCGGCACCGGCCTGTCCGGTGGCGCGCTGCCGTTGGCCGATGGCGTGATCCTGTCGCTGGCGCGCTTCAACCGCATCCTTGAAGTCGACCCCGACAACCGCGTCGCGCGCGTGCAGCCGGGCGTGCGCAACCTGGCCATTTCCGAGGCGGCGGCGCCCTACGGCCTGTATTACGCGCCCGATCCCTCCTCGCAGATCGCCTGCTCGATCGGCGGCAACGTCGCCGAGAACTCCGGTGGCGTGCATTGCCTGAAGTACGGCCTCACCGTGCACAACCTGCTGGCGCTGAAGGTGCTGACCCTGGACGGCGAACTGCTCGAACTCGGCGATTGCGCCCGGCCAGGTGCCCTCGACGCGCCCGGCTACGACCTGCTGGCGTTGATGACCGGCTCGGAAGGCCTGCTCGGCATCGTCGTCGAGGTCGCCGTGCGCCTGCTGGTCAGGCCGGAACGCGCGCAGGTGGTGCTGGCCGCGTTCGACAGCGTCGAGGCGGCCGGAGCGGCGGTGGCGGCGGTGATCGGCGCCGGCATCCTGCCCGCCGGGCTGGAGATGATGGACAACCTGTCGATCCGCGCCGCCGAGGATTTCGTGCATGCCGGCTATCCGGTGGACGCCGCCGCCATCCTGCTGTGCGAACTGGACGGCGCCAACGCCGAGGTGTCCGAACAGATCATGGCGGTGCGCGAAGTGCTGGTCGAAGCCGGCGCCAGCGCGGTGCGCACCGCCGAGGACGAGGCGCGGCGCATGAAGTTCTGGGCCGGGCGCAAGGGCGCCTTTCCCGCCGTCGGCCGCATCAGCCCGGACTATTACTGCATGGACGGCACCATTCCGCGCAGCCAACTGGCCTTCGTGCTGAAGCGCATCGCCGAGCTGTCCACGCAATACCGCCTGCGCGTCGCCAACGTCTTCCATGCCGGCGATGGCAACCTGCACCCGTTGATCCTGTTCGACGCCAACCGGGAGGGCGAGCTGCAACGGGCGGAAGACTTCGGCACCGACATCCTCAAGCTGTGCGTGGAAGTCGGCGGCACCGTCACCGGCGAGCACGGCATCGGCGTGGAAAAGCTCGACGCCAGTTGCAGCCAGTTCACGCCCGCGGAACTCGCGCAGTTCCACGCCATCAAGGCCGCCTTCGATCCGGACGGCCTGCTCAATCCGGGCAAGGCGGTGCCGACCCTGCACCGTTGCGCGGAACTGGGGCGCATGCGCGTGCATGGCGGCGAACTGCCGTTTCCCGAACTGCCGAGGTTCTGAACGCCATGGAAGATGTATTGATCGAGCGCGTCCGCCAGGCCATCGCCGACGGCACGCGCCTGCGCATCCAGGGTGGCGGCGGCAAGGCCTTTTATGGCCGCCGTTGCGATGGCGAGGCGCTCGACCTGAGCGCGCATCGCGGCGTCATCGCCTATGAACCTTCCGAACTGGTGATCACCGCGCGCGCCGGCACGCCGCTCGCCGAGATCGAGGCGCTGCTCGCGGACAACGGCCAGATGTTGCCGTTCGAGCCGCCGCATTTCTCCGCGCGGTCCACGCTCGGCGGCATGGTCGCCGCCGGCCTGTCCGGTCCGCGCCGTCCCTGGGGGGGCTCCGCGCGCGACGCCGTGCTGGGCGTGAAGCTGCTCAACGGGCGCGGCGAAGTGCTGCGCCTGGGTGGCCAGGTCATGAAAAACGTCGCCGGCTACGACCTTTCCCGTCTGATGGTCGGCGCGCTCGGCACGCTGGGCGTGTTGCTGGAGGTTTCGCTAAAGGTGTTGCCCCGCCCGGCCGAGGAAATCACCCTGGACTTCGCGCTCGACGCCGAAGCCGCCGCCACGCGCCTGGTCGAATGGGGGCGCCGGCCGTTGCCGCTGTCCGCCACCCTGGTTCACGCCGGCCGCCTGCATGTCCGCCTGTCCGGCAGCACGCAGGGCGTGCGCGCGGCGCGCCAGGCGCTGGGCGGCGAGCCCGGTGACGACGCGATCTGGCGCGCCGCGCGCGAGCAGACCCTGGCCTTCTTCCAGGATCCCCGCCCGCTCTGGCGCGTCAGCCTGCCGCCGGCGGCGCCGGCCTTGAGTCTGCCCGGCGAGCAACTCAGCGAGTGGGGCGGCGCGCAGCGCTGGCTGGTCAGCGATCTGGCGGCTGATACGCTGCGCCGACGGGTCGCCGCGCTGGGCGGCCACGCCACGCTGTTCCGCAACCACGACGGCGCCGGCGCGATCTTCCCGCCGCTGGCGCCGACGCTGCTGGCCCTGCACCGACGCGTGAAACAGGCGCTCGACCCGCATGGCCTGTTCAATCCCGGCCGTCTGTACGAGGGGCTCTGATGCAGACCCGGCTCGCCGATTTCCTGCGCGCCTCGCCGCAAGGCGAGGAGGCCGAGGCCATCCTCAGGAGCTGCGTGCATTGCGGCTTCTGCAACGCCACCTGTCCCACCTATCAACTGCTCGGCGACGAGCTGGACGGCCCGCGCGGCCGCATCTATCTGATCAAGCAGATGCTGGAGGGCCAGCCGGCCGGCGACGTCACCCGGCGGCATCTCGACCGCTGCCTGACCTGCCGTAATTGCGAGACCACCTGCCCGTCCGGCGTGCAATACGGCCGCCTGATCGACATCGGCCGCGAAGTGATGGAGAAACTCAGCCCGCGACCACTCCCCGAACGCCTGCTGCGCGCCG
Organism: Hydrogenophilus sp.; assembly: GCA_020725265.1. GTDB lineage: Bacteria > Pseudomonadota > Gammaproteobacteria > Burkholderiales > Thiobacillaceae > PFJX01. The sequence goes on along the minus strand of DYFK01000001.1, from coordinate 161,760 downwards.
GGCTGCGGCGGACGCTGACCACGCCGGCCGTGTTCACGCCGTTGTTGAAACTGGGACAGGGCGTGCGCGGCGCGCTGCCGGCGGTGTTGCGCGAGCACATCCCGCCCCCCGTCTCGCCGCTTTCCCGAGCGGCCGCCACCCGTGCCGATGGAGATGGCCGCCGCATGCTGGTGCTGGAAGGTTGCGTGCAGCCGGCGCTGGCGCCGGAAACCAATGCCGCCGCGACGCGCGTGCTGGCGCGGCTGGGCATCGAGTTGTTCGCCGCGCCCGGCGCCGGGTGCTGCGGCGCCATCGACCAGCACCTCGCCGCGCCGGAAGCGGCGCGCGCGGCCATGCGCCGCAACATCGACGCCTGGTGGCCGCATGTCGAGGCCGGCGTGGAGGCCATCGTCATGACCGCCAGCGGCTGCGGCAGTCTGGTCAAGGACTACGGCCACCACCTGCGCGACGACCTCGCCTACGCGGAAAAAGCCGCGCGCGTGTCGGCGCTGACCCGCGACCTCGGCGAGATCCTCGCGCGCGAGGATCTTTCCGGTCTGCGCGCCGGCCCGGCGCGTCGGGTTGCCTTCCACCCGCCGTGCAGCCTGCAACACGGCCAGCGGGTGCGCGGCGTGATCGAAACCATCCTTGCCGGCCTCGGCCACGAACTGCTGGCGGTGGCCGAGGCGCACCTGTGCTGCGGCTCGGCCGGCACCTATTCCCTGTCGCAGCCGGAACTGGCCGGGCGCCTGCGCGAACGCAAGCTCGCGCATCTCACCGCGCGTGGCCCGGAACTCATCGCCACCGCCAACATCGGCTGCCAGAGCCATCTCGCCGCCGCCAGCGGCGTGCCGGTGGTGCACTGGATCAGTCTGCTGGACTTGTAGCCGGTGGCCGGTCGCCTGTAGCCTGTGGTGCCGCGACGAAGACGCGCGGCACGACACCACAAAACCGGGAGAACACATGGCCATCACCGACTGGCCCGAGGGCGAACGGCCCCGGGAAAAACTGCTCGCGCGCGGCGCCGCCGCGCTGTCCGACGCCGAACTGCTGGCGATCTTCCTGCGCGTCGGCGTGCCCGGCAAGAGCGCGGTCGATCTGGCGCGCGACCTGCTCGCGCATTTCGGTGGCCTGAACCGTCTGTTCGCCGCCAGCCAGGCGGAATTCGCGGCCTTTCCCGGCATGGGGCCGGCCAAGTACGCGCAGTCGCAGGCGGTGCTGGAAATGGCCCGGCGCGCGCTGGCCGAGGCCATGCGCGCCGGTGACGCGCTCAATTCGCCGGCGGCGGTGCGTGACTGGTTGCGCCTGCGTCTGGCCGGGCTTGGCCACGAGGTGTTCGTGGCGGTGTTCCTGGACGCGCGCAATCGCGTGATCGAGGTCGAGGAGCTGTTTCGCGGCACGCTGACGCAGACCTCGGTGTATCCGCGCGAGGTGGTCAAGCGCGCGCTGGCGCGCAACGCCGCTGGCGTCATCCTGGCGCACAACCATCCTTCCGGCGTCGCCGAGGCGAGCCAGGCCGACCGCTGGCTCACCGACCAGCTCAAGGCCGCGCTCGGCCTGATCGACGTGCGCGTGCTCGACCATTTCATCGTCGCCGACGGCGGTGGCCTGTCGTTCGCCGAACGCGGGTGGCTTTGACCGGATCGAAGGCTTCGTGTATAAAGGCCGACTTTCCGTTTCAGCATTGTCCAGGGGTGACCGTCATGGCCCGTGTATGTCAGATTACCGGCAAGAAGCCGATGGTGGGGAACAACGTCTCCCACGCCAACAACAAGACCAAGCGTCGTTTCCTGCCCAACCTCCAGTACCGCAGGTTCTGGGTCGAGAGCGAGAACCGCTGGGTTCGTCTGCGTCTTTCCAATGCCGCCCTGCGTCTGATCGACAAGAAGGGCATCGAAGTCGTCCTGGCCGATCTGCGCGCCAGCGGCGCCATCTGATAGGAGCGCATCATGGCAAAAGGCGGACGCGAAAAGATCAAGCTGGAGTCCACCGCGGGCACCGGCCATTTCTACACCACCACCAAGAACAAGAAGACCATGCCGGAGAAGATGGAGATCAGCAAGTTCGATCCCGTCGCCCGCAAGCATGTGCCGTACAAGGAAACCAAGCTGAAATAAGCCGGCGTTTCCGGACCAATGAAAAACCCCGCTTCGGCGGGGTTTTTCATTGGCATTGGTCCAGTCGGATCGGCCTCAATCCGGCTGGCTTTTCGCGTTGGCCATATGCACCACGCGTTGCGGATAGGGAATCTCGATGCCCTCGCGCTTGAAAGTGTCCCAGACCGCCCAGTTGAGTTCGGAACGCAGGCGGCCCTCACCGAGTTCCGGGTCGGCGATCCAGAACACCAGTTCCAGATCGATGCCGTTTTCGCCGAAGCGGGCCAGCCGCACTTGCGGCGCCGGCTCCGGCAACACGCGCGGGTGATCGGCCACGACCGGCGTCAGCAGTTCGCGCACGCGGTCCAGGTCGGTCCGGTAGGCCACCTGCACCGGCAGCCGGACCTGGTTGTTGCGGTCGCTCAGGCTGCGGTTGATGACCGGCGAGGTGACCATGATTTCGTTGGGGATCACGCTCTCGATGCCGGTCCGGTTGCGGATGACGGTGTAGCGGGTGGCGATTTCCTTGACCTCGCCGTAGTGTTCGTTGACCTGGATCATGTCGCCGATGCGGATCGACTGGTCGAGCAGCAGCGTGAAGCCGGACACATAGTTGGCCGCGACCTTCTGCAGGCCGAGGCCGAGGCCGACACCGAGCGCGCCGCCGAACACCGACAGCACGGTGATGTCGATGCCGACCATGGGCAGCGCCACCAGCACCGCCAGGACCACGAACACGGTGCGCGCCAGCTTGCTCAGCGCCAGCCGGATGTTGCCGGTGACCGGCATGGCGCCGATCACCCGCTGTTCGACGGTGCGCGCCAGCCAGAGCGCCAGCACCAGCGTCGCCGCCAGCGACAGCAGGCCGACCAGCACGGTGTACAGCGACAGGTATTGCTTGCCGACATGGAAGCCGATGCCGTGCAGGGTGGCGGCAACGTCGCCCAGATAGCCGGTCAGGTGCAGCGCGAATACGCCCCAGACCAGCCAGGACACCATGCGTTCGACGGTTTGCAGCACGCGGCTGGGCTTGAGGATGGCGCGCAGCACGTAGAAGCAGCCCTGGATCGCCAGGAACGACAGCAATAGCGGTACCGCCAGGTTGAACAGATGCACGCTCTGCCAGTGCGCCAGCACCGCGCGGCCGATCAGGACCGGCGCGAGCAGGCCGAGCGGCAACACCAGCCGGCTCCAGTCGGAGTCGGCGAGCGGGATCGGCAGGGTGTCGGTATCGCCCAGCCGCCGTTTGAGACGATGCACCGCGAACCAGGACAGGATGCCGATGCCGATCAGCGCGGCCAGTTCGATCAGCATCGCGGTGTTGCCCAGGGAAGCGAGGAGCGGAGCGATCAGGTTGTTGAAGTTCTCGGTGTCGTTCGGGGTCATGATCGTCGGTTCGGGATGGGTCAGGGATGCAGCGGCAGGGAATGCGCGCGGTGCCGGCGCCAGTTGGCGGCGTAGGCCTCGGCCAGGGTCGGGTGTCCGCGCAGGATCAGCAGATTCTCGGCGTTGCGGTGCTGGGCGGCGTGGCTGAAGTTGAACGAGCCGGTGATGACGATGGCGTCCGGTGTGCCGCTGTCGATAATCATGACCTTGTCGTGCGCCGCCGCGTGGTCGCCGTCCAGCCAGACCGGCACGCCCTGGGCGGCCAGCCAGGCGACCTGGCTGGTGACCACGCGACCATGCTGATCGCGATCGGCGATGACGCCGACGTCCAGCCCCCGTCGTCGGGCGGCGACCAGCGCCGCGGCGATGCCTTTGTGGGTCAGGCTGTAGGCCTGCACCAGCACCTGGCGACGCGCCTTGCCGAGGGTTTCGATGATCAGGCCGGCGGCGTCGTCGCCGGGCGTGAAGGCGATCTGGACGCTGCCGCGCGCGGTCAGGGTGAGCGGCTCGGCGCGCGCGTCGGGGCCGGCCAGGAGCAGCGCGAGCGCCAGCGTCGGCGCCAGCCAGCGTTTCATGCGCCGCGTTCCAGCACCGCCGCGAAAAAGCCGTCGGTGGCATGACGGGGCGGATCCAGGCGCAGGTGCTCGCCCATTTCCAGGGCGATGCCCTGGGCCGCCAGGAGGTCGCCCGCCGAAACCAGGTGGAAATCCGGGTGATCGTTCAGGAAGGCGGCCACGATGTCCTCGTTTTCCTCCGTCAGCAGGCTGCACGTGGCGTAGACCAAGCGCCCGCCGGGCTTCACCAGGCGCGCGGCGGAATCCAGGATGGCGGCCTGTTTGGCGGTCAGTTCGGCGACCGATTCCGGGCTTTGCCGCCATTTCAGGTCGGGATTGCGGCGCAGCGTGCCCAGGCCGGAGCAGGGCGCGTCGACCAGCACCCGGTCGAACTTGCCGGCCAGACGCTTGATCTTGGGATCGCGTTCGTGCGCGATCCATTGCGGATGCACGTTGGACAGGCCGGAACGGGCCAGCCGCGGTTTCAGGTTGTTGAGGCGCTTTTCGGAGACGTCGAAGGCATACAGGCGGCCGCTGTTGTGCATGAGCGCGCCCAGCAGCAGGGTCTTGCCGCCGGCGCCGGCGCAGAAATCACAGACCATTTCGCCACGCCGCGGCGCCAGCAGCAGGCCGAGCAACTGGCTGCCCTCGTCCTGCACCTCGACGGCGCCTGCCTGGAACATCGGATGCTGGTGCAGGGCCGGTTTGCCTGGCAGGCGGATGCCGAGCGGCGACCAGGGCGTCGGCGTGGCGGCGATGCCTTCGGCCTGGAACGCGCTCAGCACGTCGTCGCGCCGCATCTTCAGGGTGTTGGCGCGCAGGTCGAGCGGCGCCGGCCGGTTCAGGGCCGCCGCCAGTTCGGCGAGGTCGTCGCCATGACGCGTGGCCAGCCGTTCGTGCAACCAGTCGGGCAGCTCGAGCCGGACCGCTTCCGGCTGTTCCGACAGATCGGCCGACTTGACCTGACGCAGCCAGTCCAGGTCGTCGTCCTTGATGCGGCCTTCGAACTGGCGCAGGTTGTAGCCGCCGTGGCGGGCCATCCAGGCCAGCAGCAGCCGGCGCGGCGTGGCGGGCGCGGCGAGCGCGCTCAGGCTGCGCAGATGGCGCAGCACGCCGTACACCGCCTCGGCGATGAAGGCGCGGTCGCGCGCGCCCAGTTTCGGGACATCGCGGAAGAAGCGCGACAGGCAGGCATCGGCCGGATGTTCCAGCGTCAACACCCGGTCGAGCGCGTCGATCGCCATCGCCAGATCGAACGGCGTGTCGGAGGGCGCGGCGGCGGCATGGGGGGCGGCGCCACGACGGGACGGACGGGCGGGTTTCTTGTGGGCGGACATCGGAGGCTTCCGTGGACGGGCCGGGCAGGCGGGACGCGCCCGGTCGGGGCAGCGGATTATATGCCGCGCGCCGAGCCGCCGCCGACACCGTAGAATCGCCGGCCATGAACCTGGAAACCTGGGAACTCCTGTCCTACGTCGTCACGGTGATCGGTCTGCCGCTCGCCATCGGCGTGTTCCTGTTCGACCAGCGCAAGGAGCGCGAGAACGAGGAAGAAGCGATCTGGCAGCAATTGTCCGACGCCTATATCGATTTCCTGGAAGTGGTGCTCGCCAATCCCGACCTGAAGCTGCGCAGCCAGGCTTCCGTGCCGGATCTGACCGAAGAGCAGCACGAACGCAAGCTGGTCATCTTCGACATGCTGATCTCGTTGTTCGAGCGCGCCTACCTGCTCGCCTACGAACCGGACATGGACGAGAAGCAGCGCCGGCTCTGGCATTCCTGGGAGGACTACATGCGCGAATGGTGCCGGCGCGAGGATTTCCGCGCCCGCCTGTCAGACTTGCTGCGTGGCGAGGATCCCGATTTTTCCGCCTACATCCTGAGTCTGGCCGGAGAGGAAGCATGCCCAGCGTCCACGATCTGAAACCCGCTTTCCAGAATTTGCTGCGGCCGCTGGTGCGCGGGCTGGCCCGCGTTGGCGTCACCGCCAATCAGGTCACCCTCGCCGCCATGCTGTTGTCGATCGCCACCGGCGTGGTCATCGCCCTGTGGCCGGACGACACGCGCTGGCTGTTGCTGCTGCCCGGCGTGCTGTTCGCGCGCATGGCGCTCAATGCCATCGACGGCATGCTGGCGCGCGAACACGGCCAGAAATCGCGCCTGGGCGCCGTGCTCAACGAACTCGGCGACGTCGTTTCCGACGCGGCCCTGTATCTGCCGCTGGCGCTGGTGGCCGGGTTTTCGCCGGTTCTGGTGGTGGGCATCGTCGTGCTGGCCACGCTTGGCGAAATGACCGGCGTGCTGAGCCAGACCTTGGGCGCCAGTCGACGCTATGACGGGCCGATGGGCAAGAGCGACCGTGCCCTGGTATTCGGCGCGCTCGGCCTCGTCCTGGGCCTGGGCGCGCCGGCCGGCGGCTGGCTCGATGGCGTGCTCGCCGTCGTCCTGGCCCTGTCGGTCTGGACCGTGGTGAACCGTGCCCGGCGCGGCTTGGCCGAGGGCGCGGTCTGATGTTCGCGGCGCTCACCGCCAACGCCGCTGCCTTCCTCGCCGGCATCTTCGCGATCCTGCTGCTTGCCAGCCTGATCGTGTTCGCGCTGCGGCGCGCGCATCCCGAGCGCGATTACGGCGAACTCGCCGCGCGCGTGAATTCCTGGTGGGTGATGGCCGGCATCTTCGCGGTCGCCATGGCGTTGTCTCCGACCCTGTCGCTGATCTTCCTGGGTTTCGTCAGCTTCCTCGCGCTCAAGGAATATCTGTCGCTGATCCCCACCCGCCGCGCCGACCGGCGCGTGCTGTTCTGGGCCTACCTGGCCATACCGGTGCAGTTCTGGTGGGTGGCGATCGGCTGGTACGGCATGTTCATCATCTTCATCCCGGTCTACCTGTTCCTGCTGCTGCCGATGCGCATGGTGCTGATTGGCGAGACCGCCGGCTTCCTGCGCGCCGCCGGCTCCCTGCACTGGGGCCTGATGCTGACCGTGTTCAACCTGTCGCACATGGCCTTCCTGCTGGCGCTGCCGGAGGACGTGAATCCCGCCGGCGGCGCCGCCGGTCTGGTGCTGTTCCTGATGTTCCTGACCCAGTTCAACGATGTCGCGCAGTATGTTTGGGGCAAGACGCTGGGCCGCCACAAGATCATCCCCAAGGTCAGCCCGAAGAAGACCTGGGAAGGCTTCGTCGGCGGCATCGCCACCACCACGCTGGCGGCCTGGCTGCTGGCGCCCTGGCTGACGCCGCTGGTCGGCTGGCAGGCGCCGGTGGCGGGCTTGCTGATCGGTCTGGCCGGTTTTGTCGGCGACGTCAACATCTCGGCCCTGAAGCGCGACCTGGGCATCAAGGACAGCGGCAGCCTGATTCCCGGCCACGGCGGCGTGCTCGACCGCGTCGACAGCCTGACCTTCACCGCGCCACTGTTCTTCCACTATCTGTATTACCTGCATTACTGATGCGGCTGGTCCGATTCGCCTTCTGGCTGCTCGTTGCCCGTCCCATCGCGCTGGTGGTGCTGGGCCTCAATGTCCGCCACCGGCGGTGGCTGCCCAAGGAGGGCCCGGCCATCGTCGCCGCCAACCACAACAGTCACCTGGACACCCTGGTGCTGGTGTCGCTGTTTCCCGTCGCCCTGCTGCCCAGGCTGCGGCCGGTGGCGGCGGCCGATTACTTCCTGCGCAACCGTCTGGTGGCCTGGTTCGCCCTGAATGTGATCGGCATCCTGCCCATCGCCCGGGAGACCCACGGTGGCCGCGATCCGCTGAAACCGTGCGAGGAGGCGCTGGACCGGGGCGAAATCCTGATCCTGTTTCCGGAGGGCAGTCGCGGCGAGCCGGAAGTGCTCGGCCGCTTCAAGCGCGGCGTCGCCGTGCTCGCCGCGCGCCGGCCGGAAGTGCCGGTGACGCCGGTATTCCTGCACGGCCTGGGCAAGGCCCTGCCCAAGGACGATCCCATCCTGGTGCCGTTTTTCTGCGATGTCTTCGTCGGCGAGGCCATGCGTGGTGACGAAACCGATTTCCTGGCCGGGCTGGAGGCGCGCATGCGCGCGCTGGCCAGTGAACTGCCGCGCCCGGAAGCGCATGAAACCGCCGCGAGCCGGTAGATTCGCCGCTGCCTGGGGATTCGCCGAGGCGTTCTTCATCGTCCCCGACGTATTGCTCTCCGCCATCGCGCTCAGGCACCGGCGCGCCGCCCTGCGCGCCAGCTTCTGGGCCACCGCCGGCGCCCTCGCCGGTGGCGCGGCCATGTATGCATGGGGGGCGGTCGCGCCCGATTTCGCGTGGCTCGCGCTCGACCGGGTGCCGGCCATCCACGCCGCCATGTGGCGGCAGGTGCATGACAGCCTGGCTGAACATGGCTTGGGCGCATTGTTCCTGGGTCCGCTGACCGGCGTGCCCTACAAGCTCTATGCCGTGGCGGCCGGCCAGCAGGCGCTGCCTTTCGCGGCGTTTCTGCTGGTCAGCGTACCGGCGCGCGCGCTGCGTTTCGTCCTGATCGTCTGGCTGACCCACGCCATCGCCCGTCGCCTGCCGGAAGCCTGGGGTCCGGGTGTCCTGGCCCTTTGCTGGCTGGCGTTCTACACCGCCTATTTCCTGCATATGGGCTGGTAAACTGGACGTCATGAGATTGCGTTTCACCAAAATGCAGGGCGCCGGCAACGATTTCGTCGTGTTCGACGGCGTTCGTCAGCGGGTCGCGTTGACGCCCGCGCAATACCGCGACATCGCCGATCGCCATTTCGGGATCGGCTGCGACCAGATCCTGTTGGTCGAGTCGGCGACGCGGGCGGATTGCGATTTCCGCTACCGCATCTTCAACGCCGACGGCGGCGAGGTTCAGCAATGCGGCAACGGCGCGCGCTGTTTCGCGCGCTTCGTGCACGATCAGGGACTGACCGCGAAGCGCGAGATCCGGGTGGAAACCGCCGCCGGCGTGATCGTGCCGCGTCTGGAGGACGATGGCCGCGTCACCGTCGACATGGGGCCGCCGCGTTTCGCGCCGATCGAGATTCCGTTCCTGCCCGCGCTGGCGGCACCGGCGGTTCCGGCGATGCCCAATACCCATGTGCTCGATGTCGATGGCGAGCCGGTCGAGTTGACCGTGCTGTCCATGGGCAATCCGCACGCGGTGCGCGTGGTCTGCAATGTCGAGGCCGCGCCGGTGGCCGAGCTGGGCACGCGCGTGGAACGTCATCCGGCGTTTCCCGAACGGGTCAATGTCGGCTTCATGCAGGTTATGCATCGACGGGAGGTTGTCTTGCGCGTATTCGAGCGCGGCGCCGGCGAGACCCTGGCTTGCGGCACTGGCGCTTGCGCGGCCGTGGTCGCCGGCATCCTGCGCGGTCTGCTCGATGACACCGTGCTGGTCCACGCGCGCGGAGGCGACCTCACCATCCATTGGGCAGGCGCCGACCAGCCCGTATTCCTGACCGGCCCGGCGGTCACCGTTTTCCAAGGCGAGATCGAAACATGAACATCACTCCCGAACAGATCGGCGAATTTCTCAATCTCAATCCGGATTTCTTCGTCGGTCACCCTGAGTTGCTGGCGAACATCACGGTGCCGCACCCGTTCAGCGGCCAGGCCATCTCGCTTGGCGAGCGCCAGGTGCTGGCGCTGCGCGACAAATCGCGCGGCCTGGAGTTGAAGCTGCGCGAGTTCATCCAGTTCGCCGAGGAAAACGATGCCATCGGTGAAAAGCTGCACAAACTTTCTCTCGGCCTGATGCGCGCGCGCGGCCTGGAGGCGGTGTTCCAGACGCTGTACCTGTCGTTGTCCGACAGTTTCGTGGTGCCGCATGCCAGCATCCGCCTGTGGACCGACGACACGCCCGAGGCGTTGGCCGGCCTGCCGGAGTTCTCGCGGGTCAGCGCGGACATCCAAGTGCTGATGACCGGTCTCACGCATCCGCGTTGTGGCGCCGATGTACCCGATGAAATCCGCGCCTGGTTCGGTACCATCGGCGAGCATCAGAAATCGTTCGCGCTGGCGCCGCTGCGCGAGGACAACCTGAACGGCCTGCTGGTGCTGGCCTCGGAGGACGCCAAGCGTTTCTATCCGGAAATGGGCACGCTGTACCTGTCCTGGCTGGCGGAACTGACCGGCGCCGCCTGTTCGCGTTTTCTCTGATGGCGGGCTGATGGCGGATGCCGTGGTGGTCGACGATCCGGTCGGGACGGGGCCGCTGTCGCGTCGGATCGCCGCCTATCTCGCCGCCCTGACGGCGCGTCGCTACAGTCCCGCCACCGTCGCCGGCTACGCCTACGATCTGCGGCACCTGCGCGAATGTCTGGGCGAAACCGAACCGGCCGGTCTGGCCGGACACGATCTGCGCCGGGCGCTCGCCACCCTGCACGCGCGCGGCATGGCGCCGAAAACGCTGGCGCGGATATTGTCGGCGTGGCGCGGATTTTTCCGGTATCTGGCCCGCCAGGGCGAGGTCGAGGCCAACCCGTGCCTTGGCCTGCACCCGCCCAAGGGTGAAAGAAAACTGCCCAACGCCTTGTCGGTCGACCAGATGGCGCGTCTGCTCGACGCGCCGGCCGACGATGTCTGGGCCATCCGCGACCTGGCCATGTTCGAGCTGATGTATTCCTCCGGCCTGCGTCGCGCCGAACTGATCGGATTGAACGTCGGCGATATCGATCTCGATGTAGCCCAGGCCAGGGTGACCGGCAAGGGAGCCCGGACCCGGGTCGTGCCGGTCGGCCGTCAGGCGCTGGCGGCATTGCGGAACTGGCTGCCGGCGCGCGCGCGGGTGCTCGCGCCGAATATCGGCGACGAGCCGCTGTTTGTCGGCCGGCGTGGCGCCCGCATCTCCGCCTCCGGCGTGCATGTCGCGCTGCGCGCCATGGCGGCCAGGCAACAGGTGGACGGCCACGTCCATCCGCATGCCTTGCGTCATGCCTTCGCCAGCCATGTCCTGCAATCTTCCGGTGACCTGCGCGCGGTCCAGGAAATGCTCGGCCATGCCAGCCTTTCTTCCACCCAGATTTATACCCACCTCGATTTCCAGCATCTCGCCCGGGTTTATGACCAGGCACACCCGCGCGCCAGAAAGAAATAGGAACACCGCATGCGCCACTTCATCGCCGCCACCCTGATCACCCCTTTTCTGGTTGGGACGGCCACCGCCGCCGCCACCGCCGCCAACTGGGGCGAGTTTGAACGGGACTTCGAGGGAGAGGCCAGGACCTGGAACGAAATCCAGGCGCGCCTGCCGGCTTATCCGGAGGACCGCAATCTGGTCCGCGTCGAGATCGGCGGTACCACCAGTCATCGCTATTTCGTCGATCGCGCTTCGCTGTCCGCCGGCGAGGACGGTGTCGTCCGTTACGTCATGGTCATCCGGAGCGCGACCGGCGCGGAAAACGTCAGTTTCGAAGGCATGCGTTGCGAAACCGGGGAACGCAAGCTCTATGCGTTCGGCCGCAAGCAGGCTACCGACGGGGAATGGTCGCGCAACCGCAACGCCCGTTGGGAACCCATCCAGGCCCGTCTGTCCGGCGGCTATCACCGCGAGTTGTTCTTCCACTACTTCTGCACGGTCGAAGCGCCCAATCACCTGCCGACCATACGCCGGCTGCTCGACAGCGGCGGCCAGTACCAGCGGGATTACTGATTCGGCATCCAAGCTCCGTCATTCCCGCGCATGCGGGAGGCCAGCGCAATCGGGCGAGTGCCTGCATGCCGGATTCCCGCCCGCCCGCGATGGGATGGTGTCCGGTGGGCATCGGGCGAATCGACCACAACCCGTGGCGCGCTGTCGGTCCATACCTGGGCTGATCTTTCAGGATCGAGTGGCTATTACGTAAAATCAAAGGGTTGGGAACAATTCTCGGTGAAATTGTTCCATGTACGGCAACCCGCGGCTCCGCCCATCCCATATATCTATATCGTCATGATCATCGCCATCCGCGCGCTTCTCATCGCCTCCATGCTGGCCGGAGCCGGCGCGCGCGCGGACGTCTACACCTATACCGACGCCGATGGCGTCGTGCATTACACCAATGTGCCCTCGCACAACGGCTTTCAACTCATCTTCGCCTTGCTGAAAGCCGAAGCCGCCGACAACCGCGCCAAGGCCTCGCCACAAACCGGCCGTGCCGCCGAGTTCGCGCCACATGTCGAGGCGGCCGCCGAGGAGTTCGGTGTCGACAAGGCACTCGTCCACGCCGTCATCACCGCCGAGTCCGGCTACAACCCCAGGGCCGTGTCCCGAGTCGGCGCCCAGGGGCTCATGCAACTGATGCCCGGCACCGCCAAACGTTATGAAGTTGCCGATGCCTTCGATCCAGCCCAGAACATCCGGGGCGGCACCCGCTATCTGCGAGACCTGCTCGACCTGTTCGGCGACAACCTCGAACTGGCGCTGGCGGCCTACAACGCCGGTGAGAACGCCGTCATCCGCCACGGCCGCAAAATCCCCCCCTACCGCGAGACCTTGGCCTACGTGCCCAAGGTGTTGCGGCTGTATGAGAAACTCCGCGTAACCCTTTGATGTCCACGTCCGGCCGGGTCACGGCAGGTTGAGCCAGCAAAACGGGAGCATGGAAGGCGCCGTTCGAACGGCTTTGAAAGCCGTTCAACCGCCGCCGGAAATAGGGAAAATGCCCACGGCGCTTCCGGGTGGGCTGCTATTTACTAATAGGAGTGTGTTGTGAGTGCATTGCATCGTGTTGCTTTTGTCGTTCTTGCCGGCGTTCTGATGGGTGGATCGGCCATGTCGAAGGCCGCCGAAACCGTGGCTGAACCGCCCGCCGAGGCGGTGGAAAAAACCAAGACCGTGGAGGAATTGGTCGCCGAGCGTGTGCAGGCGTACTGGAACGCGGTGGTCGCGGAAGACTATCGCGGCACCTACGATCTGATGACGCCGGGATACCGTCAGCGCACCCGATATGAACGCCACGTCGTGCGCACCCAGCCGATCGCCAGGTTCATATCCGCCAGCGTGCTCAAGGTCGAATGCCAGCAGGAAGACCGCTGTAGCGCGGAAGTCCGGCTGACCTACCGGGATCTGGATACCGGGCGGACCGTAATCAAGGGCGAGTCCAGTTCGATCGTTCCGGATACCTGGGTACGCCTGGATGGGCAATGGTGGCGGTATCAGATCTAGGCCGGAAATGGCGGTGGTCATGAGGGCGCGGTGTGGATGAAATCCAATCCGCGCCGTCAGCCGGGTTGGTGACGAAGTTGCAACAAATTCCGTATCCGTCATCGATCAATCGCGCCGTCGCCTTGAAACCACACAAGACTGGTTTAATCTGTCACAAGATGTTTGGCCCATTTCGATTGATGAATCCTTGTTGTTCGGGCGCAACATCGAAGATGGAACAAGTAATTGAAGGAAGCGGCCGCAAGCTTGACGCGGCTCAGGGGCCTTGTGAGATACTCGCCCCCACGAGTCTGGGTTGTGAGCCCGGCTTGTTGTTAGGCTCCAAATTTTTCTCAACCACGCAAGGGAACCATGCGATGAAGATGAAACTTCTCTCTGCTGCCATGCTGGCCGGTCTTGGCGTTGCAGGCTCCGCACAAGCTGTGCACGTCAACCCGGACGGCACCGGGCAAGTCCTGCTCTATCCGTACTACACCGTTCAGAATGGTTACGAAACCTACGTCAGCGTCGTGAACACCCAGAACACGACCAAGGCCGTCAAGGTCCGTATCCTGGAAGGCATGAACAGCCAGGAAGTTCTGGACTTCAACCTCTACCTGTCCCCGTATGACGAGTGGAGCGCCAAGATCTTCCGTACCGATTCTGGCGCCGCCATCATGACCACGGATACGTCCTGCACGTCCGGTCAGGTGACCTCCTCCGGTATCGAGTTCCGGAACTACCAGTACGTGACCGATGCCACCGCTTGGCGCACCACCGCGCGTACTCGCGAGGGCTACATCGAGTTGATCGAGATGGGTAACGTGGTTCACTCCACCCTGGTTACCGCGATCAAGCACGTCAATGGCGTTCCCGGCAACTGCGGCACGGTCCGTACCGCCGCCGCTTCCGGCGGTCTGCTGAACCAGTCTGGCAACGTCGTTGCTCCGACCGGTGGCCTGTATGGCTACGGCACCACCATCTCCGTGGGCAGCGGTCTGCGCACCACCTATGACGCCGTCGCGCTGGACAACTTCTGGTCCGCTCTGGACGGTGGTCAGCACACGCCTCCGGGCAGCCTGCTGCCGTCGCTGGAACAGGTTGGCACCGATGCCGTGCTGATCCGTGATGGCATGGCCATCGATTGGGCTCCGGACGCTACTCGCGCCCAGCCGGTCGACCCGGTTTCCGCCGTGCTGATGCGCAGCGCCATCATGAACGACTACGTTGTGGATAGCGGCCGTAACTCCAGCACCAACTGGGTTGTGACCTTCCCGACCAAGCGTTTCTACGTCAACGGCCCGAATACGGCGCGTCCGTTCTCCGCCAAGTGGAACACGTCGTCCGCCGAGTCCTGCGACCCGATCGCCGTCGATTACTGGGATCGTGAAGAGAACACCACCGTCGTGACCGAAGGTGACTTCTCTCCGCTGCCCCCGGGCAACCCTGGCCTGAACCTGTGTCACGAAGTCAACACCGTTTCCATCAAGCGTGATGGCACCGGTAGCGCGGCTTCGCTGTACGGTGCCGTTTACACCAACAACAGCATCCAGCTGGCCTCCGGCTTTGAGCTGGGCTGGATGAAGATCACCTTCACCGGTGATGCCAATGACGACGGTTCTTGGTTCGATAGCGGCCGCGCGCTGCTGCCGGGCGATGCCACCGTTGCTGGTGTTGGTACTCCGTCCTACGACACCCTGGTTGGCCTGCCGGTCATCGGCTACTCGGCTTTTACCAGTGAGAACACCCTCGCGGGTGGCCTGAGCAACTACATGGGTAGCGTGGTGCACAAGGCTGAAACGGGTACCTACAACCGGTAACCTGACAAAGTCGGACTCGCAAGAGTCCTTGCTCAGGTTGATGACCGGACACCTTCGGGTGTCCGGTTTTTTTTCGTCCAAAGACCGGCGAGCCGTCCCGGCCTTGGTCCGATGCCCGCGGCTGAAAGGGGCTGACTGCCGTGCGTATCAGGGGGGTGAACGGTCGCTTGCGCGGGGACTGATGTTTGGTATGCGATTTATAATGAAAATGAGGCATCGGTTGGAGGATCGGCTTGATGCGCGAAGCATGGGATGGCTGCGTGGCCAGAAGGGTTGAAAAGCGCTGCGTCCAAACGGTTGGGGTTGCGCCAAGATGGCGCGAGTGTCGGGAGCTTGAGGAACTTGAGTCTCGTGGCCCTGTCTGCCCCATGGGTTTGTGACTGGATGTGGAAAGGATGGAAAATGAAGCACATGAATAGAGCGACGTTGGCGGCTTTGTTGTTCGCCATGTCGGGAACGGCGGCGGCGATCGACTGTACGATCACGCCGGCATACAGCATTCTGGCCGAGGGCCAGACCATCGAACTGACCGCTGATTGTGGTGCTGGCGCGGAAAATGCCTTGGACACCATTGATTGGCGCTTGAATGGTGCAAGCGTGACCGGCAGCATCACGCTGAATCAGGACGTGGGCAAGCCAGTCAAATTCACCACGCCCGCCACCTTGGGCAGCGGCACTAGCGATACCACGCCTTACATATTTACAGTGGCCGGTACTGGCGATAGCGCGGTCACTTCCACCGAGGCCAGGGTGGTGGTCAAGTCGGCCAACCCGCTGGCGACAGTCACCTCTGGTAGCCCGGGCAGCTACGGCGTCGTCAACGGTGCCTGCGGCACCAAGAACAACGGCTCGGCGACGTCGATGCCGAGTGGGACCGAGCAGTGCGCGGCTGGAAGCACGCCGAAGCTGGCGGTGACCGGCCCGGATTATTTCAGTTGGACCTGCGCGGGCTCCGGTGGCGGTAGCGATGCCAGTTGCTACGCGGTCAAGGGTTATACCATCGCAACCAGCACGGTTTCGTCGGGTCTGACGGGTACCTTCAACGTCTCGCCGGGCAGCGCGGATGTGGCGCAGGGCGGCAGCGCGCAATTCACCGCGTCCAGCTCCAATAATTATTCGGTTTCGTTCTCCGGTTGTCCTGGTTCCGCGAGCGGAAATACCTTCAATGCCGGGCCGATCAACGCCGCTTGCACGCTGGTGGCGACCTTCAGCAACACGCCGGTGGCGGGGGTTTGTGGCAGCGCGCACAGCACCACCAACGTGCTGACCTCGGCGCCGACCGCCAATTTGTGTGGCAGCGGGACGACGCCATCCGCGGTCTCCACCAGCGCCAACCAGTACTCCTGGACGTGTAGCGGCATCAATGGCTCAAGCAGCACCGCGAGCTGTTCCGTCAAGCGCGGCTATACCGTGACCGCCAGCGCCAGTGGCGCCAACGGCAGCGTGTCCCAACAGCCGGGCAATCCGGTCGCGGGCGGTACCACGGCGGTGATCGGCCTGACCACCACGACTGGTTACAACCCGGTGGTCGGTTCCAATACCTGCGCGAGTGGCACGCTGTCGGGCAGCGGGACCAGCTGGACCT
This sequence comes from Hydrogenophilus sp., assembly GCA_020725265.1. GTDB lineage: Bacteria > Pseudomonadota > Gammaproteobacteria > Burkholderiales > Thiobacillaceae > PFJX01. The sequence goes on along the minus strand of DYFK01000001.1, from coordinate 145,253 downwards.
ACACCACGGGCGCGGTCAGCGGCGATTGCGCGGTGGCGTTCACGTTCGAGCAGACGCCGACCGGGATCTCCTGTAACGGCATCAACATGCCGGGCACGATCACCGAAGTCGATACGCCGATGTCCGCCAACCCAATGCAGCGCGCGACCTACTCGCCGGGGCCGGATGTCGTCTACGCCTTCAAGATCACCGTTCCCGCGGGGGCCGGCGCTTCGGTCCGCTCGATCAACGCGACGAGGACGACCTCGTCGCAGAACGCCAAGCGGGTGGTGATCTCCCAGTGCAAGGGCGACTACGCGACCTCGAACAAGCTGGCGGGTTGTTATGGTCTGGGTACCGAGGTTTCCCAGGTCAAATACTCGATCGGGTATTCCACCTCGGTGGCGCCACTTTCCAGGTATTGCCACCTGCAGCCGGGTCAAACCTACTGGGTGAACGTTTCCAGCCGGAACGACCCGACCGGTGAGCCCACCTGCACGTCGTCGAACGGTTGCAGCTTCTATTTCGAAAGCAACTGATTTCCGTTTGGCGGATGCCCCAGCCTTTTCCGGCTGGGGCATTTTTTTGAGTCCTTCGATTGTCTGTTCATGGGAGTTTGAAGATGAAGTTTTCCAGGGTTGCCGTGATGGTCGCCATGATTTCGGGTGTGATGGGTTCGGGTTTGGCTGGCGCGACCGAGTCGGTTGGGCGTGTCATCATGAAGCATGGCGACGTGACCATCACCCAGGAGGCGTTGCGCATGCACGTCCTGATGAGCGTTCCGAAAGACAAGCAGGATGCCTTCTGGGCGGACCGGAAAAAAGTGGAGGAATTCGTATTCGGTATGTTCGTGACGCGCAAGCTGGCCGAGGCCATCGGTGACCGGCCGCTGACGCCGGACGAGAAACTGGCGCTGGAGGACGTCACCAGCCGGATGCGCTCGCAATTCCAGATCAACTATCTCCATGAAACCGCGCCCAAGCCCGATTTCGAAAAACTCGCGCTGGAGACCTACAAGGTGCGACAGGATGAGTTCATGCGTCCGGAACAGGTGCGCGCCGAACATATCCTGATCACGACAAAGGATCGTACCGACGAGGAGGCCCTGGCGCTGGCGGAAAAGCTGCTGGCCGAGATCAAGTCCGGCGAGAAGTCGCTGGCGGATCTGGCCGTCGAGGTTTCCGAGGATCCCTCGGCCAAGAAGAACAAGGGTGATCTCGGATACTTCGGCCGCAACCGCATGGTCAAGGAATTCGAGGAAGCCGCTTTCGGCCTGGAAAAGGCTGGCGATCTGGCTGGTCCGGTCAAGACCCGGTTCGGCTATCACCTGATCCGCCTGACGGATCGCAGGGCGGCCGGTCCGGTGCCGTTCGACGACGTCAAGGAAAGGCTGATTCAGGATGAAATGAATCGATTCCGCCGCGATCTGGTCGACGTGGAAATCGAGAAATACAAAAACCTGCCGGACGTGACCTTCGACAAGCAGGCGTTCGAGGAGATGGTGGTCAATCCGTTCGCCAGGAAGGAGTGACACGCAGGGCGCGTCGACTGGATTCCCGCGTGGCGGGAATCCAGTGCATGGGTATGGTCGGCCTGTCGAACGGGCGCGTTCAAGGCTGCGGGGAGTGCACTGGATCAATGGCGAAGCCATGGAGGTCTGGCGCATTCTGGATTGCAGGCGGAGCCCTGAACATGTCGTACGGGCTTTGACCGAGTCGGACCGATAGGCGCCACAATTTCGCGCCTGGGTAGTCATGGCGCCGGTGGCGGGATCGGAGATGTCGAGGCCGGGAACGCTCCGGGCGGGCGCGCCAAGCGCGAAAAACCCCCATGAATGACGGATAATCGCGCGTTCTCGCCGCGCGTCGGGTTCTCCGCTGGCGCGGCGCAATTCCATTGAAAGAGAAAGCGCGACGGATGGCGACCAATACGGCGGATGCCCTTTTCCAGCAGGCGGTGCGCATGCACAACCAGGCGCGCGCGCCCCAGCAATACCGGGCGGCGGTGGCCCTGTATGAAACGGTATTGATGCAAAAACCCGGGCACCCGCTGGTGCTGCACCATCTGGGTGAATGCAAGCTCGAACTCAACGCGGCGGCCGACGCGCTCGCCCGGTTCGAGGCGGCTACGCGTGGCGCCCCGGATTTCGCCGAGGCGCATGTCGGCCGGGGCCGGGCGCTGTCCGCGCTGGGGCGCCATGACGAGGCCCTGCTGGCGTTCGACATGGCCCTCAAGCTCAATCCCGATCTGGTCAATGCCTGGTTCGGCCATGGCAATGCCTTGCTGGCGATGGGGCGGGCGCTCGACGCGATCGCGAGCTTCGATACCGCGCTGACGCGCATGCCCGAGTTCGCGGCGGCCTGGCTGAACCGGGCGAACGCGCTGCTGGTCGCGCGCCGGCCCGACGAGGCGCTGGAGAGCGCGCAACGGGCATTGACCGCCGAGCCGCGACTGATCATCGCCCACCTGACCATCGGCCGGGTTCTCACCGAACTGGGCCGCGCCGACGAGGCGATCGGGCATTTCGATCTGCTGCTGGCCAAAGGGCCGTTGCGCGATGCCCGCGTCGGCCGCGCGCAGGCTCTGGCTGGCGCCGGCCGGCCGGAAGAAGCGCTGGCTGAGCTCGATGCCCTGCTGGCGGCGACACCGAACGATGCCGACGCGATCAACACCCAGGGCGTGATCCTGGAATCGATGGACCGCATCGAGGAAGCGCTCGCCCGTTACGAGATGGCGACCACCGGCGCCCCCGCCTTCGTCACTGCCTGGGTCAATCGGGGCCGGCTGGCGCGTCGCCTGGATCGGCGTCCGGAAGCCGCCGACGCGCTCGCGCGCGCGTTGCGCCTGGACGCCGGTAATCTGGAGGCGATGTTGGAACTGGCCGAACTGGCGCGTCTGGAAAACCTGCCCGACGTCGCCGAGGGCTGGCTGATGCGGGCACGTGGCGTGGCCCTGGCGGAACCCGAGCTACTGGTCGGCGATCGACTCGCCGCCGCGCATGCCAGTCAGTGCCGCTGGCGTGACAACGCCCTGCATGAGGCGGTGATCCGCGAACAGATTCTGGCCGGCAATGGCGAGGTCAAGCCGCTCGCGGTGCTTGCCTGGCTGGACGATCCGGAGCTGGCGCTGCGCGCCGCGCGCAACTGGGTGGCCCGGCATTTTCCGGACGTGGCGGCGCCGGTCGCGGCGGCGCGCGCGCCGGGGCGTATCCGGGTCGCCTACCTCTCGGCCGATTTCCACAACCACGCCACCATGATCCTGGCCGCGCGTCTGTTCGAACTGCATGACCGCGAACGATTCGAGGTCTGGGGCGTGTCGATCGGTCCGGAGGCCAACGACGCCATGCGCCAGCGGGCGCGGGCCGCCTTCGAGCACTTCGTCGACGCGCGCGAGATGTCCGACGCCGAGGTGATCGCCTACCTGCGCGAGCGCGACATCGACATCGCGGTCGACCTCAAGGGTTATACCAAGGATGCTCGCACCGGCATCCTGGCCGGCCGTTGCGCGCCGATCCAGATCAACTACCTCGGCTATCCGGGCAGCATGGGCGCCGATTTCATCGATTACGTGATCGCCGACGAGACGGTGATTCCGGTCGATGGCCTCGTCCATTTCCAGGAGCGCGTGGTCTGGCTGCCGGACAGCTACCAGGTCAACGACGCCACCCGCGAGATCCACGAGGACGCGCCGTCGCGCGCCGAGCTCGGCCTGCCGGAAAACGGCTTCGTATTCTGTTGCTTCAACGGCGTTCACAAGATCAAACCGGCGGTGTTCGACCTCTGGATGCGTCTGCTCACCAAGGTCGAAGGCAGCGTGCTCTGGCTGCTGTGCGACGACGAGACCGCGCAGGCCAACCTGCGCGGTGAGGCGGAAAAACGCGGTGTCGCGCCGGACCGGCTGGTGTTCGCGCGTATCCGGCCGATCGCCAAGCATCTGGCCCGCCTGGCGCGCGCCGACCTGTTCCTCGATACCCTGCCGTATGGCGCCCATACCACCGCCAGCGATGCCCTGTGGGCCGGCGTGCCGGTGCTGACCCGGCCGGGCCGCGCCTTCGCCGGCCGGGTCGCCGCCAGCCTGCTCAAGGCCGTGGGCCTGCCCGAACTGATCGCCGGCACGCCGGACGAGTACGAGGCGATCGCCCTGCGCCTGGCCGGCAACCCGGACATGCTGGCCGATCTCCGCGCGCGTTTGACGGCGGCGCGCGCGACCGCCCCGCTGTTCGACAGCGACCGCTTCCGGCGCCATCTGGAAGCCGCCTTCCAGCACATGCACGCGCGCCGGCTCGCCGGCCAGGCGCCGGCCGATTTCGCGGTGCTGGCGGATGGCGGCGTCGCGGACATCACCGGCCGGGGATGAACCACTCCAGCGCGTCGACCGCGCCGGCCCAGGTCCGGTATCGGCAGGGCATCGCGGCGCATCAGGCGGCCGATCTGGCGACGGCGGAGGCGCATCTGCGCGCGGCCATGGCGCTCGATCCGGCGCAACCCGCCTATCCGTACACGCTGGGGCTGGTGTTGCACGACCAGGACCGGCCGGCCGACGCGGCCGCCGCCTACCAGCAGGCGCTGGCGCGCAATCCCGGCATTGTTCAGGCCTGGAACAACCTCGGGCTGGCCTTGCGGGATGCCGGTCGGACCGAAGACGCGCTCGATGCCTACCACCGCGCCCTGGCGCTCCAGCCCGGCTATACGGCCGCGTTGCGCAACCGGGCCGCGTTGCTGCTCGAACTGAACCGGCCGGACGAAGCCGGCCGGGATCTGGAAGCGCTGGCGCGCGGGGCGCCGGAGGATGCCGGCGTTCGCCGCGATCTCGGCCGCCTGGCCCTGCGCCGCAAGGATTACCCAACGGCGGAGCGCGCGCTGCGCGAGGCGCTCCGGCTGGCGCCCGCTGACGCCGAAAGCCTGGCCCTGCTCGGCCGCGCGCTGGCCGAGAGCAACCAGGCCGAAGCGGCCCGGGACTGCTTCGCGCGCGCGTATCGGCTCGATCCCGCGCGGGTGGGCGATGCCATCGAGGCCGAACTGACCCTGCCGCGCGTGTATGCCTCGGCCGCCGCGCTGGCGCGCGCGCGCGCCGACTGGGAGGCCGGCATGGCGCGCCTGGACGGCCTCGCCGACACGCTCGCCCGGCTGCCCGCCGAAGCCTTGCTGGCCGGCCTGCGACACGGCAATTTCTATCTGGCCTACCAGTGTCTGGACGACCGGGCGGCGCAGCGCGCCTATGGCCGGTTTCTCGAACGCCTGCTGGCGGCGGCCTTGCCCGAATACGCGCGCGCCATGCCGGCTTCCCGGCCGGCGCGCGCGTCCGCCGGCCGTATCCGGGTCGGCTTCGTTTCCCGCTTCCTGCACGACTGCACGGTCGGCAACTATTTCCAGAGCTGGATCACCGGGCTGGATCCGGCCGGGTTCGAGATCAGCCTGTTCCACCTCGGCGATCACGCCGACGCGTTGCGCGCGCGCGTCGATGCCGCCGCCGCGCGGGTCCACGTGCTGTCGGACCGGACATCGCCCGCCGACCTGGCCGAGACCATCGCCGCGACCGGGCAGGACGTGCTGATCTACCCGGAGCTGGGCATGGACGGCACCACCTTCCTGCTTGCCGCGCTACGTCTGGCGCCGGTCCAGTGCGCGGCCTGGGGACACCCGGTCACCAGCGGCCTGGCCAACGTCGACCATTTCTTCACCTGCGCCGACATGGAGCCGGAAAACGGCGCCGCCGACTATGTCGAGCGCGTGCTGCCGCTGCCCGGCCTGGGGGTCCGCTATCCGCTGGCGCCGCCACCGCCGGCGACCGGTGGACGCGCCGCCTTCGGCCTGCCCGAGACCGGCGTGCTCTACCTGTTTCCGCAATCGCATTACAAGTGCCACCCGGACAACGACGCCGCGCTGGCGCGCGTGCTCGCGGCGGTGCCGGGCAGCCGGCTGGTCCTGCTCGGCGATGCCGCCGATCCGGCCATGGCCGCGCTGCTCGCCAGACTCGGCCAGGCGCTCGCCGGCCAGGGCCTGGTCACGGCCGAAGTCGTGCGCGTGCTCGCGCCGATGCCACACGACGACTACCTGCGCCTGAATCAGGTCTGTGACGTGATGCTCGACAGCCAGCACTGGTCGGGTGGTCATACCGCGCTCGACGCGCTGCGCTGCCGGCTGCCGCTGGTGGCCCTGCCCGGACGCTGGATGCGCGGCCGCCAGAGCATGGCCATGCTGCGCGCGCTCGGGCTGGACGACCTGATCGCGCGCGATGTCGATGATTACGTCGACATCGCCGCCCGGCTCGGGCGCGATCCGGCCGCGCGCGCCGATGCCGCCGCGCGCGTCGGCGCCGGGCTGCCCGCGCTGTTCGACCGGCCGGAGCCGGTCCAGGCGCTGGCCGAGGCGCTGCGCCGCGTCCATGCCGAGGCGGTGACGGCATGAACGAAATCGCGATCCGGCTGGAGGGCGTCGGCAAGGCCTACGACATCTACGCCCGCCCGAGCGACCGCATCAAGGAGATGTTCCACCCGCTGCGCCGGCCGCTGCACCGCAAGTTTCAGGCGCTCGAAGGCATCGATCTGGAAGTGCGTCGGGGCGAGGCTTACGGCATCGTCGGCCGCAACGGCTCCGGCAAGTCGACGCTGTTGCAGATCATCGCCGGCGTGCTGGCGCCGAGCACGGGCAGGGTGGAGGCGCGCGGCCGGCTGGCTTCGCTGCTGGAACTCGGGGTCGGTTTCGACGTGGAATGCACCGGCCTGGAAAACATCCGGACTTTCTGCGCGATCAACGGCCTGAGTCCGGACGAAACCGAAGCCCGGATCGAACGGATCGTCCGCTTCTCGGAACTGGAGGCGTTCATCCAGCAGCCGGTCAAGCGCTACTCCAGCGGCATGTTCATGCGTCTGGCGTTCGCCTGCGCCACCCACATCGATCCGGACATCTTCATCGTCGACGAGGCGCTGGCGGTGGGCGACATGAATTTCGTGCAGAAATGCTTCCGCTGGATGCGCGATTTCGTCGCCGATGGCGGCACCCTGCTGTTCGTCTCGCACGACATGGGCTCGGTGCGTTCGATCGCCGCGCGGGCGTTGTGGATCGACCAGGGCCGGGTGCGCGAGCAGGGCAACGCGCGCGACGTCACCGATCACTACGCCGCCTTCATGCTCTACGGCGATGCCCGCCAGTCGGTGGTGGCGGCGCCGTCGCCGACGGCGATCGCCGGCACGGAGGACGCCTTCGCGCCGGTGCCGGACAACAAGTACACGGTGCGCAACGGCGCCCGTTGCGCGCTGCGCTTCGGTCGCGCCGGCGCCGAGGCCGGGCTGGCGCGGCCGTTCGACGGCAACGAACTGGTCGAATACGCGCTGCGCGTCGAGTTCGAGGCCGATGTCGCCCGGCCCATGCTGGGCGTGGCCATCGTCAACGCCAAGGCGGTCACCGTCTGCCACTACAACACCGAGATCTACGGCCGCCGCCTGCCGCCGATCCGGGCCGGCGAAACGCGCGTGTTCCGCCTGCGCTTCCGGCTGCCCAACCTGGCGCGCGGCTTCTACAACTTCTACACCAACCTGGTCGATGGCGAATACGCCGGCAACGAATCGCTGTGCATGCTCAACGGCGTCTGCGAATTCGAGGTGTTGCCGCCGGCCGATCTGGGCAAGCTCACCGGTCTGGTCTACCTGGAAAACCCGGACATCGTCGTGGAGGCGGTCCAGCCATGAGCGGTTCACCCGTGCCCGCCGCCGCTCCGAGCGCCCCGGCCAGGCGCGTGCTCGCGGTCGGCGCTTTCGAGCGCGACAACCTGGGCGACATCCTGTTCTACCTGCTGGTGCGCCGGCTGTTCGCGCGCCACCACGTCCGCCCGGCGGGCGCGGTGTTCGGCGACATGCGGCCGTATTTCGGCGAGGTGGTGTTGCCCTACAACCACCTGCTGGCACGGCATGCCTGGGACGTCGTCATCGTGGTTGGCGGCGAGATCGGCGCGGTCGATCTCGATCATGCCTTCCGCATGGTGCTGGAGCCGCGCGCCGAGCGGATTTTCCTGGACATGCCCGAGCGCGCGCCGGCCCGGCGCTTCCTGGCCAGCGCGGCGGGCAACCAGATGGCCTACCTGCCCGACCTGTCGGCGTTCGAGCAAAACCGCGACGCCCTGTACTGCGTCAATTCGGTCGGTCTGTCGTGGCTGGCGCAGATTGGCGACCATCCGTTCGTGGCCATGAGCCACGCGGTGCTCGGGCAGGTCCATCGGCTATCGGTGCGCGACGAGACCACGCGCGCGCATCTGGCCGCCGCCGGCATCGAAGCCCGGCTGGCGCCGGACTGCATCCACGCGCTGGCGCGTTATTTCCCGGACGAACTGGCGGCGCCGCCGGCCGCCGGCAGGCCGTACCTGGTGTTCCAGATGATCGGCGACCTGGTTGGCGACTGGGGACATGCGCCGGTCGCCCAGGCGCTCGCGCGCGTCGCCGTCCGTCATCGTCTCGACGTGGTGTTCGTGGCGTCCGGCACCGCCAACCACCACGACCGCTACGCCCACTACCTGCGTCTGGCGGCGCTGACGCGGGAACTGGCCGGCGGACTCGACGCGCGGGTGTTCTTCCGGCGCGACGCCCTGGCCATCGCCGCCCAGGTGCGCGGCGCCGCGCTCTGGGTGGGTACTTCGCTGCACGGCTGGGTGTTGTCGATGTCGGCCGGCGTACCCCGGGTCGGCCTGCGCAACGACAAGGTGGCGCACTATGCCGGCCTGTGGGATGGCCTGTTTCCGGCCGATGTCGGCCTCGACCAGCTCGACGACGCCTGCGCCCGCGCGCTGGCCACGCCGGAGGCCGAGCGCCGGGATCTGGCCGCGCGCGTGGCCGGCCTGGCCGAGGACAACATCGGACACATGTTTGGAGACCTTTTGTGAGCGAGCGCGACGAAACCCTGGACGATCTGGTCCTGCTGCTCGAACAGGACAAGGCGATCTTCTTCGATCTGGTCGACGACTACGAACGCCTGCTGCGCGAGCGCGACGCCGACATCGCCGCGCTGCGCGATCGGGTCGAGGCGCTGACCCGGGAGCTGGCGGCGGCCACTCCGGCGCCGGCCGAAGTTATGCCCACCGAAGCCGCGCCGGCCAGCCGCTGCGCGCTCTGGTGCCGGCGTCTGGCCGCGCTGTTGCGCGGCCGGGCCTGAGCGGGAAGGGCGGCCGGATGGCATCGATCCTGGAACGCCTGGGCCTGCGCCCCGGCCGCGCGCCGGCCGAGCCGGAGTACGACGAGTCGCGCATCCACGACGACTGGTTCCGCGCCCATTACCAGTACGCCGCCGGCGTGGTCGGCCAGTGGCTGGGCGAGGTGATGCGCGTCGAGGATGCCAACCTGCTCGATTTCGGCTGTGGCGATGGCATCACCGATCTGGGCGTGCGTCTGCGTTTCCGGCCGCGTTCGGTCACCGGCGTCGATGTCCGCCCCAGCTTCGAGCGGCTGCCGGCGGTGGCTCGCGCGCAGCTCGGCCTGCGCGCGCCGCCGGCCGGGCTCGACTTCCGCCGCATCGAGCCCGGCGCCCGGCTGGCCGGAATGAGATCGACCGACGCCGGGCCGGTCGACGCCATCTACAGCTGGTCCACCTTCGAGCACATCGATCGCGAGCTGTTGCGGCCGGTCACCGCCGACCTGTTCGAGCTGCTCGCTCCGGGCGGCTGGTTCTTCCTGCAGATCGAACCGCTGTATTTCTCGCCGTTCGGTTCCCATCTCGGCCGCTTCGTCGCGCAACCGTGGGCGCACCTGACGCTGGACGGCAACGCGCTGTGGCAGGCGGTGCGCGGGCATGCCGGCGAGATCGACGCGCTGGAAAAGGATCTTTCCCACGCCGATCACGGTGGCGAACTCGGCTACAAGCGTTTCATCTTCGATGAATTCCTGCATCTCAACCGGCTCACCGCCGACGAGCTGGAAGCGCTGGTCACCGGCGTCGGTTTCGAGATCGTCCGGCGGGAGCGGCGGCGCATGGAAGCCGATCTGACCGGGCCGATTCCGGACGCGCTGGCCGGCTTGATGGATGAGGACCGGCTGCGCACCAACGAAATCCTGCTGCTGCTGCGCAAGCCGGCGCGCTGAATAGGGGGCGAACGCCGATGTCCTCCGCCCGCGCCGTCGTCGATGTCGTCGTTCCGGTCTACCGTGACCTGGCCGCCACCCGCCGCTGCCTGGAATCGGTGCTGGCGCATCCACAGGCGACGCCGTTCGAACTGGTCCTGATCGACGACGCCAGCCCGGAGCCGGCGCTGTCCGCCTATCTCGACGAAGTCGCCACCCGGCCGGGCGTGCATCTGTTGCGCAACGCCGCCAACGCCGGTTTCGTCGTCTCGGTCAATCGCGGCATGGCCCTGCACCCGGAACGCGACGTGGTGCTGCTCAACAGCGACACCGAGGTCGCCAACGACTGGCTCGACCGGCTGCGCGCATGCGCCTGGCGTGGCGACGACATCGGCACGGTGACGCCGTTCTCCAACAACGCCACGATCTGTAGTTACCCGCTGTTCTGCGCCGACAACCCGGCGCCGGCGGAAGGCGTGGCCGGGCTCGACGCGATGTTCGCCCGGGTCAACGCCGGCGCCGCGCTCGACATCCCGACCGCCGTCGGTTTCTGCATGTACATCCGGCGCGCCTGCCTGGACCGGGTCGGCGCCTTCGACGCCGAGCGTTTCGGCCGCGGCTATGGCGAGGAGAACGATTTCAGCCGGCGCGCGGCCAAGGCCGGCTGGCGCAATCTGCTGTGCGCCGACGTGTTCGTGTTCCATGCCGGCGGCGTCAGCTTCCGCGACGAGCGCGCGGCGCTGACCCGCAATGCCGGCACCGTGCTCGACGGACTGCATCCGGAATACCACGCCCTGGTCCGCGATTTCATCGCCGCCGATGCGCCGGCACGGTATCGCCATGCCGTCGACGTCGAACGCGCGCGCGCCCGGCTGGCGGCCGCCGCGCCGGCACCGAAACCGACCCGGCCGGTGCTGCTGCACGTGCTGCACGACCTGGGCGGCGGCATCGACCGCTGGTTCGACGATGTCCGCCGCGCCGACCGCCAGGCCGTCCATCTGGCGCTGCGCCCGTACTGTCATGGCCGCCGCTTCGGCGAAGGGCTGCTGCTGTCGCTGGCCGACGCGGACGGCGAACGGCCGCTGGCGTTGCACCGCTTCGTCGAGCCGATCGAAGCCTGCGTCGGCACGCATCCGGAATACCGCCGGGCACTCACCGACATCGTCCGCGCGCATGGTGTCGACGCGGTGCTGGTGTCGTCCCTGATCGGCCATGCCCTGGACGCGCTCGACACCGGCCTGCCCACCCTGGTGGTCGGCCACGATTACTTTCCCCTGTGCCCGGCCATCAACCTCCATTTCGGCGAGGTCTGCGCCAGTTGCGACAGCGACCGCCTGCGTGCCTGCGCCGGCGCCAACCCCGGCTTCAACCTGCCCTTCATCGACTTTCCCGCCGAAACCCGTCTGGCCTTGCGCGCGCGTTACCTGGCGCTGCTGGCCACCCGCCCGCTCGCGCTGGTGGCGCCCGACGTCTCGGTCCGGCGCCATCTGGCCGGGCTGTTCCCGGACCTTGCCGCGATCCCGGCGGTGACCATCGAACACGGCGTCGTCGACCGCTTCGCGCCGCTGCCGGCCGCGCGTGGGCAAGGGGGTGACGAGCAAGCGGTTGGCATGGGCGGCCACCGCCTGCGCGTGCTGGTGCTCGGCATGCTGGCGGTGAGCAAGGGGGTCGACCTGCTGCGCGCCGGTCTCGACCGCCTGCTCGAATTCGCCGATCTGTATCTGGTTGGCGCCCGCGAGGTCGGCGAGCTGTTCCTCGACCGGCCCGGCGTGCGCGTGATCGAGTCCTACCGTCTGGACGAACTGCCCGGACTGCTCGCCGACATCCGGCCGGACGTCGGCCTGCTGCTGAGCATCTGGCCGGAAACCTACAGTTACACCCTGACCGAGCTGCGCATGCTCGGCATTCCGCCGGCGGCGACCCGGCTCGGCGCGTTCGCCGAGCGCATCCGGCCGGGCGAGACCGGCTTCCTGTTCGAGCCGGACGCCGACGCCATGCTCGCCTGCCTGCGCGCGCTCGACGCCGACCGCGCCGGCCTGCGCGCGGTCGCCGACCGTCTGCGCGCCGAAACGGCGCGCGCCGCCACCGACATGGTCGCCGATTACCGGCGGCTGCTGCCGTCCGGTTTCGGCGACCAGGCGCCCGACTGGCTGGATCGGTCACCTTCGGCGGCGGAACGGGAAACCCTGGCCTGGGCGCACGCGACCGTCACGCAATGGAAGACGATCAAACGCCAGCATCTGCTGCTGGACCTGCGCGCCGCGCGGGTCGGCGAATGGCGCGCCCGGGTCGACGGCCTGACCGCCGAACTGGCCACCGCACTGGCCGAGGCGGCGCGGGCGCGGGAGTCGGCCTTGGCCGAACTGGCGCGGGAACGCGACGGCTTGGTCGCCGCCCTGGCCGCGCACGCCGATGAATGCGCCGACGCGCGCGCCCGGGTTGAAGCGTTGCACGACGAGCTGGCGGCGGCGCGCGCCGCGTTGGTGGAAACCCGGGCGTCGACCAGTTGGCGGGTGACCCGGCCGCTGCGCTGGCTGGGCGGATGGGTCCGCCGGTTGTCCGGCCGATGATAAAGTCGGGTTCCGGCGTGGCCTCGGCGCCATGCCGGCAATCTGAACGAGGGAGAACGATGGATGCCTGACCTGCCGTTCCAGGCTGATAGTCCGGGCGAGCCGGCGCGCCCGACGCGTCTGCACATCACCCACAACTGGGGTGGCGGCGTCGCCGCCTGGGTGGGCGACTTCGCCGCCGCCGACCCTACCGGCCGCCACCTCGTGCTGCGCTCGGTGAGCGGTGGCGACGCCCGCTGCCATGCCCTGGAACTGCTGGTCGCCGAGCGCATGGACGCGCCGCTGGCGCGCTGGCCGCTGGACACGCCGATCGACGCCGCCGTCATCACCCAGCCCCGTTATCGGGCCATCCTCGACGAGGTCATCGCCGTCACCGGCGCCACCGCCCTGATCGTCTCCTCGCTGGTCGGCCACGCCCTCGACGCGCTCGACACCGGCCTGCCGACCCTGCTGGTCCAGCACGACTACTATCCCTGGTGTCCCGCGCTGTTCCTGCATTTCGACGGCGTCTGCGCAAGCTGCGGGCGCGACCGGCTGGCCGCCTGCCTGGCCGGCAATCCCGACAACATCCAGCATGGCCGGCCCGAGGACACCGACAAATGGCTGGCCCTGCGCGAGCATTTCACGCGCGGTCTGCTCGCCGAACACGTCATCTGGCTGGCGCCGTCGGATTCGGTGTTCCGCCACCTGATCGCGCTGGAACCCCGGCTGGCGGCCAAGCCCCGGCGGGTCATCGGGCATGGCCTCGATCCGGCCCTGCTCACCCATCCGGAACCCCCGCCGCCGGCGCCGGCGGCCACCCGCCTGCGCGTCCTCGTGCTCGGCCGCCTGCCGCCGCACAAGGGCCAGGAACTGCTGCGCGCGGCCTTGCCGGCGCTGCTTCCGCGCGCGGAATTCGTGCTGGTCGGCTGCGGCGTGTTCTGCGCCCCGTTCGAAGGGCTCGACGGCGTCCACCTGATCGCCGACTACCGGACCGAGCAACTGGCCGGCCTGATCGACGCCTGGCGGCCGGATTGCGCGCTGGTGCTGTCGCTGGTGCCGGAAACCTTCAGCTACACCCTGAGCGAACTCATGGCGCTCGCCGTGCCACCGCTGGCGACCCGCGTCGGCGCGCTCGCCGACCGCGTCGAGCACGGCGTCAACGGCCTGCTGTTCGAGCCCGACGCCGAAGCCCTGATCGAGCTGGTCACCCGCCTGGCGGACGACCCGGCGCCGCTGCGCCGCATCGCCGCGCACCTGGCCGGCCAGCCGCTGCGCGACCGCGCCGCCATGGTCGCCGACTACCTCGCGCACATGCCCCCGGCCGACCCCGCCCGGACCACCCCCTTCCCGGCCGCCGGCCTGTGCGCGGAACTCCTGCGCGCGCACGACGCCGAGGCCGAAGCGCGCCGGCGCGAAGCCGAACTGCGCGTCGCCCTCGACGTCCAGGCCGAGCAACTGCGTCAGGAACTGGCGCGCGAATGCGAACAGGCCCGCCAGGCCGAAGCCGCCGCCCGGGAACGGGAAAACCAGCTCCACCTGCGCCTGGAAGAATGCGCGCGCGAACTCGAAGCCGAACGCGCGGAACTCGCCGCCCACGCCAACCACATCGCCGCGCTAGACGGCGAGCTCGCCGCCCGCCAGGCCGAACTCGCCGCGCTACGCGCCTCGACCTCGTGGCGTGTCACCGCGCCGCTGCGCTGGTTGTCGGGGAAGGTTCGCGCGCCGAAGAACGAACCGCCGCGATCCTGACGGAATCGATTGCGCCGGCATGACGGTTTACCGCCCATGCCGATCCACGATGCGCGCCCATGCGCGCGCTGAACGAATGATAGGGAGATCATCATGATCCATCTGATACAAAAGCTTTTCCCGGGGCGTAAGGCCATGAACGACCAGAATTCCGCCGGGAGGTTGGCGGATTTCGAGAACTGGCTGAATGGCATTCCCGATGAAATCCGGTTCTGGCGGCATTACCTGGGCAGCCAGGGGCATGACTTCCACGGTGACTTTTCCTTTCGGCTCCGGCCGGACACCGAGATCGGCGAGCGCGACGACAAGCTGGCGCGCGCCTTGTCGTCGATGGAAATCCCAAGGGTTCGATTGCTGGACGTCGGTGCCGGACCGCTGACCAATCTTGGCAAAAAACTGCCCGGCGTCGAGGTTGAAATGGTGCCCTGCGATCCTCTGGCGGATGTCTATGGCTGGTTGCTCGACGAAAATGGCATCACACCCCCGGTGCGCACGAAATTCGCGGATGCCGAAAATCTGTCGGAGTTCTTCGGTTGGGGGGATTTCGACGCGGTCCATTGCGCCAATGCGCTGGATCATTCCTATGACCCGTTGAACGGCATCCTCGAAATGCTGAAAGTGGTTTCAACGCGCGGATTCGTCCAGCTCGGGCATTGGGAGAACGAGGCCGAATACGAGAAATACGGAGGTTTCCATCAGTGGAATTTCACCGAGCGGGATGGGGACTTCGTGATCTGGAATCGTGGCGCCCGGATCTCCCTGCGGGAACGCATGGGCGACCATCTGGACATCACGGTCTGGCGCATTCCGGTGGCGGAGAACTCCCGTGATTGGATACTCGCGCAGTTCCGGAAAAAGCCGGGCGCGGACGAGTTCCTGAAGAAGGTTGGAACCAACCTCGGGGAAAAATACCAGTGCCTGTCGTCCAGGGTGACGACTGCCGGAGAAGGCGACGCGGCCGAGGAGGCGGGCGATCCCGGGGCCAGTCCTCTCGCGCGTCGCTACCACGCGCTGTTCAGAAGCGTGTTGCGTGATCGATTCGCCGAGGGCTAGCGAGCTTGTCGCTCCGCCTGGGCGATTGAAAAATAATCAACGGAGGTGTCATGAAAATCCTGTCAGGAAAACTCGTTCTTCTATTGGCGGGGCTTGGTTTCACGGTGGTCGAGGCGATGGCTTTCGTTGTTTCCCCGGCGGCGCCTGGAGCCTATGAGCCTTTCTCCATCGAAGCCGTGCTTCACCCGCTGTATCAGCCGGAGCCCAACGCGTCCATTTTCGTGGAGGTGGACGGCGACACCATACTGATCGGCCACCGCAATATCGGCGCGACTTTTCCGGTGGCGCCGCCGCCGACTCCTTCCGTCATCCAGGTCACCGGGCTGCCGCCGGGGGTATACCGGATCAAGTCCGTCGAGATGCCGGCGTCACCGGACGGGGAGCGCGAGGAGCGCGAATGGAACGAGACCATCACGATCCCCGACGCGCCCCCGACGCGGCTCGCGCACGCGCTTTTCCATGAAGGAATCGGCCATTACTTCGTGTCCGCCTCCCTGCCGGAGGTCCGTGAAATCGTCGATCATGGATGGTGGATCGTGGATTTCGGATTCAACGTCTGGCCGGCCGATGGGCCGGCGCCGAACGCCGCGCGGCCGGTCTGCCGGTTCTATTCGCCGCTCGTCAATTCGCACTTCCATACCGCGAGCGAGGGGGAATGCGAGGGGCTGCGCTCTTTCGACAGCGGCTGGAATTACGAGGGTGTCGCGTTCAGAGCGCTGGTGCCGACGGCGATGGGCTGTCCGGTTGGCACGACGCCGGTCTGGAGGTTGTACAACGGCCGTTTCGCGGAGCTGGACAGCAACCATCGTTTCGTCACCAGCGTCGAGACTTACCGCCGCATGATCGCGGATGGCTGGAAGGGCGAGGGCGTGGCTTTCTGCTCGCCGCCCGGGTGACCGGCGTGGTCTACCGTCCTGTCGCTTCGACGATGGCCCGGACCCGTTCGAACTGCGCTTCATCGTCCTTGAGCAGGTGGCGGGCCGGGATGTTGGGTTCCAGGCCGATCATGGTTGGCTGGCATCGTCGCCGGTCCTGAAGCACTCCGCATACACCGTCTCGTACCTGGTCACCATGTTTTCCGGGTTGAATCTCTCGGCGGCGGCGGGTACGCGTTCGAGCAGGGCGCGGTAGCGGTCGGGGTCGGTCGCCAGGTCGGCGATGAGGCGGCCGACGTGTTCGATGGGGATGCGCCAGTCCTCCAGGTCGAACAGCGCGCCGGCGGGGCCATGGCCGGTTTCCAGCATGGCCGGGATTTCGCCGAGCCGGCTGGCCAGCACCGGCCGGCCGGCGTGCAGGCAGTCGATGATCACCAGCGGGTAGCTTTCGCCGCCGAAGCGGGAGGGCAGGAAGCCCAGGTCGGCGCTGGCGAAGTAGTCGCGCGTGTTGGCACGGAAACCCATGAAGTGGACGAAGTCGGGCGCGTCGCCACGGTTCAGGCGGTCGAGTTCGTCGCCGCTGCCGACCAGCAGCAACTGGATGTCGCGCTGGCAATGGGCGCGCGCCCAGGCCACGGACTGGATGGCTTCTTCCCAGCCTTTTTCCGGGATCGCGCGCGAGACCACGCAGAGCACGAAGGCGTCGTCGGCGATGCCCAGTTCGGCGCGCGGGATCGGCCGGATTTCCGACAGGGCGAGGGCGTTGTCGATGCGGACGAAGCCCTTGCGCTGGCGGAATTCGGCGGAGAACGGCGCCAGGTTCTTGTCGGCGATGTAGACGAAGCGGCTGATGCGTTGCTCCAGCAGCGGCAGCATGCCGGCGATCTGTTCCGCCGGCAGCATTTCGTACATGCCGTGCATGGTCACCACCTGCTTGATGTCGGACAGGCCGATCAGCAGCGCGGCCAGGGTCATGTCCACCCAGGCATGGTGGGAGTGGACGATTTCGATGCCCATGTCCACGCAGACGGCGCCGGTCAGTTCCAGGCGGTCGAGTTCGAGCACCGGGATGTCGCGGTCGAGCAGGCCGCGAATGCCGGGTACGGCGTGGCCTTCGCGCAGGTTGAAGAAGGTGACCGCGTGGCCGCGCCGCTTGAGCAGGTTGGCGAGCGTGATCGGGAAGGTTTCGCCGCCGCCGGGGATGAAGCCGAACGAGGCCATCAGGATGTTCTTGCGGCGCGTGTCGGCCGCGTCGCGGACGCGCGAGGGGTCGAACAGCGCGTCGAAGCCGGTTTCCGGCGCGTCGGGCCGGTTGCGCAGCCAGTGCGCGCGCAGGGCTGCCCGGTTGCGGTCCAGGGTGGCCTGGTCGATCCGGTACATCGACACCAGATGGCGCAGCACCCGTTCGTGCTCCTGGTAATAGCGGTCCTCGCCGTGCGCGCCGACCGAGGTGTTGCGCGGATGCTGGCGGTAGAAGTTGGTGGCCCTGGGCGTGTAGGCGACCAGGCCGCCGCGGATCAGGGTCAGGTAGAAGATCCAGTCGCCGCACAGTTTCAGGCCGGTCCATTCCGGGTCTTCCAGCAGCGGCAGGCGGCCGGGATGCCGGAACAGCGCGCTGCTGACGTTGGCCACGATGTTCTTGACGCCCCAGGCGTGGTTGACCAGCCAGTGCGCGGACCGGACGAACGGCTGGCGCCAGTCCGGACACAGGTCATGCAGGTAGTCCTCGGTGCTCCAGACCGGGGCGTCCTTGCCGTCCTCGACGAAATCGGAACGGCAGAAGGCGAGCATGACCGCCTGGTTGGCGAAGCAGGGCACCAGTTCGGCGAGCAGGTTGGACGTGCAATGGTCGTCGCTCTCGGCGATCCAGACCAGTTCGCCGGTGGCCATCTCGGTGGCCATTTCCAGTCCCTTGCGCCATTGGTGGAAGACGCCGCCGGAGTTTTCCGTGTTGAAGGCGACACGGGTGATGTCCGGATAGCGGTCGGCGTATTCCCGCAGGATCGCCCGGCTGTCGTCGGACGAGCAATCGTCGAGCAGGATGACTTCGAGATTGGCGTAGCCCTGGCCGTAGATGCTGTCGAGCCGCTGGCGCAGGTAGCCGGCGTGGTTGTAGTTGGGCACGATCACCGAGACGCGGGGCGCGAAGTCGGGCGCGTCCGGGATTTCGTACAGCGCCATCGGCGGCACTGGCGGGGGGGCGTCGGTCTGGTCGCCGCGCGACTGCCGGGCCAGATGCAGGAACATGGCCACCCGCAGCCGGAAGCCGGTCAGCCCCTGCCGACGCAGGACGCGGAAGGCCTTGACGATGACGTTGCCCAGCGAGCCGTAATGCCGGATCAGCATCGGCAACGCCACGATCAGGCTGAACAGACGCTGGAGCTGGTAGCGGAGTCGTTGGAGGAACAGGCGCGCGCGGGGCATTTTCGGGGGCGGCGCGTCGGCGTCGGGCGGGCCGGTCGAAGCGCGAGGTCAGGGGTCGGCGGGTATCGAGATCGTCGTTGCGGGAGGCCGGAAAGTTTCGGCGGAATCCCACCCGGGCGGGCGGGGCGGGGACCGATGATAGTCGAAATATGTGAACTTTCTTCCGCTTCCACGGCATGGATCGGGCGTCGCTGCCGGTATCCCCGACGCCGGGCGGGGCGTGGGGCCAGCGCCGCCGCGCTATGCGAAAATCGCCCACCGGCGGCATCCGCCGCGTTTTTTCGGTTCAGGGATACGCATGAAAATCGATGAAATGGCCAGCCGTCTGGCCTGGCCGCTGCTCGTGTTGCTGGCGCTCGCGGCGATTTATCTGCCGAGCCTGGGAAATCCGCTGGTGTTCGACGACGACGCCTTGACCGACGGTCGCATCTTCGGCGTTTACGGTTCGCTCGCCGACTGGCGGCCGCGCTGGTTGTCCTATGGCAGTTTCGTCTGGCTCCAGACGTGGTTCGGCGAGAGCTGGCCGATGCAGCGGGCGTTCAATCTGCTGGCGCACGTGGGCGCGACGCTGGCGCTGTGGGGGTTGTACCGGGAGCTGCTCAAGTCGATCGCGGCGCCGGACGACGCGCCGGCGGGCGCGGACTATCACCGCTCGCCGGCGCTTGGTCTGGCGGTGGGCTTCTTCGCGTTGAATCCGGTGGCGGTGTACGCCGTCGCCTATCTGGTGCAGCGCTCGATCCTGATGGCGACCCTGTTCGTGCTGCTCGGCTTGTGGACGTTCGCGCGCGGCCTGCGCGGCAATCCGCTCTGGCACGGCGCCGCGCTGGTCTGCTACGCGCTGGCGGTGTTGTCCAAGGAACACGCGCTGATGGCGCCGCTGGCGGCGGTGCCGGTGTACGTGCTGGTGGCGCGGCCGTCCGGACGCCGGCTGGCCATGCTCGCCGGCGTCGGCGCCTTGCTGGTCGGCGCCGCCGGCGCGTTGCTGGCGTCGCGGTACGGCGAGATCCTGGGCAAACCGTTCGACGAGTTCTCGAAGATCTATCTGGCGCAACTGGCGGCGCTCGGCCCGGAGGTGGAGACCAACGCCTACGCGCTCAGCCTGCTCAACCAGACCTGGCTGTTCTTCCAGTACGGCCTGCACTGGCTGATTCCGTACGCCGGCTGGATGGCCATCGACCTGCGCCCGCCGTTTCCGGTCAGCCTGACCACCTTCCCGCACCTGTTCGGCGCGTTCGGCTATCTGGCGGTGCTGGTCGGCGGTTTCTTCCTGGTCATCCGTTACCGCGACTGGCGCGCGCTGCTCGGCGTGTCTCTGCTGCTGCCGGCGCTGCTGTTCGTGACCGAGTTCGCCACCGTCTGGGTGCAGGATCCGTTCGTGCTCTATCGAAGTTATCTGTGGGCGATCGGCGTGCCCGGCCTGGTGTTTTTCCTGTTCCATGGCCTGCCCGGCCGGGTGTTGCTGCCGCTCGGCGTCGTGCTGGCCGGGCTGTTGGTCTGGCAGGGGCTGGACCGGATCTACACGTTGTCCAAGCCGGAGCGGTTGTGGAGCGATGCCATCGCCAGGTTGCCCGACGATCCCCGCTCGGTGGGCCGCTGGTTCCCGTATCTGGTGCGCGGCAACCTGTTGCTGGAGCAGGGGCGGACGCGCGAGGCGTTCGAGGATTTCCAGGCTTCGTCGGCGCTCGGCGACAAGGGCATGGGCCAGTTCAACATGGCGGCCCTGTTGTTCAAGGCCGGTCAGCACGGCCAGGCGCTCGACGCCGTCGACCGGGCCGAGCGGGCGGGCTACGACTTCCCCGGCCTGCGCTATCAGCGTGGGGTGATCCTGCACGCGCTCGGCCGGCTCGGCGAGGCCGGCCGCGAACTGGCGCTGGCGCTGGCGGAAACGCCGGATTCGCCGGCGCGCGAGGAAGTGCTGGCGGTGAAGGGCAGGGTGGCGCTGGAGATGGGCCAGCTGGACGCCGCGCGCGCCGATTTCGCCAATGCGCTGGCGTTGAATCCACGCCACAAGAAGGCGCGCGCCGATCTCGGCATGGTGCTGGTGGCGCAACGCGATTTCGCCGGCGCGCGCGCGCTGTTCACCGATCTGATCGAGGAGGCGCCGGTGGCCGCCGTGCATTACGGCCGGGCGCTGGCCCATCACGGCCTCGGCGACCGGGCGGCGGCGCTCGCCGACATCGAGCGGGCGCTGGTCATGGACCCGGGCAATCCGGCCATGACCGAGTGGCGGACGCGTATCCGGGCGATGCGGTAGTGCGCATCCTGCACATCGGCAAGTTCTATCCGCCGGTGCCGGGTGGCATCGAGCGCTATCTGGGCGATCTGGTCGAGGCCCAGCGCGCGCTCGGCGACGCGCCGGCGGTGTTGTGCCACGCCGATCCCGGCGCCGCTTCACGCGCGGGCCAAGCCGCCGCCCCCGACTGGCTGATGCGCTGTCCGGTCTGGTTCAACCTGCTGTTCGCGCCGATCAGTCCGGCGTTTCCGTTCTGGCTGGTGCGCGCGTTGCGCCGCCACGATGCCGAGGTGCTGCATCTGCATCTGCCCAATTTGAGCGCGTTCGCCGCGTTGATGGTGCCGGCAGCGCGACGCCGGCCCTGGGTCGTGCACTGGCATGCCGATGTCGAAACTGGTCGTTTTCCCTGGTCGATGCGTCTGGCCTATCCGTTCTACCGGGTGTTCGAACGCGCCGTGCTGGAGCGGGCCGAGGCCATCGTCGTCACCTCGCGGCCGTACCTGGCGACGAGCCGGCCGCTGCGGCCCTGGCGGCACAAGTGCCGGGTGATTCCGCTTGGCGTCGATCCCGCCCGCCTGCCCGAGGTGGCCGCCGATGCCGCCCCGGCCGGCGCCGCCGACTGGGGCGCCGGCGCGCGCGTGCTGGCGATCGGCCGGCTGACCTATTACAAGGGCTTCGATACCTTGATCGAGGCGGTCGCCCGCCTGCCCGACGTCGCGTTGAACATCGTCGGCGACGGCGAGGAGCGGCCGCGTCTGGAGCGCCTGCTCGACCGCCTTGGCCGGCCCGCGCGCATCCGTCTGCTCGGCCAGGCCGACGACGCGGTCTGCCACCGCCTGCTGGCGTCCTGCGACGTGTTCTGTCTGCCTTCGCGCGAGCGCACCGAGGCGTTCGGCATCGTGCTCATGGAGGCCATGCGCTATGGCAAGCCGATCGTCGCCACCCGCCTGGCCGGCAGCGGCGTCACCTGGGTCGCGCGCGAGGATGACAACGCCGTGCTGGCGCCGCCCGACGACGCGCCGGCGCTGGCCGCCGCGCTCGCCCGGCTGGCCGGCGACGCCGACGCGCGCGCGCGCCTGGGCGAACGCGGCCGCGCCCGCTTCCTGGCCGAGTTCGACATCGCCGCGTCGGCGCGCGAACTGCGCCGGCTGTACGCCGCCATCGATCCGGAGCCGGATCGGCCGCTGGCGGTGGGCGTCGGTCATGGCCGCCTGCTGGCGGTGATTCCGGCGCTCGACGAGGCCGCCAGCATCGCCGACGTGGTTGCCCGGGTGCGCGCGCTCGATGGCATCGACGTGGTGGTGGTCGACGACGGCAGCCGCGACGATACGCCGCGCCTGGCCGCCGAGGCCGGCGCCACGGTGTTGCGGCCGCCGTTGCGCCAGGGCGCCTGGGGCGCCATGCAGACCGGCATCCGCCATGCCGTTCGTCACGGCTATGCCGGCGTCATCACCCTGGATGCCGACGGCCAGCACGAGCCGGCGGAGCTGCCCGGCCTGTTGCGCGCGGCGGCGGCCGGCGCCGATGTCGTCATCGGTGCCTGCCCGGGGCGCGGCACCTGGGCGCGCCATCTGGCCTGGCGCTATTTCCGCCTGCTGACCGGCTTCGCCTTCGAGGATCTGACTTCCGGCTTCCGCTATTACAACGCCAAAGCCTGTTATCTTCTGGCGCGCGAGGAGGCGACGTTGCTCGACTATCAGGACATCGGCGTGTTGCTGCTGCTGCGTCGCGCCGGTCTGCGCGTGGCCGAGGTGCCGGTGACCATGAACCCGCGCCAGCACGGCGCCTCGCGCATTTTTCATTCATGGTGGAGCGTGGCCCGCTACATGGCGGAAACCACTTTGCTCTGCCTGGCTCGCTGGAACTCGAAGGCTCCAAACCGATGAAGGACTATCACCTGGTCGCGGCCGTGCTCGGCGTCGGCCTCGCCATCGTCATCCTCACCCTGGTGCGGCGCGATCACATCCATCTGCGCCAGGGCCTGTTCTGGATCGCGGTCGCGGTCGGGTCGCTGGTGTTCGGCATCTGGCCGGGGTTGCTCGATCTGCTCGGCCAGGCGGTCGGCATCGCCTATTCGCCGGCGCTGCTGTTCCTGGTCGCCATCGTCGTGCTGGTATTGCGCGCGCTGTTCACCGACATCGCCCTGACCCAGCTCAGACGCGACCTGCGCCGGCTCAACCAGCGCATCGCGCTGGCCGAGTCGGGCGTGGCCGGCCGCGACGACGGCGAGCCGCCGTCCGCCGACGATCAGCGCGGCGCGTAGGCGACGGCGACGAACAGGTTGCGGCCGGGCGCGTCGTAACCGCGCGCGAGCTGGTAATCGACGTCGAGGGCGTTGGCCAGACGGGCATCGATCGACCAGTCGCGGTCGATCCGGTAGCGCGCGCCCAGGTCGATCACGACATGCCCGGGCAGGCGCTGGCTGTTGCCGGCGTCGGCGTAACGGGCGTCGCGCGCGACCAGATCGGCCGACAGCGTCCAGGCGCCGGCCCGCCAGTCCAGACCCAGGCTGGCATGACGGCGGGCGCGCAGGGGCAGATGCTGGCCGGTGTCGGCATCCTCGGCGCGCTGGAAATCGACGCTGGCGCGCGCGTCGAAGTCGCCGAGGCGATCCCGCCAGGCCAGGGTCAGGCCGCGCAGATCGGCGTGGGCGATGTTGTCCGGCCGCCAGTTTCCGCCGGGGCCGGGCGCCCACTGGATCAGGTCCTCGACGCGATTGCGGTAGACGGTCGCGCTGACGAGCCGGTCGCCGGCCTGGTGTTTGACGGCGGCCTCCAGGTTGCGCGCGGTTTCCGGCCGCAGCTCCGGATTGCCGCCGCCCGGCCAGTACAGATCGTCGAAGGCGGGCGCCCGGTAGGCGCTGCCCCAGGCCAGCTCGGCGCGCCAGGCCGGGGTCAGGCGCAGGCCGTAGCCGAAGCCGCCGGTGGCGTGGCCGCCGAACTGGCTGTCGTCGTCATGGCGGGCGTTGGCGTGCAGCCGGTGGCGACCGAAATCGCGGCGCCAGCCAAGCAGGATGGCGTCGCGCTCGCGCCGGTCGCGCGCGTAGCCGACGTCGCCGCCGACCTTCTGGTCGAGCCGCTCCAGCAGCAACACCCAATCCCCCGGCGCGGTACGGCCGTCGAGCTGCCAGCCGAGCTGCCACTGGTCGAGCGTGATGTGGCTGGCGTAGCCGTTGCCGTGCGTGCGCACGTTCTCGTAGGCGTAATCGGCGCGCAGGCTGCTGGTCCAGTCAGCGCCCAGCCTGCTGGTCAGGCCGACGCCGGCGTTGCCCAGGCGGGCGCGGGCGCGGCTGTCGACGGTCTCGCCGGAAAAGCCGAGACCGTCGTCGAACTGGCTCAGGCCGTCGCTGGCCAGGCCGCGCAGCGACAGAACATGGCGGGCGTCCAGGTCATATTCCAGCGACAGCGCCGCGCGCCGGTTGCGGTAGCCGTCCTTGTCCGGGTTGTAGGTCCACGGTCCGGCGTCCGGGTTGCTGGCGGACTGGCCGTCCTGCTCGGCGTGACCGACCGACAGCGCGTAACGCAGGCCGTCGGCGCCGCCGGTGAGGCCGGCGTCGAGCGTGGCCAGCCCCAGGCCGCCGAGGCCGGCGCGGACATGCGCGCGCGGCGCGCCGCCTCCGCGCCGGGTGAAGATCTGGATGACGCCGCCGATCGCCTCGGAACCGTACAGCGTGCTCATCGGGCCGCGCACCACCTCGATGCGCTCGACCAGTTCCAGTGGCAGGTGTTCGAGCCGGGCGCTGCCCAGGCTGGCCGAAGTCATGCGCACGCCATCGACCAGCACCAGGCTGTGATTGCGGTTGGCGCCACGCAGGAACACGCTGGTGACGGCGCCGGCGCCACCGTTGCGGGTGATCTCGACGCCGGGCAGGGTGGCCAGCAGCTCGGTCAGCGTCGCCTGGCCGGCGCGTTCGATGTCGGCGCGGGTGAGCACCGAGACGTCGCCGGCGACCTCGGCGCGCCGCTCCGGCAGCCGGCTGGCGGTGACCACGATCTGATCGAGCAGGGGAAGGGTATCGGCGCGCGTGGGCGCGGCGATGGCGACGAACAGCAGGCCGGTCGCGACGGCCAGGGGTTTGCGTTGCATGAAGGATCCTCTCGTTCCCGGCGACCCCGCCGGAAATGCACACGCGCGGGTCGGGAACGGGGCGGCGGCCGAAGGCCGCGGGGACCGGGTTCGTCGGTGGCCGCCCTCCGCGACCCGCGCACCAACGCCGCAGGCCGGTCTCCGGGCTCGCGCTCGCGGGACGCCCGCCTTCCCGTCAAACGACAGTGGCGTGATGGGCGTCCGGCCGGAAAGGAGATTTCC
Organism: Hydrogenophilus sp.; assembly: GCA_020725265.1. Lineage (GTDB taxonomy): Bacteria > Pseudomonadota > Gammaproteobacteria > Burkholderiales > Thiobacillaceae > PFJX01. Next base: position 120,038 of record DYFK01000001.1, on the reverse strand, counting down.
GGGGCGCTTACCGTTGCGGGGGCAGCCGAGGCCTGGGAGACACGCTCCGCACCTCGTTCCCGTTTCACCCTGACCGTCGGATCAGGGCACCTGTAGCGGCGGGGATTGTAGGCGAGGGACTCCGGCTGGGCTATCCTTGGCACCGATTTCCTTCCTGGAGTGCGTCATGTCCGCCCGAACCCGCCTGTACACCGCCGCCGCGCTGTTGCTGTTGATGGCCGTCACCCGCGTCGGCCATTTCGGTTCCGACGTGTCCCTGCCGGACGCTTCGCTGGCCGTGTTCCTGCTGGGCGGGCTGTGGCTGGGAACCTGGGTCTGGTTCGCCGCCGGCATCGCCCTGGCGGTGGTCATCGACGTGAGTCTGGCGAAAACCGCCGCCGAGGCGGCCTGGTGCCTGACCCCGGCCTACTGGGGGCTGCTGCCGACCTATGCCACGCTCTGGCTGGCCGGACGCTGGCTGGCCCGGCAGCCGGCGCGGCCGCTGACGCACGCCGCCGCGATCCTAGGCGTGGTCGCGCTGACGGCGGTCAGCCTTGCCTTCCTGATTTCCAATCTGACCTTCTGGGCCTTTTCCGGGATGTTCGGCGACATGACGGCGACCGCGTATCTGGCCTCGGTCGCCAGGTATTACCCGTCCTATCTGGCCGGCGCCGGGCTCTACCTGGCCCTGATCGGGCTGGTCCGGGCGGCGCTGGCGCATCGCCGCTCCGCCGCGACCGTCTGAACGCGCGCGATCGTGTCATGGGCGGATGCCGGTTTTCGCCGGCATCCGCCTTATCCTTTCGGCCCTCATGCAACGTTTCGAAATTTCCCCGAGCGCCATGGTCGCCAGCGTCTGGCGCCACCGCGATCTGATCGCGCAGATGGCGCGCCGCGAGGTGGTCGGCCGCTATCGCGGTTCGGTGCTCGGCATCGTCTGGTCGTTCTTTCACCCGGTGCTGATGCTGACCGTCTACACCTTCGTCTTCAGCGTCGTCTTCAACGCGCGCTGGCAGTCCGGGTCGGACAGCAAGACCGAGTTCGCCATCGTCCTGTTCGCCGGCATGATCGTCTACAACCTGTTCGCCGAATGCATCAACCGCGCGCCCGGCCTGGTGCTGGCCAATCCCAACTACGTCAAGAAGGTGGTGTTTCCGCTGGAAATCCTGCCCTGGGTGGTGTTCGCCGCCGCGCTGTTCCATGCCGCCGTCAGCCTGGCCGTGCTGTTGGGGTTCTACGCGCTGGTCAACCACGACCTGCAATGGACCGTGGTGTTCCTGCCCGTCGTGCTGCTGCCGCTGGTGTTCCTGACCCTGGGCCTGGCCTGGCTGTTCGCCTCGCTCGGCGTCTATCTGCGCGATGTCGGTCAGACCGTCGGCGTGGCGACCACGGTGCTGATGTTCCTGTCGCCGATCTTTTATCCGGTCACCGCGCTGCCCGAGGACTACCGCGCGATCATGTACCTGAATCCGCTCGCCCACCTGATCGAACAGGCGCGCGCGGTCACCATCTGGGGACAAATGCCGGATTGGGGCGCGCTCGGGCTTGGCCTGGCGGTCAGTCTGGCGGTCGCCTGGCTCGGTTTCGCCTGGTTCCAGAAGACACGACGGGGGTTCGCGGATGTGCTGTGAGCGATGTGGCGAGTGGTGTGGAGAAGCGCGCCACCAGCATGCCGTGCAACCGGATCGATAAGGAATAGGGAGCATTCATGCCGGTATCGGTTTCCAGCCAGACCAGCCAGGCGCGCCGTCTGCGTGACGATGTCGTCCAGTCGGTCCTGAACTGGCGATTCTGGACCTATCTGGGCTGGAACGACATTCTCAAACAGTACCGGCGCTCGTTCATCGGGCCGGTCTGGATCACGCTCAACACCGCCATCTTCATCGTCGCCTTCGGTCTGGTCGGCGCGCAGTTGTTCAAGATTTCGGTGGAGGAATACCTGCCCTATTTCTGCGCCGGCCACATCATCTTCACGTACCTGTCGACCCTGATCAACGAGGGTTGCACGGTCTATACCAGCGCCGACGCCTTCCTGAAGCAGACGCCCTATCCCAAGATCGCCTTCGTCTTCCGGGTGGTCTGGCGCAACAGCATCCTGCTTGCCCACAACATGGTGGTGATCCTGGCGGTGCTGCTGTGGTCGGGGCATTTCGCCCAGGTCGACTGGCTGGCGTTCCTGCTCGGTCTGGCCGTCACCATGCTCGCGGCCAGTTTCGTCATCGCGATCCTGGGCGCGGTGGCGACCCGTTACCGCGACATCCCGATGATCGTCGCCAGCATCATGCAGATCAGCTTCTTCGTGACGCCGGTGATCTGGCGCCCGGAACAGTTGACCGAACGGGCGCAATGGCTGGTCCATCTCAATCCGCTGGCCAGCTATCTGGAGATCCTGCGGGCGCCGTTGCTCGGCGAGGCGGCTTCGGCCCAGGCCTGGCTGACGGTGCTCGGCATCCAGGCGGTACTGGCCGTGGTCTTTTACGTTCTCTACGTGGCGGTGCGCCGGCGCATCGTCTACTGGTTGTAGGCGCGGCCATGGCGAAGATCGAACTGCGCGACGTCACCGTCGACTTTCCCGTGTTCACGTCCCGCTCGCGCGGCCTGCTCAACATTCTGTTCCGCTATGCCCAGCAGGAGCAGCGCCGGGTCGAGGCATCCGGGTTGTCCGGCTTCCGCGTGCATGCGTTGCGCGGCATCGACCTGACCTTGCGCGATGGCGACCGCATCGGCCTGATCGGTCGCAACGGCGCCGGCAAGACCACGTTGCTGCGGGTGCTGTCCGGCGTCTACGAGCCGACCGCCGGCGACATCCGGATCGAGGGCCGGGTGTCGTCGCTGACCGACATCATGCTGGGCATGGACATGGATGCCAGCGGCTACGACAACATCATCCTGCGCGGCATCGTGCTCGGTCTGACCAAGGCGGAAGCGATCCGGCTGATCCCGGAAGTGGAGGAATTCACCGAACTCAGTGAATATCTGCACCTGCCGGTCCGCGCCTATTCGCAGGGCATGCTGCTGCGCCTGGCGTTCGCGGTATCGACCGCGATCACGCCGGAAATCCTGCTGATGGACGAAATGATCGGCGCCGGGGACGCCAGTTTTCTGAAGAAGGCGCAAGTCCGGATCACACGCCTGATCGATCAGGTCTCGATTCTGGTCATCGCCTCGCACAATTCCGACATCCTGACCCAGTTCTGCAACAAGGCTCTGGTCCTGGATGAGGGGCGCATCGTGGCGGCGGGCGAGGTGCATGAATGCCTGGCGCGTTATGGCTCGCCGGCGCGCGACACGGTCGCGGACGGGGATGGAAAAGTTGGATAATGAAACAATTTCGATGGATTCAGGCTATCGTGATTCGATCGCCCGCTCATCTTCATACTTCTAATATTGCACTGCCAGGAAAATGAATACGGATAAAGTCAAAGTCGCGCTGATTACGGGAGTGACAGGACAGGATGGGGCCTATCTTGCCGAGTTCTTGTTGGGCAAGGGGTATGAGGTTCACGGCATCAAGCGTCGCTCCTCCTTGTTCAACACCGATCGAATCGATCATCTTTATCAGGATCCGCACGAGGCCGATCGCCACTTCTTTCTGCATCATGGCGATCTGACCGACAGTTCCAGCCTGATCCGCATCATCCAGCAGGTCCAGCCGGATGAGATCTACAACCTGGCCGCGCAGTCGCATGTCGCGGTGTCGTTCGAGGAACCTGAGTACACCGCCAACTCCGACGCCATCGGAACCCTGCGCTTGCTGGAGGCGATCCGCATCCTCGGCCTGGAGAAAAAAACCCGCTTCTATCAGGCCAGCACTTCCGAACTGTTCGGCAAGGTTCGGGAGACACCACAGACCGAGAACACCCCGTTCTACCCGCGCAGTCCCTACGCGGTGGCCAAGCTGTATGCCTACTGGATTACCGTCAACTACCGTGAGGCTTACGGTTTGTATGCCTGTAACGGCATCCTGTTCAACCACGAATCGCCGATACGAGGCGAGACCTTCGTCACCCGCAAGATCACCCGGGCTCTGGCGCGCATCAAGCTCGGCCTGCAGGATTGCCTTTATCTCGGCAATCTGGATGCACGACGCGATTGGGGACACGCCCGCGACTACGTGGAAATGCAATGGCTGATGCTCCAGCAGGAGCGGCCGGAGGACTTCGTCATCGCCACCGGGACGCAGTACAGCGTGCGCGATTTCGTCGACGCCGCGGCGAAGGAACTCGACATGACGATCCATTGGCGGGGAAGTGGTGTCGAGGAGAAAGGCTATTGGACCGATCGTCCGCAAGGAGATCCTGGCCAGGCCGTGGTGGCGGTCGATCCGCGTTATTTCCGCCCCACCGAGGTGGAATCCCTGCTTGGCGATGCCAGCAAGGCGCGTGAAAAGCTGGGCTGGTCACCGAAGACCTGTTTCGCCGAACTGGTCGCGGAAATGGCGCGCGCCGATCTCGAATCCGCGCGCCGCGATGAGCTGGTCCGCAATCATGGCTACAAGGCCATGGATTACCACTGATCGGCGGATCAGGATGGCTCGTTCGTGCGCTTCCGAAGTCGATCCGGATAATCCGGACGTTTCACCGCCGGGCCGTTGCCGTGAGATCGATCTGGCCGGATTTGACCGATCCGGCGCGATTTTCCCTCTGAAACCCGTGTTCCCGCCTGCTCCGCGCGCGTGGCTTGAGGGAAAGGCCGGGTGATGCCGATGGTGGGAGCTGGTGGTCGTGCCCTGGTGACCGGCATCAGGGGATTCACCGGCCGTTACGTGGCGGCGGAACTCGAACGCGCCGGTTATGAGGTGCATGGCTTGAGGGATGGCGAGAATCGGGTCGATCTGCTCGATGCCGTCGCCACGCGTCGGGCCGTGTCGGCGATCCGGCCCGATGTCGTCGTCCATCTGGCCGCGATTTCCTTCGTCGAACATGACGATGTCGAGGCCATTTACCGGGTCAATATCATCGGCACGCGCAATTTGCTGGCGGCGCTTGCCAGTGGTCCGGCCATCCCGCGCGCGGTCCTGCTGGCGAGCAGCGCCAACGTATACGGCAATGCCGATGTCGAATCGATCGACGAGGAAACGCCGGTCGCGCCGGTCAACGATTACGCCGTCAGCAAGCTGGCGATGGAACATATGTCGCGGCTGTGGCTGGACAAACTGCCGGTCATCATCGCGCGGCCGTTCAATTACAGCGGTGTAGGACAATCGGAAAGCTTTCTGTTGCCCAAGATCGTCGGCCATTACCGGCGGCGCGCCGCTGTGATCGAACTGGGCAATCTTGATGTCGTTCGCGATTTTTCCGACGTGCGCGTGGTCGCGGCGCGGTATCGGGCCCTGCTGGCGTCCGGCGTGCCGGGCGAGGTCTACAACATCTGCTCCGGCCGCGCATACAGCCCGACCGAAGTGCTGGAACTGATGGCGGACATCACCGGCTATCGCATGCCGGTGCGCGTCAATCCCACCTATGCGCGGCGGAATGAAGTCAGGCGATTGTCGGGATCGAGGGACAAGCTGGATCAGGCCACCGGACAGCTTGATGACATTCCCCTGGTCGATACGCTGCGCTGGATGCTCGAGGTGGAGACATGAAGGTGATCTTCGCGGTGGATGCGATCTTTCCACCGCTGACCGGGATCGGACGCTACGCCTGGGAGCTGGCTTCGAGGCTGGCCGCGAACGCGCGCATCGATGATCTGCGCCTGCTGGCGATGGCGGGCTGGGCTTCCGACCTGGCGAGTTTGACGGGGGGGCGGCGGCCGGCGCCCGCCGTGACACCCTCCCGCTTCGCGAACGGGGCCGTGCTCGGACTCAGGAAAAAGCTGTCGGGCCAGATCTGGGCGGTGCAAGGTTACAGCTTGCTGATGCAGACCTGGCGTCGACATCTGTTGCGACATTTCGATGACCATCTTTATCACTCCCCCAACTTTTTTCTGCCTGATTTTCCGGGGCGTTCCATCGCGACGGTGCACGATCTCTCCATCTACCGGTTTCCGGAGTCGCACCCCGACGCGCGCAGGAAACTGTTCGATCTGGAAATGTCCAGGACGCTGAGGCGGGCCGATCACATCCTTGTCGATTCGGAGTTCGCGCGGCGCGAAGTGATCGATTATTTCGGCTGGCCGAACACCAAGGTCACGGCCGTTCACCTTGGTGTATCCGCCGCTTTCCATCCACGCACCGAACCGGAAGCGCGACCGGTGCTCGGTCGATATGGCTTGGGCTGGAAACGCTACGCCTTGTGCGTATCCACGGTGGAGCCAAGGAAGAAGATCATCGAATTGCTGGATGCCTATGAGGTCTTGCCCGATCGGCTGCGGCAAGACTTTCCATTGGTCCTGGCCGGGGCGCCCGGCTGGCTCAACGACGACATTCTCGCGCGACTGGAACGCGGTGGGCGATCCGGCTGGGTCCGGCATCTGGGGTTCGTGCCGGATGCCGATCTACCCAGCCTCTATGCCGGTGCTCATGCGTTCTGCTACCCATCGATCTACGAAGGCTATGGCCTGCCGGTTCTCGAGGCCATGGCCAGCGGCGTGCCGATCCTTGCGGCGAACCGGTCTTCCCTGCCGGAAGTGGCCGATGGCGCCGCATGGCTGGTCGATCCCGAGGATCACGACGCGATGCGCGAGGGATTGCGAAATCTGCTGGAGAACGATACCTGGCGGGCGTCGGCGACCCGGTTGGGTGTCGAGATCGCAAGGCGCGCGACCTGGGATCGTTGCGCGGAGCGGACGATCGCGGTGTACGCGGATGTGCTGGACTCATGAGTGACGATCGTCATTCGTTCCTGGCGACGGTATGGGCTGTCGCGCAGTCCATCATCGCGACGGCATGGTGGCGTGACCACCTTCTGGTGATCTCCCCAATACTTCCGCCTGGGTCGGCATGCCGTTGTTCAGATTGATCGATTTCATTGATGCGCGGCCGGCCTTGCGGGCGCGATGCATCGCGCTCAGCCGTGTGCTTGGCGTTCATGGTGTCGCCGAAAGGTTGTACATGAGGCCGCGCCCCGACGCTCGCGCCATCGAGGATGCGGATGAGGCGGCCAGACAGGCCTCGTCGAGCGCGCCAGCGGCGGACCGTTGGATCGGAAACCGGGTGGTCAGGGATGGCGTGGATGTCGACGTGTTCATCGCCAACCTGGAAAGGAAAAATACGATGCCCGTGGCCGGCGAAGACATCAGGAAGCCGGATGATCCTGGATGCGCTGGTGGCCCGCGCGCCAGGTTTCGTGATCGACTGTTTCAAGCCTTGTTCACCGTCTCGGAGCCGGTCCTGTCCCGGCTGAGAACGTATTTCCTCGATGGCGCGCAGTCGCGTTTCGATAACCGGCATTTGCTGGAAGCGCTCCGCCAGGAGGTCGCCTGCCTCCGGGCCGGACAGGCGGAACTCGCGGGTTCGATCGGCGAGGCGCGGGCAGCGTCGGTCGATCTAGCCGCCAGGCTCGCGGGTGTCGAGTCTCGGGTCGATCATGCGAGTGATGTCAGCTCCGCGTCGTGGAAAGAATTGTCCCGGGAAATATCGGAAACCGGGGTCTTGCAGGCTCGGCGGGTCGATGCCCTGATCGAAGGGTTGGCGCCGGTCGCGGCGTTGTCCGGGCGGGTCGACCGGGTTCTTGACGAGCAACGAGACGTTGCGGCTGAACTGTTGGCGGCCCGCCAGTCCCTGGTCGACATGAAGCCGCAACTGGACCGTATGGAAGCTTACGGCCTCGCGGCGGCCCGGAGGGTCGCCGTCAATTGCGGCGCCGGGGAAGTGCTGGTTCGTACGGAGGTGGGTTATGTGCTCTGCGCCGCCACCGATCCCGCCTTGCTGGCGATCCTGCTGGATCGAGGCGAGCTGGAGCCCGGCGTTCGATGCCTGATCGAGCGGTATTTGCGGCCGGGCGACCACTTCATCGATGCCGGCGCCAATGTCGGCATGCACGTGCTGGCGGCGGCCCGCGCGCTGCGGGGGCATGGCCGCATACTGGCGTTCGAACCCTGCCAGGTCACGCGGGCATTGCTGGAAAGGACGCTCTGGATCAATGGCGTTTCCGATCTGGCCGAGGTCCACCCCGTGGCATTGTCCCGCGAAAATGGGCCGAGGACGTTATATCTGGGCGCCACCAGCGGACACCATTCCCTGTTCCCGCTGGCCCGACAGGCCGCGACCGGAGCCGCCGCGGAGGTCATGGTGATGCGTTTGGACGATGCGATCGGCTCGGATATCTCGGTGACCCTGATCAAGATCGATGTCGAAGGCGCCGAGGCGGATGTGATCGATGGCGCGAGATCGGTGCTCGCCAACAATCCGGATGTCGGATTGATCGTCGAATTCGGACGATCCCACATCGAGCGCGCCGGGCTGACCGCCGAACAATGGTTCGCCGGGTTCGCGGCACTCGGTTTCCAGCCCATGATGATCGACGAGCATTCCGGCGAACTGACTCCGCTGCCAGGCGATGGCGGCGCGGGGGCCGAGTCCATGAACCTGTTTTTCGCCAGACCGCACTCCGCCGCGTGGGCGAGGGCCGGTCTGGAGGGGGCGTCATGAGGCGTGAGATCGTGATGGTTGGCGCGGGCGGGCATGCCAAGGTCTGCATCGAACTGTTGCGCGCGATGGGGGAAACGGTGGCTTTCTGCATCGCCGGAGCGAATGCGACGGAGTCCTGTCTGGGTGTGCCCGTGCGGGTTGGCGACGATCATCTCGCCGACCTGCGCGAGGCTGGATACAACCGCTTGTTCGTCGCGATCGGCGATGGACGCCTGCGTGATCGATTGGCGGGGCTGGGCAACACGCTCGGCTATGAACTGGTGAACGCGGTCAGTCCGAACGCGGTGATTTCGCCAAGCGCGGTTGTTGGCGCCGGGGTTGCGATCATGGCGGGCGCGGTGGTCAACGCGGATAGCGTCATCGCCGATCTGGCCATCATCAATACCGGTGCGGTGGTGGACCATGATTGCCGGATCGGCCGGGCGGTTCACATCGGCCCACAGTCGGCGTTGGCGGGTAACGTGTCGGTGGGGGACGGGAGTCTGCTCGGTATCGGTTGCAAGGTGATCCCGGAAATCGTGATTGGCGAATACGCCGTGATCGGCGCGGGCGCGGTCGTCATTTCAGACATCGGCGACCGGGCGACCGCCGTCGGGGTTCCCGCCAGGGTGTTGACAATGCATAGAGTGGATCATGGATAGAATTTTCGTGGCGCAACCCAGATTGGCGGGCAACGAGAAGAAATACGTGCTCGATTGCCTCGACAGCAACTGGATTTCTTCAATCGGAAAATACATTACCGCTTTCGAAGAAGCATTCGCCCGGTACTGTGGCGTTCGTCACGCGATCGCCACCAACAACGGCACGACCGCGCTCCACCTTGCGCTGGTGGCGTTGGATCTTCGGCCTGGCGACGAGGTCATCGTGCCGACGGTGACCTATATCGCGACCGCGAACGCGGTCCGTTACTGCGGGGCGACCCCGGTGCTTGCGGACGTCCAGCCGGGCACGTTGAATCTCGATCCGGAGGACATCGAGCGCAGGATCACCGACAAGACGCGCGGCATCATCCCGGTGCACCTGTACGGGCATCCGGCGGACATGGCGGCAATCGACGCGATCGCGCGACGTCATGGTTTGTGGGTGGTCGAGGATGCCGCCGAAGCGCATGGCGCGGAGGTTGGTGGCCGTCGGGTTGGTGGTCTGGGCACGTGCGCGACGTTCAGCTTTTTCGGCAACAAGATCATCACCACCGGCGAGGGGGGCATGGTCACCACCGACGATGACGAACTGGCCGCGCGCCTCAGGTTGTTCCGCGGCCAGGGCATGGATCCGGCGCGCCGCTACTGGTTTCCCGTGGTCGGCTACAACTACCGGATGACCAACATCCAGGCCGCGATCGGTCTGGCGCAACTGGAGATGATCGACGAAGCGCTCGCCGACAGGCACCGGCTGGCCGGCTGGTACGATCAGGCGCTGGCCGGGTTTGGCGAGCGGATCGTTTTGCCCGGGCAGGCCTCCTGGGCGCGGCACGTCTACTGGATGTACAACATCTTCCTGCGCGAGGGGGAGGCATCGAGGCGGGACGAGGTCATGCGCCGTCTGGATGAAGCCGGGATCGAAACCCGACCCGTATTCCATCCCATGCACGTGATGCCGCCCTATCGATCCGACGCGTCCTACCCGGTGGCCGATGTCTGGGCCCAGCGGGGCATCAATCTGCCGACACATCGGGATTTGTCCCGTGCGGATGTCGACAGGATCGCCGGCGCCCTGGCTTCGCTCCTGTCCTGAATCATGAAGATCGCGTTGTGTTCGTCTTTTGTCCCATTTGTTCATGGTGGCGCGCGGAACATCGTCGAGTGGCTCCAGTTTCATCTGGAGCAAGAGGGGCACCAGGTCGAGCGGGTCTATCTTCCGCAGGTCGATACGCCGGAGCTGCTGTTTCGCCAGATGGCGGCCTACCGCTGGGTTGATCTGGACGCGGCGGACCGCATCATCTGTTTCCGGCCTCAGGCCCATCTGATTCCGCATCGCCACAAGGTACTGTGGTTCATCCACCATATCCGGGCTTATTACGATCTCTGGAACAGTCCTTATCGAGGTTTTCCCGACGACCTGAAACATCGTGGCATTCGGGATGCCCTGCGTGCCGCCGACGATGCCGGGCTACGCGAGTCGAAGCGGATATTCACCAACTCCAGGGTGGTCGCGGATCGCCTCAAGCAGTTCAACCGGGTCGATGGCGAAGTGTTGTATCCCCCGGTGTTCCAGTCGGAGCGCTTCCATTGCCGGGGTTACAACGACGAAATCGTTTGCATTTGCCGTCTGGAGCACCACAAACGCCAGCATTTGCTGATCCAGGCGATGCGCCATACCCGTACTCCCGTCCGCCTGCGTCTGTGCGGCACCAGTGCCGGATCGGATTACCCGGCGAGCCTGCGCCGGCAGATCGCCGAGTCGGGCGCGCGTGAGCGGGTGACGCTGGAGGATCGTTGGATCAGCGAGGAGGAAAAGGTCGAATACCTGGCGGACTGTCTGGCCGCCGCGTATCTGCCGCATGATGAGGATTCCTATGGTTATCCCAGCGTCGAGGCCGCCCATGCGCGCAAGGCCGTGCTGACCACGACCGATTCCGGTGGCGTTCTGGAGTTGGCGCGGGATGGCGACAACGGTTACGTGGTCGAGCCGACTCCACAAGCCATCGCCGAGGCGATGGACAGGCTGTATCTGGATCGCGCCGCCAGCGAGGCGATGGGCGCGCGTGCCCAGGCCCGACTTGGCGAGCTGGGTATTTCCTGGGGGCATGCACTGCGGAGATTGCTGGCATGAGGCTGCCCCGTAGCCCGTCGCGCACGTCTTTTCCGGCAGCGGGCAGTCCCTGTTTCCGGGGCGATCCGGTGGAGTCGAAATGAAAGTACTGGTGGTCAACAACATGGCGCCGTTCGTTTGGGGCGGCGCCGAGGAGCTTGCGACGCATCTGGTCCGGAATCTGGTCCTGGCCGGCCACGAAGCGGAAAGCCTGCGCATCCCTTTCCAATGGGAGCCGGCCACGCGTATCCCGTCCCAGATGCTGATGGTCCGCGCGCTGGAGCTCTGGAACGTCGATCACGTCATCGCCCTGAAATTTCCCGCTTATCTGATCCGGCACGCGCGCAAGACGCTATGGCTGCTGCATCAATACCGTCAGGCCTACGATCTGTTCGATGCCGGCCAGACCAATCTGCCTCACGGCCCGCAAGGCGAGGAAATTCGCGACCTGATCCGCAATGCCGACCAGGAATGTTTCGCGGAAAGCCGCCACATCTATACCAACTCGGAAGTGACCCGTGCCCGACTGGCCAAATACAACGGCATTGCGGCCCGGGTATTGCCGCCGCCGGTCAACGATCCGGAGCGGTTCGCGGGCGGGCAGGCCGGCAACTATGTGTTCGCCGGTGGCCGGGTGAATGGCATGAAGCGTCAGCATCTGCTGCTGGAGGCCATGGCCAGCGCAGGTCGCGAGGCCAGGCTGGTCATCGCCGGTCCGCCGGACCATCCCGCTGATGCGGAGCGGCTTCGCGAGGCCGTGGAACGATTGGGACTCGCGGATCGCGTAGAGCTCGATCTGCGCTTCCTGCCCAGGGAAACCTACGCCCGCTACGTGAACGAATCCGCCGCCGTGGCCTATCTGCCGTTCGACGAGGACTCGCTTGGCTATGTCGCCATGGAAGCGGCGACGGCGGGCAAGCCGATCCTGTCGACAACCGATAGTGGCGGCGTGCTCGGTCTGGCCAGGCATGGCGAGACCGGATGGGTGGTGGAGCCGACAGCGGCGGCGCTCGCCGGGGCGATCGACATGGTTTTCCGGAACCCCATGCGCACCCGCGATTTGGGCGAGGCGGCGCGGGCTTCGTGGCTCGCTATCGGCGTCGATTGGCCGAGCACGGTGGAGATGTTGTTGAAATGAAACTCGTCCTGTTCACCCCCGCGACCACCGCATCCGCGATCGGGCGCATGGCCAGCCTGGTCAGCCGCGCCTTGATCGCCCAGGGTCATGCCGTCACCGTGGCGCGGACCGAGGATGCAAGTCTGCTCGATACCGACACGCATGATTTCGGCGTGTCCGCCGTACCCTGGAATGACGCCCGGGGGCTACGCCGACATGTGGAAGGGGCGGACGCCCTGATCTATCAGATTGGCGACAATCTGGAATTCCATCGCGGCTGCATGGAGTGGTTGCCGGGCCATCCCGGCATCGTTTGTCTGCACGATTTCTTTCTTGGTCACCTGTTTTACGGCTGGTCGGGCACGCGCCGGGAACAGGCACTGGCAGTCCTCGACTCCTGGTACGGCAAGGATGTCGCCGACCGTTTCTTCGCCTATCCGGACAGTGCGTCGTTCATCGATGGTACGCGCGACGCGTCGCCGATGACCGAGTGGGTTTGCGCCATGGCGAGAGCGGTTGTCACCCATAGTCGCTGGGGACTGGATCGGGTCCTTCGGTCCTGCCCGGGGCCGGTTCTTGTCGCGCCCCTTGCCTATGACGCGGTGCCGGATGAATCCGGTGGCGCGGCGCCATCCGCTGACGATGGCAAGTTGCATCTGCTGACCATCGGACACGTGAATCCGAACAAGCGGGTCGCGAGCATGATCCGGGCGATCGGCGACAGTGCGTCGCTGCGTGATCGGGTGCGCTATCGCCTGGTCGGGAAGATCGAGGCGGAGACGGCTCGCTCGCTCACAGCCCTGGCCGCGGAGCGCGGGGTCGATCTGGTCATTTCCGGAGAAGTCGGCCAGCACGAGCTGACCAGGGCATTCGCGCGCGCCGATGTGGTCAGTTGCCTGCGTTGGCCCAGCCTCGAAGCGGCTTCCGCTTCCGCCATCGAGTCCCTGTTGCACGGCAAGCCGACGCTGGTGACCGACACCGGCTTCTATCGCGAGCTACCCGATGACTGCGTGGTCAAGATCGATCCGGTCGACGAACTTCGAGGAATCCGGATGGCGCTGGAACGGCTGGCCGAGGATCCGGTTTTTCGCCATTCCCTTGCCGGAATGGGGCGCGAATGGGCCAGGCGCGTATTCACGGCGGAAAATTACGCCGGAGTCTTGATCCGGACGATACGCTCGATCGGCAAGGCGGAGCCGATGCTTTCGGCGGTCGGGCATTTCGCTTCGCTACTGACCGGCTGGGGTGGCTCGGCCCGGTTGCTGGCGCTGGAAGAGACCGCGGGGCCACTGCGCGTGTTCAACGAACCTACCGCCGATACCTTGGCATGAGCGCCCACATCCCGACGTTCTCGGACCGATCTGACCCGCCATTGACGCGGCGTGTACGCGTCCGTGACGCACTCTTGCTTCTGTCCTGCCTGGTCTTCGTCTATCTGGTATATGGCTCGGTGCCTTTCACGATGCTCGGTCATCTTGGCATCGTCGAGTGGCAGATCGGTTTTGCCCAATCCCTGGCCACCGGTGGGTTCCTGTCCTATCCGTCCCATATGGGGTACCCGTTCGGGGCACCGATTGTGTTCGGGGCTTCCTATGCCTATCTCCAGGCCTTGCTGCTCAAGCTACTACCCTTGAGCGGCATCGATTCCTACGGCCTGACCAGCATGATTTTCCTGACGTTCGCGTTCTGGGGCGCGGTCGGGTTGTCGAGGCGGTTCGGAGCGGGCAGGGTGCTGTCGTACGTCATGGCCGCCAGCTATCTGTCGTCGCCGTTCCTGATCCTGCATGCCAGCTATGCCGCGTTGGCATATGGCATGGCCATGTTGCCGGCCTATGCCTATCTCACCCTGGTCTGTTTTTCCGTGGTCATGGATACGGCGGCTAGACCACGAAAGCGATTCCTGCATGGCTTGGGTTTCATCGCTGGCGTGGTGTTCGCGCTGTTCCTGGACGGTTATACCTATGTCATGTTCTTCGTGCTGGGCATCTTTTTCGTCGTCCATGCCAGTCTCGGGAATGGAGCGGCAACGAGGTTGCCGTTGGCGCGTCTGGCCTGGGCGGGCGCGCTGTATGTACTGGCGTTCGGTACGGCCTATGTTCTGATGAAGGCGTATGTGCCTGCCCTGGATGAACTCAGGCTGCAGAACGCGGACGTGTTCAGATCGATGGGGCTGGATCTGTATTTCGTTCTGCATCCCGGTTCGGGAGTCCATTGGCTTGCCGATACGCTTGGCCTGACCGTGAAATATGAGGCAGAAAAGCATTATGGAGACGGTAGCTTGGCGATCGGCAGCTATCTTGGTCTGTCGCTGGTGATTCTCCTGCTTGGCCTTTTCCATTCCCGCCTTGCACCGTGTTGGCGCGGGCTGGCCGCGCTTCTGCTGGCCTTCTCCTTCCTGCTGTCGCTGGGACCGTCCCTGAAGTATGACGCGCGGCGCTTGGATGCGGACGTGCCGGGTAAGCCGTTAAACCAGTACCACATGCCCAGGGAAGCCGGCGTTTTCGATTTCGGCCTCGACCGTGCGTACGAATCGGTTCCCGGGATCAAGAACATGCGCGCGACCTACCGGTGGCATGCATTGACGCTGTTCTTCATCTGGTTCCTGGCCGTGGCCTTTCTGGCTCGGTTGAACGAGGATGGCAGGCGTGGATTGATGTTCGCGCTGTTGCTGGTCTACGTCATCGATCGGG